>DASVZA010000001.1:0-19739 GCA_036391875.1 Parasulfuritortus sp.
CGAAGCCCGCCGACTTCACCGCGTCCATCACGTCGACCACGCGTTGCAGTGCCACGCCCTGGTCGCCGTTGATGATCACGAACACCTGCTCGCCCGGCTCGCGCAGTCCCCGCAGCGCGTCGGGGAGCTGCGCCACGGCGAGCGTGCGACCGTCGAGCATCAGCTCGCCCCGGCTTCCGAGTGTCACCACCACGTTGCGGCGATGTTGCTGCTGCTCGGCCTGCGCGGACCTTGGCAGCGCCGTCTTGATGCCCATCGCGGGGATCACGTTGATGCTGATCAGCACGAAGAAGACGAGCAGGAACATCATCACGTCGATCATCGGGATGATCTCGATGCGCGCTTTCTTACGGGTTTCTTCATGCCAGATGAACATGGATCTCAGCTTCCTTCGGGATTGGATTGGTAACGATCAGCGGCTCGGGCCGGTGCAGGACGTCATGGCGCGACCTCCTGCAGGTCTTCGGGGTCGATGTGCAGCGCGACTTCGGCGCCGACCGGCAGCAGGTCGGCGGCGCGCCGGTTGAGCCGGTCGACGTGCAGCGCCGTGCCCTGCGCCTCGACCCGGTAGCGCACCACGTTGCCGAGCAGCTGGCTGTGGGTGACCGTGGCCGGGATCAGGCCGGGCGCGGCATCGGCGGCGGCAAACAGGTGGATGGCCTCGGGCCGGATCGCCAGGTGGCCGCGGACCTCCCGGCCGAGCAGGCGCCGGCTCTCGTCCGAACCGAGCAGGTTGTAGTGGCCCATGAAGCGGGCCACGGCCTCGCTGGCCGGGCGGGTGTAGACGGTCTCGGCGCTGCCCTGCTGGACGATGCGGCCGCGGTCCATGACGAAGATGCGGTCGGACAGGGTGAGTGCCTCTTCCTGGTCATGGGTGACGAAGATGGTGGTGAGGTCGAGCCGGCGCTGGATGTCCCGGATCTGCTGGCGCAAGGTCCTGCGGATGCGGGCGTCGAGTGCCGAGAGCGGTTCGTCGAGGAGCAGGATGCGCGGCTCGACCACCAGCGAGCGGGCCAGCGCGACCCGCTGCCGCTGGCCGCCGGACAGGGCGGCCGGATAGGCGTGTTCCTTGCCGTCCAGCTCGACCAGGTCGAGCGCCTCGGCGACCTTGCGGGCGACGACGTCGGCGGCCAGCTTCTGCATCTTCAGGCCGAAGGCGACGTTCTGGCGCACGGTCATGTTGGGGAACAGGGCATAGCTCTGGAACACCATGCCGATGCCGCGCTTCTGCGGCGCGGCATCGGTGATGTCCTCGCCGTTGACGCGGATCCGGCCGGCATCGGGCGGCGTGAGGCCGGCCAGGCAGCGCAGCAGAGTCGACTTGCCGCAGCCGCTCGGGCCGAGCAGGGTGACGAACTCGCCCTTGGCCAGTGCGAACGAGATGTCCTCGAACACCGCATGGGCGCCGTAGGACTTGGCGAAGCCGGTGACCTCGACGTAGCTCATGCCGCCTCCCGCTTGCCGAAGCGCAACGCCAGCCAGGTCAGCGCGAAGGTGACCGCGAAGTAGCTCATCACCAGGGCGCTGGTGAAGTGGCCGCTGCCGTTGCGCAGGTTGTAGAGGTAGACCTGCAGCGTCTCGTAGCGGCTGCCGACCAGCATGTTGGCGAACACGAATTCACCAAGCAGGAAGGAGAACGAGATGAACAGCGAAGCCAGCAGGCCCTTGCGCAGACCGGGCAGGATCACCGACCAGAATGCGCGCGGAGTCGAGGCGCCGAGCAGATGGGCGGCATCGACCAGCTCCCGGACGTCGATGGCGCGCAGGCTGTCGGACAGCATGCGGTACATGAACGGCAGGGCGATGGTGAAATAGCAGCCGAGCAGGATCCAGGGCGTGCCGACCAGGGGCAGCGGGCCGTCGGCGTAGAGGCTGAGCAGGCCGACCGAGGACACCACCGGCGGCACCGCGAAGGGCAGCAGGATCAGGATGTTCATCCAGCGGTCGAGGCGCGGAAAGTAATAGTGGATGGCGAACACGGCCGGCACGATGACCAGGGTGCTCAGGACCAGGGTGCCGAAACAGACGACCAGCGAATGCCAGAACGCCAGCAGGAAGCGCTCGTCCAGCCACAGCCTGGTGTACCAGTGCAGGGTCAGCCCGTGTGGCAGGACGGTCGCATCCCAGCGCTCGGACAGGGAATAGACCAGCGTGCCCAGCACCGGCAGCGCCAGAAGCACGACCAGCAGATGGACGACCCCGCGGTGATAGCGCTCAGCGGACACGATGGCTCCCGTTCAGCAGCCAGTGGTTCACCGCCGTGACCAGCGCCAACAGGGCCATGAGCAGCACGGCCAATGCCGCCGCCAGATCGGGCTGGAGGAAGATGTCGCCGGCCACCAGGCTGGCTATGCGGATGGTGATCAGGTTGATGTTGCCGGTGGTCAGGGCGAAGGCACTGGCATAGGCGCCCATGGCGTTGGCGAACAGCAGGATGAAGGCGCCGGCCACGGCCGGGGCCAGCACCGGCAGGCCGATGTGGCGCCAATAGGCGAACGGCCCGGCGCCCAGTTGCGCCGCGGCGGCCTGCCAGTCGTCGTCGAGTGCGTCGAATGCCGGATAGAGCAGCAGCACGCCGAGCGGGATCTGGAAGTAGGCGTAGATCAGGATCAGGCCGTCGATGGAGTACAGGTTCAGGTCGTCGATCCAGCCCCAGTGGCGCAGGATCAAGGTCAACGTGCCGTTGGTGCCGAGCAGGATGATGAAGGCGAAGGCGAGCGGCACGCCGCTCAGGTTGCTGCTCATGTTGGTGAAGGCGACCACGGCATCGCGCAGCCTGCCCGGCACGCGGCGCAGCGAGGCGGCGCCGGCCATGGCGATCAGCAGGCCGGCCAGGCTGGACCAGAGCGAGAGCTCCAGGCTGTTGCCGAAGGACTGGCGATAGAACGGCGAGCCGACGATCTCGGCGAAATTGCCGTACCAGGCGCCGCCGTCGGCCGGCTTGCTGCTGACCAGCACCCAGGCCGCCGGCACCAGGCAGAAGGCCAGCAGCATGGCGGAGAAAGGCAGCAGGGCCAGCACGCCCGGCCAGCGCTTGAAGCCGGGCCGTGCTTCGATGGCGACCGGGGCGGCGACGGCAAGCTTGGCGGCGGTCATGATCGCACCAGCAGCTCGGGACAGCTCGGCTTGTCGTGTGGCACCGCCAGCAGGTCGGCCATCAGGCCGCAGAGCTGGGTCTGGCGCGGCGCGGCCTCTTCGCCGCCGTGGAACCGGCTGCCGGCCAGGAACAGCGGCACCTCGCGCTCTTCCGGCAGGGCGCCGCCGTGGCGCAAGTCGTTCGACATGCCGTGATCGCCGGTCACCAGCACCTGATAGCCCTCGGCCAGCCAGACCGGCATGAACGAGGACAGCAGCGCGTCGACATGGCGGACCGCATTGCGGTATTGCATGCTGTCGAGGCCGTGGCGGTGGCCGGCATCGTCGACGCCCATCGGGTGGATCAGCAGGAAATCGGGATCGTGCCGGCGTCGCAGATGCTCGCCGTCGAGCAGGCTGTAGGCATCCGGGTAGTCGTCGGTGTGATAGAAGACGCCGTGCTGGATGGGCAGCGCGGCATCGTCGGTGTAGCGGTCGCGCTCGGCCTCGAACGGGGTCCGGTTGTACAGTTCGCTGACCCAGTGATAGGCCGCCGCAGCGGTGGTCAGACCGGCCGCGGCCGCCAGATGGAAGATGCCGGTCTGGTTGGTCAGGCGGTCGACGCCGTTGTGGACGATGCCGCTCTCGACCGGCGCGGCGCCGGTCAGGATGCACTCGTAGAGCGGCCGCGACAGGGACGGCAGCTCGCACTCCAGGCGATGCAGGCTGGCCTTGCCGGACTCGCGCAAGGCCAGCAGATAGCCCATGCCGGTGCGCGCCACTTCCCAGGCGAGACCGTCGACGATGACCAGGATGACCTTGCTGCCCATGGCGCGCCTACCGCATGTCGATCATGACGCGTTCCTGCCAGTCGCGCGGCAGGCGCCGGGTGGAGTTCTCCCAGGCGGCGAAGTTGGCGATCGGCCGGGCCGACTTGTATTGGGCGGCCGGGATCAGCTTGGCCTGGACGTCCGGCGGCAGCTTGACCGCGGCGCGGATGGGCCGGGCATAGCCGCGCGCCAGGTTGATCTGGCCGGCGTCGCTCAGGATGTATTCGCGGGCCAGCTTGGCGGCATTGGGATGGCGGGCGTACTTGTTGATGATCGTCGTGTAGCCCGCGGTCACCGAGCCGTCGGCGGGAATGACGACGGTGAACCGGTTGCGGTCGATCTTGTCGCGGTAGTTGAGGCCGTTGAAGTCCCAGACCACGCCGACCTCCACTTCGCCCTTCTCGATGTTGGCGACGTTCGGTTCGTTGAGCAGCAGGCGGTTCTGGCCGGCCAGCTTGGCGAAGAACGCCAGGGCCGGGCCGAGATTGGCCTCGTTGCCGCCCATGGCATAGGCGGCGGCGAGCACGCCGTAGTTGGCCTGCGAGGCGACCCCGACGTTGCCGACTGTGACCTTGTACTTGCCCTTGAGCAGGTCGGACCAGGCATGCGGCACGTCCTTCACCAGCCGCTTGTCGACGATGAAAGCGATGGTGCCGGTATAGGCCACCACCCAGTTGCCGTTCGGATCCTTGGCCCAGGCCGGAATCTGGTCCCAGGTGCTCGGCTTGTAGGGTTGGGCGATACCCATCTGGGCCGCGATGGGACCGAACGGATGGCCGACGTCGCCGATGTCTGCGGTCGCGTTGCCTTTCTCGGCGGCGAACTTGGCCAGCTCCTGGGCCGAACTCATGTCGGTGTCCTGGTGCCTCAGGCCGTATTTCTGGCCGAGCTGTTTCCAGGTGTCCTTCCAGTTCGCCCAGCTGTCCGGCATGCCGACGCTGTCGACCTCGCCTTCCTTTTGGGCGGCGGCGATCAGGGCGTCCAGCGACTGGGCATGGAGCGGGCCAGCAACGAGGCCCAGGACGGCGACGGCGGCGCAAAACAGTTGTTTTTTCATCGTTTTGTCACTCTGGACTAGGTCAGATTGAGTCGGCGATGATAGGCCTGCTTTATGACAATCCCATGTCAAAAACGGATTGTTTTCACGATTCTTAGACTGGTTTTAAGTTTTATTGCGCAATGTACAGGCTTATTGTGTATATTTCATCAAAGCCCGCAGGGATAATTACAGACAAAAGACGATTGAACTAGTCCAATGCAGCCTCCTAACCGATACGGCTCCCAGATAGCCAGAATCCGCAAAGCGCTCGAAGAGCAGATCGACCAGGGCCTGTTCCGCCCGGGCGACAAACTGCCCTCCGAACGGGACTTGAGCGTGCTGTTCGAAACCACCCGGATCACCCTGAAGGACGCCTTGCTGGCGCTCGAAGCCGAGGGACGGATCTACTGCGAGGACCGGCGCGGCTGGTTCGTGTCGCCACCCAGGCTGCTCTACAACCCGCAGTACCGCACCCATTTCCACGAGATGGTGACCCTGCAGCACCGTCAGGCCAGCACGCGGGTACTGTCGGCCAAGTCGACGCTGGCCACGCCGGAGTTGTGCCGCGACCTGAGCCTGCCGCCCCTCAGCCCGGTGATCGAAATCCGGCGCGTGCGCAGCGTCGACGGCCGGGTGGTCAAATACGTGGAGCACTACCTGATCGCCAGCCGCTTCCCGGGGATACTGGACCACGACCTGTCGCAATCGCTGACCGGCCTGTACAAGGACACCTACGGCTACACCTATGGCCGGGCCCGGTTCGAGATCTACCCGACCGCCGCCCGCGGCATGGTCGCCGAGTCGCTGAATCTGGCCGACTCCAGCCCGGTCCTGCTCATCAAGCGGATCAACTACGACCAGAACGGCGAGATACTCGACTGCGACCACGAATACTGGCGTCATGACGCGGTCTGCGTCTCGATCGACAGCGGCACGGCTTAGCCGCCGCCACCCTTCCGCCAAACTCAACAGCCGGAGCGCGGCGGCATTTTGTTTTGCGAGGCGGTTTCTGGTTCAATGGCCGAAACCACTCCGCACCGCCGCCATGATCGAATACATCTTCTTCGACGCCGCCTTCAGCGACCGCTTCGCCGAACGCGCCCGCACGCTGGGCCTATCCTGCACGCAGCGCAGCGACAACATGGGCTTCGTGGTCGCCATCCCGGAGGATCCGGACGAGGCGATCGAGGACGAACTGGAAGCGTTCTACGAGGCATTGCAGGAAGAACAGGCCGAGTTGATCAACGCAGCCGAGGAAGAAGGCCACCGGCACCTGGCCGGCTTCCGGCTGGAACTGCCGGACGGCCGGCAAAGCATGGTGCCGCTCGAACCGGACGTTGCCAACCGGCTGCTCGCCGCGTTCAGCCTGGACGAGATACACGACCTGTTCGCCTTGGTGGCGCGGCACGCCTTGGACCCTCAGGACGTGTCGCTCTGCCACTGCGACGCGGCCAACGGCTGAACACGCCCTAGGCCGGGCGGCGCTTGTGGAAGGTCAGCGGCGCCGCGCCGGGCGGTGCGCTCTTCAATATCTGCTTCTTGATCTTGCCCCGGACGTGCATCTCGCAAGCCCGGCAGTCGAAGGTCAGGGTCAGCCGCTCGTTGCCGTTGACCAGCACCATCGGCTCGGCCCGGACCTGGCCCTGGACGCCGGTGACGCCCTTGGCCTGCTTCGGGCACAGGCTGAACGAATAGCGCAGGCAGTGCTTGGTGATCATCAGCGACACCTCGCCGGCCACCTCATGGGCCTCGTAGGCCGCCTCGATCGCCTTCACGCCATGCCGGGCGTAGAACGCGCGGGCCGCCTGGTTGTAGACGTTGGCGAGATAGCTCAGCGCTTCGTCCGGATAGGCTGCCGGCGGCTCGGCCGCAGCCCGGCGCGGCAGACGAACATAGGCCGCCGCCCGGGCCGCATCGAGCGCCGCCACCGCCTCGCGCCGCAGCCGGTTGGCCAATGAAGCCGGCACGAACCAGGGCGCGCCCCAGTCCAGAGTGAGGTCGTCCAGGACGTAATCGGTGCCGCCGAATCGGGCCAGTTGTTCGCGCAGGCCCGGCTCGGCCTGGTCCGGATTTTTCGCCGGCTGCTTGTCGAATTCGACCCTGGCCTCGCCCCGGACGCCATCCTCATCCTCCAACGCCATCAAGAAACCATCGGCCGTCTCGGCGAAGCGTGCGCTCACCCCGATCGATCTTTCGGCCGACGGCCGGTTGAGCGCCAGGTCCCAGGCATGGTCGCGGTTGCGGCTGATCGCGATGCCCGGCTTGAGGCCGGGCAGGTCGGCCATGCGCTCGTTGGGCGTCACCCGCCAGAGCCGGCCGCGCAGCCGTTCGGCGACGTTGGCCTGGATGCCGACCACCGCGCGCTTGTGCATGTAGGTCAGGCCATCGCCATTGGCCATGTCGGTCTCCGCCTCCAGTTCGAACCAATCCGGCCCGAGCTTGGTCACGGTGCCGAGCGGCAGGCCGACGAAGGCCGGGCTGTCGAAGGCGCCGATGTCGGCCTGGCGGCCGTTGGCGAAGTAGTCGGTGGTGCCGCGGTGGAAGGTCTTGTCCGGGTCGGGCTCGAACAGCAGCCGGGTCCTGCCGCTGGCGGCACGCGCCAGTTCGGGCCGTTCGCTCAGGATCTCGTCGAGCAGCAGGCGATAGTGGCCGGTGATGTTCTTGACGTAGGCCGCCTCCTTGTAGCGGCCCTCGATCTTGAAGCTGCGCACGCCGGCGTCGACCAGGGCGCGCAGGTTCGCGCTCTGGTTGTTGTCCTTGACCGACAGCAGGTGCTTCTCGAAGGCGACCACCCGGCCCTGGCCGTCCTCCAGGGTGTAGGGCAGGCGGCAGGCCTGCGAGCAGTCGCCGCGGTTGGCGCTGCGCCCGGTCTGGGCGTGGCTGATGTAGCACTGGCCGGAGAAGGCCACGCACAGGGCGCCGTGGATGAAGTGCTCGACCACCACCTCGTCCGGCAGGGCGGCATGCACGGCGGCGATCTCCGCGATGGAGAGTTCGCGGGCCAGGACGATCTGGGAGAAGCCGACATCGGCCAGGAAGCGGGCCTTTTCCGGAGTCCGGATGTCGCACTGGGTCGAGGCGTGCAGGTCGATCGGCGGCAGGTCCAGTTCCAGGAGGCCCATGTCCTGCACGATCAGGGCGTCGACCCCGGCGTCGTACAGTTCGCGCACCAGCCGGCGGGCAGGCTCCAGCTCGTCGTCGTGCAGGATGGTGTTGAGCGTGGCGTAGATGCGTACCCGGTAGCGGTGGGCGAACTCGACCAGGCCGGCGATCTCGGCGATCGTATTGCCGGCGTTGTGCCGGGCGCCGAACGAGGGGCCGCCGATGTAGACGGCGTCGGCGCCGTGCAGCACGGCCTCCCGGCCGATGGCGGCGGTCTTGGCGGGGGCGAGGAGTTCCAGGGTGCGGACGGACATAGGGGCGCGACTATAGCCGAAGTCGGGGTCAGGCGGCATGGTGCGGGAAGCGCACCAC
Organism: Parasulfuritortus sp.; assembly: GCA_036391875.1. Lineage (GTDB taxonomy): Bacteria > Pseudomonadota > Gammaproteobacteria > Burkholderiales > Thiobacillaceae > Parasulfuritortus. Next base: position 8,419 of record DASVZA010000001.1, read on the forward strand.
GAAGGCGGTGCCGACGCCGCTCGCCGTGTCCTCGATGGCGATGCCGGCCCGATGCTGCTCGACCACCTCCTGGACGATGGCGAGCCCCAGGCCGCTGCCGCTCTGGCCCGAGCCGGATACCCGGTAGAAGCGGTCGAACACCCGCCCGCGTTCGGCCGGCGGGATGCCCGGGCCGTCGTCCTCGACCCGCAGCCAGGCGCCGCGGTCGTAGCCGGTGCGCAGGGTGACGTGGCCGCCGGCCGGCGTGTAGCGGATGGCGTTGTCGAGCAGGTTGTCGATCAGGTCGCGCAGGGCGTGCTCGTCGCCCAGCACCGGCAGCTGCTGGTTGTCACCCTCGTAGCCGAGATCGATGTCCTTGGCCATGGCCTCGGGCACCCATTGCCCGGCCGCCTCGCGGGCGATGCGGCGCAGGTCGAGGGTCTGCATCGGGATGCCCTCGCGCGCCGCCGGTTCGTTGCGCGCCAGGGTCAGCAACTGTGTCACCAGCCGGCTGCAGCGGCCGGCCGCTTCGCAGATGCCTTCCAGCGCCGTGTGGATCGCCGGCGGCACGTCCAGCTCGCGCTTGGCCAGTTCGGCCTGGGCGCGCAAGCCGGCGAAAGGCGTGCGCAGCTGGTGCGCGGCGTTGGCCACGAACCGCTTCTGCTGTTCCATCATCGACTTGATGCGGGTAATGAGCAGGTTCACCTCCCCGATCAGTGGCCGCACTTCGGCCGGCGCCATGGCCTCGTCGAGCGGGCTGAGGTCGTCGACCCGGCGGCGCGCCACCGCCCGGCGCAGACGCTCCAGCGGCTCGAAGCCGCGCTTGAGGCCGATCCAGACCGCGACGCCGGCGATCAGGATGAAGATGAATTGCGGGATGACGATGTTGGCCAGGATGCTGCGGCCGAGCAGCAGGCGCTCCTCGACCGGCTCGGCCAGCATCAACACGTAGTCGGCACCGGGCATCCGGTGCCGGGTATGGAAGCGCAAGCTGAGCAGGCGGACCTTCTGCCCGGTCAGGATGCTGTCCCGCAGCTGCGGTCCGCTCGCCGACCAGTCACTCGGGCGCGGCCGGGGCAATGCGGCATTGCCCAGCAGCCGGGTCCCGCCGGCGTCGAACAAGGCGTAGCGCAGGTTGCCGAAATCGTCCGGCATCAACTCGGCACCGTCCGACGCCTCCCCGGTCGCGGGCTGGTCGAAGCGGCTGGCGATCAACCGGGCACGTTCGACCAGGACCAGGTCGTAGGGCTGGTTGGAGAGCTTGAGCGCGGCGATGTAGCCGGTGACGGTGGAGAACAGCAGCAACAGGTAAAGCGGGGTGAACAACCAGTTCACCAACTGGTCGCGCAGCGACAGGATGTCGTCCTCGTCGTGGGCCTGTTTCTGATATCGCGTCCGCGCACCGTTTGCGCCCGTCGCCGCAAGCGGGGGCGACGCAGCCTGCCGTTCGCCCGAAGTAACGCGGGGCATCGGCCGCTCCTCGCTCACGCCTTGTCCATCAGATAGCCCAGGCCGCGCACGGTGCGGATCCGGACGCCGCCCGACTCCAGCTTCTTGCGCAGGCGGTGCATGTAGACCTCGATGGCATTGGGCGTGACCTCCTCGCTCCAGGCGCACAGGCTTTCGATCAGTTGCTCCTTGCTGACCACCTTGCCCTGCCGGAACAGCAGCGTCTCGAGCACGGCCAATTCGCGCGCCGACAATTCGACCGGCTCGCCGGCCAGCGTCACCCGGCGGCCGACGCTGTCGAATTCCAGCGTGCCGCAATTCAGCGTCGTGCCGCCGCCGCCCTGGCCCCGCCTGAGCAGGGCGCGCACCCGCGCCTCCAGCTCGGCGAGCGAGAAGGGCTTGGTCAGGTAGTCGTCGGCGCCGAGGTCGAGGCCCAGCACCCGGTCATGCACCGTGTCGCGTGCGGTCAGGATGATCACCGGCATGGCCTTTCTGGCTGCCCGCACCTGGCGCAGCACCATGAGGCCGTCCAGGCGAGGCAGGTTGAGGTCGAGGATGGCCAGGTCGTAACAGCCGTCGAGCAGCATGGCGAGCGCCCGCTCGCCGTCCGCGACGTGGTCGGCGGCGTAGCCGGCCGCGGCCATGGCCCGGATCAGGCTGTCGGCGAGGACTTCGTCGTCTTCAACGATGAGGATGCGCATTTGGAGCCTATCTCGGTGCGGAACACGCCCCGCGCCGCTTGCCCGTCGAAACAGGGTCTTGGCGTCAGGATGCTGTAAGTGACGCTTAATAGCATGAAACGATTATGCTAGGAATCCGGTTCGACTGCCTGCTCCACTTATGACCACGCCCTACGCCCTGCTCGCCGCCACCCTCGACCAGCTCACCCGCTACGCCCCCTTCGACCGGATGGAGCGCGACCATCTGGTCTGGATGACCGAACGGCTCAAGGTCGGCTACTACGCCAAGGACGAGGTCGTGCTGGCGCCGACCGAGGCGCCGGTGGACACCTTCTACATCATCAAGCAGGGCGTCATCCTGGGCGAGCAGGATGTGGCCAGGGCGCAGGAGAACACGGCCTGGCTGGAATTGCACGAAGGCGAGTGTTTCCCGCTCGGCGCCCTGCTCTCCAAGCGTTCCGTGACCAGCACCTACCGCGCCGGCAGCGACACCTTCTGCTACGAGCTGGCGGCCGACGATTTCCGCAGCCTGACCCGGATGAGTCCCGCCTTCCTCGACTTCTGCACCCGACGCATCGCCAACCTGCTGGAGCAGTCGAAGCAGGTGATCCAGGCCCAGTACGCCAAGTCGTCCTCCGACCAGCAGTCGATGTCGAGCACCCTAGCCAGCCTCATCCGGCGCGAGCCGATCACCTGCGCGCCCGATACGCCGCTGCGCGAGGTGCTGGCGATCATGCACCGGAACGGCATCGGCTCCATGGTAGCGGTCGACGACGAACGCCGGCCGGCCGGCATCTTCACCCTGCACGACGTGCTCTCCCGCGTCGCCCTGCCCGGCCTCGACCTGTCCCGGCCCCTGGCCGAGGCGATGACGCCCGACCCCTGCACCATGCCGCCCCATGCCTTGGCCTACGAAGCCGCGCTGATGATGGCGAAGCACGGCTTCCGCCATATCCTGGTGGCCGAGAACGGCCGGCTGCGGGGCCTGGTCTCGGAAAAGGATCTGTTCTCGCTGCAGCGGGTCGGCCTGCGCCAGATCAGCGGCACGATCCGCAACGCCGAGCACCTCGACACGCTCAGGCAGTCCGCCCAGGACATCCGCCAGCTGGCCCACAACATGATGGCGCAGGGCGTCGCCGCCGAGCAGCTGACCCAGATCATCTCGACCCTGAACGACCTGCTCACCCGGCGCATCCTGGAACTGGAGCTGCGCGCCGACCCGGCGCGCGACATCGAGTTCTGCTGGCTGGCGCTCGGCTCGGAAGGCCGGGTCGAGCAGACCCTGAACACCGACCAGGACAACGGCCTCGTCTTCGCCGTGCCGGAGGGCCGCAGCGCCGACGAGGTGCGTGCCGTCCTGCTGCCCTTCGCCGGGCGCATCAACCGGGCCCTGGCCGAGTGCGGCTTCCCGCTCTGCGGCGGCGAAGTGATGGCCTCGAACCCGAAATGGTGCCTGGCGCTCGACGAATGGCAGGCCACCTTCGCCGACTGGATCGACCGCGGCGATCCCACCGCCCTGCTCTACAGCACCATCTTCTTCGATTTCCGCCCGCTGTTCGGCGCCGAACACCTCGCCGCCGAACTGCGCGAATGGCTCGCCGACGCAGCCCGCAAGAACGCCCGCTTCCTCTACCAGATGGCCGCCAACGCCTTGCGCAACGAACCGCCGCTCGGCCTGGTGCGCGACTTCGTCACCCAGGACGGCAACACCCTCGACCTGAAGCTGAATGGCCTCACCCCCTTCGTCGACGCGGCGCGCATCTACGCCCTCGCCTCGGGCGGCGTGCAGACCAACACGGTCGGCCGGCTGCGTGAACTGGTCGCCAACGACCAGCTGCGCAGCGAGGACGCCGAGGCCTGGATCGAGGCCTTCCTCTACATCCAGATGCTGCGCCTGCGCCAGCACCATGCCCAGTGCGAGCAAGGTGCCGAACTGACCAACCGGCTCGACCCCGACACGCTCAACAATCTCGACCGGCGCATCCTCAAGGAGGCCTTCCGCCAGGCGCGCAAGCTGCAGACCAAGCTCGGCCTCGACTACCGGCTGCGGACATGAACTGGCTGACCCGCCTGTTCGGCCGCGGCCCGAACCTGACCCCGGCGCAGAAGCAGCGGCTCGACGCCTGGCGGCGCCGGCCCGAGGTCGATCCAAAGGTGCCGTTCGAGCGCAGCCGCTATGTCGTCGTCGATGTCGAGACCAGCGGCCTCAATCTGGCCAAGGACAGGCTGATCGCGATCGGCGCCATCGCCGTGGTCGGCGGCCGCATCGCGCTGGACGACAGCCTGGACATCGTGCTCCAGCAGGCCGAGCCCAGCACCAAGGAAAACGTCCTCATCCACGGCATCGGCCACGGCGCGCAGCGCGCCGGCGTGCCGCCCGCAGAGGCCATGCTCGCCTTCCTGGAATACCTCGGCAAATCGCCGCTGGTGGCCTACCACGTCGCCTTCGACCGGACCATGATCGGCCGCGCGCTGGACGGCCACCTCGACATCGGCTGCCGCCAGCGCTGGGTCGACCTCGCCTACCTGGCGCCGGCGCTGTATCCGGATCTGGCGAACCGCTACCGCGCCCTCGACGACTGGACCAGGCACTTCGCCATCGGCAACTACGCCCGGCACAGCGCGCTGGCCGACGCCCTGGCAACCGCCGAACTGCTGCTCGCGCTGCGGCCGCGGCTGAAGGAACGCCGGGCGGAATCCTTCCGCGGCATGGAACTGCTGGAGCGGGAGCGACGCATGCGGGCCGGGGCCTATTGAGCGGCCATGGCCCGATCGCTCAGATGGTAAGCTGGGTCCCCATCTCGACCACACGGTTGGCCGGGATCTTGAAGAACGCCATCGGGTTGGCGGCGTTGCGCGCCATCGTGGCGAACAGGTGCTCGCGCCAGATCATCATGCCCTTGCCCTTGGTCGGGATGATGTTCTCGCGGCTGAAGAAGAAGGTCGTGTCCATCATGTCGAGGCTCATGCCGCACGGGCAGCGCTGGAGGGCCTGCGGGATGTCGATCTCGTCCATGAAGCCGTAGCGGACGACGACCCGGTAGAAGCCCGGGCCGACCTCCTGGAGATCGATCCTCGAACCATCCGCGATATACGGCATGCCGGTGAACTGGACATTGAGCACGATCACCCGCTCGTGCAGCACCTTGTTGTGCTTCAGGTTGTGCAGCAGGGCCGAAGGCACGCCCTTGCGATCGCTGGTCATGAATACGGAAGTGCCCTGCACCCGGGCAGGCGGGCTCGCCAGCAGGCTGGCCACGAAGACATCGAGCTGGATCGCTCCCTCGCTCAGTTGCTGCGCCACGATCCTCCGGCCCTGCTTCCAGGTCACCAGCAGCGTGAACAGCGTCAGCGCCACGGCCAGCGGAAACCAACCGCCCTCCGGTATCTTGACTGCGTTGGCGCCGAAGAACGACAGGTCGATGCACAGGAAGCCCAGCATCCCGGCCAGCGTCGCCGACAGGCTCAAATCCCAGCGCACCCGCATCACCATCGACATCAGGATGGTATCGATGGCGAAGGTGCCGGTGACCGCGATGCCGTAGGCGGAAGCCAGGTTGCCTGAACTGCGGAAGCTGAGCACGAGCAGGGCGATGCCGGCCATCAGCACCCAATTGACGAAGGGAATATAGACCTGTCCGGCCTCGGCGGCCGACGTGTGGCGGATCACCAGGCGCGGTGCGTAGCCCATCAAAATGACCTGGCGGGTGACCGAGAAGGCGCCCGAGATCACCGCCTGGGAGGCGATCACCGTCGCCAGCGTGGCGAGCACGATCATCGGATAGAGCAGGGGCTCCGGCGCGAGCAGGTAGAACGGATTCTTCAATGCCGCCGGCTCGGCCAGCAGCAGCGCGCCCTGGCCGAAATAGTTCAGCATCAGGGCAGGCAGGACATAGCCGAACCAGACCCGCTGGATGGGCAGGCGACCGAAATGCCCCATGTCGGCATAGAGCGCCTCGGCGCCGGTAATCGCCAGCACCACCGAGCCCAGCACCAAAAAGCCGGCCGTGCCGTGGGCCTTGAAGAAGGCGAATGCGTAGCCCGGCATCAGGGCCTGCAGCACTTCGGGGTGACGGACGATGCTGGTCGCGCCCAGCACGCCCAGGGTGCCGAACCAGAGGAGCATGACCGGCCCGAACAGCTTGCCGATGGTCGAGGTGCCGTGGCGCTGGATCAGGAACAGGCCGATCAGGATGATCAACGCGATTGGCACGATGGCGGGATGCAGAACGTCGGTGCCGACCTCCAGTCCTTCCACCGCGGAGAGGACCGAAATGGCCGGGGTGATCAGGCTGTCGCCGAAGAACAGGGAGGCGCCGAGCAGGCCCAGGGTCATGAGCAGCCGACGGGTGCGCGACTCGACCGGCGCATGCGACTGGGCCAGTGCCAGCAAGGCCAGGATGCCGCCCTCGCCCTTGTTGTCGGCGCGCATCATGACGCTGACGTACTTCAGCGACACCACGAGCATGAGCGACCAGAAGATCAGCGACAGGATGCCGAGGATATTGGCCCCGCTCAAAACGAGGTGATGCGCGCCGAACACCTCCTTGACCGTGTAGAGCGGACTGGTGCCGATGTCGCCGAACACCACGCCCAGCGCCCCAAGAGCCAGGGCCGATTGGCTCGATTTTCGGACATGCGAAGTGGTCACGGAATTCTGCCTATGCGCAAGCAAGGGCCGGCATTCTCGCACGAATGCCTTTCCTTAAGAAATCAGGGGATTGCATGGCCGGGGCATCGCGGCCGAATAAAAAAGCCCCCGGGAAACCGGGGGCTTTTGCGGAACGCTGGCCGCTCAGTGGGCCGTGGCGCCTTCGGCGTGGATGCCGGTGTTCTGGCGCACGTAGAGCTCGTCCCACATCTCTTCGGCGCGCTTGTCGCGGAACAGCAGCGAGCCGACGATCACGCACAGGAAGCCGAGCGGGATCGACAGGATGCCGGGGTTCTTCAGGCGGAAGAAGGGCTTCTCGAGGCCGACGATGCTGGTGGTCTGGCCTTCGAACTTCTTCAAGTCGTCCTGGGCCTTCTTGATTTCCTTCTCCAGCTTGCCGGCGTCCTTCTTGGCCTTCTCCAGCGCGGCCGGATCGGCCATGGTCGCCATGCTCGCGTTCAGCTTGGCCAGCTTCTCGATCGCGCCGGGCTTGGCCTCGGTGGCCGGCTTGGCGCCTTCCTTGTTCTGGCAGACCGCGAACAGTTCGCAGACGAAGCCTGCGCTTTCCTTGGCCGCGACGGCTTCCTTGGCCGGGGTGCCTTCGAGCACGGCCTTGGCCTCCTTGATGACGGCCTGCGGGTAGGTCAGGTTGGGCGACATCATCACCAGGCCGATGGCCGAGAACGAGCCGACCAGCATGCCGAGCACGATGCCGCCGGTGTTGCAGCGCTTCCAGTACAGGGTCAGGAAGACGGCGGGCAGGTTGCCGGAGGCGGCCACCGCGAAGGCCATGCCGACCAGGTGGGCGACGTTCTGGCCCTTGGCGGCAATGCCGATCACGATGGCGACGATGCCGACGATCACGGAGGAGATCCGTGCCGCCTTGACCTGCTCCTCGGCCGAGGCGTGGTTGCCGCGGATGACGCCGACGTAGATGTCGTGCGCCATGGCCGAGGCGGAAGCCAGCACCAGACCGGCCACCACGGCGACGATCGTGGCGAAGGCCACGGCCGCGACGAAGGCCAGGAAGAAGTTGCCCATCATGGAGTCGGCGCCGCCGCCCAGGTACTGGGCCAGGATCGGCGCGGCCATGTTGCCGCCCTTGTCGAGCGCGATGATGTTGGCGGGACCGACGTTGAGCGCGGCGCCCATGCCCAGGAACAGGGTCAGGACGTAGAAGCCGCCGATGATGGCCATGGCCCAGACCACGGACTTGCGGGCTTCCTTGGCGTTCGGCACGGTGAAGAAGCGCATCAGGATGTGCGGCAGGCCGGCCGTGCCCAGCACCAGGGCCATGCCCAGGGAGATCTGGTCGATCGGGTTCTTCAGGAACAGGCCGGGCTCCAAGAAGCGCTGGCCGAGTTCTTCCGGCGTCATGTTGGCCGCGGCATTGCCGATCAGCTTGGCGACCTGCTTCTGGATGCCGTCGTTGTGCACCACGCCGTCCAGGAAGCCGGGCAGCGAGAAGCCGTAGGGCGCCCAGACCAGGGCCACCAGCACCAGGGAGGCGATCACCAGCAGGATGGCCTTGACGATCTGCACCCAGGTGGTGGCGACCATGCCGCCGAACACCACGTAGGCCAGCATCAGGATGCCGACGCCGATCACCGACACCTCGTAGTCGATGCCGATCAGGGTCTTGATCAGCACGCCGCCGCCGACCATCTGCGCGGTCAGGTAGAAGATCGACACGGTGATGGTGGAGATGGCGGCGATGGTCTTCGAGGCCTTCGGGTTGTTGCGGAAGGCCAGGATGTCGCCCAGGGTGTACTTGCCGATGTTGCGGCAGGGCTCGGCAATGACCAGCAGCACGGTGATGTAGGCGACCAGGAAGCCGACCGAGTACATGAAGCCGTCGTAGCCGAACAGCGAGATCAGGCCCGCGATCCCCAGGAACGAGGCGGCCGACAGGTAGTCGCCGGCGATGGCCCAGCCGTTCTGGGCGCCGGAGATGCTGCGGCCGGCGGCGTAGAACTCGGTGGTCGAGTGCACCCGCTTGGAGGCCCAGAAGGTGATGTACATGGTCAGGGCGATGATGCCGCCGAAGACCAGGAAGGTCAGCCACTTCCATTCGTCGGCCACGGCGCCGCCTTCGGCGAAGGCGAGGCTGCTGGCCGCGAGCAGCGGCAGGGAGGATAGGATCTGCTTGAAGTTCATGGCGCCGTCCTTACTTGATGTTGTGCGCGTCGTTGATGATTTCCTGCGCCATCGCGTCGAACTCTGTGTTGGCGCGCTTGGCGTAGACGGCGGCGATCACCCAGGCCACCACGAACTGCGACAAGGCGAACAGCAGGCCGACGTTGAACGGGCCCCAGATCGTGGTCTTGAAGAAGTCGGCGTAATAGGCCGTGCCGATCGGCAGCAGGAAGTAATAGGCCATGGACAGGATCATCAGACCCCAGAGGAAGCGGGTCTTCTTGGCGTGCAGCGCCTGGAAGCGCGGGTCGGCGTCGATGGCCGCCCAGTTCATTTCACTTTTTGACATTTTGGCTCCTTCGTCACGATTGGGCATCGTTCCGCCGGGTTCGGCGGGCAGCACATCCTATTCAGCGCAACTTACACAAGCCTTACATGCCATTGCCCACGCGGGGGTTATACTGTCCCGGTTGCGCCAGCGCCTAACCGCATCTTGAAACTGACCGAACGCCACCGCGAATACTGGAGACGCAACCTGCGCCTGACCGCCGGACTGTTGACCGTCTGGTTCCTGGTAAGCTTCGGCGTCGCCTTCTTCGCCCGCGACCTGAGCAGCTGGACCATCCTCGGCTTTCCCCTGCCCTTCTATGTCGGCGCCCAGGGCGCCCCCATCGTCTATGTCCTCATCATCTGGTTCTACGCCCGGCGCATGAACCGCCTGGACCAGGACTACGGCGTCGCCGAAGAGCAACGCTGATGGGCCGGCGTTCCGTCCAGCGGCTGCAGAAGTACTACAGCTTCTACACCGGCGGCCTGGTGATGTTCATCCTGGCCCTGGCCGTGGCCGAGTACATGGGCATGCCGGAAAAATGGATCGGCTGGACCTTCATGGCCGCAACCGTGCTGCTCTACGCCAGCATCGGCGTGGTCACCCGGACCGTCGACGTGGTCGAATACTATGTCGCCGGCCGCCGGGTGCCTGCCGTCTACAACGGCATGGCGACCGGCGCCGACTGGATGAGCGCGGCGTCGTTCATCAGCCTCTCGGGGGCGCTGTACCTGCAGGGCTTTTCAGGCACGCCCGGGCAGGCCGGCGGGCTGGCCTACCTGTTGGGGTGGACGGGCGGTTTCTGCCTGGTGGCGATGCTGATCGCGCCGCACCTGCGGGCCATGGGCCTGTACACCGTGCCGGATTTCTTTCACGTGCGTTTTGGCGGCCGCTGGCCGCGTGTGATTGCTGCCTTGGCGGCGATGCTTTGTTCGTTCACGTATGTGGTGGCGCAGATCTACGGTGTGGGGCTGATCGCTTCGCGGCTGACGGGTGTGCAGTTCGAGATCGGCATCATGCTGGGCCTGGGCGGCGTGCTGCTGTGCTCCTTCCTGGGGGGCATGCGCGCCATCACGTGGACGCAGGTGGCGCAATACGTCGTGCTGCTGCTGGCCTTCCTCATCCCGGTGTCCTGGCTCGCCTACAAGCAGCTGGGCAATCCGCTGGCTCCGCTGGTCTATGGCGCCCAAATCAGCAAGATCGCCGACCTGGAGGCGCAACTGCTGGATTCGCCCGCGGAGCACCAGGTGGTGCAGACCTACCTGCGCCGCGCGCAGGATTTCGAAGCGCGGCTGAGTAACGTGGAAGGCGCCCTGGAACGGGAACGGGAGAAAGGCCGGGAGCGGATCCGTGCATTGCGTGCGCAGAACGCCGATGTGGGCTTGATCGTGACGGCCAGCCGCGAGCTGGCTTCGCTCCCGCGCGACGTGGCAGCCGCGCGCGAGCGCTGGACGCGCGAGATGCGCGAGAACTATGAGCGAGCCCGTCCGTTGGGAGGGCTGCCGCAGCAAAGCCAGGCCTTCGTGGGCGACCCCCACGGGACCCCGCAGGAGCAGCGCGACTACGAGCTGACCCGCCGCAATTTCCTGGCCCTCATGTTCTGCCTCATGGTGGGCACTGCAGGCTTGCCGCACCTGCTGACGCGCTACTACACCTCACCCACGGTGGCGGCGGCGCGCGCCTCGGTGGGTTGGTCGCTGTTCTTCATTGCCTTGCTGTACCTGAGCGCTCCTGCCTTGGCGGTGCTCGTGAAGTTCGAGGTGATGCAGAACCTGGTCGGCAGCAGTTTCGAGGCGTTGCCCACCTGGATGGCGCAATGGGCGCGCGTGGACAGCTCCCTGTTGTCGGTGGAAGACGTCAACGGCGATGGCATCGTGCAGTTTGGCGAAATCCGCCTCGGGGCTGATCTCATCATGCTGGCCACGCCGGAGTTGGGGGGGCTGCCCTATGTGGTATCGGGGCTGGTGGCGGCCGGGGGGCTGGCGGCGGCGCTCTCCACCGCCGATGGCCTGCTGCTCACCATCAGCAATGCGCTGGTGCGTGACTTGTATTTTCAGGACAGCCAGCGCCAGGTGTCGCCAGAGCAGCGCGTCATCCT
>DASVZA010000002.1:0-25905 GCA_036391875.1 Parasulfuritortus sp.
GACAACTGATGGAACCACTCGGCAACAACGAAATGCCCGAATACGGGGCAGGCAGCATCAAGGTCCTGAAGGGACTCGAAGCGGTACGCAAGCGCCCGGGCATGTACATCGGCGATACCAGCGACGGTACCGGGTTGCACCACATGGTGTTCGAAGTCGTCGACAACGCCATCGACGAAGCGCTGGCCGGCTACTGCGACGACATCGTCATCACCATCCACACCGACAACTCGATCTCCGTCGCCGACAACGGCCGCGGCATCCCCACCGGCGTCAAGTTCGACGACAAGCACGAGCCCAAGCGCTCCGCCGCCGAGATCGTCATGTGCGTGCTGCACGCCGGCGGCAAGTTCAACCAGAACAGCTACAAGGTATCCGGCGGCCTGCATGGTGTAGGGGTGTCCTGCGTCAACGCGTTGTCGAAATGGCTCAAGCTGACCATCCGCCGCGACAACAAGACCTATTTCCTGGAATTCCACCGCGGCGTGCCGCAGGACCGCATGATCGAAACGGTCAACGGGGTCGAGGTCTCGCCTTTGAAGGTCATCGGCGAATCGAGCCATACCGGTACCGAGGTTCGCTTCCGCGCCGACGAGGAAATCTTCGGCGTGGTCGACTTTCATTATGAGATCCTGGCCAAGCGGATTCGCGAACTGTCCTTCCTGAACAACGGCGTCAAGATCGAACTCATCGACGAGCGCGACGGGCGCCAGGAAAACTTCGCCTTCTCCGGCGGCGTGAAGGGTTTCGTCGAATACATCAACCGCAGCAAGACAGTCCTGCACCCGAACGTGGTGAATGCGGCCGGCGAAAGCGTGATCAACGGCGTCACCATCAGCGCCGAGGTCGCCATGCAGTGGAACAACGGCTACCAGGAACAGGTGCTCTGCTTCACCAACAACATCCCGCAGACCGATGGCGGCACCCACCTGACCGGCCTGCGCGCGGCCATGACCCGCATCATCAACAAGTACATCGAGGAACACGAGATCGCCAAGAAGGCCAAGGTGGAGATCACCGGCGACGACATGCGCGAAGGCCTGGCCTGCGTGCTGTCGGTCAAGATGCCCGATCCCAAGTTTTCCTCGCAGACCAAGATGAAGCTGGTTTCCAGCGAGGCCCGCCAGGCGGTAGAAGACGTGGTTGCGGCCAAGTTATCCGAATACCTGCTCGAGAACCCAGCCGACGCCAAGATCATCTGCGCCAAGATCGTCGAGGCCGCCCGCGCCCGTGATGCCGCCCGCAAGGCCCGCGAAATGACCCGGCGCAAGGGCATCATGGATGGTGCCGGCTTGCCCGGAAAATTGGCCGACTGTCAGGAAAAGGACCCGGCACTGTCCGAACTCTACCTGGTGGAGGGCGACTCCGCCGGCGGTTCCGCCAAGCAGGGCCGCGACCGCAAGTTCCAGGCCATTCTGCCGCTGAAGGGCAAGATCCTCAACGTCGAGAAGGCCCGCTTTGACAAGATGCTGTCCTCCCAGGAGGTGGTGACCCTGATCACCGCCATGGGCACCGGCATCGGCAAGGATGACTACAACCCGGCCAAGCTGCGCTACCACCGCATCATCATCATGACCGACGCGGACGTCGACGGCTCGCACATCCGCACCCTGCTGTTGACCTTCTTCTATCGCCAGATGCCGGAACTGGTGGAACGCGGCCATATCTACATCGCCCAGCCGCCGTTGTACAAGGTGAAACAGGGCCGGAGCGAAAGCTATTTGAAGGACGATTACGAGCTCAAGCAGTACCTGCTGCGGGCAGCCTTGAACGGAGCCCAACTCGTACCGCAGTTGGATGCGGAGCCGCTGCAAAGCGAGGCATTCGAGGAAATCGCCCGCCAATACCTGCTCTGCGAAGCCATCATCGAGCGTTTGTCTCGGCGCATGGATTACGACGTGCTGTACAGCCTGCTGCATATCCGGGACATTTCCCTCGATAGCGAAGCCGCATCGGCTGCGACGGCTGAAAAACTGCAGGCGGAGCTCAAAAAAATCGGCCCGGTCAGCACCAAACCAGTCGCGACCGAAACCGGCTGGCGGGTCGAGATCACCAAGATTCGGCACGGCATCGGCTTGACCAGCTACCTGGACAAGGATTTTCTGGCTAGCGCGGACTATGAACAGATCAGCAAGACGGCCGGCATCTTGACCGGGCTGATACGGGAAGGCGCGGAAGTCCGCCGCGGCGAAGCCAAGGCGGCCGCCTACGATTTCAAGCAGGCACTCGACTGGCTGCTGGACGAAGCCAAGAAGAACATGGGCATCCAGCGCTACAAAGGTCTGGGCGAAATGAACCCTGAGCAGCTTTGGGAAACCACCATGGATCCACAAGTTCGCCGCCTGCTTCGGGTCCAGATCGAAGACGCCATCGCCGCCGACGCCATTTTCACCACGCTTATGGGTGAAGAAGTGGAGCCGCGCCGTAACTTCATCGAGACCAATGCGCTGGGGGTGCGCAACCTAGACGTATAAACGTGTTGTCGGGCAAGCCAAGGCCAGAAGCCGACAGTCGCAGAGGGTTCCCAGAGCAGATATATTCGGGCCCACTAACCATGGATATGTTTGCCGTGCCTTCCGAGTTTCCTCAGTCCAGCCCAGTCATCCGCCGCCTGGGCAGAGCCGAGTACGAGCCGACCTGGCGGGCCATGCAGTCCTTCACCGAGGGGCGCATTGCCGATACCCCGGACGAGCTCTGGCTGCTCGAACATCCGCCGGTATTCACCCTGGGGCAAGCGGGCAAGCGCGAGCATCTGCTGGCCGACATCGGCATTCCGGTCGTCGCGATCGATCGGGGCGGGCAGGTGACCTATCACGGGCCGGGCCAGGTCGTCGTCTACGTCCTGCTCGATTTGAGGCGTCGGGGTTACGGCGTCAAGGAATTGGTGAGTCGGCTGGAACAGGCGGTGATCGATCTATTGGCCGGATTCGGCGTCGAGGCTCAGCGGCGGGAAGGCGCTCCGGGCGTCTACGTCGATGGCGCCAAGATCGCCGCGTTGGGCCTGCGCATCAGGAACGGCCGCTCCTATCACGGCCTGTCGCTCAATGTGGATATCGACCTGGCGCCGTTTTCCGCCATCAATCCATGCGGCTATGAAGGTCTGGCGGTCACCCGGACCCGGGATCAGGGCATTGCATCGGGTTCGGCCGAGATGGGCGACGCCTTGCTCGAACGGCTGCTCGCCGTCCTTTAGCCGCCGGTATAGACACAGCCCGAACTGGCCGTTTCCTGGATGACGATCTTGGCCAGGCCGGGCAGGGCGGGCTTCAGGCGCTGCCAGATCCAGATCGCCAACAGTTCGCTGGTCGGATTTTCCAGGCCGGGCACGTCGTTCAGGTAGCGATGGTCTAGGGTGGCCCTGACCGGTGCCCAGGCAGCGTCGACATCGGCGAAATCCACCACCCAGCCCAACTTTTCATCCAGCGGTCCGCTGACATGGACCTCGACCCTGAACGAATGGCCGTGCAGGCGCGAGCAGGGGTGCTCGGGCGGCAGGTGGGGCAGGCGGCGTGCGCTTTCCAGATGGTAGATGTTGAATATTTCCATGGCAGCTCCGGAAATTAAAAAGCCGGGCAAGCCCGGCTTTCGAAGACTGGCGGAAAGCCTATCAGGCCTTCTTGCTCTCTTCCACCATCTTGTGGATGACCGGCTCGAGGATGATTTCCATGGCCATGCCCATCTTGCCGCCGGGCACCACGAGGTTGTTGCGGCGGGACATGAAGGAGTCGTGGATCATGTTGAGCAGGTACGGGAAATCGACGTCCTTGGGATCGCTGAAGCGGATCACCACCATGCTTTCGTCCGGCGTCGGGATGTCGCGGGCGATGAAGGGGTTGGAGGTGTCCACCATCGGCACGCGCTGGAAGTTGATGTGGGTACGCGAGAACTGCGGCGTGATGTAGTTCACGTAGTCCGGCATGCGGCGCAGGATGGTATCGACGATGGCCTCGGCCGAATAGCCGCGCTCCTTGGCGTCGCGGTGGATCTTCTGGATCCATTCCAGGTTGACGACCGGAACCACACCGATGGCGAGGTCGACATACTGGGCCATGTCGACCTTGTCGGTCACGACCAAGCCGTGCAGGCCTTCGTAGAACAGCAGGTCGGTACCGGTCGGCATGTCTTCCCAGGGGGTGAACTCGCCCGGCTTCAGGTTGGTGCCGAGGCGGGCGTTCAGTTCGGCGGCTTCCTCGTCGCTGTGGATGTAGTAGCGCTTCTTGCCGCCGCCGGTTTCGCCGTAGGTCTTGAAGATGTTGGCCAGGCCGGCGAAGTCGTTGGCTTCGGGACCGAAGTGGCTGAAATGGTTGTTGCCCTCGGCTTCGGCTTTCTGCATGGCGGCCTTGAACTCGACACGGCCCAGGCTGTGCATGCTGTCGCCTTCGACGACGGCAGCGTTCAGATTCTCGCGCGCAAAGATGTGCTCGAACGCGCGCTTGACGGTAGTGGTGCCCGCGCCGGACGAACCCGTTACGACCACGACAGGATGCTTCTTCGACATGTACTGCTCCCCCAAAACGGATTACAAAAAAACGTGAGTCGGACGAGTATATCTGTCAGTAACCCGACATGTCACCGGCCGGGGCCGATATAATCTTCTTTCTACTCAATAACATCATTGAATAAAGCACGTTTTATGGATGCCATCTACCGCCCGGAAGTCATTGAACCGGAAGCCCAACAGCACTGGGAAGAAAAGCAGGCCTTCAAGGCCGTCGAGGACACGAGCAAGCCGAAATACTACTGCCTGTCGATGTTTCCCTACCCCTCGGGCAAGCTGCACATGGGCCACGTGCGCAACTACACCATCGGTGACGTCCTGGCCCGCTACCATCGCATGAAGGGCTACAACGTGCTGCAACCCATGGGCTGGGACGCATTCGGCCTGCCGGCCGAGAACGCCGCCATCGCCAACGACGTGGCGCCGGCGGGCTGGACCTATTCCAACATCGACTACATGAGGAAGCAGCTCAAGTCGCTCGGCCTGGCCATCGACTGGTCACGCGAGTTGGCGACCTGCAAGCCGGACTACTACCGCTGGGAACAATGGCTGTTCACCAAGCTGTTCGAGAAGGGCGTCATCTACAAGAAGATGGCCACCGTGAACTGGGACCCGGTCGACCACACGGTGCTGGCCAACGAGCAGGTCATCGACGGCCGTGGCTGGCGCTCCGGCGCCCTGGTCGAGAAGCGCGACATCCCGATGTACTTCTTCCGCATCACCGATTACGCGGAGGAACTGCTGAGCGAGCTGGACAACCTGCCCGGCTGGCCGGAGCGGGTGAAGACCATGCAGCGCAACTGGATCGGCAAGAGCTTCGGCGTCGAGATCCATTTCCCGCTCGCCGAACGCCACGAGGTGGGTGGCGAGGTACTCAAGGTGTTCACCACCCGCGCCGACACCCTGTTCGGCGTCACCTACGTTGCCGTGGCCGCCGAGCATCCCTTGGCCCAGCAGGCCGCCGGCCACGACCCGGCCCTGGCCGAGTTCATCGCCGAGTGCAAGCAGGGCAGCGTGGCCGAGGCCGACATGGCGACCATGGAAAAGAAGGGGATGGACACCGGCCTCAAGGTCTACCACCCTTTCACCAACGAGCCGATTCCGGTCTTCGTCGCCAACTACGTCCTGATGGGCTACGGCGAAGGCGCCGTGATGGCGGTGCCGGCCCATGACGAGCGCGACTTCGCCTTCGCCCAGAAGTACGCCCTGCCGATCAAGGCCGTGATCAAGCCCACCGACGGCGAGTTGGAACTGCCCTTGCCGGCGGCCTACACCGAGCACGGCGTGCTGTTCGATTCCGGCGATTTCTCCGGCCGGACCTCCGAGGACGCCATCGAGAAGATCGCCCTGGTGCTGAAGAATCTGGGCCTGGGCGAGCGGCGCACCACCTTCCGCCTGCGCGACTGGGGCATCTCCCGCCAGCGCTATTGGGGCTGCCCGATCCCGATCATCCACTGCCCGAGTTGCGGCGACGTGCCGGTGCCGGAGGATCAGCTGCCCGTCGTCCTGCCCGAGGACGTCAAGATCGACGTCGGCTCGCCGCTCAAGAAGATGCCCGAGTGGTCGAACTGCGCCTGCCCGAAGTGCGGCGGCAAGGCCGAGCGTGAGACCGACACCATGGATACCTTCGTCGAGTCGTCCTGGTATTACGCCCGCTACGCCTGCCCCGACCTGGACAAGGGTATGCTGGACGAGCGCGCCAACTACTGGCTGCCGGTCGACCAGTACATCGGCGGCATCGAACATGCCATCCTGCACTTGCTCTATGCCCGTTTCTTCCACAAGCTGATGCGCGACGTGGGCCTGGTGAACAGCAACGAGCCGTTCGCCAACCTGCTCACCCAGGGCATGGTGGTGGCCGAGACCTATTACCGCGAGCAGCCGGACGGCAAGAAGCTGTGGCTCAACCCGGCCGACGTGGAAACGGTCGACGGCGTCCACCTGCTCAAGGCCGACGGCAAGCCGGTCATCGCCGGCGGCACCGAGAAGATGTCCAAGTCCAAGAACAACGGCGTCGACCCGCAGGCTCTGATCGACAAGTACGGTGCCGATACCGCGCGCCTGTTCATGATGTTCGCCGCGCCGCCAGAGCAGAGCCTGGAGTGGTCCGACGCCGGCGTCGAGGGCGCCCACCGCTTCCTCAAGCGGCTCTGGAAGATGGTCTACGACCACATCGAACAGGGCGCGGCGAACGCCTATTCCGGCGGCGAGCTGTCCGATGCGCTCAAGGATTTCCGCCGTCAGCTGCACCAGACCATCCAGAAGGTCACCGACGACATCGAGCGGCGCAAGCAATTCAACACCGCCATCGCCGCCAACATGGAACTGATGAACGCCATGGCCAAGCTGGAAGGTGAAGACTCGCTTACCCGCAGCCTGCGCCAGGAAGCGCTCGAAGCCATCGTCCTCATGTTGGCGCCGATCGTTCCCCACATCTGTCGCGTCCTGATCAAGGCGTTGCGGCCGGGCGCCTGCCTGGTCGGCGCGGCTTGGCCGACGGTGGACGAATCCGCCCTGGTCCAGGACGAGATCGAACTGGTCCTGCAGGTGAACGGCAAGCTGCGCGGCAAGCTGAAGGTGGCGGCGGCCGCCGCCAAGGAAGCCATCGAGGCCGCCGCCCTGGCCAGCCCGGAGGTCCAGAAGCACATGGAAGGCAAACCGGCCAAGAAGGTGGTGGTGGTGCCTGGCCGCCTGGTCAACATCGTGGTTTGAGGAGTACGACATGCGACGCACCGTTTTGAAGACGCTGGCCTACCTGGGACTGATCGTCCTGTCCGGCTGCGGCTTCCAGTTGCGCGGCCAAGTGCCCTTGCCGTTCGAAGGTGCCTATATCGACGCCGCGCCGGGCAGCGGCCTGGCCACTATGCTCAGCAAGCAGTTGTCGCTGCAATCGAAGCTGGCGCCGTCGCGGGACAAGGCCGACGTGATCATCCAGCTCTCCAATGAAAATCAGCGCAAATCCATCCTGACGCTGTCCAGTTCGGGCAAGGTGCAGGAATACCGGCTGGTGTACAAGGTGACGGTCGCGGCCAGCGATGCGTCCGGTGCCGAGGCATTGCCGCCCGCCACCCTGCAGCAGGTGCGCGATTTCTCCTACAACGACCAGGCGGTGCTGGCGGCGAGCACCCAGGAGACCACCCTGCGCAACGAGATGAGCCAGAACCTGGTCCAGCAGATCATGAACCGGCTGGCCTTCGTGCGGAAGAAATGAAGCTGCGCGCCGACCAGCTGCCCGGTGCCCTGGCCAAGGGGTTGGGCCCCGTCTATGCCATCTGCGGCGACGAGCCGCTGCTGACCGACGAGGCGGCAGCGCAGGTGCGGGAGGCGGCGCGCAAGTCGGGCATCGACGAGCGCCAGTCGTTCCAGGCGGAGACCGGCTTCAACTGGGGCAACTGGGTGGCCGGCTTCGATTCGCTGTCGCTGTTTTCCAGCCGCCGCCTGGTCGAACTGCGCCTGCCCACCGGCAAGCCCGGGGTCGAGGGCGGCAAGACGCTGGAGGCCTGGTGCAACCAGCCGCCGACCGATACCACGCTCATGGTGCTGCTGCCGCGGGCCGACCGGACCATGCAGCAGAGCAAATGGTACGGCGCCCTGGAAAAGGCGGGCGTGGCGGTCCACATCACGCCGCCGACGCCGGACCAGCTGCCGGCCTGGATCGGCGGTCGGCTGGGCCGGCACGGCCTGAAGGCGGATCGGGAAACCCTGGCCTTTCTGGCCAGCCGGGTGGAAGGCAATCTGCTGGCGGCCCACCAGGAGATCGAGAAGCTGGCCTTGCTGCTGCCGCCGGGGGAGCTGGACCTGGACAGCGCCCGCAATGCCGTGACCGACGTCGCCCGCTACGATGCCGGCGACCTGCCCGAGGCCTTCCTGAAGGGTGACGCCGTGCGCTACTGTCGTATCATTGACGGCTTGGAAGCGGAGGGCGAAACGCCTATCCTGGCCCTGTGGCTGTTGAGCCAGGAGCTGCGTACCCTGTACCGGCTGGCGGTCGGTGTCGCCACCGGCGAACCGCTGCCGGCACTGATGCGCGAGAACCGGGTCTGGGAAAGCAAGCAGGCGCTGGTCGGCCGGGCCCTGAAGTCGCTGAAGCCGGCTCAGCTGGCGGCGGCCCTGCGCGAAGCGGCGCGCGTCGACCGCGCCAGCAAGGGCCTGTTGCACGAAGATGCCTGGGCGATGCTCAGGCAGTTGGGTCTGACCCTGATGGGCAGGACGCATTTGAAGAACGAGTACCACCATGGATATTAAACAGTACATGCAGACCGTCGGCCGCCAGGCGCGCGAGGCCAGCCGCCTCATCGCCCGCGCCGACACCCGTCAGAAGAACCGCGCGCTGCACGTGATGGCGGCAGCGATCCGGCGCGACCTCGACAAGCTGCAGGCCGCCAACTACGAGGACACCACGCGCGCGCGCCGCGACGGCTACGACGCGGCGCTGCTCGACCGCCTGCAGATGAGCGACAAGACCATCCTCGGCATGGCCGAGGGCCTGGAACAGATCGCCGCGCTGCCCGATCCGATCGGCGAAATCGACGGCATGAAGTATCGGCCGTCCGGCATCCAGGTCGGCAAGATGCGCGTGCCGCTGGGCGTGGTCGGCATCATCTACGAGGCGCGGCCCAACGTCACCGCCGATGCTGCCGGCCTGTGCCTGAAATCCGGCAATGCCGCCATCCTGCGCGGCGGCTCGGAGGCCATCCATTCCAACCAGGCCATCGCCGCCTGCGTCAAGGAAGGCCTGGCCGCGGCCGGCCTGCCCGACACCGTCGTGCAGGTGATCGAGACCACCGACCGCGCCGCGGTGGGCGAGCTGATCACCATGAAGGACTACGTCGACGTCATCGTGCCGCGCGGCGGCAAGGGCCTGATCGCGCGGCTGACGAGCGAGGCGCGCATCCCGGTCATCAAGCATCTGCACGGCGTCTGTCACGTCTACGTCGACGACCGCGCCGACCTCGGCAAGGCCGTCGCCATCGCCGACAACGCCAAGACCAGCCGCTACGGCACCTGCAACACCATGGAAACCCTGCTGGTCCATGCCGCCGTGGCCAGGGATTTCCTGCCCGAGATCGGCGAAATCTATACCTTGAAAGGGGTCGAAATGCGCGGCTGCGAGGCCACGCGCGCCATCCTGTCCGGGATCAAGGAAGCCACCGAGGCCGACTGGGCCGAGGAGTACCTGGCACCCGTCGTCAGCATCCGCGTGGTCGCCGACATGGACGCGGCGATGGATCACATCGCGCGCTACGGCTCGCAGCACACCGACGCCATCGTGACCGAGGACTACGGGCGAGCGAGACGTTTTCTGCGGGAAGTCGACTCGGCTAGCGTCATGGTCAACGCCTCGACCCGTTTCGCCGACGGCTTCGAATACGGCCTGGGCGCCGAGATTGGCATCTCCACCGACAAGATCCACGCCCGCGGCCCGGTCGGCCTGGAAGGCCTGACCAGCCAGAAATGGGTGGTGCTGGGCGACGGCCACGTGAGGCAGTGACGAGTACCGTCGCCAACCCTGCCGCTCGTCACGCGTCACCCGTCGCCGGGCAGCCCATCGGGCTGCTGGGCGGCACTTTCGACCCCATCCACTACGGCCACCTCAGGCTGGCGGAGGAGATGGCGGACGCACTGGAACTGGCGACCGTGCGCTTCCTGCCCACCGGCACGCCGCCGCACCGCGGCCGGCCGGCCGCCTCGGCGGCCGATCGGCTGGAGATGGTGAAGCGGGCGATCGCCGGCAACGGCCGCTTCGTCCTGGACGAGCACGAAGCCCACAAGACCGAGCCGTGCTACATGGTGGATACCCTGGGCGCGTTGCGCAACGAACTGGGCGATGCGGTGCCTATCGTCCTGTTCCTGGGGGCCGACGCCTTTGCCGGCCTGCCCGCCTGGCATGACTGGCGCCGCCTGTTCGAACTGGCCCATCTGGCCGTGGCCCGCCGTCCCGGCGACGGTGGCGGAGACTGGCCGGCTCGGCTGCCGGTCGACCTGGCCGCCGAATTCGCGGCCCGCTACGCGCCGGAACCGGGTATCCTGCGCGCCTCCGCGGCCGGCCGGGTGTTCCTGCACGGCATCACCCAGCTGGACATTTCCGCCAGCGGCATCCGCGCGCTCCTGGCCGCCGGGCGGGAGCCACGCTACCTGATGCCGGACGCCGTGCTGGACTACATCCATCGAAACCGCTTGTACCGTTGAAGGACCCTATGAACGCAGCAGAAATCACCCGCATCGCCATCGCCGCCCTGGAAGAGATCAAGGGCAAGGACATCACCGTCCTGCAGGTCGGCCATCTCACGCCCCTGTTCGAGACCATGATCATCGCCAGCGGCGACTCCAGCCGCCAGGTCAAGGCCCTGGCCGACAACGTGCGGGTAAAGATCAAGGAAGCCGGCGGCGACATACTCGGTTCGGAAGGCGAGGGCGCCTCGGAGTGGGTGCTGGTCGATGCCGGCGACGTGATCGTGCACGTCATGCATCCGGTCGCCCGGCAGCATTACAACCTGGAAGAACTCTGGGGCGCGGCGGCCAAGGCACGGGCCGCCGCCTGATTCGACGCCTGCCGGTCTCGGCCGGCGCTTACTGGAAGAAGCCCTTGGACAGGAGCTCCATGGTCAACATCCGGTAGGCATGGGCGCCGGTCGAGTCCGGCGCGTAGGCGAAGATGTCCATGCCGTGGGCCGGGCTCTCGGCCAGGGCCGGATCGTCGGGGATGTGGTTCTCGCACAGGCTGTCGCTGTAGCGCTGCTTCAGCGTGGCCAGGGCGTCCCGGCTCTGGGTCTTGTTCTCGTCGTAGCGGGTCAGCACCACGCGCCGCTCTATCCGCCGCTTGATCTGCTGTTCCAGCACTCGCAGGGCCAGGTCCAGCCGGCTCAGGCCCTGCATGGCCAGGAAGTCCGGCGTGACCGGCACCAGCACCCGGTCGGCGGCCAGCAGCGCGTTCAGCGACAACACCCCCAGCGACGGTGCGCAGTCGAGCAGGATCGGGTCCTCGCCCCAGGCCAGCTCATCCTCCAGGCCGGCCCGCAGTTTGCCCGCGACACCGGGCGTGCTGCCCATCATGGCGTCGATCTTGGACAGGTCGGGGTGGCCCGGCACCAGGCGGGCGCCGGACTGTACTGGCCGGATCAGGTTCTTGAGCGGGGTGCCCTGCCGATAGAAGGCGGCCGAGCAGACGTTGGCCGGCAGGTTGCGCACGCCCATCGCCAGGCTGACGTGGGCTTGGGGATCGAGGTCGATGATGACCGGCCGGCGTTCCAGCATGGCCAGGGCCGCCGCCATATTGAGCGTGGTGGTGGTCTTGCCGACACCGCCTTTTTGGTTGAATACCGCAATCACAGCCATGGTCGTTCAGGTCCGATGGGGTCCGGGGCGATGTCCGGAATGGATCAAGGAAGATTTCATGTCGTGTCGAAGGCCGAATAGCAGGACGAAATGTAGCATAGGGGCGCCTTCCCGGCCCGGCAATATCAGGAAAAAAGGAGTCGGCCGGTAAGCCGGGTTCTGTCGTGGACAGCCATTCATCTGGGACGGCGGTCGCCCGTCGCCTCGTGCAGCCTACCCGCAGGCTCAGCGGGCCGCTTCAACGCCTGCCTATTTGGCCTTGCTCCGGGTGGGGTTTACACGCCGGAACCGTTGCCGGCCCGGCCGTGCGCTCTTACCGCACGATTTCACCCTTGCCTGATCCGGCCTTGCGGCCGGCCATCGGCGGTATGTTTCTGTTGCACTTTCCGTCGCCTCGCGGCGCCCAGGCGTTACCTGGCACCCTGCCCTATGGAGCCCGGACTTTCCTCTGTGTCGCCACAGCGGCTGTCTGGCCGACTCCGGCCCGGAGTCTACACGATCTCCAGGCCGGCCGGGCCGCTGTCCTTGAACGGGTCGCCGCCTTTCAGCTTGAGCATCAGGCGCAGGTCGTTGGGCGAGTCGGCGTAGCGTAGGGCGACGTCCGGCTCGATCTGGCCGCTCACGACCAGGTCGAACAGCGACTGGTCGAAGGTCTGCATGCCGAGGTCGCGCGACTTGGCCATGATCGGCTTGATCTCGTGCACCTCGCCCTTGAGCACCAAATCGCAGATCAGCGGCGTGCCGATCATGATCTCGACCGCCGGCACCCGGCCGCCGCCGATCTTGGGTATCAGGCGCTGGGAGATGATCGCCTTGAGGTTGAGCGACAGGTCCATCAGCAGCTGCTGGCGCCGGTCCATGGGGAAGAAGTTGATGATCCGGTCCAGGGCCTGGTTGGCGTTGTTGGCGTGCAGGGTGGCCAGGCAGAGGTGGCCGGTCTCGGCGAAGGCGATGCCGTAGTCCATGCCCTCGCGTTCGCGGATCTCGCCGATCAGGATCACGTCCGGGGCCTGGCGCAGGGTGTTCTTCAGGGCGGCGAACCAGTTGTCGGTGTCGACCCCGACCTCGCGCTGCATGACCAGGCACTTGCCGTGTGGATGGACGTATTCGATCGGGTCCTCGATGGTGATGATGTGGCCGCGCGAGTTGTGGTTGCGATAGCCGATCATGGCCGCCAGGCTGGTCGACTTGCCCGAACCGGTGGCGCCCACCATCAGCACCAGGCCGCGTTTCTCCATGACGATCTTGTTCAGCGTCTCGGGCAGGTTGAGGCTTTCCAGGGTCGGAATATCCATGGTGATGACCCGCGCCACCAGGCCGACCGAGCCGCGCTGCACGTAGGCATTCATCCGGAAGCGGCCGACGCCCGACAGGCTGAGGGCGAAGTTGCATTCCTTGGTGTCGCGGAATTCGGCCCGCTGTTTTTCGTTCATCACGGCCGAGACGATCTCCTCGGCCTGGTCGCGCGAGATCGGCTTGCTGCCGACCGGCGTCATCTCGCCGTGGATCTTGAAGGCGGGCGACGCGCCCACGGTGATGAACAGGTCGGAGCCGTCCTTTTCCAGCAGCAGTTTCAGCAGGTCGACGACGTACTTGAAATAGGGACTTTCATCTTGCTGGGCCATGGGGCGCTCCATTTATCGTTCAAGCAGTTTCCAGGCGACGGTTTCGCCCGCCCGCAGCGGAATCAGGCTGCCGCTGCCGAAGTCCAGCCGCTGGGGCATTGCCCAGGCCTCGCGGACCAGGGTGATCGTGGCGGCGTTGCGCGGCAGGCCGTAGAAGTCGGGGCCGTGGAAGCTGGCGAAGGCCTCCAGCCGGTCCAGCGCGCCGGCCGTCTCGAAGGCCTCTGCATAGAGCTCGATGCCGGCCCCGGCGGTGTAGATGCCAGCACAGCCGCAGCCGCATTCCTTGGCCGACTGGGCGTGCGGCGCGCTGTCGGTGCCGAGGAAGAACTTCGGGCTGCCCGAGGTCGCCGCCTCGACCAGGGCCAGGCGATGCTGCTCGCGCTTGAGCACCGGCAGGCAGTAGTAGTGCGGCCGGATGCCGCCCTTGAACATGGCGTTGCGGTTGTAGAGCAGGTGGTGGGCGGTCAGCGTGCCGGCGACGTTGGCGCCGGCCTGGCGGACGAAGTCAACGCCCTGCCGGGTGGTGATGTGCTCCAGCACCAGCTTCAGCTTCGGGAAGCGGCGAAGCAGGGGGGCCAGCACGGTGTCGATGAACACCGCCTCGCGGTCGAACACGTCGACCGCGGGATCGGTCGATTCGCCATGCACCAAGAGCGGCAGACCCTGCTCGGCCATCGCCTCGATCGCGGGGTAGGCCTTTTCCACGCTTGAGACGCCGAAGTCGGAATTGGTGGTGGCGCCGGCCGGGTAGTACTTCACGGCCTGGACGAAGCCGCTTTGGCGCGCCTTGGCGATTTCCGCGGCCGAAGTGTTGTCGGTCAGGTAGAGCGTCATCAGCGGCTCGAAGGCCATGCCCGCCGGCAGCACGGCCAGGATGCGCTCGCGGTAGGCGGCGGCCTCGGCCACGGTGCGGACCGGCGGCTTCAGGTTGGGCATGACGATGGCCCGGGCGAAGCGGCGGGCGGTGTCGGGCAGCACGGCGGCCAGCGCCTCGCCGTCGCGCAGGTGCAGGTGCCAGTCGTCGGGGCGGGTCAGGGTCAGTCTTTCGGTCACTCTGTCACTCGTCACTTGGTCACTGTCTTCAAGGCCAGATCATACAGCGCATTTTTCTTCGCGCCGGTAATCCGCGCCGCCACCTTGGCCGCCTGGCTGGGCGCCATGTCCTCGAGCAGGATCGCCAGCACCCGGCGGGCTTCTTCCATCCCGGCATCGCGCTCCGACGGCCGGCCGTCGACCACCAGGACGAACTCGCCGCGTTGCCGGTTCTCGTCGCCTTCCAGCCAGGCCAGCGCCTCGTCCAGCCGGCAGGCGTGAAACTCCTCGAAGCGCTTGGTCAGTTCCCGGGCGACGAACAACTGCCGTTCGCCGCCCAGCACCGTAGCCAGGTCGGCGACGGTTTCCAGCAGCCGGTGTGGCGATTCGTAGAACACGATCGGCCACTCGACCTCCGCCAGGCCTTCCAGCTCGCGCCGCCGCTCCCCGGCCTTGTGCGGCAGGAAGCCGTAGAACAGCCAGTGGCCGGCCGCCGGGCCGGCCGCCGAAAGCGCGGTCGCCACCGCGCTCGGCCCGGGCAGCGGTACCACCGGAATGCCGGCCGCGCGCGCTGCCCGGGCCAACACTGCGCCCGGATCGCTGATCCCGGGCGTGCCGGCGTCGCTCGCCAGGGCCACGCTTTTCCCCTCGCGCAGCCTCTCGATCAGGGCCGCCGAGGCGGCCTGCTCGTTGTGCTCGCGATATGAAAACAATTTCGCCTCGATGCCGTAAGCCGACAGCAGACCGGCGGTCACCCGGGTATCCTCGGCGGCGACCAGGTCGACCGTCTTGAGGATGTCGAGCGCCCGCAGGGTGATGTCGCGCAGGTTGCCGATCGGTGTGGCGACGATGTACAGGGTGCCGGGCGCGGCGCGGAATTCGCTCGGTTGCATGAATCGGTGTCCGGGTTTAGTTTGCACGCAGTTTAACAAGGGAGCGTGCCATGGAGCGCGGCAAAGCGGCCGAGGACCGGGCGGCGGCCTATCTGGCCGGGCAGGGCCTGCGCCTGGTGGCGCGCAACTGGCGCTGCAAGGGCGGCGAGATCGACCTGATCATGCGCGACGGCCGGGTCCTGGTGTTCGTCGAAGTCCGGGCCCGCTCCAGCGCCGGCTTCGGCGGCGCGGCGGCCAGCATCACCGGCACCAAGCAGGCCCGCATCGTCCACGCCGCCAGTCTCTATCTGGCGGCACAGGGCGCACCGCCGGCCTGCCGCTTCGATGCCGTGCTGTTCGACGGCGACCGCCTGAACTGGATTCGCGATGCCTTCCAGGCCGCCGATTAGGCGTCATATTGGCTCGGCTATAATCGCCGCCTACCTTCCGAATACCGCCATGAATCTCGCCGACCGCGTCCAACAAAATTTCATCGACAGTGCCAACGCCATCCAGGCCGCGGCCGGGCCGCTGGCCGAGCCGGTCGCCCTGGCCGCCGAGCGCATGGTGCAGTCGCTGGTCTCCGACGGCAAGATACTGGCCTGCGGCAACGGCGGCTCGGCGGCCGACGCCCACCTGTTCGTCTCGGCCATGGTCAACCGCTTCGAGCGGGAACGTCCCGGCCTGGCCGCGGTCTCACTGACCAATGCCACGGCCACGCTGACGTCGATCGCCAACGACTACGACTACGGCCTGGTGTTCGCACGCCAGGTCTCGGCCCTGGGCAATCCGGGCGATATCCTGCTGGCCATCTCCACCAGCGGCTATTCCCGCAACGTCCTGGAAGCGGTGAGTTCGGCCCATGAAAAGGAGATGACCGTGATCGCCCTGACCGGGCGCGACGGCGGCGACCTGGCCGAAATACTGCACGAGGAAGACGTGCTGATTTGCGTGCCGGCGGAAACCACCGCCCGCATCCGGGAAGTCCACTTGCTGACCATCCATTGCCTGTGCGACTGCATCGACAACCTACTATTGGGAGCCTGACCGACATGCGCCGTTCCTTACCCATCCTGTTACTGAGCCTGCTCGCCTTGTCCACGCTGTCCGGCTGCGTCGCCGTCGTGGCCGGCGGCGCAGCCACCGGCGTGATGATGGCCGACGACCGCCGCACCAGCGCCACCTACGTCATGGACCAGGAGATCGAACTCAAGTGCGGCAACCGCCTGCGCGAGAAGAACCTGGCCGGCGTCTACGCCAGCTTCACCAGTTTCAATCGCCGGGTGCTGATCACCGGCCAGGCGCCGAACGACCAGGTCAAGGCCGAGGTGAGCGACATCGCCCGCACCGTGCCCAACGTGCGCGACATCGACAACGAGATGACCATCGGCGCGCCGAGCAGCTTCGCCACCCACACCAACGACGCCTACATCACCACCAAGGTGAAGGCCCGCTTCGTCGACAACAAGCAATTCGACGCCAACCACGTCAAGGTGGTGACCGAAAGCGGTGTCGTCTACCTGATGGGGCTGGTCACCCATGCCGAAGGCGAAGCCGCGGCCGAGGTCGCCGCCCAGACCACGGGCGTGAGCCGCGTGGTCAAGGTGTACGAATACATCGACTGAGACCGTCCGGCTCCTGGGCAGATGGATTGGCTTCGGTGAAGGTGCGGCTGTGAACCGGGGCGGCTCTACGTGTCCGGCCATGACCTTTCGGATACCATGACGCCATGAAATACAGGGATCTACGCGACTTCATCGCCCAGCTCAAGGCGCGCGGCGAACTCAAGCGCATCGCCACCGAGGTCGACCCGCGTCTGGAGATGACCGAGATCGGCGACCGCGTGCTGCGCGCCGGCGGTCCCGCCCTGCTGTTCGAGCGGCCCAAGGGCCATTCGATGCCGGTGCTGGCCAACCTGTTCGGCACCGTGCAGCGCGTCGCGCTGGGCATGGGCGAGGAAGATCCGAAACGGCTGCGCGAGATCGGCCAGCTGCTGGCCTACCTCAAGGAACCCGAGCCGCCCAAGGGTCTGCGCGACGCCTGGGAGAAGTGGCCGATCCTGAAGCAGGTGCTCAACATGGCGCCCAAGGAGGTCCGCTCGCCGGCCTGCCAGGAGATCGTCTGGGAGGGCAAGGACGTCGACCTGTCGCGCCTGCCGATCCAGACCTGCTGGCCGGGCGACGCCGCGCCGCTCATCACCTGGGGCCTGGTCATCACCAAGGGCACCCGCAAGCCGCGCCAGAACCTGGGCATCTACCGCCAGCAGGTGATCGGCCCGAACAAGGTCATCATGCGCTGGCTGGCACACCGCGGCGGCGCCCTCGACTTCCGCGACTTCCAGCAGACCAACCCCGGCCAGCCGTTCCCGCTCTGCGTCGCGCTCGGCGCCGACCCGGCCACCATCCTCGGTGCGGTCACGCCGGTGCCCGACTCGCTGTCCGAATACCAGTTCGCCGGGCTGCTGCGCGGCGCCAAGACCGAGGTGGCCAAGGCCATCGGCAGCGACCTCAACGTGCCGGCCTCGGCCGAGATCGTCCTGGAAGGTGTCATCCATCCGGGCGAAACCGCCCTGGAAGGCCCATTCGGCGACCACACCGGCTACTACAACGAGCAGGAGACCTTCCCGGTGTTCACCGTCGAGCGCATCACGATGCGGCGCGACCCGATCTACCACAGCACCTACACCGGCAAGCCGCCCGACGAGCCGGCCGTGCTGGGCGAGGCGCTGAACGAGGTGTTCGTGCCACTCTTGCAGAAGCAGTTTCCCGAGATCGCCGATTTCTACCTGCCGCCCGAGGGCTGCAGCTACCGCCTGGCCGTGGTCAGCATGAAGAAGCAGTACCCCGGCCATTCCAAGCGGGTGATGTTCGGCGTCTGGTCCTTCCTGCGCCAGTTCATGTACACCAAGTTCATCATCGTCACCGACGACGACGTGAACGTGCGTGACTGGAAGGAAGTGGTCTGGGCCCTGACCACCCGGGTCGACCCGGCCCGCGACGCGCTGATCGTCGAGAACACGCCGATCGACTACCTCGACTTCGCCAGCCCGGTCTCCGGCCTGGGCTCCAAGATGGGCATCGACGCCACCAACAAGTGGCCGGGCGAGACCCAGCGGGAATGGGGCACGCCCATCGCCATGGATGCCGGCGTCAAGGCGCGGGTCGACGCCATGTGGCAGAGCCTGGGGCTGTGAAGCCTGACCTGCGGCTGAAACGGGTCTACGAACCGGCCGCACCCGAGGACGGCTGCCGGATCCTGGTCGAACGCCTTTGGCCGCGCGGCCTGACCAAGGAACGCGCCCAGGTCGATCTCTGGGCCAAGGAGGTGGCGCCGTCGCACGAGCTGCGCCGCTGGTTCGGCCACGACCCGGCGAAATGGAACGACTTCAAGGCGCGCTACCGGGCGGAGCTGGCGGGCCATCCCGAGGTGCTGGACGAACTGCTGTCGCAACTGCGCGCCGGCCCCGTGACCCTGGTCTATGCCGCGAGCGATCCGGAGCACAACAGCGCGCTCGTCCTTCGGGATCTACTTGCAGCTCAGGCGGACTGAGCCGAAAAAATTGGCACTTGCCAGTCTGGCCTTATACCTGATTATAATAGTCGGGAATTAATCCCTGATATGGAGTACTGACATGAGCCAAGCACTGCTCGATGCCGCGACCGCCGGCGACTTGAACCAGATTCGCGGCCTGCTGGCCGCCGGCGCCAGTCCCAACTGGGCCGACGAAGCCGGTACCACCCCGCTCATGGCCGCCGCTAAGCAGGGCCGCCTGGATGCCGTCCAGGCCCTGATCGATGCCGGCGCCGAGGTCGATGCCGCCGATGCCAACGGCTGGACCGCGCTGTTCATGTCGGTCTACAACCACGAACTGGACACCGGCTTCGCCCCCGTGACCAAGGCGTTGATCGATGCCGGCGCCAATGCCAACGCCACCATCCATTTCGGCATCACGCCCCTGATGCTGGCCGCCGGCGGCGGCGAGGGCGCGGTGTGCGAGGTGCTGCTGGAGGCAGGCGCCGACGTCAACGCGGTCAACGAAGCCGGCCGCACCGCCCTGCAGATGGCCAAGGAACGGCATTGGGTCGACGTCATCAACCTGCTGCACGAAGCCACCGGTTTCGTGCCGGAGACCGAAGGCGCCTGTTCCACCACCGGCCCACGGGGGCCGAGCGACGCCGCGGTGGTCAGCTTCATGCCGCGCCGTCCGCACTGATACCTGCAAGCACTCAATAAAAAACGCCGCATTTGCGGCGTTTTTTATTTCGGCGTCGGGCGCGTTACAGCGCTTCGGCGCTGTAGGTCACGGACAGCGTATGGCTCTCGCCGGCCGGTACGCTGACCATGTTGTCCACGGCATTGCCGCTTTCCACGCAGACCATCTCGCGCCAGCCGCCCTGGCTGCTGCGGCCGGGGCCGAAGTCGCCCATCTTCTCGGCCTTCTCGAGCCAGGGCGTCCAGACCACGGTGGATTGGCTGCCGGTCTTGGCGATGCGCACGCGGCGCTTGAGGTCCGGGTCGACGATGACGCATTCCGAGCCGGTGTTGACGTAGACCCGGTCGACCTCGCCGGAGAAGGCGACGTCACCTGACTGCGTCTTGCGCTGGCCGCCGTCGACCTTGTCGACGTATTCAGCGTTCTCCAGGCCGGTCACGGCCACCTTGCCGATGTCGCCGATGCGGAAATAGGTGTGCAGCGCCTCGCCGATCTCGACCGCCTCGGTATCGAGGTTGGTGGTGATCAGGTCGACCTGCAGCGTGGCGCCGACCGTGGCGACCAGCTCGGCCCGGCAGGCGCGGGCGAACTGGCTGTGGGTCTGGTCGTTGGGCAGCAGCATCAGCTTGATCCGGGTATCGCCGTTGGCCAGGGCCTCGCTGCCGGTCACCTGCCACATCACGGTGCGGGCGAAGCCGTGGCCCGGGAAGGTCTTTTCCGTGGCGTGCGGGCCGAACCAGGGCCAGCAGACCGGCACGCCACCGCGGATCGACTTGCCCGGGCCGTATTTGGCCATGTCCGAGACCCAGATCACGGGCTCGGCCTGGCTCTTCGGCCGCCAGGTCACGATGTGGGCGCCTTGCAGGCAGATCGAGGCGCTGCCGCCGGCGTTGTCGATCTCGGCGAAGACGAGGCCGCCGGGACCTTCGGCGAAGGTCAGGCTAGGCAGGCCGTAGCGGCTGTTGAGGTCGGCTGGGTTCATGGTTGGGCTCCTGGTGGATTGTTTATGGCTGTTTTACACGCTGAACATGACGAGCCAGTTGGCGACGATCATGGCCATGCAGAGGACAAAGTAGAAACTGCGTTCGAACCTGGCCACGGCGCCTTCGCGGCCGGCCTCGGCGTCGAGCCGGGCCAGCTTGGTCGGCAGCACGTAATACAGGACGCTGCTGATGACGTTGAAGGGCAGCCAGATCAGCGACTTGTACCAGGTACCGAGGCCGGAGCCTGCGGTGTTGCCGTACATGCCGTAGACGAACAGCAGGTTGAGTACGATGGCGGCGAGCAGGAAGCCCCGCCAGCTCCGGAAACGGGCCAGCGGGTCCCGTTCGGGAGCGTCCTGGTATTCCGGCTCCTGCCCGGGCGCGCCGGCCTCCTTCATTTACGCTCGACTTGGCTCACGTCGCGCACCGCGCCGTTGGCGGCCGAGGTGGTCATCGCCGCATAGGCGCGCAGCGCGGCCGAGACGGGCCGGTTGCGGCCGACCGGGCTCCAGGCGTCCTTGCCCTTCGCCTCCATGGCGGCGCGCCGCTTGGCCAGCTCGGCGTCCGACACGGCGACCTTGATGCTGCGGGCCGGGATGTCGATCTCGATCGTGTCGCCTTCCTCGACCAGGCCGATGTTGCCGCCCTCGGCGGCCTCCGGCGAGACGTGGCCGATGGACAGGCCGGAGGTGCCGCCCGAGAAGCGGCCGTCGGTGATCAGGGCGCAGGCCTTGCCCAGGCCCTTCGACTTCAGGTACGAGGTCGGGTAGAGCATCTCCTGCATGCCGGGGCCGCCGCGCGGGCCCTCGTAGCGGATGATGACCACGTCGCCGGCCTTGATCCGGTCGCCCAGGATGGCCTCGACTGCCGCGTCCTGGCTCTCGAAGATGCGGG
Source organism: Parasulfuritortus sp. (assembly GCA_036391875.1). Lineage (GTDB taxonomy): Bacteria > Pseudomonadota > Gammaproteobacteria > Burkholderiales > Thiobacillaceae > Parasulfuritortus. The sequence continues at coordinate 21,453 of DASVZA010000002.1, forward strand.
CCGGGCCGTGGAACTTGAGGTTGCTGGCGTCGACGCCGGCGGTCTTGACGATGCAGCCGTCCTTGGCCAGGTTGCCGTAGAGCACGGCCAGGCCGCCATCCTGGGAGTAGGCGTGGGCCTTCTCGCGGATGCAGCCCTTGGCGCGATCCAGGTCCAGCTCGGGATAGCGGCGGGCCTGGCTGAAGGCGACCTGGGTCGGCACGCCGCCCGGCGCGGCCTTGTAGAACTCGAACACCGACACGTCGTGGGCGCGGATCACGTCCCAGACGTGGATCGCCTCGCCCATGGTCTTGCTGTGCACGGTGTGGCAGTCGCGGTGGATCAGGCCGGCCCGGTCCAGCTCGCCCAGGATGCCCATCACGCCGCCGGCGCGGTGCACGTCCTCCATGTGGTAGAGCTGGGTCGAGGGCGCGACCTTGGCCAGGTGTGGCACCTTGTGGCTGAGGCGGTCGATGTCCTTCATGGTGAAGTCGACGCCGGCCTCGCGCGCTGCGGCCAGGAGGTGCAGCACGGTGTTGGTCGAGCCGCCCATGGCGATGTCGAGCGCCATGGCGTTCTCGAAGGCCTCGAAGGTGGCGATGGCGCGGGGCAGCACCGAGGCGTCGTCCTGCTCGTAGTAGCGCTTGCACAGCTCGACCGCCAGGCGGCCGGCGCGCAGGAACAGCTCCTTGCGGTCGGCATGGGTGGCGAGCAGCGAGCCATTGCCGGGCAGGCTGAGGCCCAAGGCCTCGGTCAGGCAGTTCATCGAGTTGGCGGTGAACATGCCGGAGCAGGAACCGCAGGTCGGGCAGGCCGAGCGTTCCATGGCGGCCACGTCCTGGTCGCTGTTCTTGCTGTCGGCGGCCTCGATCATGGCGTCGATCAGGTCCACGGCGCGGGTCTGGCCGTGCCATTGCACCTTGCCGGCCTCCATCGGGCCGCCCGACACGAACACCACGGGGATGTTGAGGCGCATCGCGGCCATCAGCATGCCGGGGGTGATCTTGTCGCAGTTGGAGATGCAGACCATGGCGTCGGCGCAGTGGGCGTTGACCATGTATTCCACGCTGTCGGCGATCAGGTCGCGGCTGGGCAGGGAATAGAGCATGCCGCCGTGGCCCATGGCGATGCCGTCGTCGATGGCGATGGTGTCGAATTCCTTGGCCACGCCGCCGGCCGCCTCGATCTCGCGCGCCACCATCTGGCCGAGATCCTTGAGGTGGACGTGGCCGGGCACGAACTGGGTAAACGAGTTGACGACCGCGATGATCGGCTTGCCGAAGTCGTTTTCCTTCATGCCGGTCGCGCGCCAGAGGGCGCGGGCGCCGGCCATGTTGCGGCCGTGGGTGGAAGTGTGGGAACGATAGCGAGGCATTGCTGTCACCTTACTGAACCTATAATCCTCCGAATTCTAAACCCGCCAGGCCTTTCCCATGCTCGTTTATCCTCAATTCGACCCGATCGCGGTACACATCGGCCCGCTCTCCATCCGCTGGTACGGCCTGATGTACGTGCTGGCCTTCATCGCCTTCATCGTGCTGGGCCGCATGCATGCCAAGCGCCGGCCGGACATGGCCTGGAACAAGGACATGATCGACGACCTCTTGTTCTACGGCATCCTCGGCGTGGTCATCGGTGGACGGCTGGGCGAGATCCTGTTCTACGAGCCCGGCTACTACTTCAGCCACCCGGCCGAGATGATCGCGGTCTGGAAGGGCGGCATGAGCTTCCACGGCGGCCTGATCGGCGTCCTGCTCGCCATGGCCTGGTTCGGCCACAAGACCGGCCGCACCTTCCTGCAGATCGGCGACTTCGTTGCGCCCCTGGTGCCCACCGGCCTGATGTTCGGCCGCATCGGCAACTTCATCAACGGCGAACTGTGGGGTCGGCCGGCCGATCCCAGCCTGCCCTGGGCCATGATCTTTCCCCAGGTCGACAACATCCCGCGCCACCCGTCGCAACTCTACGAAGCGGCCGGCGAGGGACTGCTGCTGTTCGTCATCATGTGGATCTACGCCGCCTGGCCGCGCGCCACCGGCCGGGTGTCCGGCATGTTCCTGATCGGCTACGGCATTTTGCGCTTCACGGCCGAATTCTTCCGCCACCCCGACCCGGGCATCTTCGGCGGCCTGCCGTTCGACCTGTCCACCGCCCAGTGGCTGTGCGTGCCGATGCTGTTCGCCGGCCTGTGGCTGCTGTTCCGTCCGGTGCGGGAACGGTGAGCTATCTCCAAGCCTCGGTTTTTGTTATATTTCCGACCCCTGAGGGCCGATAGCTCAGCTGGGAGAGCGCTGCGTTCGCAATGCAGAGGTCGGGAGTTCGATCCTCCTTCGGTCCACCAAGTTTTTATAAATAAAACAACGCATTACACATTGCAGTGTGATGCGTTGTTTTGCTTTGTAATGCAGGTTTTTGCACATTGTGTGTGGCAAATTTGTGGCAAAGACACAGCATCAACATTGCGTGTATCTGCATGACAATGCAGGATTTTTCAGGTATATTTTTGCTCAAGAACTGAGGCGAGAAGATAAAGCCCTCAGCGACGTAACAGTCAACGTAAGAATCTCATGAGGCCGTGCTTTTTGGACCAGCCCCGAATAAGGATCGGTGGGCTTACATGAGGCTTTCTTATGAAACCGTTACTGACTATCGACGAATTGGCGATCTACATTCACAAGTCTGTCGCCAGTATCCGCAGTGACGTCACGCGCAACCCCAATTCCCTCCCCCCAATTTGCAGGCTTCCCGGCACCAAGCGACTTCTCTGGCGTGTTGAGGACGTAGAACGCTGGATCGAGCTTCATATCGATATCAGTTCTGATGTCAGGGAACCGTCTGGCTCGGAAGGAACTACGACACCGAAGCGCGGTAGGCCCACCAAGGCTGAGCAGGTGGCTCGGCAACGACAGAGCAGTAGGGCCGCAGTTACGGAAGACGACTACGCACAAGTCGACGCATAAGCGATGGTCAACGCCGGGCCGGCAGAGAAGCTATCTCTGGCCGCATCGAGTCCATCCGATCTTCTGGCGGATATTCGCCGCAGAGATTCCGAACGTGTCGCAGCAGATGCACAGTTACCTCTATGGCCCGAGCCAGTACGTGGGGTTCCGAACGGAGTGCTTCGTTCTGCCTTGTTTGCTGCGGTGCGCCGTGGCAAACGCAGATATATGGAGAGGGCAGCCATAACATCGGTAAAGGGGGTCTCGATTCTCTATACCGGACCTCAGCTCTACCAATCCGATTTGGACGTGTGGGAGGGCGCCCTACACTTGGCCAGGCTATTCAAGCTGGGCGACCGTGTCGAATTCAAAGAAAAAGCCTTCCTACGTCTTATAGGCCGTGGCGGCCAGAACGGGGAAAACCTCGGCACAGGGGATCGCGCCTGGTTACGAAAAACATTGGCGCGGCTTTCAGCGACCAATATCGAGATTGCCCAGGGGCCATACGCCTATGGGGGGTCGCTGATCGACGAATACTTCCGGGATGAAAACAGCGGCCGGTACGTGGTGATCCTCAACCCTCGCATGAGGGTCATGTTCGGCCGGGATAACTGGACGCAGTTGGATTGGAATATTCGCCATGCGCTATTGGGACATCCATTGGCGCAATGGCTTCACGGTTATTTCTCCTCCCACGCATCGCCTTTCCCGATCAAGGTGGAAACGCTGCATAGCCTGTGCGGAAGTGAGACCGGTGAGGGGGCCAAGACTGAAGCTATGCGTTCCAAGGCCTTACTGGGCTGGCGAGACTATAGCTTGGTGCCGGCGCTGAAAACGCTCGCGCATGTCAGTAGCCAGGCTGGGCAACCGTTCACTTGGGAAATCAATGCCGGACTGGTCAGCGTGACCAAACGGCCTTCAATCTCGAAACAGAGGTGCCATCAAGGCCAATCTGTTCAGCAACATGAAGAAGAGGACCGTCCATGGCGATATTAAAGGCGACGGTGTCGGAAGACATCAAGCTGCGCTTTCGTAGCATCGCGAAGGCGCGTGGCATGTCTGAAGCGGAGCTGATGCGTGCAGTCATAAACATCGTGATCGGCGAGGACGGCAGCAGCCAGCCAATAGAAGTAGATAAGGAAAAGCTCGATTTGGCGCGGATAACTGTTCGCATGCCTAGCTACGTGATCGCTGGTGCCCAAAAACGTGCTCATGCACAAGGGATGGCCACAAGTCGTTGGATCGCTTCCTTGGTGCAGACCAATCTCACGCTTCAGCCTGTCATGACGAATCACGAGCTGACGGCTTTGCGATTCAGTATTCGTGAACTTGCCGCAGTTGGGCGAAACATCAACCAGATAACAAGGGCGATTAACCAAGGAAGCTATGTGGCGAATGGTGAGCTGCAAGAGGCCCTGATTGAGGTTGGCCAGGCTATCGATGCGCACGAAAAGGCAATGCGCGAGCTGGTAAGCCGGAGTTTGCTCGGATGGACAGGGATGCCGACCCGCCCGAGCCCAATCAGGGGGGACAGA
>DASVZA010000003.1:0-149009 GCA_036391875.1 Parasulfuritortus sp.
CGAGTTGCGCAGCCGCCCGGCTTCGTTCCGAAATCTCGGGGTTTCGACGGATGTGGGGCGTGCTTTCTTTGGTTAGCTTTCTTTGCACGAGCAAAGAAAGTAACCGGCCGCCGGGCCGCCCCCGGCCAACGCCGCCCAGCGCAAACAAACACCCCAAGAGTTGCCCACAACTCTTCCCCTCAACCATGACCGCCCTAAACAAAAAACTCCTCCGCGACCTATGGCAGATGCGCGGCCAGGTCCTGGCCATCGCCGCCGTGATCATGGGCGGCGTGGCGACCCTGGTCATGGCCCTGTCGACCTACGACTCGCTGCGCACCACACGCGACCGCTTCTACAGCGACTACGGCTTCGGCCAGGTGTTCGCCTCGCTCAAGCGGGCACCCGAGCCGGTAGCCGAGCGGGTCGCGGCGATCCCGGGCGTCAACGCGGTCGAGACCCGGGTGGTGACCACCGCCAAGCTGGAGGTGCCGGGCTTCACCGACCCGGTGGTCGGCATCATCTCCTCGCTGCCGGACAGCGGGCCGCCGCGCCTGAACCGGCTGCACCTCAAGGCCGGCCGCCTGCCGGAGCCGTACAGCGAGACCGAGGTCGTGGTCAGCGACACCTTCGCCGATGCCCACAAGCTGAAACCCGGCGACCGGATCGGCGCGATCATCAACGGCCGGCACCAGACCCTGACCCTGGTCGGCATCGCCCTGTCGCCGGAGTACGTCTACCAGATCGCGCCGGGCGCCATGTTCCCGGACTTCAAGCGCTTCGGCGTGCTCTGGATGGGCCGTCACGCCCTGGCCGTGGCCAACGACATGGACGGCGCCTTCAACGACCTCAGCCTGTCCCTGGTCCCGGGCAGCGACGAGCAGACGGTAATCGAACAACTGGACGACCTGCTCGCGCCCTACGGGGGCATCGGCGCCTACGGCCGGGAGAACCAGTTCTCCAACCGCTTCCTGTCCGAGGAATTCAAGCAACTCAAGACCACCGCGACGCTGTTCCCGGCCATCTTTATGGGCGTCGCGGCCTTCCTGCTCAACGTGGTGGTCAGCCGCATGATCGCCACCCAGCGCGATCAGATCGCCATCCTCAAGGCGTTCGGCTACGGCGACGTCGCCATCGGCGGCCATTACCTGAAGATGGTGCTGGTCATCGCCTTCCTGGGCGTGCTGCTCGGCGTCGGCCTGGGCGCCTGGTTCGGCCGCGCCCTGGCCGGCGTGTACATGGATTTCTACCGCTTTCCCTACCTCGACTACGTGATGAAGCCCTCGGTGATCGCGATCGCCCTGGCGGTGGCCGGCGCCGCGGCGGTGAGCGGCACCCTGCTGAGCGTGGGCCGGGCCATGCGCCTGACGCCCGCCGAGGGCATGCTGCCCGACACGCCGGCCAGCTACCGCGCCAGCCTGCTCGAGCGGCTCGGCCTGCGGCGCTGGCTGAGCCAGCCGTCGCGCATGATCCTGCGCCACATCGGCCGGCGGCCGGGAAAATCGGCCCTGACCGTGCTCGGCATCGCCTGCGCCTGCGGCCTGATGATGGTGGGCGACTACCAGCGCGGTGCGGTCGACTACATGATCGACGTGCAGTTCAACCTGTCGTCCCGCGAGGACCTGGCGGTCACCTTCACCGACCCGACCGCGATCGGCGCCCTGCACGAGATCGCCAGCCTGCCCGGCGTGCGCAAGGTGGAGGGCTTCCGCGACGTGCCGGTCAACCTGATGTTCGAGCAGCACCGCTACCGGGCGGCGCTGTACGGCATCGAACCGGACGGCATGCTGCACCGCGCGCTCGACACCGGCCTCCGACCGGTCCACATCCCGCCCGGCGGCGTGGTGCTGACCGACCACCTGGCCAACAACATCCTGCACGTCAAGCCGGGCGACACGCTGACCGTCGAAGTGCTGGAAGGCAACCGGCGAGTGCTCAAGATTCCGGTGCTGGGTGTCACCAAGCAGTACCTCGGCGTCTCGGCCTACATGCAGCGCGCCTCGCTCAACGCCCTGCTGCGCGAAGGCGACGTGATCTCCGGCGTCTACCTGTCCCACGACCCGGGCGCCGAGGCGGACATCTACCGCCGCCTGCAGGGCCGGCCCCGGGTGCTCGGCCAGGTCGCCCACGCCAACGCCGTGCGCAGCTTCTACGCCACCATGGGCGAGTTCGTCCTGTTCTTCAACATGGTCGCCGCCCTGCTCGCCGCCAGCATCGCCTTCGGCGTGGTCTACAACTCGGCCCGCATCGCCCTGTCCGAACGGGGCCGGGAACTGGCCAGCCTGCGGGTGCTGGGTTTCACCCGGGCCGAGATCGCCTATATCCTGCTCGGCGAACTGGGCAGCCTGACCCTGGCCGCCATCCCGGTCGGCTTCCTGGTCGGCATCGGTCTGTGCGGCGTGCTGGTGGTGTCGTTCAATTCGGAGTTGTACCGCCTGCCCCTGGTGCTGACGCCCTACAATTACGCCATGGCCGCCAGCGTGGTGCTGGCCTCGGCCCTGGTCTCGGGCCTGTTGGCCTGGCGTACCCTGGGCAAGCTGAACCTGGTGGCGGTATTGAAAACGAGGGAATAGAAAACAGATCATGCGCGGACGAATCGGACTCCTCCTACTGCTGCTGGCCATCGCCGCCGGCCTCGCCTACGGCTTCCTGCCGCGGCCGATCCCGGTCGTGCTGGCCACGGCGCAGCGGGCGCCGCTCGAAGTGACCGTGGACGAGGAAGGCAAGACCCGGGTCCGCGAACGCTACGCCGTATCCGCCCCGGTGGCCGGCTACGCCCGCCGCATCCGGCTCAAGGTCGGCGCCCCGGTCCATGCCGGCCAGGTGGTCGCCGAGATCGAACCCGCCCGCTCGGCCGACCTCGACCCGCGCAGCCGGGCGCAGGCCACGGCCCAGCTCGCGGCAGCCAAGGCGGCCTATGCCGCCGCCCGGGAGAACGTCCGCGCGGCGGCGGCCGAGGAACGCCTCGCCAAGCAGGAATTCGACCGCAGCGTATCGCTCGGCCAAGCCCATTTCGTTTCCAAATCGGCTGTGGACCAGGCCCACAGCCGGCTCCAGGCCGGCGAAGCCAAGCGGCTCGCCGCCGAGCAGTCGGCCAGGGTCGCCGAGCAGGACGTGGCGGCGGCCCGCGCCGTACTGGACCAGGCCGCCAGGCTCAACATCGTCAGGCCCGGCGACCTGGTCGCGGTCACCTCGCCGATCGACGGCCGCGTCCTGGCCGTGCCCCACGAAAGCGAAGGGGCCGTGCAGGCCGGCCAGAGCCTGATCGAGGTCGGCAACCCGCGCAGCCTGGAGATCGTGGTCGAGGTGCTGTCCACCGCGGCGGTCAAGATCGTGCCGGGCACCCCGGTCCGGCTGGTGCGCTGGGGCGGCGAAAAGCCGATCGAGGCAAGGGTGCGCGAGGTCGAGCCGGCCGGCTTCACCAAGATATCGGCGCTCGGCGTCGAGGAACAGCGGGTCCGGGTGATCTGCGACTTCACTTCGCCGCCCGCCCTGTGGCAGCGCCTGGCCGACGGCTACCGGGTCGAGGCCAGCTTCGTGATCTGGTCCGCGCCCGATGCCCTGCAAATCCCCACCGACGCGCTCTTCCGCCACAAGGACGGCTGGGGGGTATTCGTCATGGACCAGGGCCGGGCCCGGCTGCAGCCGGTCGAAGTCGGCCAGCGCAACGGCCTGCACGCCCAGATCCTGTCCGGCCTGCAGGCCGGCGACAAGGTGATCTCGCGGCCGAGCGACGAGATCAAGGACGGCAGCCGGGTGAAGGAACGCGGCGCGGGCTGAGGGCCCCGCGGCAGGCTGGGTTCACTGCTTATCGTTGATCCGGTAGTAATGCTCGACCCGGGCCGCGGCCTCCTCGAAGGCCTTGTCCCATTGCGCCTCGGGCAGCTGCGTCGGCTTCGGGCAGTTCTTGTTTCCGGCCAATCCGCATTGCATGACCGACAGGCCGTAGGCCGACGGCCAGTCCTCGGCGTAGTGGGCATGGCCGCGTAGCTTGCGGGCGGCCTGGATGCCGGCCTGAACGGCCGCCGCCGCCTCCTTCGGGCTGCGCTTCAGATAGGCCGTCATCTCCTTGAGCCCCCGGCCGTCATCGGCGCTGAACGGCTTCAGGAAGAAGCGTTCGTTGTTGACGATCTCGGCCCGGCCGCTGGCGTCGGCATAGCGCAGCGCGTCGTACCAGCCCAGCGTGGCCAACGCCGCTACCGTGGTCAATGTCTGATCCAGATGCAGGCCCTGGTCCTGCGGGACGTAGAAGAACTGCATCAGGTCCATCGCCTCCATTGGCGTGATCGATACTATGTCCTTCTCGAAGCCGGTCAGCACCGCATCGAACTGGGCGATGGCCGCTTCGTCCTTGCCCTGGCTGTCGTTGATCCGCTTGACCAGCCCGGCAACGTTCTGGCGCCGCACCTGCCAGGGCTGCGGCTCGACGTGGACGATCACCGTCCCTTTTTCCGACACGCTGACCGTAGGTTTGTCGTCGGCGTCTGAAAATGCGCTCATGCCGCACAGCACGGCGACGCCGGCCAGATACCATCCGCTTGCTACCCTTTTCAATTGCGTTCCCCTAAGACCATTTTTAATGAATGGCCAATATACACCCCGGGCCTGTGGGGATACAGGCGGTTAGGACGGCATAGGTCGAGCAACCAATCCAAACGACTGACGGGCTGCGGCTCACGGCCAAGGCAGCCCGTGATGACCCGTTTGTTGGTTAGCGTTCGTCGGGTATCGGGATATATCGCTGTGCGCAGGCCGGGATAGCGTCCGCGCCGACCTTGAGGACGACAACGCTAAAAGCCTGGGCAAACAGGTCTTGATCCGCCTTCCTCTTGGTCAGCGTATCGGTGGGTTTTTCGGTGAGGGCCGCGCATACGGCATCGGGTGCGGTGGCCAGCATCTTGTCGGCAAACGCCGAACAATCCTTGTTCGCCGTACACAGGGTGGCGTAGTTCTGGATGGCCTCCCATACCCGCGGGGTTTGTTCAAACCAGCCGGCATACCCCAGAGAACTGGCCAGCAAAGCGGCAAGCAGGACAATTGGGCGCATCGCGATCCACATTCAACTCATTGTTCCGCTCATTGTAGCCAGACACATGGAGAACTGCTTGGCCTGCGCGATGGCACGCGGACATCCACTGCCATCCGTTCAAGCCGTCGACTCGACTCTCATCCATTCCCCGCGCATGGCCGCTTACTTCGATGACGGCGGGCCTCGGACACTGCAAGCCGCGTGGATGCCTTCCGGCCAGCCGCCGCCACTCAAACTTGCCATGACCGGACATTTGAAATGTCCACATTCCGAGACAGTCATCCAGGCATCATGTAGCGGGGGGCGAACCAATCGCCCTGACCCATTATCAGAATCAAGTTGCCTTTTGGAAATGCCGTATGCGGCATACTCACACTATGATTGCCATGAAAACCAACTCCCCATTAATGCAGCACGTTTCCGAGATGCCTCAATGCTGACCATCGAGCGGGCCCGTGATGTTCCCGATGACTTTCTTGCCGACAACCCTGAAAGCGGGGAATTTTACCGGGCTTACGCCAGAGCACGCGTTCCCGGCTTTGAACTGGGCTGCTTCATCGTTCGCAGAAACGGGACGTTGGTATCGATCGCGCCCTTCTTCGTCATGAGGCTGCTTCTCAATACCATGATGTCGCCCGGCATCCTTAAGAAATTGCTGGGCAACGTGAGTTTGAAGATTGCCTGTATCGGGCATCCCTCGGTCGACCAAGGTCAAATCCAGGGTGAGCGATCACCCGAGGTTCTGGCACTGATCAACAGGGAGCTTTTCAAGCTCGCACCGCTGATTTCCTACAAAGGTTTCGGGAGCGGACTCAAGCTGGACAATTTCAATGCGGTTCGCGGCTTGCCCGTCCCTGTGCTGGATGTCGGCGAGGATTACTGGACGCAGCTCAAACACAAGGTCAGAACCGACTTGAAGCGCAAGTTGAAGGCCTCCGCCGGCCTCCGCTGCGAAGAAGTCGACGGATTGCCGGCAGCCTACCTGCCACGGGTACATGAACTTTATCGGCAGACCAGCGGCCATGCCGACATCCACTTTGAGGACTTGCCACAGGCTTACTTTCAGGAAACGGCGGCAATCAGCAAGTACATCTTCTATTTCGAAGGAGACTCGCTGATCGGCTTTCATCAGCTGCTGCGCACCGACCAGACCCTGTGCTGCAAATACCTTGGCATGGATTACGACCGAAGCCATCAATTCAAGCTGTATTTCGCCTTGATGCTGCAGGCGATCGACATCAGCATTCGCGATGGCATCCGACAAATCGACTTCGGCGTCACGAGCTATGCTTTCAAGCGCTATATCGGCAGCGAATTGACGGAAACCTTCAACTACTTCCGCCATCGCAATCCGATCGTTAATGCTATTCTGACCAAGGCTTCATTCCTACTCGAACCCGACGAGTCGGAACTCGCTTAACCCAGTCACTGCTCGGAACCGATATGAAGGCCTGGCTCTATCTAGCAATTGCAATTTGCGCGGAAGTCATCGCAACGACCTCACTCAAATACGCGGAAGGATTTACCAAACCCCTGCCGACGTTGGCCGTCGCGATCGGCTATGGAACTTCCTTTTTCCTGCTTTCGTTGATCCTGAAGACCATCCCCGTCTCCATTACCTATGCGATCTGGTCTGGGGTCGGCGTCGCACTCGTGACCATTTTGGGATGGGTGTGGCTGGGGCAGAAACTTGATATGGGCGCCATCGTCGGCATAGGTCTTATTGTCATGGGCGTGCTCGTCATCAACGTTTTTTCGGACACCGTAAACGCCTGATTGAACTTTGCCGTGACCAAGCCGGGTCATGGCCAGCGATATCAGGCAACGCATCGAAAAGAGACCTCCTTTGCCGGCCATGGCCATCCAGATCACTTGCCCAAGCATAATCCTGAAATCGACCTTCCCCCTTACAAGCACGGCGGCTGAAATATGGCAGAAATGGCGCAGAGGCTAATCGCCTTCATCCTGATCGGAGCGACTTGCTGGGGATTGTCGCTATTGTTTCCGATGACGGAATACGGTCGGCAAAGAATCGAATTTTTCGACCGCTGGTTTCTGGTCATCACCCTGATCCTGGCGGGTGCGGTTGACCTCGTTTTCGGCCCACTCTCCCAGTTGCTCGCCAACGACTTCTATCATTGGTCGCAGCCCGCTCGGAACTATGTCGCCAACTGCAGCGTGCCCTTGCAGGTCGCGCTGTATCTGATCACCACCGATTTCATCGGCTATTGGGTGCATCGCTTCATGCACACCGAGAAGGTATGGCGCGTCCATGCGCTCCACCACTCGCCCCGGTCACTGAACTGGTTCTCTGGCATGAGAGGGTCGCCGCTGCACATGATTCTGGTTCTGGCGCCGGGGACACTGACAGCCTCCCTGTTCCTGTTGGCGAGCAGTCGCTCTGCCTTCATCGCCCTGCTCCTGATCGAAATCGGCAGCCAGCATCTGACCCATTCCAACTTGCGGCTTCCGTTTGCCCGCCAGCTCGAATGGCTTATCGTCACCCCGCGCATGCACTTCGTTCATCATCATCGCGACCCGGAATTCGGCAACAGCAATTTCGGTTTCTATTTCTCGATATGGGATCACCTCTTCGGCACCTATATCGATGCCGACGATGTGCCAAACAAAGGGACTTTGGGTGTCCGGGAGGACTATACAAAACTCTCCCTTTTCTTGGGTGTCAAACTGGTCGAGACCCTGTCCGGCCATGCGCCGGACCGAAATCAGGCAGCACTAGGGAAACGTTGATTTCTTCGGTCCGGATACGCCTCAATTTTTCGCCCTGTTCGGGACCGGATTGTGCCAGCCGCCGTCGGCGGCGATGAGCGCGTCGGCCTGCTTCGGCCCCCAACTGCCGGGCTTGTAGGGGTGGGCCTTGTCGTGCCGGACGAGGACCGAGTCGACGACTGACCAGGCGGCCTCGACGGCGTCCTCCCGTGTGAACAGAGCGCCGTTGCCGGCCAGGGCGTCGCCCAGCAGCCGTTCGTAAGGGGTTTCCACGCCGGTCTTTTCATCCTGCAGATATAGCTCGCGCTGCTCGCCGACGAACTCCTTGCCGGCCAGCTTGACCCGGGCGGCAAGGGCCACGGCGGAGTCCGGCGAAAGCCGGAAGCGCAGATAGTTCGCCCGGCCGGCCCCCGGCGCCGAATCATCGAACAGCCGCTGCGGCGGCGGCTTCAGTTCGACCAGGACTTCGGCCGCGGTAGTGGCCAGGCATTTGCCGGAGCGCAGGTACCAGGGCACGCCTTGCCAGCGCCACGAATCGATGTAAAGCCGCAGCGCGCAGAAGGTTTCAACGTCCGAATCCTCGGCCACGCCGGGTTCCTGCCGGTAGCCGACATACTGGCCGCGCACCACGTCGTTCGGATGCAGGGGACGCATGGCCTGGAACACCTTGGCCTTCTCGCTGTGGACGGCGCCGTAGCCCTGGTAGGCGGGCGGCTCCATGGCGAGCAGGGCGACGATCTGGAACAGGTGGTTCTGGATGACGTCGCGCAGGCAGCCGGCGCTTTCGTAGAACGCGCCGCGTCCCTTGACGCCGAAATCCTCGGCCAGGGTGATCTGGACGCTGGCCACGCTGTTGCGGTTCCAGATCGGCTCCAGGAACGAGTTGGCGAAGCGGAAATAGAGGATGTTCATGATCGCCTCTTTTCCGAGATAGTGGTCGATGCGGAAGATCGCATCCTCGTGGAAGACCGACAGCGCGATGCGGTTGAGCGCCCGCGCCGAAGCCAGATCGCGGCCGAACGGCTTCTCCACGATGACCCGGCCCCGCTCGGCCAGGCTCGCCGCGCCGAGTCCCTTTATCACGGTGCCGAACAGGGCGGGCGGAATGGCCAGATAGTGCGCAGGCCGGCGGGCCTCGCCCAGGACCCGCTTGAGCGCCTGGAAGGTCTCCGAGGCGTTGTAATCGCCGGCCACGTAGTGGAGCAGGGAAAAGAAATGGTCGAGGGCGGCCCGGTCGTCGATCGGGCCGCTCTGCCGGATGCCGTCCGTCGCCCGCTCGCGCAATTGCGCCAGACTCCAGTCCTCGATCGCGACGCAGACCACCGGCACGTTGAGCACGCCGCGCCTGGCCATCGCATAGAGGGCCGGAAAGATCATCTTGTGCGCCAGATCGCCGGTCGCGCCGAAGACCACCAGCGCATCCGCCGGCGCTGTACGACTGTGGGGATTGACCATCCGCTGCCTCGCCTTCCGTTCGTTCCCGGTGCCAAACAACCTCACCCTTATGGCTGATGACCAGCTGGATGAAAGATGGTTCTTGGCTGGAGGGCCGCCCGCGACGGCCTCGATCGCGCCCCCATAATACCCGATTGATTTTGTCGGATATCAACCTATAAACAATGTACGCACGGCGGCACTCATGCCGACCGCAGTCACGCAGCCTCAACCACAAAGGAAGCATCATGCGTAATGTCCATATCGACCACCCGGGATCGGATCTCGATTTTCAGAGCGCGAGCCGACTGGCCAAAGACACTGCCCGGGCCAACCAAATGCAGGACCCGACCATCATATCCTGGCATCGAAGCAGCGGCGAAGTCATGCTGCCCTTCTACGACGGTGCCGATCCCGACACCTGGTGGGCCAAGTATGGCGCAGGCAACGGCGGCAGATTGGAAGTCTGCGTAGGCGACGACTTCCAGTTCATCCTGATGGATGCACGCGCTTACGAAAAGCTGGGCGAAATGCCGCTCCGCAACCTGTCGGACGAGCAGGGCAACCTGTATCTTTGCCACACCCCTATGCTCGGCAAGGTTGCCGACAAGCCTAACGCCCAGGCCTGCACCCAACTGGACGGCTGGGCGGCGGACCAATTCTGAGCGCCATCCCGGTCATAGGGCGACGCGGCCCGTAACCCGAACCGCGCATCCGAGCGACAGTCGCGCTCGCCCCCTGCCCCATCCCACCGGGCTGACCGCACTTGGCGGCAAACCGCTGCGCGCTACCGTGGCCCCGCCACCCAGCCGGCCCGGCCCAGCCAGTCGCGGAAATGTTCGCGCTCGGTGGCCCCCATCCAGGCGTTGACCTGCCACAGGTCGGCCACCGGCATGCGGGTGTAGGGCAGTTCGTGCAGATAGCCGTCCGGGCCGAACTCGGGGGTCATGGTGACGACGCTCTCGCCACGCGCATGCCGGCGCTGCCAGATCCGCTCCCACAGACGCTGATGCGACGCCAGCCAGCCGGCGTATTCGGGCGCGGCCGGATGCGGCACCTGCGGCCCCTGGTCGTAGCCGACCCGGGCGTGGATGTGATGGGCGTGCTCGACGACCAATTCCATCGCCTCGGTCTCCTCGTCCAGGGCCCGTTCGCAAACCACGCACCAGTGGCTGAAGTCGCAGGTCAAGCGCAGCTCGGGCAGGCGGCCCAGCAGCTCGACCGTGATCCAGGGGTTGAAGAGGGAGCGGCTGCGATGGGTCTCGAACAGCAGCGTGTGCCCGGCCTGCTCGGCCAGGCGCAGGGCATCCTCGAAGAAGCGCAGCGAGACGTCGAGCGGCCAGGCGTCGCAGCCGCCGATGCAGGTGACGAAGCGCGGCGCCAGGACATCTGCCGCGGCCAGGGCCGCCGCGACGTCGGCCAGGTGGCGTTCGGGCGGCGCGCGCCGGTCGGGCACGTACCAACCGCCGGTGTAGACCTCGCCGATGTAGCCGAGGCCGTGGTCGCGCAGCACGGCGGCCAGCTCGCGCTGGCGCTCGGCCGCCAGCGGCAGCGTCGCTTCCAGGCCGACGAAGCCGGCTTCGCCGGCCTGGACGGCGGCCTCGGCCAGGCTGCCGTTGTGCCCCCAGAGGGTCTTGAACAGATCCAGGCGCATGGTCATTCGACCGGCCGGAAGCCGGCCGCGATCAGGCCGCGGTAGAAGGCGATGTCGTGGTTGGGCCAGAGCCGGGCGCCCTCCTCGCCCGCCAGGCGCTTGAGCTTGCGGATGCTGTCGATCGCCTCGGCCTCGCGCTCCTGCCAGCAAAGGCCGGGCGCGACCTCGTCCTCGATGTTCTCGGCCAGGTCGGCGGCGTCGCCGCACAGGATCACCGGCGGCCCCTTGGGCAGCTCGATCAGCAGCGACATGTGGCCGGCGGTATGGCCAGGACTGGCGATCGCGTGGACGCCGGGCGCCACCTCGTATTCGCCCTCGTGCACCTTCCAGCGGTAATCGCCGGCGAAGTCGTCGGCGAAGTAGGCAACATCCTCGCCGGAGCGCGCGGCCCCCAGCTCGTCGCGCTGGACGTGGATGTCCGCGCCGCAGACCTCGCACAGGCCGCCGGCGTGGTCGAAATGCAGGTGACCGATGAACACCAGGTCGACGTCGGCCGCCGTGAGACCGAGCCGGGCGAGATGGTTGGGCAAGCGGTCCTCCTCGCGCATCTCGGGCGGGCCGAACGGGAACACCTCCGGGTCGTAGTAGCGGTCGCGCAGTTCCGGATCGGCGATCTTGCCGTAGTCGCAGCCGACGTCGTACAGGATGCGGCCATTGCGGGTCTCGATCAGGTAGGCGAGGATCGGCGCCTCGATGGTCTGGCCCCGGCCCCGGTTGCGGGTCGAGAGCGACTTGTCGTAGCGGTGGGTCGCGGTGAGCAGCGGCCACATGCGCAGCACCTGGGTCATGGTGCAGTCTCCTTTTCGATCAGGGCAATCACGTCGTCGGTGTTCAGCACCGCGCCGAAGATGCCGCCCTCGACGGCGACCATGGTCAGCGCGGCCCAGTGCAGTTCGGGCTGGGCCGAGGCGCAGGCGTCGCCGACCAGGACGCAGCGGTAGCCGCGGTCGACCGCCTCGCGCAGGGTCGAGTGGACGCAGACCTCGGTGGTGACGCCGGCGATCAGCAGGCGTTCGATGCCGCGGTTGCCCAGGAGGGCGTCCAGGTCGGTCAGATGGAAGGCGCCGTAGCCGGGTTTGTCGATCACCGGCTCGCCGCGCCACGGGTAGAGTTCGGCGACGATGTCGTGGCCCGGCTCGCCGCGCACCAGCAGCCTGCCGAGTGGGCCGGACGAGCCGATCTCGGCGCCGGCGGCGCGGCTGCGCGCCAGCTTGGCCGGCGGGCAGTCAGACAGGTCCGGCCGGTGGCCCTCGCGGGTGTGCAGCACCAGCATGCCGGCCCGGCGCGCCGCGTCGAGCAGGCGCCGGATTGCAGGGATGGGCCGGCGCAAGGCGGCGACGTCGAGCCCGGCCGCGGCGGCATAGCCAGCCGAGTCGAGGAAGTCGCGCTGCATGTCGATGACCAGGAGCGCGGTCTTCATGCCGGCACCGCCTGCGGTTCGGAGCGGGCCTCGAGCACGGCCGCGGCCAGGATCAGGCCGCCGCCGACCGCCTCCTTGAGGCCGAACTGCTCGCCGCCGACGAGCACCGCCGACACCACGCCGACCACCAGTTCGGCCAGCAGCAGGATCGCCGCCTTGCCGGCCTCGAGCCGGGCCACGCCGTAGTAGGTGGCGAGCGTGCCGGGCAGCACCCAGAGCAGGCCGAGGCCGAGCAGCCAGAGCGCGTTGACGCCGTCGAGCGCGGGCGGCCCTTCGCCAGCCCAGGCCATGAAGCCGAGCGAGAACGTGGCGCAGCCGGCGAACACGGCGACCGAGCGGACCACCTCGGGCAGCTCGCGGGTGGCCCGGATGGCGACGTTGTTGAGGGCGAAGGCCAGGCCCGACGACAGCGCGAGCAGGTCGACCGCGCCGAGCGGCGCCTCGAACAGCTGCGGCCCGCCCAGGGTGAAGCCGAGCCCGGCCAGGGCCAGGGCGAGCGCGGTCAGGCGCAGCGGCGTGATCGGCTCGGCCAGGGCGATGCGCGCCGCGACGATGGTCCAGACCGGAGCCAGGTAGAACAGCAGCATCACCCGCACCACGCTGCCGTAGGCGAGCGCGCTGGCGAACGAGGCGTTTGCCCAGCCGCCGAGCAGGGCGATGAGCAGGAGCACGGCCAACCTATTGCGCCAGGCGGCGCGGCTGGCCCATGCCCAGGGCAAGAGCGCCAGCGCCGGCAGGCCGTAGGCAGCGAACTGGACGAAGCCGCCATGCAGGCCGCCGCCGGCCAGTGCTTTGAGCGGCCACCAGAACAGGCCCCAGAACAGCGAACCGCCCAGCAATACCAGGGTGGCCATGGTCAGACCGCGGTCAGGAAGGACACCGCCACCGCGCCCTTGAAGTCGGCCGGATTGCCGGCGTCGACCTGGCCGTAGTCCTCGGCCAGCACTCGGCCGACCCGATGGCGATGGAACGGCCGCAGCAGCCGGCGCATCGGGATCAGCTGGCCGCCGTCGCCGTACAGTTCGCGATGCAGCGCCGGCAACCGGTGCCAGGGCACGACCGGCTGTTCGTGATGGGCGTTGTGGTAGGGAAAGTTGAGCAGCAGCAGGTTGAGCCGGGGCCAGCGCAGCGAGACCACGTTGGAATAGGTGTTGGCCTGCTCGTAGGCCGCGTCGCGCAGCCGGTCCTGAGGAACCTTGTCCTTTTCGAGGATGGCGAAGGCGTCGTAGGTGTGCTGGTAGCAATCGGCGAAGCGCAGCACCGTCATCATGATCAGGTAGGCGACGCCGTATAGCAGCAGCGCGCGCGGCGCCAGCCAGCCGAGCCCGGCGAAGGCCGTGCCGCGCAGCAGCAGGATGGCGATCAGGCGCGGCCGGTCCTGGCCGCGTTCGCGGCGCACCAGGGGCAGCGCGATCACCCAGGCATGCATCAGCAGGTCGACCGCCGGGACGTAGGCCCACTCCAGCGCCAGCACCAGCCGGCGGCGCCAAGCCGGGCCGGCCAGCAGCCAGGTCTTGACGTCGAGGCTGATGACGTCGGCGCGGTCGACGTGGTGGCGCATGTGCTTGAAGCGCAGGTGCTCGTAGCGAGCGTAGCAGCTGCCGGTAAGCCAGGTCATCAGCACGCCGGCGCGGCGGTTGAGTTCGGGCCGGGCGAACACCGTGTTGTGGGCGAACTCGTGGAACAAGTAGGCGGCGATGATCAGGGCATGGGCGAACCAGAGGGTCGCCGCCAATGCAATGGGCAGCGGCGCGCTGGCCATCAGCCAGAGGCCGCCGCCGTAGCCGGCGCCGACGTAGGCCAGCGCCATGATGTTGGGCAGCGCGCCGCCGGGCGCACGGAACAGTGGTTTGGTCATGATCGAATGGCCTTGGCCGCCACACCCGCAGCGCAGCAACGGTCGAGCATTACCAGGCCGGCCTCTTCAGGCAACGATCGCAAAGTGATGGCGATGTCGGATGGGGGATGGAGGAAAGAACGCTGGTGCATGACAGGCTCCATGGAGGATAGCGAGAGGGAGGGCGCGAATCGCTTCCTCCCGGGCTTTTATCCCTCCGTGTAGCCCCACAGCGACGGAGCCGGTCGCTCTCGGACCAGCGTTTGCCGACAGCGGCAAACCGGAACCCTAGCGACGCTTTCGAGCGGCGATACCGATCGCCCCCTGCCTAATGACACAGCAAGCGCCATGCCACCCACGATATCCATGAAAATCCAAGAAGTTTGTCCGGCCGGCCGGCTTCGGCTGCGCCATGACGGTTCAACATGGCGACGAAACGCACCGCATTTGTGCAGCGCATCGTGATTATCGAACGGCGGCGATCATTCCGTACCCAGGTCTGCCGCCTCCGATACCCATACCGTTTCGACGTTGCCAGCCGCGCCTTTCAGGCTATGGGCCAGCGCCGGAAATTCCGAATTCCGGCCGGGATGTATTCCACACCTCGACGCCTGCTGCCACGCAGGGTAGCGGCAAGTACAAGTACGAAACAGAACCTGGGCGGCCGGCATGAAACGAAGGCCCGCGGCACGGCAAGCTTATGGAGATGGAGATTCTGCCGGCTGCCATTGCATGTCGCCGTCCAGATCCGGCAATCGCCGGGGAATCGGAAAGCAAAAAGGCCAATCCGAAGATTGGCCTCTCTGCTTGATTCTATGGTCGGGGCGAGAAGATTCGAACTTCCGACCCCCTGCACCCCATGCAGGTGCGCTACCAGGCTGCGCTACGCCCCGACGAGCCGCGCATTATAGCCACACGGCCAAAAAAAAGAAACGGCCACGCATCAGGATTTCAGCAGCGAGATAATCTCGCCCAGTTCGCGCTTGAGTTCGGCCAAGTCGATCGATTTTGCCTCGGCCTCGGGGACCGGGCCAGCTACGGTCGCATGCAACTCGCCGCCGCCTTCCTGCATGAGTCGGTTGCGGGCACCAACGATAGTGAAACCCTCTTCGTACAGCAGTTGCCGGATGCGCCGGATCAGCATCACCTCGTGGTGCTGGTAGTAGCGGCGGTTGCCCCGCCGCTTGACCGGCTTGAGCTGGCTGAACTCCTGTTCCCAGTAGCGCAGCACGTGCGGCCGGACCGCGCAGAGTTCGCTTACCTCACCGATGGTGAAGTAACGCTTGGGCGGAATGGGCGGCAGGTCACTGCTGCTGATTTGCGGTTCCGGCATGGGCCGATTCCACCAGGGCCTTCAGTTTCTGGCTGGCGTGGAAAGTCACTACACGGCGGGCGGAAATGGGCATTTCCTCGCCGGTTTTGGGATTGCGGCCTGGACGCTGCGGCTTGTCGCGCAGTTGGAAATTACCGAATCCGGATAACTTCACGCTGTCTCCCTTTTCCAGGGCATCGCGGATCTCCTCGAAAAAGGACTCCACCATTTCCTTGGCTTCTCGTTTGTTCAGGCCGACGTTCTCGAACAGAAGATCGGCCAGTTCGGCCTTGGTTAAGGTCGTTGTCATCGTTTTGGTCTCCAGTTCGCTGGCTAGCCACGCAATACGGCGCCGAAGCGATCGGCCAGCAGGCTCAGCACCTGGCTGACCGCGCCTTCGATCTCGGTATCCATAAGCGTTTTCTCAGTATCTTGTAACAACATCTTGAAAGCAAGGCTCTTTTTGCCGTCCTGCACGCCTTTGCCCTGATACACGTCGAACAAGGCAAAGTCGGTGATCAGGGCGGGCATGGCGGCGCGCACGGCTCCCAGCACCTCGCCGACCGGCAGGCCGGCGTCCACCACCACGGCGATATCGCGCCGCACGGCGGGGAAGCGGGACACGGTCCTGTAGGTCGGCAGATCGCGGTCCGCCAAGACATCCCAGTCGAGTTCGAACAGGATGGGCGCACGGTTCAGGCCGAGCTGCTGCACCAGCTTGGGGTGCAGCGCACCGAGCCAGCCGACCGCCCGACCGGCGACGTTGACCTGGGCGCATTGGCCTGGATGCAGCGCCGGGTGCTCGCCCTTGGCGTAGCCGGCCGTCATCGGCCAGAGCAAGGCATCGAGATCGGCCTTGATATCGAAGAAGTCGGTAGCGCGTTCGGCCTCGCCCCACTGCTCGGGATGGGCGCTGCCGTAGGCCAGGCCGCCCAGGCGCTGCGGCTGCTGGTCGCTGCCGGTGCCGAGGAAGCAGCGGCCCAGCTCGAACAGGCGCAGCCGTTCCTGGCCGTGGTTCAGGTTGTGGCGCAGGGTGCCGAGCAGGCCGGGCATCAGACTGCCGCGCATGACGCCCATCTGGCTGGCGATCGGGTTGACCAGGGCGATCTGTTCGGCGCCCGGCGCGACCATCTCCTGCTGCTTGGCGTCGATGAAGCTGTAGGTCACCACTTCCTGGTAGCCCAGCGCCATCAAACGGTCGCGGAAGGCGTCGCGGCTGCGCCGCCGTTCCGGCATGGCCGCGATACCGGCCGTGCCCAGCGGCAGGATGGCCGGCAGATTATCGTAACCCTTGATGCGGGCGATCTCCTCGGCCAGGTCGACCTCGATGGCGAGATCGAAGCGATAGGACGGCGAACTCACCTGCCAGACCTCGCCCTCGCCGCTCACGCCGAGGCCGAGCCGTTCGAAGGTGGCGCGCATCTCGGCGTCGTCGACCGCCATGCCCAGCAGGCGCCGGGCGCGTTGCGGCCGGAAGGCGATCGCAGCGCGGGCGGCAGGCGCGCCGCCGACCGTGGTCACCGGGCCGGGCCGGCCGCCGCAGATGTCGAGGACCAGCCGGGTAGCGCGCTCCATCGCCGCCGCCGGCAGCAGCGGATCGACGCCGCGTTCGAAGCGGTGCGAGGAGTCGGTCGACAGGCCGTAGCTGCGCGCCCGGCCGGCCATGGCGTCGGGCGTGAAGTGGGCGGCCTCGAGGAAGATGTCGACGGTGTCGTCCGATACCGCGCTGGCGGCGCCGCCCATGATGCCGGCCAGGGCCACGGCGCCGTTGTCGTCGGCGATCACCAGGCTGCCCTCGGTCAGCTCGACGGTCTGGTCGTTGAGCAGGGCCAGCTTCTCGCCCGCCCCGGCCGGGCGGACCTTGATGCCGCCGGCCAGTTTGGCCAGATCGAAGGCGTGCATCGGCTCGCCCAGTTCGAGCATCACGTAGTTGGTCACGTCGACCACCGGATGGATGGCGCGCACGCCGCAGCGCTGCAGGCGGCGGACCATCCAGTCGGGCGTGACGGCCTTGGCGTCGATGCCGCGAATCACCCGGCCGCAGTAGACCGGGCAGGCCTCGGCCGCCTCGATGGCGACCGGCAGGGCATCGGCCGCTGCCGCGGCCAGCGGCGAGCAATCGACCATCTGGGCCGGTGTGCCGGAAATGGCCGCCACTTCGCGGGCGATGCCGCGCAACGACAGGCAGTCGCCCCGGTTGGGCGTCATCTTGATGGTGATGAGCTTGTCGCCGAGGTCGAGGTACTCGCGCAGGGTCGTGCCCACCGGCGCGTCGGCCGGGAGCTCCATGATGCCGTCGGCGGCCTCGGCGATGCCGAGCTCCTTGGCCGAGCAGAGCATGCCGAAGGACTCGACGCTGCGCACCTTGGCCTGCTTGATCTTGAACTCGCCGGGCAGCTCGGCGCCGACCATGGCGCAGGCTGTGCGCAGGCCGGCGCGGGCATTGGGCGCACCGCAGACGATCTGCAGCGGCTCGGCACCGCCGACGTCGACAGTGCAGACCTGCAGCCGGTCGGCGTTGGGGTGCTTCTCGGCGGTCAGGATCTCGGCCACCACGACGTGGCTGAAGGCGGGCGCCACCGGCACGGCGTCCTCGACCTCGAGGCCGGCCATGGTCATCAGGTGGCAGAGCTGATCGGTGTCCAGCGCGGGGTTGACTAGGCTGCGCAGCCAGGCTTCGGAAAATTGCATGGCGGCCTCCTCAAGCGAATTGTTTCAAAAAGCGCATGTCATTCTCGAAGAACAACCTGAGGTCATCGACCCCATAGCGCAGCATGGCTAGGCGTTCGCCGCCCAGGCCGAAAGCGAAGCCCTGCCACTTTTCCGCGTCGATGCCGACGTGGCCGAGCACGTTGGGATGGACCATGCCGCAGCCGCCGATCTCCAGCCAGCCGTCGCCCCAGCTCATGTCGATCTCTGCCGAGGGCTCGGTGAACGGGAAGAACGAGGGGCGGAAGCGGACGCGCAGGTCGTCGCGCTCGAAAAAGCGCTGCAGGAAGTCCTGCACCACGCCCTTCAGGTTGGCGAAGCTGATGTCCTGGTCGATCCACAGGCCTTCGATCTGGTGGAACATGGGCGAATGCGTCGCGTCGGAGTCGACCCGGTAGACCCGGCCCGGCGCGATGATCTTGACCGGCGGCTCGGCATCCTGCATGAAGCGAATCTGCACCGGAGAGGTGTGGGTGCGCAGCAGGCTGCCGTCGGCCAGGTAGAAGGTGTCGTGCATGGCCCGGGCCGGATGGTTCTCCGGGATGTTCAGGGCCGTGAAGTTGTAGAAATCGGTTTCGATCTCGGGACCGTCGGCGACCTCGAAGCCGATCGAGGCGAACAGGTCTTCGATCCGCCGCAGGGCCAGGCTGACCGGATGGATGCCGCCCACGCCGGCGCTGCGTCCGGGCAGGGTGACATCGAGCGACTCGGCGGCCAGTTGGCGGTCGAGTTCCTCGGCCTGGATCGCCTCGCGCCGTTCGCGCAGCAGCGCTTCGACGCCGTCCTTGACTAGGTTGATGCGGGCACCGGCCTCCTTGCGCTGCTCCGGGGCCAGGCCGCCCAGGGCCTTCATCTGTTCGGTGATGGCGCCGCTCTTGCCGAGGAAACGGGCCTTGGCCTGTTCCAGCGCGGGCAGAGTGGTGACGGCGGCGAAATCGCGCCGCGCTTCGTCAAGGATGTCTTCCAGGTTCATGCGAAACTCGATCTATAAATGCGAAGGGAGGCTTGCAGGCCTCCCTTCGCTGGCGTTGAACGCCGGGGCCAGACGCGATCAGGCGCCCAGGCTGGCCTTGGCCTGCTCGGCCACCTTGGCGAAGGCGGCACGATCGAACACGGCCATGTCGGCCAGGACCTTGCGGTCGATGTCGATCGCGGCCTTCTTCAGGCCGTTCATGAACTGGCTGTAGGTGATGCCCAGTTCACGCGCGGCGGCGTTGATACGGGTGATCCACAGCTGGCGGAACTGGCGCTTGCGCTGCCGACGGTCGCGATAGGCATATTGCCCGGCCTTCATCACCGCTTCGTTGGCGATGCGGAATACGTTCTTGCGGCGACCACGGAAACCCTTGGCGGCGTCCAGCACCTTCTTGTGGCTGGCGCGTGCGGTAGTACCACGTTTGACTCGAGGCATCTTCTATCTCCTTACGCGTAGGGCATCATGGCGCGAATATGACCCATATTCGACGCATCGATGGTTTCCATGCCGCGCAGGTTGCGTTTGCGCTTGGTGGTCTTCTTGGTCAGGATGTGGCGCAGGTAGGCGTGCGAACGCTTGACGCTGCCGCTGCCACGAACGCGGAAGCGCTTGGCGGCCCCGCTCTTGGTCTTCATCTTGGGCATGTTGAGCTCCATTCTTCGATGCCTTCAGGTGGCTCCCGACGGGAACGCTTTTCGACCTTTCGGCACGTGTTTCGACGTCGTTTTAAAGCGGCGACGTCAGCCTCTGTAAACCTTCATTACCCGCGAACGACTTCGCAGTGCGCTACTTTTTCTTCTTCGGGGCCAGCACCATCACCATCTGGCGGCCTTCAAGCTTGGGGAACTGCTCGACCACGCCCAGCTCGATCAGGTCGCCCTCGACCCGTTTCAACTGGGCCATGCCGAATTCCTGGTGGGCCATTTCCCGACCGCGGAAGCGCAAGGTCACTTTCACCTTGTCGCCTTCCTCAAGGAAACGCGTCATGTTGCGCAGCTTGATCTGGTAATCGTTCTCGTCCGTACCTGGCCGGAACTTGATTTCCTTGACCTGAATCTGCTTCTGCTTCAGACGTGCCTCGTGGGCCTTCTTCTGCTCATGGTACTTGTACTTGCCGTAGTCCATGATCTTGCAGACCGGGGGGACTGCCTGGGGAGCGATCTCCACCAGATCGAGCTCGGCCTCTTCCGCCTTGCCCAAAGCCTCCCGAATACCAACGATACCCAGCTGCTCGCCATCTTCAGCCACCAGGCGGACCTGCGACGCGTCAATCTCGCCGTTTATCCGCATTTCCTTGTCGAGTGCGATGCTCAAACCCCTTTCAAAAACTTGGGGAGCTGCTCCGCTCCCCGTTCAGCCGGCATTCCGGATCAGTTCCGCATTTCGCCCGAAATACGGGCCACGAACTCATCCAGACTCATCTGTCCGAGGTCTTCACCGCCCCGGACGCGCACAGCCACCTTGTTCTCCATCCGTTCCTTGTCGCCGACAATCAGCTGATAAGGCACACGCTTCATGGAGTGGT
This sequence comes from Parasulfuritortus sp., assembly GCA_036391875.1. Classification (GTDB taxonomy): domain Bacteria; phylum Pseudomonadota; class Gammaproteobacteria; order Burkholderiales; family Thiobacillaceae; genus Parasulfuritortus. The sequence continues at coordinate 20,606 of DASVZA010000003.1, forward strand.
CGCGGATTTTATAGGTAATCTTTTCATTCCTCAAGTCCGACACCACTCTGAAGCCTTGTTTTTTAAGGGCTTCCGTAACCTGCGCGGCATACTCGGCCTGGGCGTCGGTGATGCTCATCACCACGGCCTGCACGGGGGACAGCCAGAGCGGGAAGTTGCCGGCGTAATGCTCGATCAGGATGCCGATGAAGCGTTCCAGCGAACCGAGGATGGCGCGGTGCAGCATGATCGGCGGGCGGCGCGTGTTGTCCTCGGCGACGTACTCGGCCCCCAGGCGGACCGGCAGGTTGTAGTCGAGCTGGATGGTGCCGACCTGCCACATGCGGCCGAGCGAATCCTTCAACGTGAACTCGATCTTTGGGCCGTAGAAGGCACCCTCGCCCGGCTGGTAGTCGAAGGCCAGGCCGTTCTGGGTCAATGCGGCGGCCAGGTCGGCCTCGGCCTTGTCCCAGTCGGCGTCGGAGCCGACCCGCTTGGCCGGACGGGTCGACAGCTTGACGATGACGTCCTCGAAACCGAAATCGGCGTAGACCGACTGCAGCATCCTGATGAACTCGGACACCTCGGACTGCACCTGATCCTCGGTACAGAAGATGTGGGCGTCGTCCTGGACGAAGGCACGCACCCGCATCAGGCCGTGCAGCGCACCGGACGGCTCGTTACGGTGGCAGGAGCCGAACTCGGCCAGGCGCATCGGCAGGTCGCGGTAGGAGCGCAGGCCGTTGTTGAAGATCTGGATGTGGCCCGGGCAGTTCATCGGCTTGACCGCGTAGTCGCGGTTCTCCGACGCGGTGACGAACATGTTCTCGCGGTAGTTGTCCCAGTGGCCGGACTTCTCCCACAGGGTATGGTCCATGATGGTCGGAGTCTTCACCTCGTCGTAGCCGAACTCGCGGAATTTCCGGCGCATGTACTGCTCGACCTCCTGCCACAGCACCCAGCCGTGCGGATGCCAGAACACCATGCCGGGCGACTCTTCCTGCAGGTGGAACAGGTCGAGCTGCTTGCCCAGCCGGCGGTGGTCGCGCTTCTCCGCCTCTTCCAGGCGGTGCAGGTAGGCGGCCAGGTCGTCCTTGTTGGCCCAGGCGGTGCCGTAGATGCGCTGCAGCATCTCGTTCTTCGAGTCGCCGCGCCAGTAGGCACCGGCCACCTTCATCAGCTTGAACACCTTGAGCTTGCCGGTCGAGGGCACGTGCGGGCCGCGGCAGAGATCGACGAAGTCGCCCTCGCGATACAAAGAGATGGTCTGCCCGGCCGGGATCGAGCCGATGATCTCGGCCTTGTATTTCTCGCCGATCGACTCGAAGAATTTCACCGCCTCGTCGCGATCCCATTCCTCGCGCGTCACCGGGATATCCTTCTTGGCCAGTTCGGCCATGCGCTTCTCGATCGCGGCCAGGTCGTCCGGCGTGAAGGGGCGCTTGAAGGAGAAGTCGTAGTAGAAGCCGTCCTCGATCACCGGACCGATGGTCACCTGGGCCTCGGGGAACAGTTCCTTGACCGCATAGGCCAGTAGGTGGGCGGTGGAGTGGCGGATCAGATCCAGGCCGTCGGCGTCCTTGTCGGTGACGATGGCCAGATTGCTGTCCTGCTCGATCAGGAAGGAGGTGTCGACCAGCTGGCCGTCGACCTTGCCGGCCAACGCCGCACGCGCCAGCCCGGCGCCGATGCTCCCTGCAACATGCGCCACGGTTACCGGTTCGTCGAACCGGCGCTCGGAACCATCAGGTAGTCGTACTACGGGCATATTCCCCAGCTCCAGAAACGACAAAAGCCAGAACGCGTCTGGCTTTTGCAATAGTTGGTAGGCGCGATTGGATTCGAACCAACGACCCCCACCATGTCAAGGTGATGCTCTAACCAACTGAGCTACGCGCCTAAAGAGGTGCGGATTCTACACGGGGCAAAACGGCTGTCAAGCCATTCCATTCTCTTCTTTCGATGCGCATCGAAAACCGGCCCGCGCATCAATGATAGTGGCCCCAGTCACCGTCCCTGCCGGACCACTCAAGCCGGCCCGTGGTGCGACACATCCCGGTCGCATCCAGGACGACCGGGCATGCAGCCGCCTCGAGCGCACACCGCCATGCCCTCGCCCACGTCCCGTTTCGGCCGCCGTTCGCCACTCCACAAAACACGATTAATGCTTAATATTCATTGCGCTAGAAAGCAGCCACGCAAGCCGGACTGGCGCCCCGAAGCAGACCGACCCGGCCTCAGTGGGCGATCTGGTCCGCCATTTGGCCATGCCGGGATGTGCTAAATGCGCCAAAAAGCCGCATCCCGCCTGTATGTACATAACAACAACATCGACAAAAAAGTCCGGCGCTCTGGTAAATTATTCCTGGTGCGCTACATCGCACGACATTGCTATGATTGCCGGGCATTTCACCCCACCCTCAAGGAGACACCATGAACAAATCCGAACTGATTGATGCTGTTGCCGCCAAAACCGATCTGTCCAAGGCTGCTGCCGGCCGCGCCGTCGAAGCCGTCCTGGACGTCATCGCCGATACCGTTGCCAAGAGCGACACCGTTTCCGTGATCGGCTTCGGCACTTTCGAAGCCCGCAAGCGCGCCGCCCGTAACGGCAAGAACCCCAAGACCGGCGAAGCCATCAAGATTGCCGCCACCACCGTCCCCGCCTTCAAGCCCGGCAAGGCGTTCAAGGACAAGGTCGCCGCCAAGAAAGGCAAGAAGAAGTAATTTCGCGCAGCCGGGTGGGCTCGGCGCCCATCCCGCTCGATGTGAAGCCAATCCGTTCAGCCGGCCGACTGGCCGGCTGAACCCTCTCCGGGGCCCTTCAGCCCAAAGCCGTCAGGCTCTCTTCAGCAATCTCCCGCACCATCGCATCGTCGTCCTGCAGCCGCCGGACCAGATAAGGCTTGGCCTCGTCCGATTTGGTCAAGCCGAGGTAATGGCTGGCATCGGCCCTGACCCGGGCATCGCCGTGGCCGCTCAGCTCGCCCAGCTTGCCGACCAGCGCCTGCAGACCAGGCTGGCCGCTGAATTCCTCGAACACCACGCCGGCGCCGATGCGGACATTGATGCTCGCCTCCGGATTGGCCACGATGGGCAGCAGATCGGCCAGACGCTCCGGATGACGAACGACCGTCGCCAGCACCTGGGCCAGTTCGCCGCCCTTGAGCAGGTCGTGGAAATGGTCGGCCATGCCGCTCGGACTGGCCGACCGCTCGATCAGGCGCAGTATCTCGTCGCGGCTGCGCAGACCGCTCAGCTCGAACGCGTCGACCCGCAGCCAGGGCACGGTGTGGACGCCCCAGGCCCGGGCCGACTCCGGATCGGCTTCCAGGTTGACGATCTCCAGGCGGCCCAAGGCCCCCTGTTTGACCATGTCGGTCAGAATTTGCAGCATGGCCGGGCAATGCGGGCAGTGCGACGACAGGCAGAACAGAACTTCGGGCGGATGCGAACTCATGGCCGGGCAAAATTGAAAGTTGATCGATTCCGGCTAGGCTATCCCATCGCTGCGGCGGCCGCCATCGGCCCGGCCTCACCGTGCGTCGCCGACATGGGCAGCACCGGCCCGGCCACCCTCTACGGCCGCGGCGAAAAGACCTTATCGGCTCCCGGTTCATGACCTGAAAGGAAAGCGTCCCGAGCAACGGCTATAACCAGTACATCGGGTTCCCGACACCCGCGCTAAGGAGACTGACCATGCACCGTCTTGCATACCTCTTCGCCTGGCTGGGGCTGACCCTGGTGGCCGCCAACGCCTATGCCGTCGAAAAAGACCCCGTCGACCGCCTGAATGCGGCGACCGACATCCTGGAACGCACCCTGACCCTGCCCGAACAGCAGATTCCGCCGGCCCTGTTGCATAACGCCCAGGGCCTGGCCGTGATTCCCGGCGTGATCAAGGCCGGCTTCGTCGTCGGCGGCAGCTACGGCCGCGGCGTGCTGACCGTGCGCGACCCGGACGGCCATTGGAGCCAGCCGATCTTCCTCAAGCTGATGGCCGGCAGCGTCGGCTGGCAGATCGGCGCGCAGTCGACCGACGTGGTGCTGGTGTTCAAGACCAAGCGCAGCGTCGAAGGCCTGCTGCACGGCAAGTTCACACTGGGCGCGGACGCCGCCGTCGCGGCCGGCCCGATCGGCCGCCGGGGCGAAGCCGCGACCGACGCGCAGTTGAAGGCCGAGATCGTCTCCTATTCACGCAGCCGCGGCCTGTTCGCCGGCGTCTCGCTGGAAGGCGCGCAACTAGACGTCGACCACGAGGCCGACGCCAGCTTCTACGGCAAGAAGGTGACCGCGCGTGAAATCCTGGAAGGCAAGGTGGCCGGCCACGCCGCCAGCGCCCACTTCATGGAGGCGGTGCACAAAGCCATTGGCCAATGAACATCGGAAGCCGTCTTATCAGGCGCCGACCTGCAGCCAGAAGGTGACTGGCCCGTCGTTGACCAGGGCCACCTTCATGTCGGCGCCGAATTCGCCGGTGGCCACCGCCGGATGGCTGGCGCGGGCCCGGGCCGCCAGGTAGTCGAACAGCCGGCGCCCCTCGTCGGGCGGCGCGGCCGAGGAGAAACTGGGCCGGGCCCCCTTCCTCGTGTCGGCCGCCAGGGTGAATTGGGAGACCAGCAGCAGGCCGCCGCCGACATCCTGCAGGGAACGGTTCATCTTACCCTCGTCGTCGCCGAACACCCGGTAGCCGAGCAGCCGCGCCAGCAAGCGGTCGGCGACCGCTTCGTCGTCGCCGCGCTCGACCCCGACCAGGACCAGCAGGCCCGGCCCGATCTCGCCCACCGTGCGGCCTTCCACCCGCACGCTCGCTTCGCTTACCCTCTGCAATAATCCGATCATCGACTCAGTACCCGATCCAATCCATGAAACATATCGTCATCCCGGTCACCCCCTACCAGCAGAACTGCTCCCTGATCTGGTGCGAGGCCACTCGCCGCGCCGCCCTGATCGACCCGGGTGGCGACGAGGATCGCCTGCTGGCGGCGGTCGAACAGCACGGCCTGCAACTGGAAAAGCTGCTGCTCACCCACGGCCACCGCGACCATGCCGGCGCCGCCGGCCTGCTGTCTGAACGCCTCGGCATCCCGATCGAAGGACCGCACCAGGACGACGCCTTCCTGCTCGACGCACTGCCCCAGCAAAGCGCGCTGTTCGGCTTTCCCCACGTCGACGCCTTCCGGCCCGGCCGCTGGCTGCACGACGGCGACCGGGTCACGGTCGGCGAACTCATCCTGGACGTATTGCACTGCCCCGGCCACACCCCCGGCCACGTGGTCTTCTACCAGCCCGAGGCCCGGATGGCCTTCGTCGGCGACGTGCTGTTCAAGGGATCGATCGGCCGGACCGACTTCGAGCGGGGCAACTACCGCGCCCTGATCGATTCGATCCGCGGCAAGCTGTGGCCGTTGGGCGACGACGTGGTGTTCGTGCCCGGCCACGGCGCGCTGTCCAGCTTCGGCCATGAGCGACGGACCAACCCCTTCGTCGGCGACGACGTCTAGGGCGTGTTCAGCGCCGTTTGAACCAGCCGGTCAGGGCCAGGCGCTGGCGCCGGGCCGGCAGCACCTCGTGCCAATAAAGTTCGGACAGGAAGGTGACCAGGGTGCCACCGGTCGGCACGATGTCGAAGCTCTCGCCTTCGCCCGACGGATCGGTCCAGAAACGCAACTGCCCGCCGTCAGCGGCGGTCCAGTCCTCGTTGAGATAGACGATGCTGGTCAGTGCCCGGCGGTCGTCATCGCGGAAACGGTCCAGGTGCTTCTTGTAATAGGCGCCGGCCGGATAGACCGCGAAATGGGACTCCAGCTCGTTGAGGCCGAGGAAGAACTCGCGGTTGACCTGCTGCCGCAGCAATTCGGTCGCCGCCTGATAGCGCCGGACAGCGGGATGGGGATCGTCCGCCTCCAGCCAGAGGATGGCGTCGCCCCGGATCTCGGAGATCACCTCCGGCATGCCGGAGCCGACCCCGGCCCGGTGGAAGGCGCCCTCGGCATGGCGGCGCAGGCTCTCGGCGCGCAATTCGGCCACCGTATCCGGTTCCAGGAAATCGGCCAGCACGCACCAGCCCTTGTCGGCCAGTTCTCCCAGGATGACATTCAACTTGTCTTCATTCATGGACCGCATTGTCCCAAATATCCGGCCGATCGGGAAACCGGGGCCGGCACATAGTTACCTGACGGACAACAAAATTTCCGATTTATAGCGCCGCCCAACTATGGTTAGATTGAAGCGAAGCACGTTATGTATCGAAGCACATGACCTACTGTCTCGCCATCAACGTCAACGAAGGAATCGGGTTCTGTTCCGATTCCCGGACCAACGCGGGCAACGACAACATCGGCACCTACTCCAAGATGCACGCCTTCACCTGGCCCGGCGACCGGTCCTTCGTGCTGCTGTCGGCCGGCAACCTGGCCACCACCCAGGCCGTGGTCAAGAAGCCCAATTCGGACGCATCCAACGGCCTGGCACCCAACCTGACCACCGTCCGTTCCATGCAGGAGGCAGCCGGCGACGAGCACCGGGTCTACAATTTCCCGGGCAAATCGTCGGAAAGCTGAGCCGCCGCGATGCAGGCCGTAACCGGGGCGGCCGCGGCAATGCAGTTCCCACTCGAAACACGTTGCCCCAGGCGGGGCGAGCCATGAGGCCGGAGCATGTCGACCCACTTTCCTAGCGGACTCAACCAAGCTGAAGTCGCCGAGCGGCGCGCCCGGGACGGCTACAACGACCTGGCCGCCGACCAGCATCGGCGGCTCTGGCAGATCGCCCTCGAGGTGGCCCGGGAGCCGATGTTCCTGCTCCTGCTGGCGGCCGGCGCCATCTACTTCGCCATGGGCGACGCGCACGAGGCCGCCATCCTGCTCGGTTTCGTCGCCATCATCATGGCGGTCACCATCTTCCAGGAGCAGCGCACCGAAAAGGCCCTTGAGGCGCTGCGCGACCTGTCCAGTCCGCGCGCCATCGTCATCCGCGACGGCGAGGCGGTCCGCATCCCGGGCCGCGAGGTGGTCAGCGACGACATCGTCATGCTGGTCGAGGGCGACCGGGTGCCGGCCGACGGCACGCTGCTCGAAGCCCACGAACTGGCCGCCGACGAATCCATGCTGACCGGCGAATCGGTCGCCGTCGCCAAGTTCCCCGGCGCCGCCGGCGGCGCCGCGCCGGAGCAGGCCGACCGGGTCTGGGCCGGCACCCTGGTGGTGCGCGGCCAGGGCCTGATGCGGGTCACCGCCATCGGCAGCCGGACCGAGCTGGGCCGGATCGGAAAATCGCTGCAGGAAGTCGCGGTCGGCGGCTCGCCGCTGCAGCAGGAAATAGCCGTCCTGACCCGGCGCCTGGCCGTGATCGGCGTCGGCCTCTGCCTTGTCGCCGCCGCGCTCTACGTCGCCTTCCGCGGCGGCTGGCTGAACGGCCTCCTGGGCGGCATCACCCTGGCCATGAGCATCCTGCCTCAGGAATTCCCGGTCATCCTGATCGTGTTCCTGGCCATGGGCGCCCGCCGCATCGCCCGTGAGGGCGTGCTGACAAGGCGTCTCAACGCCATCGAGACCCTGGGCGAGACCACCGTGCTGTGCGTCGACAAGACCGGCACCCTGACCCACAACCGCATGGCGCTGGCCGCCCTCATGGTCGACGGCCGGCTGCTCCGGGTGGCCGACCTGAGCAGCCCGGAAACGCTGCCCGAGTCCTATCACGAATTGCTCGAATACAGCGTCCTGGCCAGCGAGATCGAGCCGCACGACCCGATGGAGCAGGCCTTCCACCGCTTCGCGGGCGACTGCCTGTCCGGCACCGAGCACCTCCATCCGGACTGGGACCTGGCCCGCGAATACGAGCTGTCGCCCGAGCTGATGGCCATGTCCCACCTCTGGCGGCCGGGCAATGGCGCGGCGCACGTAGTCGCCGCCAAGGGCGCACCGGAGGCCATCGCCGACCTGTGCCACCTGCCGGCCGAGGCCTGCGCCGAAGTCGCCGCCTGGGCCGAGCGCATGGCGGACCAGGGCCTGCGCGTGCTGGGCGTGGCCAAGGCCGAGCACCGCGGCGGCGACTGGCCGGCGATCCAGCACGACTTCGACTTCAGCTTCATCGGCCTGGTCGGCCTGGCCGATCCACTGCGCGAGGAGGTGCCGGCGGCGATCGCCGAATGCCGCCAGGCCGGCATCCGGGTGGTGATGATCACCGGCGACCATCCTCGCACCGCCCGGGCCATCGCCGGCGCCGCCGGCATCGAGCACGACCGGGTCCTGACCGGCGCCGAACTGGGCGCCATGAACGCCGCCGAACGCACCCGCTGCGTGCGCGAGGTGGGCGTGTTCGCCCGGGTCACGCCGCAACAGAAGCTGCTCATCGTCGAGGCGCTCAAGGCGGCCGGCGACACCGTGGCGATGACCGGCGACGGGGTCAACGACGCGCCGGCGCTCAAGGCCGCCCACATCGGCATCGCCATGGGCAAGCGCGGCACCGACGTCGCCCGCGAGGCGGCCGCACTGGTCCTGCTCGACGAGAACTTCGCCACCATCGTCTCGGCCGTCCGCCTCGGCCGGCGCATCTTCGCCAACCTGCGCCAGGCGATGATCTACGTCTTCTCGGTGCACATCCCGATCGTCCTGCTCACCATCCTGCCCATCCTGTTCGGCTGGCCGCTGGTGCTCGCCCCCATGCACATCGCCTTCATGGAACTGGTCATCGACCCCGCCTGCTCGGTGGTGTTCGAGGCCCGGCCCGGCTCGGCCGACCTGATGCGGCGTCCGCCCCGGCCCCGGACCGAACGGCTGGTCGGCACCCGGCACCTGCTGCTGGCGGTGACCCAGGGGCTGCTCGCCAGCGCCGTGGTTGCGCTCTATTACCACTGGCTGCTGGCGCACGGCGACGGCGAGGCCGAGAGCCGGGCCGCCGCCTTCGTCGCCCTCATCGTTTCCAATGCCGCCATGGTGGTCAGCAGCCTGTCCAGCCGGGCCGGCCTCGGCCACGCCCTGGGCAGCATCGGCCGGGTCGCCGGCCTGGTGCTCGGCGCCACCCTGATCGCCCTGGTCGCGGCGACCGGGCTGCCGTTCCTGGCCGAGGCCTTCCGTTTCTCGCCGCCGACCCCGGCGGCCTGGCTCGCCGCCTTCGCCGTCGGCACGGCCTGCCTGATTCCGTTCGAGGCCGCCAAATGGCTGGCGGCGCGGCTGAGCGCCCGATCCGGCGAGTGAATAGCCGAATCATCGGCATGCTTCTTGCTGTTCATGTCAGGCACACCCGCCGACCCGAACATACATGTCCATCCATATCGCCATCCGGCACACCACCCGCTACGTCGACTCCTCGCTGGAGCGGCTCCAGGTCCAGGCCGCCGGCCTGACCGACGGCCGCTACGCCATCGCCCGCAATGGCCGGGGCATCCTATTGAAAAACACCGGCGTTCGGGGCGAATATGTCGCCGGGGTGCGCTACCGCGCCTGGCAGCCGCCCTCGGCCCTGCATCCCACCATCGGCCCGCATTCGCCGCCGGTGTTCGATGTCATCGATCTCTGGAACAATCGCGCGATCGCCGGCTGCACCTACCAGGTCATGCATCCGGGCGGCCGCAATACGAGCGGTTCCCGGTCCATGCCTACGAGGCCGAGTCGCGCCGCCACAGCCGCTGCCAGGCCATGGGCCACAGCATCGGTTACTATGCACAGCCGCCCTGGACCGGTCCGCTGCCCCGCTTCAGGCCGGGCGGCACACTGGTCGGCCCCATGGCCCCGCCGAACGAAGAGTCGGCGGGCGAATATCCCTATACGCTGGACTTACGCAGATAGGCTTGAAGAGAGATGGATACTATCGTGACCTGCACTCCCCCCGACGCCGACGAAGACGACCGCACCGGCCTGTCGAAGAACGCCCTCAAGCGGGCCTTCCTGGACAACCTGTTCTACTACCAGGGCAAGTTCCCCGCCCTGGCCACCAAGAGCGACTACTACATGGCCCTGGCCTACACGGTGCGCGACCGCCTGCTGCACCGCTGGATCAGCACCGCCGAGGCCTACACCCGGGCCCAGGCCCGCACCGTCGCCTATTTCTCGGCCGAATTCCTGCTCGGCCCGCACCTGGGCAACAACCTGCTCAACCTGGGCATCTGCGACACCGCCCGCCAGGCCATCCGCGAACTGGGCCTCAACTTCGACGAGATACTCGGCCAGGAGGAGGAGCCCGGCCTCGGCAACGGCGGCCTGGGCCGGCTGGCGGCCTGCTTCCTGGATTCGATGGCGACCCTGGAGATCCCCTCGCTCGGCTACGGCATCCGCTACGAATTCGGCATCTTCGCCCAGGACATCGTCGACGGCCAGCAGGTCGAGTTGACCGACAAATGGCTGCGCTGCGGCAACCCCTGGGAACTGCCGCGGCCGGAATGGGCGGTGGAAGTGAAGCTGGGCGGCCACACCCACCATTTCACCGACCACGCCGGCAAGCACCATGCCCAATGGCTGCCGGCCCTGACCGTGATCGGCACGCCGTTCGACACGCCGATCCTCGGCTACCGCAACAACACCGCCAACACCCTGCGCCTGTGGCGGGCCGAGGCGCCGGAGTCGTTCGACCTGTCGACCTTCAACCGCGGCGACTACTGGGGCGCGGTCAACAAGAAGGTGGTCTCGGAAAACATCACCAAGGTGCTCTACCCCAACGACGAGCAGATCCAGGGCAAGGAACTGCGCCTGCAGCAGCAGTACTTCTTCGTCTCCTGCTCGCTGCAGGACATGCTGCGCATCATGAAGGGCCAGGGCATCCCGTTCGACAGGTTCCACGAGAAGTTCGCGGTCCAGCTCAACGACACCCACCCCGCGGTCGCCATCGCCGAGCTGATGCGCCTGCTGGTCGACGAGCAGGACATGGAATGGGCCGATGCCTGGATCATCGTCCGCAAGACCTTCGCCTACACCAACCACACCCTGCTGCCCGAGGCGCTGGAGCAGTGGCCGGTGCACCTGTTCGCCCGCGTCCTGCCCCGCCACATGGAGATCATCCACGAGATCAACGCCCGCTTCCTGGACGAGGTGCGCCTGCACTTCCTGGGCGACCACGACCGCCTGGCCCGCCTGTCGCTGATCAACGAGCACGGCGAACGCTACGTGCGCATGGCCAACCTGGCCTGCGTCGGCAGCCACGCCATCAACGGCGTCGCCGCGCTGCACACTGAGCTGCTCAAGCAGGACGTGCTGGCCGACTTCCACGCCTTGAGCCCGGAGAAGTTCAGCAACAAGACCAACGGCGTCACCCCGCGCCGCTTCCTGGCCCTGGCCAACCCGCGCCTGGCCGGGCTGTTCGACCGGACCATCGGCCAAGGCTGGGTCAGCGACCTGGACCAGCTGCGCAAGCTGGAACCCTACGCAGAGGACGCCGCCTTCCGCGCCGAGTGGCGCTTCATCAAGCGGGCCGTGAAGGAGGAATTCTCCGCCTACCTGCGCCGCCGGGTCGGCGTCAGCATCGATCCGCAGAGCCTGTTCGACGTCCAGGTCAAGCGCATCCACGAGTACAAGCGCCAGCACCTCAACGCGCTGCACATCATCGCCCTCTACCACCGGATCAAGAGCGACCCGAACGTCGACATCACCCCGCGCACCTTCATCTTCGGCGGCAAGGCCGCGCCCGGCTACCACATGGCCAAGCTGATGATCCGGCTGATCACCAGCATCGGCGAAGTGGTCAACCGCGACCCGGTGGTGCGCGACCGGCTCAAGGTGGTGTTCCTGCCCAACTTCAACGTCAGCACCGGCCAGCGGGTCTATCCGGCCGCCGAACTGTCGGAGCAGATCTCCACCGCCGGCAAGGAGGCCTCGGGCACCGGCAACATGAAGTTCATGATGAACGGCGCGCTGACCATCGGCACCCTGGACGGCGCCAACATCGAGATCCGCGAGGAGGCCGGGCCGGAGAACTTCTTCCTGTTCGGCCTGAACGCCCAGGAGGTGCACGACCTCAAGCTGCAGGGCTACCGGCCGCACGAGTTCTACCACGACAACGCCGAACTCAAGGCCGTGCTCGACCTGATCCGCGACGGCTGCTTCTCGCGCGGCGACCGCGATCTGTTCCGGCCGCTGGTCGACAACCTGCACTACCACGACCCCTATCTGCTGCTGGCCGACTACCAGAGCTATGTCGACTGCCAGGATCGGGTCGGCGAGGCCTACCGCGACGTCGAGGATTGGTCGCGCATGTCGATTCTGAACAGCGCCCGCAGCGGCAAGTTCTCCTCCGACCGGACCATCCGCGACTACTGCCGCGAGATCTGGCAGATCGAGCCGATGCGCGTCGCCCTGTCGACCCGCGAGCAACTGCAGCTGGACATGGGCAAGCACGGCATCCAGTAGCCGCACCGCTTCCGGCCCGGGACCTGCCCGGGCCGTTCCGCTTTCCGTCTTGACGCCAAATTACATCTGCAAACAGTTGTAACGGCACTGAACGAAGTCGGCCGCCGACACTCCACCCTCAGATCGCCCCGCCCCGGAATGCAGCCGACTTGCCCCATGACCGGCAAGTCAACGGATAATGCCGACCAGTGGCCCGGCGACCGGCTTGTCATCAGGCGTTAAGGAAACGCTGATTTATTCGTCATACCCGCGAAGGCGGGTATCCAGTTCTTTGATTCGACTGGGTTCCCGCCTGCGCGGGAACGACAAAAAATGGATAAATCAGTGCCTACTTAAGTCACAAGGCCGAAAATCGGATGTTTGATACGGACCGGACCGCCGGCCCGATCCCCCTGTGGGGCGGATCGGACCGCGGCTTCCCGAGACAAGGTTTCGACATGAGCAATTGGCAGACATCGTTGCGCCGGGGCGCGTTCTGGCTGGCCATCCTGGCCCTGCTGGCAGCCGGCGGCTATTACCTGTTTTTCCGGCAAGGTGCGGAAACGCCGGCCGGCGCCGACCGACGCGCCGAGAGGGGCCGGCCCACGCCGGTGGTCACCGCGACGGTGCGCACCGGCAAGGTCGACGTCTACCTGAACGGCCTGGGCACCGTCACCCCGACCAACACCGTGACGGTCAAGAGCCGGGTCGACGGCCAACTCATGCGGGTGCTGTTCCGCGAAGGCCAGACGGTCAAGGCCGGCCAGCTGCTGGCCGAGATCGACCCGCGCCCGTTCCAGGCCCAGCTCACCCAGGCCGAGGGCCAACTGGCCCGCGACCAGGCCCTGCTGCAGAACGCCCGCCTCGACCTGGAACGCTACCGCACCCTGTACGCCCAGGACTCGACCTCCCAGCAGCAGCTGGCCACCCAACAGGCGCTGGTCCAGCAGTACGAAGGCACGGTCAAGATCGACCAGGGCGCGGTCGCCAACGCCCGGCTGCAGCTCGACTACACCCGGATCAGCGCGCCGCTGGCCGGCCGGGTCGGCCTGCGCCAGGTCGATCCGGGCAACATCGTCCACGCCTCCGATGCCACCGGCCTGGTGGTGATCACCCAGGAACAGCCGATCGGCGTGGTGTTCAGCCTGCCCGAGGACGACCTGCCCCAGGTCACCGGCCCACTGAACAAGGGCGCGACCCTGCCGGTGCTCGCCTACGACCGGGACGGCCAGACCCGCCTGGCCGAAGGCCGCCTGGCCAGCGTCGACAACCAGATCGACACCACCACCGGCACGGTCAAGCTCAAGGCCAGCTTCGCCAACCGCGACGGCAGCCTGTTCCCGAACCAGTTCGTCAACGTCCGCCTGCAGGTGGCGACCCTGCGCGACGCCGTCCTGGCGCCGACCGCCGCCATCCAGCACGGCGCCCAGGGCAGCTACCTCTACGTGGTCAAGCCTGACGACACCGCGACCGTGCGCCCGGTCAAGACCGGCCCGGCCGAGCACGGCATGACCGCGATCGAAAGCGGCCTGGCCGCCGGCGAACGGGTGGTGCTGGAAGGCACCGACCGGCTGCGCGAAGGGATGAAGGTCAAGCTCGCCGGAGCGGGCGGCGGCGCCCAGAACGGCGGCAAGAAGGCCAAGCGCGCCAAGGAACCGCAATGACCCGCGCGACCGCCGCCGGCCCGCGCTGCGCCTGACCGGACATCCGCCGCCCGGCCATGAATCCGTCCCGCCAGTTCATCCTCCGCCCCGTCGCCACCTCGCTGCTGATGGTGGCGATCCTGCTGGCCGGCATCCTGGCCTACCGGATGCTGCCGCTGGCCGCCCTGCCCGAAGTCGACTACCCGACCATCCAGGTGGTGACCCTCTATCCCGGGGCCAGCCCGGACGTGATGACCTCCTCGGTGACCGCCCCGCTGGAGCGCCAGTTCGGCCAGATGCCGGGCCTGAACCAGATGTCCTCGTCCAGCTCGGGCGGCGCCTCGGTGATCACCCTGCAGTTCAACCTAAACCTGTCGCTCGATGTCGCCGAACAGGAGGTCCAGGCCGCCATCAACTCGGCCGGCAACCTGCTGCCCGGCGACCTGCCGGCGCCGCCGATCTACAGCAAGGTCAACCCGGCCGACGCGCCGATCCTGACCCTGGCGCTGACCTCCAAGACCCTGCCCCTCTACCAGGTCGAGGACCTGGCCGACACCCGCCTGGCGCAGAAGATCTCTCAGCTGTCCGGGGTCGGCCTGGTCAGCATCAGCGGCGGCCAGCGGCCGGCCGTGCGCATCCGCGCCAACCCCAAGGCCCTGGCCGCCTACGGCATGAGCCTGGAGGACCTGCGCACCGCCATCGGCAACGCCAACGCCAACCAGGCCAAGGGCAGCTTCGACGGCCCGCAGCGCGCCTCGACCATCGACGCCAACGACCAGATCCGCTCGGCGGCCGAATTCCGCGACCTGGTGGTCGCCTACCGCAACGGCGCGCCGATCCGGCTCGCCGACGTGGCCGACGTGGCCGACGCCGCCGAGAACGTGCGCCTGGCCGCCTGGAGCGACCGTGTGCCGGCCGTGATCCTCAACATCCAGCGCCAGCCCGGCGCCAACGTCATCCAGGTGGTCGACCGCATCAAGCAGCTGCTGCCCAAGCTGCAGCAGTCGCTGCCGGCCTCGGTCCAGGTCGGCGTGCTGACCGACCGCACGGTCACCATCCGCGCCTCGGTCAAGGACGTGCAGTTCGAGCTGATGCTGGCCATCGCCCTGGTGGTGATGGTGATCTTCCTGTTCCTGCGCAACGCGGCGGCCACTTTCATCCCCAGCGTCGCGGTGCCGCTCTCCCTGGTCGGCACCTTCGGCGTCATGTACCTGGCTGGCTTCAGCGTCAACAACCTGACCCTGATGGCGCTGACCATCGCCACCGGCTTCGTGGTCGACGACGCCATCGTCATGATCGAGAACATCGCCCGCTACATCGAGCAGGGCGAAGCGCCGCTCAAGGCCGCGCTGAAGGGCTCGGAGCAGATCGGCTTCACCATCATCTCGCTCACCTTCTCGCTGATCGCGGTGCTGATCCCGCTGCTGTTCATGGGCGACGTGGTCGGCCGCCTGTTCCGCGAGTTCGCCATCACCCTGGCGGTCGCCATCCTGATCTCGGCCGTGGTCTCGCTGACCCTCACCCCCATGCTCTGCGCCAAGCTGCTGCGCCACAAGCCCGAATCCGAGCAGGGCCGCTTCTACCACGTCACCGGCCAATGGTTCGAGGCCGGCATCCGCCACTACGGCCGGATGCTGGACTGGGTGCTCGACCGCCAGGGCGCGACCCTGCTGGTGGCGCTCGGCACCCTGGTGCTCACCGTGCTGCTCTACGTCTACATCCCCAAGGGCTTCTTCCCGGTCCAGGACACCGGCGTGATCCAGGGCATCTCGGAGGCGCCCCAGTCGATCTCGTTCGCCGCCATGGCCGAGCGCCAGCAGGCCCTGGCCGACACGATCCTGCGCGACCCGGCGGTCGCCAGCCTGTCCTCCTTCATCGGCGTCGACGGCGTCAACACCACCCTCAACAGCGGCCGCATGCTGATCAACCTCAAGCCGCGCGACCAGCGCGACGGCGCCGAGACGGTGATCCGCCGGCTGCAGCCGGAGCTGGCCAAGGTGCCGGGCATCCGGCTCTACCTGCAGCCGGTGCAGGACCTCACCATCGAAAGCCGGATCTCGCGCACCCAGTACCAGCTCGCCGTGCAGGACACCCATCTCGACGAACTGGCGGTCTGGGTGCCGAAGCTGGTCGACCGCCTTTCGCGCCTGCCCCAGCTGGCCGACGTGACCAGCGACCTGCAGGACAAGGGCCTGCAGGCCTACGTCGACATCGACCGCGACACCGCCGGCCGGCTGGGCATCACCCCGGCGGCGATCGACAACGCGCTCTACGACGCCTTCGGCCAGCGCCTGATCTCGACCATCTTCACCCAGGCCAACCAGTACCGGGTGGTGCTGGAGGCGAAGCCCGAATTCCGGATCGGCCCGGAGGCGCTGAACGGCATCTATCTCACCTCCAGCGGCGGCACGCAGGTGCCGCTCGGCGCCATCGCCAAGGTCAGCCAACGCCATGCCCCGCTGGCAATCAACCACATGGGCCAGTTCCCGGCCGCCACCGTGTCGTTCAACCTGGCGCCCGGCGCCTCGCTCGGCGACGCGGTCCAGGCCATCGAATCGGCGGAAAAGGAGATCGGCCTGCCGGCCAGCGTGCAGACCGGCTTCCAGGGCGCGGCGCTGGCCTTCCGCGCGGCGCTCAGCAACGAGGTGTTCCTGCTGCTGGCGGCGGTGGTCACCATGTACATCGTGCTGGGC
This sequence comes from Parasulfuritortus sp., assembly GCA_036391875.1. Classification (GTDB taxonomy): domain Bacteria; phylum Pseudomonadota; class Gammaproteobacteria; order Burkholderiales; family Thiobacillaceae; genus Parasulfuritortus. Next base: position 37,238 of record DASVZA010000003.1, read on the forward strand.
GTGCTCTACGAGAGCTACATCCATCCCATCACCATCCTCTCCACCCTGCCCTCGGCCGGGGTCGGGGCGCTGCTCGCCCTGATGGTCTCCGGCAACGACCTCGGCGTCGTCGCCATCATCGGCATCGTGCTGCTGATCGGCATCGTCAAGAAGAACGCCATCATGATGATCGACTTCGCCCTCGACGCCGAACGGCACGAAGGCAAGCCGCCGCGCGAGGCGATCCGCCAGGCCTGCCTGCTGCGCTTCCGGCCGATCCTGATGACCACCATGGCGGCCCTGCTCTCGGCCCTGCCGCTGATGCTCGGCAGCGGCATGGGGGCCGAGCTGCGCCAGCCGCTCGGCATCACCATGGTCGGCGGCCTGCTGGTCAGCCAGGTGCTGACCCTGTTCACCACGCCGGTCATCTACCTGGCCTTCGACCGCCTGGCCCAGCGCTACGCCGCCTGGCGCGGCCGGCGCGGCGCACCGGACGAGGCGGCCGAAAGCGCCGGGCCATGAGCCTATCCGAACCCTTCATCCGGCGCCCGGTCGCCACCACCCTGCTCACCCTCGGCCTGGCCCTGGCCGGCCTGTTCGCCTTCCCCCTGCTGCCGGTCGCGCCGCTGCCCCAGGTCGACTTCCCGACCATCGCGGTCATGGCCTCGCTGCCCGGCGCGAGCCCGGAGACCATGGCCGCCACCGTGGCCACGCCGCTCGAGCGCCAGCTCGGCCGCATCGCCGGGGTGACCGAGATGACCTCGTCGAGCAGCCAGAACAAGACCCGCATCACCCTGCAGTTCGATCTCGACCGCGACATCAACGGCGCGGCGCGCGACGTGCAGGCGGCGATCAACGCCGCCCGCGGCCAGCTGCCGACCATGCCCAGCAACCCGATCTACTTCAAGCGCAACCCGGCCGACGCGCCGGTCATGATCCTGGCCCTGACCTCCGACACACTCGACCACGGCCAGCTCTACGACGCTGCCTCCAGCATCGTGGCGCAGAAGATCTCCCAGGTCGAAGGCGTGGGCCAGGCCGACGTCGGCGGCAGTTCGCTGCCGGCGGTGCGGGTCGAGCTCAACCCCCGCGCCCTGGACAAGTACGGCGTCGGCCTGGAACAGGTGCGCAGCGCCCTGGCCGCGGCCAACGCCAACCGGCCCAAGGGCCAGGTCGAGGACGGCGACCGGCACTGGCAGATCGCCGCCTCGGACCAGGCCAAGCAGGCCAGCGAATACCTGCCGCTGATCGTCTCCTACCACGAGGGCGCGGCGGTCCGCCTGTCCGACGTGGCCCAGGTCAGCGACTCGGTGCAGGACCAGCGCAACGCCGGCCTGGCCAACGGCAAGCCGGCGGTGCTGGTGGTCGTCTACCGCGGCCCCGGCTCCAACATCATCGACACCGTGGACCGGATCAAGGCCCTGCTGCCGGTGCTGCGCGCCTCGATCCCGGCCTCGATCCACCTCGACGTGGTGCTCGACCGCACGCCGACCATCCGCGCCTCGCTGCACGACGTCGAGCTGACCCTGCTGATCTCGGTGGTGCTGGTGATCATGGTGGTCTTCTTCTTCCTGCGCAGCGCCCGCGCCACCCTGATCCCGGCCGTGGCGGTGCCGGTCTCGCTGATCGGCACCTTCGGCGTCATGTACCTGGCCGGCTACAGCCTGGACAACCTGTCGCTGATGGCGCTGACCATCGCCACCGGCTTCGTGGTCGACGACGCCATCGTGGTGCTGGAAAACATCTCGCGCCACATCGAGGCCGGCATGCCGCGCTTCAAGGCGGCGATCCAGGGCAGCCGCGAGGTCGGCTTCACCGTGCTGTCCATGAGCCTGTCGCTGATCGCGGTGTTCATCCCGATCCTGATGATGGGCGGCATCGTCGGCCGGCTGTTCCGCGAGTTCGCCGTCACCCTGTCGGTGGCGGTGCTGATCTCGCTGGTGCTGTCGCTCACCGCCACCCCGGCCATGTGCGCCCGGATACTCGACGGCCGGGCGCACGGGAAACGGCCCGGCCGGCTGCTGCGGGCCAGCGAACGGGCCTTCGACTGGCTGCTCGGCCACTATCGGACCAGCCTGACCCGCGCCCTGCGCCACCCGCGCCTGATGATGGCCGTGCTGGCCGCCACCGTCGGCCTCAACGTCTACCTCTACGTGATCGTGCCCAAGGGCTTCTTCCCGCAGCAGGACTCAGGCCGCCTGATCGGCTTCGTCCAGGCCGACCAGGACACCTCGTTCCAGACCATGCGCGGCAAGCTGGCCGGCTTCATCGCCATCGTGCGCAGCGACCCGGCCGTGGCCAACGTGGTCGGCTTCACCGGCGGCAGCCAGACCAACACCGGCTTCATGTTCATCTCGCTCAAGCCGCTCGCCGAGCGCCGCATCTCGGCCGACAAGGTGATCGACCGGCTGCGTCCCAAGCTGGCCCGGGTGCCCGGCGCCAAGCTCTACCTGCAGGCGGCCCAGGACATCCGGGTCGGCGGCCGGTCCAGTTCGGCCGAGTACGAATACACCCTGCAGAGCGACGACCTGGAGCAGCTGCTGGCCTGGACGCCGCGCATCGAACGGGCGCTCAAGGACCAGCCGCAACTGGCCGACGTCAATTCCGACCTGCAGAACAAGGGCCGGCAAACCCGCGTGGTGATCGACCGCGACGCCGCCGCCCGCTACGGCATCAACCCGCGCCTGATCGACGCCACCCTGTACGACGCCTTCGGCCAGCGCCAGGTCTCGACCATCTATGCCGACCTCAACCAGTACCACGTGGTGATGGAGGCCGCGCCCGAATACCGCCAGGGCCCCGAGGCGCTGGACGACGTCCACGTGCTCAACGCCGGCGGCCAGGAAGTGCCGCTCTCGGCGATCGCCCACTACGAGCCCGCCACCACCTCGCTCGGCGTCAACCACCAGGGCCAGTTCGCCGCCACCACGATCTCGTTCAACCTGCCGCCCGGCGTCTCGCTCAGCAGCGCGGTCCACGCCATCGACGACACCCTGGCCCGGATCGGCGTGCCCGATTCCATCCACGGCGGCTTCCAGAGCACGGCAAAAGCCTTCCAGGCATCGGTGCAGAACCAGCCCTGGCTGATCCTGGCCGCGCTGATCGCGGTCTACATCGTGCTCGGCGTTCTCTACGAGAGCTACGTCCACCCGATCACCATCCTCTCCACCCTGCCCTCGGCCGGGGTCGGCGCCCTGCTCGCCCTGCTGGCCTTCAAGGGCCAGTTCACCATCATGTCGCTGATCGGGGTGATCCTGCTGATCGGCATCGTCAAGAAGAACGCCATCATGATGGTCGACTTCGCCCTCGACGCCGAACGCAGCCGCGGCCTGCCGCCGGCCGAGGCCATCTTCCTGGCCTGCATGATGCGCTTCCGGCCGATCATGATGACCACCATGGCGGCCATGCTCGGTGCGCTGCCGCTGATCCTGGTCACCGGCGAAGGCTCCGAGCTGCGCCTGCCGCTCGGCATCTCAATCGTCGGCGGCCTGATCGTGAGCCAGATGCTCACCCTCTACACCACGCCGGTGGTGTACCTGTACCTGGACCGCTTCCGGCTCTGGTGCCGGGCCGCCTGGAGCCGCCGCTTCGGCCGGCCGGCCGAGGCGCAATAAGGAGATTCGACCATGGCCCTCAGAACCCGGCTCATGCTGCTGTCCGCCCTGCCGCTGCTCGCCTCGTGCGCGGCCGGCCCCGACTACGTGCGGCCCGAGGCGGCCGTGCCCGCCGCCTACAAGGAAGCCGGCGACTGGAAACCCGCGCAGCCCGCCGACCATCTCGAACGCGGCAAGTGGTGGCAGGCGTTCGGCGACCCGGCGCTGGACGCGCTGGAGGAACAGGTCGACATCTCGAACCAGAACATCAAGGCCGCCGAGGCCCGGTACCGCCAGGCCCAGGCCGCGGTCCAGGGCAGCCGGGCCGGCTACTACCCGACCGTGACTGGCACGGCCGACGCCACCCGCAGCCACTCGGCCTCCGGCAGCCGCACCACCGGCAGCGGCGGCACCTACACCGACTACAGCCTGTCGCTCAACGCATCGTGGGAGGCCGACGTCTGGGGCAAGGTGCGCCGCGCGGTCGAAGCCGGCGAGGCCGGCGCCCAGGCCAGCGCCGCCGACCTCGCAGCGGCCCGGCTCAGTGCCCGGGCCAGCCTGGCCCAGGACTATTTCCAGCTGCGCATCGCCGACGCCCAGAAGACCCTGCTGGACCAGACCGTGGCCGCCTACCGGCGCTCGCTGGCGATCGTGGGCAACCAGTACCGGGCCGGCGTCGCCACCCAGGCCGACGTCGCCCAGGCCGAGACCCAGCTCAAGTCGGCCGAGGCCCAGGCCATCGACGTCGGCGTGCAGCGCGCCCAGCTGGAACACGCCATCGCCCTGCTGGTCGGCAAGGCCCCGGCCGACTTCGCCATCAAGCCGGCGCCGCTCGCCGCCCGGCTGCCGGAGATCCCGGCCGGCCTGCCTTCGGCCCTGCTCGAACGCCGGCCCGACATCGCCGGCGCCGAGCGCCGCATGGCCGCCGCCAACGCCCAGATCGGCGTCGCCCAGGCCGCCTACTACCCCAGCCTGACCCTGTCCGGCAGCGGCGGCTACCAGAGCAGCAGCCTGGCCCACTGGTTCGACCTGCCCAACCGCTTCTGGTCGCTCGGCCCGGCCCTGGCCGAAACCCTGTTCGACGGCGGCCTGCGCCGCGCCCAGACCGCCCAGGCCCGCGCCGCCTACGACGCCACCGTGGCCACCTATCGCCAGACCGTGCTGGGCGCCTTCCAGGAAGTGGAGGACAACCTCGCCTCGCTGCGCATCCTGGCCAAGGAGGCCGACGTGCAGGATCAGGCCGTGCAGTCGGCCCGGCGCTCGGTGACCCTGACCACCAACCAGTACCAGGCTGGCACGGTGAGCTATCTGAACGTGGTGACGGTGCAGGCGACGGCGCTCGCCAACGAGCGCAGCGCGGTCACCCTGCTGGGCAACCGGCTGACCGCCAGCGTGCAGTTGATCAAGGCATTGGGCGGCGGCTGGGACGCCGCCCAGCTGGCCGACGCCGGCCGCTGAAATCCAACCGTCATACCCCCCGTAGGCGGGTATCCAGTGATTGCGCTGGGCTCCCGCCTGCGCGGGAGCGATGAACCCGGAGTGAATCAGTGAATCGCCCCGGTTTACTCGACCGACACCCTACTTGAGCGCCGCCAGGAAGCGCTGCCGGGCCGAGGCCAGGGCGGCCGCCCGCTCGGCTGCCGCCCCCGGCAGATCGGCACACTCGGCACAGAAGGCCTCGAACGCCGCCATCACAGCCGCCTCGTCCAGCTTGCGGCCGCGGCGCGGGGCCTCGGCCTTCGGCTTTTCGTCGAGCGGCTTGAGCACCGCGAAGCGCGGGATGACCCGCTGCCCGCCCGACTCCGCGGCGGCCTGGATCGGCCCCGTCTTGGTGTAGACCTTGCCCTCGTACTCGAACCGGGCGCCCATGGGTAGCTGCTGGAATTTCATGGTCTTGTTGGTGTTATCGAACCGCGGCGATTCTAGGGCAAGTGACGAGGGAACGGCAGTACGCCGGGCAACGGCTCCTTCCCCAGACCACACTCACCCATAGTGCGCTGCCCCCACCTGAGGGACTGGATTGGTTTTCACAGGTAGCTTAGGCAGCATTGAGTAGCGTAGCGGCCAATATTGCAGCGGAGTTGGCCGACAGGATGTCGGCCGATGCGGACATTGGACTTCCGGCCTGACTCGGGCGGCAATGCGCCAATTACCTGCCGCCCACCAGCTGATGGCGGTCAATGACCGCTTGTCATTTCAGGCTACAGCCGGATCCGACCCAGAAGAGACATCCGCTGGCCCGATATCGTCGCCGCGAAGCTGCCGGTCGGAATTGCACCCAGGCGCCCGGTCAAGGCGTTCGGCGCATGCGGCTCACTGGCTCACTGCCCGGAACGCATATCCTTGAAAGTCTGCCACGCTTACAATGGAACCGGCAGCAGCCCATTTCGAGGTACACATATTGCCGATTGCTCCAAGCACACGAGATAGCGAAGCGGGGATGAAGCGTCGAATTGCGCTCAGTGACCTTCTTACAGAGTTCGACGAGCGCATTAGCAGCGAGCTGAACTTGGACCCGCTGGGCCTGCAGGTCATCTGGTCAGCCTATGGGCAAAAGATCTTCCGCAACCGCATCAGCTCCATTTCCAACGACGTCCGCAACTACACGCTCAACCTCTTTAACCACTGGGTGACCAAGGCCCTGGTCGAGGACGATGCGGTGCTGCCGGGCAAAGGGCTGCTGCACGACAAGGCCTACGCGGGCCGGGGCAAGGATTCGGCCGCCTTTAAGCAGTCCTGCCTGATCTACCTGGAAAACGTGTTCGCCTTCGCGATGGTGGAAGCGCAGGCCCAGGCCAGCGTGGAAACTGCGGGCGTGCTCGGCATTTCTAAGGCGCGTCGGCGCTGGGAAGAGACCCAGGGCAACCCGCGGCTGGTCTTCAGCCCCGGCGCTCGAGCCCACGTGCTGGTGCGGCAGAACTCGCTCGGAGTGAGCGGGCGCTACAAGACGCCGCTGGTGGCGATGGGCTTCTTTGACGGCGGCTACGACTACGCGCTGCCCGCGTCGCGGCCGCAGTGGCAGAAGGCGCAGGCGCAGTTATTTGCGCAGGGCAAGCCCCTGGCGGACTTGCAGGCGCTGGTGCGCAAGCACCTGGCCGAACTGCTGGCGGACGTGCGCCGGGAGCCTGAGCTGACCTTTGCCGAACTGCCAGAGGCGCTGAGGCAGGCCTTTGTCGAGGCCTTCCAGTCGTCGGCGCGGGTGGGAGCGTATGCGCGCGACTTCTGGCTCGGGGTCACCGAACTGGACCAGGGCGCACCAGGCGCCTTGTACGAGGCGCTGGAACGGGAGTGGCTGCCGGATGGCCAGGTGCTGGAGCGCCCGACCGAGCAGGTGTTCGCGCTCGCGGCCAAGTGTGCGTCGCTCGTGGCAGGCGATCGCGACAAGCTCGAACGCGTGCAGGTGGTGGAACCCTTCCTTGCAGAGCTGGACCTGCTGCTGGGGGTAATGCTGTCAGCCAAGTCGCAGTCGCTGGACGAGGTGCTGGCGGGTTGGAAGTCGCTCGACCGCGATGGGGACACCTTGCCTCGATTGGCAACGCCCATCGAGGGCGATACTGCGATTCGCGAGCAGGTGTCGGGAACGGCCGCCGAACGGCTGGCGGAGTTGTTGGCACTGGCGCGGGGCAACAGCGTACGGCAACAGGTAGAGCGTCTGCTCAAGTACCACGAGAAGGTGATGGAGACGCGCGGCCAGTCGCCCTGGCTGCGGCTGCTTAACGGCAGCCAGCTGAAGATCGACGTGCGCACCCGCCCGCTGCCGGCGAAGGAGGACCGGCCGGTGGGCACCTGGGTCCACCAGTACTACGTGCCGCAGTTCCGGCATCTCCTCTCCGGGATGCGGAGGCTGGCGTGAAGCTGCTGGATGCCTTTCGCCAGCAGGTGCGGGCGCTAGGTCCGCTGAAGCGGGCTTGGTTCACCACCTTCAACCTGGGCATCCCGTTCTTCGAGACCCATGTGCTGCCCGAACTGCTACAGGGCGACGCCGATCCGCCCGCCAACCGCATGGACTACGAGAACATGCAGTTGCAGCTGGCCGAGCGCGGCATCGACCTGCGCGTGTTCTGCGACCTGCGCATGATGGAAGCCGACCAGCTCAAGCGCACGGCGTTGCCGGTGCACGGCATGCTGCCGGGGCGGCTGGGGCTGGAGGGGTTCGGCCCGGAGTCGCTGTTCCACCCCAAGGTGATCTTTCTGGAGGACGAAGGTGGCCGCATGGTGCTGGGCGCAGGCAGCGCCAACCTCAGCGTCAGCGGCTGGGGGCGCAACCAGGAGGGCTTCTGCTTCCACACGGTGAGCAACAACGCGCAGTACCAGCAGATCAAGCGCTTCTTCGAGCCGCTGTTCGCGGCGGTGGGGCTGGGCGAGGCGCTGGGCGTGCGCAGACAGTTCAAGGGCGACGACGAGGGCTGGCACTTTGCGCACAGCTTCGAGCGCGAGAGTTTTCTGGAACTCCTGCTGGCGGGCACGCAGGCTGAGCGGCTGACGGTGTGGTCGCCGTACTTCTCGCGCGACCTCGCGGGGCTGATCGAGAAGATCCGGGCACTAGCGGGCCGGAAGATCGACTTCGCCATCGTGCCCGATCGCGTCGGCAACCGGCATGTGCGCACGAAGTGGTCGGAAGCAATCGGGCAAATGCTGGACGAGGGTGGGCTCGCCTTTCATGACCGGCCTTCGCCGCGGGCGGACGAGATCGAGATGACCCACGCCAAGCTCTGGCTGGCGCAAGGGCGGAGGGCGCGCTTGGCCGTCGGCTCGTGGAACTGCACCGAGCCGGGCAGCTCGAGCTTCGAGCTGCGCAACGTGGAGGCAGGCATCTTGCTCGACGTCTCGCCCGCGACGCAAATCGCCGGACAGCCACTGTCCCTGGGTGCCAAGGACTTCGGCACCGATGACATGCTGCAGGACGACGAGTTGGATCCGCCTTCTTATCCTTTGCCGTTCGAGCTGCTGGTGAGTTTCGATTGGGCGCAGGGGTGCTACGAGTTGCAGGGCCGGCTGTACGAAAGGAATGAGGGCACGGGCTATACGCTGCGCCTACCGGGGGTGAAGCAGCGCCTGGAATTGCGTTGGAAGGAGCGGCGCATCGACGGCGCGTGGCCGCTGGAAGCCATCGCGCTGGAGCTGCCCGACAACGAGGCTCTGCTTGCCGACCACGGCTACGAGGTCTGGCGCGGCAATAGCCTGGAATACCGCGGCCTGGTGCTGGAAATCGGGCAGTCCCATCGGCGCGCCCAGGGCTACGACTCCTTGAATGACTTGTTGAACGACTGGGTCGAAGGCGTCGAGCCTGGCGGCAGCGGCAAGCCCCGGTTGCGCCCGGTGCTGCGCAACGACGACGTGCCCGACGACGAGCCAGCGCCGCCTGCCATCGCCGCGGACGCGGGTGGGCTGAGCTACTTCCGCGTGTTCCATGCCTTCGAGCAGTTCCGCCAGCGGCTGCGCGGGGTGAACTCGCGGGATGTTTTGGAGAGACTGTTGTTCGTGCAGGCCGGCAGCTTGCAGGAACTGGTGGCCAAGGTGAACGCGCAGGCGGCGGCGCCCGGCGGCAGCGTGGTGTTCAACTGGTTTCTGCTGCAGGAGGCGGACTCGCTCTACGCCGCGGCGCTGGAAGCGCATGCCCGCACGCGCGCGAAGTACGCACGGTCCGCGCCGCCCGAAGGCGCCAAGTGGCAGAGCCTGAAGCCCGACAAGCGGCTGTCGCGCCTGCCGCCGGCGATCCGCGGCAACGCCGAGTACATGCGGCAGTTGCGGAAGGCTTGTGGCTATGGACGCTGAGCGCTGGGGCGCGTTGACGCCGGAGCAGGTGTCTGGCTGGATCACCTTCGACCGCGAACGCGCGGACTGGACTTATCGCGAAGGCGACCGCGCCATGGCCGCGCGCCAGACCGAGGGCGTGGCCGGGTTATGGAACAAGCTGGGCCGCCACCGCGCGGCCTTGCTGGCAGACGAGGTGGGCACGGGCAAGACGCTGCAGGCGCTGGGCGTGATGGCGCTGCTCTGGAAAGCGAAGCCCGATGCATGCGTTCTGGTCATGGCGCCCAACCGCGACATCTGCCGCCACTGGGAGCGCGAGTACGCCAAGTTCGTGCGCACGCACTACAAGCAGTCCGACGACGTAGTGCGGCGCGTTCGCGACGGCGAGCCAGTGAATGAGGCCAGACTGGCCTGGTCGCTGGTCGAGCTGGCTCAAGCCGTGGAGGCGCAGACGCACCGGTTCTTTGTGACGACGATCTACTCGCTGAGTGGGCTGATGCGCGACGAGCACGACGAGGGCGTGGACAAGCTCCAGGGCGCCGCAGTGGCCGCGGCCGGCATCCACCGCCGCCTGAAGGCAGCGCTGGGCGGCAGGGGTTTCGACCTGCTTGTTGTGGACGAGGCACACTACTTCCGCAACAGCCGGGGCAAGTCGCAGCGCGCCCGTGCGGCGAGCGAGTTCTTCGGCCCACCGGAGGACCGCTTGGGCGAGCGCGCGCTGCTGATGACGGCAACGCCCAGCCACGCGTCGATGGACGACGTGGCAGCGATCCTGGGCTACGTGGCCGAGGTCGGCCAGGACAAGCCGGAGGCGCTGTTAAAGAAGTATGCGCTGCGCCGCCTACGCCGCATGAAGGGGCGCGACGGCAGCTACGACAAGTACGGTTACCGCCACGAACGGGCGGTGGCGGCGGACCTGGAGCAGGACCCGGCGGCCGAGTTGTTTTTCGCGCTGTATCAGAAGCTGCTGGTGAGCAAGGAGGTGCAGGATGGCCGGCGCTTTCTCTACGGCTACCTGGAGGGCTTCGAGTCGTTCAAGGTGCAGGCGCCCGAAGCGGAGCAGGAGACCGAGGAAGACGTAGCCAAGCGCGATTTCCAGGGCGCGCCCGACACCGAGATCCTCACCCGGCTGGCGCGCATGCACGAGAGTTTGGGCGGCTTGCCAGCGCACCCCAAGTACGACGCGCTGGTGAACGCCTGCGTACCGGCCGACGTTTTCGATGCGGGCGTTGATGCCCACGAGCACAAGCATCTGGTGTTCGTGCGCAGGATTCCCTCGGTGCGCGAGATCGTTGCGCGCGTCAACGTGGCCTACGACCGGCAGATGGGGCGGCGGATCGTACAGGCGCTAGCTCCGGACGACAGGGGGGGGCTGGTGAAGCGGTGGGAGACCAGCCACTGGTCGCGCGAGTTCTTCAACCGGCACTTCGGCGGCCATGGCGAGGCCGACGACGCGGCGCTGCTCGAAGGCGATGACGCAGCGGCAGAGGAGCACGCGGATACGGATGCCAACGTGCATTCGAAGGTAGCCGATCTGTTCGTCGTGAAGAAGACGGGCGTGCAGCGCAGTACCGACGCCTCGAACTTCAGCCTGCGTTTGCGCAAGCCTGAGAGCCTGTTCACGCTACTGCTGGAGCCGGCCAGCGATTACAAGGCGGGGACTTACGGCTACCACTACCGAAAGCGGGCCGTCGGCCGGCTGCGCGACGAGTACGCCTCGGCTGCACTGGAGGCGCGCGGCGTCGGCGTGGCGGCGAACGAGAAGCTGGACTTCGCGAAGCCGATGCCGACGCTGTGGGGGCTGATGTATCGCCAGCTCGATGCCGCCGCCCGCGAGCGCGTCGACCGCTTGGCGCGTGAGCCGGCACAGGCAGAGAGCTTTGGCCGTTACCTGAAGAACGGCTTTCTGTTCGCAAGCCCGGTCATCGTGGAGCTGTACTGCAGGTACGCCGAGTTCCGCCGGTGCGGAAAAGCGGGCGATGCTCAGCAGCGCTATCTTGCCTTTCTGGATTTTCTGGACGCAGATTTGAAAGATTCTCTTGCCTTCGCCTACTTCCGCGCCGCGCTGCAGACCTTCGATGCCTTGTGCGAGAACGTGCCCGACGAAGACCGCCAGGGCTGGCATAAGCTCACCGGACTCAGCAGCCCCGCCTTCTATGCCAGTGGCGCGGTCAAGGACCGGCAGCGGCTGATCCTGGGCTTCAACAGCCCCTTCTACCCGAACGTGCTGGCTGCGACCTCGGTGCTGCAGGAGGGTGTAAACCTGCACTTGCAGTGCCGCAAGGTACACCACTACGGCATCGCCTGGACGCCGGGCGACAACGAGCAGCGCGTGGGGCGGGTAGACCGGCTCTTAGGCAAGGTGAATGCGCTGCTGGAGCGCGACGGCCGGGCCGAACTAGCGATCCAGTATCCGTACTTGGCACGCTCATTCGACGAGGAACAGCTGGCGTCGTTTGTGCGCGAGAAGCACCTTGTCGAAGAGCGCATGGATGCATGCCGGCAGTCGCCGATTGGCGCCGAGATCGACCTACGGCGCACGAGCGATGCATGGCGCAGCTACCTGCGCACGCCGCGCGAGGACATGGTGGCGTCGAACTTGGTCGATCCGTACCCGTTCGATCCAAAGGAAGGAGGTCCGGACGGTGTCTACATGCCACACTTGGCCGATGGACACGCCGAAGATCCGTAGATCGAGCACTGCCCTTGCCAAGAACGGCAAGGACTGGATGAGCCCGCAGCGACAGCGCGATGTTGCGGGCGTATCGGCGGGACTCAGGTAGTTCTCACTCTGTCGCCCTGAAGCTGTCGGGCGAACCACATACTTAGTCGATGACGAGCCTGCACTCCTCGCCTGACTTTCTACGGTCAGCGTTGCATTAGCACTGTCCGGCGCCCCACCGACTGACGCCTGCTTTCGGGCACCGCCCCAGCGACCTCTAGGCCGACACCGGCATAACAGTGGCAAAGGGAGATGCCAGAGAGCTGCCGGTGGCCAGCGACTCCAAGTGGCCGGGGCCTGCCTTCGAGAAGGCCCGCCCGAAAGCTGACACTCGGCTAACGGCTAGGCCAGCAGCGACCGCTTACCGTGGGCAGAGTCGAACTGGTGCTCCCGGCCAGGTGCTGACATTGCCTAATGGCGGCTTAAAGGTTTTGAATTTTGGGTTTTTGGAAGTTCAGGCTCTCGAGACAGAATTTCCGCTGCACGCTGAACTGAGTCGTTCGCGCTTGGTGGTCTGATAGGATGCTGCGATCATCACCAGACATTCGTAGGGTTGCGGCTTGAACAACTTATAGCCGAGCGTCAAATCTCAGCGCAACTCTCGTGCCGGCGACTAACGTATATTTGAGGTAGATGCGCCCCATGCTCATGGACGACAGACCCCTGTTCCTCTTTTGCGACGCCAACACGGCTGTTTACGACACCCACCTGCTCATGAAGCAAGGGGGGCTTCAGCTCGTCCGTCTACTCCGCGAATTGCGGGGGCAGATTGCCTTGCCCGATATCTCTCGGACGGAATATCTGTCCAACTTTGCCAAGGTTGCAGCGTCGGCGCACAAGAACGCAGAGGTCGCACTATCTCAGCTCCAAACATTGAGTGGCCAGCGGGTAACGGCAGCTCTACCGCAGGACAAGTTCTGGGAATCGCGCGGGCCGCGGATTCTGGAAGACCTAAAGGACATCACCTGCGAGATCGTGGCTACGGCGGAGTTGAAGGCAGCAGCGCTGGATCGGGCCGTTGAGGGCCGCAAGCCAGCTCTGAAGCCCAACCAAGACATCAAGGATTGCTTGATCTGGGAGTGCATTCTGAGTCTGCCGGCAGGATCAGAGGTCATCTTTGCTTCCCGTGACCTGAAGGCGTTCTATCGTGATGGAAAGTTCGATGAGTCTTTGCTCAAGGAAGCCGCGGCCAGGAACTTGCTCATAACGCCGGTCGATACCAGCACACAAAACCTATACGCCGCAGTCGAACTGCTGAAGTCGCGGGTTGCCGATGTTGAAGCACTCCGGCTCAACGAGTTGACACTGGACCACCGTTCTCCTGAGCCAGATGCGGGTGGCGATGCAGGGCCTGTTGTGCCGGTCATCCTGCCTGACGAAGTCAATCCTAAGACGCCGGATGAGGCGGTTGATGCCGGGAAACCTCGCGACATCTTCGACACCGTAGAGCCGGCGAGAGACTTCTTCCGGTCGCTGGAAGAGAAGGCGCTCGGTTTTGTCAGCTATCTGGGCCAGACGGGAAAACAGGAGGTCATCGAGCTGCTCGTGCAGTCGGGCGCAGCTGCCGATACCGCGCGAAACGCTCTCGAGCGGCTAGCCTTGTCCGGGATGATTCGAGACACCGGCCACAACTACCTTCGCGTAGATAGTCTCCATGCCAAGCGAGCATCGGAACTCGTGGAAGAAGAGATGATTAAGCTCACGGGGCTGGGAGGCTGACGCAATGGATTCCGCAACGCGCATCAAGGTGCTGGGACGTTTGGCTCAGTCTCGAACATCCGCCGCTGAGGAGGCGGTTGGACGAGCCTGCGCAGAAGCCTTCACTGTGCTGCTCGAAAGCTTGGATTACGACACGCTTAATTACGCGCTCGAAGTGCTCGCCACCGTAGGATTCCGGCGGAGCAAAGGAACGATCGCCACACTAAGCGAATTTCTACGATCCGTCGGGAACCGTGAATTGCGGCACTCAGAGGAGTTCAGTGGATGGGGGCAGGCGCTGAACATATACCGCAGCGCGTACACACTGATGTCCAAAGCCATCAAGGTGCTCTCAGGCCTTCGGTATCTTGAAACACCTGCGGTCACTGACGTACTTCTCTGGGTCGCAGCTCACTCCGAAGAGTCTGTGAGGAAGGACGCTGACGCGGCTCTTCGCAGTCTGGCGAAGTACAACTTGTCTGTCTTCTATGGAGCCGAGGACGAGTCGCGGCGAGGAATTGGTGCGGCACCTCAGGTCGCAGTGCTGGACACCATTGAGAGCAAGGGAGACAGCTTCTTGATAGAGCACTTGAATGGTGTCCTGACACTGATCGAGGGGCTGCTTTCAACGTCCATGGAATCGACCAAGTGGACCGCGAGTGCCGTCACGCTTTCGCGCGCGGTCACACCTGCTGCAGGCGAAGTTCCCATAGTGAGGCGCAGGAGCGTCGCCCTCCTGAAGCGAATCTACGGCCTAGCTGAGACCAAGCGCCAGAGGCTCTCTGTGATCAGGACGCTAAATGCAGCAACTCGTGCGGAGAACCGCACTGTAGCCGACATAGATTACGCGGACATGATTGCGGCCAACGCTCAAGAGGTTCTTGCTCTCTTTGCACAAATCGCTGAACGTGAGCCGGACTTACAGATAGTCCAGAAGATCGAGCACGACAGCTACTGGATTCACTATCACAGCCCGTCAGATGCGGTCAGGTCCGCTGCTCTTGCGGTCAAGGCCATCATAGACGCTAACTCCGAGTACACCATCTACAAGACCCTCATTGGATTCGAGGGAGTCTTCGGAGAGTGGTCAAGGTCACCAAGGGATGGGTCTTACTCCGTTGCCGCCCAGGAGCGTCGGATGCAAGAAGCCAAGATCTTGGCGGCGCGCATTCCCGATGAGGGCTTCGATATCTGGAAGGGAAGGATTTTGACGTTTGCTCAAACTGAGTCAAACGACATGGCGACCTTCCCAGTTTTCTACGAATTCCTTGCGGACGTCGCCGGGTTATACCCAGGATTCGCGCTAGATCTGCTGGCTGATGAATCGGACCGGCTCTCAGGGTTTTTGATACCAATCCTTCGTGGGGTCTGGGACAGCGAGCGACAAAGTGAGCTGTTGCCTCTTATGAAGAGGTGGATTGATGACGCTTCGTCTGACACCAAGTCGCCTCTGTACGCGTGTGCGAAGCTCTACTTGTCGACAAAGAGCGTCAACTTGGATGTTCTGGAGCGCATCCTTGCTAAGGCTGCCCAGTTGGAGGATGCCTATGTCATGCGGCAGGTAGCGTCGGTCGGCATCGCACGGTCCAGCGACAGCGGTCAGCGCGACCAGCTCAAGAACCTCTTCTTGCATGCGCTGAGTGGGTTAACCGAACTGGGGGATGCAAGCTGGGTCAGCGAAATTTGGTACCGCAAGGAAGTCAAGGAAACAGTCGCGGAGCTCTCCCCAGCCGAACGTCAATTGGTGCTGAAAAACCTCCACTTCCTTCCTCAAATCGACTACCAAGCCGAGGATGTGCTCGCAGTCATAGCAGAGCGAGAGCCAGGAGAAGTTGTCGACTTCTTGTGTGCCCGGGTATATGAGCCAGATGAAAGGGCCCGAACTGAGGCAGAGAAGGATAGTGACAGGTACGAGGAACTCCCGTACCAGTTCCATTCGCTCAATGAACCGTTGGCAGTAAACGCGGCGATGGTGGTGCAGAGTGTTCTCGATTGGTACTGCAAGGACCCTTCGCTCTTCCTGTATAGAGGTGCGAAGCTGCTTCAGCTCGTCTTCCCAGAATTCCCCGAGGCTTTTCAGGCGGCGTTGCTGCAGCTGTTACGCACAGGGGGCGTGACGGAGCTGGACTTTGTATCTAGCGTCCTTCGGGCCTACGAGGGACAGAGCTTTATTCATCCGGTTGCTAAGCAACTCATCAAGGCACTTCCCCCAGACAGCGAGCTACTCAACGAGGTCGCGATCGCCCTTCAGAGCACCGGGGTAGTATCAGGCGAGTACGGGATGTCGGAGGCGTATGAGAAAAAGCGCCTAGAAGTTCTGGGTTGGCTAGAGGACCCTGATGAACGAGTTCGCGCGTTCGCAGCGAAATACATCGCTGACCTAGAGTCCATGAGGGATTTCGAACATCGTCGTGCCGATGAGTCGATCGCCCTGCGGAAGTTCGAGTACGGCGAGGAGTAGTAGCGCGGTGTTGGAGCCAGGCTCCTGCTAATTTTGGTGGCGATGCCAAGGAAGTCGCCTCACGAGTTGCATCGTCGGCACCCCAGCGGCCGGATGGCGGGTCAGCCCTGAACGTCTGCTATCAGGCAATGAAATAGAAACTTGCAACTTCCGCTTTGGGTCGGATCAGATCCGGCTGTAGCCTGAAGGTTGGAAGCGGCCACTGACTGCCACCAGAGGCTGGACGGCAGGTATCCAGCGCATTGCCGCCTGACAGGGTGAGCAGGCCCACAGTCGGCATTGGCCGATGAGAAGTCGCAGATTTACTAACGTAATTTCGACTTCAGGTTTGGAGTACGCGTTCGGCAGCATGTCCCAATAGCTGCCCCTGCGGACTACCACATCAAGTCATCAGGAACCGTGAAGGCGGCATACGGGTCATCCACTTCCACTTCAGTGCTGGTCTTGTTTACCCGAACGACGAGCGAAGCGTCGCGTTCGGCGATTTTGTCTGCAATGACCTTGGGAACCAATTCGGTGGTGCCGTTTTGGCAGACAATCACCAAGTGTCCAGCGATGAGTTGTACCTGCACTTCGGCTGAAACATAGATGCGGTATATCTTGTTGCCGTGGGTATAGTTGTAGGCGATGTCGCCTGCGCCCTTGCTCTGGCGATTCTGCTGCACCATCTGGGCGATCTGTGCCGCGATCGCTTTCTGGGTAGAAGCTTCATCGCGTTGCGCATTGAGTTCCCGCGCGCGCTCGGCATTCCTGCGCTGCGTTTCGAGAGCGGCCTGGCGGGCTACTTCGACAGTTTCCGTGCCGGCCCGTCGTTCCGCCTTCTTTTGATTGCTCTTCTCGTGGTTGGCCTGTTTGACCTTCTTCTTGTCCACCAAGCCGGCCTTCAAAAACTGATCCTGCAAAGAAGCCATCCGCGCTACTCCGATAAATTTGTGTCCTCAAGTCCTGGCGGCGACGCAAGCCACAGGAAAACGTCAGCATAACAAAGACGGCATCTTGGAAACGAGATCACCGCCTTTTGTGAAACGTCAGATTTCGGGACTTCCTCTCATCAGGCAGTTCCCGAACCTATTGCAGACCTACAGCAAGAGAATAATGGGCGTCCGCTTTGTGTCGAAATGCGGCCAACGTCCGGCTATAGAGTGGACAGGTGTCATTTGAGGCAGGCGCGCCCATCCTTTAACTCAAACTTCTCTCGGCCAGATCAGTTAGGCAGGATAGTGCTGCCCGCGTCGGGGCAGGAAACACACTCCGGCCCGCTAAAGCCCGCGCAACACGACCAGCGGGCTGCGCAGGACGATGCGGCGCGTGCCCCAATAACCGGCCGCGCCCACCAACAGCCCGCCCAACGGCGGCAGCACCGCCCATAACGGCCATGCGATGTGATACTCGAGATGAAACACTTGCGTGTATAGGAGCCAGGCGACGAATTCGGAACCAGCCGCGGCGAACAACCCGGCCATGACACCGAGCACCGCATATTCGGCCAGATGCCCGGCGCGCAACTGGTACCGGCTCGCGCCCAAGGCGCGTAGCAGCGCGCCTTCATACAGCCGTTCATCGAGGCTGGCCTGCAGTGCCGCATAGAGTACGACGAATCCGGCCAGCAGCACCAAAACCAGGATGTACTCAACCGCAAAGGTCACCTGCGACAGGATGTTCCGCACCTGCGCCATGATACGGTCGAGGTCGAGCACGGTAACGGCCGGAAAACTGCGCACCATCTGCGCCTGCAGGTCCCACTCGGAGGGCGCCAGATAGAAGCTGGTGACATAGGTGGCCGGGTATTCGTCGAGCACCCCAGGCGGGAAAACCATGAAGAAGTTTGGCTTGAACGAGTCCCACTGGACAGTGCGCAGGCTCGCCACGGTCACCCGCAGTTCCCGGCCGCCGAACGAGAAGGTCAGTTCATCACCCAGCTTGACACCGAGGCGCTTGGCCACGCCTTGCTCCACCGATACCAGGTGCCGCCCGCGATCGCCCGGTCGCCACCAGTGCCCGGCGACGATGGCGTTGTCCTGCTGCAGGGTCGTGCTCCAGGTCAGATTGAGTTCGCGACGGATCTGCTCGTCGCCGTTGCGCCGGGCCCGTTCGGCCAGCGGTACTCCGTTCACGGCCGCGAGCCGGGCGCGCACCATCGGGTAGAGCCGGACGTCGGCGATCTGGTGCGCGTGCAGGAAGGCCTCGAACGGCACTACCTGGCCGGGCAGGACGTTGATCACGAAGTAGTTGGGGGCTCGCGCCGGCAACTGGGCCTGCCAGGTGGCAAGCAGGTCGCCGCGCAGCAGGGCGACCAGGGCCATGGCCATCAGCACCAGCCCGAAAGCGAGGATTTGTCCGACGCTCAGCCACGGACGGCGCCACAGGTTGTTCAGTCCGTAGCGCCAGGCCACGCCGGCGCCGCGGCGCAGCACGCGGCTGGCATGCAGCAGTCCCCACGCCAGGACTCCGAAAACCACCAGCGCCGCAAGCGTTCCGCCGAGGACACTGACGGTCAGCGCCACGCTGCCGGTGTAGCGCCACAGCAGCGCGCCTAGCGCCGCCAGGGCGGCGCCGTAGACCAACCAGGCACTCGGCGGCAAGGGCGCCAGTTCCCGGCGCAGCACCCGCAGCGCCGGGACGTTCTTGAGCCGCAACACCGGCGGCAACGCAAAGCCCGTCAGCACCAGCAGCCCGGTGAGCAGGCCGAGCAGCGCCGGCATCGCCCCCGGCGGTGGCAGTTGCGCCGGCAACAAACCGCGCAGCAACCAGAGCAGCCCAGACTGGGCGCCGTAACCGAGCACGACCCCGAGCGCGCTGCCGGCCAGCCCGAGCACCAGCAGCTGGGGCAGGTACAGGGCCAGCAGGTCGCGCTGTCCGGCGCCCAGGCAGCGCAGCATGGCGCTGACGTCGAAGTGGCGCTCGCTGTAGCGGCGTGCGCCCATGGCGATGGCCACGCCGGCCAGGAGCACGGCCGCCAAGCCGGCCAGCCGAAGGTAGCGATTGGCGCGATCCAGGGCGGAGCCGATGGCGGGACGGCCCTCGTGCACGTCGACCAGGCGATCGGCGGGATTGAGCCGGGGCATCAGCCAGCGCTTGTATCGGGCGATCGCCGGTGGATCTCCGGCGAACTGGTAGCTGTATGTCACGCGGCTGCCCGGCGCCAGCACGCCGGCACGCTCGGCATCGCCAAGGTTGATCAGCACCGCGGGTGCCAGGGCCATGAATTGGCTGGTCCCACCGGGTTCGAAGGTGAGGATGCGGGTGATGCGCAGCGGCCGGTCCCCCAGGGTGACAACGTCGCCGACCCGGGCCTGGAGCAGCGGCAGCAAGCGCGCCTCGACCCAGGCCTCGCCCGCGGCTGGAATGCCACGGGTGGCTTGGTCCACATCTTCTGGCTGGGCGGCGGTGCGCAGCGTCCCACGCAGCGGATAACCCGGCCGCACTGCCTTGATATCGCACAGTTGCAGATGGTTGCCGTGCAGCACTACGCTGGGGAAATCAAGAGCCCAGGCTTGGAGCAGGCCGAGCGACTGCGCCTGCGCCAGCCAGCCGGGGGCGACCGGACGCGGACTGCGCAACACCAGATCGGCGCCGAGCAGTCCCGCCGATTGGCTGACCATGGAGCGCTGCAGGCGGTCGGCGAAGAACCCGACGGCCGAGGTGACGGTGACCGCGATGACCAGGGCCGAGGCCAGGATGCGCAGTTCGCCGGCCCGCCAGTCGCGCCCGAGCAGACGCAAGGCGAGTTTCAGGCGGCTAGCCGCGTTCATCGCCAACGATGCGCCCCGCGTCGAGATGGAGCCGGCGGCTGCAGCGCGCGGCCATGCGCTCGTCGTGGGTGATGAGGACCAGGGTGGTGCCCTGTTCGGCGTTGAGGGCGAACAGCAGGTCGGCCACCCGTTCGCCGGTGTGTGCGTCGAGGTTACCCGTGGGTTCGTCGGCAAACAGCAGCGCCGGCGAGGTGGCGAACGCCCGGGCGATGGCCACCCGCTGCTGCTCGCCACCGGAGAGCTGGCGCGGATAGTGGCCGGCGCGCTGTTCCAGGCCGACCCGCTGCAGCAGTTCGAGGCCGTGGGCGGCCGCCCGAGGTACGCCGGCCAGCTCGAGCGGCAGCATCACGTTCTCTAAAGCGGTCAGGCCGGGTAGCAGTTGGAAGGACTGGAACACGAAGCCCACCGTGCGCCCACGCAGGCGGGCGCGGCCGTCCTCGTCGAGGGTGGCGAGGTCCTGCCCGGCCAGGGTGATGCGGCCGGCGCTGGGCAGGTCCAGGCCGGCCAGCAGACCGACCAGCGTCGACTTGCCGGAACCGGAGACGCCGACGATGGCGACGCTTTCGCCGGCCGCGATGGCCAGGCTGACGTCTTCAAGGATGGTGAGCACGCCGCCGGCCACCGCCACTTGCTTGCCCACGCCTTCGGCGGTGACAATGGGTGTCCCGGACTGGATACTTGCCATGCGTCGCCTCCTTCTGTCGTTGCTGCTGTTCGTCGCTTGTTCGGCCCATGCCGCCACCATCCTGGTGCTGGGCGACAGTTTGAGCGCCGGATACGGCCTGGAGTCCGGGCAGGTCTGGGTCGATCTGCTGGCCAAGCGTCTGCAACACCATCAGCCGCGCTATACCGTCGTCAACGCCAGCATCAGTGGCGAGACCAGCGCGGGCGGTCTCGCCCGTGTCGATGCCGACCTGGAGCGCGCGCATCCCGCCATCGTGCTGCTCGAACTGGGTGCCAATGACGGCTTGCGCGGTCTGTCGCTCGACGCTATGCGCCGCAATCTCGACGAGATCGTGACCCGGGCCCAGAAACGCGGCGCTAAGGTGGTGTTGATCGGCATGCGGCTGCCGCCCAACTACGGTGAACATTACACCGAAGCATTCCACCATATCTACATTGAGCTCGCCGCCAAGCGACATCTGCCGCTGGTGCCGTTCCTGCTCGCGGACGTGGCCCTCGATCCCCGGCTGATGCAGCCCGACCAGCTGCACCCGACAGCTGTGGCGCAGCCGAAACTGCTCGCGACGGTGTGGCGCGTGCTCGCTCCGCTGCTGCACTAAGCACCGTGTTTTCGACTTGCGGAACCGGCTCGCCTGATCATCCGCGGGGTCGCGTTTCCAATCTCGGGTGCGTGAAGACGCAGCAACCGGTGCCGGCCAGCGCGCCGCCCCACACTAAAAAAACGAATGCCGACTGACCGCCCGAACGCACCGCCACGTCCCATATCGACCCTGAAAGGCCTCTGGCCGTTCCTGCGCCCCTATCGGGCGCGCATGGCGCTGGCCTTCCTGCTCTTGTGCCTGGGCTCCGGGACCATTCTGCTGGTGCCGTTGGCGTTTCGCGATCTCATCGATTTCGGCTTCGGCAACCGGGCCCCGTCCGGCGCCGGCCTGTTCGGCGGGCTCAGCCTGAACGGCCACTTCATCGCGCTGTTCGGATTGGCGGCGGGCTGGGCGCTGGCGGTGGCGGCGCGCTATTACACCGTGTCGTGGATCGGCGAGCGCGCGACGGCGGACCTGCGCAGTACCATCTACGCCCGGGTGCTGTCCCAGTCGCCGCAATTTTTCGAGACCCTGCAGACCGGCGAGGTGCTGTCGCGGCTGACCGGCGACACGACGCTGATCCAGACTGTGGTCGGCAGTTCCATCTCGATGGGGCTGCGCAGCCTGTTCCAATTCGTCGGCGGCATGATCATGCTGGCCGTCACCAGCCTGTACCTGTTTTCCCTGATCGTCGGCCTGATGGCCCTGGTGACGCTGCCGATCCTCGCGATCGGCCGCAAGGTCAAGCGCCTGTCGCGCGAATCCCAGGACCGCATCGCCGATGCCTCGGCACTGGCGGCCGAGATACTCAACGCCATGCCCACCGTGCAGGCCTATACCCAGGAAGGGCGCGAATCCGGCCGGTTCGCCGAGCGCACCGAACGGAGCTTCGTCACCGCGATCCGCCGCACCCGGGTACGTGCGGCGCTCACCGCCGTGATCATCACCGCCGTGATGGGCACCATCGTCTTCGTGCTTTGGATCGGCGCGCGCCAGGTCACCGCCGGCACGCTGACCGGCGGCGAGCTGGCCTCGTTCGTGCTGTACGCGGCGCTGGTAGCCGGCGGCGTCGGCACCATGTCGGAAGTGTGGGGCGACGTAATGCGCGCCGCCGGGGCGACAGAGCGGCTGCTGGAACTGCTGCATACCGAGCCTGCCATCCGCGAACCCGTCACTCCGGTGCCGCCGGCGCAACCGGCGCGGGCGACGATCCGCTTCGAACACGTCGGCTTCAGCTACCCGGCCCGCCCGCAGGCCCCGGCCTTGGTCGACATCTGCCTGGACATCGCCCCCGGCGAAAGCGTGGCCCTGGTCGGCCCGTCCGGCGCCGGTAAGACCAGTGTCATGCACCTGCTGCTGCGCTATTACGACGTCACCGAAGGCAGCATCCGGATCAACGGCCAGGATATCCGCGACCTGAGCCTGCGCGACCTGCGCAACGGCATCGCCATCGTGCCGCAAGACCCGGTGATCTTTTCCGCCGACGTCTTCGAGAACATCCGCTACGGTCGCGTCACGGCGAGCGACGACGAGGTCCGACAGGCGGCGCAGGCCGCCCTGGTGGACGAGTTCGTCGATCGCCTGCCGGAAGGCTACCGGACCTTCCTCGGCGAACGCGGCACCCGCCTGTCCGGTGGTCAGCGCCAGCGGATCGCGATCGCCCGCGCCATCCTCAAGGGTGCGCCGCTGTTACTGCTCGACGAAGCCACCAGCGCCCTCGACGCGGAATCGGAAAGCCTCGTGCAGAAGGGCCTGAGCGCGGCCATGCAAGGGCGCACCACCCTGGTCATCGCACACCGCCTCGCCACCGTACAAAAGGCTGACCGAATCGTCGTGATGGACCAGGGAAGGATTGTGGAAACCGGCACACCGGCGGATTTGCGCAACCGAGGTGGCCTCTACGCGAGGTTGGCGATGCTGCAACTCGATCATTAATGCACTGGGGGTCCGGGGGGTGGATGTTCCAGCGCCTGGTGTAGCCCGTGTCTCATGCGGGTGGTGGTCGGGATCAATTGGATGGTGGGTTTGGAAACGGCGAATGCGATTGATCAGCTTTGGCACGGACTGCCTTTTCTCGGCGATCCAGCCAGTGGGGTGACGAAACCGCCGAGAGAATAACCAGCCGCTTAAGGTTACGAACGCCCCTCGGGTTGGGCGCTTGGAAGCGGACGCTAGACTTCCAAGGTAAGAACCAATGACGGTTTACCGGCGAAAGTACCGAACTACGGCTCGGAACTGCCAGAAGCCGTCTTTCGTGAAGTCCAGGGAACAATCATTCAAATGACGGCTGCACTCAGAAACTTGCCAATTGGCTTCCAGGAGTAACTAGCCTGAAAAGGCCTTCACCATTCAAACTCCAGTGTTATAGCCGCTTGAAAGAATCTGAAACATTAGCTTTCCAACACAAGTCGGTAGCCAACGCCCGATTCGGTGCAGATGTAGTGAGGTACCGTGGGGTTGTCTTCCAGCTTCCGACGCAGGCCGTTCATATAAACGCGCAAGTAGTGGGTATCCTCGGCGTGGTTGGGTCCCCAGATATCGCGCAGCATCTGGCGGTGGGTCAACACGCGGCCGGTATTGGCGACCAGGAGCGCGAGCAGCTTGTACTCGATGGGAGTCAGGTGCACCGTTTCGCCTTTCCGGCTCACCCGCCGGTGCACGAGGTCCACCGTGATGTCGCCGAACGAGACGACCGGGCTCTCGTTGCCTGCGATGCTCGCGCGGCGCAGGAGCGCCCGGACCCGGGCCAATAATTCGGCCATGCCGAAGGGCTTGGTCAGGTAGTCGTCCGCGCCGGCGTCGAGCGCGGCCACCTTGTCGGCCTCGTTCACGCGGGCGGACAGGATGAGTATCGGCAGGGCGCTCCAGGTGCGGAGGTCGCGGACCACCTCAACGCCGTCCCGGTCGGGCAGCCCGAGATCGAGAATCACCAGGTCGGGCTTCCGGGTACCAGCCTCGATCAAGCCGCGTTCGGCGGTGCCCGCCTCGACGACGTGGCAGGCTTCGGCTTCGAGCCCGGCACGCACGAATCGGCGGATCTGGGGTTCGTCCTCGATCACGACCACGGTGGGCGGCAGGGGGCGCTCGGATTCCATCAGTCCTCTCCTGGAACGTCAGGCGGCGTGCCGGCGGGCAGTGAGATCACGAAGCATGCCCCGCCTTCCGGCCTGTTTTCGGCATGCACCGTCCCCTTGTGGGCCTCGACGATGGCGCGCACGATCGCGAGTCCGAGACCGACCCCCGAGATGGAAGACTCGTCGTGGCCGCGCGTGAACTTCTCGAACAAAGTGTCCGCCTTGCCCTGGGGGAGCCCCGGCCCGTTGTCGGCGACCGTGATGACGATCCGGTCGCCGTCGGCGCGGGCGCCGATGTCGATGCGGCTGCCCGGCGGCGTGTACTTCTCGGCGTTCTCGAACAGGTTGCAGAAGACGCGTTCCATCAGCACGGCATCGATCTCCACCAGTGGCAGGTCCGGTGCTAGGTCGACATGGACGGGATGCCGCGCCAGCTGATTCTCCATGCCATTCAGGGCCGAACCGATCACCTCTTCCAGGGGCTGCCACTCCTTTTTCAGTTGCACGCTGCCTTCCTGCAGACGGGCCATGTCGAGCAGATTGTCGACCAGCAGGCTGATATGCATCGATTCCGCGCGGATGCTGTGGGCGATGTCGGCCTGGGCGGCGGGCAGTGGCGGGCCGGCCAGGGAGAGCGAGTCGGCGAGGCCGGCCAGGACGGTGAGCGGTGTCCTCAGATCGTGCGAGAGGGCCGAGAGCAGGCCGTTGCGCAGTCGTTCCGACTCCATCCGGATCAGCGCCTCCTGGGCCACGCCGACATAGTGGACGCGCTCCAGCGCCAGCGCCGCCTGACCGACCATGGCCTCCAGCAGCCGCGCCTGTTCGGGCAGGAAGAGCAGCCGCTTCTGGCTGGGCAGCAGCGCCAGCACGCCGCGCGTCCGCATCGGCGCCTTGAGCGGCATGTAATGCATCGGCGCTCCGGCCAGGCTCTGGGTGCCCAGGCCGGCCGGCTGCTGGTGGTCGTAGACCCATTGCGCGATGGCCAGATCGAACGGCAGGCTGCCTTGATCCGGCTTGAGGGTCGTGGCGTGCAGTTTGTCCTCGTCGTCCGGCAGCAGGATCGCGACCTTGGCCTGGAACAGGCTTTCGAGCTGGAAGCGGGTGGTCTCCACGATCTGCTCCGTCATCAACTCGCCGGCCAGGGCCTTGGCCAGTTCGTTCAAGGCACGGGTCCGCCGTTCGCGGTACTGGGCGACCCGCGCCTGGTAGCGCAGATTGGCGGCCAGGGTGCTGATGGTGAGCGCCACCGCCAGCATGAAGAAGAAGGTCAGGAAATAGCGGGTGTCGGATACCGAGAACGAAAACTGCGGCGGCACGAAGAAGAAGTCGAACGCCAGCACGCTCAACACCGAGGACAGGATGGCGGGGTTGCGGCCGTAACGCGCGGCGACCCAGACCACGCCGACCAGGTAGAACATGATCAGGTTGGTCAGGTCGAAATAGTGCAGGATCGCCCGGGCCGAGAGGGTGGTCAGGGCCGCGATGCCGAGCGCCCAGGCATAGCCGCCGTAGCGGTTCTTGTTGGTCGGCTCGATCTCCAGGTCGAGCGGCATGGTGACCGGTTTGTCGGCTGGCCGCTCCTCGTTTTCGTGGCCGACGACGTAGACGTCGACATCCGTCGCCAGCGCCGAAAGCCGGTCCGAGAGCGGTGCCTTCAATGTGCGCGACACTCCGGTGCGCAGGCTCTTGCCGACCACCAGCTTGGACACGTTCCGGCTCACCGCGTAGGACAGCAGGGTCTGGGTGTCGTCCTGGCCAGCCAGGGTGGCGGTCTCCGCGCCCAGGTCGCGGGCCAGGGACAGCGTCTTCAGTATCTTGTCCCGGTTGCTGTCGGACAGCCTCTGCAGGCGCGGCGTCTCGACGTAGACCGCGATCCAGTCGGCGTGGAGATTGCCCGCCAGCCGCGCGGCGGCGCGCACCACCCGGTCGCCGCCGGCGCCGGGCCCGATGCAGACCAGCAGGCGTTCCTTGGCCTGCCAGACATCTTGAATCGACTGGTCGGTCCGGTACTCGCGCATCTGGGCGTCGACCCGGTCCGCCGTCCGGCGCAGCGCCAGCTCGCGCAGCGCGATCAGGTTGCCCTTGCGGAAGAAGTTGCGGATGGCGTGTTCGGCCTGGTGCGGCAGGTAGACCTTGCCTTCCTTCATGCGCTGCAGCAGTTCGTCGGGCGGCAGGTCGACCAGGGCGACCTCGTCGGCCCGCTCGAAGATGCCGTCGGGCAGGGTCTCGCGCACCTGGATGCCGGTGATGCCCCCGACGATGTCGTTCAAGCTTTCCAGGTGCTGGACGTTGACCGTGGTCCAGACGTCGATGCCGGCGTCGAGCAGTTCCTCGACATCCTGCCAGCGTTTGGGATGGCGCGAGCCGGCCACGTTGGAGTGGGCCAGTTCGTCGACCAGGATCAGGTCGGGCTTGCGTGCCAGCGCGGCGTCGAGGTCAAACTCGGCCAGGCTGCGGCCCTGGTAGGCGATGGTCTTGGCCGGCAGCCGCTCCAGCCCCTCCAGCAGGCGGGCCGTCTCCGAGCGGCCGTGGGTCTCCGCCACGCCGACCACGACCTCTATGCCCTGCTCGCGGGCGATACGGGCCGCGCTGAGCATGGCGTAGGTCTTGCCGACGCCGGGACAGGCGCCGAAGAAGACCTTGAGCCGGCCTTTCTTCGCCCGTTCGGCATCGGCCTCGATGCGCGCGAGCAGTGCGTCCGGATCGGGGCGGTTGTCGAGGTCACTGGCGGCCATGGTCGATATCTGTGTGATTCTCGGGCGGTAATACTTGGAAGGCTAGCTGTTCGCAGATCAAAAAAGTGTAAAGATCACGGTAGTTCACCCCGGAGTCCTCACCGCCTGGCCAGCCTGTCGAGATCGAGATTCAGGGCGAGTACGTTCACCCTCGGCTCTCCCAGCACGCCGAGCTGACGCCCCTGAATATGGTTTTCGACCATGGCGCGTACTGCCGCGACATCGAGGTGTCGTACGCGGGCAATGCGTCCGACCTGGTACAGCGCCGCGGCCGGGCTGATCTCGGGGTCGAGGCCGCTGCCGGAGGCCGTGACCAGATCCTGCGGGATCGGCAGCGTATTGCCGGGGTCGGCGGCGCGCAGCGCGGCAACGCGCACCTTGACCGCGTCGACCAGAGCTGGGTTGAGCGGCCCCAGGTTCGAGCCGCCGGAGGCGGTTGCGTTGTAGGGCTGGGGCGAGGTGGCCGAGGGTCGGCCCCAGAAATATTTCGGATCGGAGAAGTTCTGGCCGATCAGCCGGGAGCCGACGGCCTTGCCCTCGCGCAGGATCAGGCTGCCGTCGGCCTGGACAGGGAAGACCCGGGCGATGCCGGTCACGGCGAGAGGGTAGACGACGCCGGTCACGACCGTGAGCATCACGAACAGGCTGAGTGCGGGGCGGATGAGGTCCTTCATGATGTTTCCTTTCTCAGGCGAGGCCGAAGGCGGCCAGGCCCAGGTCGATCAGCTTGATGCCGATGAATGGTGCGATGAGCCCGCCCAGGCCGTAGACGAGCAGGTTGCGGCGCAGCAGCACGGCGGCGCCGAGCGCCTGGTAGCGCACGCCCTTCAGCGCCAGCGGGATGAGGAACATGATGATCAGGGCGTTGAAGATCACCGCCGAGAGGATGGCCGAGGCCGGGCTGGCCAGATGCATGACGTTGAGCGCGGCGAGCTGCGGGTAGGTGGTGACGAAAGCGGCCGGGATGATGGCGAAATACTTGGCCACGTCGTTGGCAATGCTGAACGTGGTCAGCGAACCACGCGTCATCAACATCTGCTTGCCGGTCTCGACCACCTCGATCAGCTTGGTCGGATTGGAGTCGAGGTCGACCATGTTGCCGGCTTCCTTGGCGGCCTGGGTTCCGGTGTTCATCGCCACCGCCACGTCGGCCTGGGCCAAGGCGGGCGCGTCGTTGGTACCGTCGCCGGTCATGGCCACCAGGCGGCCTTCGCCCTGGTACTGGCGGATCAGGGCCAGCTTGGCCTCCGGCGTGGCCTCGGCCAGGAAGTCGTCGACCCCGGCCTCGGCCGCAATGGCGGCGGCGGTCAAGCGGTTGTCACCGGTGATCATCACCGTCTTGATGCCCATGCGGCGCAGCTCGGCGAAGCGTTCCTTGATGCCGCCCTTGACCATGTCCTTGAGCTCGACCACGCCCAGTACGCGGGCATGGCCGTTGACCACTTCGGCCACCACCAGCGGGGTCGAGCCGCGCTTGGCGACGTGGTCGACGATGGTGTCGACTTCGGGCGGGAAATGGCCGCCGTAGGACGTGACGTAGGACCGCACCGCCTCGGCCGCGCCCTTGCGGATGGCGCGGTCGGCGAGATCGACACCGCTCATCCGGGTCTGGGCCGAGAAATGGACGAACTGGGCATGGATGCCGGTGATGTCGCGTTCACGCAGGTTGAAGCGCTGCTTGGCCAGGACCACGATGCTGCGGCCTTCCGGCGTCTCGTCGGCGAGTGAGGCGAGCTGAGCGGCGTCGGCCAGATCGGCTTCGCTCACCCCCGAAGCATGCAGGAAGTTGCTGGCTTGGCGGTTGCCGAGCGTGATGGTGCCGGTCTTGTCGAGCAGCAGCACGTCGACATCGCCGGCCGCCTCAACCGCGCGGCCCGAGGTGGCGATGACGTTGGCCTGCATCATGCGGCTCATGCCGGCCACACCGATGGCCGAGAGCAGACCGGCGATGGTAGTCGGGATCAGGCAGACCAGAAGCGCGATCAGCACCGTGATGCTGACCGGCGCGCCGGCCTTGGCCACAGAGACGCTGAACATCGAGAACGGCAGCAGGGTCACCGTGACGCCGAGGAAGACGATGGTCAGCGCCACCAGCAGGATGGTCAGGGCGATCTCGTTCGGCGTCTTCTGGCGCTTGGCGTTCTCGACCATGGCGATCATGCGGTCGACGAAGGTTTCGCCCGGGTTGACGGTGACGCGCACCACGATCCAGTCGGACAGGACGCGGGTGCCGCCGGTCACGGCCGAGAAGTCTCCGCCCGATTCGCGGATGACCGGGGCCGACTCGCCGGTGATGGCGGATTCGTCGACCGAGGCCACGCCTTCGATCACCTCGCCGTCGGCCGGGATGGTGTCGCCGGCCTCGATCAGCACTACGTCGCCCTTGCGCAGTTCGGTTGCCTGGCAGGGCAGCCAGGAGGCGCCGTGCTTGGGCTCCTTGAGCTTCTTGGCCAGGGTCTCTTTCTTCAGGCCGCGCAGGCTTGCGGCCTGGGCCTTGCTGCGGCCTTCGGCCAGGGCCTCGGCGAAGTTGGCGAACAGCACCGTGAACCAGAGCCAGAGCGCCACGGCCAGGATGAAGCCGGCCGGCGCCTCGCCCTTGCCGGACAGGGCCTCGATCCAGAGCGTCGTGGTCAGGAGACTGCCGACGTAGACGACGAACATGACCGGGTTGCGCCATTGCACCCGCGGATCGAGCTTGCGGAAGGAATCGACGATGGCCGGCTTGACCAGCATCGGGTCGAACATGGCCAGTTTCTTGTGCGACATGTATTTCTCCTTGCGCTCAGTGGCCAACGAACAGTTGCAACTGCTCGATCACCGGGCCGAGGGCGAGCGCGGGGACATAGTTGAGGGCGCCGACCAGCACCACCGTGCCGATCAGCAGCGTGACGAACAGCGGGCCGTGCGTGGGCATGGTGCCGGCCGTCGTCGCGATGCGCTTCTTGGCCGCCATCGAGCCGGCCAGGGCCAGCACCGGCACGATCACGCCGAAGCGGCCGAACCACATGGCGATGCTGAGCATGACGTTGTAGAACGGTGTGTTGGCAGACAGGCCGGCGAAGGCGCTGCCGTTGTTGTTGGCGGCCGAGGTGAAGGCGTAGAGGATCTCCGAGAAGCCGTGCGCACCGGGGTTGGCGATGCCGGCCACACCGTCGGCCGACATCACCGCCACGGCGGCGCCGGCCAGGACCAGAAGCGGCGTGACCAGGATGGCGATGGACACCATCTTCATGTCGAAGGCCTCGATCTTCTTGCCCACGTATTCCGGCGTGCGGCCGATCATCAGGCCGGCGATGAACACGGCCATGATGGCGAACACCAGCATGCCGTACAGGCCGGAGCCGACGCCGCCGAACACCACCTCGCCCAGCATCATGTTCCACAGCGGCACGAAGCCGCCCATGGGCATGAAGGAGTCATGCATCGAATCGACCGCGCCGCATGAGGCCAGTGTGGTGATGGTGGCGAACAGGCCCGAGTCGTCGATGCCGAACCGGGTCTCCTTGCCTTCCAAGTTGCCGGCGCTCGGGTCCACGCCCAGGCCGTGAAGCAGTGGGTTGGCCTGTTCCTCGAAGTGCATGGCGCCAATCGCCATGATGGCGAACATCAGCGTCATGGCGCCGAGGATGGCCCAACCCTGCCGCCGGTCGCCGACCATGCGCCCGAAGGTGATGCAGAGCGCGCCTGGGATGAGGAAGATCGACAGCATCTGGACGAAGTTCGAGAGCGGCGTCGGGTTCTCGTAGGGATGGGCCGAATTGGCGTTGAAGAAGCCGCCACCGTTGGTACCCAGCATCTTGATCGCTTCCTGCGAGGCGACCGGCCCCATGGACAGGGTCTGGATCTGCGTCGTCACCGGCTTGGTCACAACATTGCCTTGGGCGTCCTTGAGCGGCCGGCCGTCCGCTCCGTTTTGCGGATTATCGTAATGGGTCACGTCCAGCGTGGTCACGTCCTTGTAGGCGTCGAAGTTCTGGATCGCGCCCTGGCCAACCAGGAATACGGCGTAGATCAGCGAAATCGGCAGCAGCACATAGAGCATGATCCGGGTCAGGTCGACCCAGGCGTTGCCGATGGTCTTCATCGTGTGCCGGGCCAGGCCACGGATCAGAGCGATGACGACGACGATGCCGGTCGCGGCGGAGAAGAAGTTCTGCACCGCCAGGCCCAGCATCTGGGTCAGGTAGCTCATGGTCGACTCGCCGCCGTAGCCCTGCCAGTTGGTGTTGGTGGCGAAGCTGACGGCGGTGTTGAAGGCCGAATCCGGGCTGACATTGGCCATGGCCTGCGGGTTGAGCGGCAGCCAGGCCTGCAGCCGTTGCAGGGCGTAGACGGCCAGCACGCCCAGGACGTTGAACAACAGGATGGCCAGGGCGTACTTCAGCCAACCCATTTCCTCGTCCTTACGAACGCCGGCCAGCCGATACAGAAAGGCTTCGGTGCCACCGCCGAGACGCAGGGCGAAGCCGCGGCCTTCCATGACATTGTCGATGTAGACGCCCAAAGGCTTGACCAGAAGCAGCAGAACGAAGAGATAAAGCCCCAGCAGGAGCCAAGCATGAGTACTCATGAAAAATCCTCCGGGTATAGCAAGGCCGCGATCAGATAAATGAGCAGTGCAACCGCGACGACGGCACTGACGATGTGGAACAGGCTCATTTGGCGCCTCCCAGCTTGTCGCAGCCGTTGGCAAGACCGACGAGGAGTACGAAGAAAAGCACAGTTACTGCGAGATAGACGAAATCCAAGGCAGCCTCCATTGGCAAATCCAGGGTGATTGGAATGCTAGGAAAGGCGGGCGAAAAATTTTGATAAGAGTTGGGGTGTGGTTGTTAAGAACGCGTAAAGAACCACCATTTGATGGTCTTAAGCCAATAGATAGATAGCGCTCACGTCCCCAGATGGATTAGTTATCTTTGTTACCGGAACTTGCGTCGATATCTTCTTTGGTTTTCCTGCCGTTGCTGGGTATTGGAGCTAAGCGGCTGCATGGCCCAGTTATCTTCCGTTGAACCCCTGACGGGTCGACCGGCAGCTATGGAGTCAGGTGCTGCCCGACACTGCTCCTACCTTGTAGGTCGGCTTCGAGGCGGCTCCGGACTGATGCTGGCTACGGAAGCGGCCCTTCGGCCTGGTTATAACGCCAAGGTCGGCAACCTGTACGACACCGGCCGTTGGACTGAGACAACCTCACGGTCCGCAATGGCCGATATTCAGACCACCAGCCAAGCCCCAAACCAACCGAACCCCGGGTCTAGACCTTCGACACAACCGAACCTTCAGGCAACACCGCCAGCAGGGCGCCGAGCAACGCCTCCTGCTCGGCTTCGAGGTCGGCCCATAAGGGTTCGATGTCCTCGACAGGGTATTGCTCGCGGAACGCCATGTCGATTTCCGCGGCCATCATGTGTATCTGGACCGCGCCGAGGAAGGCCGCCGCCCCCTTGAGGGAATGGACGAACTGCCGTGCTTCGGCAAGGTTGCTGGCATCAAGGTGTTCGCGAAAGATGTTCATCTCGTTTCGATAGTGGCCCACATATTTGCCCAACAGCGGGATGTAGGTTTCCAGGCTGTGGTCCAGGTTGTCGAGCCCGAGTTCCACATCGAAACCGGGGATTTCCTTCAGGTGCCGCAGCAGGCCGTCGTGCATGTCGGCGGCCGGCGGCGGCGATGCGGGACGCGCGGCCAATGCCCCTTCCTGGCCCGGCAGCCAGTTCACCAGCGTCGCCAAAAGCGTCTCCGGATTGACCGGTTTCCCGATGAAGTCGTTCATGCCGGCCTCCCGGCAGCGCTCCTTGTCGTCGCTGAAGGCAGTGGCGGTCATGGCGAGTATCGGGACCGCGGCGCAGCCCGGCTGGGCGCGGATGGCGCGCGCCGCCTCCAGGCCGTCCATGACCGGCATCTGCAAGTCCATCAGGATCAGCGCATAGGCCGTGCTGGCCGCCTTGGCCACCGCTTGTCGTCCGTCGCTGGCCAGATCGACTTCAAGGCCGGTGTTGGCCAGCATCGCGACGGCGATCTCCTGGTTCAACGGATCGTCTTCGGCGATCAGGACTCGAACGCCGGCGCTGGTGCGGCGCAGCTTGGCTTCATTGTCCTTGAATGCCGAAGTGGCGAGCGCCTGGCCCATGGGTTGCCCCCGGCCAAGCCGCGCCGTGAACCAGAACGTGCTGCCCACGCCGGGCTCGCTCTCGACGCCGGTCGTGCCGCCCATCAAGGCGGCGAGACGACGGGTGATGGCGAGGCCGAGCCCGGTGCCGCCGTAAAGGCGGGTGGTCGAGCTGTCGGCCTGCTGGAATGCCTGGAACAGTCCGGGCAGCTTGTCGGCGGCGATCCCGATGCCCGTATCCTGGACCTCGAACCGCACCAGCACATGCGTGCCCTGGTCTTCCAGCAGGCGTACGCGCAGGCTGATCGTGCCCCGCTTGGTGAACTTCACGGCATTGCCGGCGTAGTTCAGCAACGCCTGCCGCAGACGGGTGGGATCGCCGTTGAGCCAGACCGGCGCGCCATCGTAATCCACCGCGACGGTCAAACCCTGGTCTTTGGCCGAATCGGCAATGATGGAATTGACCTGGTCCAGGACCGCGCTGATGGGGAAGTCGATCCGCTCCAATTCCAGCTTGCCGGTCTCGATCTTGGACAGATCGAGGATATGGTTGATCAGCGCGAGCAGGTGCTCTCCCGCCTTGCGGATCTTGTCGAGGCGGTCATCCTGCTTCGGTGCGAGTTCGCCCTTCCTCAGCAAATGGGTCAGACCGAGAATCGCGTTCAGCGGGGTCCGGATCTCGTGGCTCATGGTGGCCAGGAAGGCGCTCTTCGCCCGCGTGGCGGCTTCCGCGTTTTCCAGCGCATCCTCCAGGGCGATTTTCTGCTCCAGGATCGTTTCCATCGCCTGGTTGCGGTTGCGGCCGAATGTGAATGCGATCAGCGACAGAATCAGCACCAGCCCGACGACGCAGGCCGTATTGAAGAAATCGGTGCCGCTCGTTTCATACAGCATGGGGAAGCGGTAGCCGGCCACGCCTGCCAGGCCGTAGGCGAGAACGGCGAGACAGGCCAGCGCAGTCCAGGCGACGGTGTCCGCGCCGAAGCCGAGCAGCAGGACCGACGTGAGCGGAATCAGCGAGAACCAGGGCAGGACCATGGAGTGAAGGCCGCCGCTGTAGAAACTGCAGCCGAGGATGGCGACGAAGAAACAGCACGACAGATACAGGTTGGCGCACAACCGGAAGCGGCTGGTGACTCGGAACAGCGCAAGATTCGCGGCCAGCAGGACAAAGCAGGCCAGCATCAACATGACGCCGACGTGGAATCCGACCAGCTGCGAAACCACCACGTACAGGAGCGCGAACACCGAAGTGATGAGCCCGACGTTCACCAGCAGACCGTAGGCGTAAACCTCCCGCTTGTCGAGGCCGGACCCTGCCGGCATGAGCCAGCGCACCAGGCGGTCGACGGCGACGACACGGCGCCGCGCCGCCGCCCCGCCGGGGGGCGCCGCTTCGATGATCCGGAAACCGGGAAGGGAGAACATCCGCGCCGCGGCCGCCGGCTAGCCGAAGTCGAAGCCGGGGTTGCGCGTGCCGTCGGCCGGAACGGCCGGGTCCTCGCCGAGCCAGCGGCGGACATCGTCGACCAGGGACTGGCCGAGGTAATACACCGATTCTTCGAGCAGCAGGGCGCAGTCGGCGGCCGGCACTATCTTCAGCAGGTCCTTCAGGTGGAAGACCTTGAACATCGCCGCGAGGACGGTGCGCGTCTCTTCCGGCGTGATGTCGAGGGTGAAGACCTTTTCGCAGTAGATCGGATCGATGTAGTCGGGGTCGTCCGGGTTGAACAGCCGGATGAAGCGGTCGAGCATCGGCGCCGGCGCATTGGAGAGAAAGTGCGTCATCAAGGCGTTGAGGACGATCACGCCGCGCTCGCGGAACCGGAAGTGCGGGATCGCGGCCAGCGACTCGCGGTCCAGGCTGTCGGTCTGCAATGCCTCATCCAGCTTGGCGACGAAGGCGCGGTAATTGTTCAGGATGAAGGACATGCCCCAGCCGCAGGGCGTCGTCCAGCAGGCCGCGTCGCCGGCGAAGATGACGCGCTCGCGGGCCAGCTCCTGGGACACGCTGGCGGAGGGATACCAGCCGTATTTGATCTCCTTCACCTTCATGCCGTGGAAGGCGGCTGTCGACGCCTCCTCGCGGATGATGCGGTTGTAGACCGCCTCCATGTCCTCGCGCGCCACGGTCTCCTTGCGCAGGTAGAGGATGAGCGAGAAGGAGGTGCGCTGGTCGAGGATCTCGTACTCGAAGACCGGGCGGCCTTCCTGCAGGGAGGCGTCCGGCTTGGCGTTGGTGTCGGCGAAGGTCTGCCACATCATGTAGTCGCCCACCTGCATGTCCGACAGGCCGTCGGGATGTTCGCCGATGGCGCCGAACACCGACCACCAGTAGTAGTTGTCGCGGCTGATGCCGTACTGCCTGGCGATCGCCGAATCGTAGCCGCTGCAGTCGATCAGCAGCCGGCCGCGGAATTCGCCGCCGGAAGTTTCGACCGTGACACCGTCGCCATCCACCCGATGGGCACGGTATTCGCATCGGTCCAGGACCTCGGAGCCGTTGGCGCGGATGGCGTCCAGCCAATGGGGCAGCAGGCGCTTCTCGTCCACGTAGGGATAGCGCTCGAATTGCCGGGCCCGCCACTCCGCCTTGGCGCCGGAAAAGGTGTTGGCGAGAAAACGGGTGACGCCGCCATAGGTGAAGGGCCGGACGACGTTGTCGACGACGTTGAGCGGCACGAACCAGCTCCGCCTGGTCTCACCGGCAACGCCCTTCTCGACGACCAGCACGCGTCGCGAGCGCGATAATTCGGATGCGATGGCCA
The DNA here is from genome assembly GCA_036391875.1 of Parasulfuritortus sp. Lineage (GTDB taxonomy): Bacteria > Pseudomonadota > Gammaproteobacteria > Burkholderiales > Thiobacillaceae > Parasulfuritortus. Next base: position 73,148 of record DASVZA010000003.1, read on the forward strand.
GCCCTGCCGGCCCACCGCCGATGATGATGCTGTCGTAGATCACGCGTCCTCCTGCAGGCATCTGCGGCCTCCTTGATTTGCCGGAGCTGTTCTTGCCCCAGGCCGGCGACGCCACAGTCTAATACGCTGTGCTGCCTCCCAAGGGTATCGCTCCGATCTTCGCGCGGGTCGGTCCGAGCCGGCACCGATCCTCCCATCACTTTCGGAGCCGATTATCCGGGAATGCGGTAAGAATGACCAGCGTATGGTAATGCGCATCGGCCTGTCTTCATTGCCGTGATTCCAGACGCGATTTCATGACTCGGCAGGCGAACGGCACTGCCGGGTAGAGGTTGATGGCGCCGTCCGGGCCGCATGCCCGCCGGTGCCCGATTCGGGCCGATGCCCGGCCCGGGATTGGCAGCGGTTCTTGTCCACGCTGCCGGCACGGGGTGCGGCCGCGCCCTCGAGTCGGACGGCGCGTTGCCGACGCGGTTTACCCGCCGATCCGGCGGCTGACCTTGTTTTCCTGCTGGTTCAAGGTCCGCTGTTCCTGCTTGGTGATGTGGCCGCCGTTCTGCCGCGCCATGTCGCGTTCCTCCTGGCGGATGGAACGGTCTGCGCGGTGCAGCTTGGCGGCCTTGGCCCTGCCCATCTCGCCTGCCTTCACTTCCTTGTGGATGCGCGCATCCTGCTTCTTCAGGCGGTCGTTCACCTGTTCACGGCGGGGGTGGGTCTTGTCGAAGCTGCCGTCGGCGGCCAGCACGGTGCCGGCGGTCAGGAGGGAAGCGGCGACGAACAGGGCTGTCATGATCTTGCTCATTTTGATTCTCCTTTAGGTTTCGCAAGGCGGATGCATTCCGCCCTGCGAAACCATTATTCGCGGCGAAAATTAAAGAATCCTGAGCAAAACGGGCGCAAATGTAACGGGTTGTTACCGGCGCTCGGCGGTGGCCCGAAAGGACTGGACGTAGCGGAACACCAGGCCGTGGCCGGCCGGGTTGTCGTGCAGGTCGACCCGGCCGCCCAGGCGGGCGGCAGCCTCCCGGGCGATGGCGAGACCCAGGCCGCTGCCTTCGCCTTCGCTGTCGGGCAGGCGGTAGAACGGGTCGAAGGCCCGCTCCCGTTCCTCGGCCGGGATGCCGGGACCGTCGTCGACCACCTCGATCACCGCGGCGTCGTTCTCGCGCGCCAGCCGGAGCGTGACCGTTCCGCCCGGCGGCGTGTACTTCAGGGCATTCTCCAGCGCATTGCGCAGCACCAGGCGCAGGGCATCCGGGTCGACCGTCAGCGGCGGCACGTCGCCGCCGTCCTCCAGGCCGAGGTCGATGTGTTTCGCCTCCGCCATGGGCAACGATTCGGCGATGAGCTGACGGACGAAGGCCGGCAGGTCGACCATCGTCGCCGCCTCGTTGCCGGCCTGCAGCCGCGCCAAGTTGAGCAGCTGCACCGTCATCTTGCGGGCCCGCTCGATGCCGGCCTGGAGCGGCACCAGCCGTTCGCGCATGGCCTCGGCCGATTCCGCCCGGGCGATGTTCTGGGCCTGCAGCGACAGCGCAGTCAGCGGCGTGCGCAACTCGTGCGCCGCGTCGGCGACGAAGCGGCGCTGCTCGGCGACCATGCGCTCGACCCGCGCCAGCAGGCGGTTGATGGCCTGCACGAAGGGCACGATCTCGTCCGGCAGATCCTGCTCGGGCAACGTCGCCGGCCGGTCGGCCGCCTGCCGGTCGAGGTCTTCCGACAGGTGCCGGAGCGCGGTCAGCTCGCGGCGGACGATCTGCGCCGTAAGGGCGATCAACACCGGCAGCAGGACCAACAGCGGCAACAGCGTGCGCAGCGCACTGTTCTGGGCGATCTCGTTGCGGCTGTCGGTCGACTGGGCGACGGCGACCCGACCACCGCCGGCATCGCGCACGTACACCCGCATGGTGCCCTGCCCCGCCCCGGCGTCGAGGGTATGGAAGCCCGGCCCGAGTCCCGCCGGCAGCCACGCCGGCAGCGGCCCGCCCGGCAGGTGGTAGACATGGATGCGCGACTCGGCATCCTCGACGCCGCGGCCGGCCGCCGCCAGCCGACGCATCTCGGCCTGGCTGCCGGCGCCGAGCGCGGCCACCTGGCGCAGGGTGTCGTCCTGGAATTCCTGGGCTTCGGAATAGGCAAAATAGAACGAGACCAGCGAGGCGAGGATGCCGCCTGCCACGATGGCCAGCGCCAGGCTGCGGGACAGGTGGCGTTGCAGGGAGCGCTTCACGATGCCTTGTCCACCAGCCAGCCGGCGCCGCGCACGTTGCGGATCACGTCGGCGCCCAGCTTGCGGCGCACGCCGTGGATGAGGAAATCGACCGCATTGCTTTCGACCTCCTCGTTCCAGCCATAGATGCGCTCCTCCAGTTCGGCCCGGGTCAGGATCGTGCCGGGGCGCAGCAGCAAGGCCTGCAGCAGGGCGAACTCGCGGGCGCTGAGCAGCACGGCGGCGGCGCCGCTGCGCGCCTCGCGGGTGGCCGGATCGAGACTGACCCGGCCGTTGCCCAGGATCGGCACCACCTGGCCGCCCCGGCGCCGGATCACGGCGCGCAGCCGGGCCAGCAGTTCGTTGACGTCGAACGGCTTGACCAGATAGTCGTCGGCGCCCAGGTCGAGACCCTTGATGCGGTCCTCGACGCCGTCGCGGGCGGTGATGACGATGACCGGCAGGGCGCTGCCGCCCTGGCGCAGGCGGCGCAGCACCTCCAGGCCGTCGCGCCTGGGCAGGCCCAGGTCGAGCAGCACCGCCTGATGCTCGTCGTTCTCCAGGGCGAGCGAGGCGGCAGCCCCGTCCTGGACCCAGTCCACGGCATAGGCCGCGTCCTTGAGCGAGGTGGACACCGCCTCGCCGATCATGCGGTCGTCCTCGACCAGCAGAATCCTCATAGCCGTTTCTCCATGCGACCGGCAGCCAGCCGGCCGTCGGGCCGATAGTGCACCGGCCGCGGCCGTTCTGGCCAGTGGCCGGCGCTCAGTGCGCGAGCCGCGCCGGGCGCTGCTTGAACGTGGCGATGAAGAAGGCGATGGCCAGCAGCAGCGTGGCCGAGGCGGCGAACCGGCTCATGTCCAGGCCGCCGGCGTGGATCGGCTTGTCCAGCAGGTCGCCGACCACGGCGCCCAGCGGCCGGGTCAGGATGAAGGCCGTCCAGAACAGGACGGTGCGCGAGATCCGGGTCCGGTAGTAGGCCGCGACAACCAGCAGCAGCAAGCCGGAGAACATCAGCGCCCCGCCCTCGTAGCCGAGCCCGGCCGAGTCGGCGGTCCAGTCGCCCAGCGCGGTGCCCAGGGTCTGCGAGAACATGATGGTGACCCAGTAGAACAGCTCCGACCTGGGCGAGCCGATGCTGTCGACCGAGACCGAGCCGAGCGTCCGGTACCAGGCCGCCAGGGACAGCATCAGCAGGCTGAACAGCAGCGTCGTGCCGCCGGCATAGCCGATGCCGAGCGAGCGGTCGGCGAAGTCGGCGAGCGTGGTGCCGACCGTGGTGGTGGCGATGATGGTGGTCCAGTAGACCGCCGGATGGAATTGCCTGGCCCGGATCTGGACCGCCACGGCGGCCAGGAAGATCGCGGCGAAGATGCCGGTGCCGACCAGGTAGCCGAGGTGCATCGACATGGTGACGGCGTCGCCGCCGGTCTCGCCCAGCGTGGTGGCCAGGATCTTGATGATCCAGAAGACCAGGGTGACTTCCGGCACCTTGCTCAGCGCGGCTTGGGTTTCCTTGTTCATGATCCGATCCTTTGTTCGATGATGTCCTTGCGGCCCAGCGTCAGGTAGGCGACCAGGCCGGCGATGGCGGCCAGGAATAGCATGCTGGTCTGCACCGTGCCCAGGCCGAGGCCGCCGTTCGTTGCTGGCTGGGACAGCAGGTCGCCGCACGAGGCGCCCAGCGGCCGGGTCAGGATGTAGGCGACCCAGAAGGCGGCGACCGCATTGGCCCGCATCAGGTAGTAGGCCGCCGTCACCGCCGAGATGCCGCCGCCGAACAGCAGTGCCGAGTTGGCGTAGCCGAGGTTCATGCGTTCCGCGACCAGGTCGCCCGCCGCCGTGCCGAGGGCGAAAGTGAATAGGATGGCCGCCCAGTAGTAGAGTTCCCGGCGCCGGGTGGTGATGGCGTGGATCGACAGCGTCCGTTCGCGCCAGTACCAGACGGCGAAGGTCGCCGCCAGTGCCAGGCCGAAGGCGGCGGTCGTCACCGGTAGCGGGATGCCCAGGTTGTCGGTCAGGTTGTCGGTGATCAGTGTACCGACGATACTGATCAGCACCACCGTCAGCCAATACAGCCAGGGCACGTAGCGGCCGGCCCGGACCTGCGCGGCCAGGAAGGCGGCCAGCAGGCCGGCCATCACAACCGAAGTTCCGGTCAGCCCGAAATTCAGATTGAAGTTGAGAAAGTCGGCGGCGGTCTCCCCCACCGTCGTGGCCAGTATCTTGATCAGCCAGAAGTAAAGCGTGACCTCGGGAACCTTGTTGAGCAGTTCCCGCGCGGCCATGCGCCTGATGTCGTCCATTTCCGTTGCTCCCGGTTATGCCTGTGCGTTGCCGATGGCCGGGGGCCCACCCCCGGCGCAGCTCAGTCTTCCTGGTCGCCGTCGTCGTCGTGGTCGACGCGGTCGGCCTTGGCCTCGATCACGCGGCCGTCAGCGGCATCGACCTTGACGTCCGTGACCGACTTGCCATTGACCACCTCGACGTCATACACCCCCTGCCCTTTGTGGTGTTCGTACTCGGCCTTCGACGCCTTGCCGCCGACCTGCCGCTCGGCGGTGGCCACGGCCTGGCCGAGGCCGATGCGGGCCGAGGACACGGCCAGGGCGTCGTTCCCGCCACCGGCACCGGCGGCGAAGGCGCTGCCCACGGCGGCAGCGGCGAGGACGGCGGCCAGGGCCGCGATACGGGTCTTGCTTTGCATGGTGCTGCTCCTTCAAGTGACGCGCACATTCGCGTGAGGCTGAAGATAGCGGGCGAGAATTAGCCGACAGTTAGGGACGGGCCGACACCGGCCATCCCGAACGGGGCACGGCGATTGCTTGGTTCAATGGGTCCGTCCACGCCATCGCCATGCCATGAAGCTCTCCGCGGAAACCATCGTCCTCGTCGCCAAGCGGCACCAGATCGAGGAATTGCAGCGCCTCGCCGCCACCTCACTGTTCGTCGGGGTGACCGGCCACATGGTGCACAGTCTGCAGGCCGAACGGGGCGCGACCAGCATCTTCCTGGCCTCGGGCGGCAAGCGCTTCGCCGACATCCGCCAGGAGCTGGCCGGCGAGGCGCAGACCGTGGAACGGCAGCTGCGCACGCTGTTCGAGGTGCAGCTGGAACAGGCCAGCTACGCCAATGCCCGGCTGTTGTCGCTGATGGCCTGGGTGCTGCTCGGCCTGGATGAACTGCCCGCGCTCAGGCGGCGGATCGGCCGGCACGGGCTGTCCGCGGCCGAGTCCATCGCCGCCTTCAGCCGCCTGATCGCCGGCCTGGTCTCGCTGATCTTCGAGGTGGCCGACGCCGCCATCGACCCGCGCATCTCCGGCCTGCTGGTCGCGCTCTTCAACCTGGTCCAGGGCAAGGAGCTGGCCGGCCAGGAACGGGCGGTCGGCGCGCTCTCCTTCGCCTCCGGCGTGTGCGACGGCGCCCACCAGCAGCGCATCGTCCATCTCATCGAGGGCCAGGAGCGTCACTTCCAGGTGTTCGCCGAATTCGCCGAGCAGGCGCTGGCCGACCAGTGGCAGGCGGTGCAGGACGCGCCCTATGCCGCGCAACTGGAACGGCTGCGCCGCATGCTGTGCCACGCCAAGCCGGGCGCGGCCCTGGATGCCGATCGGAGCGACTTGTGGTTCGAGGCCTGCAGCGAGCGGCTGACCGCGATCTGGTCGCTGCAGCAGGCCCTGGTCCGGCACCTGCAGGAACGCTGCGCCGCGCTGATCACCGCAGCCGAGGCCGACCTGCAGGATTCGCAGGGCCTGCTCCAGACCCTGCGCGACAACCCGCCCGCCCGGGCCGGCCAGGCCGAGCGCTTCTTCGATCCCTCGCTCCCGGTCGAGCATGCGCTGGGCTTCATGTCGCCGGCCGAGGGCGAAGCCCGCCGCGGCCAGTCGATCATCGACCTGCTGCAGGCCCAGTCCCAACGCCTGGCCGGCATGGAGACCGAACTGGCTGCGGCCCGCCGCGCCCTGGACGAGCGCAAGACCATCGAGCGGGCCAAGGGCATCCTGATGGCCCGCTACAACATCAGCGAGGACGCCGCCTACAAGCAACTGCGGACTGCCGCCATGGAGCAGAACCGCCGCCTGGCGGACGTGGCCGAGGCGGTCCTGACCCTGGCCGAAGCTCCCTGAATTCCGCACAAACTCGGGGCGGCGGCGGTGCCCGACGCACCACGTCGGAGCCGTTTTGTCCCGGCAGAAACCCCACCTCCGCCCGGAAACACCGCCGTCACTGGCCTTCCTGGTTTGGCACGCTAACTGCTAATGATTTGCCATCAGGCCAACGAAGGCTTGAACAGGCCTCAACTCAACGCAGCATTCGCAGCCAAACGGTTTTTTATGGACAACGGCGTCCATTGCCGATTCCCCATGCGGGGGTCGGGAATGGACGCCGTTTTTGTTTTTTCACGTCATGGAAAGGGGATATGTCATGGCTTATCTGATGCCTTCTGAATTCGTCACCAAGATGGTCGACGCCGGTGAATCAAAGATCTTCATGGCGACGCGCGACACGCTGATCCGCGGCTACATGGCCGGCGCCATCCTGGCGCTCGCCGCCGTGTTCGCCATCACCATCAACGTCCAGACCGGACAGCCGCTGCTCGGCGCCGTCCTGTTCCCGGTCGGCTTCGTCATGCTCTACCTGATGGGCTTCGACCTGCTCACCGGCGTGTTCATGCTGACGCCGCTGGCCCTGATCGACCGGCGCCCCGGCGTCACCCTGCAGGGCGTGCTGCGCAACTGGGGCCTGGTATTCATCGGCAACTTCGCCGGCGCGCTCACGGTCGCGGCGATCATGGCCTTCGTCTTCACCTACGGCTTCACCACGGACCCCGGCCCGGTCGGCACCAAGATCGCCGGCATCGGCGAGGCCCGCACCCTGGGCTACGCCGCGCACGGCGTGCCCGGCTGGTTCACCATCTTCGTCCGCGGCATGCTGTGCAACTGGATGGTGTCCATGGGCGTGGTCGGCGCGATGATCTCCACCCACGTCAGCGGCAAGGTGATCGCCATGTGGATGCCGATCATGCTGTTCTTCTACATGACCTTCGAGCACTCGGTGGTGAACATGTTCCTGTTCCCGTCCGCGATGATCATGGGCGGCCATTTCTCCATCGCCGACTACTTCATCTGGAACGAGATCCCCACCGCCCTGGGCAACCTGGTCGGCGGCATCGCCTTCACCGGCCTGACCCTGTACAGCACCCACGTGCGCACCGCGCCGAAGCGTGCCTTGCAGGCGGTGAAGGCCATGGCCAAGGCGGCCTGACTTGGATCTGCGGCAACAAGAACGCGCCTCGGCCCCGCCCGGCGGGGGCGAGGCCGCTTACTCATCCGGCTCGGCACCCGGCCTGCGGGTCTCGTATGGCCAACGCACCGACCGCGGCCGCAAGGCGATCAACCAGGACTTCCACGGCCTCGTCATCCCGCCCGAGCCGCTGCTCGGCGCCAAGGGCATCGCCATGGCCATCGCCGACGGCATCAGCAGCAGCGAGGTCAGCCAGTTCGCCAGCCAGACCGCCGTCGGCTCCTTCCTCAACGACTACTACTGCACTTCCGACGCCTGGTCGGTCAAGCATGCCGCCCGGCGCGTGCTGTTCGCCGGCAACTCCTGGCTCCATGCCCAGACCCGGCAGAGCCAGTATCGCTACGACATGGACAAGGGCTACGTCTGCACCTTCAGCGCCCTGATCCTGAAATCCGCCACCGCGCACCTGTTCCACGTCGGCGACAGCCGCGTCTACCGCCTGCGCGACGATGTGCTCGAACAACTCACCGAGGACCACCGCTACTGGCTGTCGAGGGAGCAGAGCTACCTCACCCGGGCCCTGGGCATCGACCAGCGGCTCGATGTCGACTACCAGAGCCTCCCCATCGCGAGGGGCGACCACTTCATTCTGATGACCGACGGCGTCTACGAGCATGCCAGCCCGCGTTTCGTCATCCAGGCCATCCACGACCACGCCGACGACCTCGATGCCGCGGCCCGGTCCATCGTCGACGAAGCCCTGGCCCAGGGCAGCGGCGACAACCTCACCATCCAGATCGTGCGCGTCGACGACCTGCCCAGGCAGGACACCCGCGAACTCTACGAACATCTCACCCTGCTGCCCCACCCGCCGCAGCTCGACGCCCGGATGGAGTTCGACGGCTACCGCATCGTCCGTCAGCTCCACGCCAGCCACCGCAGCCACGCCTGGCTGGCCGTCGACCACGACAGCGGCCAGCAGGTCGTCATCAAGGCGCTGGCCACCGAGCACCGCGACGACCCCGCGCATCTCGAACGCTTCCTGCTGGAGGAATGGATCGCCCGGCGCATCGACAACCCCCATGTGCTCAAGCCCTGCCCCATCAGCCGCGGGCGCAGCTACCAGTACATCGCCATGGAATACATCGAGGGCCAGACCTTGGCCCAGTGGCTGCGCGACCATCCCAAGCCGGACCTGGCCACCGTGCGCGGCATCGTCGAGCAGATCGCACGCGGCCTGCAGGCCTTCCACCGCCTGGAGATGCTGCACCAGGATCTGCGCCCGGAGAACGTCATGATCGACGCCACGGGCACGGTGAAGATCATCGACTTCGGCTCGACCCGGGTTGCCGGCCTGGCGGAAATGGCCTGTGCCGACGAGCCCTCGCCCATGCTCGGCACCGAGCAATACGCCGCGCCCGAATATTTCCTGGGCGAAAACGGCAATGCCCGCTCGGACATCTATTCCCTTGGCGTCATCGCCTACCAGATGCTCACCGGCAAGCTGCCCTACGGCGCCCGGGTATCGCGCTCGCGCACCCCGGCCGCGCAACGCAAGCTGATCTACGAACCGATCCGCGACGAGGAACGCCCCATCCCGGCCTGGGTCGACGAGGCCATCCGCAAGGCCGTCCAGCCCGACCCGCTCAAGCGCTACGAGGATCTCTCGGAATTCGTCTACGACCTGTCCCACCCGAATCGCACCTTCCTGGCCAAGGCCCGGTCGCCGTTGCTGCAGCGCGACCCCGCGGCGTTCTGGAAGGCCGTTTCCCTGACCCTGACCTGGGCTCTGGCCGTGGCACTGTACAAATTGCATACGCCCGTGTGAGTCCATGCCCGCACCCGTTTCCCCCGCCATCGAAAGGAACACAGCATGACCCGCGACGAAGTCACCCAGCTCATCCTCACCGCCAAGCGCCGCAAGCGGCTCAAGTGGACCCAGCTCGCCGAAGTCACCGGCCAAAGCAAGGAATGGACGACCGCCGCCCTGATGGGCCAGATGACCCTCAGCGCCGAGCAGGCCGGCAAGATCGGCGCCCTGCTCGACCTGCCGGCCGAGGCGGTCGAGCTGCTGCAGGTCGTGCCCTACAAGGGCTCGCTGCCCACCGCCGTGCCGACCGACCCGCTCATCTACCGCTTCTACGAACTGATCAACGTCTACGGCACCAGCATCAAGGAACTGATCCACGAGGAATTCGGCGACGGCATCATGAGCGCCATCGACTTCTCCATGGATATCAGCCGCGAACCCGACCCCAAGGGCGACCGGGTGCACATCGTGCTGAGCGGCAAGTTCCTGCCCTACAAGATGTACTGACCCGACCGACGATCAAGCCCGCCCGAAACCCGATTTCTAAACGCTACACAGTGAAAGGAAACGCCATGACCCCGCAGCAGATCCAGATCATCCAAGCCACCTGGACCCAGGTACTCCCCATCGCCGACACCGCCGCCGGCCTGTTCTACGGCAAGCTGTTCGAGCTCGACCCGGCCGTCGAACCCCTGTTCAAGGGCGACATGACCGAGCAGGGCCGCAAGCTGACGCAGACCATCGGCCTGGTGGTCAACAGCCTCACCCGCCTGGAGGCCATCCTGCCCACGGTCCAGGACCTGGGCCGGCGGCACGTCGCCTATGGCGTCGAGGCAAAACACTACGACACCGTCGGCGCGGCCTTGCTCTGGACGTTGGAACAAGGACTGAGCAGCGCATTCACCCCGGAGGCGAAGACCGCCTGGGCCGAGGCCTATGGAACGTTGGCGTCGGTCATGAAGGACGCGGCCGGGGCGCCGGCGTGACTGCATAGCCGAACGCCCAGGCTGCCCCCGGTTCGCCACGGACACCGGGCTTGGCCGGGAAAGCCTATACAAGGCGCTGCCACCGGGCGCCAAGCCGCGCTATGACACGAGACTGAAGCGCCTCCATGGACTGGGAGTGGAGTTGCTATGGTTTAGGTTTGTTCGATGCCTGCCCATGAACGAGCAGGTTCGCGCTGCCCCACAAAGAGGTGCGGGCAGACGTTGAATAAACCTCAAAGGAGGAACCCGCGGGCGAAGGCGCAGCGGGTCGGTTTCGGCCCCATCGGAGGGGCTTCAGACATCTATTTCCAGCCTGCCGACAGCACACGCTGGATTCCATTAAAGATGCCCTGTACCCCAACCGTAGTCGGCATGGCAGGCGACTCCCAAGTCTCCGCATAAGCCCCTTGCTTCGTGATCTGCCCTCCCTGTGACGAGTGCAGCAAACCGACCCTCGGCAGCCCGAAGGCAGCGGCAACGATCCTGCCGTGCAGACTACTGCCGCAATAAGCCCGGCTGCGCGAGATCAGCGCGCAGATGTCCCAGATATCCAGCGACTCGAACACCCTGACCGCCTTCGTTTTCATCCGGTCGGCGGTGCGCCGGTAGCAATCCAGATCGTCATGCCACGGTGCTGCGCCGGCGCGGAAGAAGACCACCGCCAGGCCGGTCGATGCCGCCGCCTGGTCGAGTTGGCCGGCGATTCCGGTCAGCGTTTCGTCGTCGCCAAAATCGGCGCTGAACTGCACGGCGATGTAGCCTTGCGGGAAGGCGCGCACGACCTCGCCGACTTCGCCTCGCCGGGCGTGCGCACCGATGCGGTCGCCGAACAGGTCCGCGACCATCGCGACCGGGTCGGTCGCCAGCCGGGCCGGGATGCCGGCCGCGTTGAGCAGGCTGTGCGTCCGGTGGTCGCGCACGCTCACGTCGTCCGCTGCGGCCAGCTTGGCCAGCACCTCGGCGCGCATGGCGGCGTCCAGCTTGTCCAGATCGACGCCGCCGACGGCGTTGTAGATCACCTTCACCGCACCGGGGAACAGGCTCCTAGGCATGGTATAAGGCGCGAGCGATGAGACGCCGAGCGTCTTGCGCAGCCAGGCCCATTGTTCGTCCGGCCGGGTTTCGAAATAGCGAAGGGTGTCCTGCACCTCGTCGGGCGGCAACAGCATCACCGCCGCCTGCCAGGCACTGCAGGTCAGCAGTTCGCCGCCGACGTGGATGATGTTGACCGGCCTGTCGCCCAGTTCTGCCGAGAGTTGGGCCAACGCCCGAACCTGGTGGCCGCCGTAGCGGCGCAGATCGCGCTCGGCCAGGCCGGCATAGGTCAGATTGTCACTCGGTTGTGTGGCGGCAACGATGTGGGGGAACAGCAGATCGCCGAAGTTGTGGCGGTCGAAGGCGCCGAACAGGATGCTGGGTAAATTCGAATCGAAACTCGTCATGCAGAGCATGCTTTCCAAAAGTGCAGCAAAGCCGTTCGCGGCCCGGACCAAGCATCTGAAATCAGACAGTCTGGAAGGCCGACAAAACAGAATTCCGGGTCAAATCTAAAGCGTGGCAAAAAAGACGGGAAATCGAATTCGTATGCCAGATTTATTCGGGTTCCCACCGCGCCTGCCACCCTAACACCAGACAGCCCCTCCTCCTGGGATATCACCGATTTCCATTCTCTGTTTTCCGGCTTTGCCCAAGCGTTCAGAGCACTCTTTTGCCGTAGAAACCAACTGTGTTGTACTGGCCGTATGTCCCGATCCGCCATTCGAGTGCCGGGTTTATCGCGCGGACTCTCGGAAGCATCCATGCCGCGATTGTGTTGGGCGCGTTCGCGTCGTTCGGGGTCGACCAGTGCACGTAATCGATATTGTCCTTGTACCGATCGTTCCGCAGATTGGCAGTGGTATCGCACGTCGTGGCACACGGATGTCTTTCCGTATAGATGGTAAAGCCATCGTATCGAGGTGCGACCTGTTCGTCCCCGTTCATGTTGATGTCGTTTTGGATCATGGCGTTGCCTTCCGCCGACAAGTTGCGCATGTTTATCGCACGGTTTGCATCCGCCCACTGATTGCCGCCTTCACCTTGCGATCGGGTAATGAGGCCGGGCTCGCTGTGATAACCCTCATCGAAATTGCTTGCGTGGACGGTGCCCACGTTGCTGCTTCCCGCCAAAATCACACCGACATTCTGTCCGACGCCGGGATAGGGTTTCACGAGGGTCTCCCCATCTAGCGTTTGCGATGTGTGCAATGCCCGATAGTTCACCACGGCGGCCTGCCATCCGGCCTGGCCATAGGTGGCCCTTCGTTGTATGGGTGCCGCTTTCGACAGGGCGTCGCCATGTGGGTGCGCCTGGAACGCCATGCGCGGGCTATCGTGTATTTTTCCGACGAGGGCACGTTGCGCCGCCAATGCCGGACTCTCGTCGACAGCGGCCGCGAGCTGCGCCAGTCCGGCAGTTCGCGGACTACCATCAGCCATCGCCTGGAGTTGTGCGAACCGCCCGCCTTGCAGCGATTCGAACGAAGGATTGCCATTGCGTTGTCTGGCGGGTTGGGGCTGATCCAGGCCATGCTGAAGCGTCGCCTTTTGCATAGTATCCCCTCCAAATCTCATCGTTGTATCGCCATGCTACGGCGTTTCGACGAGCCGTAACAAGCACAAGACCACGAACGTATCCACGGCGCCCTCAACGTGGGATGCACGCGCGAGGAAGTGGCGGCTGAGACCATATCGGGCCGGCTCGGAAAATCTTCGGAGCATCCCGCTCCAGTATTGCTGCGCGCCCTCCCCGCTTGCCAGGGAGAGGCTGGAGTAGAGGGAACGTCTAAGCCTGTTCAGGCCGGTTCAATCGGCTTGACGTGCTTTGCCCGCCGCTTCGCCGTCCCCGCGCCCTCCGCCGGCCGTTCCCCTGCGCCGGCTTCCTGGTGGCAGGCGCAGGCCTCGCCATGCGCGGCCGCCACCAGTTCGTGCAGGATGCCGCATTCGCGCGCCGTATGGTGGGCGTCGCACTGGCCGCGCAGGGCGCGCAGTTGCCGCTCCAGGACCTGCATGCTTTGCAGCCGGGCCTGGACGCGCGCCAGCTGCGTGTCGATGAGGCGGTTGATGTCGCCGCAATCCGCCTCGGGGTGGGCGACGAATTCGAGCAGACGTTTGATGTCGGCCAATGGGATATCCAGCGCCCGGCAATGCCGGACGAACGACAGCCGCTCCAGGTGGGCCGGGCCATACGTGCGATAGCCGTTGCCGCCGCGGGCCGGCTCGGGCAACAGGCCCGACTTCTCGTAGTAGCGGATCGTCTCGACATCGACGCCGGTGGCTTGGCTCAGTTCGCCGATGCGCATGGCAGACACCTCGCTTAGATCGATTGACGGGTTTCATCTTACCCGCTTGACCCTGTAGCCACTACAGGGTGTGTAGTGAGCCTCATCCAATATTCGAGGAGAAATGTCATGGCTGGCTGCTGTTGCGACCATGGCTGCTCGGCGGGCGGCGGCGTCAGCCCGCGTTACCGCAAGGCGCTTTGGCTGGCCTTGTTCATCAACGCCGCGATGTTCGGGGTGGAGATCGTCGGCGGCGTGAAATCCGGGTCGATGTCGCTGTTCGCCGACGCCCTGGACTTCGCCGGCGACGCTGCCAATTACGGCATCTCGCTGGCGGCCCTGGCCATGGGACTGGCCTGGCGTTCGCGCGCCGCCCTGGTGAAGGGCGCGTCGATGCTGGCGTTCGGCGTGTTCGTGGTCGGCAAGACGGCCTGGGCGGCCTATCACGCCCTGCCGCCCGAACCGCTGACCATGGGCGCCATCGCCGTCCTGGCGCTGCTGGCCAACGGCGGCGTCGCGCTGATGCTTTACGCCTTCCGCGACGGCGACGCCAACATGCGCTCGGTCTGGCTGTGCAGCCGGAACGACGCCATCGGCAACGTCGCCGTCCTGCTGGCGGCCGCCGGCGTGTTCGGCACCGGCCAGGGTTGGCCCGATCTCGCCGTCGCCGCGGTCATGGCCGGGCTGGCGCTAACTTCCGGCTGGTCCGTGGTCCGCCAGGCCGCGCGCGAACTGGCCGGCCCGCCGCCGTTCGCGGCGCCGGCGCTGGTCGCGATCCGCATCGAGAACGAATCCGACGGCCGACGCTGAGGAAAAAGCCCCGCCTGAATGCCGGGACGATGGCACTGCGACCGGTCGGTGCGGGACCGGTCAGTCCGCGGCGAAAGCCCCGGCCAGCGCCTGCAGCCAGGCCACCTCGATGGTGAACGATCCGTCCGCCTGCACCTGGAAATATTCCCGCGCTTCGGCGCCCGCCTGCCCGAATACGTCGCGTATCGCATCGGCACGCAACTCGGATGTCCGCATCCGCTCGGTCCAGGTCTTGAATTCCATGACCAGGGACCAGGCATCCGCGGCCGGCGCCTGGAAGCCGGCCGACCGGAGCATCGCCCGCCATTCCGAGACGCGGTAGTCGCGCACGTGCGAGGCATCGCGCAGGATTTCGACCGTCTGCAGGATCGTGTCGAACTGGGGCGATTCCGGCGCCACCACGTCGATCACGATCAGACTGCCGCCCGGCTTCAGGACGCGTCCGGCCTCGGCCAGGGCCGCCGGCACGTCGGACCAATGGTGGGCCGAGAAGCGGGTGGCGACCAGGTCGAAGGTCGCGTCCTGGAACGGCAGCCGCTCCGCCCTGCCCTGCCGGGTCCGCAAGGTGTCGAGCCCGCGCCGTTGCGCCTCGGCCTCGACCACGGCCAGCATCTCCCGGGTCGGGTCGCAGGCGGTCACCTCGGCGCCGCCCTCGGCCAGTGCGAACCCGGCGTGGCCGGCGCCGCAGCCGAGATCCAGGGCCGCCAGGCGCGGCGAGCGGCGGGCCAGTTCGGTCAGGCGCTGCAGGTCGGCGCCCCGGGCGTGCACGGCGCTGGTGAGATAGGCCGGCGCCACGGCGCCGAATTGCCTGGTGGCGAGTGTGTTCCGTTCCATTCGTCGGCTCCTGTATCGGGTTGCGGTCAGGCCGCCCGGCTGGCCATGACGCCGGGCAGCCTGGACTGGGCGCGGGCGGCGGCGCTCATCAGCGCCTTGATCGAGGCGGTGACGATGTTGGCGTCGATGCCCACGCCGAAGCATTCCGGCCCGCCGCCGGCGCGGACGACCTCCATGAATGCGCAGGCCCGGGCCTCGCCGCCCTCGGCGCTGCTGCCCATGGCGCGTTCCTCGTAGCCGCGCACCTGAAGATCGATGCCGACGCCGCGCAAGGCGTGCACCGCGGCGTCGATCGGGCCGTTGCCTTCGCCGGCCAGCAGGTGGACGACGCCCTCCTTTTCCACGCTGAGCCGGATGCCCTGGACGCCGTCGCGTTCGTACAGATGGTGCTCGACGTAACGCACGGCGCTATCCGCCGCGAGGTAGGTCTGCGCGAACAGCGCCCAGATGTCCGCCGCGCTCATCTCGCCGCCGTGCCGGTCGGTGTGGCGCTGGACCTCGGCCGAGAACTCGATCTGCAAACGGCGCGGCAGGACCACGCCGTAGCCGGTTTCGAGCAGGTAGGCGACGCCGCCCTTGCCCGACTGGCTGTTGACCCGGATCACCGAGCCGTAGCTGCGGCCGAGATCGGCCGGATCGATCGGCAGGTAGGGCACGTTCCAGACCGCATCCGGCCGCTGTGCGGCGAAGCCCTTCTTGATCGCGTCCTGGTGCGAACCCGAGAAAGCGGTGAAGACCAGGTCGCCGACGTAGGGGTGGCGCGGGTGGATGGGCAGGCGGTTGCAGTGCTCCACGGTGCGGGCCACGGCGTTGATGTCGGAGAAGTCGAGGCCCGGCGCGATGCCCTGGGTGTAGAGGTTGAGCGCCAGGGTGACGAGGTCGACGTTGCCGGTCCGCTCGCCGTTGCCGAACAGGCAGCCCTCGACCCGGTCGGCGCCGGCCAGCATGGCCAGCTCGGCCGCCGCGACTGCCGTGCCGCGGTCGTTGTGCGGATGGACGCTGAGCACGACGCTGTCGCGCCGGGCGAGGTTGCGGTGCATCCACTCGATCTGGTCGGCGTAGACGTTGGGCGTCGCCACCTCCACCGTGCTCGGCAGGTTGAGGATGACCTTGCGCTCCGGCGTCGCGCCCCATTCGGCGGTGACCGCGTCGCAGATCTCGCGGGCGAAATCGAGCTCGGTGGCGGTGAAGGTCTCCGGGCTGTATTCGAGCAGCCACTCGGTCTCCGGCTGGGCGTCGGCCAGTTCGCGGATCAGGCGCACCGAGGACACCGCCATGTCGACCACCTGCGCCTTGCTCATGCCGAACACGATGTCGCGGAACGGCTGCGAGGTGGCGTTGTAGACGTGGACGATGGCCCGGCGCGCACCCTTCAATGCCTCGAAGGTGCGCCGGATCAGGTGTTCGCGGGCCTGGGTGAGGACCTCGATGGTGACGTCGTCCGGGATGTGGCCGCCCTCGATCAGTTCGCGCACGAAGTCGAAGTCGGTCTGCGAGGCCGACGGGAAGGCGACCTCGATCTCCTTGAAGCCGATCTCGCACAAGGTGCGGAACAGGCGCAGCTTGCGCTCGACGTTCATCGGCTCGAACAGGGCCTGGTTGCCGTCGCGCAGGTCGGTGCTCATCCAGATCGGCGGCCGGCTGTGGCTCCGGTTCGGCCACTGGCGGTCGGCCAGGGCGACCGGCGGGAACGGGCGGTACTTGCGGGCGGGGTCTTGCAACATGGTCCGGGCCTCCGATGGCTGGGCGATTTCGATGGAGAAATGGTAGCCGGGGAGGCGAGGCGAATGATTGCGAATCAAGCCAAAATAATGCCAATACAAGGCATGTTATGCCAATAATTGCACATATCCAGATTGCATATGCCAATAATATACGGAAAATACAATTCGCCGTTCCCGCTCAGGTGAGAACCCAGCCAAATCAAGACACCGGATCCAGCCCGCGCGGAATGATGAATTCCTCCGTGTTTCCTGACACCCCCGGTACGGAGCACACCATGCAACTCGACCGCTATGACCGCCAGATCCTCCGCCAGCTTCAGGACGACGGCCGCCTATCCAACCAGGAACTGGCCGACCGCATCGGCCTGTCGCCCTCGCCCTGCCTGCGCCGGGTCCGCGCGCTGGAAGAGGCGGGCATCATCGCCGGCTACCGCGCCCTGGTCGACGCCAAGGCGCTCGGCCTCAGCCTGATGGCCCTGATCCACATCTCCATGGACCAGCACACGCCCGAGCGCTTCGATGGCTTCGAAGCCGCGGTCAAGGACATACCGGAAATCATCGAATGCCTGCTGATCACCGGCCAGGCGGCCGACTACCAGCTCAAGGCCGTGGTGCGCGACATGGAGGCCTTCCAGGAACTGCTGCTCAACCGGATCACCCGGATTCCCGGCGTCACCGGCGTGCATTCCAGCTTCGTGCTGCGCCGGGTGGTGGACAAGACCGCCCTGCCCATCAAGGACGACTGAACCTCGCCGGTCCGGGCAGCAACCACAGGAATCAGGCGGCGCCCGCCTCCAGAAGGGCTTTGACCGAGTCCAGGTCGCGCATCACCCACTCGGCATCGGTGGCGAATTGCTCGTCGGTCATGTCGGCCTGGCGAAACAACGTGAAGATCAATTCGCATCCCGAGCCGTTCCGGACGACACGCATCGGAATGTAGATTTCGCAGCCGGGCGCCGGGAACACCCAGTGATCCAGCACCCCGAACGCGTTGCGTTCCGAGAACCGGATCCGTATCGGGCCACCGGGCGTCTCCGCGACCCAGCCGTCGTACAATCGGCGCAGCGTGCCCAAGCCAGTCGCCCACTTGGGAAAGTTTTCCGGAACGCACAGGAATGCGTAGGCCTCGCCCACGTCCCGCTCGATAAAAACGCTCAAATTTCGCGATTCGGCAGTGCCCTGCATGGAAAGGCCTCCTTTCGACGCTCGACGCCCATCATATCCTCCCGGACAGTCGCACTCTTCAAAGGTTCTCGTCGAGTCGCCCGGCGAACAGAATGCGCTGCCGGCCAGAGGCGGCATCATGACCGACGCCTGCCTGGCGAACGGATGAGAGATGCCCGGCAGGCCGGCGAAAATGGCCATGGGGATCAGCGCCGAGCCGATCAACGCGGCCCGGACACGATTGGACAGGCGCGGATAGGCAACCGTATCCATAGGTGCGCCACCCGCAATTCTTCATTGAACTTTGCCTCTCCCCGTCCGATTATGGATACATGGAATCGCAGGTTCAGATCGGCCGGCCGTCAGTTTGACGGACGAGTATTACCGTCTTTCGATTGCGTCACAGACAGTTGGCCGGACGGCCTCTACCGCCATTCCGGCGCCTGTTGAACCAACCCCATTCCAAGGAGGCCATGATGCGTATCCTCATGATCCTGATTGCCGGCGCGCTTCTGGCCGGTTGCGCGACGACGGCCGAACGGGCGGCCCAGATGCAGCAACAGGCCGACGAGATGATCGCGGTCTACGGCCCGGCCTGTGTAAAGCTCGGCTACAAGAAGGATACCGACCCCTGGCGCGATTGCATCCTGCGCCTGGATGCGCGTGACTCCTATCAATACAACTATCCGATCACGACCCACTGCTTCGGCCCGCCCGGCGCAGTGCAGTGCACGACGTTCTGAGTGCGCCGGACCGCCACGGCGCTCATGCCGTCGGTCGACCCGCCCTGCCGTTCCCGCTGCGGCCGGCCCGCGCCCAAGACCGTCCGTCCGTCCCGCAAGCCCTTTCGCCCGGCAAATATGGCAATCCGCGGCAGTGAGCTATGATCCTAGGGAGAAAACGATATGGCGGTGCCGTCGGCCGACTGTCCCCGGCAGACGCATTGGATAACCACTGCCTCCAATACTTATGAACACTTGCCCGCAGCTCGACGATTCTGATCGTCTGACGATCGCCCAACTCAATGAGCTATCCCAGCGGGAACAGGTTTCCGCAGCGGTGGCGCTGCCCGCCATCCTGACCACCGTCTGGATACACTGGAGCCAGCAGCCCGTCGCCAACTCGGTGAGCTGGATCGTCTACATGTCCGTCATCCTGGCGATCCGCATCGGCATCTCCAGA
This sequence comes from Parasulfuritortus sp., assembly GCA_036391875.1. Taxonomy (GTDB): domain Bacteria; phylum Pseudomonadota; class Gammaproteobacteria; order Burkholderiales; family Thiobacillaceae; genus Parasulfuritortus. The sequence goes on from DASVZA010000003.1 coordinate 92,431, forward strand.
ATGGATCTGGACGACTGCCTCGACCGGCGCAACTTGATGCATTGGCGCAATATGCGCATCTTCGCGACGACCGCATACGGACTCGGCTGGGGGGCGATGCTGTTCCTGTTCGACACCGGCAAGCTGGATTTCCTGTTCATGTTCAAGCTGGCCGCGCTGGCCGGCGTCCTGGGCATCACGGTCAGTTCGATGAGTGTGGTGCTGCCGGTCTACATCGGATTCATCGCACCGATCTTCGTCGCCCTGAGCCTTTTCATCGGCACCCGCACGCCGTTTCTGAACGCCGGCGTCAAGCTCCCCTTTTTCGTCGGCGTCGTGATCTACTTCACCCTCTTGCTGATCGCCGCCCGGAAATCGTCGGCCTTGACCAAGAAGGCTCTGGAACAACGCTTCGAGCGCGAGGCCGCCATCGCCCAGACCAAGGCGGCCGAGGAAAGCCTGCGGGCCAGCCAGGAGCGGCTGCGCCTGATCCTGGACTCCGCCTCGGAGGGCATCTACGGCGCCGACACCAAAGGCATCTGCACCTTCGTCAACCGTTCCTGCCTGCGCCTGCTCGGCTACGAACGGGAGGAGGACCTGGTCGGCAAGGTGATCCACAACCTGATCCATCACACCTACCCCGACGGCCGCCCCTACCCCCAGGAGAACTGCCACGTCCGGCTGTCGACCCAGGAAGGCCTGGCCACCCACATCGACGACGAAGTCCATTGGCGCGCCGACGGCAGCAGCTTTCCAGTCGAATACCGCTCCCACCCGATGTACCGCAACGGCGAGGTGGTCGGCGTCGTGGTCAGTTTCACCGACATCACCGGCCGCAAGCGGATGGAGGAGGAAGTGCGCCAGCTCGCCTTCTTCGATCCGCTCACCAAGCTGCCCAACCGCCGCCTGCTCAACGACCGCATCGGCCAGGCCATGGCCGCCTCGAAGCGGAGCGGCCTCTACGGCGCCCTGATCTTCCTCGACCTGGACAACTTCAAGCCGCTCAACGACCAGTATGGCCACACGGCCGGCGATCTGCTGCTGATCGCGGTCGCCGGCCGCCTGAAGAATTGCGTGCGGGAGATCGACACAGTGGCCCGCTTCGGCGGCGACGAATTCGTCATCATCCTGAACGATCTCGATATCGACCGGGCCGAATCGGCCATCCAGGCCGGGCAGGTCGCGGAAAAAATCCGCAGCCAACTGATGTCGCCCTTCAAGCTGACCATCAAGCACGAAGACGGCGCCGACACAGTCATCGAGCACACCTGCACGGCGAGCCTGGGCGTCGTGCCATTCCTCGACCACGAGGAGAACCAGGGCGATATCCTGCGCTGGGCCGACACCGCGATGTACCTGGCCAAGGATGCCGGCCGCAACGCGATCCGGTTTTACGAGCCGGCCGGCTGAGCCTGGACGGACCGCCGGCGCGCGTCGAGCAGCCGGCGTTTCAGTTCCGGCAGGCAGGAGCCGCATTCGGTACCGCACTTGAGACGCGCCTGCAGCCCGGCCAGATCGGCCCCCTCGGCGATCGCGGCATCGATCTCGGCCTCGGCCACGTTCAGGCAGTTGCACACCACCTGGCGAGGTTCGCCGCAACCTTGCGGCGGGCTGACCAGCGGCGACAGCAGCCAGGGCCGCTGCGCCCCGGCGTCGGCCCCGGTCAGGATCAGTTCCTTCAGCCAGTCCTGCGCGGCTGTCTCGCCGGTCAGACGCACGCCCACCATGCGCCCCGCTTCCAGCCGGGCCTTCTTCGAGATGGCCCGGCGCGGATCCCGGTAGCTCAGGGTGGTCAGCGGATCGTCGAGCCCGGCCAGCCGGTCGAGCTCGGCCAGCCATTCCTCCGGAATGGGACTTTCATTGACGGCATGCAGGGCGAGCACCGGAACGTCGCGCCCGGACAGGGTCAGGCTGGCCCAGGTGAAACGGCTCAGGAAAGGCCGCAGCCGTTCGGCCAGTTCGAGGCCGCCGCGCACCAGCAGCCAAAGACCATGGCCGGCGCTCCAGGGCGCGACCTGGACGGCGGCGTACTTCAACTCCGGCTGGCGCGACACGGGGTCCCGTTCGGGGCTGGTCAGCGCGTTCACGCCCAACCCGGTCACAACGGCCGCGCCCCAATGCATGGGCAGCCAGACCTGACCCGGGCGGACGTCGGCATCGGCCTGGCACTTCAGGATCTGCTGGCCGCGCCGGGACGAGACCTTGACCAGGCTGCCGGGGCGGATTCCGCGCCGCTCCAGGTCGGCCGGATTGAGGCCGATGCAGGGCTCCTCGACATGGTTCCAGAGCCGGGCCACCCGTCCGGTCCGGGTCAGGGTGTGCCAGTGGTCGCGCAGCCGGCCGGTGTTCAGGACGAGCGGGAAGCGCGGGTTGACCGACTCCGCCGGCGGCAGGTAGTCGGCGGCATGGAAGCGCGCCCGGCCGCTGGCCGTGGCGAAACGGCCATCCTCGTACAGGCGGGCGCGGCCGGCCGCCGCCCCCTCGGGCATGGGCCACTGCTGGGGGCCGAGCCGGTCGAGCGCGGCATAGGACAGGCCGGTGATGTCGAGGTCGCGGCCGCGGGTCGTCTCGCGATGTTCGTTCCAGACCGACTCGGCGCTTTCGTAGGGGAAGAGAGAACCCCTCTCCCGCGGGGAGAGGGGCAGGGGTGAGGGAGCAACGCTCGCCAAGGCAACCCGGTTTCCCTCTCCCCCCTCCCCTCCCCCGGAGGGGGAGGGGAGCAAGCTCTCCAGCCTCCGTGCAAAATCCACACCAATCCGCCAGTCGTGGCGGGCTTCGCCGGGCGGAGCGAGGGCGCCGCGCTGGCGCGAGATGCGGCGTTCGGAATTGGTCACCGTGCCATCCTTCTCGCCCCAGGTGCTGGCCGGCAGCAGCAGGTCGGCGTAGGGCACGGTCTCGCTGCCGGCATGGCACTCCTGCACCACCACGAATTCGCACCGTTCCAGCGCCTCGCGCACGGCCGTCTGGTCGGGCAGCGAATGGGCCGGGTTGGTGCAGACGATCCACAGCGCCTTGAGGCGGCCCGCCCGGGCCGCCTCGAACAATTCCAGCGCGGACAGGCCCGGCCTTTCCGGCACCTCCGCCACGCCCCACTGCCGGGCCACCTCGGCGCGGTGTTCCGGATCGGCCAGATCGCGGTGGGCCGGGAGCAGATTGGCCAGGCCGCCGACCTCGCGCCCGCCCATCGCGTTGGGCTGGCCGGTGAGCGAGAACGGCCCCGCGCCCGGCTTGCCGATCTGGCCGGTGGCGAGGTGCAGGTTGATCAGGGCGGCGTTCTTGTCGGTGCCGTGGCTGGACTGGTTGAGGCCCTGGCAATAGAGCGACAGGGTGGGCCCGGCGGCGAACCAGCGCGCGGCGGTGACCAGGTCGTCCTCGCGGATGCCACACAGGCCGGCCACCCGCTCGGGTGTATAGGCCCGGACCCGGTCCCGCAGCGCCTCGAAGCCCTCGGTGTGGGCGGCGATGTAGCCGCCGTCGACCAGGCCGTCCCAGAGCATGACGTGCAGCATGCCGTTGAACAGGGCGACGTCGGTGCCGGGCAGGATGGCCAGGTGCAGATCGGCGTCGCGCGCGGTGTCGGTGAGGCGCGGATCGACCACGATCAGCCGCTGCCCCGGGTTGCGCCCGCGCGCCGCCTCGATGCGCCGATACAGCACGGGGTGGGCGTAGGCGGTGTTGGAGCCGGCGACGAACAGGGTCGCGGCCTGGTCGATGTCCTGGTAATTGCAGGGCGGCGCGTCGGCGCCCAGCGTGGCCTTGTAGCCGGACACGGCGCTGGACATGCAGAGGCGCGAGTTGGTGTCGCAGTTGTTGGTGCCGATCAGACCCTTGGCCAGCTTGTTGAAGACGTAGTAGTCCTCGGTCAGCAGCTGGCCGGACAGATAGAAGCCGACCGCGTCGGGACCGTGCTCGGCGACGATCCCGGCGAAGCGGCCGGCGGCATGATCGAGCGCGGCGTCCCAGTCCAGCCGCTGCCTGGGCGCGCTCTTGTCGGCGCGCAGCTCCGGGTACAGCAGCCGGCCTTCGTTGCCGGCGCTCAGGTGCAGCGTGCTGCCCTTGGCGCACAGCCGGCCCTGGTTGGCCGGGTGCTCGGGATCGCCGCGCACGCCGACGATGCGGGCGCCGTCGGTCTCGATCAGCACGCCGCAGCCGACGCCGCAGTAGGGGCAGGTGGAGCGCACTTCGGGCATGGTCAGGCCGCCGTCTTCTGGTGCTTCTGATAGAGGAATTCCAGCACCCGGCCACGCAGGTGATGGTAATGCGGATCTCCGGCCAGCTTCAGGCGGTCGCGCGGCCGGGGCAGGTCGACGGCCAGGATCTCGCCGATGGTGGCCGACGGGCCGTTGGTCATCATGACGATGCGGTCGGACAGCAGCACGGCCTCGTCGACGTCGTGGGTGATCATCAACACGGTGTTGTCGAGCTCGGCCTGGATCTCCATCACCGAGTCCTGCAGATGGGCCCGGGTCAGGGCGTCCAGGGCGCCGAACGGCTCGTCCATCAGCAGCACGTCGGGCCGCATGGCCAGGGCGCGGGCGATGCCGACGCGCTGCTTCATGCCGCCCGAGATCTCGCCCGGCCGCTTGTCGGCGGCGTGCTCCATGTGGACCAGCTTGAGGTTGTGCATCACCCAGTCGCGCCGTTCCGCCTTGGGCTTGTCGGCCATCACCTTGTCCACCGCCAGCTTGACGTTCTCGTACACGGTCAGCCAGGGCAGCAGGGAGTGGTTCTGAAACACCACGGCGCGGTTGGGGCCGGGGCCGCTGATCTCCCGGTTCTTCAGCAGGGCCACGCCCGAGGTGGCGTCGAGCAGGCCGGCGACGACGTTGAGCACCGTCGACTTGCCGCAGCCCGAGTGGCCGATGAGGGCGATGAACTCGCCTTGCCGCACGGCCAGGTTGACGTCGCGCAGGGCGTTGAAGTCGCCCTTGGGCGTGGCGAAGGTCATGTCGATGTGTTGCAGGTCGAGATAGCTGGTCATGTTGGTTCTCCGCTCAATGCTTGCTGTAGTCGAGACGCTGCTGGACGAAGCCCATCAGCAGATCGAGGACGATGCCGACGCCGCCGATCACGCCGATGGCGATGATGATGGAAGAGACGTTCAGGTTGTTCCATTCGTCCCAGACCCAGAAGCCGATGCCGACGCCGCCGGTCAGCATCTCGGCCGCGACGATCACCATCCAGGCGATGCCCAGCGACAGGCGCATGCCGGTCACCACGTAGGGCAAGGTGGCCGGGAAGAGCACCCGCCGGACCAGTTCCAGCTTGCCCAGCTTCAGCACCGCGGCGACGTTCATGTAGTCCTGCGGGATGGCCTTCACGCCGGCCGCGGTGTTGATGATCATCGGCCAGATGCAGGTGATGAAGATGACGAAGATCGCCGACGGGTCGACCGCCTTGAACAACATCAGGCCGATCGGCAGCCAGGCCAGCGGCGAAACCGGCTTGAGGATCTGGATCAGCGGCGTGAAGGCCATGCGCACGCCGTCGCTCATGCCCATCATGAAGCCGAGCGGGATGCCAACCAGCGCGGCCAGGCCGAAGCCGGCGCCGACCCGGCCCAGCGAGTACAGCAGCTGCCAGCCGATGCCCATGTCGTTGGGACCGTTGTCGTAGAACGGATGGGCCAGCACGTCCTTGGCGTGGTCCCAGGTCTGGCCGGGAGTCGGGAAGCCGTGCGCGACATGGTCATGGATGTAGATCCAGGCCGCGAGGATGACGGCGAAGGTGAGCAGCGGCAGCAGGATGCTCTTCAAGATGGCGGCCGTCTTTTCCCGCCGCACCCGGTCCTGCAGCAACGGCACCGGACGAGGCGCGACCGCCGGCGTGGCGGGTGCGGGGCCGGCCTCGGTTTCCGGCAGTTTCAGGATGGTCGCCTCGCTGCCGTCGGCGTCCGGCGTATCGGCCGGCACCGCGTTCAGGGGAAGGATTTGCGCGCTCATGGATGTTCCTTTCTGGATGGGTTCCCCGCTCGGCGGGCGGGGGGCGGCCCGGTCTATTTGTTCAACTGCGCCAGCTTGTGCAGGTCGACCTTGTAGTTGGCGACCTTGAAGCCCTTCAGGTATGCCATCAGGTGATTGGGGTCGTAGGTCATGCCGTCGAAGAACAGGTCCGGCCCCATCGGGATCGGGGCGGTGGCCTGCTTCAGCAGCCAGGGCGCCTTGTGGTGGCCCTCCGTCTTCCAGTCGATGGTGGGCGCGGCGACGCCGACTTCCTTGGCCGCCTCGCGGTACAGGCCGGGCAGATAGATCGACGCCGCGGCCTTCCGGATATCGAGCGGCTTGTCCAACTGGCCCCAGCGATACATCTGGGTGATGAACCAGACCGCATGCGACTGCCAGGGGAAGTTGGCGGCATAGCGCTGGAACACGTTGAAGTCGGGCAGCCGGGCCGGGGCTTCGTCCTTGCTGTAGCGCCAGGTGCCGGTCATCGAGTTGTCGACCACCTCGACCGGGGCGTTGACGTAGGACTTGGCCGCGATGATGCGCACCACCTCCTTGCGGTTCTCCGCCCTGTCGGCCCATTCCGCGGCCTCGATCAAGGCCTTCACGACGGCCTTGTGGGTGTTCGGATACTTGTCCGCCCAGGCCAGGTTGACCCCGAACACCTTCTCCGGATTGTTGTTCCAGAGTTCGTAGCTGGTGACGACGGACTTGCCGATGCCCAGCTCGACGGCGCGCTGGTTCCAGGGCTCGCCGACGCAGTAGCCGACGATGTTGCGGGACTGCAGGTTGGCCACCATCTGGGGCGGCGGGATGACGATCAGGCGGACGTCCTGGTCCGGGTCGATGCCGGCCGAGGCCATCCAGTAGCGGATCTGGTAGTTGTGGGTGGAGACCGGGAACACCTGGGCGAAGGTCATGGGCTCGCGGCCCGCCTTCTTGTCGGCGTCGATGACCTTCTTCAGCGCCACGGCGGTCGTCGGGCGATGCTTCATGGCCTCGGGATCGGCCTGCATCATCCGCTCGTACAGTTCGTTCGAGACGGTGATGCCGTTGCCGTTCAGGTCCATGCTGAACGCGGTCACCGTCGGCTTGGGCAGCGCGCCCACGCCCAGCGTGGCGGCGATCGGCATGCCGGCCAGCATGTGGGCGCCGTCCAGCGCGCCGATGGAAACCTTGTCGCGGATGTTGGCCCAGGACGCTTCCTTGGAGACGCTGACGTCGAGGCCGTACTTCTTGAAGAAGCCCTTTTCGTAAGCCACGACGATGGGCGCGCAATCGGTCAGGGGGATGATGCCCAACGTCAGGGCGGTCTTTTCCAGACGCTCCGAACCGCCCGCCCAGGCGGCGTTGCGGATGCCGGGCGGGACCAGGGTCATGAGCGCGGCGGCGGCGGAAAGGGTGGCGGTCTTTTTCATGAAATCCCGCTTGCCGGCATCGATAACGGGTGCGTCGGGCGAAACCTGATTTTCCATCTTCGTTGCTCCAAAAAAAAACGGCGCCCGACCCTGGTGAGGGTGGGACGCCGTTGTCCAAATTGACTGCATGTGAGGAGGATTTTGCCGACGCACCTTTGCGCCGGCAAACCAGTATCAGCAAAGCCCATGCCAACACTCAAAACATTTAAATACAATAACTTATGAAACACCTAAAGCCAACCGCACCGTTTAAACCGCCCCAGGCTGGGGCACCGCGCACCAGATGAGCATGGTGCCGCGGCGCGGTTTGGCCTCAGGCTGCCTCCAGCACCCGCCTGGCGACTTCCGTGATCCGCACCCGGCTCGCCATCGCTTCGCGGCGCAGGCTCTGGTAGGCCGCCTCTTCCGACAGATTCCCGGTCCTCATCAGATGGCGCTTGGCCTGCTCGACCAGCTTGTGTTCCTGCAATTCCTGGCGGGCGCGCAGCATGTCGGTGTGCATGCCCTGCCAGGCCTCGAAGCGGACCTGGGCCAGCTGCAGCAGCGGCCGAATGCGCTCCGCGCGCAGGCCGTCGACCACATAGCAGGCGACGCCCGCCGCCACGGCCGAGCGCATGGCCTCGGACGAATCGTCCTGGCTGAACATGACGATCGGCCGGGGACTGGATTCGCTCATCAGGCAGACCTGTTCCAGGGTGTCCCGGCTGGGCGAATCGATGTCCATGATGATGCTGTCCGGCTGGAGCTCCTCGACCCAGCGCGGCAGATCGATGGCGCGGTCGAGCCGGCCGACGAAACAATGCTGGGGCATGTCGTGCGACATCGCCGCCAGCAAGTCGTCCAGCCGGCGCTTCGACTGGCCGACCACCAGGATCTTGAGCGCGCCTTCGTTCACGCGGCTTCGAGGTAGACGGCGCCGGCCTCGACCCTGACCGGCAGTCCCTCGGCCTGGCCGACGTCGGGCGCGACGGCCTGGCCGCTGGCCAGCTCGATGCTCCAGTTGTGCAGCGGGCAGGTCACCCGCCTGCCGCAGACCATGCCCTGCGAGAGCTGGCCGCCCTTGTGCGGACAGCGGTCGACCAGGGCATAGACCTCGTCCTCGGCGGTGCGGAACAGGGCCACGCGCCGGCCGCCATGCTCGACCACGCGGGTGCCCTGGGCGGGGATGTCGGACAGGCTGCCGACGAGTATCCAGTTGGACATGTTGGTTCTCCTCTTATGTGCGGGGATATCAGACCAGCGCCATGCCGGCGGCGGCCAGGAGCGGCGTGAACTCGTGCGCCTGCTTGCCGTTGACGCGTTCCAGCCAGGGGTCCTGCTCGATCTGCAGGGCGAACAGCAGGCGCTCGTACAGTTCGCGCCGGCCGGCCGCGTCCTCCAGCACCTTCCGCTTCACGTAATCGAGCCCGACCCGTGCGACGTAGTGGACTGTGCGCTCCAGGTAGATGGCCTCCTCGCGGTAGAGCTGAAGGAAGGCGCCGGAATACTCCAGGACCTCCTCGGGCGATTTGACCTTGACCAGGAACTGGGCCACCTCGGTCTTGATGCCGCCGTTGCCGGCGACGTAGATCTCCCAGCCGGAGTCGACGCCGATGATGCCGACGTCCTTGATCGCCACCTCGGCGCAGTTGCGCGGGCAGCCGGACACCGCCAGCTTGACCTTGTGCGGCGCCCACATCTTGTAGAGCGCCTTCTCCAGCTTGATGCCCATCTCCATCGAGGCCTGGGTGCCGAACCGGCACCACTCCGAGCCGACGCAGGTCTTCACCGTGCGCATGGCCTTGCCGTAGGCGTGGCCGGAGGGCATGTCGAGGTCGCGCCAGATGGCCGGCAGGTCGGCCTTCTTGACGCCGAGCAGGTCGATGCGCTGGCCGCCGGTCACCTTCACGGTCGGGATGGCGTACTTCTCGGCCACCACGGCGATCTTCTTCAGCTCGGCCGGCGTGGTGATGCCGCCCCACATCCGGGGCACCACCGAGAAGGTGCCGTCCTTCTGGATGTTGGCGTGGGCGCGCTCGTTGATGAAGCGGGACTGCGGATCGTCGACCGCCTCGCCCGGCCAGGTCGAGATCAGGTAGTAGTTGAGCGCCGGCCGGCAGGTCGGGCAGCCGTTCGGCGTGCGCCATTCCAGGAAGGCCATGGTCTCGGGAATGCCGGTCAGGTGCTGGTCGCGGATTGCGGCACGCACCTCGAGATGGGTGTGGTCGGTACAGCCGCACATGGGCTTTTCCTTGGGCGTCGCCGAATAGTCGCCGCCCACGGTCGCCATCAGGATCTGCTCCACTAGCCCGGTGCAGGAGCCGCAGGAGGCCGAGGCCTTGGTGAACTTGCGCACGTCCTCCACGGTGAACAGGCCGTGGCTCTTGATCGCCTTGACGATGTCGCCCTTGCAGACGCCGTTGCAGCCGCACACCTCGGCCGTGTCAGACATCGCCGCGGCGCGGTTCTGGCCCTGGTGGCCGAGGTTGCCGCAATGGTCCTGGCCGAACATCAGGTGGTCGCGCAGGTCGGTCAGCTTGCGCCCCTCGCGCAGCAACTGGAAGTACCAGCTGCCGTCCACCGTGTCACCGTACAGGCAGGCGCCGACCAGCCGGTCGTCCTTCAGCACCAGCTTCTTGTAGATGCCGGCGATGGGGTCGGCGTAGGTGATCGTGTCGGCCTCCTCGCCGCCCATGAAGTCGCCGGCCGAGAACAGCTCGATGCCGGTCACCTTGAGCTTGGTCGAGGTCAACGAACCGGTGTAGCGGCCGTAGCCCAGTTCGGCCAGATGGTTGGCGCACACCTTGGCCTGCTCGAACAGGGGCGCGACCAGGCCGTAGGCGATGCCGCGGTGATTGGCGCATTCGCCCAGGGCATAGACGCGCGGATCGGTCACCGTCTGCAGGGTGTCGCCGACCACGATGCCGCGCTCGCAATGCAGGCCGGACGACTCGGCCAGCGCGGTGTTGGGCCGGATGCCGGCGGCCATGACCACGAGGTCGGCCGGAATGCTGTCGCCGTCCTTGAAGCGGACCGCGGCGACCCGGCCGCCCGCGCCGGCCACCAGTTCGGCGGTCTGCCGCTGCAGCAGGAATTTCATGCCCTTGGCCTCGAGGTTCTTCTGCATCAGCCGGGCCGCCGGCTCGTCGAGCTGGCGCTCCATCAGCCAGGTCCCGAGATGGACCACCGTTACCGCCATGCCCCGCTTCATCAGGCCGTTGGCGGCCTCCAGGCCGAGCAGGCCGCCGCCGATGACCACGGCATGCTGGTAGTCCGCAGCGGCCTCGAGCATGGTCCCGACATCGGCGATGTCGCGGAAGCCGACCACGCCCGGCAGCTGCGCGCCCGGCACCGGCAGCATGAACGGCCTGGAACCGGTGGCGATGAGCAGCCGGTCGTAGCCGGCGCGGGTGCCGTCCTCCGCCTCGACGAAACGCCGGCTGCGGTCGATCCGCACCACCTTCTTGCCCATGTGCAGGGCGATGCCGTGCTCGGCATACCAGTCCGGGCGGTTGAGGACGATTTCATCGACCGTCTGCTCGCCGGCCAGGACCGGCGACAGCAGGATGCGGTTGTAGTTGGGATGCGGCTCCTCGCCGAAAACGGTGATGTCGTACAGGTCGGGGGCCAGCTTGAGCAGTTCCTCCAGGGCCCGCACGCCGGCCATGCCGTTGCCCACGAGAACCAGCTTCGAACGTGTATCGGGGGTCATGAGCGCCATGTCGATTTCCTTTCGCGTAAGCAAAAAAAAACGTCCATCTCCCGCATAAGGAGATGGACGCCGTTGTCCATAGATTGATGTCAGTCGATTGCTAATGTAGCAATCCCCATGCCATTGACCGGAGGCCGTCATTGCTGGAGATTCGGGGCCTTCCGGCCGGAAAGATGCACTACACGGGTGCACGCTGCACCGTATCGGCCTGCTCCCCCGGCCCATGGCGGCCTGGAACAGGACGAATAAACTTTGGCGGAAATGGGGTTAAAATACGCAAAAGTATGGATGTACCAGGCCCGTCCGACGCGGAAACGGGCTACCATCAACGGCACGAGCCCGCACCCGTAGGGGACACCAGCGGCGGCTGTCGGTACCGGGATTACGACGCGGGTAAACCGCGCTTGTTGCCATCCCACCGTTACCTCTATGATTTACGCATAGCCCTTTTTCACCGCTGAACTTTTTTGCGGTAACCGATGCCGTATCGGCTGGATTTCGAGATGAGTGAACCTCAGGAAAAAACGACCTTGGACAGTGCAGACGAACAGGGCACCCGGGTCGAATACAGCGCACTGACGCGCGAAGAACAGGAACAGATCCTGCATCTGCAGCAGGCCATACTCGAGTCGGTCGCCTACGGCGCCGACCCCATGGACATCATCAACCAGGTCTGCCGGCTCGAGGAACAACTCCTGCCCAATTCCATCGGCACGGTCATGCTGATGGACGAAACATTCCAGCATCTCAACGTCTACGCCGCGCCCAGCGTCCCGCCCGAAGGCATCGCCCAGCTCAACGGCCTGCACCCCGGTCCCGGCGCCGGCTCCTGCGGCAACGTCATCTTCCGCAAGGAGCCGCAGTTCGTCAGCAACACCTTCACCGACCCGCGCTGGCAGGACCTGCGCCAACTGGCCGTCAACTTCAACCTGTGCGCCTGCTGGTCGATGCCGATCCACTCCGGCGACAAGGTGGTCGGCACCTTCGCCCTGTCCAGCTTCGAACACCGCTCGCCCAGCCCGTTCCACCGCAAGCTGCTCGAGATCGGCGCCTCGATCGTCGGCATCGTGCTCAGCCGCAGCAAGGCGCAGGAATCGCTGCGCCTGTTCGTGAAGGCGTTCGAAGGCAGCGAGGAAGGCTTCGTCATCACCGACGCCGAGCAGCGCATCCTCTCGGTCAATCCGGCCTTTTCCAAGGTGATGGGCTACACGCAGGAGGAAGTCATCGGCCTGACCCCCGCCCATTTCGCCTCCGGCCACCACAACAGCCAGTTCTACGAGGCCATGTGGCAGAGCATCCGGACCTTCGGCCACTGGCGCGGCGAGATCTGGAACCGGCGCAAGAACGGCGAAGTCTTCCCCGAGTGGCTGAGCGTCGCCGCGGTGAACGATGAGAACGGACACACGACCCATTACATCGGCATCTTCAGCGACATCAGCGAGCGCAAATCGGCCGAGGAGCGCATCCAGTACCTGTCCTCGCACGACCCCCTGACCGGCCTGCCCAACCGCATGCTGTTCCAGGACCGGCTGGAAAACGCCATCGCCTTCGCGGCGCGCAACCACGGCAAGGCCGCCCTGCTCAACATCGACCTCGACAACTTCAAGCTGCTCAACGACTCGCTCGGCCACGCCGCCGGCGACGCCCTGCTGCGCATCGTCGCCAACCGGTTGAAGGAGTGCGTTAATGAAACCGACAGCCTGAGCCGGCTGGGCGGCGACGAATTCCTGCTCGCCCTGGCCGATGTGCCGGATACCGACGCCGTCAGCGCGGTCGTGCTCAATCTACTGGAAGAGGTGTCCAAGCCCATCGAACTGGACGGCCGGACCCTGTCCCTGTCCGGCTCGATCGGCATCGCGGTCTACCCCGACGACGGCCAAGATTTCGAGACCCTGCTTAAACGGGCCGACAAGGCCATGTACCACGCCAAGGAAGCCGGCCGGAACACCTACCGCTACTTCACCGAACGGCTCAACACCGACAGTCTGGAGCACCTGCACATCGCCCACGGCCTGCGCCAAGCGGTGAAGCAGAACCAGTTCGTCCTGCATTACCAGCCGCAGATCGACTCCGCCAGCGGCCGCCTGAGCGGCGCCGAAGCACTGATCCGCTGGAACCACCCGAGCGAGGGCCTGGTCCAGCCCGGCCGCTTCATCGCCATCGCCGAACAGACCGGGCTGATCGTAGAGATCGGCGAGTGGGTGCTGCACGAGGCCTGCCGCCAGGCGGTAGCCTGGCAGAGGGCCGGCCTGCCGCCCATGGTGGTCGGCGTCAACATGTCGGCCGTGCAGTTCCGGCGCGGCGACGTCGAGCGGTCGATCCGCTCCGCACTCGACGCCAGCGGCCTGGACCCGCAACACCTGGAGATCGAACTCACCGAATCGGTCCTGCTGGAAGACATGGATACCATGCTCGCCCTGGTCAAGCGCCTGAAGGCGCTGGGCATCAAGCTGGCCATCGACGATTTCGGCACCGGCTATTCCAGCCTCTCCTACCTGAAGAAGTTCAAGGTCGACCGGCTCAAGATCGACCAGTCCTTCATCCGCGATCTGGCCAGCGACCCGGATGACCTGGCCATCGTCCAGGCCATCGTGCAGATGGCCCGCATCCTCAACCTGCGCACCGTCGCCGAAGGCGTGGAAACTGCCGAACAACTCGCCTTCCTGAGCGAACAGCACTGCGACGAGATCCAGGGCTACTACTACAGCCGGCCGCTGCCGGCCGATCAGTTCGAGGCCTTCGTCAAAGCCCGGGCCGACCGCTAGGCAAGCACCGGCTGATTCGCCGCTCCCGCCTGCGCGGGAACGGCGGCACCAGCACAACATGGTTTTCCCTGGAGACCTGCACAACACGGGGCATGATGCCTCCCGAAACGCCGCCCCCAGCCGGCAAACGGCCATTCGACGGACGAGCGGCCTAGGCTTGGCGGATTAGCCCGAAAGGGCCATGGAAGCAGCATAAAGAACCCGGATAATTAGCTAAAACTACATTCAATATTTGCTTGTGATGGGGACCTTCAACATGCAGATCAGCAATTTGACTCGCGGGCTTTTGCTGGCGACGCTCGCCCTCGCCATCCGTCCTGCCCTGGCCAACAGCACCGTCAATCTCACCGTGGACAGCGCGGGCGCTTATGGCTACTACACCAACGACAACATCACCATCAACGGCAGTACGACCAAGAACGCATATCTCGGTGGGAATGCGCTCACGGACAAGAGCACTTCCCAGACGCTGGTTTCCTGGTGCGTCGATTATTACCACGACATCTATCTGGGAAGCAGCTACACCTTCAATGTCGGCACGACAGCCGACATGCTGAAGGACGGCTTCACGCAAAGCCAAATCAACTCCTTGCGGGGGCTGGCGAACAACTCGTACGGCCAGGTCGACAACCGGGACTCATCCTCGGCGTTCCAGCTTGCCATTTGGGCCATACTGTACGGCAACGGCCAGGTCGGGGAATCGTCGGTGAACAGCAGTTACACGATTACCAATGGTTCGTCGTTCAAGGTATCCGGCCTGAGCAAGAATATCGCGGATCTGGCGTTCAATTTCCTGACCTCGTTGAGCACGCCGACGCCGAACCGCTACCAGATGACCTATCTGTTCGACGGCCTCAACTGCACCCGCAATTGCTTCCAGGATCAGCTCGCCTTCACGCCCAGCCCGGTCCCGCTGCCCGCCGCCCTGCCCCTCATGGCTTCGGGCATCGGCCTGCTCGGCTTCGCCGCCCGCCGCAAAAAGAAAATGGCCGCCTGAACGGCAACAGAGGCAAAGGGAGCTCCGGCTCCCTTTTTCATTGATCGGACTCCGGGCCCGGACCGCGATCTTAGCCTCCTTGGGAAACGCTGATCTATTCGTCATTCCCGCGCAGACTGGCATCGAGATAAAGCAGGATTTTTCTCGGCCCATCGCCATCAAGTCATCCCGTTTCCGCGATGCACGCGGCGCAGGGTAGGATGCCCGATTGAAACCCGGCCACCCCCAGCCTTCCGGCCGACAACACCCAAACTCGATCGACTCGATTGGCAACCCATGTCCGAAAAAGAAGCCAGCCCAGCGCCGGAAACCTGGTACGTCTACGTGCTCGAATGCGCGGGCGGCAAGCTCTACACCGGCATCACCAACAACCTGGCCCGCCGCTTCGACAAACACGCATCCGGCAAGGGCGCCATCTACACCCGCATGAACCCGCCCGTCCGCATGCTCGCTTGCCAGGCCTGCGCCGGCAGATCGGAAGCCGCGAAATCCGAATACCGGCTCAAGCAACTTTCCCGCGCCCGGAAACTCGAATGGGTGAATGCCCATGCCGGAAACCGGGCGCTGACGACGGCGGAATGAAACATGGATCAACTGAACACCCTGCAATCCCTGGGCCTGACCCTGCCCACGCCGGCCTACCTATTCGGCCTGATCCTGTTCGGCGTGATCGGCATCGCCGCATACGGCTACGGCAGGAAGCAAAAGAAGCGGAATGCAAAATGGCTCGGCGTATCGTTGATGCTCTATCCGTATGCCGTGTCCGACACGCTATGGCTTTATGTGGTTGGGGTGGCGCTGACGGCCGGGTTGTTTTTTTGGCGGGACGGCAGGTAACCATAGACGCCAGCCGCAACAGGCGGCCCCTTCCTGATTCTGTGAGCGTCCGGTTTCGGCCTTGGCGTTGGACAGCAACAACCTACAGCCGACGTTCGTTATGTAAGTCTGGGGCTTCCGCAACCAGAACCTGACGTTTGATAGCATGTGTCAAGTTAAAAACATTAGTCCGACAAAGGGGGGAATAGTGGAAATTCCAGTGGTTTATACCGACATTCGCTCGGCGATATTGGACAGACGAAAACTAGTCAGACATTTTTGTCAGCGAACACAAAGTTAGGCCTCGCCGTATGAAACCACTGACATACATGCGCCGAAGGCGGTATGAAGGGGATGGCTTGTGCATCTATTGCAGAACGCCCCATCCTAAAGAGCAGCTTACAGAAGAACACATCATTCCTCTGGCGCTCAATGGCGACGAGATCATCCGTTTTGCGGCTTGTGAGCGCTGCCGCAAGATATCCAACGAAAGCTATGAAAACCAAGCGCTCCAAGCAGACTTGCTTGTTCCGAGATTGCTGCTAAAGCTGAAGCGTCGCCACTCCAAGAAGAAGAAGGAGTTACCTCGTGTCGCGACTGGCGACATAGTCGACCAAGTGGGAGGTAGTTTCGATATCCAAATCTCAGAGGATCAGTACCCCAAAGGGTTTTCGTTGGCCCGACTCCCCCCGCCGGGCTTCTTATCTGGCCAAGATCAATCGACCGGAATTGAGTCTTTTCGGCTGCAGTTCGTAAGCCTTCAGATGCCACAGCCCGCTTTCGTGCCTGACGTAACTTTCCGTACCAAGATTGACCTGGGCGCTTTTTGTATGACCCTGGCCAAGATCGGCTACTGTTTTGCATACGCGCAATACGGCATCCATCGTTTTGAGTCGACCGAGATTCGGAGCCTGCTCCTCAACGAACGTCAGGACGTATTTAACTTTGTCGGATCAGCGCCCGACGGGGATGTGGGCGTCTCGCACTATCTCCATTGGCTTTCTTGTCTCGAGGTGGCGGGTGTCTTGATCGTCAGAGTTCATCTATTCGGTTCGTTCGGAATGCATCCCTATTACGTCGTGGTCGGAAAAATTCATGAGCCCATTCCTGGCGCAGGCAAGGCCTAACTCTTCCATCGAGAGGACATGTGCCAGCAAGCCGGGGCGCGCCTCTCATGTCAAACGTTGAAGGCCTGTAAATTGCGGACTTCTGCCACTTTCGTTAAATATCTCCAGCCCGCGTAGGGCGCAATAACCGAAGGGCATTGCGCCGAATGGCAATCATGGCACCATTGCCGCCATGCCCGATTACCGACGCGCCTGGCGCCCAGGCGGCACCTATTTCTTCACGGTCAATGCCTTGCAACGACATGGCAATGATCTGCTCGTACGCCACATCGGACTGTTGCGCGAGGCTGTCCGGGAAATCCGTCAGCGCCACCCGTTCATCATCCATGGCTGGGTGGTATTGCCGGATCACATGCATTGCCTGATCGAACTGCCGCCTGGCGATGCGGACTTCGCCACACGCTGGCGCTTGATCAAGTCGGCCTTCTCGAAAAGGCTGCCGGTTACTGAGCGACGCTCGGCCGTGCGTCGTGCCCGCGGGGAACGGGGCCTATGGCAGCGGCGTTATTGGGAGCACTTGATCCGGGACGAGGCCGATTTCATGGCGCATATGGATTACCTGCATTTCAACCCGGTGAAACACGGCCATGTCGGGCGCGTGGCCGAGTGGCCCTATTCGACATTTCATAAGCTTGTGGCCATCGGGGATTACCCGTCGGATTGGGCAGGTGGTTCCGCTGACGATGAGCTGAATGATCTGGATTGACATTCGGTGCAATGCCCTTCGGTTATTGCACCCTACGAATTGGTTCGTTGCTACGGATGACCGGAGGGAGGCCAAAACGGAAGTCACTGTCTGAGCAAAGCAGATGCTTGCTATCGTATGCCTTCAGTCATCAACTCAGATCAACACGGCATTCATGGCACCAATGAAAAACGGGGGCGCCACACCAGCCGCCCCCGCTTTGCTTTTTCTGCCCGCGCTTAGCGGAACAGCGCCATCGCCTTCTCCAGCGTCGACATGACGCCCCAGACCAGGGGAATGCCGACGTACAGCCAGAACACGATCAGGGCCACGGGGCTGGTGCCTTCGTTCGCTTGGTTCATTTCGTTCTCCTATCCGTTCCGGGTCAGCGGGTGCCGGCCGGTTGGGCCGCCGCACCACGCGGGAAGACGCCGTCGAAGTCGTCCAGCTCGTCATGGCGCATATGGTGCTTCTCGTGCACCGCGCGGATGAGCAGGTTGCAGAAGAAACCCAGGACCAGAAGGCCGGCCATGATGTACATGGTGACGGTGTAGGCGTCGGCCTTGGCCACGCCGTGGTCGATCTGGTATTCGCGGAGGTAGTTGACCAGCACCGGGCCGAGCACGCCGGCCGTGGACCAGGCGGTGAGCAGCCGGCCGTGAATACCGCCGACGTACTTGGTGCCGAAGATGTCGGCCAGGTAGGCCGGGACCGTGGCGAAGCCGCCGCCGTACATGCTCATGATCACCGCGTAGAGCAGGACGAACAGGGCCACGTTGCCGATCTGGCCCATGTAGGGCACGCTGGCGTAGAGTACGGCGCCCAAGGCGAAGAAGACGAAGTAGGTGTTCTTGCGGCCCAGGTAGTCGGAGGCCGAGGACCAGACGAAGCGGCCGCCCATGTTGAACAGGCTCAACAGGCCGACGAAGCCCGCCGCCGCGGCCGCGGTGACGGTACCCTTGAACATCTCCTGGATCATCACCGAGGCCTGGCCGAGCACGCCGATGCCGGCGGTGACGTTGAGGCAGAGCACCAGCCAGATCAGGTAGAACTGTGGCGTCTTCATGGCCTGGTCGATGTGGACGTGGTTCCTGGTGATCAGGCGGTTGTCGGTGGCGGGCGGGGTCCAGCCGGCCGGCTTCCAGTCCGGCGCCGGGATGCGGATGGTCAGCGCGCCGATCATCATCGAGATGAAGTAGAGGACGCCCATGACGACGAAGGTCTGGGCGACGCCGACCGAGCCGGCCGATTTGAAGTGGTCCATCAGGAACACCGACAGCGGCGCGCCGATCATGGCGCCGCCGCCGAAGCCCATGATGGCCATGCCGGTGGCCATGCCGCGCCGGTCGGGAAACCACTTGATCAGGGTCGAGACCGGCGAGACGTAGCCGAGGCCGAGGCCGATGCCGCCGATCACGCCGTAGCCGAGGTAGAGCAGCCAGATCTGGTGCAGCGCGACGCCGATGGCCGAGACGATGAAGCCGCCGCCGAAGCAGGCCGCCGCCACCGCCATGGTGACGCGCGGGCCGACCTTCTCCAGCCACTTGCCGGCGAGGGCCGCCGACAGGCCGAGGAAGACGATGGCCAGGCTGAAGACCCAGCCCAGCGTGGTCAGCTTCCAGTCGTCGGGGGCGGAGGTCGTGATGCCGATGGCCTTGGACAGCGGGCCGTTGAACACGCTGAAGGCGTAGGCCTGCCCGATGCAGAGGTGCACCGCGAGCGCGGCCGGCGGCACCATCCACCGGTTGAAGCCGGGCCCGGCGACGATCCTGGACTTGTCGAAAAAGGAAGCCATCACAGATTCTCCTTGTGAACTGAAGGTTTTACTCGGCCACCGCCGGCCCGTGGTACGGCTCGATCGCCCCTGCGATCGGCGTTGCCGGGCGGCGCTCGGAAAGGGCGCGGCATTTTCTCATGCCGCCGGGGCCTCTGGAACGGCGGATATCGACCCGGGGCGATCGCTGCGAACCTTCCCAGGCCGGTCGCGCCGGCCCGGCGACGCTCGAACCGGGGTTGCGGGATCGGTCTCGCCCATTCCAATCGCATATCGACGGATCGGAGAGACTGCGCCCGGTCGATCACACCCGTCGCAATTAGATGCTACCCTCGCCTGGTCCATTCACGAGGAGGAGCATCAATGCCGTCTGCCGCCTTGGAAAGCGCCCGCGCCATCCTGGCCGGAGCACAGGAAAAACTCGACAAGTTGCGCACCATTGAGCCTTATCTGATCGACCTCTCGCTGCGCGAAAACCCGGTCGGTGCGCGGGTCGGCCAGACCCTGCAGAACAAGCTCG
This sequence comes from Parasulfuritortus sp., assembly GCA_036391875.1. Classification (GTDB taxonomy): domain Bacteria; phylum Pseudomonadota; class Gammaproteobacteria; order Burkholderiales; family Thiobacillaceae; genus Parasulfuritortus. The sequence continues at coordinate 112,145 of DASVZA010000003.1, forward strand.
ACATCCTGCCCCGGATCCGCGAATTCGGTTTCCGCAACATCCTGCTCGGCACGCTCGACTACTCCATGCCGGACGAGCTGGAGGTGGACGACGATTTCATGATCTACCTGCACGACCACCGGGTCGACATGACCGGCTGCTTCGCCTTCACCGCCATCGGCATCGTCCAGCCCGACGGCCGCTTCACGCCCAACCCGTCGCAGCTCAAGCTGAAGGACTATGGCGTACCCAACACGCTGCACGAGATCTATCTCAGCAAACAGGGCATGCAGGGCCTGTACGACCTGGAGACGCTGCTCCGCAGCCTGCCGGCCAGCATCGCCTGGCTGAACGAGAACATCCGCGGCGACCACGGCGGCCGGCCGCGCGTCATCGTCAACATCGTCGACGGCTGCGATGCCTTCGCCGACAACTTCGAGGCGGTCTGCGCGATCCTGGAACTGCTCGCCACACTGCCCATCGAGGGCGTCAGCATCGAGGACGACCGCGGCACCTTCCTGCCCTTCCAGGTCGGCGCCTACATCGCCATCGCCCGCGGCTTCCTGCCACCGCCGCTCAAGATCCTGGTCCACATACATGCCGGCGCCGGCTTCGAGAACGCCTCAGCGATCGAGGCCCTGCTCAACGGCGCCGACGGCGTCTGGGGCGGGCTGCCCAAGCGCTCGGCGATCATCGGCCACGCCTCGCTCGGCGAACTGATCGCCAACCTGGTCCGGGTCGGCAATCCCAACATGCAGGCCTACCGTCTGGACCAGCTCATGCCGCTGGCGACCGACCTGCAGGTGCTGGACGAGGAGGAAGCCGTCCCCGACGACCTGCCGATCTTGGGCCGCAACGCCTACCGGCTGCCGCTCAGCTTCTTCCGCCAGGAAGCGGGGCGCTTCATGGACCTGGCGCCGGAGACGGTCGGCGGCGAATACCGCTACCGGATCTGTCCGGTGGTCAGCGACGGCGCCGTGATCGCCGGCCGGCTGGCCGAGGTCACCGGCCGGCCGGCGGCGGACTTCCCCGAGGCGGTGCTGGAGCAGATGATCCGCCTGATGCGCCGCGACCTGCGCGCCGGCCAGCGCATCGTCTACGACGAGCCGGCCAACCTGATGCAGCTCTATCGACGCGCCCTGGAGGCATGAACCCCATCCAGGCCGCCTGCCCGGCATCGGCTTATTGCAGTTGCAACAACGATTTGCGATAGTTTCGGCGGTTTGCAGATTCCGACAAGAAAGACTGGCGGCACAAAGAGGGTCGCCGGATGTTTTCCTTTTGAGAGGCAGTGATGACAGACACCACCAACGAGCTGGAACCTGACAGCGCGGTCTACAAGACCCTGCTGGAATCGACCAAGGCCATTCCCTGGAAGATCGACTGGTCGAGCATGAAATTCGCCTACATCGGCCCGCAGATTGAACCCCTGCTCGGCTGGAAACAGGACAGCTGGATCACCGTGGAGGACTGGGCGACCCGCATCCACCCCGAGGACCGCGAGCGGGTGGTCAACTTCTGCGTCGCCCAGTCGCAGGCCGGCGTCGACCACGAGGCCGACTATCGCGCTCTGACCAAGGACGAAGGCTACGTCTGGATCCGCGACGTGGTGCACGTGGTGCGCAAGGAGAGCGGCGAGGTCGATTCGCTGATCGGCTTCATGTTCGACATCAGCGAACGCAAGCGAACCGAGGAGAAGCTGCTCTCCCTCCAGAAGGAACTGGAAGACCTGTCCTACAAGGACGGCCTGACCGGCGTGGCCAACCGGCGCATGTTCAACTCGACCCTGGAAATCGAATGGAACAATGCCCGGCGCAGCCAGCAGCCGCTCTCCGTCATCCTGCTCGACATCGATTTCTTCAAGCAATACAACGACCATTACGGCCACATCAAGGGCGACGATTGCCTGAAGCGGGTGGGCCAGGTGCTGAGCCTGGCCGCCACCCGGCCGCGCGACTTCATCGCCCGCTTCGGCGGCGAGGAGTTCGTGCTGGTGCTGCCGGAGACCGACGCCAAGGCCGCCGAGAAGGTGGCCGAACGCTGCCGCAGCCTGGTCCTCAAGCAGCAGATACCGCACGAAAGCTCCACCGTGAGCAACGTACTGACCATCAGCCTCGGGGTCGATACCATCGTCCCCACCGCGGAAGACAGGCCGGAACACTTCATCGACGCGGTAGACAGGCTGCTTTACCGGGCCAAACACAACGGCAGGAACCGCGCCGAATACAGCCCTCACTAGGCGTCTGCCCCGATCCACCGGCCGCAACCGCGCGACTGGAACGCATAGCCCGCGCGGCGCAAAAACGTCTGACCGATTTGGCTATGTCAAAGGCTATACTCCGGCAATCAATGCCCTGAGGAGCCATTCCACGTGATGCGACAGGCGGCCCCTGCTGTCTTGGATTGCCGGCCATGACCCGTGCCGAGGCAATCGTCGACAGCCTGCTGCGCGAAGCGGACGACCTCCTTCTTGGGCTGTTCAGCAACGCCCTCATCGGCGTCTACGTCATCCAGGACGGCCACTTCATCTACGTCAACCAGCGTCTTGCCGAGCTGTTCGGCTATAGCCAGGACGCATTGTGCGATCGCATGGGGCCATTGGACCTGACCGCCCCGGGCGACCGGGCCATCGCTCAGCGCGAGATCGACCGCCGCATCCATGGCGAGGTCAAGGCCAGTTTCTATCCCTTCCGCGGCGTGCGCAAGGACGGCAGCCAGATCGACGTCGAGGTGTTCGGCGTCAGCACCCGCTTCGCCGGCAAGCCGGCGATCATCGGCATGCTGCTCGACGTCTCGGAACGCAGCGCTGCGGAACGGGCAGTCGCCGACCAGTTGCGCTTCATCGCCAAGCTGATCGACACCATTCCCAGCCCGGTCTTCTACAAGGACGAAAAGGGGATCTATCTCGGCTGCAATACCGCGTTCGAGCAATACATCGGCGTCGAACGCAGCAAACTGATCGGCCGCTCTGTCTACGACATCTCCCCCAAGGATCTGGCCGACAAGTATCACGCCGCCGACCAGATGCTGTTCGACCACCCCGGTGCCCAGACCTACGAGGCCTCGGTGGCCGATGCCGACGGCAAGCGGCGCGACGTGGTCTTCTACAAGGCGACCTTCAACAAGGCCGACGGTTCGCTCGGCGGACTGGTCGGCGTGATCCTCGACATCAGCGAACGCAAGCAGATGGAAGAGGCCATCTGGCAGCAGGCGAACTACGATGCCTTGACCGGCCTGCCCAATCGCCGCCTGTTCCGCGACAGGCTGGGCGAAGAAGTGAAGCGGGCCGAGCGCAACGAATCCGGCTTGGCCGTGCTGTTCATCGACCTGGACCGCTTCAAGACGGTGAACGACACCCTCGGCCACGACGTCGGCGACCGCTTGCTGGTCGAGGCGGCAAACCGCCTACGCGCCGCCGTGCGCCCCGCCGACACGGTCTCGCGCCAGGGCGGCGACGAATTCATCGTCATCGTGCCGGACATCGCGGACACCGATGCGGCCGGCCTGGTCGCCCGTGACATCCTCGACGCGCTGGCCACGCCGTTCGACCTGGGCGGCCGGCCGGCCTACGTCTCGGCCAGCATCGGCATCGCCTTCTATCCGGAAGACAGCCGGGAAATCGAGACCCTGGTCGGTTATGCCGACCAGGCCATGTATGCCGCCAAGGCATCCGGCCGCAACGGTTTCTGCTACTTCTCCCAGTCGATGCAGGACCACGCCATGCACCACCTCGAAACCGGCAACGACCTGCGCCGGGCCGTGGCCGAAGGCCAGTTCGAGGTCCATTACCAACCCATCGTCGACCTGACCGACGGCCGCACCGTCAAGGCGGAGGCGCTGCTGCGCTGGAACCATCCCCGGCGCGGCATGGTGAGCCCGGCCGAATTCATCCCGATCGCCGAGGAGATCGGCATCATCGGCGAAATCGGCAACTGGGTATTCCGGCAGGCGATGGCCGCCGCCGGCCAGTGGCAATCGAACCGATTGACCGCCCCGGCCGGTGCCCAGCCGCCCGAACCGATCCAGATCAGCATCAACATGTCGCCCCGGCAGTTCACCGCCGGCATCAGTGGCGACTGGATCGACTACCTGAAGCGCCACGGCCTGCCGCCCGAGGTGCTGGCCGTCGAGATCACCGAAGGACTGCTGCTGGACGACAGCCCGAACGTGGTCGGCACCCTGCTCGCCTTCCGCGACGCCGGCATCCAGGTCAGCATCGACGACTTCGGCACCGGCTATTCGGCCATGTCCTACCTCAAGAAATTCGACATCGACTATCTCAAGATCGACCGTTCATTCGTGCGCGATCTGGCCACCGACCCGGGCGATCTGGCCATCGCCGAAGCGGTCATCGTCATGGCCCACAAGCTCGGCCTGAAGGTGATCGCAGAGGGCGTCGAAACCGAGGTGCAGCGCGACCTGCTGCGCCAGGCCGGCTGCGACTACGCCCAGGGCTTTCTGTACGCCAAGCCCATGCCGCTGACCGATTTCCAGCGCTTCGTCGCGGACAAGGCCGGAAAGCCGTGCCTTCCTTCACAGGTTGACGGCTAAGGACACGCTGATTCATTCGTCATTCCCGCGCTGGCTGGCATCCGGTCCCTTGAGCCAATGGGGTTCCCGCCTGCGCGCGGGAGCGAAAAAAGCTAATACATCAGCGTTTCCTTAGTCGAATCCGCTCAGGCAATGGATTTTCAGCCATCGGATCTGGCGGTGGCCCGGCAGAGGCAGTCATTGCTTGAGCCGCCTGCCAAGGCCTTGGTCGACCTCGCTCGGGACAATCGTGGACTTGCCTGTCCATAGCCAATTCTAATGCCCTGATGGCGCCGACCGATTGACATAAAACACCATGTAAACGAGAATAATTATCGTTTATAACGAACTCACCTCCATGCACCATGCCGCTTCGATCCAACGTACAACGATTCATTCTGGCCACCAGTGTCCTAACCAGCAGCCACGCCGTGTGGGCCCAAGACTGGAATTGCGATGTCGATGACTACATCACCAAGTCCATCGGCATCGAGGAACCTTGGGTTGAAAACGCTGGCTATCTATTTACCCAGGTCAACAAAAGGTCGCCCTCGTCCTTGACCGTCGCCCCCGAGATAGAAGCCCGCCTGAATGAACGGTTCGGCATGGAGATCGACTTGCCCGCCTATACCACGGCCTTGCCTCTTGGGCATGGCCAAAGCGCCCTTTCTCCCTTCGGGGCCGGAATCAAGGCGGGGGTCATTCACGACTGCAATGTCGATCGTGGCCAGGCCACGCTCCTAACCTTCGAGCTTGAAGGCCAATATTGGGCAGACCGCCGCCCGGATGTGCTGCCCGATGAAGGCAATTCGATCACGGCACAGGCAATGTGGGCTCACCTTTGGTATCCCTTCTTCAACGAAGGTGAGATCGGGTATACCCAGCATGTGGGCAACGGGGTGACAAGCGGCTGGTTCGTCAACACCAGTTTCGGGAAAAACCTGGACAATCCCAGCTACTCCGTCCAGCTCGAAGCCGAAGCCGATAATCAACTGATCCTGGACAATGGCCAACGCGGCATCGAGGGCTACTTCATGCCCCAAATCGCCTATCACGCGATGCCATGGCTCTTTGCGGTCGGGGAACAAGCCAACGTCCAGCAGGGCAACTGGCACCCGAGCTGGTCGACCTGGCTGATGGTCGAAAGGGAATTCTGAACGATTGGCCTAAACAGAAAAAACCGGTTTCCTCAGTCGTGGAGGCATCGCCCTACAGCCGGCCGCCTCTAACCAACCCAGATGGGCAATCATTACGGGGCAGGTCCATGCTACCGCTTCTTGACGGTCGGCTGGCCAAAACCCCGTCACACCCGTCTGCGTTGTTGCGGATGAAGCAGCACGCGATCCATCACGGACAAGGGCACATACTTGGCCAATATCTTCATCGCCGTCGTGATATCGCCGGTCTCGTCATAAAGCCTACAGACCGTTTTCACGATGATGGCGGTACGCAAATCCGAGCGGGAAATCGTCATGGAAACCTCTCTCCATTCAACAGAAAAACCCTGTCTGCTGCTTCGACAGTAGCCGGCCAGAAAAAAATCCCGACGATTACGGTTGCCTACCAACCGGGTCGGACAGCTATATTCAGAGCATTCAGGCAGCGCAATCGGGTTTTGTTGCCTTATCCGCTACGGTCGCAAACGCCATGGAGGCCCATCATGCTCATCGTCATTACCGGCGTATCCCGAGGCCTGGGACGGGCCATGGCCACCGAGTTCATCCGGTACGGGCACACCGTCTACGGTTGCGGCCGGAATGTGAAGGCCGTCCATGAACTGGCCAGCCGATATCCCTCCCCGCACCGTTTCGACATCGTCGACGTGACCCTGGACCAGCAGGTTGCCGCCTGGGCCCGCTCCTGCCTGGCTTCCGGGCTGATACCCGACCTGCTACTGAACAATGCGGCGCAGATCAACCACAACGCGCCGCTCTGGGAGATCCGGGCCGTCGAGTTCGACGCGGTGGTCGACGTCAACATCAAGGGCGTGGCCAACGTCATCCGCCACTTCGTGCCGGCCATGGCGGCCCGCAGGAAGGGCGTGATCGTCAATTTCAGTTCTGAATGGGGACGCAGCACCGATCCGGAAGTGGCCCCTTATTGCGCGACCAAGTGGGCCGTGGAGGGGCTGACCAAGGCCCTGGCGCAGGAGTTGCCCGAGGGCATGGCGGCCATCCCGCTTTCGCCGGGCGTCATTGACACCGACATGCTGCGCAGCTGCTTCGGCTCGCAGGCGAGCGCCTATCCGACCGCGGAGGAGTGGGCGAAGACGGCCGCGCCGTGGATACTGGGCTTGAGCGCCAAGGACAACGGCCGCTCGCTGACCGTTGGCGAGGCGCATTGATCAGCGCCCGGCCTGTCCCCGTCCGAACCGGCGGCTACACCCCGCCGCCCCGGTGGACGATCTCGTAATAGAGCTTTTCCAGCTCCAGCTTGTGCTTCGTTTCCTCTTTGGCGAGGTAGCGGAACACGTCGCGGAGCGACCCTACCGGCGCGCCCCGGGCCAGTTCGCCATAGTGCAACATGGCCGTGTGCTCGCGGCCCATGGCGTACTGCAGCACGGCCTGGTCGTCGGGCTGTTCGCCCAGTTCGGGCAGATGCAGGCAATCGGAGAACTTGCTGTCGGTGGTCGGCCGATCGAGTTCCGCCTTCATGAAGGCCGCCATCTCCTCGTGCCGGGCCAGGGCACCGAACAGGTCGAAGTGGCGCTGTTCCTCCTCGGCCAATTCCTCGACCAGATAGCGGATGCGCTTGCTCACCCGGGGGATCAAGGCGGTGTAGAAATCGCGCGCCGCAGCCTCGAAGCCGGTGGCGACTTCGAGCACTTCCTCGACCGTGGTCTTGCCGCGCAGGCGCTCGACGCCGTGCGGTGCGCCTTCGTGGTTCATGTCGTCCCCTCCTTCCCTATCAGGGCCGCGTGGATGCTGGCGGCGGTACGGTGGCCGTCGGCCACGGCGTGCACCACGTCGGGACCGTTGACGCAGTCTCCTGCCGACCACAGCCAGGGCTCCGAGGTGCGGCCGTCGGCGTCGACCTTGATCCGGCCGCGGTTCCACTCAAGGGCCTCGGTCAATGCATCGCCCAGCAGCGAGGTGTCGGCAAACTGGCCAATGGCCTCGACCACCGTGTCGCAGGCCAGGATCGCCTCGCCGGTTTCATCATAGCGCGGCGCGAAGCGCTTGTTCTCGTCGAAGATGGAGATCACCTTCCAGGTCTTGAGGCCGACCAGCTTGCCGCCCGCGTCGATCTCGCAGCCCTGCGGTCCGCACTGGTCGTGGATGACGATGCCTTCCTCGATGGCCTCCTTGATCTCGACCGGATCAGCCAGGAAATGCTGCTGCTCTTCCAGTGCGGTGACCACCACGTCGACATGGCCGTATTGCTGCTTCTGCAACCGGGCCAGGGAGCGGGCGATGTCCATGGCGACGTTGCCGCCGCCGATCACCACTGCGCAGTGCGGCACTTCGAACGGCTCGCCGGCGGTGATCCTGTTCAGCAGGTCGACGGCCCGGAGCACCTTCTCGTGCTCCGAGTTGGGGATGCGGGTCTGGCGCCCTTCCTGCAGGCCGATGGCGAGCAGGACGGCGTCGTGCTCGGCGCGCAGCTGGTCCATGCTCACATCGCGGCCGATCCGCACGTTGCAGCGGATGTCGACGCCGGCGGCGCGGATCACGTCGATGTCGCGGTCCAGCCGGTCGTAGGGCAGGCGGTATTCCGGGATGCCGTAGCGGGTCATGCCGCCCGGCTCGGCCATCGCCTCGAACACGGTCACGGCATGGCCAAGCTTGGCCAGGTCGAAGGCTGCGGTCAGGCCGGCCGGGCCGCCGCCGATGATGGCGACGCGCTTGCCGGTCGGGCTGTCGACCTTGCCGGCCAGGGCGATCTGCTTGACCCGCTCGTGCGGCACGGCGTCCATGGCGTAGCGCTTCAGCCACCGGATCGCGATCGGATCGCCGCGGTGGCCGATGGAGCAGGCGTCCTCGCAGCGCCGGGTGCAGACCCGGCCACAGACGTGGGAGAAGGGATTGGTCTGGTAGATCCAGGCCACCGCCTCCTCCATCTTGCCCTCCCAGATGGCGCGGATGTACTGCGGCGCGTGCATGTGGGTCGGACAGGCGTCGTGGCACATGCCGCACTGGACGCAGCGCGAGGCTTCGAGCAGGGCCTGCTGGTCGTCGTAGCCGAGCGCCATCTCGTCGAAGTTGCCGATCCGCCGCTCCGCTTCCAACTCGGGCATCTTCTGCCGTTCCAGGTCGACCAGGTCGGCGTCCGCGCTCTTGGCCCAGCCCTGCTCGTAGGCCACGCCGTGCATGCCGTTCGGATCGGGCAGAACGAAGTAGCTGGAGAGCTGGTCGTCGGTGCAGGTGTGCACGTACTCGCGCGACAGGGCCAGGGAGCCGGTCGGGCAGATGTCGACGCACAGGCCGCACCAGCAGCAGCGGCCGTAGTCGATGGCGGGGCGCTCGTCGCGGATGCCCTTGACCGGATCGGCTTCGAGACCCGGGATGCGGACCATGGTGATGGCGGCGTTGTCGCACACCTTCTGGCAGGTGCTGCAGCCGATGCACTTGGCCCAGTCGTTGACGTGGAAGCCGCGGTAGTTGGCCGAGGCCGGACGCGGCTCCAGCTTCTCGGTGACCGCCGGCCGGCCGAAGAAGGCGAAGCTCTTGAGCGGGTTGAGCAGGCTGCCGCGGTTGCCGTGCTTGATATCGGCCATCAGCGGTCGACCTCCGGCGGACAGGCGTCCAGCGAGAACATGATCTGGGCGACGTCCTCGATGCGGGCGCCGGTGACCAGGTTTTCCAGCACCTGCACGGCATGCATGGCGGACGGCCCGCGGACGTGGACCCGGTAGGGCTTGTCGCCGCCGTTCGAGACCACGTAGTAGGCCAGTTCGCCCTTGGACGACTCGACCCGGGTGTAAACGTCGCCGGCCGGCAGGTTCCAGGCCAACGGATTGGGGATGGGGGCGCGGATCGGGCCGCCGACCTCGGCCAGCCGGTCGACCACCTGGCGCAGGATGCGGACGCTCTGCTTCAGCTCGCTGCGCCGCACCAGGGCGCGGGCCCAGGCGTCGCCCGCTTCCTCCACCGGCACGTCGAACTCGATCCGGTCGTAGACCAGGTAGGGGTCGTCGCGGCGGACGTCGAAGTCCAGGCCGCAGGCGCGCAGGTTGGGACCGGTCACGCCCCACTCCAGCGCATCCTGCTGGTCCAGGACGCCGACCCCGGTGGCGCGCTTGACGAACACCTGGTTGGTGAACATCAGGTTGTCGTAGTCGGGCAGGCGCGACTCGATGTAGTCCAGGGTCCTGTCCACCCGGCCGAGGAAGCCCTCGGGCAGGTCGCGGCGCACGCCGCCGGGGATGTTGTAGATGTGGTAGACCCGGCCGCCGGACAGTTCCTCGAACAGGTCCAGGATCAGGTCGCGGTCGGCGATGCCCCAGAACATCGGCGTGTACATGCCGGTGGTCGCGGCATGGCCGCCGAAGGTGAACAGGTGGGCGGCGATGCGCGACAGCTCGAGCTGCATGACCCGGATCCACTGCGCCCGCTCGGGCACCTCGAGGCCGCCCAGGCTCTCGACGGCCATGGAGTAGCAGACCTCCATCGGCACCGGGTCGGGCACGCAGATGCGCGGCACCAGGGCGATGTTCTGGATCCAGAGCCGGCCTTCCATCAGCTTTTCGAAACCGCGATGCAGGTAGCCGCCGTCAGCGCGCGCGGCGGTGACTTCGTCGCCGTGGACCCGCACCTTGAGCGCGTAGTTGCCCTCGATGCCGGGGTGGTTCGGGCCGAAGAACAGCTCGAACTCGTTGCTCGGCGGATGATTGACGGACTGGTAGTTCTCCGGCCTCATTCGCCGTCCTTCCGGTGCCGCAGCTCCTCGGGCCGCCGGGTGATGCCGCCGCCCTTGGCCTCGATGTCCTTCAGCCAGTCGGGCTGGTAGTCCTGCCAGCCGAAGTGGTCGACGACCCAGGCCTCGCCGTCGAACTCCTTGCGCATCGGCGGCGGGCCGTCCCATTCGGTGAGGATGAACTTGCCCATATCCGGGCTGCCCTCGAAGAAGACGCCGAACATCTCGTGGATGTCGCGCTCGAAGAAGGCCGCCGGCCGGTACAGGTCGTAGACCGACAGGTAGACGCCGGGATCGCGGGCGATGCGGATGTGGGCCATGACCAGCACCTTCATCTCGTACGACCAGAGGTGGTAGACCAGTTCGAATTCGTCCTGCGCCAGCCAGTCGACGCAGCTGATCGCGGACAGGTGGACGTAGCCGGCGCGGCCCTTGAGCAGTTCCAGCAGGGCCGGCAGGGTTTCGGCGGCGAGGTCGACGCGCAGCCGGCGCGGGCCCTGCCAATGGGTCTTGAGGCCGGCGATCTCCTGGAGCAGGAAGTCCAGGCCGGCGGCGACGCGTTCGGGTGCGGCGGAGGTCAGCTTCATCGCTCGAACTGCCCTTCCTTCAGGCCGAGCCGCATCTCCAGCGGCTGCAGCGGCACCTGGTGCCGTTCCAGGACGGCGGTGTGCTCGCCCAGGGTTTCCGGCCCCATCAGCTCGTAGTGGCGCGCCTCGGCGATCACGTCGGTCGGCGTCTGCCAGTTGTCGCCGAACAGCTTCTGCTGGTTGCCCAGGTAGTGGTCGTAGCGCCGGTAGTAGTTCTTCCAGTTGTCCGACTTGCCGGCGCGGATGTTTTCCATCAGCTCCTGCAGGCCGTGGATCACCGCCTCCGGGCGCGGCATGCAGCCTGCGATGTACATGTCGACCGGCAGGTAGTCGTTCAATTTTTTGGCGGTGGCGTAGCTCTGCCAGTACATGCCGCCGTTGACCGTGCATGAGCAGATGCCGATCACGTATTTGGGCGAGTTCATCTGCTCGTAGGTGAGGATGATGCGCTTCAGGGTCTTGGTCGAGACGTAGCCGGTGACCAGCAGGATGTCGGCCTGGCGCGGCGTGACCATGGGCTGGATGCCGAGCCGCTCCATGTCGAAGCGCGAGGTCATGGCAGGCGGCAGTTCGATCGCGCCGCAGCCGGTGCAGTAGTGCAGCATGAACAGCGAGCGCGAACGGCAGAACGCGGTCAGCTCGTCGAACACCCGGGCCAGCAGGTTGCCGCTGCCGCCGGACGGGCGTTCGGCTTCCAGGGCGACGACGGGGATGGTATTCAGTTCGCTCATGGCATCTCTCCTAGTGCATCGCCAGCCAGACACCGGCCAGGCCGATCAGCACCGGCCAGCGCCAGACCGAGAGCAGCACGTCCTCGGTGCGATGGCGCGGGAAGACGAAGGCCATGCTCATCGGGATGGCGACGACGGCGAACAGCTTGACCAGGAACAGCGGCCAGTTCTCGCCGCCGCCGAGGAAGATCGAGACGTAGACCGCGCTGGCGGTGAACAGCTGGAAGCACTGCATGACGAACAGGCCGCCCAGGTGCTTGCCGCCCATCTCGACCATCGGCCCGGTGGCGATCTCGGCCGGTGCGACGTAGATCTCGAACGGCTGCTTGCCGAGCATGGCGTACATGGCGAACAGTCCGGCGATGGCCAGGAGCGGCATCCTGGCCACGCCCCAGGTCGCGATGCCGCCGAGCTGCTGGGCGGCGATCATGTCGATCATGTTGTTGCCGCCGTAGACCCAGGCGGCGCCGAAGATGATGATCACGAAGGGCACGTCGTAGGCCAGCATCGCGGTCAGCGCCCGGGCGATGCCGATCGAGCCGTTCGGGTTGGCGCACTGGCCGACGCCCAGGGCCAGGCCGAGCGAGGGGATCATGGTCACGTAGGCCAGGGTCAAGAGGCCGGACTTGTCGGCGATGCCGTTCATGCCCGGCACCGGCACCATGGTCTCGGCCGCGATGTAGCCGCCCACCGCCATGACGATGCCGATGTCGTGCAGCAGGCCGTGCGAGTTCTGGGTCTGCTTGGCGTACAGCTTGACGATGTCGTAGAGCGGCTGCAGCAGCGGCGGGCCGACCCGGCGCTGAATCTTGGCCGCGATCTTGCGCATCATCAGCACCATCGCGAGGCCGATGACGAAGGCCACCAGCGGCATCACCGCGAGTTCGGTCAGAAGTTCGATCGTGTTCATCGCCAGATCACCCAACCCAGGCCGAGCACCACGGCGGCGAGCAGCGCCAGGGCCGGTACGGCCTGGCGGTACCAGGCCTGCATGAGGGTCGCGGTCAGGTCGGTGGCCGAGGCCAGGGCGGACTCGAGCCAGACGAAACTGCCGCGGTAGAGCGGACCGATGCGGTGCATCAGGCCGGCATAGAAGTTGTCGCTGTAGTGGTAGCGCACGTCGGCCGAGAGGAAATGGCCGCCGGCGTAGTTGTCGAGCTGGTGGATGCGCTTGGAACGGTTGCCGACGCCGTAGAACAGGATGGCGCCGATGCCGAAGCCGGCGAACAGCACGCCGACCACCCAGAGCATGTCGAGGCTGCCGCGCGCCGACTCGATGCCGCCCAGCGTGTAGCTCATCACCGGCAGGCCGAGCGCGGCCTGGGCCTGGGCCACCCAGCGCAGGGCCAGGCCGGGCGCGGCGCCGGTCAGGAAACCGAGCCCGACCAGGACCAGCATCGGCACGGTCATGCTCCAGGGCGCCTCGCGGATCTGCTCGTGCTCGGCGCGCAACTGGCCGAGGAAGGTATTGTGGATCAGCTTGTAGACGCTGAGGATGGTGCCCAGGGTGCCGAGCACGGTCATCAGGAACAGCAGCGGCATGCCGTTCATCATCAGCGAGCGGTAGACCAGCCACTTGGAGACGAAGCCGTTCATCGGCGGCAGGCCGGCCAGGCCGATGATGCCCATCAGCATGACCAGGAAGGTGAGCGGCATGCGCGTCACCAGGCCGCCCAGCGAGTTGAGGTCGGCGGTGCCGGTGCGGTGCATCACGGCGAACACCGACAGCACCAGGGCCGCCTGGTAGGTGGCGTGGTTGAACACGTGCAGCAGGCCGCCGGCGCTGCCGGTCGCGTCGCCCACCACCAGGCCGAGCAGCATGTAGCCGCTCTGGCCGATGCCGTGCCAGGCCAGCAGGTAGCGGGCATCGTTCTGCTTGAGCGCGGTGAAGGTGGGCAGGACGATGGTGAGCGCGGCGATCCAGGCCAGCACGTCGCGGGCGTTGAACAGGCCGTCGACCAGCGAGAGATCGGCCAGCCGGCTCAGGGTGATCATCTTGACCAGCAGCAGGCCGAGGCCGAACAGGCCCATGCGCGAGGAGATCGCGCCGAGGAAGGCGGTGCCGGCGCCCGGCGCCTCGGCATAGGCCGGGGTCTGCCAAAGGTGGAAGGGCAAGAGGCCCATCTTGATCGCGAAGCCGGTGCCGAACAGCACCAGCAGGATGGCCAGCCGGGCGTTGCCGAGGTCGGGCATTGCGGAGGCCAGGCCGTCGAGGTCGAGGGTGCCGGTCCAGGCCAGGGTCAGCACCAGGCCGCCCAGCACCGCCATTGCCCCGGCCATGGCATAGGGCACGTAGCGCAGCGCGGCACGCAGGGCGCGGTCGGTGCCCTGGGCCATGAGCAGGAAGCCGGCCCAACTGGTCAGCTCCCAGCCGATGAAGAAGGCGATCAGGTCCTTGCTGGCCAGCAGCAGCAGCATGGCCATGACGTTGGCGGCCAGCGAGCCGTGCAGCCAGCGCCGGCTCTTGCCCTCGGCGGCGTAGCGCTCGCCCCACTCGCCGCCCATGTAGGAGACCGAGGCCAGCGCCGCGCCCACCGTGATCAGGGCGAAGAAGCGGCCGAAGCCGTCGAGCTGCCAGCCGACCGTCTGGCCGAATATCGTGAAGTCGAGCGAGGCGGACGTGGGCAGGTCCATGCCCGCCAGCAGGACGATCTGGCCGGTGAGCAGGATGCCGGCCAGCCAGGCGTAGCTGCGGGCGTTGCCGAACAGGAAGGCGGTCAGCGCCGCCAGGGTGGACAGGGCCAGCACGGTATCGAGGGCAGTCATGGCGCGACTCCGATGGGAACGGCCGGCGCGGGCGGAGTGAGGACGCGCGTCACGTAGCCGTCGACGTCGCCCATCTGCACCGCCATGCGGTCGAGCGTACCGGCCAGCACCGGTGCGCTCAGGGCGATGACGAGCAGCACGGCGGCGAGCATGCCGCTGCCGGCCACGGCGGTGGCCGACTGGTCGGCGGCGACCGATCCTTCGTCGCGGCTGTAGAGGGCACCGATCACGCGGAACAGGTAGACCGCCTCGACCACGGTGGTCAGCAGCACGACCAGGCCGCCCAGCCACCACAGCCCGCCAGGCTGGCCGGCCAGACCGGAGAGCAGCAGGTACTTGGCCCAGAATCCGGGCAGCGGCGGCACGCCGAGCAGGGACAGGGCGAACAGCACGAACAGCACCGCGCCCAGCGGCGAACGGCGCGCGGCCCCAGCGATCCGGCCCAGGCTGCCACCCCAGCGGCCGGCCAGCAGGAACAGGGCCGGCTTGACCAGCATGTGGTGCAGGGCGATGGCGATGCCGGCCACCAGCCCGGCGTCGCCCGGCACCGAGAAGGCCATGAACGCCGCGCCGAGCTGGCCGATCGAGGACCAGGCCAGCATGCGCCGCACGTCGCGCGCCTTGTAGGCGGCCAGCTCGCCGGTCAGCATGCCGAGCAGGCCCAGCACCAGCAGCGCCTCGTGCGTCCCGGGCAGCGGGAAGACCAGTACCAGCAGGCGCACCAGCACCAGCAGGGCGAGCTTGGATACCAGTCCGGCCAGCAGGGCCGAGACGCGGGTCTCGGCGGTGGCGTAGACCTCGGGCGCCCAGGCGTTGACCAGGAACAGCTCGGCCTTGACGCCCAGGCCGAGCAGGATCAGCAGGAAGGCGGCCAGGCCGGGCACGCCGACCAGGGCCTTGGGCGCCAGTTCGGCCAGATGGGCGAGGTTGACTGTGCCGGTCATGAAGTAGACCAGGGTGATGCCGAACAGGGCGAGCAGCGAACCCAGGCTGCCCAGGATCACGTAGCGGAAGGTCGCCACCTGGCCCGCCGCGCCGCGGCCGCCGGCCGCCAGGCCGTAGCTCGCCACCGCCGCCAGTTCGTAGAACACGTAGACGTTGAACAGGTCGCCCGACACCGCCAGGCCGCCGCAGGCCGCGGCCAGGATCAGGGTCAGCGACTGTTTGCGGTCCAGGTGTTCGCCCTCCCCGGCCCAGGGCCAGAACAGCAGGCAGAGCAGCGCCACGGCCAGCACGAACAGCGCGGCGACCGAGTCGACGTAGAAGACGATGCCGAGGGGCGGCAGGAAGTCGCCCACCGCCAGCACCACCGGCGCGACCGAGGCGACATCCCACAGGCGCATGCCGATCCCGGTCAGGACCAGCAGCACCAGCGGCCCCACGACGCGGCGCGCCGAGCCCGGCACCAGCGGCAACAGGAAGGCCGCCAGCAACGGCAGGGCGACCACCAGGGCGACGACGGAGGGATTCATGGCTTCGCCTCCGGCTGGCCGGCGAGGCGGGCGATGGCCGGGGCGTGCTGGCTGGCCGCGGGCGGGGCACCGGCCTCGGCGTCGATGTCGGCCTCCATGCGGCCGCGCAATTCGTCCATGTCCAGCGAGCCGTAGGCGGCCCGGGCGCGGATGGCGAGGCCGAGGGCGAAGGCCTGGACGCCGACGCCGATCACGATCGAGGTCAGCACCATGGCCTGCGGCACCGGATCGACCATGGCGGCCACCGCGCGGCCCGGCTCGATGATGGGCGCGGCGGCGCCGGGCCGGAAGCCGGCCAGGACCAGGAGCAGGTTGCCGCCCGTCTCGGCGACCGCCAGGGCCAGCACCAAGCGGTACAGGTTGCGCGAGAGCACCAGCCCGCCGACGCCGATGCCGACCAGGCCGAGCGCGCCGAGCAGCAGGATCGACAAGGAAGACTGGCTCATCGCGCCGCCTCCTCTTCGGTAAAGCGGAGCAGCAGGCTGGCCAACTCGGCGCCGACCTTGAGGCCGACCGCCAGGTAGAGGATGGGTAGCGTGCCGGCCGAGACCAGGGCGCCAAGCTGGCCGGCACCGAGCAGCGGCGCGAGGAAGGCGCGGTCGAAGGCCAGGGCGGCCAGGCCGGTGACAATGAAGGCGGTGCCGGCCAGACCCTCGACCCAGGCCATGGCGCCATGCGAAGGCTGCTCGGCGGGCCGGGCCAGGACCGGGAGGACGAAGGCGGCGGCGAGCACCACGCCGCCCTGGAAGCCGCCGCCCGGGGTCAGGTGGCCGTGCAGGATGATGTAGAAGCCGACCACCAGCAGCAGAGGAAACAGCAGGTCGACCCCGGCCTGCAGGATGAAGCCGCCCGGTTCGGCCGTCGGCGCGGCATGGCCCCGGCCGCGGCCGAGCACCAGACCGACCGCGGTGGAGGCGGCGAACAGGATGGCCAGTTCACCCATGGTGTCGATGCCGCGGTAGGCGAGCACCACCGAGGTGACGATGTTGGCCGCGCCGACCGCGGCGGGCGCCTGGTCGAGCACGGCCCGGCCGACGGTCATCGGCGGCGCGCCGAGCGGCTGGCCGGCGAACAGCACGAACAGGAAGAAGGCGAAGCCGGCGGCGAAGATCAGGGCGCCATAGCGGGTCAGCATGACTTGCCCTCCCCGTCGTCGGTCTTTTCCTGGACCTCGATCCGCCACAGGCCGAGCCGCTTGGCGGCCAGGGCCAGGAGCAGGCCACCCAGGCCGGCGCCGACGGCCGCCTCGGTCAACGCCACATCGGGCGCGCGCAGCACGACGAACAACACCGAGACGCCGAGCGACACCAGGGCCGTGGCCGCGGCGGCGCCGAGCAAGTTGCGGAGGAACATGGCGGCGAAGGCCGCGGCCAGCACCAGCACGGTCATCACCTGCACCACCAGATCAGTCCAGGTCATGTCAGTCGCCCTCCTTCTCACCGGCCTGCCAGGGCCGCACGCCGGCGCGGTACAGGGCGCGGGCGATGACCGAGGAGCCGACCGGGTTGGTGAGCAGCAGCAGGCCGCCGATGGCGACCAGCTTGGCCGACCAGTCCGGATGCAAGAGGCCGACCCCGACCAGGGTGGCCAGCACGCCCATGGTCACCGCCTTGGTGCCGGTCTGGATGCGGTTGTAGACGTCCGGCATGCGCCACAGGCCAAGCGCGCCGAGGAAGCAGAACAGCGCGCCGAGCAGGACCATCAGGCTGCCTGCGAGATTCATCTGCCGGCCCCCGTTTCGATGATGCGGGCCAGGGCGACCACGCCGACGAAGGCCAGCACGCCGTAGACCAGGGCCACGTCGAGATAGAGCGCACTGTCGAGCAGCGGCGCCAGGAAGACCAGGATGGCGGTGGCGATCACGGTCAGGGTATCGGCCGCCACCAGGCGGTCGGGCGTGGCCGGGCCGCGCAGGAAGCGCAGCAGGCCGAGCAGGACCGCGGCGGCGAACACCACCAGGGCGGCGGTCTGGACGAAGTTCTCCGGCGTCATCGCACGAACCTGCCCAGGTGGCGTTCGAACTGAGCGGCGATGGCCGCGGTGGCGGATTCCAGGTCGCTGCCCGGCGGGCAGTCGATCCAGTGGATGGTGAGCAGGTCGCCCTCGACATCCACCGTCAGGGTGCCGGGCGTGAGGGTGATGCTGTTGGCCAGCAGCAAACGGCCCAGGTCGGAGGTCAGGCCGGTGCGGACCCGGACCACAGCGGGACGGATCGGCAGGGTCGGCGACAGGACCCGGCGGGCGACATCGATATTGGAACGGATCAGAGCGACGGCGAACACGCCGAGATAGATCAGGATGGCGCCGGGCAGCGCGAACGACCAGCGCACGCCGCCGAGGATGCCGCTCCGGCGGTAACCCAGCGTTGCCGCCACGACGGCGACCAAAACACCGGCCGCCAGCTCCTGGCCATCGAGTGTGCCGGTCAACAACAGCCATAGGATCGCCGCCATCAGCAACGCGGTCAGACCGGTGGCGGCTGCGGCGGAGTCCCCGGTCCCGGCCGGCCGGCCGGCGGGTGCTGCCGATACCTCTCCCTGCGGGATGCTGTTCGAATTCATGCTGAAATTCTGCTCCCTGAACGTTGCCGATATATTGCCGCACTGGATGCCGGCGCGGCAAAGCAATACGCACAACGGTTAACGACCGATTCGAAACGGTTGCGTTCAGCCCACGTCGGGGAATCGAGGATCGTAGCCCGCAGAACAGCCAAGCCGTTGGTATTCCAATTGATTCGTTCTATGCTCGAACTGGACCGTCCAATTCGAGAGGCAAGCCATGCCCGAGCGCTACCCGATTCCACATCGGCTGTATGAAGCCTTGCCGTTCATCTACCTGGGTGGCGGCATCCTGGTCGCGCGGGGCCTGGCCAATACCTGGGGCACCGTCAGCGGCCTGATCCTGCTGACGGCAGGCGTCCTGGTCGGCTGGAAGCGCTGGCAATACCGACGGGAGAGGGCGAGACCCCATACCCAGAAACCGCCGGCGGACAAGACCACGGCACGGGCCGCCAACCCCGAGCCAGCCGCACCGCAACTGATCTGGAAGACGGACTACGAATGCGGCCACGCCGCCATCGACAGCCAGCACCGCCGGCTGTTCGAACTGGGCAACGCCCTGCTCGAGGCCATCTTCGAGCAACGCTCGAAACTGGACGTGGAATTGCTGCTCGGCGAACTGGTCGACGGCGTGACCGATCACTTCTGCTTCGAGGAGGGCCTGCTGGCCGGCAGCCATCATCCCCTCGCGCCGGACCACCGGGAGACCCACCGCAGCCTGCTGGCCCGCTGCAAGGAGATGTCCGAACAGTTCCACCAAGGCCGTCTCAACGCCGGAGGACTGATCGAGTTCATCGTGCTCGACGTGGTCGAGCGGCACATCGTCCGGGACGATCTCAAATTTCTCGGCGCGGTCGAATAGGTTGGCGTGAGACGGCCGGCACCGGAACGACCAATGCCGGAGCCGAACTTACCCTTGTCTGACTATATCGACCGAGATCTCCACCGCCTGAATCGCCCCTCTGTTTTCCAGCCAGTGCGTGGTGTTCCTATCCTCGGGCCAGCCCACTCCCGGCCCATAGTCCGTAGCGACGCCACTTCGATGGTCGGTGATCGTTCCTTGCAGTATGTAGACGACGCCTGGTCTGTCTTTATGGTCGTGAATCGGGCCGAATACGCCGCCAGGCTCGATGGTCACCATGCGCATTCGAAGTTGGCGCCCTGCCATGCCCTCGATCTCAGGACCGAGGTCGACCGCTGCAAGCAACTTCACCGTAACGCCTTTCGTCTCAGGTGCCGCCTGTCCGTTGCTCATGGCGCTCTCCTCTCTGTATTTACATGGTCGAACAGTAAATATAGACACCGTTGGGTGGTGACTAGCGCTTCCTGCCCCTGACCGGGCAACACACCCGGGGACAACCACAAGGCGAAAGTACGCGTCCGCCGAATCGGGCGGCCGACGCCCAGGAAGGCTGCTTGCAAGCCGTGCCTACAGCCGCCCCAACCCGCTTTTGCAACGATCAGAAAATCCAGAATTTTGCGGACTCGGTTGCCCTGACCGCGCGGTCGGCGGTGTCCATGATGTGGAATTTGATCGGGTTGGCGCCATGCCGGCCGATCCCAGGTCCCACTTTCACCGTCTCCGACAGCTCGCCCATCTCCCCGCTCTGCACCGTGAGGGATTGGCCGCCGGCGATCCGGATGCCCGGCAAACCGTCGACCGTGACCGCATAGGAATGGGGCCGCGCATCCTTGTTGAGAATCTGCAGGACGAAGCTGTTTTCGATCCCCCCGCTATCCGTCTGCCGCGCCAGGGCGTTCCGGTCGCGCGCGATGTAGACCTTGAGCGGGGCGCGGGTTGCCAGGGAGCCGATCCCTCCGGCCGTGATGGCCAGGAAGACCGCCGTATAGATGATCACCCGCGGGCGCCAGAGAAGCTGCCACAGGCTGAGGCGTCGGCCGGTGTCCGCCACGGCGTTTTCAGTCGCATACCGGATCAGGCCGCGCGGGTAGGCCATCTTGTCCATCACCTGGTTGCAGGCGTCGACGCAGGCGGCGCAGCCGATGCACTCGTTCTGCAATCCGTTCCGGATGTCGATCCCCGTCGGGCAGACCTGTACGCAGATGCCGCAATCGACGCAGTCGCCGAGCCCATTGGCACGGGGGTCGGCCGTCCTCGATCTCGATCCGCGCGGTTCGCCTCGGGCGCTGTCGAAGGCGATGATCAGCGTATCCGGATCGAACATCGCGGACTGCAGCCGGGCATAGGGGCAGATCTGGCGACACATCTGTTCCCGCAGGAAGCCCGCACTGCCGTAGACCGACAAGGCGCCGAACAGTACCCAGAACGAGGTCCACGGCCCGATCGACAAATGGACCAGGGAATCGAGCAATTCCCGGATCGGCACGAAGTACCCGACAAAGCAGATTCCGGTCCATAACGCCACCACGGCCCACAAGCCGTGCTTGACGCTCTTCAAGGCCAGCTTGCGGACGGACCAGGGGGCCGCGTCGAGCTTCATGCGTGCCGGACGCTCGCCTTCGACCCGCTTTTCCAGCCAGAGGAAGATCTCCGTATACACCGTTTGCGGACATGTGTAGCCGCACCAGACCCGGCCCGCGACGGCGGTGACCAGAAACAGGGCCAGCGCGCCGAGGATCAGCAACAAGGCCAGGTAGATGGTGTCCTGCGGCCACAGCACCAGACCGAACAGATAGATCTTGCGCGTCATGACATCGAACAGGACAGCTTGCCGGCCATGCCAGGGCAGCCAGCACAAGCCATAAAAGACCAGTTGGGTCAGCCAGACGAAGAACCAGCGCCAGCGGGCGAACTGGCCGGTCACCGAGCGTGGGTAGACCTTGCCGTCGAGTCGGGCGGTTCGGGAAGGGATGGCGACGATGTTTTCGAGTTGAGCCATGTTGCGCGCTTCATGGGTGGCCTGCCCCGGACGAGGGCATGCATCAGGCTGTTGGGACGCAGGAGTTATACCTTCGAGGACGCCGGAGCGGCATGACCAAAGTCAACCCGTGCCGAGCCGGCATTCGGACGAGTTGCGATCGACAGGGGGCGGCTGGCTACGGCCGGCGACCGGGGCACGTCGAACGACTGCCCGGTCTGCGATACGGATTCGAGACCGCCGATCGGCTCAGAACGGCACCGGCACTTCGAAGACCATGACCTGGCCGCTCGCCGGATGGGCCAGTTCCAGCCGGCAGGCGTGCAGCAGCAGGCGGCCGGCCATGGCCTGCACCTCCGGCTGCGCGTACAGTTCGTCGCCCAGGATGGGGTGGCCCAGCGCGTTCATATGCACCCGCAGCTGATGCGAGCGGCCGGTGACCGGTTCCAGTTCGAGCCGCGTGGTGCCGGCCGCATCGTCGTGCGCCAGCGCCCGCCAGCGGGTCAGGCTGGGCTTGCCGATCTGGTGATCGACGATGCGGCGCGGCCGGTTCGGCCAGTCGGCGACGATGGGCAGGTCGATCGTGTGCCACTCGGTATCCGATGCTGCCAGACGGCCGGCCACCACCGCCACGTAGCGCTTGCGCACCGCGCGCGCCGCGAACGCCCGGCTCAGCGTGCGCTGTGCCTCCGGCCCGCGCGCCATCGCCATCAGGCCCGAGGTCGCCTGGTCGAGGCGGTGCACGATCAGGGCATCGGGAAATTGGACCTGGGCCCGCGCACTCAGGCAGTCCTGCTTGTCCTCGCCCCGGCCCGGCACGGCGAGCATGCCGGCCGGCTTGTCGAACACCAGCAGGGCATCGTCGGCATGGAGCGGGATCATCGGCTAGGGGCGGAAACGGAGAGAAGCGGTCATGATAGCCCGGACGGTTTGCGTTTCGCATCCTGGCGGGTAGCCTGCCCGCCTTCGACATCGCCCGTCGTGCCATGACTGCAACCGGCGCCATCCAGCTCGCTATCGCCCTGCACGTCACCTGGAACCCGCTCGCCAGCCCCTGCTGTTGATCGGTCCTTGGGCGGTCTGGACAAGGGAAGGGAGCACCGCGCCGCCCGGCTGTTCTGGGCCGGCATTCTGGCGGCGGTGGCGCTGATCAGGCACTGACATTTCCAACTTCGACCACTCCTCATTATCCGCTGGTCTCATCCTTACAACCGCGCCTAGCCCCAACTCCCGGACACATCAGTTAGCGGAGATCTTGTCCTGGCCTTCCCGATTGCCGAAATCCACCCCGATCTTGTCGCCTCTGCTCTTCACACGCGCACTCATGTATTCATATCGCTTCACTTTTCCGCTCTTGAATGCTGCGTGCTCTTCGGACGAAGTACCAAGAAGGGGGGGTGGGTTGCTCCGGGTGCCATTGTGATATGCCCAATAGTCCTCGGTGAAATCGAGCATGTTTTCAGCATGGACACTCAGTTCATGGGTGAAGGCCTGCAATATCGTGCCAACGTTCTTCAGGCCGCCGGGCTCTTTGCTTTCCTCTCCGGTGACACGACGATCCCAGAACAAGACTCTGACGAGGAAATCGGTTATCGATTTCTCACCCATCGCCATGAGGAAGTCATTTTTGTCGTCATCATAATCGTAGCTTTTTCCGGCATTCGTCCTGCAACCCAACATGGTCACCGCCATATCGCCGGCCAAGCTTTTACTTGCCGGACGCACGAGCAAGGTCGTGTTCTGCGCCGTAGCGAATCGCCCCAGGATGGGCATGAAACGTTGGCGCTCGGCTTTCAGGTCGTCGAATTCTTCCTGGCTGATATCGTCCGATTCGATTTCGTGAAAAATATTGATAGCCCGTTCCAGAATTGAATTTGTCCCCACACCACTTAGATCGAGCTGCCGCTGGATAACTCCGCGTCCAGGATTGCCGCCCGGCACAGCCCGCGCGAACGGCCTGGTTTGTCGGATGTTATTTGCCGTTTCCTGGAACGCCGCCAATTGCTTCACGCGGGGACTGCTGTTCGCGGCCTCAAGCAATCTTCTTTGGACGCCGGCTTCCGGGCGGTTGTCCACGAGTTGAAACGTAGCCCCGCCCTCTTTCCGCACTTTGGAAGCTGCATCAGCAAGCGATCGGTTTTTGCTGCCCTGTGCGCGTTCAGCGTGAATGTGCATTCCAGTCCTCCTCGGTCCGTAGTTACTCTGGCCAGTCCTGCGGACATCCAAAAATCATCGAATCATTCCGGCTTTTGCGGCAAACCTCCGGACACGACAGCCCGGCGTGACCGTTTGGATTATAGGCACTCTCGGAATAGCGACGCGGCTCGCCATGCTTGGCCAGTTCTCTCTTTCGCAGTCGGCCTAGCTCGGAAAGGATGTCCATGATGTTCGGCCTGGTTTTCCCTGAAAACAGCATGTTCCATGCCAGCCCGGCACGGACCGGAATCAGGCGCCTTTCTTGCCCCGCCGCCAGAACGGCCGCGCCGCCAGGATTGCGTCGGTCAGTTCGGCCAGGCGCTGCACCCGGCCGGCCGAAGCCGCGACGATGTAGCCTTCGGCCAGGCCGGCGGCCTGGGCCAGGCGCCGGTTGCCGGCCAAGAGATCAGCCAGCAGGCCGCGGGCCACGGCCACGTCGTTGGCCGCGCCGAGGCCGTCCTGCAGCCCGGCGACGCGGGCCAGGTAACGTTCCGCCTTGTCGCCGTACAGGGGCGCATAGGCTTCACCGGCGTAGCGCAGGCGCTTGGCGGCGATGCGCAGCTGATGGCGGCCGGCGGCGTCGAGCCGGTCGAACCGGCGGCCCAGCTTGCGCAGCCGGCGCAGGCGGCGGTCGAGTTCCGCCCCGGCCCACTCGGCCAGTTCCGGGCCGCCGTGCCGTTCCGCCAGCAGCGCCCCGGTCATCTCCAGCAGCAGCCGGACCAGGCGCGGCTCGGTCACCGCCGCCCGGGCCTGGGCAATGGCGGCCGCGCGCCGCCGCCCGGCCGCCGCCAGCAAGGCATCCAGGCGTTCGGCTTCAGGCAGGCCGGAGCGGACCGCGGCCAGGGTCTCGCCGACCATCACGTCCCAGTCCCGGGCCGGCGACAGTTCGGCCATGAAGCCGCGCAGTTCCTCTACCCATTCCTCCGGCGTCAGGCCGATGCGGCGGCCCAGGCTCAGCACGGTGCGCATGCGGCGCACCGCGACCCGCATCTGGTGCAGATATTCCGGATCGTCGTCCTCCAGGAAACCGGGCAGGTTGCGGCTCAACTGGGTCATGCCGGCGAGCAGCATGCGCCGCCAGGCCTCGGCCGCCGGCGGCCGGTCGGCCATGGCCACGGCAATGGCCTTGCACGGCTGCTGTTGCCAGACGCCGGCCAACTGGTAGCCGCGCAATGCCTTGCTGCGGTACTCCGGCAGCATCGGCGCGGCCTCCAGCAGTTCCTGGGCGAGTTCGACCAGCAGGCGGCCGTCGCCGGCCTTGAGCTCCAGCTCCAGTTCGGAAATCGGCAGCGACTGCTGGTCGGCGACCACCCGGCCGGCGTCGAGGGCGATCTCCACCGTACCGGTCGGCCGTTCCAGCAGCCAGGTGGTGCGCTGGAAGTCGGTGGCGAAGACCGGCTGCAGGCGGGCCGCCAGTTCCGGAGTCAGTTGCGCCAGCGCCTCCGCCGGCAGGACGCCGAAATCGGGCCGGTTGCCGGTGACCTGGACTTCCCATTCCGGGCGCATCGACAGGCCACCCGCCATGCCGTCGTCCAGCTTCAGGGTCTGCACCCAGTGGTAGCCCTCCCGGCGCAGCCGGAAGGCGCCCCGGCGGCGGAACAGCTCGAACTCGGGGGTGTCGTAATAGATGCCGTACAACTTGCGGCGCACCGGCTTGACGGATTTCAGGATAGGGTGCCGGCGCAGGCGGGCGGCGTCGCCGGGCGCGATTGCGAGCTTCAGCTCCACTTCCAGGGTCATGGCGGGAAGATAGAAGAACAGGGGTATTTCAGGGTAGCATCAAGACGATAAACCCATTGTTAAATCTCGACATGAGCCAAATTCCTCCCAGCGAACTCATCATCAACCGCGAACTCGGCATCCTCGAATTCAACCGCCGCGTTCTGGCTCAAGCCGAAGACCCCAACACCCCCCTCCTGGAACGGCTGCGCTTCCTGTGCATCTTCTCCAGCAACATGGACGAGTTCTTCGAGATCCGGGCCGCCGGCATCAAGGAACAGATCCGGCTCAACCCGCAGCACCACGGCCCGGACGGCCTGACCGCCCGCCAGGTCTACAAGGAAATGGTGCGCGTCTCGCACGAGCTGGTCGCCCGCCAGTACGACCTGTTCAACAACGAGGTGCTGCCGGCCCTGGCCGCGGAAGGCATCCGCTTCCACAAGCGCAGCGACTGGACGCCCGAGCAGGAGGTCTGGATCAAGGAATACTTCTTCAGCGACCTGATGCCGGTGCTGACCCCGATCGGCCTGGACCCCTCGCACCCCTTCCCCAACGTGCTCAACAAGAGCCTCAACTTCGCCGTCGAGTTGTCCGGCAAGGATGCCTTCGGCCGCAGTTCCGGCCGCGCCGTGGTGCAGGCGCCCCGCTCCCTGCCGCGCGTCATCCTGCTGCCGCGCGAGGTGGCCAGCTGCGAGCACAGCTTCGTCTTCCTCTCCTCCATCCTGCACGCCCACGTCGGCGCGCTGTTCTCCGGCATGGAGGTGCTGGGCTGCTACCAGTTCCGCGCCACGCGCAACTCCGACCTGTTTGTCGACGAGGAAGAAAACAAGAACCTGCGCGAGCAGCTGCAGGGCGAACTGCCGCACCGCAACTTCGGCAACGCCGTGCGCCTGGAAGTGGCCGACAACTGCTCCGAGGAGATGAAGGAATTCCTGCTCCAGCAGTTCAAGCTGGGCCGCGAGGATCTCTACCAGGTGCGCGGCCCGGTCAACCTGGTGCGGCTGATGAACGTGCCCGACCGGGTCGAGCGGCCCGACCTCAAGTTCCAGCCGTTCGCGCCCGGCCTGCCGCCGCAGCTGAGCGGCGACGACGACATGTTCCTGGCCATCAGCCAGGGCGACATCCTGCTCCACCACCCGTTCCAGTCCTTCCAGCCGGTGGTCGACTTCATCGGCCAGGCGGCCAGCGACCCGGACGTGCTGGCCATCAAGCAGACCGTCTACCGCACCGGCAGCGAGTCGGAGCTGATGCGCCACCTGATCAAGGCCGCCCAGAGCGGCAAGGAAGTCACCGCGGTGGTGGAACTGATGGCCCGCTTCGACGAGGAGGCCAACATCAACTGGGCCGAGCAGCTCGAAGCCGCCGGCGCCCATGTGATCTACGGCGTGGTCGGCCACAAGACCCATGCCAAGATGGTCATGGTGGTGCGGCGCGAGGGCGGCAAGCTGAAGCGCTACGCCCATCTCGGCACCGGCAACTACCACGCCCGCACCGCCAAGCTGTACACCGACTTCGGTCTCCTGACCTGCCAGCCGGACATCTGCCAGGACATCAACGACGTGTTCATGCAGATCACCGGCCTGGGCGACGCCGGCGAGCATACCCATCTCTGGCAAGCGCCCTTCACGCTGCACCCCAACATCGTCCGTGCCATCGAGAACGAGACCGAGCGGGCTCGCAAGGGCGAACCGGCCCGCATCGTGGCCAAGATGAACGCCCTGCTCGAACCCGGCGTCATCGGCGCCCTGTACGAGGCCTCCCAGGCCGGGGTCGAGATCGACCTCGTCGTGCGCGCGGTGTGCGCCCTGCGTCCCGGCATTCCGGGCATCTCGGACAAGATCCGGGTGCGTTCGGTGATCGGCCGCTTCCTGGAGCACCACCGGGTGTTCTATTTCTGGAACGGCGGCGAGGAGAACGTCTACCTGGCCAGCGCCGACTGGATGGACCGCAACTTCTTCCGCCGCATCGAAACCTGCTTCCCGCTGCTCGACGCCAGGCTGAAGAAGCGGGTGATCAACGAGAGCATCAAGCCCTATCTGAAGGACAACATGCAGACCTGGGAGATGCAGCCGGACGGCAGCTACAAGAAGCGCCCCCGGCGCGGCCGCGGCTTCTCGGCCCAGGAATACCTGCTCGACCTGCTGGCGGCGAAGGGCTGATCGAGCAACGCCGTCAGCCCAGTCGAATCAAGGCACTGGATGCCCGCCTGCGCGGGCACGGCGAATAAATCAGCGTTCACCCAGCCTTTGGTGTCTGGCTGCAGAATCGCACTAACTTGGTCAACGAATCGCACCGGTTCTGACCATGCGATTTCATTTCATGGCAATGACCGGTTCCGGCCGCAGGGTCATGGGGCAACACTGAACCTGAATCAGACAGTCGAAAATTCACGCAGACTTTATCCTTGAACGAGTCCTCTCCTGATCGCCTTCCTGCGGCCGCCTCACATCAGACATAGAATTGTCGGATGCGATAACTTCATTACTACTACGTTAACGGGATAGAGCCAAGCGACCAAGAATCAAGGCCAACATGCTACGCACCCATTCTGTCGCTGCTTTTGTTCTTTGCATTGCTGGATTTTCAATAAATCGAAAGGTAGCAAATGTACATAGAATAAAAATCGGCGTAATAGCGGTTATCACGCACCAATACATTAAGGGAGATAGCATCGCTGATTTGGTGGTTCCAATGATTAAATGAAACACAACAAAGAGTACAAGCCCCTGAAGTAAATAAATGCTGTATGACACTTCCCCTAGTGTACGGGATACCGCAGTTGTCAAAAGACCAAACAGTGTATTTCCGCAAGCCACCAATATGAACGCGACAGATAACAATATCCACGGGGCATAACTATAGGCAGATGGATAAATAGTTACGGTTGCAATAAGGCAGCCAATAGCAATTAATGAAGCTACTGGCTTAACAGAAAAATCTTTGAACGCCTTGTTTCTAACCAAGAATGCTGCTGCAATCCCCCCAAGGAAATAGATCCATTTGTAAATATCAAAATGCCCATGTATGAGTGATATGGTTGCAGTGAAACCTAGTACAAGATATGGCAAAGGTGGCTTTACACCCACAATTAGAGCAAGAACTGGCAGCATCATATAGAAATGCCACTCATAGGGTAGAGACCAAGTGACCCCGGCAACGATAATTGACGTACCAAGTACGCCATTAATGTTAGGCTGCCCGCCAATCGAAAAAATGAGCCAGTGCATAGCCTCCTTAAAAACGACCATGATTGGCTCATTTAAGCTCCACCGAGACAAAATAGCGACGATTACAAACATAATGGCCATGGAAAATAAATAAAGAGGCCCTAGTCTAAGAAATCTAGATACAAAAAGACGCCCCCAATCTAGATTCTTAGTTTTTCCGTCAATTAACTTCGAGAAGAACAAAAAACCTGTAATCATAAAAAACATAGCAACGCTACTCTGACCTAAATGCGTATAGAGGTTCGATGGAGGGACTCTCCATTCGCCTGTTTTTAAGTAGAAATAAGTTATTATTGAATGGTGAAGAAAAACAAAAAATGCAAGATAGCCACGCAACCCATCAAGTGATGCATATCGGTCATGGGTAATTGGTTTGCCAAATTTCTTAACCAACAGTGACGAAGTTGCGACGGCCATGAGCAAGCAGATCGCCGCGGGAAGAGGATTGACTGGGTTCAAAAGTTACCTCCAAATTAATCTGTTTATTCTGCGCCTATACTACTGCCAAATGATAACTTCACTGTAATCCAAGGTGACCGCACCCGTTTGTCCACTTTGAGGCGCGAGTACTCATTCCCAATAAAGAAACCGGACCTTCAGTGCGCCCGGTAGCCAATGGCAGCAATGTGGAACGCCATCCAAGGACGGCACTGAACCTCGAGCAGCTGGTCACCCAGTCGCCACCCCGGCCATTCGACCGACTGCTTTGCATCAAAATCCAGCCCAGTAGCCTATGCGAATATCTCAACCATTGGACCGTGGGATTGGCTCAGTTCGATGGTCCGTATCGTGCGGGTTGCCGACCTTGGCACTGCAACAAGGTTGGATATCTTCCTTCCTTGGGCTGCATCGGTTTGGTCCCTACGCCCTACTGTCATTCATCACTAACATGGGGCAACGACAGGTAACCGCAGTATTGAGCCGACGTACTGTCCGGCAATTTAGTGGGAGTTTCCGGTCGTAGCCGTCACTGCCACTGAAACGCGCCTCATCTTGCGTGGGGCTCCACATGGGGACATTCGGTCCGCGAAACAGTCGCGATCCGCAGCCAAGCAATCAAGTCGGCGCGTTCCTGGGGGTCCGGAACACCGGCGTATGTCATCGCGGTGCCGGGGATCATGCGGGTTGGACTGCTCAGGAATCGGTTCAGGGTCAGTTCGTTCCAGACCACATTCGACTTGGCCATCGCGGACGAGTAGGCAAAGCCCGGTACGCTGCCGGCTCTGCGTCCGAACAAGCCGCAATGCCTCGGGCCGGTGCGATTGTAGGCCAGGGAATGGCAGCCTTGGCACCGCTCGTAAATGACCTTGCCGCGCGCCGGATCGCCGATCGGCTGGCGCCCGGCGGCGGCCAGGGGCGCCATCAGCACCAGCAGAAGCACCGGCAACGCGGCCAGGGTTCTCATGACATGAACGCCGCGGGCACGGGATTCTCTCCCAGAGCTTGGCGAAGAATGGCCCAGTGCATGGCTTCGTCGCCGAGGATGCTGGCAGCGGCCTTGGACAGATCGCCGTTGCGGAACAAGGGCACCGCTCCCAGATAGGCGCTGACGGCACCCCGCTCCAGGCCGGCCGCGAAGTCGAGCACATCGTTCTGAGTCTTCAGCTTCCCGATCGGGAAATCGTACTTGGCCTTGGCCTCGACAGCCTTGCCGCCCAGCTTGGCGACGGTCTTGGCCAGAAGATCGGCATGCTCCTTATGCTGGTGCTGGAACATGAGGGCGAGGTCGAGCACCGGCTTTTTCAACAAGCCGCTGCCGGCACCGACACCGTAGGCGGCGATGGCCTCGTATTCCGCGCTCAGGGCGGTGTTGAGAATCTGAACGTCGGCCTGGGTGTTGTCCATCTTCCTGCCGTATTCCGCAGCGAGTGCGGAGCGCCCTGCCAGCAGGGCCACGGTACCAGCCGACAGCACGGCGCCGGAGCTGATCAGGAAACGGCGGCGGGTCAGGTCTTCCAACGCGTTGAAGGGATTGACTTGGGCGATCATGGTGATCTCCTTCACTATGGGTAGAACGGGAATTCCCCGGAAACGGGGACTTTGGGGCCGGCCAGGCCCAAGCGCGCGTGCACGCGCGCCACGATGCGGTCGCAGCGGCCACCTGCGAAGGTGAACACATCTTCCAGCAACGGTCCGAGTCGCCGCCCCAGGGCTTGACGCAACTGCTGACGGGCGCGCAGGAACCGGATCTTGGTGCTGGCCTCCGAAATCCCGAGGGAGGCCGACGTTTCCTCGACGCTCAGGCCCTCCACCGCCCGGAGCATGAATACGCTGCGGTAGCTGCTGGGCAGGCCGTCTATCGAGGCCTCGACCAGGCGGCGCAACTCGCTGCGCATGGCCTCGGATTCGGGTGTTTCCGGCAAGGTGTCGCCCGTTCGGACGATCGGTTCATCGCACCCCCCGTCCACGGTCATGGGCAAGTGCCGTTGGCGCTGCCGCTGCAGTGCCTGGTTGACGACAATGCGAGTCAGCCACGTCGATAATCGGGCTTCACCCCGAAACCCGGCCAAGGCGCCGAAAGCCCGGATATATCCTTCCTGGACGGCATCCTCGGCCTCGTCATCGTCGTGCAAGATACTTCGTGCGGCCCGGAACAGCCGACGGTTGTGTATGCGCATCAATCGCTCGAAGGCCTGTGTCTCGCCAGCCAGAATGCTGGCGACCAGCGCCGCATCCACGCTCTGTACGCTGGCCTCTTGGGGAAGGATGGAAGCAGTCATCGACGCCTCCTTTTCTCCTTGAAATACCCATTAGATGCGGAATTGGAGAAAAAGGTTACAAGGGCTTTGTCTCGCCATGGGGTGTCTCCCCTTGTGCGGGCCATCACGACCACGGGGCTGGTTGTGTCAGAGTTGATGGCTTGATTTGTACCGGGGAGAACTGAACTTGTAGCGGTCTGTTAATGCAAGATCAGTTTGTCATGGCTGAGGTTGCTCCGGCGGCCGGTCTGACCTGCACCCAAGTCAGCGTACCAATTGATAGGGCCAAAGTCTGCTCAGCACCGGATTTCCGCAAACCTAGGCGGAAGTGAGTGGCCGGTATGAGGCGCGTGCTGCCCGATTGAAGCCAAGCAAGCTGACATTCACGAGCGCTAGGTCATGGCAATACCTGGCATGGTCACGTCCCATGAGATTTATGGTCAGGCGGCGTGCGATTCGGTGGTCAGATGAGGTGATTTTTCGCATCCGGCTGTTCTTTTATCTTTGCATCCTGCAATTCAGTTCCCACGCTGGTGTGGCCGCTGTGAACGCGTATCTGCCAGGCATCGCTTAGGCCATGGCTCGCGACTGCCTGTTGTGATGCCAGGGCTTGGCATGCGCATGGCTCGACCAGCTTGACCCTGTGCCCAATGGATTGCGATTTTTCCGGATCGCAATGAACTCCTTTGGGTTCGGCGATTCCAAAGCTATATGACTTCCAAGCTGCCTTGCAGTTGTGTCGCACGCGGGGACGAGTCAAGACCGCCTCGGTGCCCGGGCTGGAAATAGAGGGCGGCTGGTATCGTTGATTTCGTCAGGCTGGCGGCCGCCGGGTGGCGGTCCAGCCATTGGAATCGAGGAGCGGACGATGAAACTCCATAAACCGTTGGCCGGATTGATGCTGCTGGCCGGTCTGGCGCTCAGCGGCTCGGCGCTCGCCGATCATCACCATGGTCATGGTGGTTTTCATGGCCATGTCGGCATCTATCTCGGCACACCTTTTCCCTATTATCCCGACCCCTGGCCTTATTACTACCCCTACTACCAGCCGTTGATCGTGAGTCCGCCGCCGGTCTACATCCAGCAAAGCCCACCAGCGGCGGAGAGCGGCGATTACTACTGGTATCACTGCGACAACCCGCAAGGCTATTACCCCTATGTCCAGACCTGCCCCGACGGCTGGCAAAGGGTCGTGCCGTCGCCGCCGCCGCGGTAACACATCTGGAGGCGCGTATGCATATCCCGTCAAAGTTGACCATTCCGATCGCGCTGGCCGCGCTCCTGGCCGGTTGCGCCACCGTTCCCACCGGGCCGAGCGTGATGGCGCTACCCGGTTCCGGCAAGACCTTTCAGCAGTTCCGCATGGATGATGCGATGTGCCGCCAGTACGCCCTGGCGCAGATCGGCGGCAAGACCGCGGCCCAGGCCGGCAACGAGAGCTTCGTCAACAGTGCGGCCCTGGGCACCGTGGTGGGCGCCGCAATCGGCGCGGCGGCGGACGGCGGACGAGGCGCCGGGGTCGGTGCGGCCAGCGGCCTGGCCATGGGCAGCCTGGTCGGCTCCGGTGAGGCGCAGTCCTCGGCCTATGACGCCCAGGATCGCTACGACATCGCCTATATTCAGTGCATGTATGCCAATGGCGAGCGGGTGCCGGTTTCCGGAATGACGACCGAGCAGCCGGCCAACGGCTCGGGCTATTACCCGCCACCGCCACCGCCGGACTACCGGCCTCGTTAGGTGCGGACGGGCAAGAGCCGGGCTGAGCCGTTCCCGCGCCCAGCCCGGGCTGCCGTTGCCGGTTGCGGCCGAGACAGCCAACCCGTGGCGGAAGCCACCCTTTCCTTGAGCGAGGTCGCGCCATGAACTACCGCACCACTTTGTTGATGACCCAATTTGTCACGCACGACGTGAAGCGCTTCATCGTCGGCAAGCCCGAAGGTTTCGAGTTCCTGCCCGGCCAGGGCGTGGAACTGGCCATCGACCGGCCCGGCCTGAGCGAGCAGGGGCGTCCGTTCACGCCTACCGGCCTGGCCGGCGACCAGGTGCTGGAATTCACCATCAAGGCCTATCCGGCCCATGCCGGGGTGACCCAGGCGTTGCATGCGCTGCAACCCGGTGCCGGATTGCTGATGTCCGAACCGTTCGGCACCATCAGTTATCAGGGACCGGGCGTCTTCATCGCCGGCGGCGCAGGCATCACCCCGTTTCTGGCCATCCTGCGCAGTCTGGCCAGTGCCGGAAAGCTGGCGGACCAGACCCTGATCTTTTCCAATAAAAGCCCGCGCGATGTGATCCAGGAGCAGGAGCTGCGTCATTTGCTCGCTGAACGCTGCCTGTTGCTTTGCACCGAAGCGGCGGCGCCCGGCTATCTGCATCGCCGCGTCGACCGCGCCTTTCTGGAGGAGACCATCCGGGATTTCGACCGCCGCTTCTATGTCTGCGGCCCGCCGGGTTTCATGGAGGGGGTGAACGGCGCCTTGACCGAACTCGGCGCCAGCGCGGAAAGCCTGGTGTTCGAACGCTGAGCGCCGCGCACCGCGCCTGCCTCGGCTTCAGCCTTCCGTTTTTCGCGAGGCCGGCGTCGCCCGGTTGACCGACCACAGCCGCAGCTGCTTGATCTGCTCCTCCATGGTCCGCGCCAGCGGCACCATGCGGGCGGTGTTCCAGATCACGTCTTGGTCGTTGAAGGCGCGCTGCTCCTGGTAGGCGCGGATGCGCGACGCCTTGACCAGCTGCTCGATCTCGGCGCCGCTCCAGTTCTTGGTCGCGGCGGCCAGCAGGTTGATGTTGAACTTATCCGGATCGCCGCCGAAGGCATGGATGTGGATGCGCAGGATGTCCTTGCGCTCGTCGTCGGTCGGCAGGTCGAGGAAGAACAATTGGTCGAAGCGACCCTTGCGGATCACCTCGGCCGGCAGCTTCTCGATCCGGTTGGCGGTCGCCACCACGAACACGCTGGGCGGTTTTTCCTGCATCCAGGTCAGGAAGCTGGCGAAGATGTTGTTGTTGCCGCCGCCGCCGTGCAGGTCGTAGCCGAAGCTGTTCTCCATCTCGTCGATCCAGAGCACCAGCGGGGCGATCTCCTCGGCCACCCGGAGGGCGTGGTCGAAGGCGTATTCCGGCGCGCCGTAGGCGCCGGACAGGACCAGGTTCATGTCGAGCCGGACCAGGGGCAGGTTCCAGGCCCCGGCCACGACCTTGGCCGCCATGCTCTTGCCGCAGCCGGAGACGCCCATGAACAGGATGCCGGCCGGCAGCGGCACGCCCGATTCGAAGGCCTGCTTGGTGAACAGCGGCTGGCGGCTGGACACCCATTCCTTGAGGTTTTCCAGGCCGCCGACCTGGTCGAGATGGACCTGCTTGCCGATGTATTCCAGGCAGCCTTCCTTGAGCAGGGCGTAGGACTTCTCCTCCAGGATCTCGGGCAGCGCGGTCGCGAGGTCGACCTTGCCCTCGCGGATCAGGCGGACGACCAGATGGCCGGCCTCGTCCAGGGACATGCCCTTCATGGCCGAAGCGCACTGGAAGCGCCATTCCTCGTCCAGGCGGTTGAGCGCGTGGTTGGCCTCGGCCACCGCACTGACGTACTGGAACAGTTCCTGTTCGCTGGGGATGCCGAGCGGCACCAGGAAGACCTGCTTCTTCAGCTCCTCGGGCAGGATCAGGTCCGGGTGGGACAGGAAAACGTAGCTGTCCCGGCCGGCCAGTTCGCGGTACAGGTCGCGCAGGGCCCGGATCAGACGCGGATCGCCGGTCAGCAACGCGGGCAGGTCCTGCATCAGGTAGAAGGCCTTGCCGTCGGCATCGACGACATGGCGCAGCGCCTCGACCGGGTCGGTGATCGGCTCCAGCGACTCGGCCCGGGTGTGGAAACCTCGGCTCACGCTCCACAGCACCACCGGCCGCTCGTCGCCGTAATGGGCCTTGGACCGCTCCGCGAGCAGCCGCTCCATGCGGCCTTCCTCGGCGCCCTGCAGATAGAAGATCGGATAGCCCGATACGAGGCCCTTGCCGAGCCGTGCCTGTGCGCTGCCGATCATGATTTCCTCGCTTCGAGTTCGACCAGTCGGACGGCCGGCAGGACGCCCTGCCAGGCCTTGAGTTCGCCTTCCAATGCCGCCTGGCTGAGCGGATTGGCGGCCAGCCAGGATTTCGCCAGGGACAGCCGGCAGGCGCCGCCGCCCAGGTTTTCCAGCGCCAGCCCGGGCAGTTCCACGTCGACCCGGCTGACGCTGAACAGCACCGCCAGGCGCAGACACAGGATCAGCGGCCAGGCATCGTCGTCGGCCGCGT
Organism: Parasulfuritortus sp.; assembly: GCA_036391875.1. GTDB lineage: Bacteria > Pseudomonadota > Gammaproteobacteria > Burkholderiales > Thiobacillaceae > Parasulfuritortus. Next base: position 147,598 of record DASVZA010000003.1, read on the forward strand.
AGCCGAGCTTATCCAGTCCGCCCCGGCTGGCCCGGACCAGCTTGGCCAGCCGGGCCTGATCGCGCCTGGAGAAGCCGGGCATGTCGGCGTTTTCCAGGATGTAGGCGCCGTGCTTGTGGAAACCGGAATGGGCGATGTTGATGCCGATCTCGTGCAGGCGCGCGGCCCAGATCAGCCAGCGCAGCCGCTCGCCGTTGTCGTCGGCGTCGCCGGCGGTGAGCTGCATGAACAGCCAACTGGCGAGCCGTTCGACGCGCTGGGCCTGGACGGTGTCGACATGGTAGCGGCGCATGAACTGGGTGATGGTGACGTCGCGGATGTCGCGGTCGTGCACCCGGCCCAGCAGGTCCCAGAGGATGCCCTCGCGCATGGCGCCCTGGGCCACGGTCATCGTCTCGATGCCCAGTTCCTCGAACAGGCCCGACATGATGGCGGTGCCTCCGGCCAGGACCGGCTTGCGGTCGGCCTTCAGGCCGGGCAGTTCGAGCCGGGCGAGGTCGCCGGCCTTGACCAGCCGGTCGCGCAGCCATTTCAGGCCGTCGGCTGTGATCGCCCCGTCGGTCACGCCGTTCTGGAACAGTATTTCGCCCATGGCCCGAGCCGAGCCGGACGAACCCACCGCCTGCTGCCAGAGACCACGCCTGAACTCGTGGGCCACCGCCTGGACCTCGACCCGGGCCGCGGTCACCGCTGCCTTCATGGCCGCCTTGTCGATCAGGCCGCCCTTGAAGTAGGTGTTGGAGAACACCACGCAGCCCATGCGCAGGCTCTCCCGGTCGTGGGCTTCGTAGCCGGTGCCCAGGATGCATTCCGTGGAGCCGCCGCCGATGTCGATCACCAGTTGCGGCTCGGTGCTGAGCGGCAGGCTGTGCGACACGCCGAGATAGATCAGGCGCGCCTCCTCCCGGCCGGCGACGATGTCGATGTCGAAGCCGAGCGCCGCCTTGGCCCGCTCCAGGAAGGCCGGCGCGTTCTTGGCCACCCGCAAGGCCGAGGTGCCCACTGCGCGCACCGCGCCGGGCGGCATGCCCTTGAGCCGCTCGCCGAAGCGCGACAGGCAGGCCAGCGCCCGGTTCTGCGAGGCGGCGTCGAGCTTCTTGGCCGCGGTCAGGCCGCCGGCCAGGCGGACCGATTCCTTGTGGGCGTCGAGGTAGAAAAGCTGGTCGCCGTCGACCCGGCCGACCTGCAGGTGGAACGAGTTGGAGCCGAGGTCGATGGCGGCGAGGGTGGTGTATTCCTGGATTTTTGGCATCGTATTGTTCGTCCCCGCCAGGCGGGCGGGGGACGTCAATCTTACCGCATTCCTAGTGCGCCGGCTGGGCCGCCGGGGCCGGCTGGACGGGCGCTGCGGCCGGGGCCGCCGGCGCTTGCGCGGCGACGCCCAGGCCCAGCTTGATCGGCACCGTCTGCCC
>DASVZA010000004.1:0-8462 GCA_036391875.1 Parasulfuritortus sp.
CATGGAGGCGTGTCGATGCGGATGTCTTGAATTACAGCCCAAACTCGGTGACGCTGCAATCGGGTCCGGCGGTCTGTGCGAGTCGAACGGACCGGCTATACTCACCTGAACACGATGAACGACCTGGCAAAGGCCGCATAAGCACAGATGACCTCGGAGAGTGAATACAGCATTTCGACGGACCAGTTGCAGATAGGCGTCTACGTCTATCTCGATGTCGGCTGGATGCATCATCCGTTCAGCTTCAACAACTTCAAGATCCGCAACGAGGAGCAGTTGCAGGTGATCCGCAGCCTGGGCCTGAAAAGCGTGCGCTGGGATCCGCTGCGCAGCGACCTCAAGCCGCTGGCCAAGGAGGCGGTTCGGGCCAAGGAGCACGAGCAAGCGCCGAAGTCGCCGGAGCAGGCAGCGGCCGAGGCCGAGATGGCCAGGATGATGGCGGCCAAGCAGGAGCGCATCAAGCGCCTGGCCGCGCACCGGGAAAAGACCGCCCGGGTCGAAGTGGCCTTCAACAACGCTGCGGGCGTGGTCCACGGCATCAGCAAGTCGATCTATTCGCAACCCGAGAAGACCCTGCACGAGGCCGGCCACCTGATCGGCGGCATCGTCGACGAACTGCTGGCGGCGCCCGACCTGGCGATCCAGATCATGTCGGAAAAGCCGGGCGGCGAGGATGTCTACTTCCACTCGCTCAACGTCTCGGTCCTGTCGATGATCCTGGCCCGCGAACTGAAGATGCCGGCCGAGGTGGTCAGGCTGGTCGGCATGGGTGCCCTGTTCCACGACATCGGCCTGAGCGAGATCCCGAGCAAGATATTGAACAACCCGGGCCCGCTGACCAAGGCCGAGCGCGAGTTCCGCGAGATGCATTGCCAGTACGGCTACGACATCGGCAAGAAGGCCGGCCTGCCCCAGGCCGTGCTCAACGTCATCCTGCAGCACCACGAGCACTACGACGGCAGCGGCTACCCGCAGAAGCTCAAGGGCGAGCAGATCGACTTGCTCGCCCGGCTGATCGCGCTGACCAACACCTACGACAACCTGTGCAACCCGGTCAGCACGGCCAACGCCCTCACCCCGCACGAGGCGCTGTCGCAGCTGTTCGCCCAGCAGCGCAACCATTTCGACGCCCGCCTGCTGCAGGCCTACATCCGGCTGATGGGCGTCTACCCGCCGGGCACCGTGGTCGGCCTGTCGAACGAGGCGCTGGGCCTGGTCATCAAGATCAACTCGGCGCGCCCGCTCAAGCCGACCGTGATCGTCTACAACGCCGACATTCCCAAGAACGAGGCCATCATCCTCGACCTGGAGGAGGAGCACGACATCAACATCAGCCGAGCGATCCGTCCGTCCCAGCTGCTGCCGGCGGTGTACGAATACCTCAACCCGCGCAAGCGGGCCAGCTACTACTTCGACGCGGACAGCGGCCTCAGATGATACCGACCGACGCCAACAAACTGACCTCGCTCCTGCTCGACCAGTCCAGCGAAATGCTGCTGGCGGTGGATGCCGCCACGCTGGCGATCGTTGCCGCCAACCAGCGCGTCAGCGACATGCTCGGCTATGCCCATTCGGACTTGATCGGCCGGCCGATCACCGAATTGGAATGTGCCCTGGCCGACGTGTTCTACTGGGAAGAGGTGCGCGCCGGCGGCGGCGAGGTCGAGGATGTCGAAGGCCTCTATGCCTGCGCCGACGGCAGCACCCTGCCGGTGATGAAGACGGTCCGACGCGTCGTCTGCGAGGACTGCGACGTGCTGCTGCTGCGGGTGCGCGACGAGCGCAGCCTGAAGCGGGCGGAGACCAATCTGGCCGAGCTGGCCGCGCAGCTGCGGGCGACCCTGGAATCGATCTGGGAAGGCATCCTGGTGACCGATGCCGAAGGCCGCATCGTCAACATGAACCGGCGCTTCAGCGCCATGTGGGAGATCCCGGGCGACATCCTGGTGCAGGACAGCGATGCGGTCATGGCCTGGCTGTCCTCGCAACTGGCCGATCCGGAGAGCGCCGTCCTCGGCGCCAATCCCGCCGCAGAGGACGGCAGCGACCAGTTCGACCTGGTCGAACTCCGCAACGGCCGGGTATTCGAGCAGCGCTCCCGCCTGCAGACCATGCGCGACCAGGTGATCGGCCGGGTCTACAGTTTCCACGACATCACCGAGCGGATCGTGTCGGAGCGTGAGGCGACCCTGGCGCGGGAACGCGCCGAAGTGGCCAACCGGGCCAAGAGCGAGTTCCTGGCCATGATGTCGCACGAGATCCGCACCCCGATGAACGGCGTGATCGGCGTCACCCAGCTGCTGCTCGACACCGAACTCGACGCCGAGCAGCGCGAGTTCGCCGAGACCATCCGCTCCAGCGGCGACGCCCTGCTGACCATCATCAACGACATCCTGGACTTCTCCAAGATCGAAGCCCACAAGCTGACCCTGGAGAAGATCGATTTCAACCTGATGACCTTGATGGAAAGCTTCGCCGACCTCTATGCCCTGCGCGCCGCCGAGAAGCAGCTCGACTACGCCTGGTCGCTGTCGCCGGAGACGCCGGCCCTGCTGCGCGGCGACCCTGGCCGCCTGCGCCAGATACTCACCAACCTGGTCGGCAACGCGATCAAGTTCACCGCCCGGGGCGAGATCGGCGTGGCCATCGAGGTGCGCTCGACGACGGATCATGATGCCGAGCTTTATTTCGCGGTCAGCGACACCGGCATCGGCATCCCGGCCGACCGCCTCGAGGCGATCTTCCTGCCGTTCGAACAGGCCGACCGGTCGATGACCCGGAAATACGGCGGCACCGGCCTGGGCCTGGCCATCTCGGCGCAACTGGCCGAGATGATGGGCGGAGAGATCGGCGTCGAGAGCCGCGAGGGCTACGGCTCGACCTTCTGGTTCACGGCCCGCCTCGAACGACAGCCGGCCGCCGCCCGCAACGCCCTGCTGCCGGGCGAGGAGCAGATGCCGCGCCTGGCCGGCAACCGCATCCTGGTGGTCGACGACAACGACCACAACCGCCGCCTGCTGCACGACATCCTGAGCCGTTGGTCATTCCAGGTGGTGAGCGCCGCGGATGCCGAGACGGCCATGCATGTGATCGAGGCGGCCGCCCGGGTCGGCCGGCCGTTCCAGCTGGCGCTGGTCGACGCGCGCCTGCCGGGCATGGACGGCGAGGCGCTCGGCCGTTGGCTGCGCGACCATCCGAAGCTGGCGGAGACCCGGCTGGTGCTGATGACCCGGGTCGGACAGCGCGCCGATGCCCGACGCCTGGCTGAAAACGGCTTCGCCGGCCATCTGTCGAAACCCGTCAAGCGCGCTCTGCTGATCGACTGCCTGCTGAGGGTGTTCAAGAAGGAGACCGGGGCGGCCAGGGCGGAATCCAGGTCGGCGGGCAGCGTGCGCAACCGCACGGCGCGCATCCTGCTGGCCGAGGACAACAAGATCAATCAGGTGGTCGCCATCGCCATGCTGAAAAAGCTCGGCCTGGCCAACGTCGACATCGCCCAGGACGGCCAGGAGGCGCTGGCCATGGCGGCCAACGTCCCCTACGACCTGATCCTGATGGACTGCCTGATGCCCAACATGGACGGCTACCAGGCCACCCACGAACTGCGCCGGCGTGGCGTGAACCTGCCCATCCTGGCGATCACGGCCAACGCCATGGCCGAGGACGTGGATCGTTGCCTGGCGGCGGGCATGAACGACTATCTGGCCAAGCCGATCAACTACGAACTGCTGACCGCGGCCATGGACAAATGGCTGCCGCCGGCCGAGGGCGGTGCATCCGGGTGAGGTCGCTAGGGTGTGAACACCTAGGCCGTCGGACCGGATGCCGTCCGCGGTACGATCACCCGCGCCCGCAACTGGCCGCAGCCGCCGTCGATGTCCTGGCCGGCCGAATTGCGCAGCTTGGTCAGGATGCCGCGCCGGTGCAGCGTGCGCGCCATCTCGGCGGCCTGCGCCCAGGCCGGGCGCTTGTAGGGCAGTTCGGCCACGCTGTTGTAGGGAATCAGGTTCATCAGCGCGTACTTGCCCGCGAGCAGGCGGACGATGCCCTCGATCTCTTCGGCACTGTCGTTGACGCCCTCGATCAGCGTCCACTGGTACTGGATCGGATAGCCGGTGGCGCGGGCGTAGGCCTCGCCCAGCTCGACCAGTTCGGCCGGATCGATGCGCGGCGCCTTGGGCAGCAGCTGCGGCCGCAGCTCGGCCCGCGAGGTGTGCAGCGACAGGGCCAGGGCCGGCTTGACCCGGCCCAGCGGCAGGCGTTCGAACACGCGCCGGTCGCCGACCGTCGAGAAGACCAGGTTCTTGTGGCCGAGGCCGCCTTCGGTACCGAGCAGGTCGATGGCCTCCAGCACGTTGTCCAGGTTGTGGGCCGGCTCGCCCATGCCCATGAACACCACCTTCTTCACCGGCCGCAGGCGGCGGGCCAGCGCCACCTGGGCGACGATCTCGGCGCTGCCCAGCTGGCGCAGCAGGCCGTCGCGGCCGGTCATGCAGAACACGCAGCCAACCGCGCAGCCGACCTGGGTCGAGACGCACAGGCCGGCGCGCGGCAACAGCACGCTCTCCACGGTCTGGCCGTCGGCCAGCGCGACCAGCAGGCGGGCCGAGCCGTCCTCGCCCGGGTGTTCCGAGTGCAGCCGGGCCAGGCCGTCCAGCTCGGCGCTCAGCGCCGGCAGGTCGTCGCGCACGGCCAGCGGCAGGAAATCCTCGGCCCGGCTGTGGCGCTTGTCGAGCGGGATGCGTTGGGCCCAGGCGCGCAGCACCCGCAGCTCGTGGCCGGGTTTGGCGCCGTGGGCGCGCAGGCGTTGGCGGATGTGTTCGATGCGCATGGGGCGGCCATCCTATCACTGCCAGACCGCCGCCAGCCAGGCAGGGCGGCGGGAGGATCGCCCGGCCCGTTTACATTTTTTTAAGGCGCGCAGGCCGTGCCGGCCGCCTGGCGCGGGCGCCGATTCATCTATAATCGCGCTTCAACACACTCAAGGTAAGGCCCCCAAACCATGTCCAAGCCCCTGGTTGTCATTGCCACCCCCTGCTTCGGCGGTCTGCTCACCCAGCACTACGTCCTGTCGCTCACCCAGTTGATGGTGGCGGTCGGCAACCAGATCGACCTGCAGCTCATTCTGCTCGGCAACGACGCCATGATCACCCGGGTGCGGGCGACCCTGGTGGCCAAGTTCCTGGACAACCCGGCGGCCACCCACCTGTTGTTCGTCGACAGCGACATCGGCTTCGACCCGGAGCAGTTCGCCCGCCTGTTCCGGCAGAACAAGGACTTCACCGCGGCCATGTACCCGATCAAGGAGATGGACTGGACCAACCTGCCGGCCCGTCTGGCCGCCGGCGAGTCGCTCGACACGGCCGGCCTCAACTTCGTCGGCGCGCTGTGCAAGGGCGATGAACTGAAGGTGGAGAACGAATTCGCCACCGCGCGCTATGCCGGCACCGGCTTCCAGCTGATCAAGCGCAACGTGATCGAGCGGCTGTGCGCGGCGCATCCCGAACTGAAGTTCGAGACCATCCATTCCCAGGACTACAAGACCTCGCCCGGCGCCCAGAACCGCTTCGCCCTGTTCGATCCGATCATCGACCGGGAGACGGGCGAGTACCTGAGCGAGGACTTCGCCTTCTGCCGCCGCTGGCGCGACCTGGGCGGCGAGATCTGGCTCGATCTGAAGAGCAAGCTGACCCATGTCGGCGTCAACGAGTACCGCGGCGACAGCACGCTGCGCTACCAGACGATCGGCCAGCCGGGCGGCCTGCAGCTTTGACGGCCGGAACGGGCATCCCCTATAGTCCGGCCATGGACGAACGCACCGACAGCGCTTTTTTCGCCTGGCAACAGTGGAAATGGTTCCCCGCCGTTTCCGCGCTGGCGTTCATTTGAATCGATCAATGAGGCAACCGCGGGTCTCCCGCGATTGACCTCACCCCCGCCGGAAGACCCGCACCAACGTGAAGGGTCATCATGGCAAACCAACTCCGCAGTCCGGTCGACCGGCGCGCCCTGCTCGGCGCCGGCTTCGCCTTCGCCGCCGCCATCGGCTTCTCCGGCAAGGCCATCCTGGTCAAGCTCGCCTACCACTACGGCGTCGACGCCGTCACCCTGCTCGCCCTGCGCATGGCGTTCGCGGTGCCGATCTTCCTGGCGGCGGCGCTGTGGAGCGGGCGGCGCGGCCAGGCCGAGCCGGTCGAGCGACGCGACCGGGGCGCCATCCTGCTGCTCGGCCTGGCCGGCTACTACCTGGCCAGCCTGTTCGATTTCATGGGCTTGTCCTACATCTCGGCCGGGCTGGAGCGGCTGGTGCTGTTCCTCTACCCGACCATGGTGGTGATCCTGTCGGCGCTGCTCTACCGGCGGGCCATCCGGCGGCACGAGTGGCTCGCGCTGGCCTTGAGCTACGCGGGCATCGCCCTGGTCTTCCTGCACGACGTCGGCGGGCCGCAGCAAGGCATCGTGCTGGGCACGCTGCTGGTGTTCGCCAGCACGCTGACCTATTCGATGTATCTGATCGGCACCAGCCACGTCATCGCCCGGGTCGGCGCCATGCGCTTCACCGCCTATGCCATGCTGGTGGCGAGCGGAGCGACGCTGGTCCAGTTCGGCTTGAGCCACCCGCTGGCGGCGATCCGCCAGCCACTGCCGGTCTACGGGCTGAGCCTCGCCATGGCGCTGTTCTCGACCGTGCTGCCGGTATTCATGCTGTCGGCCGGCATCCGCCTGATCGGCGCGGGGCGCGTTTCGCTGATCGGTTCGGTCGGGCCGGTGGCCACGATCTTCATGGCGGCCTGGTTCCTGGGCGAGCCGGTGTCGGCCATGCAGATCGCCGGCTCCGCGCTGGTGCTGGCCGGGGTGCTGTCGGTCGGTGCCCGGGCCGGGCGCTAACGGCCCTCGTTCATCAGCCGGGCCACGGCGGCGCCGGCCTCGCCGGAACCGGCCAGGGCCTCGGCCACGCGGCGGCGATCCTCCTCGGAGCGGTTCTGGCTGAGCTTGAACTTGGCTTCGATGTCGACCACCTCGATCTCGAAGCCGACCGCCATGGCGAGCAGCCGGGCGCGTTGTTCCGGCGCCAGGTCGGCCTGCCAGGGCGCGGGCAGGTCGGCCTCGAACAGGCGGGTCATCGCCTGCAGCAGGTTGTCCAGCTCGGTCTCGTCCTCGATCAGGTGCGGAGTGCCGCGCAGGTGCGCCACGGCATAGTTCCAGGTCGGCACGCCGATGGGCGGGGCGTACCAGCCCGGCGAGACGTAGGCGTGCGGGCCCTGGAACACGACCAGGACCTCGCGTCCCTCGGCCAGATGCCGCCACTGCGGATTGGCGCGCGCCATGTGGCCGAGCAGGCGGATGCCCGTGCCGTCGCGGTAGAGCAGGAAGGGCAGGTGGCTGATGAAGGGCGCGCCGTCGGGCACCGTGACCAGCATGCCGAACGGGTTGGCCTCGACCAGGGCCAGGATGCGTTCGGTGTCGGTTTCCCGGAAGTGGTCGGGCTGGTACACGGCGTTTCTCCTTCAGGCGTAATGGGCGTAGGCCCGGGTCACCTTGCCGTCCGGACCGAAATGGAGCACCTCGGCCGAAAGGCCGCGGGCGCTCCGGTAATGCAGGACGATGCTGCCGATCCCGACCAGCACCGTCAACAGTTCGAAGCGCAGGCTGGGCATCAGTTGCAAGGCCTTGTCCCAATAGGCAGCAACGGCGGCCTTGCCTTTCAGCGTCCCGGACGGCTCGCCGGCGACCTGGACGATGAGCGGCGAGCTCATCTCGAAGTCGTCGGCGTAGTGGCCGAGCACACGCTCCAGGTCGTGGGCGTTCCAGGCCGCGATCCATTCGGCGGCGAAGCGATGGGCGAAGTCATGGTCCATGGTCGTCTCCTTCGTCATGTCAGGCGGCGGCCGGTCGCCGCACCGGCATCATGGCCAGGCTCACCGCGGCCAGCACCATGGCGCCACCGACCAGCTGGGTGGCGGTAGGCGGCGTGCCCAGGGCGGCGCCGACCAGCATGGCGCAGACCGGCACCAGGTTGAGGAACAGCGAGGCCTTGGCCGCGCCCAGGCGCTGGATGCCGATGCCCCAGAACAGGTAGGCGAGCACCGTGCCGCCCACCGCCATGATCGCCAGGGCCAGGCCGGCGTGCAGTCCGGGCAGGGCGAACGGCTGGCCGCTGGCCAGGGCCGCGGCTGTCAGGACAATGGCACCGACGGTCATCATCAGGGCCGTGTTGCCGGCCGGCGAGCCCTTGGGCATGAAGCGCCGGGTGGCGACGTTGAACAGGGCCCAGGTCAGGTCGGCGCCCAGCATCAGGAGGTCGCCCTCGGCGATCTGCAGCCGGGCCAGCCGGCCGATGTCGCCGTGCGAGATGACCACGGCCACGCCGGCCAGGGCCACCGGCAGGGCCATCAGGTCGCGGGCGCCGGGCCGCTCGCCGAGCAGCACCGCGGCGAGCAGGGTGGTGAGCAGCGGGTTGG
>DASVZA010000005.1:0-44771 GCA_036391875.1 Parasulfuritortus sp.
GATGTACTGAAGGTTTGCTGTTCCATCCCCTCTGAGCCGCCAATTTTTCCGTCAGTGTTCGGGGGCAGTCGGCGAGCACTGTCTGAGGCCGCAGGCCGAGTTGCGCAGCCGCCCGAACGGTGGCGGAAAAATTGGGAACCCGAAGGGCGGTGAAGGGGGTGTGCTTTCTTTGGTTAGCTTTCTTTGCACAAGCAAAGAAAGTAACGCGCCGCCGGGCGCCCCCGGCCAATGCCGTCAAGCCAATATATAAACGGCCATTTCAAGTACAACCTATACCTTAATTTTTTCTCAGTATCTCAAGCCGAATCAGGCACCAGCACCGTATTCTTCGCCTCCGGCAACAGCCCCGGATAATCCCTCGAAGTATGCAGTCCACGGCTCTCATGCCGCTGCTGCGCACAGCGCACCATCAGCTCCGCGGTGAGCACCAGGTTGCGCAGTTCGATCAGGTCGTTGCTGACCCGGAAATTGCTGTAGTACTCGTGGATTTCCTGGGTCAGCAGGCGGATGCGGTGGGTGGCCCGCTCCAACCGCTTGTTGGTGCGGATGATGCCGACGTAGTCCCACATGAAGCTGCGCAGCTCGTGCCAGTTGTGGGTGATGACGATCTGCTCGTCGGCGTCGGTGACCCGGCTTTCGTCCCAGTCCGGCAGGGTGGCTTGCGGTGCCGGCTGGCCGGCGGCGATGTCGGCGGCGGCGGCGCGGCTGTAGACCAGGCATTCGAGCAGCGAGTTGGAGGCCAGGCGGTTGGCGCCGTGCAGGCCGGTCCAGGTGGTTTCGCCGATGGCGTACAGGTTTTCGAGGTCGGTCCGGCCCTGCTTGTCGATGATCACGCCGCCGCAGGTGTAATGGGCGGCCGGGGCGACCGGGATCCATTCCTGGGTGATGTCGATGCCCAGTTCCTTGCAGCGGGCGTAGATGTTCGGGAAATGGGCGACGATGAACTTGGCCGGTTTGTGGGTGATGTCCAGGTAGACGCAGTCCAGGCCGCGTTTCTTCATCTCGAAGTCGATGGCGCGGGCGACGATGTCGCGCGGTGCCAGTTCCAGCCGTTCGTCGTGGGCCTCCATGAAGCGGGTGCCGTCCGGCAGGCGCAGGATGGCGCCTTCGCCGCGCATCGCTTCGGTGATCAGGAAGGATTTGGCCTGCGGGTGGTACAGGCAGGTGGGGTGGAACTGGACGAATTCCAGGTTGGCCACCCGGCAGCCGGCTCGCCAGGCCATGGCGATGCCGTCGCCGGTGGCGGTATCCGGGTTGGTGGTGTAGAGGAACGTCTTGCCGGCGCCGCCGGTGGCCAGCACGGTATGGCCGGCGGCGATGGTCTCGACGTGGTCGGCCACGCTGTCCAGGACGTAGGCGCCATAGACGCGATTGTCGGTGCGGCCGAGTTTGCTGCCGGTGATCAGGTCGACTGCGATGTGGTTTTCCCGCAGTTCGATGTTGGGCGCGGCCCGCAGCCGGGCCAGGAGGGTGTCCTGCACGCCCTGGCCGGTGGCGTCGGCGACGTGGAAGATGCGGCGCTGGCTATGGCCGCCTTCCCGGGTCAGGTGGTAGCCGTTGGCGGCCTGGTTTTTGCCTTTTCCCTTGTCCCGGTCGAACGGCACGCCTTGCCAGATCAGCCATTTGATCGCGTCCGGGCCGTGCTCGACCACGTAGCGCACGGTCTCCTCGTCGCACAGGCCGGCACCGGCCACCAGGGTGTCCCGGATATGCTCGGCAAAGCTGTCTTCGTTGGAGAACACTGCGGCGATGCCGCCCTGTGACTTGGCGCTGGAGCTGTCGCCGAAGGTCTTCTTGGTGATCATCAATACCCGGGTCTGCTCCGGCAGGGACAGAGCGAGTGAACAGGCCGCCAGGCCGGAACCGATGATGAGGACGTCGTAATGCTGCATGGTGAGGAGATTTGGGAACTTCTAACGAATTCAAACAGTCTCTTAGGCATTATTGCCGCGTCATGACGGTTATACTAGCCCGATTCGCAAACTGAAAGGGCTAGGCCATTGGTGAAACGGTGCCAGTGGATGGAATCATGAGTGAGCAGGACATAGACCGGCAATTGGTGGACAGGGCGCGGCAAGGCGACAAGCGTGCCTTCGAACTGCTGGTGGAGAAGTATCAGCGCAGGCTGTTCCGGTTGCTGTCCCGGATGGTGCGGGACCCGGAAGAGGTGGAGGACATCGCCCAGGAGACCTTCATCAAAGCCTATCGCGCGTTGCCCAATTTCCGGGGCGACGCCGCCTTCTACACCTGGCTGTACCGGATCGGCGTGAACACGGCCAAGAATTACCTGGTCAGCCGCAACAAGGCCATGCCGACGGTCAGCGCCCAGGCCTTGGACGATGAAGACGAGCCGGACGAGCGCTTGGTGGCCCAGGACATCAATACGCCGGAGTCGGAGTTGCTGTCGAAGCAGATCGCGCTCGCGGTCAACGAGGCGGTCGAGGCGCTGCCGGAGGAGTTGCGCTCCGCCATCACCCTGCGGGAGATGGAGGGGCTGAGTTACGAGGAGATCGCCGAATTGATGGGTTGTCCCATCGGTACGGTGCGCTCCCGGATTTTTCGGGCACGTGAGGCGATTGCCGCAAAATTGCGGCCGATACTTGGCACGTCCCAGGACAAGAGGTGGTAATCATGACGAACGCAAACGCGCAAACAGTATTCCGGCCCCGGGAAGATGCCTCCGAGGAATGGCTCTCCGCCTTGCTGGACGGCGAGTTGGATGATGACGAGGCGGGAACGGTCATCGGTCAGCTGGGCAAGGATGCCCGCTCCAGGCAGGTGTGGACGGAATACAGCCTGATCGGCGATGCGCTGCGGGGCTGCGTCGCAGACACCTCGGCCTTGGAGCAGCGCGTCAAGGCGGCCCTGGCGGCCGAGCCGACGGTGCTGGCGCCAGTCGCCAGGCCGACCCGGCAACCCGTCTACTGGGCGGTTGCGGCCGCAGCCGTGGTGGCCATCACCTGGACGGTCCTGAGCGTCTCGCCGAGCAACCGCGGCGTACAGATGGCGGCAAACACCGTGTCGACGATGCCGCAGACGGCGGGAGTCCAGACGGTCGCCGACCAGGAAGTGGCCTCGAACGACATGGCGCCCTATCTGGCGGCCCATGAAGACTATGCCTTCATGGTCGCGGGGCAGCCCGACATGCACATCACACCGGTTTCGCTGAACGAGGGCGCTCAATGAATTGGCTGGTTTTCCTGTCGCTGGCGCTGGCGGTGCCGGCATGGGCGAGTGACGCATTACCCAATTCTGAAGCCGCTTCCTGGTTGCAACGCATGTCGGACGCTTCGCGCAATTTGCCCTACGAGGGCATTTTCGTGATGCAGATGGGCGACCGCATGCAGACCGTGCAGGTCGAGAACCATCCCAACGGCGCCGACAGCGACAGCCGGATCGTGGTTCTGGACGGCAAGCCGCGCGAGGTGCGCTGCACCCGCAGCGAGTCGGTGACCCTGGCCTGGGGGGCGAACGGCCAGCAGCTGGAGCGCCGCATCGGCAGCCGGCACTTCCCCGACCTGCTGCCGGGCAGCGCCGGCCGGCTGGTGAACTATTACACGGTGCAGCTGGGTGGCACGATCCGGGTTGCCGGTCAGGACTGCCAGGTCATCGAACTGCTGCCGAAAGACCAGTACCGCTGGGGCTACCGGCTGTGCGCCGAGCAATATACCGGCCTGCCCCTGAAGGCGGTGATGGTCGGCAAGAACGGTCGGCCTTTGCTGCAATATGCCTTCGTCAAGGTGCGCGAGGGCACCTCCAGCCCGGTGGAGCCGGTGCTGCCGGACAAGATGCCGGTCGACGACCTTCGTCCGGTGGTGAACAGTCCGATCCGGGTCAAGCAGCTGCCGCCCGGCTACACCCAGCTGATCGCGGTCAAGCGCAAGCTGCCCAGCCGCAGCGCCGAGGTCGAACACTGGATCTTCAGCGACGGCTTGAACCATATCTCCATGTTCGTCGAGCCGGCGCCGCAAGGCATGGTCAGCCTCAAGGGCGAAGGCTCGCACGGCCTCATGAACCTGCTGACCCGCAAGCTGGGCAACTATCAGGTGACGGTGCTGGGCGATGCGCCCTCGCCGGCGGTCGATTTCGTCGCCAAGAATCTGGATCTGCGCTGACGAGCGAGGCCGCCATGATCGAGAATCCTGCCCGTGTGATGCGTGTCGAGGCCGATCTGGCCTGGGTCCGCTCGGAGAGCCCGTCTTCCTGCGGCGCCTGCGCCGGCAAGGGCTGCGGCAACTCGCTTTATGCCCGCCTGCTGCATCCGCGGGAACCCGAATACCCCGTTCTGAATCCAATCGGTGCCGAAGTCGGCGAGGCCGTGGTGGTGGGTATCGAGGACGGGGCCGTGTTCCGTGCGGTCTTCTCCGGTTATCTCATCCCGCTCGTGCTGCTGCTGCTCGGTGCCTTGCTGGGGTCTAGGTGGGGTGAGGGCCAGTCGGTGGCCGGCAGCGTGATCGGTCTGCTGTTGGCTGCAGTCTGGTTGAAGCGCCGGCGGTCGGATGCCTCGCCCGTCATCCTTCGGCGGGGCGAGGCGCGCTGCTCGGCGCACTAAACCGGGTTGATTCTGAAAAATTGCGCATGGCGGCCGGCCGGTTCGGTTGCGGAAGGATGCGCGTCATTCATACGAGGTGAACAAAGATGATGAAATGGTTCCTTTGGTTGGCGCTTTCCTTTGGCGTCCTGGGTGCGGCGCAAGGCGCGGCACTACCCGATTTCACTCAATTGGTGACCAAGGCCACGCCCTCCGTGGTCAACATCACCACCATCGTCGACGGCAAGGCCCAGCCTCAGGCCCAGATACCGGACGACATGCGCCAGTTCTTCCGGCACTTCGGAATCCCGGATTCGGCCATGCCGGGCTACGGCCGCAGCCTGCCGATGCGCGGCGAGGGTTCCGGCTTCATCATCAGCCCGGACGGCTACATCCTGACCAACGCCCACGTGGTGGCGGACGCCGACGTGGTGACCGTCAAGCTGAGCGACCGGCGCGAGTTCCGGGCCAAGGTCATCGGCAGCGACAGCGCGACCGACGTGGCCCTGATCAAGATCGACGCCAAGAACCTGCCCCAGGTTAGCATCGGCGATCCGAGCAAGCTGAAGGTGGGCGAATGGGTGCTGGCCGTCGGCGAACCGTTCGGCTTCGAGAATTCGGTCACCGCCGGCATCGTCTCGGCCAAGGGCCGGGCCCTGCCGCAGGACAACTTCGTGCCCTTCATCCAGACCGACGCCGCGGTGAACCCGGGCAACTCCGGCGGCCCGCTGTTCAACATGGATGGCCAGGTGGTGGGCATCAATTCCCAGATCGTCTCCAAGTCGGGCGGCTTCATGGGCCTGTCCTTCGCCATTCCGATCGACGTGGCCATGAACGTGGTCGATCAGATCAAGGCCCATGGCAAGGTCATCCATGGCCGGCTGGGGGTGGTGATCCAGGACGTGTCCGCCGACCTGGCCGAATCGTTCGGCCTGAAGCAGCCGAACGGCGCGCTGGTGTCCGAGGTCGAGCCCAACAGTCCCGCCGCCAAGGCCGGCCTGAAGGTGTCTGACATCATCCTGCAGTACGACGGCAAGCCGATCGTCACCTCGTTCGACCTGCCGCGTCTGGTCGGCGCCACCAAACCGGGCAGCGAAGTGCCGGTGGCGGTCTGGCGCAAGGGCGAAATGAAAACCCTCACCGTCAAGGTGGGCGAGCTGAAGGAAAGCAACCTGGCCGATGCCGGCGCCGCCAAGCCCGACACGGCCGGCCTCGCGGTCAGCCCGCTCAGCCCCGAGCAGAAGAAGCAGCTGGGCATCAATTCCGGCCTGCTGGTCGAGGACGTCCGGGGCAGCGCCGCCCGGGCCGGCATCCAGCCGGGCGACATCATTCTGGCGGTCGGCAACACGGCGGTGAACAGCGTGGCCGATCTGGCTCAGGCCCTCGACGTCAAGAAGCACAAGACCGTGGCGTTGCTGATCAAGCGGGGCGGCGCCTCCAGCTACGTCCCGCTGCACCTGAATTGAACGGCGTTTCAGCCGGCCTGGTCCTCTATGGCCGGGCCGGCTGTCATCTTTGCGCGGACATGAAGGCGGAGCTGCTGGCCTTCCAGGCCGAACTGGGTTTCCAGTTGACTGAAGTCGAAGTCGGCTGGGAGGGCGCTTTGGCCGAGCGCTACGGCGAGATTCTGCCGGTGCTGGAGAAGGAAGGCATCGAGATTTGCCACTATTTCCTCGACCCGGAGCGGTTGAAGGCTGCTTTCGGGTAGAATCGCGCACCGTTCCAAATGATTAGGGAGGCGCTCCGGCGCCTCCCGTTATTTATGAAGCAAATCAGAAACTTCTCCATCATCGCCCACATCGACCACGGCAAATCGACCTTGGCCGACCGCATCATCCATTTGTGCGGTGGTCTGTCCGACCGGGAGATGGAGGAGCAGGTGCTCGACTCCATGGATCTGGAGCGCGAGCGCGGCATCACCATCAAGGCCCAGACTGCGGCCCTGCGTTACAAGGCGAAGGACGGCCAGGAGTACCAGCTCAACCTGATCGACACACCCGGGCACGTCGACTTCTCCTACGAAGTCAGCCGTTCGCTGTCGGCCTGCGAGGGCGCGCTGCTGGTGGTCGACGCCTCCCAGGGCGTCGAGGCCCAGACCGTGGCCAACTGCTACACCGCCATCGAGCTGGGCGTCGAGGTGGTGCCGGTGCTGAACAAGATCGACCTGCCCTCGGCCGAGCCGGAGCGGGTGATCCAGGAGATCGAGGACATCGTCGGCATCCCGGCCGAGGATGCGGTACGCTGCTCGGCCAAGACCGGTCTCGGCATCGAGGACGTGCTGGAGGCCGTGGTGGCCCGCATCCCGCCGCCGGTCGGCGATCCGGTGGCGCCGCTCAAGGCGCTGATCACCGATTCCTGGTTCGACAACTACGTCGGCGTGGTGATGCTGGTCCGGGTGGTGGACGGCACGTTGAAGCCCAAGGACAAGATCCGTTTCATGGCCACCGGCGCCGAGCACCTGTGCGAGCAGGTCGGCGTGTTCACGCCCAAGTCGGTGGCGCGGCCCGAGCTGTCGGCCGGCCAGGTCGGCTTCGTCATCGCCGGCATCAAGGAACTGGCCAGCGCCAAGGTGGGCGACACCATCACCCTGGTCGGCAACCCGGCGGCGGCGCCGCTGCCCGGCTTCAAGGAGATCAAGTCGCAGGTGTTCGCCGGCCTCTATCCGGTCGACTCGCACGAATACGACCAGTTGCGCGATGCCCTGACCAAGCTGCAGCTCAACGACGCCTCGCTCCACTTCGAGCCGGAGACCTCGCAGGCGTTGGGCTTCGGCTTCCGCTGCGGCT
Organism: Parasulfuritortus sp.; assembly: GCA_036391875.1. GTDB lineage: Bacteria > Pseudomonadota > Gammaproteobacteria > Burkholderiales > Thiobacillaceae > Parasulfuritortus. The sequence goes on from DASVZA010000005.1 coordinate 7,318, forward strand.
TCCTCGGCCTGCTGCACATGGACATCATCCAGGAGCGGCTGGAGCGCGAGTACGGCCAGAACCTGATCACCACCGCGCCGACCGTGGAGTACGAGGTGGTGATGAAGGACGGCACAGTGGAGCTGCTGGAGAATCCGTCCAAGCTGCCCGACCCGTCCAAGATGGAGGAAGTGCGCGAACCCATCATCACCGCTACCATCCTGGTGCCGGAGGACTACCTGGGCAACGTCATGACCCTGTGCAACCAGAAGCGCGGCGCCCAGGTCGACATGAAGTACATGGGCCACCAGGTCATGCTCAAGTACGACCTGCCTCTAAACGAAGTGGTGATGGATTTCTTCGACCGGCTGAAATCGACCAGCCGGGGCTATGCCTCGCTCGACTACGAATTCAAGGAATTCCGCGCCGACGACCTGGTGAAACTGGACGTGCTGGTCAACGGCGAGCGGGTCGACGCCCTGTCCCTGATCGTGCACCGTTCCACCGCCCAGTATCGCGGCCGGGAACTTGTCGCCAAGATGCGCGAACTAATCCCCCGTCAGATGTTCGACGTGGCGGTCCAGGCGGCCATCGGTTCGCACATCATCGCCCGGGAGACGGTCAAGGCACTGCGCAAGAACGTCCTGGCCAAATGCTACGGCGGCGACATCACGCGGAAGCGCAAGCTTCTTGAAAAACAGAAGGAAGGCAAGAAGCGCATGAAACAGGTGGGCAACGTGGAAATTCCGCAAGAAGCCTTCCTGGCCATCCTGCAGGTTGGAGATAAATAGCCGTGGATTTCGAACTGATTCTATTCGTCGCCCTGGTCGCCACCGGATTCATATGGCTGGTGGACGCACTCACCGTCGGCAGAAAACGCGGCGATGCCAAGCTGCCCATGCTGGTGGATTATTCGAAGAGCTTCTTCCCGGTCATCCTGGCCGTGTTCCTGATCCGTTCCTTCCTGGTCGAGCCGTTCAAGATCCCCTCCGGTTCCATGCTGCCCACCTTGCAGATCGGCGATTTCATCCTGGTCAACAAGTTCGCCTACGGCATCCGGCTGCCCATCCTGGACAAGAAGGTGATCGATATCGGCCAGCCCAAGCGGGGCGACGTGATGGTGTTCCGCTATCCCAACGATCCCTCCCTGGACTACATCAAGCGCACCATCGGCCTGCCCGGTGATGTGGTGGAGTACAAGGACAAGCGCCTGATCATCAACGGCAAACCGGTGCCGACGACCCGGGCCGGCGAGTACGACTATGTCGCCAGCGGCCTCAACTACGTCGCGGCCCAGACCTGGCACGAGCAGTTGGGCCAGCACAACCACATCGAGATGACCCAGACCGACATGCCGCCGGTCATCCTCTACCAGGTGGGGGGGGATTTCCCCTTCCGGTCCAACTGCTCCTACAATGAGCACGGTTTCAAGTGCAAGGTGCCGGAAGGCTACTATTTCATGATGGGCGACAACCGCGATGCCAGCAACGACTCCCGCTATTGGGGCTTCGTGCCCGACCGCAACATCGTCGGCAAGGCCTTCATGATCTGGTGGAACTTCGGCAAATTCGGCCGCATCGGCCATTTCATCGAATAGGAGGCGGCATGAGGCAAGAACGCGGCTTGACCCTGATCAGCTTGATTTTTGTGCTTGTTGTGGTGGCCGGTGTGGTCTTTGTCGGTTTCAAGGTTGCCTCGTCCTACATTGATTACTTCACCGTCAAGAGCACGCTGAAGAACCTGCTGGCAGAAGGGGCGAATCAGTCTGACGACGATTTGCGTGCGTCCTTGGATCGGCGCCTGGACGTCAATTTTATCAGGGACGTCACCTCGCGCGACCTGCAGATCAGTCGCGACAACGGCTTGCTCACTTTGACCGTGCCCATCGACCGCAAGCAGCCATTGTTTGGAGGCATTAGCATTTGCGTCGACCTGAACGCGACGGAATCCGCCCCCATCAGGCAATGACTCTTTAGAAATGGCGAGGGAGCGCGAGAAAGCCCTGGAATCCCGGCTCGGCTATACATTCAGTCATCCCGGTCTCCTGGCCCAGGCCCTGACCCACCGCAGCCACAGCGCCGACCACAACGAACGGCTGGAATTCCTCGGCGACGGCATCCTCAATTGCGTGGTCGGCGCCATGCTCTATGAACGTTTCCCTTCTTTCCGGGAAGGGCAGCTGTCCCGCATGCGCGCCAATCTGGTCAACCAGCAACCGCTCTACGAGATCGCCCGCGATCTCGAACTGGGCCGTTATCTCCGTCTGGGCGAGGGCGAACTCAGGAGCGGCGGCGCCGAGCGGCCCTCCATCCTGGCCGATGCCCTGGAATCGCTGCTCGGCGCGGTCTTTCTCGACGGCGGTTTCGAGGCGGTGCGGGGCCTGGTCGCCAGGCTGCTGTCCAGCCGGGTCGACAAGATCGATTCCGAAGCCCAGGGCAAGGACGCCAAGACCCTGCTCCAGGAATGGCTGCAATCCCGCCGCCATGGCCTGCCGAGCTACGAACTGATCGAGACCTCCGGCCAGGCCCACGCCCAGACCTTCCGGGTCGCCTGCCGGGTCGACGTCCTGAATCTGCTTACCGAGGGCACCGGTCCCAGCCGCAAGGCGGCCGAGCAGGATGCGGCCCAGGCAGCCTACAAGAAACTGAGCAAACAATGAGCGCTATCACACGGGCCGGCTACATCGCCGTCATCGGCCGGCCCAACGTCGGCAAGTCCACCCTGATCAACAATCTGGTCGGGGCCAAGGTCAGCATCGTCTCCAGCAAGCCGCAGACCACCCGCCACCGCATCCTGGGGGTGCGCACCGAGGGCGAGGCGCAATTCGTCTTCGTCGATACGCCCGGCTTCCAGACCGAGCACCGCAATGCACTCAACCAGGCCATGAACCGGGTGGTGAAGAACGTGCTGTCGGAAGTGGATGCCGTGCTGTTCCTGATCGAAACGATGAAACTCACGCCGGCCGACGAAAAGGTGCTGAAGCTGCTGCCGGCCGACAAGCCGGTGATCCTGGTCGTCAACAAGGTCGACACCCTGGCCGACAAGACCCGGATGCTGCCCTTCCTCAAGGAGGTCGCCACCCGTTTCGACTTCGCCGAGATCGTGCCGATGGCGGCGGTGGACCGCAAGGACGGCGACCGGCTGCTCGGCATCGTCGGCAAATACCTGCCCGAATCCGAACAGTTTTTCGAGGAGGACGCCATCACCGACCGCAGCGAACGCTTCCTGGCCGCGGAGATACTGCGCGAGAAGGTGTTCCGCCTGACCGGCGACGAGATCCCCTACGGCGTCGCGGTCGAGATCGAGCAATACGAGACCGAACCCTCCGGCCTGCGCCGCATCCATGCCGTGATCTGGGTCGACCGCGACGCGCACAAGCCGATCCTGCTGGGCAAGGGCGGCGAGCACCTGAAGCGCATCTCGACCGAGGCCCGTCAGGACATGGAAAAGCTGTTCGACGCCAAGGTCTTCCTGCAGTGCTGGGTCAAGGTGAAGAGCGGCTGGGCCGACAACGCAGCGCTGATCAAGTCGTTGGGGCACGAGTAAGTCCTTCCAGCCATGGCCGAGCGGGTCGACAACGAGGCGGGCTTCATTCTGCATACCCGGCCCTATCGGGAAACCAGCCTGATCGTCGACGTGTTCAGCCGGCGCCACGGCCGCCTGGCCCTGGTCGCACGCGGCGCGCGCCGGCCCATGTCGTCGATCAAGTCCCGCCTGCTGGCCTTCCAGCCGCTGTTGCTGTCCTGGTTCGGCAAAGGCGGCCTGCGCACCCTGCACGACGCCGAATGGCAGGGGGGCGACCTGCGTCTGCAGGGCGGCGCCCTGATGTGCGGCTTCTACCTCAACGAGCTGCTGCTCAAGCTGCTGCCGCCGGACGATCCCCACGAAGTCCTCTACGACCGCTACGTGGAGACGCTCGCCGCCTTGTCGGCCGGCGGCGAGGCCGAGCCCATCCTGCGCCGGTTCGAACTCGCCCTGTTGTCCGAGCTGGGCTACGCCCAGACCCTGAGCCACGACGCCGGGGGCGTGCCGCTCCGGCCGGAGCGCCGCTACGGCTATGCCTTCGACCTGGGCGTGGTCGAAGCCGGGCCGGCGGGGCCGTCCTATGCCGGCAAGACCTTGCTCGACATGTCGGTAGGGGATTTTTCCGACCCGCGCACCCTGGCCGAAGGTAAACTGCTCATGCGCGCGCTGCTCAATCATTATCTGAGCGACAAGCCGCTGCTTACCCGTCAACTGTTAATCGACTTGCAAGGCTTATGACCAGCCATCCTCAAATGATCAAACTGGGCGTCAACATCGACCACGTCGCCACGCTCCGCCAGGCGCGCGGCACCCGCTACCCCAGTCCCGTCCAGGCCGCCCTGATGGCCGAGAACGCCGGCGCGGACTCCATCACCCTGCATCTGCGCGAGGACCGCCGCCACATCCAGGACGCCGACGTGCACATCCTGCGCGGCATCCTGCGCACCAAGATGAACCTGGAGATGGCGGTCACCGAGGAGATGATCGGCATCGCCCTCGAGGTCAAGCCGCAGGACGTCTGCCTGGTGCCCGAGCGGCGCCAGGAACTGACCACCGAGGGCGGTCTCGACGTGGCCGGCCAGCTGGCGCGGATGACCGACGCCTGCCGTCGTTTCGCCGCAGCCGGCATCCGCGTCTCGCTGTTCATCGACCCCGAACCGGCCCAGCTCGAAGCCTCGAAGGCGGCCGGCGCGCCCGTGGTCGAGATCCACACCGGCCGCTTCGCGGATGCCGCGACCGAGGCCGAGGCGGCACGCGAGCTGGCCCGCATCCGGGCCGCGATCGAAAAGGGCCGCTCCCTCGGCCTGCAGGTCAATGCCGGTCACGGCCTGCATTACCACAATGTCCAGGCGGTCGCGGCTATCCCCGGCGTGACCGAACTCAACATCGGCCATGCCATTGTCGCCGAGGCGATCTTCATGGGCTGGGAAAACGCGGTGCGCGAGATGAAGCGCCTCATGGTCGAGGCGGCGAAGGGCCGCTAAGCCGGCATCAGTCCGGACCGGAAGGCTCCGGTCCGCCAATCGGCTACGTCAGAGCGTGGCCGCCTGCAGATCGAATTCGATCGTATCGAGCCCGGCCTTGGCGCAGGCCTCATCCTGTTCGCCGGTCGCCGCGCCGGAGACGCCGACCGCGCCGACGATGTTGCCGGCGGCCTCGATCGGCAGGCCGCCCGCGGAGAACACCAGGCCGTCGACCTTGCCCACGTCGAACGGGCGGGTGAAGCGCTTGCTCATGGTGGACAGCGGCGCGTTGAAGTTCGCGGCCGTGAACGCCTTCTGCCGGCTGATCTCGATGGTGATCTTCGGCGCCAGCGTGTCGCGCATGAAGACCATGGCATCGCCGCTGCGGTCGACGACGGTGACGCCGATCTGGATGCCTTTCTTGCGGCAGGCGGCAATGGCGCCCTCGGCGATCTTGCCGGCGGCCTCCATCGTCAGGCGGGGAATCTTGACCACGGTGACCAGGTCGTCGGCGAAGGCAGGCGTCGCGGCCAACAGCGTGGCAAGCAGTAAGGGGGTGGTTCTAGGCATGGTTGTCTCCTCTTGTGTGTCCAACAGATCTGGCAGACCTACCGGTAGATTATGCCTGTCGTCGTGTCATAAGCGCCGAAGCCACACCGCGGTACGGCAATGAAAATGGGGGGCAGAGCCCCCCATGTCGCGAATGCAGTCGGAAAGTTATTCTTCGTGCACCGTGTAGATGGTGTCTCGGACGGCTTCCGCATCCTGGGCGACCGTGGCGGTGCTCAGGCCAGCCGCGTTGAACTCGCTGGTGACGCCGAGGATCTTGTTGATCGATTCCACCACGATGCCGGTGGAGTTGCCGTCGGCATCCTTGGGATCGAGCCCGCCGATCTTGGTCGGATCCTTGTCGGCGGCGGTACCGAGCAAGATTCCGAGCACGGAACTCGCTGTGGCCTGGGTGGTGCTGTCGCTACCCTTCAGGTTGAACGTGACCGACATCGGCACTCCGGTTTCCTTGTTCACCGCCGTGAGGGTGACCGAGGTGGCGGCCGGATTGGCTGCCAAGGCCTTGACGAAGGCCTGGTAGATGGCCAGGCTTTCCAGCGGCGCGTCGATGCGGACGGTGTCCTTGGTCAGGTCGGCCGTGAACTGGTCGATGGACAGCTTATAGACATCCATCAGCGCAGGATTGTCGGTAATCGACTTGAGTGCTTCCGCCAGTTGCCGGTCGCGTACCGATTGGGGCGCGCGCGTCATGTTCAGGCGGCCCAGTTCGACGGTGACGCCTTCCTTGGCCCAGACCGGGCGAGTGCCGCGAGTGCCGCTGTCGCCGCTTTTCGCGCGCGGGCCCTTGCCGTCGGCGGAATAGTCGCCGCGGCTGTTGGCCGGGCCGTGGGTCAGCACGTCCTTCTGGCCCTTTTCGCCACCGCTGCCGTGGTCGCCGCTACCGCCACTGCCTTTGACACCCTTGCCGCCCTTGTGACCGCCTGTGCCTTCGCTGTCACCCTCGGCGTGGGCGCTGGCGATGACTTCGAAGTTGTTCAGCGAGGGGATGTGATGGATGACCGGGGTCGCCCATGTCGCGAATACGACGGCGATGCCGGAAACGATAAGACGAACGGGGAAGTTGTGTGTGCGGTCCAACATTTTATTCTCCTCATCGAGACTGCTTGTTGCTTCCCTGAGCCCCTGCCCAGGGAGTGGAATCTCGGTTACACCCCAAATATAGTGAGGCGGCGCCTGGCTTCATTAGGCAATTTCATGGAATTTATCTGCCTAAACGGGATGGTTTGCACAGGCCACGTACGCGGCCTGTGCGGGTGGGTCTCGGCGCCTAGAAACGGAAGCCGAGGCCGACCTGGAATTGGGTCTCCCGGTTGTCGAAATTGACCGTATCCGGCGTGGCGCTGGCCGACTGGAAGGCCGGTATGGCGGCGTAGTGGGTGACGGCGTAGTCGAGACGGACGAACGAGGCCTTGTTGATCGGCAGTTCGGCGCCCAGGCCGATGCGGGTGCCCTGCACCGTGTCGTCGCGATCGACCGGAGTCGAGTTGCCCTGGGCGTAATAGCTGTTGAACTTGGTCGATACCCGGCCGAGCCTGGCATAGAGCAGCGAGCCGTTGTCCAGCACGTAGCCGACGCGCAGTCCGTAGCCGTGGCCCCCCTTCTTGTTGACCGCGAAGTCCCGCCCGCCGCCGCCCGAGGTGACGCGGTCGTGCAGCCAGCCGACCGTGCTGGCCTCGACATTGAGTTCAGCGCCGGCATACCAGCGGCCTATCGTGTAGCCGTAGCCGGCGTAGGCGCCGCCGGCGAAACCTTCGCGGCCGAAATCGGCCGCCAGCGTGTCGTAGCCATAGCCGGGGTGGTAATGGAGCGTGTTGTCGCGGGTCAGCACGCCGTCGTAGCCGACCCCGGCGCCGGCATAGAGGCCGCGCAGATAGGTCGGGTCGACCTGCGTGTGCTTGGTTGCCGGTCCGCCGAAGCGCCAGCCGAGGCCCAGCCTGAAGTAGCCGCCGCTGTTGGTGTACTGCTCGCTGTAGCCGTTGGGTGCAGGCTGGACGATGGCGACGTCGTAGCTGTCGTAGCGGGTGTAGGTGTAGTCCATCCGGACGAAGGCATGGTCGCCGTCCGGGATGTCGGTGCCGATGCCGAACAGGGTGCCGTTCTGGGTGTTGTCGACGTCGACCGTGGCGGTCTCGTCCTGCAGGACGTTGTTGAACGTGGTCCTGGCCACGCCGAACCGGCTATACAACAGCGGGCCGGTGGGCAGTATGTAGCCGAGGCGCAGGCTGGCGGCCACGCTGTCCTTCTGGCGGATGCTGAAGTCCAGGGCTTCGGCGGGATTGGCCGAGTTGTGGATGTGGCTGAGCTCGGCATTGCCTTGATCGGCCGCCAGTTCGGCGCCGAGGTACCAACTGCCGAACGCCTTGCCCAGGCCGGCGAACAGGCCGTAGTCGTAGTCGGCGTTGCCGAACTGGCCGGAATCGGTGTTGTTCGGCTGCATGTCGCGCATGCCGTAGGACTCGGCGGTGAGTGCGCCGAAGCCGAACTGGCCGCCGAGGTAGAAGCCGTCGAATTTGCCCGGTACCGAGGTGAGCGAAAGATCCCGTTCCGGGTAGTCGAAGTACGGGGTGCGGCGCCGCGCGCCGAAGTCCGAGGTCAGCGTGAACATGACCAGGTTGCGGTGGTAGTTGGCGTCCAGGTAGTTCGAGCTGCGGTTCATGAAAGAGTACTCCGCGCCCAGGCTGACCGCCTGGCTGATGTAGTGGCGTACGCCGGCGCTGGCTTCGCTGTAGCGGTCGATGCGGTCGGTGCCCTGGAAGTCGTTCTTGCCGGTGGTGAAGCCGGCGGTGGCCAGGGTGTCGCGGCTGATTTCATGTTCGACCCGGGCCGTGAAGCTGGTGTCGAGATAGCTCGATGCGCCGGGGATGACGGTCTCGTTGAGCGTGCGGTCGAGCGAGAGCCGGACGGTGTTCCAGGGCGAGGTATGCCAGCGCAGGCTGCCGCCGTAATCGACCGTGCTCACGTCGCTGAGCCTGGCATCCTCGTAATCCTGGCTCATGCGGCCGATGAAGGCCTCGCCGACGATCCGGTCCATGACATTGAAGGAGGCGCCGACATCGATCCGGTTGCCGTGGGAATCGCGGAAATAGCCGCTGGCGTCGGGCGTTGTTTCGTAGCTGCGCCGGTCGGTGTTGCCCTGCACGAACAGGTCCATGATGGAGGTCGCACGGTAGGCGAGGCGGCCGCCGACGCTGGTGACGTCGCGATTCCGGGTGGCGTTGATCAACACCCCGCCGGCCGAGGTCGGCACATTGCTGAAATCGAGCTTCGAGGTGACGACGCCGAAGCGGCCATACACCTGGCCGAAATCGTGGTAGATCCCGGCGAAGGCGTTGGTGTCGGTGAACTTGGTCGGCTCGGAACCGAAGCTCAGGTCCGGGGAGCTGCGGTCCTCGTGGCTGCGGCTGGCGCCGAGTCCGCCGTAGACATTGGTATTGCCGGAGATGTCGTAGGTGCCCTGGGCATCGGCCCAGTAATCGTCGGTGTTCTGCGCGGGGTTCGAGTCGTAGCGGTCGGCCTCGCTGCCGATCCGGAAGCTCAGTTTATGTCTCTTCCAGTCGGAGCGAGCGATGAGCGATGGCGTGAACGACCACATCCAGTCCTTCGTCTCGTTGCTGCGGGTAGCGAAGAGATTGGTGTCGTAGGTGGCGCCGATGCCGATTTCCGGAAACAGCAGGAAGGAGCCGGCCTTGATGCCTTCCTTGCCGGCCATGCCGGCCGGTCCGGCCGGGGGAAGCGGTTCGGTGGGGTTGAACTGGGTCGGCTGGTTCGGCGTTGCCGCTTGTGCCCGGCCCGACGTGGTCAATCCGGCGCCATCGCGCGACATGGCGGGTGCCGGTGCGCTCTCGGGTTGCCCGGTCTGTGGAGCGGCCTGTACGGGTAATGCCGTGGCGACGGTGCCCAGGCCGAACAAGATCCTCCAAGCCAGATTCAATTGCATCTCTCACTCCTGAATTACGAAAAGTAGACGTAGGCAACGAAGCCGATCGTTGCCGTCCGCGACCAATCGACCCTGGACGCCGCGGACAGGGTTTATTGGCCTTTTCCGGTCTGTTTTTTTGAATGAATGCCACTGGCCGAAGCCGGCCGCCGTCTCTCCGTTTCGGATACCGCCCATGGCCTATAGTGGGAGGGCGGCAGCGATGGATTGAGGTTTTGTAATGATGGTTGTCATTGGCGGTCGGGTCGTGTTTTTGGATGGTTGCCGCTAAATGAAATCAAGAAATTGCTGATCGGACCCGGCTGCCGCGACAGTCAATGACTATGAACAAACAGGAGTGGATCATGACAAGACGATTGTTGAAGATATGCGCCCTGGCCGGTGCGCTGTCGCTTGCGGCCGGCGCGGCCTGGGCGGCCGATCAGGATCGCGACCGGCTGCAGACCCAGGATAGGCTGCAAACCCAGGACCGGCTGCAGACCCAGCAGCAGGACCGGATCTACGGCAGCCAGCTCATGACGCGGCAGGAACGGGCCGACTACCGGGCCAGGATGCGCGCGGCGAAAACCGTCCAGGAACGCGAGCAGATCCGCAACGAACATCACCAGCGGATGCAGGAACGTGCCCGTGAACGCGGCATGAGACTGCCGGACATGCCGCCCGCCGGCGGCGCCGGGATGGGGCGTGGCATGGGTGGCGGTATGGGTGGTGGTATGGGGGGCGGAGGAGGCGGCGGCGGTCGCTGATCGAGTCGCTTCGCCGGCCCTCTCATAGGCGTCAAAAGCGGGCAATATGCTGCTTTTGACGCCGTTCCAGTCAGGTCATCCCAAGGCGGAGACGGGCGCCCGCCAGGGCTTCCGCCGAGCCGCGCAGAATGACGATGTCGCCTGGCGCCAGCCGGGTTTCCGGGGTCGGGTCGGTGGCCCGGATGCCGTGCCGGCGTACGGCCAGCACGCGGGCCCCGGCGGCTTCCAGATCGAGTTCGGCCAGCGTCCGTCCGATGCCGCGCAGTCCGGTTTCCATGTGCAATGCGGTCAAGTGTTCCTGGCCGCTGCCGTCGTCTTCTTCCTCGTCGGTCAGGCCTTTGAAGTGGCCGCGTAGCGTGCTGTAGCGCAATTCCCGCATGGTGCGGATGCGTTTGAGCACGGTTCCCAGCGGGATCCCGGTCATGAGCAGGGTCTGGGAGCCCAGCATCAGCGCCCCTTCCAGGACTTCCGGCACGACTTCCACCGCGCCGGCGGCCATCAGCTTGTCGAGATCGGATTCGTCCAGGGTGCGGACGATCACCGGGGCGTCCGGGCGCAGGCGGTGGGCGGTGGCCAGCACCTGGAGGGCCGTGGGCGTGTGGGCGAAGCTGATGACGATGGCCCGGGCCCGGTTGAGGCCGGCGGCGGTCAGCACCTCGGCCCGGGTGCAGTCGCCGAACACCACGTTGTCGCCGGCGGCAGCGGCCTCGCGGACCCGCTTCGGGTCGTCGTCCAGGGCGATGAAGGGCACGCCTTCCGCTTCCAGGATGCGGGCCAGGTTCTGGCCGCTGCGGCCATAGCCGCACAGGATGACGTGCTTGCTGACGCCGAAGCTCTTCACCACGATCTCGTGCACGCCCTTGGCCTGCTCCAGCCAGGCGCCGCCAGCCAGACGGCGGGCCAGCTTCTCGCCGTGCTGCATCAGGAAGGGGGCCAGCAGCATGGACAGGATCATGGCGGCCAGGGCCGCCTGTTTCATGTCGAACGGGACCAATTGGTAGTTGCCGGCCAGGGCCAGCAGCACCAGACCGAATTCACCCGCCTGGGCGAGGCCGAGCCCGGTGCGCAGGGCCGTGCCCCAATCGCTGCTGAAGCGCCGGGCCAGGGGTACGATCAGGAGCAGCTTGCCGAGTATGAGCAATGCCAGCATGGTCAGGGTGCCGGTCAGCTGGTTGAGCACGGCGGAGATGTCCAGTTGCATGCCGATGGTGACGAAGAACAGGCCCATCAGCACGTCGCGGAAGGGCCGGATATCGCCTTCCACCTGATAGCGGTATTCGGTTTCCGAGATCAGCATGCCGGCGACGAAGGCGCCCAGCGCCAGGGACAGGCCGGCCAGATCGGTGACGTAGGCCAGGCCCAGGGTGATGAGCAGCACGTTGAGCATGAACAGCTCGGACGATTTGCGCGACGCCACCATGTGGAACCAGGGCCGCAGCAGGCGCTGGCCCAGGACCAGGATCAGGCCCAGCGCCAGCACGGCCTTGGCGCCGGCGTAGGCCATGGCCTCGGCCATGGCGGCGCCGCTGGCCAGGGCCGGGATGAAGATCAGCAGGGGCACCACGGCCAGGTCCTGGAACAGCAGCACGCCGATGATCCGGCGGCCGTGCTGGGTGTCGAGTTCGTTGCGTTCGGCCAGCAGTTTGACCACGATCGCGGTGGAGGACATGGCCAGGGCGCCACCCAGGGCCAGGCCGGCCTCGATGCCGACTCCGGCCGCCAGGCTCAGCGCCGTGGCCAGCAGCATGGTGAGCACGACCTGCAGGCCGCCCAGGCCGAACACCAGCCTGCGCATGGTCTTCAGCTTGGCCAGGGAGAATTCCAGGCCGATGGAGAACATCAGGAAGACCACGCCGAACTCGGCCAGGTTGCGGACCTGCTCGTCCCTGGGGGCGACGTTGAAGACGGAAGGGCCGAGCAGGATGCCGACCACCACATAGCCCAGCAGCGCCGGTAGCCGGAAGGTCCGGAACAGCGTGGTGACCAGGACCGCGGCGGTCAGCAGAAGCAGGATCAGGGCCAGGGTCGAATGCATGGCTGGATGGCGAGGGGATGGGCACGTATACTTCGCGCCATTATGACATCCCGCCCCGTTACTGCATCCGACATCTTGGAGCTGGCCCGCCGCACGCTGGAAATCGAAGCGGAAGCGGTCTCGGCCCTGAAGGTGCGCCTGGACGACTCCCTGGTGCGCGCGGTCGACATCCTGCTGGCCTGCAAGGGCCGGGTAGTGGTGACCGGCATGGGCAAGTCCGGCCACGTCGGCAACAAGATCGCCGCGACCCTGGCCAGTACCGGCACGCCGTCCTTCTTCATGCATCCGGCCGAGGCCAGCCACGGCGACCTGGGCATGATCACCGGCCAGGACGTGGTGCTGGCCCTATCCAATTCCGGCGAGAGTCCCGAAATCATCGCCATCCTGCCGCTGATCAAGCGGCGCGGCGCGAAGCTGATCACCATGACCGGCCGGCCGCAGTCGACCATGGCCCGGGAGGCGGACATCCATCTCGATGCCGCCGTCGCCCAGGAGGCCTGTCCCCACAATCTGGCGCCGACCGCCAGCACCACGGCGGCCCTGGCCCTGGGCGATGCGCTGGCCGTGGCGGCCCTCTATGCCCGCGGCTTCACTGCCGAGGATTTCGCCCGGACCCATCCGGGCGGCGCGTTGGGCCGCCGTCTGCTGATCCACGTCCGCGACGTGATGCATACCGGCGACGCGCTGCCGGTGGTCAGCGTCGATACCCCGTTCAAGGAGGCCCTGCTGGAGATGACCCGCAAGAAGCTGGGCATGACCGCGGTGGTCGACGCCTCCGGCAGCCTGATCGGGGTGTTTACCGACGGCGATCTGCGCCGCTGCCTGGACCGCGACCTCGACATCGCCAAGACCCGGATCGAATCGGTGATGACCCGCGCGCCCAAGACCATCTCCGAAGATGCCCTGGCGGCCGAGGCGGCCCTGTTCATGCAGGAACGCCAGATCAACGGCCTGCTGGCGCTCGATGCCGCCGGCCGCCTGACCGGTGCCTTCAACATGCACGATCTGCTGCGGGCCGGCGTGGTATGAGCATGGCCGACATCCTCGCCCGTGCCCGTGCGGTCAGGGTCTTGATCTTCGACGTCGACGGCGTGCTGACCGACGGCAGTTTGTTCTACGGCGACGACGGCCAGGAATACAAGTCGTTCAACTCGAAGGACGGCCACGGCATCAAGATGCTGCGCGACAGCGGCGTCGAGGCCGCCATCCTGACCGCCCGCACCTCCAAGGTCGTGCTGCACCGGGCCCGGAATCTGGGGATCGCCCGCGTCGTCCAGGGTGCCCATGACAAGCTGGCCGCCTACGAAGCGATGCTGAAGGAAACCGGTCTCCGGCAGGAGGAGGTCGCCTACATGGGCGACGACCTGGTCGACCTGCCTGTGCTGCGCCGCTGCGGACTGGCCTGCACCGTGCCCGACGCCCCCGACGAGGTCAAGGCTCGGTCCCACTACGCGACCCGGGCAGCGGCCGGACGCGGCGCCGCCCGCGAGGTATGCGAGCTGATCATGCGGGCCCAGGGCAGTTGGGAGGCGCAACTGGCGCACTACGACCGATGAGCGGCGGCAACTGGCAACATTACTGGTTTCCCCTCGTCATCGTCGGCGGCCTGGTGGTGCTGACCGCCTGGATGGGGCAACTGGCCGATCGGCACCCGGTCGCGGCCGATACCGCGGCATTGGGCCACAACCCTGATTATTTCGTGGATAACCTGCGCGCTACGGCCTACGATGTCGCTGGCGTGCCCCGCTACCATCTGACCGCCAGCAAGATGGTGCATTATATGGACGACGACATGACCAGCCTGGAAAATCCCGTATTCCTCCGGGACGGCCCCGGCGTACCCCAGGTGCAGGCGGAATCGAGACATGGCAAGGTTTCGCCGGACGGCAAGATCGTTTATCTGATCGATGACGTCCACGTGACCCAGGACAGCCTGTCCGGTGGCCTGCCGATCGAACTCACGACCCAATATCTGAAGGTGCTGCCGGATGCCGACCAACTGTCCACCGACCGGCCGGTGGTATTGAGGCAAGGAACCAGCGTGGTGACCGGAAACACCATGGCGGCGGATGGCAAGGAGCGGACGCTGCAATTGAGCGGCCGCGTGAAAGGGTTATATGAGAGTCATCATTGAACGCTGCGCCAGTGTCTTGCTGCTGGGCAGCCTGTGTCTGGCCGGGCCTGCCCTGGCTGAAAAGGCCGACCGCACCAAGCCGGTCCAGCTCGAGGCTGACAGCGTACACATGGACGATGCCAACAAGACGGCGGTCTACCAGGGACACGTGATCCTGACCCAGGGCACGATGTCGCTGCGGGCCGAGCGCATCGACGTGCGTCAGGACGACCAGGGCATGGCCTCCGGCGTCGCCACCGGCCCGTTGGTCTATTTCCGGCAGAAGATGGACGGGCGGGACGAATACATGGAGGCCGAGGCCAAGCGGGTCGAATACGACGCCCGGACCCAGATCGTGAAACTGATCGGCTCGGCCCACCTCAAGCAGGGCAACGACGAACTGCGCGGCGCCGTGATCGTCTACGACATGACCACCGAACGTTACCAGGCCGAGGGCGGTGCCGAAGGCGGCGGCAAGGGCCGCGTCCACGCGGTGATCCAGCCGCGCACCAAGACTACGGAAGGGCCGGTCAAGCCATGAGTACGCTGAAGGCCGCGGGCCTGAAAAAACATTACAAGTCACGTCAAGTGGTCAACGACGTGGCCATCGAGGTGAAGAGCGGCGAAGTGGTGGGCCTGCTGGGGCCCAACGGCGCGGGCAAGACGACCTGCTTCTACATGCTGGTCGGCCTGGTCGGCGTCGACGGCGGCCGCATCCTCCTGGACGAGCACGACATCACCCATCTGCCGGTCTACAAGCGGGCCCGGCTCGGCCTCAGCTATCTGCCGCAGGAGGCCTCGATCTTCCGCAAGCTGACCGTGGCCGAGAACATCGCCGCCGTGCTCGAACTCAAGGGTTTCGACGCGGCGGGCGTCGAGGAGCATCTGGAATATCTGTTGGAGGATCTCAACATCACCCACCTGCGCGACTCGCAGGCGATCAGCCTGTCGGGCGGCGAACGGCGGCGGGTGGAGATCGCCCGGACCCTGGCCATGCAGCCCAGCTTCGTCCTGCTCGACGAGCCGTTCGCCGGCATCGATCCGATCTCGGTGATCGACATCCAGAAGATCGTCCGCTTCCTGCTGGAGCGCGACATCGGCGTGCTCATCACCGACCACAACGTGCGGGAAACACTGGGCATCTGCGACCGCGCCTACATCCTCAACGACGGCCTTGTTCTTGCTTCGGGCACGCCCAACGAGATCATTTATAATGACAGCGTCCGTAAAGTGTATCTCGGTGAGCATTTCCGACTTTAATTGTCCCTTCCGGTCGTCCTTCGGTCGGCCACAACGATGAAGCAAAGCCTCCAACTCAAGCTCTCGCACCAACTTGCCCTGACGCCTCAACTGCAGCAGTCCATCCGTCTGCTGCAACTGTCGACCCAGGAGTTGAACCAGGAGATCGGCCAGATGCTCCAGGAGAACCCCATGCTGGAGCGGGGCGAGGAGGGTGTTGTCTCGAGCGGAGAGGGCGAGGCGCCGAGCCAGGAAGCGGAGACCGCGACCCGGGACGAATCGGATGCGGTCTACGAGGAAATGGCCTGGGGCGATCGCCACGTCTCCGCGGGTTCCGACGACGACGATGACGACGACCGCGGCTACCAGCAGGCCGATGAGGAAAGCCGCAGCCTGCGCCAGCACCTGCTGGCCCAGGTGGCCATGATGCACCTGAGCGAGCGCGACCGGCAGTTGGTCTGCTTGATGGTCGAGGCGCTGGACGAGGACGGTTACCTCAGCCTGAGCCTGGAGGAGCTGGCGGAGATGGTGCCGGCCGAACTGGATGTGGATGTCGATGAACTGCTGACGGCGCTGCGTCTGCTGCAGAGCCTCGATCCGCCCGGCGTCGGTGCCCGCAGCCTGGGCGAGAGTCTGCGTCTGCAGTTGAACGAACTGCCCGGGGACACGCCCCATCTGGCCCAGGCCAAGCATCTGGTCAGCGAGCATCTCGACCTGCTGGCGGAACGGGAATACGGCAAGCTGAAGAAACTGCTGGGCATCGCCGACGACCGCGATTTCATCGCCGTCCGCCAGTTGATCACCTCGCTCAATCCCCGGCCGGCCGCCAGCTTCTCGTCAGGCAAGACCCAGTACGTGGTGCCCGACGTCTTCGTCCGCAAGGTGAAGGGCGAGTGGGTGGCCAGCCTGAACCCGGACGCCATGCCCAAGCTGCGCATCAACGAGGTCTACGCCAACATCCTGCGCCAGAACCGGGGCAGCAGCACCCAACTCACTGGCCAGATGCAGGAGGCGCGCTGGCTGATCAAGAACATCCAGCAGCGTTTCCACACCATCCTGCGCGTGGCCCAGGCCATCCTCGACCGGCAACGGCTGTTCTTCGAGCACGGCGAGGTGGCCATGCGGCCGCTGGTGCTGCGTGAGATCGCCGAATCGGTCGGCCTGCACGAGTCGACCATTTCGCGCGTCACCAACCAAAAGTATATGATGACGCCGCGCGGCCTCTACGAATTCAAATACTTCTTCGGCAATGCCCTGGCCACCGAGGCCGGCGGCGCGGCGTCGAGCACCGCGATCAAGGCCTTGATCCGGCAGTTCGTCGATGCCGAGAACCGGGGCGGCCCCCTGTCCGACAACGCCATTTCGGAAATGCTGAGCAAGCAGGGATTTGTCGTCGCCCGCCGGACTGTGGCCAAATACCGGGAACAGATGAACATTCCGCCCGCCAACCAACGCAAGTCCTTGTGACTTGACCCTTTCGCAACAGGAGCACATATGAACCTCACCATTACCGGCCATCATCTGGACGTGACCCCCGCACTGCGTGGCTATGTCGAAGAAAAACTGAAACGGATCACCCGCCACTTCGATAACGTCATCGACGTCACGGTGATCCTGTCGGTCGAGAAGCTGAAGCACAAGGCCGAAGTGAACGTCCACGTGGCCGGCAAGGACATCTACGTCGAGTCCATCGAGGACGACATGTATGCTGCGGTCGATGGCCTGGCCGACAAGCTGGACCGCCAGGTGGTGAAGCACAAGGAAAAGACCGGCGGCCACCATCGCGAGGCCGGCGGCTTGAAACGACAGAACGCCGAACTCGAGTAACCCGCATCCCGCTCCGGCGGGAAGAACGGTGGACGTCATGAATCTCGTATCGACTTTGCTCAAACCGGAAAACGTCTTTTCCAGTCTCGAGGTCAGCAGCAAGAAACGGCTATTCGAACTGGTCGGGCAGGCCCTCCAGGCCAGCGAAGGCGTTGCTGCCAAAGAGGTGTTCGAAAGCCTGTCTTCCCGTGAAAAGCTGGGCTGTACCGCACTGGGTCATGGCATCGCCATCCCGCATGGCCGGATCAAGGGCCTGAAGGAAACGGCCTGCGCCTTCGTTCGGGCCAAGGAGCCGATCGATTTCGATGCGCCGGACAGCGTTCCGGTCGACCTGCTGTTCATCCTGCTGGCCCCCGCTGCGGCCTCCGACCTCCACCTGCAGATTCTGGCCGAACTGGCGCAGATGTTCAGCGAGAAGGGGATGCGCGAAAGGATGCGCGCCGCACCGGATGCCGAGGCGTTGTACCAGCTCATTCGGGAATGGACACCGTAGTCAACCATCTGACGGTCGAGGAACTGTTCGGCCAGGCCGGCGACAAGCTGCGCCTGACCTGGCTGGCCGGCCATGCCGGCGGCAGTCGGCGACTGACCTCGGAAACCGTCCAGAAACCCACCCTGGCCCTGATCGGCCACCTCAATTTCGTCCATCCGAACCGGGTCCAGGTGCTCGGCTGCGCCGAGATGGACTACCTGCGCAAGC
This sequence comes from Parasulfuritortus sp., assembly GCA_036391875.1. GTDB lineage: Bacteria > Pseudomonadota > Gammaproteobacteria > Burkholderiales > Thiobacillaceae > Parasulfuritortus. The sequence continues at coordinate 25,452 of DASVZA010000005.1, forward strand.
TGGATGCCGCCGCCATGCAGAAGGCGGTCGACAACCTGTTCTCGACCGAGCTCGCGGCCGTGGTCTTGGCCAACGGCGAGGACGTGCCGCCGGCCGTGGTCGAGGCCGCCGAGCGCACTGCCACGCCGCTGTTCACTTCGCCCGAGCAGAGCCCCTACCTGATGCAGGTGCTGACCCACATCATCACCCAGTCGCTGGCGCCGTCGGCCATCCTGCACGGCGTGTTCCTGGAGGTGCTGGGACTGGGGGTGCTGATCAGCGGCGACGCCTCGGTCGGCAAGAGCGAACTGGCCCTGGAGCTGATCACGCGCGGCCATCGCCTGGTGGCCGACGATGCGCTGGAGGTCTATGCGGTGGCGCCGGACACCCTGGAGGGGCGCTGCCCGAACCTGCTGCAGGACTACATGGAGGTGCGCGGCCTGGGCGTGCTCAACATCCGCCGCCTGTTCGGCGAGACCGCGGTCAAGCACAAGAAGAACGTCAAGCTGATCATCCACCTGACCCCGGCCGAGAAATGGGAGACGGTCGACCGGCTGGATATGAGGGCCGAGACGCGCGACATCCTCGGCGTCCTGATCCCGGAAGTGCGCATCCCGGTCGCGGTCGGCCGCAACCTGGCCGTGCTGGTCGAGGTCGCGGTGCGCAACCACATCCTGCGCCTGCGCGGCTTCAACAGTTCGGAGGAGTTCGTCGAGCGGCAGCGCGCCCTGATGCAGGTCCAGGGCCCGGAAGACTGGGACGACTGAGCGTCGAGACGGCGGCGCGGAATCCTGTTTTAATTCGACCTTCCAGTCCAACACCATGAACGCCATGCGCCTGGTCGTCATCAGCGGTCTGTCCGGTTCCGGCAAGAGCGTCGCCCTCAAGGCCCTGGAGGACGGCGGCTATTACTGCATCGACAACCTGCCGGCCGAATTGCTGCCGGGGGTGATCGATCACCTCAACGGCACCGGCTGTGCCGATCTGGCGGTCAGCATCGACGCCCGCAGTGCCACCGACCTGAGCGGCATGCCGAAGGTGCTCGACCGCCTGCGCGACCGGGTGGAACTGAAGGTCATCTTCCTCGACGCCAAGGACGAGGCCCTGGTCAAACGCTTCTCGGAAACCCGGCGCCGCCACCCCCTGAACACCGGCGAACGTTCGCTGCAGGAATGCATCCGGATGGAACGCGACATGCTGGAACCGATCTCCAGCCGCGCCCACCGGCTCGATACCAGCGACCTGTCGGCCAACAACCTGCGCGACTGGGTCCGCGATTTCTGCCGGATACAGAACGCCGCCTTCACCCTGGTGTTCCAGTCGTTCGGTTTCAAGCACGGCATCCCGCTCGACGCCGATCTGGTGTTCGACGTGCGCTGCCTGCCCAATCCCCATTACGACCCGAATCTGCGGCCCTACACCGGCCGCGACGCCCCGGTGGCCGAATTCCTGCGCAGCTCGGAGATGGTCATGGCGATGCTGGCCGACATCCGGGCCTACCTGGAGAAATGGCTGCCGGCCTATATCGCCGACAACCGCAGCTATTTCACCGTGGCCCTCGGCTGCACCGGCGGCCAGCACCGTTCGGTGTTCTTCGCCGAAACCCTGGCCGAACATTTCCGGTCCGGTCTGCAGGTCCTGGTCCGGCATCGGGAATTGCCGTGAAGGTCGCTGATGCACTCGGCCTGCTCCGGCCGGGCGACTGGCTGGTGCTGGCCGGCCTGGCCGCCGTGATTGCCGCGCTCTGGGGCCACGGCAGCACCGGTGACCGGGTGGTGATCAAGCAGGAGGGCAAGGTGTTCCTGGATACAACGCCCCGCCTGGACCGCGAGGTGTCGGTACCCGGTCCGCTGGGCATGACGGTGGTGGAGATCAAGGGCGGCCGGGTCCGCATCAAGTCCGATCCGGGGCCGCGCCAGATCTGCGTCAAGCAGGGCTGGCTGGGGCCGGGCCAGGTGGCGATCTGCCTGCCCAACCGGGTCAGCGTCGAGCGGGGAGCGAGCGTCTATGACTCACTCAATTATTAAGCTCGAAATCAGCGCCGAGGATCGGCGCATCGCCGGCCTGGCCGCCGCCGCGGTCGGCCTGACCCTGGCCGAGGCGGCCATTCCGCTGCCCCTGCCCGGAGTCAAACCGGGTCTGGCCAACATAGTCACCCTGATCGTGCTCTACCAGTTCGGCTGGCGGGCCGCGGTCTGGGTCTCGCTGCTGCGCATCGTGGCCGGTGCCCTGGCTCTGGGCACCTTCCTGACTCCGACCTTCGTCATGAGCCTGTCCGGTGGTCTGGCCAGCCTGTCGATATTGGGCCTGGCGGTGCACCTGCCCCGACGTTGGTTCGGCCCGGTCGGCCTGTCGGTGCTGGCGGCCTTCGCCCACATCGGTGCCCAGTTGGGCGTCGTCGGCGTCTGGCTGATGCCCGGCGTCAACCTGCTGCCGCTGCTGTCGGTGTTCCTTGGCGCGGCCTGGATCAGCGGCCTGGTCAACGGCCTGGTAGTGGCCGGACTTTTGAGAAGCGGCGTCACGGGAGCGCAATCATGACCAAACGCATCACCCTGGCCTGGACCGGCGCCTCCGGCCTGGCCTACGGCCTCCGCCTGCTGGAGTGCCTGCTCGGCGCCGGCTGCCGGGTCGACCTGCTGGTGTCGCAGGCGGCCCGCATCGTCGCCAAGCAGGAACTGGATCTGACACTGCCCGGCGGTTCGGCCGAACTGGTGTCCATGCTCGACGCCTATTTCCCGGGACACGCCGGCGAACTGAGGGTCTACGGCGAGAAGGAATGGTTCGCCCCGGCCGCCTCCGGCTCCAATCCGGCCGACGCCATGGTGGTCTGCCCCTGCACCATGGGCAGCCTGGCCGCCATCGCCCACGGCCTGGCCGACAACCTGATCGAGCGGGCCGCCGACGTCATGCTGAAGGAGAAGCGGCCGTTGATCCTGGTGCCCAGGGAGACGCCGTTCTCGCTCATCCATCTGCGCAACATGACCCAGCTGGCCGAGGCGGGGGCCACCATCCTGCCGGCCAATCCCGGCTTCTACTACCGGCCGCAGACGGTCGAGCAGGTGGTCGATTTCGTCGTCGCCCGGGTGCTCGACCAGTTCGGCGTGGCCAACGATCTGCTGCCGCGCTGGGGCGGCGACGTATAATCGTCGCCATAGCGACACATTGGAGGCCCCATGCTGCCCATACCCGATACCCTGATCGTCAACTTCGACAAGGCCCTGCGCACGGTGTTCGCGACCGCCGCCAGCCGGCGGGCCTATCCGGATGCCGGCCTGGACGAGGCCGAGATGAGCGAGGCCGAGAAGCGCCACGCCGCCGGCCTGATGCGGGTCAACCACAGCGGCGAGGTATGCGCCCAGGCGCTCTACCAGGGCCAGTCCCTGACCGCCCGCAACCCGGAGGCGGCCAAGGCGCTGGTCGAGGCCAGCGACGAGGAGACCGAACACCTGGCCTGGTGCGAGAAGCGGCTGGGTGAGCTGGGCAGCCGCAAGAGCTTCCTGAATCCGCTCTGGTACGCCGGTTCGTTCGGCCTGGGCGTGCTGGCCGGGGCGCTGGGTGACAAGTGGAATCTGGGTTTCCTGGCCGAGACCGAGCGCCAGGTGGAAGGCCACCTGGATGGCCATCTGACCTCGCTGCCCGCCCAGGACGCCAAGAGCCGGGCCATCGTCGAGCAGATGAAGAGCGACGAGATCAAGCACGCCGAGACGGCGCTGGCCCACGGCGGTGCGGAACTGCCGATGCCGGTGAAGCTGGCGATGAAGTTTTCCTCCAAGATCATGACCAGGACGGCGTACTACCTATGAGCTTTGCTGAAGTTTTGGCCGGATTGCCGGCTGTCGATCACTTGGCCGGCATCGAATTGACAGGCCCGGAAGGTGAAATCGTGTCGATCGAGAACAAGCCCGGCAGCCAGGGGTCGTTGAAGGTCTATCACTACCTGCTGGAGAAATACGGCGCGATCGACCGGGCGGCGGCGAATGCCGGGCTGATCCTGTATGCGGAACACACCTTCGACGCCAGGGCCAATCCCGGCAAGCACCCCAACATCGACCGGCTGCTGGCCATCGTCGCCGACGGCCGCCCCTGGCAGGGCCGGCTTCAGCCGGCCTGACCGACCTCGACGATCTCGAAGTCGTGCGTCACCTCGGCCGTCTTGGCCAGGATGATGGTGGCCGAGCAGTATTTCTCCGCCGACAGGTTGATGGCGCGCTGCACCACCTCGGGCTTCAGGCCGCGGCCCTTGACGATGAAGTGGAAGTGGATCTTGGTGAACACCTTGGGGTGGTCGGTGGCCCGTTCGGCGCTCAGTTCGACCTGGCAGTCGACCACATCCTGGCGGCTTTTCTGCAGGATCATGACCACGTCGATTGAGGTGCAGCCGCCGGCGCCCATGAGGACCATCTCCATCGGGCGGGGGCCGAGATTGCGCCCGCCGATGTCCGGTGCGCCGTCCATGACGATGGCGTGACCGCTGTCCGATTCGGCCATGAAGGCCATGCCTTCGATCCATTTGACTCGTGCTTTCATGCGGGCTCCAGTTCGATTCGGTAAGGCAGGGATTATCCGGATATTGGCCGCGGGAACCAGCCGCCGGTCGGGCGGGTTGTCATCGATGTGCAATGAGGTTTGACACGGCAGCGGAATATCCCATAAAATCCGCGCCTTTCTGTAAGACCACGCCCTGGGCGTCTTGCTATGACGGCAAGTCACTAGTTGGGCAAAATATTCAGGACAGGATCATGAAAACGTTTTCCGCTAAGTCGCATGAAGTCCAGCGCGGCTGGTTCGTGGTGGATGCCACCGACAAGGTGCTCGGCCGTCTGGCCGCCGAGATCGCTCATCGGCTGCGCGGCAAGCACAAGGCCATCTACACCCCTCACGTCGACACCGGTGACTACATCGTCGTGGTCAACGCCGACAAGATGCGCGTGACCGGCAACAAGGAACTGGACAAGAAGTACTACCGCCACTCCGGTTTCCCGGGCGGTATCTACGAAACCAACTATGGCGACATGCAGGCCAAGCATCCCGGCCGCGCCCTGGAAAAGGCCGTCAAGGGCATGCTGCCCAAGGGGCCCCTGGGTTACGCCATGATCAAGAAGATGAAGGTGTACGCCGGAACCGAGCATCCGCATACCGCCCAACAGCCGCAAGCCCTGGAAATCTGAGGAATAGATCATGATTGGCAACTTCTACTATGGCACCGGTCGTCGCAAGAGCTCCGTAGCCCGTGTTTTCCTCAAGTCCGGCTCCGGCAAGATCGTCGTCAACGGCAAGCCCCTGGACGAATACTTCGCCCGTGAAACCGGCCGCATGATCGTGCGCCAGCCGCTCAAGCTGGTCGATCGCGAGACCAGCGTCGACATCATGGTCAACGTCCACGGCGGTGGCGAATCCGGCCAGGCCGGCGCCGTCCGTCACGGCATCACCCGCGCCCTGATCGAATTCGATGCCGGCTTCAAGCCGCCCCTCAAGGCCGCCGGTCTGGTGACCCGCGACGCGCGCGAGGTCGAGCGTAAGAAGGTCGGTCTGCGCAAGGCCCGCCGGCGCAAGCAGTTCTCCAAGCGTTAATTCGCTGGTTCTGCGAAAAAGCCGCCGACAGGCGGCTTTTTTATTGGGTATCCTTATCCTAGGTGTCGCAATCAGGAGATGTGCAGATGATCAAGGCAGGCATTGTCGGTGGTACCGGTTATACCGGGGTCGAGTTGCTGCGGCTGTTGGCCCAGCATCCGGAAGTCCAGATCGCCGCCATTACGTCCCGGAAGGAAGCCGGGATGAAGGTGGCGGACATGTTCCCGTCCCTGCGTGGCCGAGTCGATCTCGCCTTCTCCACGCCGGAAGACGCGCCACTCAAGTCCTGCGACGTGGTCTTCTTCGCCACCCCGAACGGCGTCGCGATGCAGCAGACCCGCGAACTGCTCGATGCCGGCGTCAAGGTGATCGACCTGGCCGCCGACTTCCGCATCAAGGACATCGGCGTCTGGTCGAAGTGGTACGGCATGGAACACGCCTGCCCGGACCTGGTGGAGGAGGCGGTCTACGGTCTGCCCGAGATCAACCGGGACCGGATCAAGGGTGCTCGCCTGATCGCCAACCCCGGCTGCTATCCGACCGCGGTGCAGCTCGGCTTCCTGCCCCTGGTCGAGGCCGGGGTGATCGACACCGGCTGGCTGGTGGCGGACTGCAAGTCCGGCGTCTCCGGCGCGGGCCGCAAGGCCGAGATCGGCACCCTGTTCGCCGAGGCGACCGACAGCTTCAAGGCCTATGCGGTGCCGGGCCATCGGCACCAGCCTGAAATCCGCCAGGGCCTGAGCCGCATGGCCGGCCACGACGTGGGCCTGACCTTCGTGCCCCATCTGACCCCGCTGGTGCGGGGTATCCATGCCACGCTGTATGCCAAATTGACCAAGGATGTCGATTTGCAGGCGCTGTTCGAACAGCGCTATGCTGGCGAATATTTCGTCGACGTGCTGCCGGCCAAGGGCCATCCGGAAACCCGCTCGGTGCGGGCCTCGAACCTGTGCCGGATCGCCGTGCACCGGCCGCAGGACGGCGATACCGTGGTGGTGCTGTCGGTGATCGACAACCTGGTCAAGGGCGCTTCCGGCCAAGCCGTGCAGAACATGAACATCCTGTTCGGCCTGACCGAGAACCTGGGCCTGACCCAGATTCCGGTATCGCCTTGAATTTGAACGCGGCCGCCCCCATTTGACTTGGGTGAAATTAGCCGAGATAATCGATCAACTATTGTTTTAGGAGTGCACAAATGAATGCCGCCACCGAAATGCCCGTCCCGCTGAACTTCTCCGACAGCGCCGCCAACAAGGTCAAGGAGTTGATCGTCGAGGAAGGCAATCCCGAACTGAAGCTGCGCGTCTTCGTCACCGGCGGCGGCTGCTCCGGCTTCCAGTACGGCTTCACCTTCGACGAAGTCCAGAACGACGACGACACCGTGATGCAGAAGAACGGCGTCACCCTGCTGATCGACTCGATGAGCATGCAGTACATGATGGGTGCGGAGATCGACTACACAGAGGGTCTGGAAGGCGCCCAGTTCGTCATCCGCAACCCCAACGCCGTGTCCACCTGCGGCTGCGGCTCTTCCTTCTCCGTCTGATCGGACAGGACCCGCACAAGGGCGGCGCAAGCCGCCCTTGTCGTTTCTGCCGACAGTCAGTGCGTTTGCTATGACCGAAAAGATCAAGACAGTCAATTGCCCCACCTGCGGCAAGCCGGTGGAATGGCGCCCGGAGAACAAGTATCGGCCGTTCTGCAGCGAGCGCTGCAAGCTGATCGACCTGGGCGAATGGGCGACCGAGAAATACCGGGTGCCGACCCAGGACGGCGGTCTGGACGAAGAACCAGCCGACGGCACGATGTAAATCCCGGCACGGGTAGAATCCTCTCCCAGAGGCGGCCGCAATGGACCGCGGCGCCAACAACAGGGAGAGGCTGATGAAGCTCGTGCGTCTATGCGCCAGCGTCCTGCTGGCGTTTTTCATTCCACTCCAGGTGGTCGAGGCCGCCAATTCGCCGCCCCTGCTCCTGGCCGAGGTCTATCGGGCCGGCATCGATCCGGCCGACTACTGGGTCAGCGAGAAACTGGACGGCGTCCGCGCCTACTGGGACGGCCAGCGGCTTTATTTCCGCAGCGGCCGACCGGTCCGCGCGCCGGCCTGGTTTACCCGCGGCTTCCCGAGCGTGCCGCTGGATGGCGAATTGTGGTTGGGGCGCGGCAGTTTCGAACGTTTGTCCGGCATTGTCCGCAAAGACATCCCTGAGGATGGCGAATGGCGGCAGGTGCGCTACATGCTGTTCGAGTTGCCCGGCGCATCCGGCACGTTCGCCGAACGAAAGGACCGGCTGGTTGCCCTGGTCGGGCAGGCCGGCGTGCCCTGGCTGCAGGCGGTCGGGCAGTTCCGCGTCGCCGACCGCAAGGCCTTGCAGGCCAGGCTGGATGCGGTGGTGGCCGGCGGCGGTGAAGGTCTGATGCTGCATCGGGCAGATGCCGCCTATGCCGCCGGGCGCAGCGCCGACCTGCTCAAGCTGAAGCCTTATCTGGATCGGGAAGCGACGGTGGTCGCCCATCTGCCCGGCAAGGGACGGCATGCCGGTCGCCTGGGTGCCTTGCTGGTGGAGGATGCCGACGGCCGCCGGTTCCGGATCGGCACCGGCTTCAGCGACGCACAGCGGGAAAATCCGCCGCCGGTCGGCAGCGTGGTGACTTATCGCTACCGTGGCTTGACCGCGACCGGCCTGCCGCGCTTCGCGTCATTCATGCGGGTGCGGGAAGCGTTCTGAGGCCGGTTAGCCGAAGGCGGCGCGCCAGGCGGGATGCGCCGCGATCAGGCGCAATGCCTGTTGCAGCAGGGTCTTGCCCGGCTCGACCTTGAACCAGGTGGACAGGCCGGAAGGATGCGGCAGGGGAATCACGTCGACCGGCTGGCCGAAATAATCGATCCGGTGGCTCTGGCCGACGATGTCGTCCAGCCGGGGCGCCTTCAGCATCTGGGCGATGGCCAGCTTGCCGACCGGGATGACCAGTTCCGGTCTCAGAATCTCAACCTCGTGGCGCAGCCATTCGCTGCAGTTGGCGATCTCCTCCTGGTTGGGCACCCGGTCGCCGCCCTTGGGGTTCTTGCCCGGGAAGCAGCGGCAGACAGCGGCCATGTAGACCCGCTCGCGGAACTGCTCCTCGCTGACGCCGAGCGTGGCGTACCACTTGAACAAGGTCTTGCCCGCGGTCCAGGCGAACGGCCGGCCGATCTTGCCCTCGTAGGGGCCGGGCGCCTGGCCGATCTGCAGGATGCGGGAAGCGGCCGGCCGGCCGATCACCACCGGCCCGATCATGTCCGGGCAGCGGGTGCATTTGGCCAGTGCCGCCTGGTGGGCGTGGAGCCGGGCCGCAGCGTCGAAGCTGGATTCGGCCATTGCGCGTTCAGCGGCTGAGCGTCTTGACCCCTTCCGGAGTGCCCATTAGGCAGACGTCGGCGCCCCTTCTGGCGAACAGGCCGACGGTGACCACGCCGACGATCTGGTTGATCTCGGTTTCCATGGAGACCGGGTCGAGGATGTTCATGCCGTGCACGTCGAGGATGACGTTGCCGTTGTCGGTGGTGAAGCCGGTGCGCAGGACCGGGTTGCCGCCCATCTTGACCAGCTGGCGGGCAACGTAGGAGCGGGCCATGGGGATGACCTCGACCGGCAGAGGGAAGGTGCCCAGGACGTCGACCAGCTTGCTCTGGTCGACGATGCAGACGAACTTCTTGGCGCAGGCGGCGACGATCTTCTCGCGCGTCAGGGCGCCGCCGCCGCCCTTGATCATGGCCATGTGGCGGGTGATCTCGTCGGCGCCGTCGACGTAGACCTCCATCTCGCCGGCCTCGTTCAGGTCGATGACCGGGATGCCGTGCTTCTTGAGCCGCTCGGCGGTGGCGACCGAGGAGGCCACGGCGCCGTCGATCCTACCTTTGACCTTGGCCAGCTCGTCGATGAAGAAGTTGGCGGTGGAGCCGGTGCCCACGCCGATGATGCCTGCCGGCACGTGTTCGACCGCGGCACGCGCCACGGCTTGTTTCATTTCGTCCTGACTCATCATGTGCTTTTTCTTTCATGTTCCTCGTGAAAGGCTGAGAATAACGGGGTTTCACGACACGATCAAACCGGCCCATGACCGACTACCTGGAAAGAATACTGCTCGCCCGCGTGTACGACGTGGCCGTCGAATCCGACCTCGATCCCGCGCCCAACCTGTCGCGCCGGATCAACCACCACGTCTGGCTCAAGCGCGAGGACATGCAGCCGGTGTTTTCCTTCAAGCTGCGCGGCGCCTACAACAAGATGGCCAACTTGACCAAGGCGCAGCTGAAGAAGGGCGTGGTTGCCGCCAGCGCCGGCAACCATGCCCAGGGCGTGGCCCTGGCCGCCCAGGTACTGGGCTGCGAGGCGACCATCGTCATGCCGGCCACGACGCCCCAGATCAAGGTCGATGCGGTGGCCAAGCGGGGCGCCAACGTGGTCCTGGTGGGCGACTCCTACGACGACGCCTACAAGCAGGCCATGGCCATCGTCAAGAAGGAGAAGAAGACCTTCGTCCATCCTTACGACGATCCGGACGTGATCGCCGGCCAGGGCACCATCGCCATGGAGCTGCTGCGCCAGGCGCGCGAGCCGATCCACGCCATCTTCGTGCCGGTCGGCGGCGGCGGCCTGATCGCCGGCATCGCGACCTACATCAAGCGGCTGAAGCCCGAGATCAAGATCATCGGGGTCGAACCGGAAGAGGCCGATGCCATGGCCCGCTCGCTGTGCAAGAAGGAGCGGGTGACCCTGGCCAACGTCGGCATCTTCGCCGACGGCGTCGCGGTGAAGCTGGTCGGCGAGGAGACCTTCCGGCTCTGCCAGCAGTACGTCGACGAGATCATCCGGGTCGACAACGACGCCATCTGCGCCGCGATCAAGGACGTGTTCGAGGACACCCGCTCCATCCTGGAGCCGGCCGGTGCCCTGGGCGTGGCCGGCATCAAGGCCTGGGCGGCGCGCGAGAAGGTCAAGGACAAGCACCTGGTCGCCATCGCTTCCGGCGCCAACATGAACTTCGACCGGCTGCGCTTCGTCGCCGAGCGGGCCGAACTGGGCGAGAAGCGGGAGGCGGTGCTGGCCGTGGCCATCCCCGAGAAGCCGGGCAGCTTCAAGAAGTTCTGCTCGCTGGTCGGCGGCCGGGTCATCACCGAGTTCAACTACCGCTACGCCGACCCCAAGGTGGCCCACGTCTTCGTCGGCATCCAGGTGCACAACCGGGCCGAGGTCGACAAGCTGGTCGCGGCGCTGAACAAGAACGAGTTGCCGGTACTCGACCTGACCGACAACGAGATGGCCAAGCTGCACATCCGGCACATGGTCGGCGGCCGGGCGCCGCAGGTGAAGGACGAGGTGATCTACCGCTTCGAATTCCCGGAGCGGCCGGGCGCCTTGATGAAGTTCCTGAACAGCATGAGCCACGACTGGAACATCAGTCTGTTCCATTATCGCAACCACGGCGCCGACTACGGCCGGGTGCTGTGCGGCGTCCAGGTGCCGGCCGGCGAGAAGGCCGCGTTCCAGAAATTCCTCGACGGCCTCGGCTACCGCTACTGGAACGAGTCGCGCAATCCCGCCTACAAGCTGTTCCTGAAATGAAGAAGGCCCCGGATGGGGCCTTCTTTTCGAAACAACCGCCGGGGCTTACTTGCCGGTCTTGCAGGTGCTCATGCCCAAGGGCAGGTACAAGGGACACCAGCCGATCAGACCGGTGGCCAGGGGCACGACGCCGATCCAGGTCCAGGGAGCGCCGATCCCGGCGATGGCCGCGCCGATCAGGGCCAGGCCGACGACGATGCGCAGGATGCGGTCGATACCGCCGACGTTTGCTTTCATGTCTACACTCCTTACAGTTGGTTGAGCGCCGCACGGGGTGCGACTCGGGCGAAGATTACTCCCCTGCGTGGATAATGGTCGGTGACTTTTGTTACCGAAGTGCGGCGGCGCACTGGCGCAGCGCGCCGGCATCGAGGATTTCCACCTTTTCCCGGCTCAGCAGCACCCAGCCCTGCTCTTCGAACTGCTTGAGCAGCCGACTGACGATCTCGCGCACGCTGCCCAGCTCGTCGGCCAGTTGCTGATGCGAGCCCAGCACGACCGGCGCCCGTCCGGCCAGCAGGGCGGCGAGGCGCTGGTCCAGCTTGCGGAAGGCGACCTCCTCGACCAGTTGCATCAAGCCGGCCAGGCGTTCGCCGAACAGGTGGAAGACCGTCTGGCGGAAGGGCGGATGGCTTTCGGTCAGGGCCAGGAACAACGGCCGGGGCAGGGCCAGGGCCCGGATGTCCGATTCCGCGACGCCGGTGGCCGGATAGGCGTCGCCGCCCAGCAGGCAGCTGACGGTGACGATGCAGATTTCGCCCGGGTTGACCCGGTACAGACTGATCTCCCGGCCGTTGTCGGCCCGCTTGAAGACCCGGACGGAGCCGGACAGGATCAGCGGCAGGGCCTGGCAGGCGTGGCCGGCGTCGAACAGCCGGGTGCCGGGCGGCGCCGACATGGCCACGGCCTGGCGGGCCACCGCCTCGTGCATGTCCGGCGCGAGGCCGGTCAGGATGGGGCATTGCTGGATCAGTTGGGCGGCGTCGGACATGGCGCGATGTTAACGTGCCAAGGCGCTCCCCGCCAACCTGGGCGTCATTCCGAACGCCTTGGTTCCATTGAAATTTTTGAATGTTCCCAGCGTTGTCGGCGTGGTTATAATGCGCGCCCCTATCCCGCCGAATCCAGATCGCCATGCAACGTACCCTGCTCAAGTCCAAACTGCACCGCGTGCATACCACCGCGTCGGAGCTGAACTACGAGGGGTCCTGCGCCATCGACGAGCTGTTGCTGGAGGCCGCCGACATCCGGGAATACGAGCAGATCGACATCTACAACGTCAACAACGGCGAGCGATTCACCACCTACGCCATCAAGGGCCAGCGCGGCAGCGGCATGATCTCGGTCAACGGCGCCGCGGCGCGCAAGGCGGCGGTGGGCGATGTCCTGATCATCGCCAGCTTCGCCGTCTACGGCGAAGTCGAACTGGCCAAGTACCAGCCCAAACTGATCTACGTCGACGACCGGAACCGGATCAAGCGGATCGGTTCCGAGATTCCGGCCCAGGCCGCCTGAGCCGCGTCCAGTCGAAGCACTGCCCGGGATCGGTCTTGCGGCCCGGGGCGATGTCCGAATGGCCGGCGATGCCGGCGATGGGATAGCGGTCGCACAATACCCCGATCAGTTCGTCCAGGCGCCGGTACTGCGCCTCGGTGAAGGGGCGGTCGTCGGTGCCTTCCAGTTCGATGCCGATGGAAAAATCGTTGCACCGCTCGCGTCCGGCCCAGGTCGAAACGCCGGCATGCCAGGCGCGCTTGTCGGCCGAGACGAACTGGATCAGCTCGCCGTCGCGCCGGATGAAGAAGTGGGCCGACACCCGCAGTGCGTGGATGGTCCGGTAATAGGGATGGGCGGCCGGGTCGAGCCGGTTGGTGAACAGCTCGACCACGCCCTCGCCGCCGAACTCGCCCGGCGGCAGGCTGATGTTGTGGATGACCAGCAGCTCGACCGGCATGGCCCCGGGCCGATCGTCGAAGTTGGGTGACGCAATGCAGCGCGCGCCGTCCAGCCAGCCGGCTTCATCGAATCGCAGGGTGTCCGTGTGCGTGCCCATCCAATCATTATCCCGCATCCGCTTGGTAGAATGGCGGGCCATTTTCGCGGGATAGCCCATGATCGTCGTCGAACTCGTTTTTTTCCTGGTCCTGATCCTGATCGCGTCCGAGGTGTTCGTGAACGCGCTCGAACACCTGGGCGAGCGCCTGAAGATTTCGGAGGGGGTGACCGGATCGGTGTTCGCCGCGGTCGGTACGGCCATGCCGGAAACCGTCGTGCCGCTGCTGGCGATCTTCGGCGGCACCCAGAACCAGCAGGTCAACGAGGAGATCGGCGTCGGCGCCATCCTGGGCGCGCCGCTGATGCTGTCGACCCTGTCGCTGTTCCTGATGGCCGCCTCGGTCTGGAAGCGGCGCGGCAGCCAAGGCCATCTGAGCCCGGAACGGAGCGGCCTGACGCGTGACCTGAACTTCTTCCTCGGCGCTTTCGCCCTGGCCTGCGTGGCCCTGTTCGTGCCGCACGACACGGCCGGCATCCGGGCCACCCTGGCCTTCGTCATGGTATCGACCTACTTCTTCTACCTCATGCTGACCCTGAGGGCATCCGAGAAGCTGGTCAAGGACGGCCATGCCACAGAGGCGGAAGAGCCGATGTGGCTGTCCAAGCTGGGGCTGCCGGAAAACTTCCTGACCATCTTCCTCCAGCTGGGCGTCGCACTGGCCATGTTGGTCGGCGGCGCCAAGGGCTTCATCCATGGCGTCGAGCAGGCCGCGCCGCTGCTCGGTATCACGCCCTTGCTGCTGTCCCTGTTGATCGTTCCGGTGGCCACCGAGCTGCCGGAAAAGGTGAACTCCATCCTCTGGATCCGCCGCCACAAGGACACCCTGGCCTTCGGCAACATCACCGGCGCCATGGTATTCCAGGGCACCCTGCTGCCCGCCATCGGTATCCTGCTCACGCCGTGGGTGCCGCAGAAAGAGGTCCTGTCCGGCGTGGTCATCACCCTCCTGGCCGCATCCTGGCTGCGCTTCATGCTGGCGCGCGGCCAGTTGCGGATCTGGCATCTGGCCGTCAACGGCGGCTTGTACGCCACCTATCTCGCCATCGCATTGAGCTGATCCGTCCCCTCTGCCCGCCTGGGCTGCAGTTCGCCCTGACCGGCAGGGGGTGCCCGGCCGTCCAGCAGGGTCAGGTCAACCCTTTGGGCAGCGCGAAGTTGACCTTCTCCACGATGCCGTCCTGGAGCCGGACGGCACCGGCGCCGAGTTCCTTGAGGTGGGCGATGACGCCGTCGACCAGGACTTCCGGCGCCGATGCGCCGGCGGTGACGCCGATGTGCCGTTTCCCTTCCAGCCAGGCCGGATCGAGTTGTGCTGCGTTGTCAACCATGTAGGCGGCGACGCCGGCATGGGCGGCCACTTCGCGCAGCCGGTTGGAGTTGGAACTGTTGGGCGAGCCGACCACGATCACCAGGTCGCATTCGGCGGCCAGCTTCTTCACCGCATCCTGGCGGTTCTGGGTGGCATAGCAGATGTCGTCCTTGCGCGGCCCGACGATGTGGGGGAAGCGGGCGGTGAGGGCCTCGACCACCTTCGAGGCATCGTCCACCGACAGCGTGGTCTGGGTGACGTAGGCTAGCCGCTCGGGGTCCGCGACCTGCAGGTGGGCGACGTCGGCCGGCGCCTCGACCAGGTACATGCCGCCGTCGGCCTGGCCCATGGTGCCTTCCACCTCGGGGTGGCCCTTGTGGCCGATCATGACGATCTCGTAGCCGGCCTCGCGCAGCTTGACCACTTCCTTGTGCACCTTGGTCACCAGCGGGCAGGTGGCGTCGAACACGTTGAGGCCGCGCGCCTCGGCCGCCAGGCGCACCGATTGCGGCACGCCGTGGGCGCTGAAGATCAGCGTGGCGCCGTCCGGCACGTCGTCGAGGTCCTCGATGAAGATCGCGCCCTTGGCCTTCAGGCTGTCGACCACGAAGCGGTTGTGCACCACCTCGTGGCGGACGTAGATGGGGGCGCCGAAGCGGGCCAGGGCGGCCTCGACGATGGCGATGGCGCGGTCCACGCCGGCGCAGAAGCCGCGCGGGTTGGCGAGCAGGATTTCACTGGTCATGGTCGATGGCGAGTACTTTCACTTCGAATTCGATGGGCAGGCCGGCAAGGGGATGGTTGAAGTCGATCTTCACCGTCTCGGCACCGACCTCGACGATCGTCCCGATCCAGGCATGGCCGTTGGGCAGTTCGAATTCGACCTGATGGCCGAGCGGCAGTTCGTCGGCGAAGTCCTTGCGCGGCAGGTCCTGCACCAGTTCCTCGTCGCGTTCGCCGAAGGCCTCCCAGGGCGTCAGCTGCAAGGTCTGGTGCGTGCCCGCGGCCAGGCCGAGCAGGGCGCGCTCCAGGCGGGAATCGATCTCGCCCGTACCCATGCGGAAGGTTTCGGGCGCGTCCGGGAAGGTGTCGACGATCTCCTGGCCCATGCTGGTCAGCCGGTAGTGCAGCGTGACCAGGTCGCCGGAGCGGATGCGCCGTTCGCTCACGGCCGGTCCTTGCGCAGCGAATCGATGATCAGCAGGGCGGCGCCGACCGTGATGCCGGAGTCGGCCACGTTGAAGGCCGGATAGAACCAGTCCTGCCAATGGAAGAGCAGGAAGTCGACCACGTGGCCGTAGGCGAAGCGGTCGATGACGTTGCCGAGCGCGCCGCCCAGGATCATGGCCAGCGCGGCGCAGAACAGGGCGCGGCCCCGGGTCCGGCGCAGCAGATAGAGGATGACCGCGACGGCGGCCAAGGCGACGAAGATGAAGAAGCCGCGCTGCCAGCCGGGCTGGTCGGCGAACAGGGAGAAGGCCGCTCCCGTGTTCTGCCAGTAGACCAGGCTGAAGAACGGCGTGAGCGGGATCGCATCGTGCAGGGCGATGTGGTGGGTGATGGCCAGCTTGCTGGCCTGGTCGAGGACCAGCACCAGGACCGAGAGCCAGAGCCACTGCAGGCCGCTGCGCCGGCTCATGCCCGCTCCCGGGCTTCGCCGTCGCCGTGCAGGTTGCTGACGCAGCGGCCGCACAGGCCCGGATGGGCCGGGTCGGCGCCGACGTCGGCGCGCACGTGCCAGCAGCGTTCGCACTTGGCGTGATCGAGGGCGCCGACCTCGACCCAGGTCGCGTCGGTGGTGCGTTCGACCTTGGCGGCCGAGGTGATGACCACGAAACGCAGGTCGTCGCCCAGGCTGGCCAGCAGTTCGTAATCCCTGTCGTCGGCAAAGAAGATGACCTCGGCCTGCAGTGAGGAACCGACCTGGCCGGCGGCGCGCAGTTCCTCGATTCGCTTGGTGGCGAGGCCGCGCAGTTCGCGCAGGCGGTTCCAGCGGGCCAGCAGGGTCTCTTCGTCGGCCTGTGTCGGCAGGTTGTGCCAGACGCTGAGGAAGACGCTGTCGGCCTTGCACAGCAGGGCCCAGATCTCCTCGGCGGTGAAGGACAGGACGGGCGCCATCAGCCGGACCAGGGTCTGCAGGATGTGCCACAGCGCGGTCTGCGCCGAACGGCGGGCGCGCGAGTCGACGCCCGAGGTGTAGAGGCGGTCCTTCAGGATGTCGAGGTAGAAGGAGCCCAGGTCCTCGGAGCAGAAGTTGTGCAGGCGCTGCACCGCGCTGTGGAAGCTGTAGACGCGGTAGTCGGCCAGGATTTCCTCCTGCATCTGCCGGGTCAGGGCCAGGGCGTAGCGGTCGATCTCCAGCAACTGGTCGGCCGGCAGGCCGTTGGCGGCCATCTCGAAGTCGGCGGTGTTGGCGAGCAGGAAGCGCAGGGTGTTGCGGATGCGGCGATAGGCCTCGACCACGCGCTTGAGGATCTCGTCGGACAGGGACAGCTCGCCCGAGTAGTCGGTGCTGGCCACCCACAGGCGCAGGATCTCGGCGCCCATCTTGTTGGCGATCTCCTGCGGCTCGATGCCGTTGCCGCGCGACTTGGACATCTTGTGGCCCTTGGCGTCGACCACGAAACCGTGGGTGAGCAGGGCCTCGTAGGGAGCGTGGCCGTCGGTGGCGCAGCCGGTCAGCAGCGAGGACTGGAACCAGCCGCGATGCTGGTCGGAACCTTCCAGGTAGAGGTCGGCCGGGTGCTTGAGGCCCTCGCGCTCCTTGAGCAGGCAGGCATGGGTGACGCCGGAATCGAACCAGACGTCCAGCGTGTCCTTGGATTTTTCGTAGTGCTCGGCGTCGTCACCCAGCAGCTCCTTCGGGTCGAGGCTGAACCAGGCCTCGATGCCCTGCAGTTCGACCCGCTTGGCGACCTCTTCGAGCAGTTCCGGCGTGCGCGGATGCAGTTCGCCGGTCTGCTCGTGCATGAAGAAGGCGATCGGCACGCCCCAGTTGCGCTGGCGCGAGATGCACCAGTCCGGCCGGTTCTTCATCATCGCCTCCAGGCGGGCGCGGCCCCAGGCCGGGAAGAACTCGGTGTCGTCCACCGCCTGCATGGCCATATCTCTAAGGGAGAGGCCAGTGGCATTTCCTCGGTTCATCCCGGGGGAAGTTCGTAGTGGGGTGGCATCAGAACCTCTTGTTGGTATATCCATGCGAATGAACCACTGCCGGGTGGCGCGGAAGATGATCGGCGTCTTGTGCCGCCAGCAATGCGGATAGCTGTGCTGGATCTTGGCCTCGGCCAGCAGGTTGCCGTTGTCGGTCAGGGTCTGCAGCACGGTCTTGTTGCCGGCCCAGATGCTCTGGCCGCCGACGATGGGCGTGTCGGCGTAGAACTTGCCGTCGCCGCCGACCGGGTTGGCCACTTCCAGGCCGTACTTGAGGCCGGCGATGTAGTCGTCGTGGCCGTGGCCGGGCGCGATGTGGACCAAGCCGACGCCGGCGTCGGTGCTGACGAAGTCGGCCAGGATGACCGGCACCTGGCGCTCGTAGAACGGATGGTTGAGCTTGAGGCCTTCGAGGGCCGAGCCCTTGATCTGGGCCACGGTCTCCACGGCTTCGAAGCCATAACGTTCGATCGCGGCCTCGGCCAGGTCGCGGGCCAGGATCAGCAGGCCCTTGGGCGTACGCACCAGGTCGTAGGTGAAGTCCGGGTGGACGGCCACCGCCTGGTTGGCGGGCAGGGTCCAGGGCGTGGTGGTCCAGATCACGGCATAGGCCTGATCGTCGATGCCGGGCACGCCGAGCCGGTGGGCGAGGTCGGTGCCGTCCACGACCGGGAAGGCGACGTCGATGGCGGGAGAGGTCTTGTCCTCGTACTCGACCTCGGCCTCGGCCAGGGCGGAGCCGCAGTCGACGCACCAATGGACCGGCTTGGCACCGAGATAGAGGTGGCCGTTCTGCTGGATCTTGCCCAGTTCGCGGATGATGTCCGCCTCGAAGCGGAAATCCATGGTCAGGTAGGGATGGTCCCAGTCGCCCAGAACGCCGAGGCGGATGAAGTCGGCCTTCTGCTTCTCGACCTGGCTGGCCGCGTATTCGCGGCACAGCTCGCGGAAACGGGCGGCCGGGATGTCCTTGCCGTGGGTCTTCTCGATCACCAGTTCGATCGGCAGGCCGTGGCAGTCCCAGCCGGGCACGTAGGGCGCGTCGAAGCCGTCCAGCGTCTTCGACTTGACGATGATGTCCTTGAGGATCTTGTTCACCGCATGGCCGGTGTGGATGTCGCCGTTGGCGTAGGGCGGGCCGTCGTGCAGGATGAAGATCGGACGCCCCTTGGCATTGGCACGAATCTTTTCGTACAGCTTCCGCTCCTGCCACTGCTTGATCCAGCCCGGTTCGCGCTTGGGCAGGTCGCCGCGCATGGGGAAGGGGGTGTCGGGGAGGTTCAGGGTGTCTTTGTAGTCGGGCATTTGGTTACTTTGTGTGTCGCCAGGAATTTGCTGGATGGGGTTGATTTGGGCAGTTTTGGCCGGGGGCGGCCCGGCGGCCGGTTACTTTCTTTGCTCGTGCAAAGAAAGCTAACCAAAGAAAGCACGCCCCACATCCGTCGAAACCCCGAGATTTCGGAACGAAGCCGGGCGGCTGCGCAACTCGCCCTGCGGGCTCAGACAGTGCTCGCCGACGACCCCCGGCTTCGCCCCGAAATCTCGGCTCCGGCTGAAGGGGAGGGGAAAACCGTTGGTGATGCAATGGGTTGCGAAGTCGTAGTCGGATTGCATGGCAGAGGGTTTGTTTTTTCTCCCCCTTCTG
>DASVZA010000006.1:0-12227 GCA_036391875.1 Parasulfuritortus sp.
CCGGCGCCGACCGGGCCGGACGCGAGCCGTGGCGCTCGGCGGCGGCGCTGCTCTGGGCGGCCGGGCGGCCGGCCGGATTCGCCCCGGAGCTGCTCCGCCAGGCCTGGGAGAAACGCATCAACTGCCCGGCCAGTTCGGCCGCCGGCCGGCTATTCGACGCCGCCGCGGCGCTGATCGGCGTCTGCCGCGAGGCGAGCTACGAGGGCGAAGGCCCGATCCGGCTGGAGGCGTTGGCGACCACCGCCGAAGCCGGCATCCCGCTGCCCCTGGAACGCGACACCGACGGCATCCTGCGCTGCGACTGGGCGCCGCTCCTGCCGATGCTGACCGATGCCGCGCAGTCGCAGGCCGAGCGGGCCGGCCGCTTCCATGCCGCGCTGGCCGACGCGCTGGCCGCCCAGGCCGAACGGCTGCGCTCGGAGACCGGCGCCAACGACGTCGGCCTGACCGGCGGCGTGTTCCAGAATCGCTTGCTCACCCGGCTGGCCTGCGACAAACTGGCCTGGAGGGGGTTCACTGTGCACCTGCCCGAACGCATCCCGGTCAACGACGCGGGCATCAGCTTCGGCCAAACCATGGAGTATCTTTGCCGACATGAATGACCAACGCATCCTGCTCGCCCACGGCAACGGCGGCCGCTTCATGCGGGAACTGATCGGCGAGCTGTTCGCCCGCCACCTGGCCAACCCCACCCTCGATACCGACGCCGACGCGGTGCACCTGCCCGACCTGAGCGGCGACATCCTGGTCACCACCGACGGCTTCACCGTCCAGCCGCTCGAGTTCCCGGGCGGCAACCTCGGTTCGCTGGCCGTGCACGGCGTGGTCAACGATCTCTCGGTGGCCGGCGCCGAACCGCGCTACTTCACCCTGTCGGCCATCATCGAGGAAGGCATGGAGGTCGCCCAGCTCGATCGCCTGATCGCCGCCTTCGCCGAAGCGGCGCGGGAAAACGGCGTGTCGGTGGCGGCCGGCGACACCAAGGTGGTGCGCAAGGGCGAAGGCGGCGGGCTGTACCTGTCGGTGGCCGGCATCGGCCAACGCCGGGCGAGCGTGCCGCTCGGCATGAAGCGGATCGCGCCGGGCGACGCCCTGCTGGTCTCGGGTCCGGTCGGCGACCACGGCATCTCGGTCATGCTGGCCCGCGAGCAGTTCGGCCTGACCGGCGAGCTACGCTCCGATTCGGCCTCGGTGCTGCCCCTGTGCCGGGCGGTGTGGGACCTGCCGCAGTTGAAGTTCATGCGCGACCCGACCCGCGGCGGCCTGGCCACCGTCTGCCACGAGATCGCCCACGCCACCGGCCATACGGTGGTCCTGCAGCAGGCGTCGGTGCCGGTCCGGGGCGAGGTCGAGGCGGTCTGCGAGATGCTAGGCTACGAGCCCTACTTCCTGGCCTGCGAGGGACGGGTGGTGGCCGCGGTCGCGGCCGACGGCGCGGAAGCCGTGCTGGAACGTTGGCACGCCCTGCCGGGCGGAGCCGACGCGGCCCTCATCGGCCATATCGCCGAAGGCCGGCCGCAGGTGTTGCTGGAGACGGCCCTGGGCGGACGCCGGCTGGTGACCGAACTGGAGGACGATCCCTTGCCCAGGATCTGCTGAAGCGATGGCTACTCGATCTCGGCCTGCACCATCTGCAGGGCGTCGTTGAGGGTTTCCTCGGTCAGGGCGTTGAGCGCTTCGCCCAGCACCTCGGCCGCGTCAATGGTTTCCTGATCGTGCGGCATCGCATCGATGTCCAGGTTGGCGACCAGCACGGCGGCGGCACCGGTCACTTGCAGCAGACGCTGGCGCTCCTGCATCAGCATCTCGATTTCGTTCCTCAGCAAGCCGGTTTCCTGATTGTTCAGAGCATGGACAGTCATGGTTATCTAGAAGCGATAAGTGGTTCTGATGGGATAATATCGCGCATCATCGCATCCGCCTAATTACATGCCGTTCCGCCCCGTCTACCTGGACCACGATCTCATCGGCCAGTCCCTGCCTTGGGATTTGTATACGGTTTCCGGTGTACTGGTCGCCGTCGCCGGCCTGGAAATCGGCGACGAACGGCAACTCACCCAGCTCACTGCCCGGCCCCTGTTCCGCAGAATTGAACAACCGAGCGACGGCACCGACCTGGCGACGCACCTGCGCAACCTGATGCGGGATTACCCGCACAGCCTGAAGGCGGCCGGCACGGCCGAACTCGAAGCCCAGATCCGCGACCACGCCCGGGCCCTGATCGAACTGTCCCATCTCGACCACGACGCCTGCCTCGGGCTGACCCGCCTGCTGCCCATGCGCGACTCGGCGGCGCGCCATTGCCTGCTGACGGCGCTGATCGCACTGGACGTGGCCGAGCAATTGCCGTTCCCGGACAAGGACCTGGAACCGCTGCTCGCCGCAGCCCTGACCATGAACATTTCGGCCATGCGCCTGCACGCCGAACTGAGCGAAGGCTTCGTCGGCTTGAACGACGTGGTCCGCCAGCTCATCCATCGGCACGTCGACGAGAGCCTGCAAAGCCTGATCGCGAGCGGCGTCCAGGACCCGGTCTGGCTGGAGGCGGTCCGCCAGCACCACGAAAACCTGGACGGCAGCGGCTACCCGGAAAAGCTGCTGGACGAGGCCATCGGCCTGCCCGGCCGCATCCTCCGCGTGGCCGACTACTACGTGGCCAAGATCACCGGCCGCCGCTACCGGCCGGCCAAGTCGACCCAGTTCGCCTTCAAGCAGATGTTCGGCCACGAGCGCGGCCGGCTGGACAGCCGCATCGCTCTCCAGTTGCTGCACAGCAACGGCCTCTATCCGCCCGGCACCCTGGTCCGCCTGGCGAACCGCGAAACGGCCGTGGTCATGCGCCGGGAGGGCGACCGCGACTCGGCCGGCCACGCCATGGCCTTCATGGAGGTGCGCGGCAAGCTGATCAAGGAGCCGGTCGAGCGGAATACCGCCTCGGTCAAATACGCCGTCCTGAACGTCACCGAACCCGAGCCGCACTGGCCGGAAATCAGATGGGAGGGGTTCTGGGGCTACTGAACGGGAATAACCTTATTGTTTCAAGTGTTTTACCATAGGGACCAACGACCTCCTCCGACCGGATTCCAATGGCAGCCAACCCGCAAGCGCTCGGCATCTGCAACGAGCAGGAGGCACATCTAAGGGATATCGCAACCCGGGACGTCGTCGACATCCCGCACGACGGCCAACTCGGCCGCGCCGCACGGATCATGGCCGAGCGGCGCATCTCCTCGATCCTGGTGGTCGACGACGCCAAACAGCCGCTCGGCATCGTCACCGAACGCAACATCCTCCGCGCCATGCAGGCCGGCCAGGCGGCCGACACGCCGGTCGCGGAAGCCATGTCGGCCCCGATCATCAGCGTCCCCGAACTGATGACCTGCCAGGAGGCCTACCTGCTCTGCCAACGCAAAGGGATACGGCATCTGGCCCTGGTCGACGAAACCGGCAAGCTGAGCGGCGTGGTCAGCGAAACCGATTTCAGGCTGCACCTGCACCTGACCACCCTGGCCGGCCGCCGGCCGGTGGCCGCGGTGATGACCCGCACGGTGCTGTCGCTGCCGCCCGATGCCGACCTGAAACGGGCGCTCGAGCTGATGGATGCACATTGCGACAACTGCGTCGTGGTCGTGGAGCACAACCGTCCGGTCGGGATCGTCACCGAACGCGACGTGGTCCGCCTCTATGCCCACGAAAACGGCATGCCGACCCTGGGCGAGATCATGGTTTCCCCGGTCCGTTCGATATCGACCGACGCCACCGTCAACGACGCCGCCAGCCATATGCTGGCGGCCCGGGTGCGGCACCTGGTGGTGGTCGACCGCATCGGCGAGCTGGCCGGCCTGATCAGCGAGCACGACCTGACCCAGACCATGGCGTTGGG
Source organism: Parasulfuritortus sp. (assembly GCA_036391875.1). Classification (GTDB taxonomy): domain Bacteria; phylum Pseudomonadota; class Gammaproteobacteria; order Burkholderiales; family Thiobacillaceae; genus Parasulfuritortus. Next base: position 3,884 of record DASVZA010000006.1, read on the forward strand.
CCTCATCGACTCCAAGCTGGACGCGGAACGCGCCTTCCTGCGCACCCTGGTGGACACCATCCCCGACCTGATCTGGCTGAAGGATCCGAACGGCATGTTCCTGGCCTGCAACCCGCGCTTCGAGCGGCTGGCCAACAGCAGCGAGGCCGATATCGTCGGCAAGACCGACTACGACCTGGTCGAGCGCGAACTGGCCGATTTCTTCCGCGAACACGACCTCAAGGCCATCGCCAAGGGCGCCCCGAGCGTCAACGAGGAATGGGTCACCTTCGCCGACGACGGCCACCGCGAGCTGCTCGAGACCATCAAGACGCCGATGCGCGACACCGAGGGGCGCTTGATCGGCGTGCTCGGCATCGGCCGCGACATCACTGCCGCCCGTTCGGTGCGGGAGGCCCTGCGCGACAGCGAGGAGAAGCTGCGCACCCTGATCGACGCCATCCCGGACGTGGTGCAATTCAAGGACGAGACGGGCCGTTGGCTGGCCTACAACCGGACCGCCGCCCGCATCTTCGGCCTGGAAGGCATCGACTGCCGCGACAAGAGCGATGCCGAACTGGCCGCATTGGTCGTGCCCGAATATCGCGATACCCTGCTCCGCTGCCAGCTGACCGACCGGGAGGTCTTGCAGTCCGGCCGGATCGCACGGGGCGAGACGACCATCCCGCAGGCCGGAGGCGACAGCCTCGTGTTCGAGATCGTCAAGGTGCCGATCTTCCAGGCCGACGGCAAGCCGAAGGGCCTGGTCACCCTGGCCCGCGACGTGACCGACAGCCGGCTCATGACCCAAGCCCTGCAGCAAAGCCTGCACGACTTCAACGACCTGGTCAGCCGCATTCCGGTCGGCGTCTTCAAGTTCCGCAGCCTGGCCCGCGGCGGCCATCGCTTCGAATATGTCAGTCCGCGCTGGTGCGGGATGGTCGGCATCAGCGCCGAGGATGTCTATGCCGACGCCGACGCATTGTTCCGGCGCATCCATCCGGAAGACCGGGCATCCCTGCTTGGCGGCATCGAACACGCCCGCCTCGCCGGCAGGCCGCTCGACTGGGAAGGCCGGCTGGCGAACGGCGACGCCCCGATCTGGCTGCACATCGCCGCCACCCCGGCGCGGCTGCCGAACGGCGACGTCCAATGGGACGGTACCCAATACGACATCTCGGAACGCAAGCAGTCCGAACAGCGCCTGGCGATGGTGAACTTCGCCCTCAACCACATCACCGACGCCGCCTTCCTGGCCGACCAGGCGGGCCGCTTCCATTACGTCAACGACGAAGCCTGCCGTTCGCTCGGCTACAGCCGGGAAGCGCTGCTCGAGTTGAGCGTATCGGACATCGACTACCTCATCCGGGATGGCGACTGGGCATCCTCCTGGACCCGGGCCAAACAAACCGGCACCCACATCTTCGAGAGCCGGCACCGGACCCGGGATGGCCGCACCTTTCCGGTCGAGGTCCGGGCCACCCATTTCGAATACCTGGGCCGGCCCTACGTCCTCGCCCTGGTCCACGACATCAGCGAGCGCAAGAAGGCCGAGGCAGACCTGCGCCTGGCCGCCAGCGTGTTCACCAACACCCACGAGGGCATCGTCATCACCGATGCCGCCGCCAATATCGTCGAAATCAACGAGGCCTTTAGCCGAATCACCGGCTACAGCCGCGCCGAGGTGCTGGGCAAGAACCCGAGCCTGCTTCGTTCCGGCTACCAGGGCCGGGAGTTCTACCAGGCGATGTGGCAGGCCCTGAACCGGAGCGGCCACTGGAACGGCGAAGTCTGGAACCGGCGCAAGGACGGCAAGGTCTACGCCGAGCTGCTCACCATCTCGGCGGTGCTCGACGAGCGGGGCGAAACCAGCCACTACGTCGGCGTGTTCGCCGACATCACGCCGTTCAAGGAACACGAGCAGCGGCTGGAGCGGATCGCCCACTTCGACGCCCTGACCGGCGTGCCCAACCGCGTCCTGCTGGCCGACCGCATCGCCCAGGCCATCGCCCAGACCCGGCGCGGCGGCAACCTGATGGCGATCTGCTACCTCGACCTGGACGGCTTCAAGCCGGTCAACGATACCTTCGGCCACGAGGCCGGCGACCGCGTCCTGGTGGAAATCTCGCAGCGCATGAAGAATTGCCTGCGCGGCGGCGACACCATCGCCCGCATCGGCGGCGACGAATTCGTCCTCCTGCTGCTCGGCCTGGAGCGGGTGGAGGAATGCGAGGCGGCGCTGCTGCGCATCCTGGACACCATCGCCCAGCCGCTGGCCATCGCCGGCAAGCGGATCAGCCTATCCGCCAGCCTGGGCGTCACCCTCTATCCGGAGGACGACGCCGACGCCGACACCCTGCTGCGCCACGCCGACCAAGCCATGTACCAGGCCAAGGAGTCGGGCAAGAACCGCTACCACCTGTTCGATCCGGAACACGACCGACAACTCCGGCTGCACCGGGAAAACCAGTTGCGCCTGGCCCAGGCCCTGAAACAAGACGAATTCGAGTTGCACTACCAGCCCAAGGTCAACATGACCACCGGCGAGCTGATCGGGGTCGAGGCGCTGGCCCGCTGGCGGCACCCCGAACACGGCCTGTTGCTGCCGGCCGACTTCCTGCCGACGCTCAAAGGGTCCGAACTGGAGGTCGCGCTCGGCGAGTGGGCGCTCGACACGGCGCTGGGCCAGATCTCGGCCTGGCAGACGTCCGGCCTGCGCATCACGGTGAGCGTGAACATCGGCGCCGGCCATCTGCTGCAGCCCGATTTCGCGGAACGCCTGCAGACCATCCTGGCCCGCCATCCGGGCACCGCGGCGGACAACCTGGAGCTGGAGATATTGGAGTCCACCGCCATCGCCGACATCGGCCACGCCTCCAGGACGCTGGCTGCCTGCCGCCGCTTGGGCGTGCAGTTCGCGCTGGACGACTTCGGCACCGGCTACTCCTCGCTCACCTATTTCCGCCGCCTGCCGGTGGAGACCCTGAAGATCGACCAGAGCTTCGTGCGCGGCATGCTGGACGACCCCGAGGACCTCGGCATCGTCGAGAGCGTGGTGCAGCTGGCCCAGGCCTTCAACCGCTCGGTCATCGCCGAGGGCGTGGAGACCCAGCAGCATTGCGCGATGCTGTCACGCATGCGCTGCCATGTCGGCCAGGGCTTCGGCATCGCCCGGCCGATGGCGGCGGATCAACTGCCCGAGTGGGCGGCGCACTGGTACGCCCAGCGCAAATGGCGCGACTTCGCCCAGATTCCGCTGCCGCGCAAGCGCAAGGACATGGTCCTCAAGACCGCGGTCGAGAGCCACCGCAAATGGGTCGACGGCCTGGCCGAGCATCTGCGCCACCCGAACCGGGTGGCCGAACCGCCGCTCGATCCGCGGCAATGCCGGTTCGGCCAGTGGTACCACGGCTCGGGCAGCCTGCGCTACGGCCACCTGAACGAGTTCGCCGAGCTCGACGCGATGCACGAGCGCATCCACGCCCTGGCAATGGAGCTCGAGGCACTGGCCGAGCACGGCCGCCGCGACGAAGCCATTGAACGCCTGCCCGGGCTGCATGGCCTGCGCGACGATTTCGTGGCCGCCCTGGAGCGCCTGATCGGCGTGGTTGGCAGCAAATCGGACTAGGGAGATCGGGCCGCGGGCGGACGAGCCGCCGCGGCCGGCATGGCGTGGTGTTCAGACCCTGAACTGCTGGACCAGGGCCTGAAGCTGGCTGGCGGCCTGGCTGACCTCCTGGGTGGCGCGGTCCATGCTGTGCACGTTCGCGGTATTGCGCTCGGTGAGCGTGGAGATCTTCTCCATGGATACCGCCGTGCTGGTGCTGGCCGTCTTCTGCTCCTGGGTCGCCTCGGCGATGTGCCGCGCCAAGCGGTCGACCTCTTCGGCGGATTCCAGGATGGCGCCCAGCACTTCGCGCGTGCGCTCGGTGTAGCGCGCGCCTTCCTGCACTTCGCCGGTGACCCGCTCCATGGCCTGCACCGCCTCGTCGGTCTTGCTCTCGACCACGGCAACCGTCTCGGAAATCGACAGGGTGCTCGAGGCGGTCCGCTCGGCCAGCTTGCGCACCTCGTCGGCCACCACGGCGAAGCCGCGGCCCTGCTCGCCGGCCCGGGCCGCCTCGATGGCGGCGTTGAGGGCCAACAGGTTGGTCTGGTCGGCGATCTCCCGGATCACCTGGGTCACCTCGGAGATGCGCTGGATCTGCTCGCTCAGGGCCGAGATCACCGAACTGGAATCGTGCACGCTGCTGACGATGCGCCGCGAAGTCTCGCTGCCCTTGGTCATGTTGTCGTAGCCGTCGGTGGTCACTTCCTTGGTCCGCTGGGAGGCGCCCACCACCGAATCCGCGCCGTTGGCCACCTCGCCGATGGCCACGGTCATCTCTTCCAGCGCGGCGCTGATCTGCATGATCTGGTCCGACTCCTGGTCCGCCTGGGCGCTGACCTCATGGGCCGACCGGGTCAATTGCGAGGTCGCCCCCGCCACCAGGCCGGAGGCCTCGGTCACCTGGCGGATCAGGCCGGAGAGCTTGGCCAGCATGTCCTGCAGGGCGCGCAGCAGCTCGCCCATTTCGCCGCCGCCGCTAACCTCGACGCGCGAAGTCAGGTCGCCCTGGGCGATCAGATTGGCCACGCGCACCGCCTGGCCAAGCGGCTTGGTGATGCTCTTGGTGATGGCGAAGGCCACCACGCCGCCCAGCAGGACGGCGACCACGCCCAGCACCACCATGGTGACCAGCGCGGTGTGGTAGGCCCGCGTCGCCTGGGCCGCCGAGGCGGCCGACTTCTGCTCCAGGAACTTGAGCATGTCTTCCATCTTGGCCACCAGATCGAGCTGCTTGGGCCGCACCAGATTCCGCACGCTGGCCTGTGCCCCGGCATTGTCGCCAGCCAGGACCGCATCCATCACCTGGGACTGGGCATCGGCCATCGCCGCTTCCGCGGCACCGATCTGCTTCAGGTGGTCCTGGTCCTCCGCATCGGTCGCCATCTTGGCCAGTGCATCGCTGGCGACCTGGTATTTCTTGCGCGCCGCATGCATCTGCTTGAGCTCGCCCTTCATGAACGACAGGTCATCCTGCATGACCACGTCGCGCAGGGCGACGGCCTGGAAGCGCACAGCGTCGCGCATGGTGTTGACCAGGGTGACCCGGGCGAAGTCCTCGTTGACGATGGTATCCAGGTTGCCCTGCAGGACGGCCATGCGGCTCAAACCGATCAGAATCACCAAGACCAGCAAAACCAGCACGACCGCGAATCCCAGCATGAGCCGGGCTCCGACCCTGAGATTGGCGATAGCACCCATTGCGTTCTCCTATTCTTTCTTATCGAGAAACGAAAACGGCCCGCATCCCTTGGGGAGCGGGCCAATTCACGGCATCGGGCCGACTTACTCGACGGTGACCGCGGAGTGGATGATGCCGATGGGCTTGCCGCCGTCCAGGACCGGCGCGGAAATCTGCACGCTCTTCACCTGGGTGGTCGGGTCGGGCTTAACCTCGTTGGCGTTGAATACCTCGCCCTTGATGGCGGCCTTGAACGGCGGGCGGGAGGCATTGTTGAAAAGCAGGGCCTTGTTGCTGGCGGCGACCAGGTTGCCCTTGTCGTCGCGGACGTAGACCTTGCTGACGTTCTTGTCCTTTTCCCACTGGGCGACCAGCTTGCTGGCCGGCGAAGACAGCAGGCCGACCACCTGCGGGCTGTTGTTCTCCAGTTCGTCCCACTTGGAATTGGTCATGCCCGGCAGCTCGCCGCCCTTGGCATTGGCTTCCTTCACGGCCTTGACGATGGTGGGATTGGCGCCCCACTCGACCAGCTTCTTCTTGTAGGTCTCGACCTTGGCCTTCACGTTGGCGGGCAGTTCGGCGAAGGCGGACAGGGGAGCCAGCAGGCCGGCGCCGAGAAAACCGGCGATGGCGACAGGCAGAACGACGCGTTTCAGGGGGTGGAACATGATTCTTCATCTCCTCGTGCGAGTATTAACACGGACTAGCAAAGCCATACCCGAAAATGGGTAGACCCATTATCGGCCGCACGCGAAAAATCTGTAGTTTTTTTAATCAACCGGACGGCTGCGGCCCACTAGCTGCAAGGCCGGGGACCGATCGCCGCGGGCCGGGGTTCAGTGCACCTGGCCGGCCGGCTTGCCGGCGGCCTCGGCCATTCCCTCCGAAAACACACGTACGGTATCCGTCCGACACAGTTCGGCCGCCTTGGCGGCATCGCGAATCAGTGCCTTGTGCCAGATGTCGCCGCTATGCGCGGCCAACTGGTTGCGGTCGTCGGCGTCGGCGAAGCGCGGGTAGAACATGCGCCGCTTGCCTTCGCGGTCGAACCACCAGGCGTTGGTGGCGGCGTATTCGTAGCCGAAGGGCAGGATCGCCGCGCCGAATTCCGCTCCACCCGGCCAGCCTTCCCGACCGGCATCCGCTTCGCCGGCGATGAAGCCGGCCTCGGCCAGACGCTCGACGAAGCGTGCCGCGTCGCGCAGATGGCAATGGGCCACGTAGAGGTAGTGGCTGCGCTGCAGGGTCCAGGCCGCGGTGCCCTCCTCGTCCTCCTCCCGCTCCGGCTGCTCGGCCGCCGGCGTGCCCAGGGCGTTGACGTGGAACAGCACCAGGCCGGCGGGATTGGCCAGCATGGGATGGTTGCGGCCCTCGACGTAGTTCACCACGCTGAAGCCGTAGCGCAGATAGCCGTCGATGCCTCCGCGGATGGCGGGGTCGTCCTGCAGCCGCTTGTGCAGATCGAACAGGGCCATCAGCCGGTCGGCTGGCACCGGCATGACCAGGCTGAGCAGATGGCCATCCGGGAAGTCGCCGCCGACGGCGTCCTCCTCGCGGTGCGGGAACACGCGCAGGTTGTAGCGGCGCTCCAGGCCCTCGGCCAATTTGGCCAGCCAGGCGCCGGGGTGGATGTTCTGGATGGTCTGGGCCAGTTCGGCGAAGCGCTCGGCCGTGACCAGGGTGACGGCCTCGTCGCCGCCGTAGACCAGCTCCAGCGAGGACAGGCCCCCGGCGCAGCGGAACTTGGCCCGGTGGCCGTCGGCGTCGCGCCATTCGGCCGACCAGCCCTTCTTCTCGTGCTTGAACGATTCGGGCACCAGGTCGCCGAGCAGAAGGCGGTCAGGCAGGTCGGCGGCCGACTTGACCTCGGCCAGCTTGTCGACCGGTATCGTGACGGGCCGCTGGATCGCCGGCAGGCCGATGAGCTTGGGGAAGGCGGGGGCAGTATTTTCCATGGCGCGATTATACCCGACCGTTTAGCTCGGGCATGCCCTCATGGCGCATGCCCTATCATTCAGAGCATGAAACAAACCATCTTCAACGCCCAGGGCCTGACCAAGGTCTACCACATGGGGGAAGTCGCCGTGCACGCCCTGCGCGGTGTCGATCTGACCCTCTCCGCCGGCGAACTGGTCGTCCTGCTCGGCCCCTCGGGCAGCGGCAAGTCGACCCTGCTCAACATCCTGGGCGGGCTCGACACCGCCACCGCGGGCACGGTGCATTACCGCGACCTCGACCTGTCCAAGGCCGGCGACAAGGCGCTGACCGAATACCGCCGCTACCACGTCGGCTTCGTGTTCCAGTTCTACAACCTGATCCCCAGCCTGACCGCGCGCGAGAACGTCGCCGCCGTGACCGAGATCGCCCGCGCCCCGATGAAGCCCGAGGAGGCGCTGGAACTGGTCGGCCTCGGCCAGCGCCTGGACCACTTCCCGGCCCAGCTCTCGGGCGGCGAGCAGCAGCGGGTCGCCATCGCCCGCGCCATCGCCAAGAACCCGGCCGTGCTGCTCTGCGACGAGCCGACCGGGGCGCTCGATTCGCAGACCGGGGTGATCGTGCTGGAAGCGCTGGAGAAGGTGAACCGGGAGCTGGGCACGCTCACCGTGCTGATCACCCACAACGCCGGCATCGCCGACATGGCGGACCGGGTGATCCGGCTGTTCGACGGGCAGATCGTCGAGGAGCGGAGGAATGCCACCAAGAAGGCGGCGAAGGAGTTGGCATGGTGAGCGATGGCTCGGTGGCCTTGCGGTTTGGTTTGGGGTGGCGGCCTTGGGATACCGGCTTTGGCCGGGGGTGGCCCGGCGGCCAGTTACTTTCTTTGCTCGTGCAAAGAAAGCTAACCAAAGAAAGCACGCCCCGCTTCACCGCCCTTCGGGTTCCCAATTTTTCCGCCAGCGTTCGGGCGGCTGCGCAACTCGGCCTGCGGCCTCAGGCAGTGCTCGCCGACGACCCCCGGCTTCGCCCCGAAATCTCGGCTCCGGCTGAAGGGGAGGGGAAAACCGTTGGTGATGCAATGGGTTGCGAAGTCGTAGTCGGATTGCATGGCAGAGGGTTTGTTTTTTCTCCCCCTTCTG
>DASVZA010000007.1:0-197103 GCA_036391875.1 Parasulfuritortus sp.
CGTCAGCGACTGACCAAGCGCTGGCCCGCCCTGCGCCCGGCCTACCGCCTGCTCTACAACGCCGTCGCAACCGTGCTGGTCCTGCCGCCCCTGGCGCTGACTTGGCTCTACCCCGGCGAGCCGCTCTGGCACTGGCCGGCCTGGATCGCCTGGGGCGCCTTCGCGCTCGCCGCCATCGGCTTCGCCATCAGCATGCGCTGGTACGACGGCCTCGACTTCATCGGCCTGCGCCAATGGCAGCAACGCGGCCAACCCACCGAATGCCGCGACGCCTTCGTCCTCTCGCCCCTGCACCGCTACGTGCGCCATCCCTGGTACAGCCTCGGCCTGCTCTACCTCTGGACCCGCGACCTCAACGCCGGCTGGCTTGCGGCGACGATCGCCCTCACGCTCTACATCGTGATCGGCAGCCGGCTGGAAGAGCGCAAGCTGGTGGAGACCTTCGGCGAGCCGTATCGCCGTTATCTGGAACGAGTGCCGGGGCTGGTGCCGATGCCTGGGCGGCATCTCAGCGTGGAGGAAGCGCGGGGGATGACTTGTGAAACACCTGCGCAAAACGACCTGGAAAGTTGAACTCTCCGCAAGGCCGGTGGTTAGGCTGGGCTGAGCGAAGCGATGCCCAACAAGGTGTCTGCTTGAGCCGTGTCGGGCTTCCTTGCGTCAGCCCAACCTATGATCGCCGCCGATCAACCTGTCGCCATCCGACGACAACCACAAAACATCCCCATCCTTTTGTTTTTTTGAGCATTCCCGAAGTCCCCCGGATTCGGCGTCGTCTCAGAGCGACAGTTTTTCCCGGGCCAGGGCCCCGAGACTTTCCTCGAATCTACTTAGCCAATTGTTTATCAACATGTTTCCAGTGCTGGCCCGTATGTTGCTGTTCTGTTTCCAGCGTCCGGTCCCGGCCGCAACCATGCCTGACTTACAGACACAGAGAGAGATCCCAGCCATGCTCAAATCCTTCAAGCAGCCCGGCACGACCGGCAACACCCGAATCGATTCGCCTCGCACCAGCCTGCATTCGGGCTACCAGACCAAACCGGCCGAGCCTGCCAAGCCGGCGGTCGAGGAGCCCATGGAAGAAGCCGCTCTGGTGGCGGCGAAGCCCGTGTCGAACGACGAGGGCAGCAAGCTCATCGTCGGGCCGAACATCAAGCTGAAGGGCTCCGAGATCACCGATTGCGAAATCCTGGTGGTGGAAGGCCGGGTGGAGGCGTCCATGAACAGCCGCGACATCCGCATCGCGGAAGGCGGCGTGTTTGCCGGCAAGGCCGAGATCGACGTGGCCGAGGTGCGCGGCACCTTCGAAGGCGAACTGACCGCCCGCAAGCGGCTGGTGGTGTATTCCACCGGCCGGGTCAACGGCACGATCCGCTACGGCGCGCTGATGGTCGAGGAAGGCGGCGCGATCAGCGGCAACATGGCGAAGCACACGGCCGGCCCCAGTCTGTCCACGGTGTCAAGCACCCCGGCACAAGCTCCGGCGGCCGAACCGGTTCTGGAGAAGGCCGAGGAAGCGGAGGAAAGCCGTCCCGCCTCGACGTTCGGTTTCAACCAGAAACGGGGCTGATCGAAGCCCGAAACCGGGGCTGTCGCCGATCTGCGACAGCCCCCTTATCCATCTCAGCCTGGCAGATGCGTAGCCATCATCCTGCCAATCCCCTAACAAACACCCAGACGACATATTGTGTTTGGGTTTGATTGCTGCAATGCTTGAGCCGCCAACAGGGTGGTAAGCATATCGCCACAAGTATTCTGCCATTCGGCACGCCCCTTCGCGCACACCCTCTCACGGCAGTACAAAGCGTTCCAACGCCCATGGGGTGGCGTTCAAACAACAGATAGGGGGGGCGGCCTCACCTTGAAAGACAAAATCCAGTTGGCAGCACCCGGCGCCGGATTGCCTGCGTTGGAACTCTTTCTGTCCCGCACCGGTTTCGCCATCCTGCGACGCACGCTCAGCCGGCGACGGATCCAGGACTGGTTGTGTTCCGAGACAGACCGCGTCCTGGCAATTGCGCGGGACATCCCTTTCGAGCAGTTAACGAGCCCGATGCTCGTTCCGAGGCTCACCGGTCTCGAGGACAGCAGCAGGAATTGGTCGGCGGCGATGCTTCTCCAGCATCTGGTCATCGTCGACAGCGGGATCGGCACGCTTTTGACCGCGTTAAGCGCAAACGAGACGTTCGAACGCGAAGTGCGAATCGCGGACGTCAAACCCTCCCCCGATGCCGGGGCAGAACAGTTGGCTGAATTGGAGAACGCCCTGGCAGCCTATCTTGAGCAGGCCGCCGCGGTCGAAAACCTGCATACGGCGCGTCGCCACGCGCATCCCTGGTTTGGCCATCTGGACGGCCACGGCTGGCATACCCTGGCGGCGTTGCACACCATGATCCACCGTCGCCAGCTGATGGCCATGACTCGGGCCTTGCGGAAACACCCGTCCCCCACCTAATGGGGGAATGGACGCTCTTGCCGAACCACGATTCCCGGCCTTTAATGAAATTGTGGCGCCGGACATCGTCTGGCAGAGATGTTCCGGCACCTGTCCCGATCAATACAGAAAGGCGGGTAATCATGAAACTTCCCCTGCAAATCACCCTGCGCGATATCGACCACTCCGATGCAGTCGAACAGGCGATTCGGGATAAAGCCGAGAAGTTGAACCAGTTTCACCCCAGCATCATGGCTTGCCGGGTCCGCGTTGAAATGCCGGGCAAGCACAAGAACCAAGGCAAGGCCTATACCGTGACGATCGATCTGACGGTGCCCGGCAACGAGTTCGTGGTCAACCGCGATCGCAGCGAAGACCTTTATGTCGCGCTGCGCGATGCGTTCGACGCCGCCAAGCGGCAGCTGGACGAATACGCAGGCAAGCAGCACGACCTGGTCAGGCAACACGCGTGACGCGCTAGCCGGCCACGGGCGGGGGATTTCCCCGCCCGTTTTATTTTGCTCAGTGATCTTCCAGATGGGTGAAGGTGTCTTCGGCCAGTTCGCCGGTGTCGGGATCGACCCAGCCGGCCAAGCCCAGTTCCTCCTCCACCTCTTCCAGCGTTTCGGCCGGTTCGAAATCGGATTCGGCGTTGTATTCCATGTCCTGCGCCGCTTCGGCCAGGGTCGCGAAGGGGCCGAAGGTTTCGCCGGTTTCGGCATTGGTCCAATAGAAGCCGTCTGGGCGTTCGACGATCTTGGTCGTATCGGCGGCGGGAGAAGTCTCGGGATTAAGTTCGGTCATCGTGGTCTCCTCTGTCTCACTATGAATGCTAGGGCATCTGCCCGCTGATGGCGCGCAGGAATTCGCTGCGCAATTGAGGATTCTCTCTAAAGGTCCCGGAAAAGGCCTGGGTCACCACCCGCTCGTCGCCGCGCCGATCCTCGCCCAGCAGCAGGCAGAGCTGCTCGGCCTCGATGACGCAGGCAGCGCCCTGCGCCTTGCCGTGCGTGATGAGTGCTTCGGCGATGTCGCGGGTCATCCATTCCTGGTAGGTGAAGCGGTGGCCGATGGCATCCACCATGCGGGCGATGCGGCCGAAGCCGTGCAGCCGGCCGCCCGGGATGTAGGCGACGTGGGCGACGCCGCGGAACGGCACCAGGTGATGTGGGCAGACGCCGTGGACGGCGATGCCGCGCACCACCACCATGTCGTCACGGGTATCCTCGAAACCGTCGCCCAGGGCCTCGCCCGGGTCCAAGTTATAGCCGCCCAGCAGGCGGCGTTCCCACAGCTCGCGCACCCGGCGCGCGGTGCGGCCGGTGTGGACGCTGTCCGGCTCGATGCCGCAGGCCTTGAGCAGATCGGTCACCGCCTGCTCGAAGGCGACGGGGTCGAACTTGCCGACCTGGGGTATCCCGAGGTGGCCCGGCTGATACGGGGCCTGGCAATCGTGATCGCAACATTCGGACATGAGACGCTCGGGTATGATTCGTTCGTCCCAGTGTAACGCAATTTGAGCCATGACCCATCCCTATGCCGACCTCACCCCCGATTGCGTGCTCGACGCCCTGGAAAGCGTCGGCCTGCATGCCGACGGCCGGCTGATCGCGCTCAACAGCTACGAGAACCGGGTCTACCAGATCTGGCTGGAGGACGCGCCCACGGTGGTCGCCAAGTTCTACCGGCCCGCCCGCTGGAGCGACGAGGCGATCCTGGAGGATCACACCTTCACCGAGGAACTGGCCGAGCGCGAGATTCCCGTGGTCGCGCCCATGGCAATCGGCGGCCGGACGCTGTTCGAACATGCCGGCTTCCGCTTCGCCGTCTATCCGCGCCGGGGCGGCCGGGTACCGGAACTGTCCGATCCGGCCACCCTGGAATGGATCGGCCGCTTCATCGGCCGCATCCACGCGGTCGGCGCGCTGGCCCCGTACCAATACCGGCCGACGCTGGACATCGACAGCTTCGGTGTCGAGCCGCGCGACTACCTGCTCGGCCACGACTGGCTGCCCAAGGAACTACGCGAGGTCTGGAGCGGCGTCTCGGCCCAGGCCCTGGACGGCGTGCGGCGCTGTTTCGACCGGGCCGGCGAGGTCGCCCACATCCGCCTGCACGGCGACTGCCACATGGGCAACGTGCTGTGGACCGACGACGGCCCGCATTTCGTCGACTTCGACGACAGCCGCATGGGGCCGGCGGTGCAGGACCTGTGGATGCTGCTCTCGGGCGAACGCGGCGAGCAGATCCGGCAGCTGGCCGACGTGCTGGCCGGCTACGAGGACTTCATGGAATTCGACGCCCGCGAGCTGCATCTGGTCGAGGCCCTGCGCACCCTGCGCCTGCTGCATTATTCGGCCTGGCTGGCCCGGCGCTGGGACGACCCGGCCTTTCCCGCCGCCTTTCCCTGGTTCGGCAGCCCGCGCTACTGGGAGGAACGCATTCTGGAACTGCGCGAGCAGATCGCATTGATGGACGAGGAGCCGCTATGGCCGGCCTGATTCAATTGGAACGCATACTGCAATCGCAGGGCTTCGGCAGTCGCAAGGAATGCCGTGCCCTGGTCCGGCACGGCCGGGTGAAGGTGGCTGGCGCGGAATGCGACGACCCCTTTGCCGAATTCGCTCCGGCCGGGCTCGAATTCGAGGTCGACGGCGTGACCTGGCTCTACCAGGAACGCGCCTACCTGATGCTGAACAAGCCGGCCGGCTACGAATGCTCGCGCTCGCCCAAGCATCACGCCGGCGTGCTCGATCTGCTGCCAGAGCCCCTGCGCCGGCGCGACGTGCAGCCGGTCGGCCGGCTGGACGAGGACACCACCGGCCTGCTGCTGCTGTCGGACGACGGCCAGTTCATCCACCGCCTGATCTCGCCCAAGCACAAGGTGGCCAAGGTCTACGAAGTGACCGCCAAGCATGCGGTCGACGACGGCCAGATCGCCGCCCTGCTGGCCGGAGTCCAGCTCCACGACGAGCCGGCGCCGATCGCCACCGCGGCCTGCGAGCGCGTCTCGGACAACGTCATCCACCTGACCCTGACCGAGGGTAAATACCATCAGGTCAAGCGCATGCTGGGCGCGGCCGGCAACCGGGTCGAGGCGCTGAAGCGGATCGCCATCGGCGGCCTCATGCTGCCCGACGGCCTGCCCGAACGCGGCTGGCGCTGGCTGACAGAGGACGAACTGGGCCAGGTCTGACGGAGCGGGATCAGGCGATCTCGTCGGTATGGGTCGGCGGCAGTTCGCCGGGTCTGTCGTGCTTGCGCCGTTCCTCGCCGCTGCGCGTGTCGAGCATGACGGGGATGTGCTGGATCCGCCGGCACAGTTTGCGCCGATCTTCGCCGCTGTAGGGCACCGCTTCCTGATGTGGCGATTCGGTGGCCGTTTCCGGCTCCGCCTCGTTGTGCTGGCGCGTCGGCACACCCTGCTCGGCCAAGGCCTCCGGGAAACCCGGCACGACCTTGCGGACCGGACTGACCGGCGCCTTCGGAGTGACTTCGGTCCGATCGGTGACGGGCGGCAACGGAGGCAGCTTGCTGTCGGGAAAATGCATCTCGACTACACCGCCGTTCCGATCCGTTTCGACATGCTCTTCTCCCGCAATCCGCAGTGGTTCATACTGCGGTCATCGTCAACCAGGACGATACCGCCTGGGCACTAAAGAAATCATGCCCTCGGCCGTTATATTCATTCAAATAATAGCTAAGTGCAGGTTTAATGCCGTTTCCACTCGACCGCGACCAGACCCAACAGCTCTCCGAAGAGTTGGAAAACGTCATCGCCGCCCATCTGGCCTGGTTCAAGCAGGTCAACCGGGCCTTGGTCTGCGGCTGCCCCCCGGCCGACTGCGAAATGGCCGACGATGCCCACCTGCGCTCGCCGTTCGGCAAATGGTACTACAGCGAGACGCCGCATCCCCTGGCCGACCACGGCACCTTCCAGGAACTGGCCGAGATCCAGCAGGCCCTGCACGCCGCGGCCCGGCTGGCGCTGAGCAAGGTCTCCGCCGGACAACGGCCGACGACCACGCTGCATGACCAGTGCATCGACCTGTCGCTCAAGGTCAACAACAAGCTGCGCCACCTGCAGCTGGAGATCATCGGCGACCTGCTGGCCACCGACGCGCTGACCGGCTGCTACAGCCGGCGCGGCATGATCGGCCGGCTGCAGGCCGAACAGGAACGGGCCGGGCGCATCCAGCGTCCGTGCTGCATCGGCCTCATGGATTTCGATCATTTCAAGCAGGTCAACGACGAGCTGGGCCATCCGGCCGGCGACGCCGTGCTCAGGCAGGGCATGCGCTTCGTCGCCAGCGTGCTGCGCAAGTACGACACGGTCTACCGCTACGGCGGCGAGGAGTTCCTGTTCTGCCTGCCCGGCACGCCGCTCAACGATGCCGAGCACGTGATCGAGCGCGTGCGCTCCGGCCTGGCCCTGCTGCCCATCCAGTTGCCCAACCAGCAGAAGCTGCACGTCACCGCGTCGTTCGGTCTGGCCGAGATCGCCCAGGGCAAGCCGGTCGAGGATTCGATCCAGTGGGCCGACCAGGCCCTGCTCCAGGCCAAGGCCGACGGCCGCAACCGGGTCAAGGTCTGGCAGAACTGAATCAGGCCTTGATGGCCGCCTCGATGGTTTCGCACAAGGTCTTCAGCACCTTGATCCGGGCGTAGTTCTTGTCCTCCGCCTCGACCATGGTCCAGGGCGCGGCCTGGGTGCCGGTGCGCTCGATCATGTCGCTGGCGGCGCGCACGTAGTCGTCCCACTTCTCGCGGTTGCGCCAGTCGTCCTCGGTGATCTTGAAGCGTTTGAAGGCGATCTGCTCCCGCTCCTTGAAGCGGCGCAGTTGTTCCTCCTGGCTGATCGACAGCCAGAACTTCGCCACGATCACGCCCGACTCGACCAACTGCTCCTCGAAGTCGTTGATCTCCCGGTAGGCGCGCATCCAGGCCGGCTGGCTGCAGAAGCCCTCGACCCGCTCGACCAGCACGCGGCCGTACCAGGAACGATCGAACACGGCCAGTTTTCCGTGGCGCGGCAGATGGCGCCAGAAGCGCCACAGATAGGGTTGCGCCCGCTCCTCCTCGGTCGGCGCGGCGATCGGGATGACGTCGAACTGCCGGGCGTCCAGGGCCGCGGTCACCCGCCGGATCGTGCCGCCCTTGCCGGCCGCGTCCATGCCCTCGAACACCGCCACCACGGACCGTTTCTGAAACCGCTTGTGGCGGAACAGCTTGGCCAGCTTGCCCTGCCACTTCTCCAGTTCCTTGTCGTAGTCCTTGCGTGCGATGGTCTTGGTCAGGTCGAGCGCGTCGAGGATGCGCAGGTTGTCGATCGGCGTCGGCAGCGGCGCGCCGTGTACCCGGCGATGCTGCTCGGGATTCGCCAGCCGCTCCTGCAGCGCGTCGAGCAGGTATTTGGTGACGGTCAGGCTGCGGTAGTTCTCGTCGCTGCCCTCCACCACCAGCCAGGGCACCTCGCCGGTGCTGGTTTCGCGCAGCACGTATTCGGATACCGAACGGAACTCGTCGTAATGACCGAAGCGGTCCCAGTCCTGCTTGGTCACCCGCCAGCGGGTGAGCGGGTTCTTCTCCAGGTCGGTCATGCGCTTCTTCTGCGCGTCCTTGGACAGGTGGAACCAGAACTTGAGCAGCAGGGCGCCTTCGTTCACCAGCATGCGCTCAAAGCGGGTGATGCGGGCGACGGCGGCATCGATATCATGGTCGCTCAGGTTGCCCATCACCCGGCCGTTGATCGGGGCGTTGTACCAGGAGCCGAAGAAGATACCGGACTTGCCCTTGGCCGGCAGGCGGCGCCAGTAGCGCCACATAGGCGGGTGCATGGCCTCTTCCTCGGTCGGCAGGCCCATGCCGTGGGTCTGGATGTGGCGCGGGTCCATCCAGGCGTTGAGCAGGTTCACCGTCTCGCTCTTGCCGGCGCCGTCGACGCCGGAGACCAGGATGATCACCGGGAAGTCCGGCTTTTCCATCAGGGCGTACTGCGCATCCAACAAGGCCTCGCGGACCTTGGGCGCCTCCTGGGCGAACGTCTTCTTGTCGATCTTATGGCCGAGTTCGGCGGCTTCGAACATTGTTCTTCTTCCTTAATCCTGAGGCGGGTCAGCGCCACACCCCCGCCGGCGGCTCGAACCGGTCGATCATGCTGACGTAGTTGGCCCGGCAGACGGCATCCGGCTTGGGCAGGTTACGCTGACTCATGCTGCCCTTCAACTGGGCCACCGACTCGTATTCCCGTTCTTCCATCCAGCGGGTCAGGCCGGCCAGGATCTCGAACAATCGGCCCGGGCCGTGCTGCAGCAGACAGGAGGCCATGTGCACCACGTCGGCGCCGGCCAGCAGCATCTTCACTGCATCCTCCCAGGTGTGCACGCCGCCGGTCGCGGCCAGGGTGAGGTTGACCCGGCCGTGCAGGATCGACAGCCAGCGCAGGCGGAGCAGCGCCTCGTCCGAGGTGGACAGGTGGATCTGGTCGGACAGAGTCAGCGGATCGCCCAGGTCGATGTCCGGCTGATAGAAGCGGTTGAACAGCGACACCCCCTTGGCCCCCGCGTATTCGAGCTGCTTGACGAAGTTGGGCAGGGACGAGAAGAACGGCGACAGCTTCATGATGATGGGCAGCTTCACTTCGCCGCGCAGTTCGGTCAGCAGGTCGAAGTAGCGGCATTCCACGGAGTGGCCTGATTCGGTCATGTCGGCGGCCAGGTGGTAGACGTTGAGTTCCAAGGCATCGGCCCCGGCCGCTTCCAGTTCCCGGCTGAATTCCAGCCAGCCGGTGGACGAGACGCCGTTCAGGCTGGCCACCACGGGAATCTCCAGGCTGCGCTTGAGCTTGGCCAGCTGTTCCAGATGCCGTTCCACCATGCCCTTGAACTCGGGTTCGTCCGGCATGAAGCCGTCCGATTCGGCATGGCCCAGCGCGCTGTTGAGCAGGAAGCGATCGGCCATCGTGTCCTCGGCCCGGACATCCTCCTCGAACAGCGAATACATGACGATGGCCGCGGCGCCGGCGTCCTCCAGGCGGCGGGCCATGTCGATGTCGTGGGACAGGGGCGAGGCCGACGGCACCAGCGGGTTCTTCAGCTTGAGTCCGACGTAGTCGGTGGACAGATCGATCATCGTTATTCTCCTGTCTTCTGTTCGTGAACGTGGCCGGCGGCCAGATCCTGATAACCGGTGAAGCGGCGCGTGACCTCGGCCTGGGCGGCCTCGGCCAGTTGGGCGGCCGTCTCGGGATGGCTGCGCGACAGCATGGCGAACCGGGTCTCCGAGGCCATGAACTCCTTGAGCGGCACGCTGGGCGGCGCCGAATCGAGCCGGAACGGTGTATCACCGGCCGCCTCCAGACGCGGGTCGTGGCGGAACAGCGGCCAGTGGCCGGTCTTCACCGCCATGTCCTGCTGGCGCAGGTTGTAGAGCATGTCGACGCCGTGCGCGATGCAAGGACTGTAGGCGACGATCAGCGAAGGGCCGGGATAGGACTCGGCCTCGTGGAACACCTTGAGCGTGTGCACGTCCTTGGCGCCGTAGGCGACGTGGGCGACATAGACGTGGCCATAATCCATGGCCAGCTTGGCCAGGTCCTTCTTGGCCGTGGCCTTGCCGCCGGCCGAGAACTTGGCCACCGCGCCGATCGGCGTCGCCTTGGAGGTCTGGCCTCCGGTGTTGGAATAGACCTCGGTGTCGAGCACTAGGATGTTGACGTCGTAGGGCTGGGCCAGGACGTGGTCCAGGCCGCCGTAGCCGATGTCGTAGGCCCAGCCGTCGCCGCCGATGATCCAGACGCTGCGCCGGACCAGCCATTCGGCCACCGCGATCAGTTCGCCTACGCGCGGAGGGTTCGTCCCCTTGAGCTTGGCCAGCAGGGCCGCGACCCGCTCGCGCTGGGCCTGGATGCCGGCCTCTTCGCGCTGGTCGGCCTCGACCAAGGCCTGGGCCAGGTCGCCGCCGATCACGTCGGCCATTTCCCTGACCAGCGCCTTGGCATAGTCCATCTGGTGGTCGGCCGCCAGACGCATGCCGAGGCCGAATTCGGCGTTGTCCTCGAACAGCGAATTGGACCAGGCCGGTCCCCTACCCTGCGCGTTGGTGGTGTAGGGCGTGGTCGGCAGGTTGCCGCCGTAGATCGAGGAGCAGCCGGTGGCGTTGGCGATCAGCATGCGGTCGCCGAACAGCTGGGTCGCCAGCCGGATGTAGGGCGTCTCGCCACAGCCGGCGCAGGCGCCGGAATATTCGAACAGCGGGTCGAGCAGCATCGAGCCCGGGATGGTGGTGTGCTTGAGCGCGGTCCGGTCGAACTCTGGCAGGGCCAGGAAGAAGTCGAGATTGGTCCGTTCCCGATCGCGCAGATCGGACGTGACCGGCACCATGTTGACCGCCTTGCGCGAGACGTTGGACTTGTCGTGGATCGGGCAGGCCTCGACGCAGTCGCCGCAACCGGTGCAATCCTCGGTCGCCACCTGGTAGCTGATATGGGTTCCGGCCGGATAGTCCTTGCTCTTGGCCGGCACGTGCTTGAACGCGGCCGGCGCCTTGGCGGCCTCGGTTTCCGCGAAGGCGCGGGCACGGATCGCCGAGTGCGGGCAGACGAAGACGCACTTGCCGCACTGGGTGCAGATGTCCGCCTCCCAGACCGGCACCTCCAGCGCGATGTTGCGCTTCTCGTACTTGGCGGTGCCGACCGGGAAGGTGCCGTCCTCCGGCATCAGCGACACCGGCAGGCCGTCACCCTGGCCGAGGAAGATGGGCAGGGTGACCTCGCGCACGAAGGCCGGCAGAACGCCGGCGGCGGCGGCGTGGCTCATGGCCGGCAGTTCGCCCGTCGCCTCGCCGGCCGGCACCGCGATCTCGCGCAGGTGTTCCAGCGTCATGTCGATGGCCTTGAAGTTGAGGTCGGCCAGGCGCTTGCTCTTCCTGCCGTAGGTCTTCTCGACCGCCTGCTTGATGGCGGCGATGGCCTGTTCGCGCGGCAGGATGCCGGAGATGGCGAAGAAGCAGGTCTGCATGATGGTGTTGATGCGCCGGCCCATGCCGGCGTCCTCGGCGACCTTGTAGGCGTCGATGGCGTAGAGCTTGAGGCCCTTCTTGCGGATCTGCATCCGCATCCGTTCCGGCAGGCTGGCCCAGACGTCCGCGGCCGGCGTGTTGAGCAGGAACACCCCGCCCGGCGCGGCGTGGTCGAGCAGATCGTAGCGCTCGACGAACACGGTCTGGTGGCAGGCCACGAACTGGGCCATGCCGGGTTCGACCAGGTAGGCCGAGCGGATCTTCTCCGGCCCGAAGCGGAGGTGGGAGATGGTCACCGCGCCCGACTTCTTGGAGTCGTAGACGAAGTAGCCCTGGGCGTGGAGGTCGGTGGCCTCGCCGATGATCTTGATCGAGTTCTTGTTGGCCGACACCGTGCCGTCCGAACCCAGACCCCAGAACAGCGCCGACTGGCACTTGCGCGCGGCGTCGGTCCGGAAATCCGGGTCCCAGGCCAGGGACAGATTGGAGACGTCGTCGTTGATGCCGACGGTGAACTCGCGCCGCCCGAGCGGCGCCTTCAGCGCGTCGAACACGGACTTGACC
This sequence comes from Parasulfuritortus sp., assembly GCA_036391875.1. Classification (GTDB taxonomy): domain Bacteria; phylum Pseudomonadota; class Gammaproteobacteria; order Burkholderiales; family Thiobacillaceae; genus Parasulfuritortus. Next base: position 12,017 of record DASVZA010000007.1, read on the forward strand.
ATGGCCGGCGTGAACTCCTTGCTGCCCAGGCCGTAGCGGCCGCCGATCACCCGCGGCATGGTCCGCTCGCCATCGGCCGCGGCCTGGGCCAGACTGCCCAGCACGTCCTTGTAGAGCGGCTCGCCGTCGGCGCCCGGCTCCTTGGTCCGGTCCAGCACGGCGACCGACTTCACTCCGGCCGGCAGGGCCGCCAGCAGATCGACGGCCGACCAGGGCCGGAACAGCCGGACCTTGAGCAGGCCGACCTTCTCCCCCTGGGCGTTGAGGTGGAGCACGGTCTCCTCGGCCGTATCGGCGCCGGAGCCCATCATGACGATGACCTGCTCGGCATCGGCTGCGCCGACGTAGTCGAACAGCTTGTATTGCCGTCCGGTCAGGCCGGCGAACTTGTCCATTGCCTTCTGCACGATGCCCGGAAAAGCGGTGTACCAGGGATTGCAGCGTTCCCGGCTCTGGAAGAACACGTCCGGGTTCTGCGAGGTGCCGCGGATGACCGGGTGTTCCGGCGACAGGGCGCGGCGGCGGTGGGCGTCGACCAGGTCCTGGTCGATCATGGCCCGGATCACGTCCTGCTCGACGGCGTCGATCTTGCTCACTTCGTGCGAGGTGCGGAAGCCGTCGAAGAAGTGCAGCACCGGCACCCTGCCCTCCAGGGTCGCGGCCTGGGCGATGAGGGCGAAGTCCTGGGCCTCCTGGACGCTGCCGGAGGCGAGCATGGCGAAGCCGGTGGCGCGGCAGGCCATCACGTCGCTGTGGTCGCCGAAGATCGACAGGGCATGGCTGGCCAGGGCGCGGGCCGAGACGTGCATCACCAGCGAGGTCAGCTCGCCGGCGATCTTGTACATGTTGGGGATGAACAGCAGCAGGCCCTGGCTGGCAGTGAAGCTGGTGGCCAGGGCGCCGCCGGTCAGGGCGCCGTGCAGCGCACCGGCGGCGCCGCCCTCGCTTTGCATCTCGATCACCCGGGGCACGTTGCCCCACAGGTTGGGCTGGGCCTTGGCGGCCCATTCATCGGCCCACTCGCCCATGTTGGACGAAGGCGTGATCGGATAGATGGCGATCACCTCGCTGACCTGATAGGCCACTCGGGCAGTCGCTTCGTTGCCATCGATCGTCAGTGTGTTCTTCTTGCTCATTGCATACCTCTCCAGTAGACGCAGGCATATTCCATCATGCCCACGGACAATGTTACTTGGCCCCTGTTGCAACTTGAAACGGGTCCGCCGGGGCACACGGCTTCCCTTCCGGATGCGGCGACCTGGCGCCGGTCCGGCCTGCTGCGTTCAGCTGCTTGCTTCGCTCAGATAACGTTGTTCGAATTCATCGGCGGCAATCGGCCGGCTGAAATAATAACCCTGCACCATGATGTCGCCCTGGTCGTAGCGTCTCAGTTCGTTCAACTGCCCCTCGGTCTCCACGCCCTCGGCGACGATGGCCAGATCCAGGTTTCTGGCCAGGCTGATGATGGCCCGCACCACCGCGCTGTCGTTGGCGTCGGTACCCAGACCATCCACGAATGTCTTGTCGATCTTCAGCACATCCACCTGGAAACGTTTGAGGTAGGACAACGAGGAATAGCCGGTACCGAAATCGTCGATGGCCAGCAGGCAACCCAGCTGCTTCAGCGAGGACAGCACGCCCTGGTTGTGTGTCACGTTCTCCATCAGCATAGTCTCCGTGATTTCCAGTTCAAGCGCCTCGCCCGACAGATCCACCTGGCCGAGCAGATACGCCACCCGCTCGGCCAGGCCGGCATGGCGGAACTGGATGGCGGACAGGTTGATGGCCATCCTGAAAGCGGGATGCGTCTGCCGCCACTGGCTGCACTGGCGGCTGGCTTCATACAGCACCCACTCGCCGATCTCCACGATCAGGCCGCTGCGTTCAGCCACCGGGATGAACCGGGGCGGCTGCACCGGGCCGAGTTCGGGCGAATTCCAGCGCAGCAGCGCCTCGGCCCCGACCAGCGTCCCATCCGGCATGAACTGGGGCTGATAGAGCAGTTCGAACTCGCCCCGCTCCAGGGCATTGCGCAGCAGGCTTTCCATGCGCAGGCGCTCCATGGCGCCGATGCCCATGTCTTCGGTGTAGAACTGGAAACGCTGCTTGCCCGCCTCCTTGGCCCGGAACATGGCCGTGTCGGCGTTGCGCATCAGGCCGTCGGCGTCGCCCGCATCCTGCGGGAACAGGGTGATGCCCAGGCTGGCGCCGCACACCACGTCGAGCCCGCCCAGCCGGTAAGGCTCGCGGATGGTATTGAGCAGCTTGTTGGCGAAGCTGGCCGCATCGTCCGGGTTGTCGGCATCGGGGATGAAAATGGCGAACTCGTCGCCGCCCAGCCTGGCCGCCGTATCGCTCTCGCGGATCGACGACTCGATCCGACTGGCCACCAGCTTCAGCAGCTCGTCGCCCGCCGCATGGCCGAGGCTGTCGTTGACCGACTTGAAGTTGTCCAGGTCGACCATCATGAAGGCGGCGGAATGGCCTTCCCGGCGGGCGCGGGCCAGGGCCTGCGCGACCCGGTCCTGGAACAGGACGCGGTTGGGCAGGCCGGTCAGCGGATCGTAGTAGGCCAGTTGCTCCATCCTGCGCCTGGCCTCGTATATTTCGCTCATGTCCTGGAACACCAGGATCAGGCGGCCGGCATCGCCATCTGGAATGGCCGCCGCATGCAGCAGTACCGGGATGATGCGGCCGTCCTTGCAGCGGTAATACTGCTCTCCGGCGTAGTTTTCGCCGGCCTGCAGATTGATTTCGGCCGGGCACTCGGCCTGCGCGACGACGCTGCCGTCGACGTTGACGTGGATGCCTTCGTGCATGTGCCGGCCAAGCAGCTCCTCCTGGCGATAGCCGAGCAGGCCGGCCGCCTGGGGATTGACGAAGGTAAGGCGGTCGTCCGGATCCGCCACCATCACGCCGACCCCGACGTTGTCGGTCAGGCTCTGCAGGAAACGGCGCTGGGCGGCGATCTGGCCCAGGTTCTGGAAATGGCGGCGGACCAGGAAGACCATGGCGCCGAATACCGCCACGGACACCAGCCCCAGCCCCATCTGGGCACGCTCGATCAGCGCCTGGCGGCGGGCGACGGCCGCCGACGCCAGGCTGTCCAGTTCGCTCAGCTGGCGCCGGCTGCCGGAATCGAACAGGGCGCGCGTGGTCGCCTCCAGCTTGGGTTGCTCGCGGACCAGCAGTACGGCATGGCGCAGCAGCCGATCCAGGGTCTCGCGCTGGGATGCGGTCAAGGGAAACGAAGAATTGCGCACCTCTCCGATCAGGCTCCGGGCCTGATCGGCCTGGTACTCGTCGGCGCCCAGGGTCAGCAGCAGCACGGCGTTTTCCAGCCGGGTCAGCTTGTGCTGCAACTCCTGGCCGCCCCCCGCATGGGGCAGGTCCTCGAGCAGGTGGATGGCGTCCGACTGGAAGTAATGCAGCGAATTGCGGGTGACCGCATTCTGGTACTTGAAGGTTTCGACCTGGTTCGCTTCCCGAACCACGATCGCCCGATAGGCCGCCAGCGGCGCGGACAGTTCGGTACCGGCCGACACGACGTCCAGCTTGGCCAGATTGGCCTGGACCACCGCCATGTCGGCATTGAGGATGTCGTAGTTGTTGTCCAGGCCGTAACGCATGCGGACGATGTCGACCTTCATGGTGTGCTCGCCGTTCAGCAGCACCGGGACCAGGGCCTCGATCCGCTTGGCCGGCGAATCGTTCTGGGCCGACAGCAAGGCCAGCCAGCCCAGCACGGTCAGGCCGGCCACCGACACGACCCAGATCCACAGGGAGGGTTTGGCGTTCCTCACTCAGCCGCTCCGGGCAGGCTCCCGGTCAGGCTGTTCAGGAAGGCGACCAAGGCCGCCTTGTCCCCGTCATCGAGCTTGAGTCCGAGCTGCAATTGCGCCATGTCGGTCACGGCATCGTCGAGCTTTCCGACCCGGCCATCATGGAAGTACGGTGCGGTCTCGGCCACGTTGCGCAGCGTGGGCACTTTGAACTTGAACTTGTCCTCGGCCTGGCCGGTGCGGTTGTAGAGCCCCAGATCGGAGGTGAGGATCGGGCGGCCTTTGAAGTAGTCGCCCATCGTTCCCATCGTGGCATACATGTTGCCGCCCAGGTTGACTCCCTGATGACAGGCGATGCAGCCCAGTTCCCTGAACCGCCGCCAGCCGGCCACCGCTTCCGTACTCATGGCCTTCCGGTTGCCGGCCAGGAATCGGTCGAAGGGGGAATTCGGGGTGATCAGGCTGCGTTCGAAGGTGGCGATGGCGGAACGCACCACGCCGGCATCGAGCCGGTGGCCGTAGGCCTTGATGGCGAGCATCTGCAGATCGCCGTCGACGTCCAGCTTGGCCAGTACCTGCCGCCAGTTGGACCCCATCTCGATCGGATTGCCGACCGGACCGTCGACCTGCTGCTCCAGCGTTGCGGCGCGACCGTCCCAGAACTGCCGGAAATTGAAGGCGCTGTTGTACACCGTCGGCGCGTTCAGTTCACCCTTCTGGCCATGGATGCCGCTCGAAACGGCCAAGCCGTCCACACCGTATTTGCGCAGCGTATGGCAACTGGCGCAGGACACCGTGTCGTCGGCCGACAGTCGCTTGTCCTCGAACAGGATACGCCCCAGCGCGACCTGGTCGGCGTTCAGATCGATCGACTGCGGCAGCGGCTGGACGGGCCCGTCACGCCGAGGCGCATAGTAGGTGGCCAGGGCGGATGGTGCGATTGCCGTCCGCTTCGGCCAGGTCGGCCAGGCCAGCCAGATCAAACCAGCCGCTGCCAGCAACAAAGCCGGTATCCATACCCGCCATGCTCCTTTCAGCCCGGCCATTCCGACTTGCCCCTTTCCGCAAGCATCTTCACCTGGAACAAGGTGTTGCGCTCATCTTCTTCCAGCATAGCCCGGATATAGCGCACGGTTGCCTGGTAGCGGGGAATGATGTTGTGTTTCAGGGCATTGACCCGGCGCCGGGTCTTGCGGCTGGCGGCCAGCAGGCGCCAGAGGGCGTTCTCGGCCTCGCCCAGCCTGGCCAGCGAAATGGTCAGCCGCTGCAGGCGCAGGCGGGCCTCGTCGAAGCTGGGGTCGGTCCACATCAGGCCGACCGGCTGCAGCGGCTGCGGCTCGACCGCGACGCTCGGGTATTCGACGCCGGCGCTGGACCGCGCCAGGATCCTGATCGACACGGCCGGCTTCAGGCCCACCGTGGCCTGGCGCAGCATCTGGCCGCCCATGCGCATGTGCACGACGGCCAGCCAGCGGTAGGCCTCGGCCAGTTCGGCGGCGGTCTCGGCCCGCAGCTGACGGTACTGGTTGAGGCGGTCGTAGACCAGCCGGGTGAGCAGATCGCGCTTCTTCTCCAGCATGGTCTGGCCCTGCTCCAGGAAGCGGGTCTGGCGGCCGACCTGGAGCAGCGAACTCTTGGTGGGCGGGACGGAGAGGCGGGTCTTCATCGGTCGGCGCGATGCGGGCGGCAGATCACGTCGCCGCCTTGCCCACCGGCTTGTGGTACTTGGCCAGTTCCGCCTCGCTGACCCGGGTCAGCGTCTCGGCCGGCAGCATCGACAGCAATTCCCAGGCGAGGTTCAGGGTGGTGAACACATCGCGCTCCTCGTCCTCGCCCTGGCCGACGAAGCGGCGCTCGAAGGCCTCGGCGAAGGCCAGGTAGCGGCGGTCGCCCTCGCTAAGATCCTCGGCGCCGATGATCGCCGACAGGCCGCGCACCTCGAGCGCCTTGGCGTAGCTGGCGAACAGCTGGCTGGCGACGTGGGGATGATCCTCGCGGGTGTCGCCGGCGCCGATGCCGTCCTTCATCAGCCGGGACAGCGAAGGCAGCACCGCCACCGGCGGATAGACCCCCTGGGCATGCAGCTCGCGCGACAGGACGATCTGGCCCTCGGTGATGTAGCCGGTCAGGTCGGGGATGGGATGGGTGATGTCGTCCGACGGCATGGACAGCACCGGGATCAGGGTGATCGAACCGCGCCGGTCCTTGATCCGTCCCGCCCGCTCGTACAGCTCGGCCAGATCGGAATAGAGGTAGCCGGGATAGCCCTTGCGCGCCGGCACGTCGCCGCGCAGCACCGCCACCTCGCGCAGCGCCTCGGCGTAGGCGGTCATGTCGGTCATCACCACCAGGACGTGGTGGTCCTGCTCGAAGGCCAGGTATTCGGCCGCGGTCAGCGCGGCACGCGGCGTCAGCAGGCGCTCGATGACCGGCTCGTCGGCCAGGTTGAGGAACATCACCAGCCGCTCCAGCGCGCCGCTGTCCTCGAAGCTCTCCTGGAAGAAGCGGGCATCCTGGCTGCTCACCCCGAAGGCGGCGAAGACGACCACGAATTCGCTCGCCGCCTCGCCCAGTAGCCGTGCCTGGCGCACGATCTGGGCCGCCACACGGTTGTGCGGCAGGCCGCCGCCGGAAAAGATCGGCAGCTTCTGGCCGCGGGTCAGGCTGTTCATGCCGTCCAGGGCCGAGATGCCGGTCTGGATGAATTCGCGCGGATAGGCCCGCGCCGCGGGATTGAGCGAGGCGCCATTGATGTCGCGCCGCTCGCCCGAGACGATGGGCGGCCGGCCGTCACGCGGCTGGCCGACGCCGTTGAACACCCGGCCCAGGATGTCGCGCGACACCGGCAGGCTGTACGGCTCGCCCAGGAAGCGGACCCAGGTCCGCTCCAGGTCGAGATCGTCGGTGCCCTCGAACACCTCGACCAGCACGGCGTCGTCCGAGGTGCGGATCACCAGGCCGTTGCGGCGCCGCCCGGCGTGGTCGGTGAGGCCGACCCGGCTGCCCGCCGCCACGCCCGGCACGCCGGCCATCACCAGCAGGCCGCCGCGGGCCGAGGAGGCGGTGCGGAATTCGAGGTTCTTCATGGTTGGCGGTTCCCCCCTCTCCCCCGGCCCCTCCCCCTCGAGGGGGGAGGGGAGTCAAAACCATCGCTCTTGGGTTCAGCCCCTCTCCCTTGAGGGGAGAGGGGTTGGGGAGAGGGTGGAGTCACCCCATCAGCCGGCACTACAGCGGTCCGCCCTTCCCCTAACACCCCCGCCCGCCGCGCAATATCCTCCAACACCCCGTCCAGATTCCCCGGCACGTCATTGTTCCAATAGCGGAGCACGACATATCCCTGCTCGCACAGCCAGGCATCCCGCCCCTCGTCGTAATCGGCCAGATCCCTATCCTGGCCGCCGTCCAATTCCACCACCAGCCTATGTTCCGAGCAGAAGCAATCCACCACGTAATCCCCGACCGGTTGCTGGCGCCGGAACTTCAAACCAAACAGGCGATGGGCGCGCAGGCGCCGCCACAGCCGGGTTTCGCAATCGGTCTGCCCATGTCTCAAGTGGCGGGCAAAAGCAAGCTGTTTCATTCTATTTCCGCCCCCTTGTCCCTCAAGGTCGAGGGGACGTATTCGGATTCCAGCGCAACGAAATCCGCGGCCAGGCCGGCGATCCGGGCCTTCAGGCCGGCGCTGTCGTCGGCGCCGTAGCGGGTCTTCCAGCGTCGCGCCTCGCTCATCACCGGCAGTTCCAGCAGGCGGCGGGCGGGCACGCCCAGCTCAATCAGCTTCATGCCGCGGACGTGGATGTCGAGCAGGCCGGCCAGCAGCAGGTACTGCTTTTCCGGTGCCGCGTAGCTGTCGACCTCGTCGGTGGCGGACTGCTGCAGCAGCGCCTCCTTGATCAGCTCGGCCGACTCCAGCGACCAGCGCTGCTCCGAGGACAGGGCCTCGACCCCGACCAGATTGACGATGCGGCGCAGCTCCTCGCTCTCGGACAGGAGCTCCAGCGCACGGGCGCGGCCGGCGGCCCAGGCCGGATCGACGTTCTCCGCCCACCATCGGGCCGCCTGGCCGACGTAGCCGGAGAAGCTCTCCAGCCAGTCGATGGCCGGGTAATGGCGGGCGTCGGCCAGTTCCTTGGACAGCGCCCAGAAGGTCTGGATGATCTCCTTGGTGTGGCTGGTCACCGGCTCGGAGAAGTCGCCGCCGGGCGGCGAGACGGCACCGATCAGGGTGACCGAACCGTGGCCGCCGGCCAGGGTCTCGACCCGGCCGGCGCGTTCGTAGAAGGCGGCCAGGCGGGAGCCGAGGTAGGCCGGATAGCCCTCCTCCACCGGCATCTGGCCGAGCCGGCCGGCGACCTCGCGCAGGGCCTCGGCCCAGCGGCTGGTCGAGTCGGCCACCATGACCACGTCGTAGCCCTGGTCGCGGAAGTATTCGGCGATGGCAATGCCGACATAGACCGAGGCCTCGCGCGCCACCACCGGCATGTTGGAGGTGTTGGCCACCAGCAGGGTGCGCTCCATCAGCGGCCGGCCGCTCTTCGGGTCGGTCAGCCTGGGCAGCGACTCCAGGATATCGGTCAGCTCGTTGCCGCGTTCGCCGCAGCCGACGTAGATGACGATCTCGGCGTTGCACCAGCGGGCGATCTGGTGCTGGAGCATGGTCTTGCCGGCGCCGAACGGACCGGGGATGGCCGCCTTGCCGCCCTTAAGCAGCGGGTAGAAGGTGTCGAGGATGCGCTGGCCGGTGATCAGCGGCTGCACGGCGTGGTCGCGGCGCAGGAACGGACGCGGCACCCGCACCGGCCAGCGGTGGCTGAGCGACAGCTTGCGGATGCTGCCGTCGCGCATGCGGATGCGGGCGATGGTGGCGTCGACGTCGTAGTCGCCGGCCGGGGCCAGTTCCAGCAGTTCGCCGGAGACGTCGGGCGGCACCAGGATGCGGTGTTCGATGCTGCCGGTCTCCGGTACGCTGCCCAAGATCTCGCCGGCGTCGAGCACCATGCCGGGCCGGCGGTCGGGGGCCGGGACGAAGGACCACTGCCTGTCGCGCGGCAGGGCCGGCACGCGAATGCCGCGCGCGATGCGGTCTCCCGTGGTCCGCCTGACCTCCTCCAGCGGCCGCTGCACGCCGTCGAAGATGCCGCCCAGCAGTCCCGGCCCGAGTTCGACCGACAGCGGATGGCCGAGCCCTTCGGCCGGCTCGCCCGGCGCCAGGCCGGTGCTGTCCTCGTACAACTGGGCCAGGGCGCTGTCGCTGTCGCGCGCGATCACCTCGCCGACCAAGCCCAGGGCGCCGACCCGCACCTGCTCGCCCAGCACCACGCCGGGCAGGTCGAGGCGCACCAGCGGGCCGTTGATCTCCAGTACGCTACCCATGCGCCAGCCCTCCCAGTTCGGTCGGGCCGGGGAACATGCGTTCCATCACCGCGCCGGCCAGTTTTTCCGCCAGCCGCTCCTGGCGCGCCTCGAAGGTCTGGTCCAGGCGCGCCCGGTTGTCGGCCAGCCGGACGCAGATCCCGCCCAGGCTGTCGCGACCGTGGCCGGCAAGCTCGATCTTGCGGCCCGGCGCGGCCCGCTGGCTCAATTCCGCCCAGACCGGCATCAGCAGATTCAAATCGGCATTGTTCGCTTCGGCCACCAGTTCGCCCGGCGGCAATTGCTTGGCCGCCGCCGCGATGAAGCGTTCCAGCACGGCCAGATAACGGGCCGGTTCCTGGCTCAACTCGATGAGGGAAAGGCGCACGTTGCTCAGTACCGTTTCGGTCAGTGCCCAACGCAGCCGGTCGAGATCCGCGGTGAGCCGGCCCTCGGCGGCCTGCACCTGGCGCCGCACCAGCTTGTCGGCCTCGGCCCGGACCGCCTGGCGCTCGCGCTGCTCGGCCTGGGCCAGGCGCTCGGCCGACTCCTTGAGGATGCGCTCCCGGGTCGCCTCGGCATTCTGCAGGCGCTCGCGGGCCAGGCTGTCGGCCTGGTCGAGCAACGCCTTTTCCAACTGGCTGATCTGGCTGTCGTCGTCCATTCGTCCGCCTTGCTATTTCAACGCCTCGCGGCCCAGCACCGCGCGCACCACCTCGTCCACCACCGGGGCGTAGTCTGCCGGCGCCGAAAGGTGCGGCAGCTCGGTCACCACGATGCGGCCGCCCTCGTTGCGCAGCCGCTTGAGCCATTCACCTTCGCCGCGGGCCAGGTGCGCCTCGAGCAGGACCAGGGCCGCGTCGCCCGAACCCCACAGCTCGGCCAGCACGCGCTCGACCCGCTCGGCATCGGCATCGGGATGGACCTCGGCCCCGATCAGGCTGAAGCCCTCGGCGATGCCGGCACTGCCCAGCACCACCAGGCGCGCGCCGGCGGCCGGTGCCTCGCTCACAGCTTGCCCAGCATCAGGATGGACATCACCAGGCCGTAGATCGCGATGCCTTCGGCCAAGCCCAGGTAGACCAGGGTACGGCCGAACATCTCCGGCTTCTCGGCGATCACCGCCAGGGCCGCCGAGGCGACCGGGCCCAGGGCCAGCGCCGCGCCGATGGCCGCCAGGCCGGTCGGCAGGCCGATGCCGAGCAGGGCCAGGCCGTAGCCGACGGTGATCTCGCGGCCGGCCAGGGCCGGTTCCTGGGCCATGGCCTGGTCGACGCCGAGGAACAGCAGGCCGGCCAATGCCAGGGCGAAGACCGCGAGGTTGGCCAGCACGCCGCCCTTGATCCAGGCGGGCGGCGTCTTGCGGCTCAGTTCCAGGTACGCGCCGGTGGCGATCAGGCCCGCCACGCACAGGCCCATCAGGGCGACCAAAACGCTCATGCTTCACTCCTTTTCATTTTTCTTCAGCCACCAGCCGCAATGGCCGGAACTCGATGCCATCTCCCGAGAAGAACCGGGAGAACCCCTCGTAATACATCAGGCGCAATGCCTGGATGGCGACGATGCCGCCCTCCAGGACGATGATCAGCACGTTGCCCAGCAGCACGGTCACGCCCTGCCCCACCCGGCCCAGTTCGGCCGCGATGGTGAACACGGCCAGGGCCAGGGCGACGTGGTTCAGGCTGAAGGCCGCCACCCGCAGGAAGGACAGGGTGTTGGCGAACAGCTTGACGCCGGTCTCCAGGCTCTCGACCAGGGCCACCACCAGCCGCTCGCCGACCGGACCGGCCGTTTCCATGCCGGTGCGGACCGCCATGGCGATCAAAGCCAATGCCGCGAGTGCGCCGTAGCCGAGGCCGAAGCCATGTCCGGCCAGCACCGAGCGCAAGCCACCGATCGCCGCCAGATAGAACAGCAGGCCGGCCAGCGCGCCGCCGTCGAACAGCGCATCGCCCCAGCGGCGCGCGGTCAGGCGATTGTAGAGGGTGATCAGCAGGGTGAGCGAGATGAACACTGCGCCGGAGCCGACCGCCAGCCACAGCATGCGGACCGGGTCATGCAGCGGCGACTGCCAGACCGGTTCGATCAGCGTCTCGTAGCCGAACACGCTGCCGTAGAGCACGCCGAAGCAGACCGACGCCAGCCCGGCCGCCATCCCCACCCAGCGCAGCCAGGCCAGCCGGCCGCGCAGGAACAGGGACGCGACCAGCAGCACGGCGCCGTGGCCGACGTCGCCGAACATGGCGCCGAACAGCAGGATGTAGCACAGGGCGAACAGCATGGTCGGGTCGAACTCGCCGTAGCGCGGCACGCCGTAGCTGCGCACCAGGCCGGTGAAAGGCCGCAGCCAGGCCGGATAGGTGAGCAGCGAAGGCACCTTGCCGGCGTCCCCGGGCCCCGGTTCGCGCGAGGTCATGAAGTAGCGGCCGTGGAAGCGCAACTCCAGCACCGCCTGCAGCTCGGCCACCGCGCGGCGCGGCACCCAGCCGGAGAACACCGCCAGTTGGCCCTTGCCGCTCAGGCCGAGCAGGGCCGATTCGGCCAGCGGCCGGGCCAGGGCCAGCAGCACACGGGCCTGCTCCAGCCAGTCGGCGTGTTCCTGGCGGCGCCGCTGGCGCAGGTCGCAATACTCGCCGTTCATGGCGTCGAGCCGGCGCTCCTCGGCCTCGATATAACGCTCGACGACGGAGGGATCGCCGTGCAGTTCGGGCGGCACGGCCAGGTCGCGCCAGCCGGCCTGGGTCAGCAGGCCGCCCAGCCGGTGGCCGCCGTCGCCGTCACTCGACTTGGGCCCGGCCACCACCACGAAGGCCTGGTCGCCGGTCCGGTCGAACACGGTCAGCAGATAGCCGGCCACCGACAGGGCATCGCCCAGGCGCTTCAGGTTGGCGACCGGGATCTGGCCCAGGCGGCTGTCGAGCAGGCCGTCGCGGCGCAGCAGGCGGGCCGGATCGACGTCCAGCGCCCGCAACCGGCCGTAGGTCTCGCGCAGCATGGCCAGCCGCTCGCGCTCCTCGGCCACGCGCAGCTCCTGCTCGTGGCTGCCGGAACAGGCCAGCCAGATCGTGCGCAGGCGGTTGTTGATGCCGCCCAGTTCGCGCTCGTTGGGCGCGATGGCATCGTCCGGGATCGGCGCCACGTCGCGGTGACCGCAATACTCCATGATCTTGTCGAGGCGGGCGGCGGCCTCGAGGTACAGCTCGCGGTAATGCTCGCCGGCGTGTCCCGACGCCGTGCCGGGATCGGGATCGGGCGCGGCCGGGCCGAAGCTGCCGTAGCGGGCCAACCAGAGGGCCATCTCCTGCACCTCGCTGCTCAGGCAGAGCAGTTCGACCTTGACCATGGGTTTGGCCTTGAACATCAGGCGGCTCCCACCGCGAGGCGGATTTCCCCGACCGGCAGCCCCATCCGCCGGCCGCGCAGCACGCCGCGCAGGTCACGCAGGCCGGCCTCGCGCAAGGTCAGGTAGGCCAGGGTGCGGGCCAGCGGCGAATCCGACCGGTCGAGCACGGCGCGGGCACGGTCGAGGGCGAGACGCTCCAGGCGCCGGGCGGCTTCGGGAATGGTCGCGCCAGCCAGCGGCCGGGCCAGTTCGTCCGGCAGCGCGTCCAGCACGGCGCCGACATCGCCCAGGCCGACCAGACGGCGCAGCAGCGCCGGTGTCAGGCGATAGCCCGGCGTCAGCAGCAGGTAATAGACCTGGGCCGGCGGCAGGCCGTAGTTGAAGCGGTAGCGCAGCAGCCAGACCAGGTTGGTGCGGTCGATCAGGTCGGCCATCAGCCGGCCGAATCCCGGGCCGGCCTCCTCCTCGACGGCATGCGCCCGCTTGATCAGGCCATCGTAGTAGGCGCGGTCCAAGGTGGCGTCGAGGATGAATGGATCGTTGCTCTCCTCGAAGGCCTGGCGGGCGTTGCGCACGATCCCGGCATAAGGCGTGAGTTCCAGCCGGCGCATCAGTTCGGCCACATCCTCCACCCGCATCAACGCCTCGGCATCGAGGTGGCTGAAGTCGCCCATGTCGAGCAGCCGGCCGGCCGTGGCCGCCGCGCTCTCGCCGGCCATCTTGGCCCGGATCAGCGACTTGACGTTGGAGACCTCGAAGCGGCCGATCCAGTAGAGCAGGAACTGGCGCGCGGCACCGGCCAGCGGCCGCAGCAGGATCTGCGCCTCGGCCAGCAGGATGGCGACGATGCGGGTCTCCAGGGAACGCGGATCGTCGTCGGCATAGCCGCCGGCCAGCAGGCCCAGGCCGCGCTGTTCGAGCTGGCCGGGCAAGTCCTCGTCCGGCGCATCGATCAGGGCGGAGACCATGGCCTCCGGCCACAGCCGACTCTTGAACAGGCTGACGCGCGTGTTCAAGTAGGCATAGGACATCACAACTCCGGATCGAGCAGCAGGGCCAGGGCGGCACGCATCGCCTCGTCCTCGTTCTGGTCGGCCTGGGCGCGCAACGCCCGCTGGCGGGCCTCGAACTTGCGGGTCAGGTCCGCGACCATCTGCTCGGCCCGCTCCTCGGCCTCCTTCAGCACCGGTTCACGCCGGCGCTCGGCTTCCTGCTGAAAGCGCTCCTCGGCCCGCCAGACCTCTTCCAGCGCCGCGTCGACGATGCGCTTGCGCTCCTCTTCGGCAGCCTCGATGGCGGCCTCGGCCCGGGTCTCAGTCTCCAGCAGCCGTTTGAGCACGTTGTCCATAGCGACCTAGCTTGCCTGATGATTGTCCACAGATAGCCACGGGCGCCGCCTCGCGTTGCAACGCGGCACCCGCATATACACAGCCGGAATGCTAGCGCACCTTGACCTGGACCAGTTCGTCGCCTTCCGGATCGGTCACGTGCACGGCGCAGGCGATGCATGGATCGAAGCTGTGGATGGTGCGCAGGATCTCGATCGGCTGCTTCGGATCGTGCAGGGTGTGGCGATCCTGCAGCGCCGCCTCGTAGGCGCCGGGCAGGCCGGCGGCGTCGCGCGGTCCAGCGTTCCAGGTGCTCGGCACCACGGCCTGGTAGTTGGCGATGCGCTCATCCTCGATCACGATCCAGTGCGACAGGCCGCCGCGTGGCGCCTCCATGAAGCCGGCACCCTGGGCGTGCTTGGGCCAGGTCGACGGGTCCCACTGTTTTTCGTTGAAGGTCTTCAGGTCGCCGGCCTTGATGTTGGCCATGAGGCTGTCGAACCAGCCCTGCATGGCGTCGACGATGATCTTGGTCTCCAGGGTGCGGGCGGCGGTACGGCCCAGCGTGGAGTACAGCGCCTCGGTGCCGACCCCCAGCTTGGACAGGGTCATGCCGACCAGTTCCTTGGTCTGGGCATGGCCGGTGGCGTAGAGCGTCAGCACCCGGGCCAGGGGGCCGACCTCCATCGGCTTGCCCTTCCAGCGCGGCGACTTCAGCCAGGAATACTTGGCGTCGACGTCGAGGTGCTCGTAGGGCGGCTTGGGCCCGGTGTAGTTGAACTCGGTCTCGCCGACGTAGGGGTGCAGGCCCTTGTCGTCGCCGACGCTGTACTTGTACCAGGAGTGCGAGACGTATTCCTCGATCTCATCCGGGGCGTTGAGGTCGACCGGGTGGACTGTCGACAAGTCGCGGTTCAGGATCGCGCCGCGCGGCAGGAAGAAGGATTCGGGCGTCCACATGTCCTTGCTCGGGAAGTCGCCGTAGCAAAGAAAGTTGCCCAGGCCCTCGCCGCGCGCCGCCCAGTCCTTGTAGAAGCCGGCGATAGCCAGGGTGTCCGGCACGTAGACCTGATCGACGAAGTCGCGCATCTGGCTGATGACGTTCTGCACCGTCTGCAGGCCGACCATGTTGACCGCCGTGCCGTCCTGGCCGCCGCGCTGGGCCATGCCCGGGTTGTTGGGGTCGACGCTGATCGCGCAGGGCACGCCGCCGACCACGAAGTTGGGATGCGGGTTCTTGCCGCCGAAGATGGTGTGCAGCTTGACCACGTCGCGCTGCCAGGCCAGGGCGTCGAGGTAGTGGGCCACCGCCATCAGGTTGGCCTCGGGCGGCAGCTTGTAAGCCGGGTGGCCCCAATAGCCGTTGGCGAAGATGCCGAGCTGGCCGCCGTCGATGAAGCCTTTCAGCTTCTTCTGCACGTCGGCGAAATAGCCGGGCGATGATTTGGCATAGCCGCTGATGCTCTGGGCCAACTGCGAGGTCGCCTTGTGATCGGCCTTGAGCGCCGAGACCACGTCCACCCAGTCCAGGGCGTGCAGGTGGTAGAAGTGCATGACGTGGTCGTGCACGAACTGGGCCGCGATCATCAGGTTGCGGATCAGTTGGGCGTTGGCCGGAATGGGATACTTCAGGGCATCCTCCACCGCACGGATGGAAGCCATGGCGTGGACCAGGGTGCAGACGCCGCAGATGCGCTGGGCGTAGGCCCAGGCGTCGCGCGGGTCGCGGCCGCGCAGGATGATCTCGATGCCGCGTACCATGGTGCCGGCGCTGGAGGCCCGGGTGATCCGGCCCGCAGCATCGGTTTCCGCCTCGATGCGGAGGTGGCCTTCGATGCGAGTGATGGGGTCGACGACGACGCGATTCGTTGCTGTCATGGCTTCGCTTTCATGAATTCAACAGGTCATACAGGATGCGGTACTGGGTTTCGGCTTCGTGGTTGTCCGTGCCGGTTCCCTCGGCCACCGATTCGCAGGTGCGTGCCATGCGCGCGGACATGGCGGCTTCCCAGGCGATGTTGCCTGGCGATTCGTCGGCCGGGCGGACGCAGCTCAACGCCGCCTTGGCGACGAAGTGGCCGGCCTGGGAGCGCCAGTCGGCCTCCTTGCCGCACTGGGTGAAGCGTTCGACCCGGACGCTGTTCACCGCCTGGTAGGCGGAGGCCAGTTCGGACTCGCCGACGCCCGGATGCTTGACCATGGCGATCGCGGAACTGACCCGCATGTCCTGGCACAAGTGCAGCACGCTTTCGACGAAGGCCGCCGCCGCCCGGCGCTGCTGGTGGATGTCCAACTCGGCCAGGGCCGCCTTGAAATCGGCATCATTGTTGATAGGCATGACCTTCCCTCCTTATTTCTCCACCAGGTGTTCGGCGATCATTTCGGTCAGGCCGACCACCGGCAGATCCATCTGGTAATGCTCGAGCCCTTCCTCCAGCACGATGCGGCAATTGGCACAGGCCGTCACCAGCTTGTCCGGCTTCACCTCGTCCAGTTGCGCCTTCTTGCGCTTGAAGGCGATCAGCCTAATTTCCTCGGCATCGTCGTTGGCCGACACGCCGCCGCCCCCGCCGCAGCACCAGTTGTACTTGCCCGGATCGGACATCTCGACGAAGTTCTTCGACACCATCCGCATCAGGTTGCGCTGCGGCTCGATCACGCCGCCGCGGCGGGCGATCTGGCACGGGTCGTGGAAGGTCAGCCGCTCCTCCTCGAAGCCTTCGGTCTTGAGCAGGCCGGCGGCGCGGAACTCGTCCAGCACCTCGAGGATGTGCTTCACCTTGAAGCCGAACGGCCGGCCGATCAGGTTCGGGCCTTCCCAGCGGATCGCCGTGAAGGCGTGGCCGCATTCCGGGCTGATCACCGTCTTGACCTTGAGCCGCTCGGCGCCCTCGACGATGCGCGAGACGATCACCTTGGCCAGGTCGGAAACGCCGATCTGGATGCCGCTGTTGGTCGCCTCGAAGGCGGTCGAGCAGAGCGTCCAGGTCTTGCCCGCCTGCTTCATGATCTTGGCGATCGCGCTCAGGTATTCCGGGAAGTTGATGATCTCCATGGAGGAGAGCAGCACCATATATTCGGCGCCCTCCTGGTCGAGCGGCACGGTCAGCCCGGTCTCGGCCTCGATGTGGCCGATCTGGGCCTTCACGGCCGGCAGCTTGACGCCCATCGGGCTGCCGATCTCGACCGTGCGCTTGGTCGCGCCGACCACGCCGTCCGGTGCGTGGCCGGCGATGGCCATGCCCTCGCGCAGCTTGCGCACCATGTAGACAATGTCGTTGCCGACCGGGCAGACGATGGTGCAGCGGCCGCACATGGTGCAACTGTCGTAGACCAGCTCGCGCCAGTTGCCCAGTTCCTCGTCGCTGATCGGCTTGGACAGACCCAGCCATTTTCCGATCCGGCCGAGCAGCGTGTATTCCTGCTCGTAGACCCGGCGCAGCGGCTCGACCTTGTGGATCGGCGTGTATTTCGGGTCGCCGCTCTCGGTGTAGAACAGGCAGGCCTCGGCGCACAGGCCGCAGTGGACGCAACTATTGAAATAACTGGCGATGGGCGCGTCGATGACTTCCTTCAGGATATCAACTGCCCTGGATAGAGATGCGCTCATACCGCAACCCCTTTCTTACCTTGGATATCGCCGTTGAACCAGCGCGACGGCCAGACCGTGAATACATGGAACAGCTTGGTGAACGGCAGCAGCACCAGCAGCAGTTCGACGCTGAGGATGTGCAGCGACAGCATCAGGGTGTACGGCAGCAGCAGGTGGCGGGCCGCCATATAGCCGGTCAGCACAGGCAGGAAGGTGACCGCCCAGGTCAGCCAGTCCTCGAAGGTCGACAGGAAACGCTTCACCGGCTGGCGGATCCGGTCGATCAGCACGACCAGCATGGCCACCAGGGTCACCACGGCCATCAGGTCGACGAACTGCGACGGCAGCGCCGGCCAGGTCAGGCCGATCAGGTCCTGGATCAGCTTGATGTGCGGCGCGAACAGCAGCACCACCACGGCGAGGCCGAGGTGGAAGGCGTAGCCGGCGACGTAGGTGATCGTCGAACGCTGGAACATGCCCGGTATCGGGATCGAACGGCGCACCAGGGTGTGCCAGCCCGAGGCGCCCGGTACGTGCCGGCGCTCGGCCAGGTCGGGCTTGCGGCCGAGGCTGTAGATTTCGATCAGGCGCCAGATCGTGCCCAGCAGGAAGACGGCGATCGCGATCTGCAGGCCGGGGCCGCGCACCCAGTTGAGAAGTTCTGCTGCATCCATGGCTGCTCCCGTCATTTTTCAAGGTCGTCCAGGGTGGCCGTCTGGTGGGCCGCCTTGGCTTTGGCTTTCGCAGCCCGGTTGGACAGGGCCACCCCCGCGCCGACCGCGGCGCCGACACCGATCGCGCCGAGCGCGACCTTCTCGAGCGGGGTGGTCGGCAGCGACAGGGCGCGGTAGAAGCTGCCGGCATCCCAGAAGTCGGGTTCCGAGCAGCCCAGGCAACCGTGGCCGGACTCGATCGGGAAGGAGGTGCCGT
Source organism: Parasulfuritortus sp. (assembly GCA_036391875.1). Taxonomy (GTDB): domain Bacteria; phylum Pseudomonadota; class Gammaproteobacteria; order Burkholderiales; family Thiobacillaceae; genus Parasulfuritortus. The sequence goes on from DASVZA010000007.1 coordinate 30,344, forward strand.
CGTTCCACTTCACCGTGGCGCAGGCGTTGTAGGTCACCGGTCCCTTGCAGCCAAGCTCGAACAGGCACCAGCCCTTGCGCGCGCCCTCGTCGTCGAAGGTCTTGGCGAACTTGCCCTGGTCGTAGAACGGCCGCCGGTAGCAGCGGTCGTGGATGGTCTCGCCGTAGAACGACAGCGGCCGGCCCAGCTTGTCCAGCTCGGGCAGCGTACCGAAGGCCAGGTAATGGGCCAGCACGCCGGTCATCACCACCGGGATGGGCGGGCAGCCGGAGATATTGATCACCGGCTTGTCCTTCACCAGCTCGGACACCGGCACCGCGCCGGTCGGATTGGGCTGTGCCTTGGGCAGACCGCCGAACGAGGCGCAGGAGCCGATGGCGACCACCGCCGCCGCGCCCTTGGCCGACGCCATCAGGGTGTCGTAGTTGGAGACGCCGCCGACCGCGGAATAGACCCCGCCGTCCTTCATCGGCACCGAGCCGTCGACCAGGAGCAGGTACTTGCCCCAGTTCTCCTTCATCGCCGCCTCGCGTGCCGCCTCGGCCGCGGAGCCGGCGGCCGCCTGCAGGGTCTCGTGGTAGTCGAGCGAGATGCTGTTGAAGATCAGGCCTTCCAGGGTCGGCGCATGGGAGCGGGTGAGGGATTCGGTGCAGCCGGTGCACTCCTGGAAGGAGAGCCAGATCACCGACGGCCGGTGCGACTTGGCCAGCGCCTCGGCGAACGCCCGGCCGGCCGTGGGCGGCAAGGCCATCAGCGACGCCAGCGTGGCGCAATACTTCAGAAAGGTTCTTCGGGAAACGCCCTGGCGGGCCAGGTTGTCGATCAGCAGACCTGATTTCTTTTCGTTCATGACCCAATACCCCTTACGCGGGAAAACAGAGGAAGATCGCTCTTCAGCTTAGTTCAGAAATTCGAGTTTTCAGACTGTCCAGTCCGTTTTCCACATCCTCCGGATGCGGTGCCAGCAATTCCGGGACGTAACTCACCTCGATGAATTCGCCCACCTGCACGCCCTGCTCGTTGTCGTGGGTCACCCACCAGACCCCGGGATAAGCGGTCTCGGCGATGCGCGAGCCGCCGCCGATGTCGAGCGCGATATCCACCTCGCCCTTGCCCAGTCGCTCCAGCAGCCAGCGCCGGTCGGCCAGCGACAGCGGCAGGCCGCGCAGGTCGATGCTGGCTGTCTCGCCGGTCCGACACAGGGTTTCGAGTAGGGCGGCGACCTCGCGCAGCACGGCCGGCGCGCTGCCGGTCAGGCCGCCGTCGTCCATCACCACGGGAATGTCAGCGAGGCGCGTCACGCCAGGCTCCGATCAGGTCTTGGATGTGTTGGCAGGCGAGCGGCACGGCGGCGGCGACCTTCTCGGTCGGGGCCTCGCCCCAGTCGACCTTCTCCGGCTGGATCGCGACCAGCGCACGTTGCGCCGGCCAGTGCCCGGACAGACGGGCGATCGCCATCAGGTCGATGAGGCCCACTTCGTGGACACTGGATTTGCGGTTTCCGGTGAGGAAGGCATCCATATTCTCGCCCTCGAAAACCCTCACGACGCCAGGTGCGGACTTGAGTTCGGCGGCGTCGACCACCACCAGGGAGTCGGCCTCCTCGATCGGCCCGGCCAGGGTGAAGCTGAGCGTGCCGCCGTCGAGCAGCTCGACCTGGTCGGCCTCCGCGAACCGGTCCCGCAGGGCCTCGATGACGTGGACTCCGACGCCTTCATCGGAGAGCAGGGTATTGCCGATTCCCAGGACCAAAATTTTTCTCATGGCTAATAAGCTAGACGGAAAATCGAACCGGCACAACGTCTGCAAAACGCGGACCGTTGAAGCAATGGACTGTATTGAATTTTTCCATCTCCAATAAGAACCCGACTCGCCTATACTGCGCACATGTGTCTAGCCATTCCCATGCAGATCGAAGCCATCGACGGTTACGTCGCCCGCTGCCAGGCCAAAGGGGTCCGGCGCGAGGTGTCGCTGTTCATGCTGCAGGACGAGATGCCCTCGATCGGCGACTACGTCATGGTCCACGTCGGCTACGCCATCCAGACCATGACCGAAGCCGAGGCCCGCTCGGCCTGGGAGCTGTTCGACGAAATCCTGAGCGAAACGGACCAGCCCGCCTGACATGCACGAGTTGTCCGTCGCCCAGGCACTGGTCGAACAGGTCGAAGGACTGGCGGCCGAGCACGGCGCCGCGAACGTGCACCTGATCCGGGTCCGGATCGGCCCCCTGGCCGGCGTGGTCGCCGAACTCCTCGCCCACGCCTTCCCGCTCGCAGCCGCCGGCACCCGGGCCGAGCACGCCCGGCTCGACCTGGTCGAAGCCCCGATCCGGGTCCGCTGCCAGACCTGCGGTGCGGAAACCGACGCCACGGCCAACCGCCTGATCTGCGGCGCCTGCGGCGACTGGCACACCAACGTCGTCTCCGGCGAGGAACTGATCCTGGAGACGGTGGAACTGGACATCCCCGAACACGGAGGATAAGCAATGTGCGACACCTGCGGCTGCAACGTCACGCCGGGCAATCGTAAATTCGCCTACAAGCCGGTCGAGCCCGGCGCGACCACCATTTCAGTCCTGCAAGGCCTGCTCAAGAAGAACGACGACCAGGCCGAGCACAACCGCGCCCACTTCGACGCCCGCGGCATCCTGACCATCAACCTGATGTCCTCACCCGGCTCCGGCAAGACCGCCCTGCTCGAAGCGACCATCGCCGCACTGAAATCGCAGCTCAAGATCGCCGTCATCGAGGGCGACCTGGAAACCGAGAACGACGCCGACCGCATCCGAGCCCAGGGCGTGCCGGCCTACCAGATCGTCACCGGCACCGCCTGCCACCTCGACGCCCACATGGTGCACGACGCCCTGCACCACATGGATCTGGACGGCATCGACATCCTGTTCGTCGAGAACGTCGGCAACCTGGTCTGCCCGGCCAGCTTCGACCTCGGCCAGCACCTCAATATCGCCCTGCTCTCGGTCACCGAGGGCGACGACAAGCCAGCCAAGTACCCGGTCATGTTCCGCGGCGCCGATGCCGTGCTGATCACCAAGACCGACCTGCTCGCCGTGCTCGACGACTTCGACCCGGCCAAGGCCGAGCGCCACGTCCGCGAGCTGGCCAACCCGGCCCCCATCCTGCGCCTGTCGGCCCGCAAGGGCGAAGGCATGACCGCCTGGCTGGCCTGGCTGTTCGGCCAGCTGGCCGAACAGCGCCGCCGCGTCCAGGCCGGCGAAACCCAGCGCCCGGTGATCCAGCCGGAAGGCGCCCGACTGCACACGGAACTGGCATGAGCGAAGCACAGGACTGGCTGGCACGCCTTCGCGCCCTCGACATCGACCGCCCGATCAAGATCATGAACGTCTGCGGCGGCCACGAACGCTCCATCACCCAGGCCGGCCTGCGCGGCATCCTGCCGGAAAAGATCGAACTGATCCCCGGCCCCGGCTGCCCGGTCTGCGTCTGCCCGGAAGAGGACATCTACCAGGCCATGCAGCTCGCCCTGCAGGACAAGGTCATCCTGGTCGCCTTCGGCGACATGCTGCGGGTGCCGGTCAACGTGCCCAAGGGCGAGGTCCGCTCCCTGGTCGAGGCCCAGGCCGCCGGCGCCGACGTGCGCCCCATCGCCAGCCCGACCGAGGCCAAGAAGATCGCCCTGGACAATCCGGACAAGCCGGTGGTGTTCTTCGCCGCCGGCTTCGAGACCACCACCGCCCCGGTCGCCGCCCTGGTCGCCGAGGGCATGCCGGACAACCTATACATCCTGCTCTCCGGCCGGCTGACCTGGCCGGCGGTCGCCATGCTGCTCGACTCCGGCACACCCGGCTTCGACGCCCTGGTCGCACCCGGCCACGTCTCCACCATCATGGGCCCGCAGGAATGGCAGTTCGTGATCGACGACCACGCCATCCCGGCCGCGGTCGCCGGCTTCAACCCGGACTCGCTGCTGGCCGCGTTCTACTCCGTGCTCAAGCAGCACCGGACCGGCAAGCTGTTCCTCGACAACTGCTACCAGGAAGTCGCCCACGCCAACGGCAACCGCACCGCCCAGCGCCTGCTCGCCATGACCATGGACGTGGTCGACGCCAACTGGCGCGGCATCGGCATCATCCCCAAGTCCGGCTACGCCCTGAAGCCGGAATACGCCGCCCACGACGCCCGGCTGAAGTTCCCCGACCACGCCGACCCGACCCGGCGCCGGTCCGGCGAAATGCCGCCCGGCTGCGACTGCGCCTCGGTCGTGCTGGGCAAGATCTATCCCAACCAATGCCGCCTGTTCGGCACCGCCTGCACGCCGCGCAACCCCGTCGGCCCCTGCATGGTCTCGGACGAAGGCGCCTGCCGCATCTGGTGGTCGAGCGGCGCGGAGAAAGACTGACATGCCGGGCCTGGGCGGCAGTACGGCGGCGCTGCTCTGGGGCATGCTGTTCGGTTCGATCGGCGTCGGCTTTTCCATCTACGGCCGCAAGCAGCGTGCAGCCGTCCCCTTCGCCGTCGGGGTCGCCCTGATGGCCTACCCTTTCTTCGTCGCCAACACCTACCTGCTGGTCCTGATCGGCGTCGCGCTCTGCGCGGTGCCCTACTTCATCCGCCTCTGAACGGCGGTATGCTCCGTGCCCCTGGCATTCATGCCGACCGGCAGGCAACCAAACCCCAGCAAACCAATCCAACCTCCACCCTCGAACATCCGCCGCGCTGGATTGAGAGCACCGGTCCGCACGGATGAGGGAACGCAGTACGTCCCGCAATAACCAATGAATGGAGATCAGACTATGAACGCCAAATCTTTGACTTGTGCGCTGCTTTTCGCGGCGGCCCCTTTCCTGGTCGTGTGGCCCCAAGCCAGCTTCGCGGACGAACCCGCGGCCAGCCAGGCCCATCCGTCGCATCTGAAGGTGGTGTTTCAGGTCAGCGACAACGATCCGGGCAAATGGAACCTGACCTTGAACAACGCGTTCAACGCCCAGCGGGAATTCGGCGCGAACGGGATAGACATCGAGATCGTCGCCTACGGCCCCGGGATCAACATGCTCAAGTTCGATTCGGCGGTGTCGGGCCGCATCATGGACGCCCTGCAGAAAGGCATCCGGGTCGAGGCATGCCAGAACACCATGAGAGGCATGAAACTGACGCCCAAGGACATGCTGCCCAATATCGGCTATGTGCCGTCCGGGGTCGGCGAGATCATCATGAAGGAGCAAGAGGGGTACGCGTACATCAGGCCTTGACGGCCACTTGTACATCGCGGGTCCGGCCGCTCGATTGTCTGGCCGTGTCCGCAGAAGGCCTTGCCGCCGGTGGAAGGGGCTTCATGGCGAAGCTCCTTCGATCCATCAGAAAACAATAATTAACTTATATGTGAATCAATTAGTTACAACCGAAACATGGTTGTAAAAGCATCCCCTCCCCGCTAGTTTGTTAAGAATGCGCAACAAAGCGCCGGACCTGTCCCGAGGTACCGGCACGGTGCAGCGGGCAGGAGGAGACAGTAGATGAAGCTACGATGGCTGCCGATCGTTTCGTCAGGCGCATGGTCCGGTCCGGCGCTGGCCGATTGGCAACTCAATCTGCAGCACCCCGACTCGATCATCGCGCAGCGCATCTACGACCTGCACAGCCTGATCCTGCTGATCTGCCTGGTCATCTTCATCGCGGTGTTCGGGACCATGTTCTATGCCCTGTTCAAGCACCGCAAGAGCGTCGGCCACGCGGCGCATCCCTTCCACGAGAACACGACGGTCGAGGTCATCTGGACCGTCATTCCGTTCCTGATCCTGGTCGGCATGGCCTGGCCGGCGACCAAAACCATCCTGGCCCAGAAGGACACCAGCGATCCCGATCTCACCATCAAGATCACCGGCTACCAGTGGAAGTGGGGCTACGACTACCTGCAGGACAAGGTCAAGTTCATGAGCGTGCTGGCCACCCCGCAGGACCAGATCCAGAACAAGGCGCCCAAGGATGCCAACTACCTGCTGGAAGTGGACGAGCCGATGGTGGTGCCGGTGGGCAAGAAAGTGCGTGTGCTGCTGACCAGCAACGACGTGATCCACTCCTGGTGGGTCCCGGCCCTCGGCGTGAAACAGGACGCCATCCCCGGCTTCATCCGCGACAGCTGGTTCCGGGCCGACCGCATCGGCACCTTCCGCGGCCAGTGCGCCGAGCTGTGCGGCCGGGGCCATGCCTTCATGCCCATCGTGGTGGAGGTCAAGTCCCAGGCCGACTACGACGCCTGGCTGGCGGCCAAGCAGAGCAAGCTCGCCATGGCCGCCGCCCAGTCAACCAAGACCTTCGACCCGGCCGCGCTGAAGGCCATGGGCGAGAAGGTCTATGCGGCCAATTGCGGGTCCTGCCACCAGGCCAACGGCAAGGGCATCCCCGGCGTCTTCCCGGCCCTGGCCGGCGACAAGGTGGTCGTCGGCAGCAAGGCAGGCCACATCACCACGGTGCTCGAGGGGCGGCCGGGCACGGCCATGCCGGCCTTCGGGCCGCAGTTGTCCGACGCGGACATTGCGGCCGTTCTGAGCTATGAGCGCAACGCCTGGGGCAACAACGCCGGCATCGTCCAGCCGGCCGAGGTCGCGGCACTGCGGAAGAAATAGGAGACCAGCATGAACACCGTTGCAGGCACCGTCGACGAAATCAGGCACCCAGCCAGGCCGCACGGCGTGTGGCGCTGGCTGACCACCACCAACCACAAGGACATCGGCACCCTGTATCTGTGGTTCGCGGCCACCATGTTCCTGGCGGGCGGCAGCATGGCGATGCTGATCCGCGCCGAGCTGTTCGAGCCGGGCATGCAGATCGTGCAGCCGGAGGTGTTCAACCAGCTGACCACCCTGCACGGCCTGATCATGATCTTCGGAGTGATCATGCCGACCTTCACCGGCTTCGCCAACTGGCAGATTCCGCTGATGATCGGCGCGCCCGACATGGCCTTCCCGCGCATGAACAACTGGAGCTTCTGGCTGCTTCCCGTGGCCGGCAGCTTCCTCCTCGGCTCGCTCTTCCTGCCCGGCGGTGCGGTGGCCGGCGGCTGGACCATGTACCCCCCGCTCTATATCCAGGGCGGCATCAGCTATGACCTGACCATCTTCGCGATCCACATCCTGGGCGCCTCGTCCATCATGGGCGCGATCAACATCATCACCACCATCCTGAACATGCGCGCGCCGGGCATGACCCCGATGAAGATGCCGATGTTCGTCTGGACCTGGCTGATCACCGGCTTCCTGCTGATCGCCGTCATGCCGGTGCTGGCCGGGGCGGTGACCATGCTCTTGATGGACCGCAACTTCGGCACCCATTTCTTCAATGCGGCCGGCGGCGGCGACCCGGTGATGTTCCAGCACATCTTCTGGTTCTTCGGCCACCCCGAGGTCTACATCCTGATCCTGCCCGCCTTCGGCATCATCTCGAGCGTGGTGCCGACCTTCGCCCGCAAGCCGCTGTTCGGCTACGCCTCGATGGTCTACGCCACCAGCTGCATCGCCCTCCTGTCGTTCCTGGTCTGGGGCCACCACATGTTTACCGTCGGCATGCAGGCCGGCGCGCAGCTGTTCTTCATGTACACCACGATGCTGATCGCCGTGCCGACCGGGGTGAAGGTATTCAACTGGGTCGCCACCATGTGGAAAGGCAGCATGACCTTCGAGACGCCGATGCTGTTCGCCATCGCCTTCATCTGCCTGTTCACCATCGGCGGCTTCTCGGGCCTGGTCCTGGCCATGGTGCCGGTCGACATCCAGCTGCAGGACACCTACTACGTGGTGGCCCATTTCCACTATGTACTGGTCACCGGCGCGCTGTTCGCGATCTACTCCGGGCTTTACTACTGGCTGCCGAAGTGGACCGGCCACATGTACGACGAGCGCCTCGGCCGCTGGCATTTCTGGCTGTCCGCCATCTCGGTCAACGTCCTGTTCTTCCCCATGCACTTCCTCGGCCTGGCCGGCATGCCGCGCCGCGTCGCGGACTACGCCCCCCAGTTCACCGACTTCAACCAGGTGGCCTCCATCGGCGGCTTCGTGTTCGGCGCCAGCCAGATCCTGCTGCTGATCGTCATCCTCAAATGCATCCGGGGCGGCCCCAAGGCCGAGGCCCGCGTCTGGGAAGGCGCCGAAGGATTGGAATGGACCGTGCCCTCGCCGGCGCCGTACCACACCTTCGCCACGCCGCCGGAAGTGAAATGAACGAACTGGCCAAACGCAACCGCAAGACGGCGATCGTGCTGCTGATCGTGGTCGCGGCCTTGTTCGCGCTGGCTTTCCTGGAGGTCGGGCAATGACCGGCGACATCCGCCGCGCCAACCTCCGCACGCTGCGAAAGCTGCTGTTCGCGGCGGTGGCCATGTTCGGCTTCGGCTTCGCGCTGGTGCCGCTCTACAGCGTGTTCTGCGACGTGACCGGCCTCAACCGGGACGCGGTCCAGGCCCTGGCCAACAACACCCAGGTCGACTACAGCCGCCGGGTCATCGTGGAACTGGTCGCCAACACCCAGGACGACCGTATCTGGCGTTTCAGCGCGCCGTCGCAACCGCTGCTGGTCCATCCGGGGCAGCTGGTCCAGGTCGAATACACGCTGGAAAACCTCACCGACCAACCCTTGCTGGGCCGGGCCGTGCACAGCTTCGGCCCGCTCGCGGCCGGGCCGCATTTCAAGAACATCGAGTGCTTCTGCTTCCGGAACGAGCACCTGGCGCCCAGGGAGAAGACCGAACTGCCGCTGGTGTTCGTGATCGACCGCAACCTGCCGAAGGACATCAACGTGGTGACGCTGTCCTACACCCTGTTCAGGCTGGCACCAGGGACGGGAACCTGAATGGCAGGCGACGAGGAGACGACCATGACCACGCACACCGACCACTACCACCTGCCGGAGCCGTCCTACTGGCCCATCGTCGGGTCGCTGGCCCTGCTCTGCCTGGCCGTAGGCGCGACCCTGGCGATCCACGGCCTGGGAGGCGGCGGATTCCTGCTCGGTATCGGAGCGGCCATCCTCGCGGTCATGCTGATCGGCTGGTTCGGCCGGGTGATCGGGGAAAGCGAATCGGGCCTGCACAACCGCCAGGTGGAACGTTCGTTCCGCTGGGGGATGGGCTGGTTCATCTTCTCGGAAGTAATGTTCTTCGCGGTCTTCTTCGGCTCGCTGTTCTACGCCCGCAACTTCGCCGTGCCCTGGCTCTCCTCCGGCGACAGCCAGCAGTTGCTCTGGCCAGGCTATACCGGCGGCTGGCCGACGGCGGGGCCGGGCCTGAAGGTCCATTTCACGCCGATGGCGGCCTGGGGCATACCCGCCGTCAACACCCTGATCCTGCTCTCGTCCGGCGGTACCGTGACCGCGGCCCACTGGGCGCTCAAGCTGGGCAATCGCACCCTGCTCAAGGTCGGGCTGCTCTGCACCATCGTGCTGGGCATCAGCTTCCTGACCCTGCAGGCCCACGAGTACGTCGAGGCCTACCGGCACCTCGGCCTGACCCTGGGGGCCGGCATCTACGGCGCCACCTTCTTCATATTGACCGGGTTCCACGGCCTGCACGTGACCATCGGCACGCTGATGCTGATCGTCATCCTCGGCCGTAGCCTGGCCGGGCATTTCAGCACCGACAACCACTTCGGTTTCGAAGCGGTGTCCTGGTACTGGCACTTCGTGGACGTGGTCTGGCTGCTGCTGTTCGTGTTCGTCTACTGGCTCTAGCGGGCCGGCAGCCAGCCCAGCCAGAAGGCGGCCATGAGCATCAGGAACAGGAGAAGGGAGAGCGCGATGCGCCAGGTGAGCGCCTTGACCATGCGCCGGCCCTGGCCGCCATCGCGGACCAGGAAGGTCAGCGCGCTGACCAGGCTGAGCAGGATGAGCGCAAGAAAGAGGTAGATGAGGAGATGCATGGGTGGACTCGTTGACGAACTCCAGTGTAGCCCCTGAAAGGCCAAGCGTGAAACGCAGGCGCCCCACCTGGCTGCCGGCGGCCACCGCCCTGTTCTTCGCCCTGCTGACGGCCTGGCTGGGCCACTGGCAACTCGACCGGGCGCAACAGAAGCGCGAGCTCGAAGCCCGCTATGCGGCGATGGCCGACTTGCCGCCCCTGCCCCTCGGCGCCTTGCCGACCGACTGGCAGGGCTTGCTGTATCGCCGGGTCCGGATCGGCGGAGTATTCGACGCGCCCTATCAGATCTTCGTCGACAACCGCATCTACCATGATCGCCCCGGCTACCACGTCATCACACCGATCCGGCTGCAATCCGGCGCGCTGCTGGTCAACCGCGGCTGGCTGCCGGCCGCCGCCGACCGCTCGACCGAACCGCATGCGCCCCCTCCCGCCGGCCGGCAAACGGTGACAGGCATCCTGGTGCCGGCGCAAAGCCGCTTTCTCGAACTGTCCGCCGACAGCGTCCAGGGCCCGGTCTGGCAGAACCTGGACTGGAAGCGCTACCGGGCCTGGTACCGCCGGCCGGATCTGCCGGACGTGATCCTGCTGCAGACCTCCCCGGCCAGCGACGGCCTGATCCGAGACTGGCCGCGTCCCGACCTGGACATCGAACGCCATCTCGGCTACGCCGTGCAATGGTTCGCCATGACCGCCGCGATCGTGGCGCTCTATCTGTACTTCGGCATCTGGAAGCCCCGTCATGCGCCGGATTGACCGCCTCCAGCCCTTGCTGATCATGCTGCTCTTCGCGGCGCCGTTCCTGGCGGCCTGGATCGTGCACGGAGCGTGGCATCCGGGCCGGGTGGAAAGCTACGGCGAACTGCTCGACCCGGCCCCGCCCGATCTGACCGGGCTGGCCGATGCACAGGGCCGGCCGGCCAGCCTGGCCGCGCTGCGCGGCCGATGGCTGCTGGTTACGATCGTCGCTGGCCGTTGCGCGGAAGACTGCCGGCACAACCTCTATCTCGCCCGCCAGGCACGAATCGCCCAGGGCCGCGACCGGGAGCGGCTGCTACAGGTCGCGATCGACGACGGAATCGGCGCGTTCGGCGAAATCGGCGGGCTGCAACGCTACGTATTGCCGCCCGGAAAACTGGTCATCCTGAGCGGCGGCCTGCCGGCGCGCACCTATGTCCTCGACCCCCTGGGGCGGACCGTCCTGCGTTTTCCGGGCCGGCCGGACGGCACCGGGATGATCCGCGATCTGCAACACCTGCTGCGGGCCTCGAAACTGGGATGAAACACGGATGAAACTGACACGCAGATTCGCCTTCGTCACCGCCTGCCTGGCCTTTCTGGTCGTGGTGGTGGGCGCCTATGTCCGGTTGTCTGCGGCCGGCCTGGGCTGCCCGGACTGGCCTGGCTGCTACGGCCACCCCAGCCCCTGGCATGCGGCGACCGAAATCGCCACGGCCCAGTCGGAGAACCCGTTGGGCAACGTGAGCCCGGGCAAGGCCTGGAAGGAGATGGGCCACCGCTACCTCGCCGGCACGCTGGGACTGGGCATTTTCATCCTCGGCGGACTGGCCTGGCGCCGAACGCCCCCTGGCCGGCGCATCCTGCCCGGCGTGCTCGTGGCCCTGGTGATCTTCCAGGCCATGCTGGGCATGTGGACGGTCACCCTGCAACTCCGTCCCGTCGTGGTCGCTTCGCATCTGCTCGGCGGCATGACGACGCTGGCGCTGCTGGCCTGGCTGGCCCTGGACCGGGGCCGGGAGGCCCGCCGCCCGGATGCCGGACTGCGCCGACGCGCCCTGACGGCACTGGTCCTGCTGGTGCTGCAGATCGCCCTCGGCGGCTGGACCAGCGCCAACTATGCCGCTCCGGCCTGCCCGGATTTTCCGACCTGCCGGGGCGAGCTCTGGCCGGCGATGGACGTGCCCGGCGCATTCAGCTTCAGCCCGGCGCCGGGCACGCTGCCGATGGCCGCCCTCACCGCCATCGATGTCCTGCATCGCCTGGGAGCCGTGCTGGTGCTGGCCAGCGCGCTATGGCTGGCGGCCGGCCTGTTCTCGACCCCCAGCATGAGGCAGTCCGGCAGACTGCTGATCCTGGTCGTCACGGTCCAGTTCCTGCTCGGCATGGGCAACGTGCTGCTCTCCCTGCCCCTGCCGGTCGCGGTGGCCCACAATGCCGGCGCCGCGCTCTTGCTGGTGGTCGTGATCTGGATCAACACCCGTCTTAAGGGGGACTCCACATGACGACCCCCAGCCTCGCCCTTTCCCATCTCCCCGGCCGCTGGCGCGATTTCATGAAGCTGACCAAGCCCCGGGTCGTCATGCTGATGGTCTTCACGGCCATGATCGGCATGCTGCTTGCGCCGCCCGGCCCGCCCGATCCGTCCCGCTTCCTGCTCGCCAGCCTCGGGATATGGCTGGCCGCGAGCGGGGCCGCCGCCCTGAACTGCCTGGCGGAACGGGAAATCGATGCGCGCATGGCGCGGACCCGGGGCCGCCCCTTGCCCAGCGGCAAGGTCAATCCCGGCGAAACCCTGGCCTTCGCCTCGATCCTGGGCGGAGCCGGCCTCGGATTGCTCTACGGCTGGGTCAACCCGCTCACCGCCGGCCTCACCGCCGCCACCTTCTTCGGCTATGCGGTGGTCTATACCCGCTGGCTGAAACCGGCCACGCCGCAGAACATCGTCATCGGCGGGGTTTCCGGCGCCATGCCGCCGGCACTGGGCTGGGCCGCCATGACCGGCCACCTGGGCCACGAGGCACTGCTTCTGGCGCTGATCATCTACGCCTGGACCCCGCCCCATTTCTGGGCCTTGGCCTTGTATCGCAAGAACGATTACGCCCGTGCCGGACTGCCCATGCTGCCGGTCACCCATGGCGACCGCTACACCCGTCTGAGCATCTTTCTTTACATCCTGCTCCTGACCGGCGTGACCTTGCTGCCCGTCGCCGTCGGGATGTCCGGCGGGTTCTATCTGCTGGCTTGCCTGCTGTTGGACGGCTACTACCTGATGCTCACCTGGCGACTCCTGATCGAGGGATCGCACGTTCTAGCGCCGCGCGCCTTCGTCTGGTCCATACAGTATCTCGGCCTGCTGTTCGCCATGCTGCTGCTGGACCATTATGTTCGTATTCCCGTCTAAGCCGGCCAAGACATACCGGGCATGGGTAGCACGGCTCGACAGGGACGACCGGTCGATCAAGCAAGCCTGCCGCTTGATCGACCAGTTTGAGAGCGCAAGACAAGCTCGCCCCCAAAACTTCACTCAACTCGCCATGCACTCAGGACAAGGTGCCGATCTTGAAGCCCAGTAGTACGCCGCTTCCTGAAGCGGCGCCGTGCTGCTACTGCGCACGCCGATGAAATGCAGCTTCTCCTTTGCCGGCAATGACGGGCAACCGTCCTTATGAACGACATGATCGCCGTTTTCGTTTGCAAGTCTTTCTACGTAGTACTCGTTCATTTCAACCACTCCTCTCAAATGAAAAAAAGCCATGACCACATTATTTGAGTGGTTTTGTCGGTTATCGCGCATTGGTACGCTTTTTTTGCGTCATACCCGACATGAACACTCGGTTTCCCACTCGCAATCATGGCTAGTGGGAATACCTGCAAGATCCGTTCCTGAAATTTCACTCCCGTGCTGCTGGTCGCGGCGACTCCCTGCGTGGCCGCCTCGCCTCTGTCAGGCTAGGCAGCGGAACGCCGCCCCTGCCATTCAATAGACCAGCGTCGCCCAGGCCGGGTCCAGGCTGCGCACGACAAACGCACTGGCCGCCGCACTACCGCCATATTCCGGAATCAGCGCTTCGCCCTCTCCCACCAGCTTCTGCATGGCCATGGCGCAGGCCTTGAACTCGGCGCCCAGGCCGGCCGCCTGGCGCATCATGGCGTAGATCGAGGTATCAAGGCCCGGCCAGGGGCGCAGACCGTCGGCGACGCCGGCGACCAGCAGGCGCACCGACGGGCCGGCGAAATGGATCTCCACCTTGCAATCCAGCGCGGCGGCGGCCGCGGCGTGGACGAAGGGCGTGGCGCACAGTTCGGGCCGGTCGGGGGTGGCGTTCCAGAGCAGGATGGCGAGATTCTGTTTCATGTCGGCTCCGCGTCCGGTTCGACGTGCATGACGTGGCCGCGGTAGATGTGGGCATCGACCAGATGCCCGGCGTCGCGCCGCCAGTCGAGCGGCCGGCCGCGCACCAGCCAGCCGTCGCCGTAGGGGTCGCGGTTGATGATCGCCGGACGGTCCTCGGCGGCCTCGTTGATCTCGATCAGCTCGAAGCCGATCGGGGCATGGACCGCGAGCACGGTCTTGGCGCACTCCACCGTGCCCAGGCCCCGGCCATCCTCGACCACGGCGCCCCGCGGCTTGGCCGTGAAGCCGATGATCTCGCCGGCCAGGAACAGGCCGAAGGCGGTGGCGCCGATCACCACCTCGTCGCCCTCGCGCCGCAGCCACATGTCGTGGCGCGGGTCGTAGAGCAGGCCGACCGGAATGCGGCCGCGGAACGTCTCCTTCATCGCCATGCTCCTGAATTGGCGGAAGAGAGAGGGAGTCGAACCCACCAGGGACCGCTTGGCGGCCCCTGCCGGTTTTGAAGACCGGCCGTCCCACCGGGGAACGTTCTCTTCCAGTTGATCGTTACTTGAATGCCCATCACGTCGTCCAATCGTGCGCGGTGAATTCCCGGCGCAGCATGTGGCTGTCGCGCACCCGACGGGTGTAGCCGACGCGGTCGAAGAATTCGAGGATCTGGATCGCCACCTTGCGCCCGCCTCCGATCCGGTCGCGCAACGCGGCGGCGGTGACGCTGCCGCCGCTTGCCTCGCCCAGCTCCTTGATCGCGGCAGCCAGTTCGGCCACGGCCGCAGCGGTGAAATAGTGGTCGTGGGCCACCGGGTACAGTTCGCCGGTGTGAGCGACGCGCTTGAACAGGCGGCGCACAATCTCCTCCGGCGTACCGCTGGCGCGGAACACGTCGCGCACCCGGGGCGGGTTGTAGGGCGCCGCGTCGAGCAGCGGCTTGAGCGCCTCGAACAGGCCGCGGTCGGCCGCCGCCAGGCTGGCGTGGTGCTCGGGCAGGTGCAGCCAGGCCCGGGTCTGGACGATGCGGCCGGCCGCCTTCAGGGCATCGACCAGTTCGGCGAACGCAGTGCGGGCCAGGCCGGGCGCCACCATGCGGCGCAGCCGCTCGCGTTCGACGCCGACCATCTCGGGCGCGCGCTCGTGCTCGGCGGCCAGAGTCTCGGCCAGGCGCTCGCCCAGGGCATGCCAATTTTCCTGGCTGAAGCCGTACTGCGCGTCGCCGTCGTTCACCACCCGCAGCCCCGCGCCGCGCCAGAGTTCTTCTGCGGCCCCCGCGTCGAGGTTCCAGTTGGCCGCGAAGCGGCCCAGGTCGATGCCGGCCGGCGACTGCCCGGCGAGCAGGGCCAGGGCCGGCGCCGGGTCGGCGTCGCGCAGGGCGTTCAGCATCGCCAGGCGGGCCGAGGTGCGCTTGTGCCTGGCCGGCGGGAAGACGTCGAGCGCCCTGCCCCCGGCCACCGTGCGCCGGGCGCCGGCATCGCGCAGCACGAAGCGGTCGCCGCGCACGGCCAGGGTGGGGCGGTCGAGGATGATCTCGGCCAAGGCCCGGCCGCCGGGCGCCACCTCTTCGCAGTCGAGCAGCGACACCCGGCCGGGGATGTCGGCCGCCGCCAGGTGGACGTGGACCGGCGTCCAGTGCTTGAGCGCGGGCTGGCCGGACGGCACGCGCAGCTCGCCCTGGAAGCGGTCGAGCGGCCGGTGGCCGTCGGCGGTCACCAGCCACATGCCGCGGGCGATGTCCTCCTTGCCGAATTGACCGGCCAGCGCCAGGGCGCAGCGGTCGCCGGCCCGACCCGATTCGGCCGGCCGGTCCTGCACGTGCAGGCTTTTCACCCGCGCCTTGAGGCCGGGCGGCGACAGGGTCAGCGTGTCGCCGACCCGGACCACGCCGGCGTGGGCGGTGCCGGTGACCACGGTGCCGATGCCGTTCAGGGTGAAGGCGCGGTCGATGGCCAGACGGAACGGGCCGTCGCCTGTTCTGGCGCGATGGCGGGCGGCGGCGGATTCGATCTCGGCGTGCAGCGGCGCGATGCCGCTGCCGTCGACGGCCGAGACCGGAAACAGGGGGCTGCCGGCCAGGCCGGTGCCGGCCAGCAGCGCGTCGACCTCGGCCCGGACCGCGTCGACGCGGGCGCCGTCGACCCGGTCGCACTTGGTGATGGCGACCGCGCCCTGGCCGAGGCCGAGCAGGTCGATCAATTCAAGATGCTCGCGGGTCTGCGGCATGGGGCCGTCGTCGGCCGCGACCACCAGCAGCATGTAGTCGATGCCGGTGGCGCCGGCCAGCATGTTGTGGATCAGCCGCTCGTGGCCGGGCACGTCGATGAAGCCGAGCACCGAGCCGTCCGCCAGCGGCGTGTAGGCGTAGCCGAGATCAAGGGTGATGCCGCGCTGCTTCTCCTCGGGCAGTCGGTCGGCGTCCACGCCGGTGAGCGCCTTCACCAGCGTGGTCTTGCCGTGGTCGATGTGGCCGGCGGTGCCGATCAGCATGGCGGCGGCACGGCGCTCAGGCCGTGATCTCCTTCGAGGTGATGGTGTAGGCGAAGGCCTTCGGGTCGAGGCTGTCGAGCCGCTTGCCGCCGTCCTCGCCCTGCGGGTACATCAGGTAGGGGATGGCCGGGCCGGACGAGCCGGGCAGCATCACGTCGTGGGCGCTGTTGTAGGGCAGCCAGTTGCTCTCCCAGGCGCCGAACAGCTTGTCGCGCACGGCGACCACGATGCCGTCCTTGAGGGTCAGGCCGGGCTTCTCCTCCAGCACCACCTTGCGCACGTCGGCCGGGTCGACCGGCACCCAGCCGTGCTGTTCGAGCCAGACCTCGGCCCGGCAGTGCTGCGCCTTGCTGATGTCACCGCTCTTGCCCAGGCTCTTGTAGCCGAAGCGCGAATCGGCGACCCGGACGCCGTACAGGTCGCGCGCCGGCAGGCCGACCGAGCGGGACAGGCCGACGTAGAGCGCGTTGAGGTCGGCGCACTTGCCGGTCAGGTCGCCGGTCTCCAGCATGAAGCGGATGTCGCCCAGGCCGCAGCCGCGGGTCTTGGGATTGCGCTCGGTGTTCTCGACCACCCATTCGTAGATGGCGCGCGCCTTGGCCTCGTCGCCCTTCGCGCCGCGGGTGATGCCGAGCGCTGTCTTGCGCACGATGCCGTCGGTCGGCAGCAAGCGGGTCGCCTCGGTGCAGCGGGCGCGGGTCGCGGCGTCGAGCGGCGCCGCCTTGCCCGGCCGGGCGAGGTCCACCGCCCAGTCGCGCACTGCGAAGCGGCTGACCACCTCGACCCCGGGCGGCGCGCCTTCGGTCGATTGCCAGTGCGCCACCAGCATCTGCGCGCCGTAACCCGGGACGGTCATCACCCGGATGTCGTCGGCGTTGCCGCGCCACAGGTTGCCCATCGGCTTGACCCAGGCGTCGTCCTGGATCGAGGGCAGCGGCAGCCAGACGTGGTTGGTGCCGGGCGCCGGCTCGGCCCGGGTGGTGACCTCGAAGATGCGCCAGCCGTCGGCCGGTAGCGGGTTGAAGGGCAGCTCGTCGGCGGCGGCGAAGCGTGGCAGGCTCAGCGCCGCGCCGGCGAGCGAAATGGTCTTGATGAAGTCGCGTCGGTTCATGGTGTTGTCTCCGTATTGGTTTCAACCGCCGTGCTGCGGATTCAGCATGGCTTACGTGCTCTTTCGAGCGTGGTGTCGGCATGGCGGTATATCGGACCGCCTGATAGCCGTATTGCTCAACGGACCCGCAACTGCGCCAGGCCGTCGAGGAATTCCTGTTCTTCCGTTTCGCCGAGGCAGCGCAGGTCGAGCAGCAGCGCGCCGTCCTCGATCCGGCCGATCACCGGCCGGGGCAAGGCCCGCAGCGCCGCCTCGATGCGGTTCAGCACGCCGCCGCGCTTGCCGCTGGGCCGCACCGCCAGGCCGGCCGACGGCAGACGGTCGACCGGCAGCGAACCGGAGCCGATCTGCGAGCGCAGGCCGACCACCTCGACCCCGACCGGCAGGCCATCGAGCACGCGCGCCAGCACCGGCAGCAATCGGGTCGCCGCCAAGCGGATCTCGGCCTCGGGCCGGGTCAGGTGGCGCAGCGCGGTGAGCCGCTCGGGCAGGCGGTCCGGATCGCGGTACAGGCGCAGCACCGCCTCCAATGCGGCCAGCGTGGTCTTGCCCACGCGCAGGGCGCGCTTGAGCGGGTTCTTCTTGAGCCGGACGATCAGGTCCTTGCGGCCGACCAGCAGGCCGGCTTGCGGGCCGCCTAGCAGCTTGTCGCCGGAGAAGCTGACCAGGTCGCAGCCGGCCGAAATCATCTCGCGCGCGGTCGGCTCGTGGGGCAAGCCCCAGCGTTCCAGGTCGGTCAGGGTGCCGGAACCGAGATCGGTGACGAAGGGCAGGCCGCTGGCGTGGGCCAGCGCCGCCAGCTCGGTCTCGGGCACGGTCTTGGTGAAGCCCTGGATGGCGTAGTTGCTGGTGTGTACCTTCATCAGCATGGCGGTGCGCGGGCCGATGGCCTCGGCGTAGTCCTTGAGGTGGGTGCGGTTGGTGGTGCCGACCTCGACCAGTTTGGCGCCGGCCCGCTGCATGATGTCCGGCACCCGGAAGGCGCCGCCGATCTCGACCAGCTCGCCGCGCGAGACGATCACCTGCTTGCGCTGGGCCAGGCTGTTGAGCAGCAGGAACACGGCGGCGGCGTTGTTGTTGACCACGGTGGCGGCCTCGGCCCCGGTCAGCTCGCAGAGCAGGCCGTTGACGATGTCGTCGCGGTCGCCCCGGCCGCCCGATTCGAGATCGTATTCCAGGGCGCAGGCCGAGCGCGCCGCCGCGGCCATGGCCTCGACCGCCGCCTCGGGCAGCACGGCGCGGCCCAGATTGGTGTGCAGCACCGTGCCGGTCAGGTTGAAGACCGGCCGCAGGTTGGGCCGCATCAGGATGTCGGCGGCTCGTTCGATGTCGGCCAGCAGCGTCGCCTCGTCGGGCAGCGGCTCGCCGCGGCGAGCGGTCTCGCGCAGCGCCGCGAGCCGGTCGCGCACCATCCGGGTGACCAGGGGCCGGCCGTGTTTTTCGATGGATGGCACCAGGACCGCGTGGCTGAGCAGGCGGTCGACGGAAGGGAGTAGGGAGAGGTCTGTCATGTTTCACCCGGACCGGGCAGAAACGCTGTTTGGCCCGCGGCTATCCGATACCGGCCAGCAGCAGGTTGGGGCCGGAGCGGGTGTAGCCCGCCTCGTCGACCAGGATGTCCAGGGCCAGGGTGGCGAGGTCGTCCGCGACCGGGTCGGCGCCACCCCGATCGGGATGGACGATCTTGAGATAGCTCCGGCAGGATTCGCATGTCTCGGCCTGGACGACGCTAGGCTGGCGCAGGTCATCCCGCGCCAGGTGGCGGTAGCCGATGCCGTGATCCGCGCCGCAGGCGGCGCACTTGATCCGCACCAGATGCCACTCCGTGTTGCACAGCGCGCAATGGAGATAGCGCAGGTTGGAAACCCCGCCGGCGCCCCTGATCACGCTGGCGACCGGCAGGAAACCACAGCACGGGCAGACCCCAGGCACGTCGAGCGGGGCGATCCCGCCCAGCCGCGCGGCGCCGGCCGTCCACACCACCTGCAAGGCGGCGGCGACGAACGGCAGGAGGGCGACGTCCTCGCCGTACAGGTCCATCTGCAGGACGCGGTCGGCCAGCCGCTCCAGCGTCTGGGAGGGCAGGACGGTCAGGCGGGCCAACTCCGGCCGGGCGGTCTCCGGGACGTGAGGCCGGGTCGCGTCTGCGATCCGGTGCAGCACTGTCTGCCAGATCGGGTCACGCGGCCAGGACTGGGCCGGAAGGGGTGGCATGCCGAATTCGCGGTCCTGGGCAAGTCGGCTCGCGTCGGGCAAGGCGATCTGCGGCAGGTCCTGCATCGCCTCGTGCTGGGCGCGGCTGAGCAGGGCCAGGAAATGCAGCCAGTCGCCCAGGACATGGCCCTCGGCGAGCGCGTCGAAGCGCGCCGCCCGGGCGGCGAACACCCGGCCCGCATCCGGCACGATGACCTGGGGCGGCTCTTCGCCCGGCCAGTTGTCGAGGTCGGCGGCAGGTTCGACGTTCATGACTTGCCCGTCATCTGCCGGTACCAGGCCCGGTGGTGTTGCTTCGCCCAAGCCCGGCTGACCGTGCCGCGGGTCATGGCGCGCACGGAGCCCTTGACCCAGATCGAGGCATAGATGTGGACGAAGATGAAGCCGATCAGGACCGCCGCCGAGGCGGCGTGTACCACCACGGCTAGCCGTTCCAGCCCGACCGGCAGGCTCCACCAGGCGCGCCAGATGACGACGCCGGAGGCGAGCAGCAGCAGCATGCAGACCGACAGGATCCAGAACAGCACCTTCTGGCCGGCGTTGTAGCGGCCCTGCTCGGGCATGCCGTGCGGATCCCCGCTGATCAGGGTGCCCAGCCGGCCGAGCCACTGACGATCCGTGGCAGTGAGTCCATTCTCGGCGGCGAACCGGAAGAACAGCCCCAGGAAGGACACGGTCATGATCAGGCCGATGTAGGGATGCAGGATGCGGGTCCAGGTACCGCCGCCGAACAGGCCGGAGAGCGGGAAGAACCAGGGATGGAACAGGGCGAGCCCCGAGAGGGCGAGCAGCACGAAGCAGATCGCCGTCAGCCAGTGGTTCGCACGTTCACGCGCCGTGTAGCGCACAAGTTCATTCGGATTACGGGCCATTTTCCTCCTCCTCTTTCTCCAGTTCCTTGCTCACCTCGTTGGGTCCCTGGGTGACGTAGTGGATGATGCCGCCTAGGGCGAGCGCGGCCAGGATGGCATTGGCGAGCGGCTTGGTCGCGCCCTTCCAGAACGAAACCAGCGGGCTGATCGCAGGCTTCCTGGGCAGGTCGTTGTAAAGCTCCGGTCGGTCGGCGTGGTGCAGCACATACATGACATGGGTGCCGCCGACACCCGGTGGGTCGTACAGGCCGGCATTGGCGAAGCCGCGCGCCTTCAGGTCGGTGATGCGCTCGGCGGCGTAGTCCTTCATGTCTTGCTTGGTGCCGAACTGCAGGGCGCCGGTCGGGCAGGCCTTGATGCAGGCCGGCTCCAGACCCACCGCGACCCGGTCGGAACATAGGGTGCACTTGTAGACCTTGTGATCTTTCTTGGAGATGCGCGGAATGTTGAAGGGACAGCCGGTGATGCAGTAGCCGCAGCCGATGCAGTTCTCCTCGTGGAAGTCGACGATGCCGTTGGCGTACTGGACGATGGCGCCGGGGGCCGGGCAGGCCTTGAGGCAACCGGGATCGGCGCAGTGCATACAGCCGTCCTTGCGGATCAGCCATTCCAGATTGCCGTTCTCCTCGTGCTCGGCGTAGCGCATGACCGTCCAGGACTCTTCGGTCAGATCGGGCGGATTGTCGATGACGCCGACGTTGACGCCGACTTGGTCGCGCAGGTCGTTCCACTCCATGCAGGCAGCCTGGCAGGCCTTGCAGCCGATGCAGGTGGTGACGTCGATCAGCTTGGCGACTTCCTCCGTGCTGCGCGCCGAAGGGCTCGGGGTAGTGGTGGCCGAACGGCGGGTGATGTCTAGCGATTGCAGTGCCATGGCCGCCTCCTCATGCCTTCTCTATGGTGACAAGGAACGACTTGAACTCGGGTGTCTGAGCGTTGGCGTCGCCCACGAACGGCGTCAGGGTATTGGCCAGATAACCAGGCTTGGCCTCACCCTTGAAGCCCCAGTGGATCGGGACGCCGACGTGGTGCACCTTCTTGCCATCGACCATCAGGCTCCGGAACCGCTTGGTCACCACCGCCACAGCGACGATCTGGCCGCGGTTGGAACGCACCTTTACCTTGTCGCCGGCCTTGATGCCTTTCTCCTTGGCCAGCTCCTCGCCCAGTTCGACGAACTGTTGCGGCTGCAGGATGGCGTTGATCCGGCAGTGCTTGGTCCAGAAGTGGAAGTGCTCGGTGAGTCGGTAGCTGGTGCCGGCGTAGGGGAAGTCCTTGGCGGTGCCGAACTGCTCCATGTCTGCCTTGAACACCCGCGCGGCCGGATTGCTCACGGCCCTCGGGTTGTTGTTCAGGGGGTTGGTGCCGATCGGCGTCTCGAACGGCTCGTAGTGCTCGGGGAACGGCCCCTCGGCCATCTTGTCGATGGCGAAGAAGCGGGCCACGCCCTCCGGGTTCATGATGAACGGGCCCATGCCCAGACTCGGGTCCTCGTCCGGCTTGTAGTCCGGCACGTCCGAGCCGACCCAGGCGCTGCCGTTCCACCAGATCTGGCGCTTCGCCGGGTTCCACGGGTTGCCCGCCGGGTCGGCCGAGGCGCGGTTGTACATGATCCGGCGGTTGGCAGGCCAGGACCATGCCCAGCCGAGCGTCTCTCCGTTGCCCCAGGGGTCGGCATTGTCGCGCCGGGCCATCTGGTTGCCGGCCTGGGTCCAGCTGCCGCTGAACAGCCAGCAGCCGCAGGCCGTCGTGCCGTCGGCCTGGAGTTGGGCGAAGCCGTCCAGCTGCTCGCCGGCCTTGCGGAGGACCTTGGTCTTGTCCTTCGGATCGGGGAGGTCCACCAACGCCTTGCCAGAATATTCCTTGGCCAACTCGTCGGCGCCCGGCGCCTCGGGCACCCGATAGGGCCAGTCGAGGTTCAGGATCGGGTCCGGGAAGGCCCCTCCACCGGTCTTGTAGAGGGCGCGCAACCGTGTGAACAGGCCGGCCATGATTTCGATATCCGTGCGTCCCTCGCCAGGCGGCTCGGCGCCCTTCCAGTGCCACTGCAGCCAGCGCGCAGAGTTGACCAGCGAGCCGTCCTCCTCGGCGAAACAGCCGGAAGGCAGGCGGAACACCGTGGTCTGGATCTTGGCCGGATCGACGTCGTTGTAGGGGCCGAAGTTCTTCCAGAATTCAGAGGTCTCGGTGGCCAGCGGGTCGATGACCACCAAGTACTTGAGCTTGGCCAGGGCGGTGCTCACCTTGGCCTTGTTGGGCGCTGAGCCGAGGGGATTGAAGCCCTGGCAGAAATAGCCGTTCACCTTGCCCTGGTGCATGTCGTCGAACACCTGCAGCATGTCGTGCACCTTGTCCAGCTTGGGCAGCCAATCGAAGCACCAGTCGTTGTCCTGGGTCGCGGCCTTGCCGAACCAGGATTTCATCAGGCTGACGTGGAACTTCTCGTAGTTCTGCCAGTAGGACAGCTGGTTCGGGCGCAGCGGTTTGAGGGCACGCGCGGCGATGTAGGCCTTGTAGTCCGTCTCCTTCTCGCCCGGCAGAGTCAGGTAACCCGGCAGCAGGTTGGACAGGAGGCCCAGGTCGGTCAGCCCCTGGATGTTGGAGTGGCCGCGCAAGGCGTTCATGCCGCCGCCCGCCATGCCGATGTTGCCGAGCAGAAGCTGGACCATGGCGCCGGCGCGGATCATTTCCGAACCCACCGAGTGCTGGGTCCAGCCCAAGGCGTACATGATGGTCATGGCCCGGTCCGGGGCGGCTGTCGAAGCCATGATTTCGCATACCTTGAGGAACTGCTCCTTGGTCGTACCGCAGACCCGCTCCACCATCTCAGGCGTATAGCGACCGTAGTGAGACTTCATCAGCTGGTAGACGCACCGCGGGTCCTGCAGGGTCGGGTCGGTCTTGACGTAGCCATCCGGGCCGATCTGGTAGTGCCAGGTCGACTTGTCGTAGCTGCGCTTGGCCGGGTCGTAGCCCGAGAACAGGCCGTTGTCGAAGTTGAAACCGTCGTTCACCAGGAAACTGAAATCGGTGTAGTTCTTCACGTACTCGTGCTGGATCTTGTCCTGCGCCAGCAGGTAGTTGATGACGCCGCCCAGGAAAGCGATGTCGGTGCCGGTGCGAATCGGCGCGTAATAGTCGGCCACCGAGGCCGACCGGGTGAAGCGCGGGTCCACCACCACGAGCTTGGCGCCGCGGTGCTTCTTCGCCTCGATCACCCACTTGAAGCCGCACGGGTGCGCCTCGGCGGCATTGCCGCCCATCACCAGGACCACGTCTGCATTGCGGATGTCAACCCAGTGGTTGGTCATCGCACCGCGGCCGAACGTCGGGGCCAGACTGGCCACCGTCGGGCCGTGTCAGACACGCGCCTGGTTGTCGAAGGCGAGGATGCCTAGGCTGCGCACCACCTTGTGGGTGATGTAGCCCGCCTCGTTGCTCGATGCGGATGCGGCCAGGAAGCCGGTGGTGAGCCAGCGGTTCACCGTGGCGCCGTCGCCGTTCTTCGCCACGAAGTTGGCGTCGCGGTCCGCCTTCATCAGCTTGGCGATGCGATCGAGCGCATCGTCCCAGGCAATCGGCTTCCACTCGCTGCTGCCCGGCTCGCGCACCTCAGGCCTGGTCAGCCGATTCGGGCTGTGCACGAAGTCGATCAGCGCCGCGCCCTTGGGACACAAGGTGCCGCGGTTGACCGGGTGATCGGGGTCGCCCTCAATGTGGAAGATGCTGGACTTGGCGTTCTTGGCCTTGTCGCCCATGCCATACATGATCAGGCCGCAGGCGACGGAACAATAAGGACAGGTGTTTCGGGTCTCGGTGGCGCGGGCCAGCTTGAAGGTGCGCACCTCGGCCAGGGCCAGGTCGGGTGCGAAGCCCATCAGGGCGATGCTGGAACTACCCAGCCCGGCTCCGCATATCTTGAAGAACTGCCGTCGTGTGAGTTGCATGACTCCTCCTCCAAAACAGTGCCGCGCTGACGGTTCCCGGGACTAGGAACGTTTTTAACCAGCATAGGCGGACATAATTTGTTTTTGAAGCAACATCTAAATTTTCAATGGATCCGCAAACCGCATTCAGACGCCATTTGATGTCTATCGACTTCCGAACCACGTGCTTAAAGCGGTTGCAATACCAGAGTAGATTAGTCAACATTGATTTCAAGGTCGGGCTTGCTAGGGTGAAAGCAGACCACGCCCCGCATCGGGCTGAACATGGAGAA
This sequence comes from Parasulfuritortus sp., assembly GCA_036391875.1. Taxonomy (GTDB): domain Bacteria; phylum Pseudomonadota; class Gammaproteobacteria; order Burkholderiales; family Thiobacillaceae; genus Parasulfuritortus. The sequence goes on from DASVZA010000007.1 coordinate 55,219, forward strand.
CCGCATGACCGACGCCCCCCTCATCGACCGCTTCGGACGCCGCATCGACTACGTGCGGCTGTCCGTCACGGACCGCTGCGATCTGCGTTGCGCCTATTGCATTCCGGTCGGGTTCAAGGATTTCAAGGAGCCAGACCACTGGCTGACCTTCGACGAGGTCGAACGCCTGCTCGGCCTCTTCGCCCGGCGCGGCATGCGGCGGGTGCGGCTGACCGGCGGTGAACCGCTCCTGCGCCGCAACGTGACCGACCTGGCCCGGCGCATCGCCGCGCTGCCAGGGGTCGAGGACGTCTCGCTGTCGACCAACGCCACCCAGCTCGCAAAGCTGGCTGCGGAGTTGAAGGCTGCGGGCGTCAGCCGGCTCAACGTCAGTCTCGACTCGCTCGACCCGGCGACCGTGGCCCGGATCAACGGCCGGCCGGTGCTGGACGACGTGCTGGCCGGACTGGAAGCCGCCAAGGAAGCTGGTTTCGCTCCGATCAAGCTGAACATGGTGGTGATGGGCGACAACGTTCACGAAATCGACGCCATGGTCGATTTCTGCCTGCGCAACGGCTTCGTCCTGCGCCTGATCGAACTGATGCCGATGGGCGACACCGCCCGCAGCAAGGGTTATGTCGACCTGCAGCCGATCCGCGAACGGCTGCAGCAACGCTTCGGCCTGATCGACACGGTCATGCCGGGCGGCGGGCCGGCCCGCTACCTGGGCAGCGCCGATGGCCGTTTCAACGTCGGCTTCATCACTCCGATCTCGCAGCACTTCTGCGCCACCTGCAACCGGGTGCGCCTGACCGTGGACGGCCAGTTGCATCTGTGCCTGGGTCAGGAGGAACGCATGGACTTCCGCGTCCTGCTGCGCGATGGCGCCAGCGACGCGGAACTGGCGGCGGCACTGGACCGGGCCATCGAACTCAAGCCGGAGCGCCACGAATTCCGTGAACGGCCGGACAAGCTGATCCGCTTCATGAACACGACCGGAGGCTGAGCGGAGGCGAAGCCCGCTATCACCCTTCGGCGGGCACCCATTTCAGCACGGTTTCGAACAACTTGTCGGGGGCGAACGGCTTGCTGATGAAACCGTTCATGCCTGCCGCCGAACAACGCGTCCGGTCCTCGGCAAAGGCGTTCGCCGTCATGGCCAGGATCGGCGTCCGCGCATGGCCGGGCAGCGCCCGGATCGCCCGGGTCGCCTCGAGCCCGCCCATCTCCGGCATCTGCACGTCCATCAGGATCAAGGCGTAACCATGCCGGCTCGCCAGATCGACCGCCTCCCGCCCGTTCCAGGCCAGGTCCACCACGAAGCCGGCGTCCTCCAGCAGCATCTTGGCCACCTCCTGATTGATCGGTTCGTCCTCGACCAGCAGTACGCGGGTGCCGCCATGGTCGCACCTGAGCGTCGGCTCGGCTCCGTTGCCGGCGTGTCCGGCGGTCGTCCCGGTTTCTTCCCTGCCTTTGCCGAGCCGGGCCGTGAACCAGAACGTGCTGCCCCTGCCCGGTTCGCTGACGACCCCGGCCTCGCCGTCCATCAGTTGGGCCAGCTTCCTGGTGATCGCGAGGCCGAGCCCGGTGCCGCCGAACTTGCGGGTCACCGTGTTGTCGGCCTGCTCGAAATTGCCGAACAGCCGCGCCTGGTCTTCGGGCCGGATGCCGATGCCGGTGTCCTCGACCTCGAACCGGAGCAGATAGCCGGACGCGGTTTCCTCGATCTTTCGGCTGCGCAATACGACGTCGCCCCGCTCGGTGAATTTGACCGCATTGCTGAGGTAGTTCACCAGGGCCTGGGCGAGCCGTGCCCGATCGCCATGCAGGAGCTGGGGCGTGCCCGACACGTCGACCAGGAGGCGCAGCCCCTTTTCATTGACCCGATCGACGATGATGGCCGTCACGTCGTTCAGCAACTCGCCCAGCCGGAAATCCCCGGCGTCGAGCGTGAGCTTGCCCGCTTCGATCTTGGACAGGTCGAGGATGTCGTTGATGCTGCCGAGCAGGTGCTTGCCCGACACCTCGATCTTTTCCACCTGCTCGACCTGTTTCGGATCGAGGCCGCTGCGGCGCAGCAGATGGGCCATGCCCAGCACCCCGTTCAACGGAGTGCGGATCTCGTGGCTCATGTTGGCCAGGAAAGCGCTCTTGGCAACGTTGGCCGCCTCGGCCAGTTCCTTCGCCTGTTTCAATTCGGCCTCCACCTGCTTGAGCCGCGAGATATCGGTAAAGGTGCCGATCAGGCCATGGTCCAGTATCTGCCCCCCGATCAGCACGTCGTGGACTTCGCCCCGGCTGTCGGTCACCCGGCACTCGAAGCCAGACACGTTGCCGTCTCCTTGCCGCGCCTTGCGGATCTCGGCGGCCCACGAGGCCTTCACGTTGTCCCGGTACTGCGGGTCCGGATAGGCCTTGAGCCACCATTCGCCGAGGGTCGGAATCTCGTCCGGGCGGTAGCCGAACAATTCGCGGAAGCGATGGTTGACGAACAGCACCTCATCGCTCTTCGAATAGCTGACGGCGACCGGCGCGGCATTGAACAGCGCCTTGAACATCCGGTCGCGCTCGGCCAGCAGGTTCTGTTCCTTGACGCGCATCAGTTCCAGTTCCGCCTGGCGCCGCGCAGTGATGTCGCGGGACAACAGCAGGACGGTCTGCCTGGCGCTGTCGGTGCCTCCCTTGCGCGCCGCCGACAATTCGAACCAGTGAGGCTCCCCGCCGATTTCGAGTTCTATGCTCCGGCCGTAGTCGCTGCCGTTGGCCGCCGCCGATGCGATCACCGCCTCCCCGATCCGAGCAGCCTCGGCCGGCAGCACGTCGGCGACGCGCCGGCCCACCAGATCCGCCTTGGGGGCCAGCAGCAACGCGGGGTTGCTGGTATGGACATCGAGATAGCGGCCGTTCAGGTCGAATTCGAACAACAGATCGGGGATCGCCGCCAGGGTCGCAGCCAGGCGCTCGCTGGCGTCCTCGGCGGACTGGTTGGCGGCGCGCAGATTGGCCAGGCTCCGGCTCAAGTCCCGAGTCTTGCGCTCGACCCGCCGCTGCAAGGCCAGGTTCCAGGCGACCAGCAGCCCCCCTCCAGCCGCGAGCACGACCACGATCAGCGCGGCATCTTTAGCATAAGGGGCGAAATAGAGTGGCGCACCGAACCATTTGTCGGCCAGTCGCTTCTTTTCCGCCGGCGTGATCGCCGCCATGCCCCGTTCGACCAACCGGAGCGTGCCGGTATCGCCCTTGCGCACCGCACGGCGGAATTGCCCGACATAGAGGGTGAACGCCTTCTTGTACTGGTTGTTGACCCTGAATTTGTAGAGGTAGAAATTGGCTGGCCCTTCGTCGAGGCAGAACACCTTGATGTCGTGCCGCTGGGCGGCCTGGATCAGTTCGGCGTAATTGGGGTACAGCGACAAGGAGTGGATGCCCTTTTCCTCGAGCTTCTCGATGCAGGCGTCGCCTGCCTCCACGCCAACCTGGAAGCCGCGCAGTGCCCCGACCCCGGCAATGCCGTTGATCGACTTGTCGCTGTAGATGGCCACCGGCTGATCCGAATAGGGCGGCGTGAAGTCGTATAGCGCATCGCGCTCCGGCGTCTCGAACATCATGTCGATGACATCGGCCTTGCCGCTCTGGAGTTGCCGCTGGGCATCGGCCCAACCCATCCCGACCAGGGAAACCGGCACACCGGTTTTAGCCTGCCACAACCGCCAATAATCGACCAGATAACCTTCGATCCTGCCGTCCGCGTTGCGGAACAGATAGGGCGGATAGTTGTCGTCGGTCACCACCCTGAGCGTCCGCGCGTCCGCCCCATGCTCCGCCCCGGAACAGCCGAACGCAACCAGAAGCCCAATCAACACACCGTACCGGATTGTCCTGGCTGGATTGCTCATGGCTCACTGGTCTGTCCATTTTTTTGATGAGGCTGCCGATCGCCCCACCCGTCCTAGAAGGATAGATACAAGCCGTGCGTCTCGCAGCCGGATCAGATCGGGATCGAACGGCTCAGCGTCCGCAGCCCCTCCAAGGCCTCCGGCACCGCCGGGTTGTCTGTCTCCTTGGGATAGACCGCATAGGCCGGCAACGCATAGCGCGGCGCATTCGCCACTTCGTGCAGGCTGCCGTTGGCGAGCAGCGTCTGGACCATCCGGGACGGGATGTAGCAGGACCCCCCGTTGGCCATGATGAGCTGCAGCGCCAGCCAGCCGATGTTGACCACCTGCGGCGGCGGCTCCAGGCCGGGATAGCTCTGGGTGTGCTGGATCTCGAAGGCCGTGCCCCACTCGACGTAGATGTAGTCGTCGTCCGGCCCGGTGTCGCCGGGCCGGCTGCTGACCAGGATCAGCGATTCGTCGAACAGGTGCTCGACGACCAGGCCGGGGCTATGGCTGGGCGTATACATCAGGCCGATGTCGAGCGTGCCTTCGATCAGGTCGTGCATCAGGTCGCCCTCGAAGCCGATTCCCGCCCGGATGGCCACCTCGTGGTTGCGCTCGCGGATCCAGCCGACCCAGGTCGGCAGGAAGGTTTCCCACAAGGCGATCCGGCCGGCGATGCGCAGCGTGGCCCGGTAGCGGCTCGGCAGGCCGACGTGGTGGTGCGCCTGCTCGGCCGTCACCACCAGCCGCTTGGCGTATTCGTTGAAGCGCCGGCCGGCGGCGGTCAGCACGGCACCGGCCCGGTTGCGGACGAACAGGCGCGTGCCCAGTTCGTCCTCCAGGCGCTGGATGCGGGCGCTGACCGTCGATTGGGTGATATGCAGCCGGCCGGCCGCTTCGACGAAACTGCCGGTGGCCGCAATCGCCAGAAAGGTGCGCGCTTGATCGATGTCCATGGCCGTCTTAAATCGACTTATTCGATATCAACAATCAAATAATATCGTTTGATAAATATTTGTAAATGCCAATACTTAAGACCGTCGAACAACGATCCTGTTAGGAGTTGGCATGGACATGACCTTGAACCTGGCCCCGGTACGCGATAGCGAGGGCTACCTGATCGATCCGGAAACCTGGAATCCCAATGTCGCCCAGGAACTCGCCGCCGAGGAGAACCTCGAACTCGACGACCTGGGCTGGCAGATCGTTCGCTTCATGCGCGAATACTGGCAGTCGCATCAAGTGGCGCCGGACGTCCGCCACGTCGTCGAGTTCCTCGTCGAGGAGCAGGGCCTGGACAAGAAAAGCGCCAAGGAGCAGATCTTCAAGCAGTTTCCCTACGGCTACGTCAAGCAGGCCTGCAAGATCGCCGGCATGATGCGGCCCCGCGCCTGGAGTACCGGTTGAGTACCGGGCGTCCGCAGAAGAGGGCCAACTGGGCGGCCCTCGGCCATTTCCTCGGTCTCGAATTCAGCCCGGTCAGCCACGGCGAGCGGTGGGTATCCTTGCTGGGCGGCGTGCTCTGCATCCCGCTTCTGTTCGCCGTCAGCAAGTTCTACATCCACACCGACGCGCTGGTGCCGGTGGTCGCCTCGATGGGCGCCAGCGCCGTGCTGTTGTTCGCCGTGCCGCACGGCGCCTTGTCGCAGCCCTGGCCGCTGCTGGGCGGCCACATCATCTCGGCCATCATCGGCGTCACCTGCGCCAAGCTGATCGGCGATCCGTTCCTGGCCTCGGGCCTGGCGGTCGGCCTGGCCATCGGCGCCATGCACTACCTGCGCTGCATCCACCCGCCGGGCGGGGCGACGTCCTTGGTCGCAGTCATCGGTGGACCGGCCGTGACCTCGCTCGGCTACCAGTACGTGCTGACACCGGTGGCCATCAACGCCGCGATCATGCTCATCGTCGCCTTGTTGTTCAATGCGCTGTTCCCCTGGCGCCGCTATCCGGCTTACCTGCACACACCGCCCCAGCCGGAAGAGAAGGTGACAGACCGGCCCATCCTGCACGAGGACTTCGTCTACGCCCTGAGCCAGCTCGACACCTTCGTCGACGTCAGCGAAGAGGAGCTGCTGGAGATCTACGCCCTGGCCACCGGCAACCATCGGCGCACCCATCCGGGCCGGGAGTACGCCGGCGTCCGCTTGGCGGCGGAAGGCAGCGGTCGCACAGACTGAGGAGTGCCTCACTCCATCGTGCTCGGACTCCAGAACGCCTGCCGCACCGCGGGCATGACGGCGAGGCGCTGGACCAGCGCGTCAAGTTCGTCGCCGTCGACCGAGGTCGAGGCCAGGGTCGCCTCGATCTCGACCTCCTGACTGCCGAAGGCGTGGATATCCAGGTCGCGGGCCGGGTAGCGGCTGCGTTCCAGTTCTTCCTCCAACTGCAACAGCACCTGCTTCTGCTGGGCGCGCTCGGCGATCACATAGACGATGTTGGTGACCTCGGCCGAGACGACGTCCAGCGGCTTGCGGTTGATGGTGTTGACGATGGGCCGCAGCAGGGTGTTGGCCGAGAGGACAAACACGGTGGCCAGCGCCGCCTCCAGGATGAGGTCGGCACCGGCCGCGGCGCCGACCGCCGCCGAGCCCCACAACGTAGCGGCCGTGTTCAGGCCGTGGACATTGCCCTCCTCCCGCATGATGGCGCCGGCGCCGAGGAAGCCGATGCCGGACACCACGTAGGCCAGCACGTGGACAGCCCCGGCGTGGCCGGTCAGCCGGTTGGCCATGTCCACGAAGGCCGCCGCGCCGATGGCCACCAGGACGTTGGTGCGCAGTCCGGCGGTGCGCTGCCGGTACTGCCGCTCGAAGCCGATCAGACCGCCAAGCACGAAGGCCGCGGTCAGGCTGACCAGCGTGTCGGACAGCGAGGCGAGATCGATGTTGCGGATCGCTTCCAAGTTTCTTCCCCGCCTATTGCCAGCCGTAGCGCTGGATGTAGAACCGCTTCATGCCCTGGGTCAGCGCCATGTAGGCCAGCAGGATCAGCGGCAGGATCAGGAAGTAGAGCGCCGGCAGTGGCTGCATCCGGAAGTAATGGGCGAGCGGGCTCATCGGTACGACGATGCCGAAGGCCATGATCAGCCCGGTCATGGTCAGCAACAGCGTGCCGGGGCGGCTCTCGACGAACGGCAGCTTCGCGGTGCGGATCATGTGTACCACCAGGGTCTGGGTCATCAGGCCCTCGATGAACCAGCCGGACTGGAACAGGCTCTGCTTGTCGGGATTGTCGGCGCCGAACACGTACCACATCACCAGGTAGGTGACGATGTCGAACACCGAGCTGGTCGGCCCGAAGTAGATCATGAAGCGGCCGATGTCGGCCGCGTTCCAGCGCTGCGGCCGGCGCACCTGCTCGTCGTCGACGTTGTCGAACGGGATCGCAGTCTGCGAAATGTCGTAGAGCAGGTTCTGGGTCAGGAGCTGGATCGGCAGCATGGGCAGGAAGGGCAGGAAGGCCGAGGCCACCAGCACCGAGAACACGTTGCCGAAGTTGGAACTGGAGGTCATCTTGATGTACTTCAGCATATTGGCGAAGGTGCGGCGCCCCTCCAGCACGCCCTCCTCCAGCACCATCAGGCTCTTCTCCAGCAGGATGATGTCGGCCGCCTCCTTGGCGATGTCCACCGCCGTATCGACCGAGATGCCGATATCGGCCGTGCGCAGGGCCGGCGCGTCGTTGATGCCGTCGCCCATGAAACCGACCACGTGGCCGTTGCCTTTCAGCTGGCGGACGATGCGTTCCTTGTGGGCCGGGGTGAGCTTGGCGAAGACGTTGTGCTCCTCGACCGCATGCGCCAGTGCCGCGTCGTCCATGCCCTCGATGTCGCTGCCGAGCAGCACGCCCTGCTGCTCCAGGCCGACCTCGCGGCAGATCTTGGCCGTGACCAGTTCGTTGTCGCCGGTCAGCACCTTGACCGCCACGCCGTGCTCGGCCAGGGCCCGAATGGCCAGCGCGGTCGATTCCTTGGGCGGGTCGAGGAAGGCGACGTAGCCGATCAGGGTCAGCTCGCTCTCGTCGGCGATACCGTAGGTCTCCTTGGCCGGCGGCACTTCCTTCATGGCGACAGCGACGACGCGCAGGCCCTCCTCGTTGAGGTCGGCCGTGACCTGGCGGACACGGGCCAGGAGTTCCGGAGTCAGCGGCTCGACCCCGGCGCCGTGGCGGACGCGGGCGCAGACGGCGAGGATCTCCTCGACCGCGCCCTTGCAGATCAGCTCGTGGTGGTCCTCGCGTTCGGACACCACCACCGACATGCGCCGGCGCTGGAAGTCGAACGGAATCTCGTCCACCTTGCGGTAGTTGCGCGCCGGGTTGAGTTCCCGGTGCACGTCGACGTGCTCCAGCACGGCCACATCGAGCAGGTTCTTGAGGCCGGTCTGGTAGTAGCTGTTGAGGTAGGCCATGGCCAGCGCCTCGTCCGATTCCTCGCCCCAGATGTCGACGTGGCGGGACAGGAAGATCTTGTCCTGGGTCAGGGTGCCGGTCTTGTCGGTGCACAGCACGTCCATGGCGCCGAAGTTCTGGATCGCGTCCAGCCGCTTCACGATCACCTTGCGCCGCGACATCACCACCGCGCCCTTGGCCAGGGTCGAGGTGACGATCATGGGCAGCATCTCGGGCGTGAGGCCGACGGCGATGGACAGCGCGAACAGCAGCGCCTCCATCCAGTCGTGCTTGGTCACGCCGTTGATGAACAGCACCAGCGGCGCCATGACGAACATGAAGCGGATCAGGAGCCAGCTCACCTTGTTCACGCCGGCCTGGAACGAGGTCGGCGCGCGGTCGGTGGCGGTGACGCGGGAGGCCAGCGCGCCGAAATAGGTGCGGTTTCCGGTCGCCACCACCACGGCGGTCGCCGAACCGGACACGACGTTGGTGCCCATGAACAGGATGTTGTCGAGTTCGAGCGGGCTGAGGGTGTTCGGATCGCGCTGGACGGCGAACTTCTCGACCGGCATCGATTCGCCGGTCATGGCCGCCTGGGCCACGAACAGATCCTTGGCGGTCAGCAGCCGGCAATCGGCCGGGATCATGTCGCCGGCCGAAAGGACGATCACGTCGCCGGGCACTAGGAGCTTGATCGGCACTTCCTCGCGGTGGGCTTCCTTGACGTGCAGGCGGGCGCTGAAATACTGCTCGAACACCGGCGCGGCATCCTCGGACAGATCGCGCCGCAGGACAGTCGCCGTGGTGCTGACCATCGCCTTGAGCGCATCGGCGGCCTTGTTCGCCTTGCTCTCCTGCCAGAAGCGCAGCAGGGTCGAGAACACTACCATCGAGCCGATGACGGTGGCCCCCTTCATGTCGTCGGTCAGATAGGAAATGCCCGCCAGCAGGGTCAGCAACAGGTTGAACGGGTTGCGGTAGGACAACCACAGGTGGTGCCACCATGGCAGCGGCTTCTCGTGCTCGACCTCGTTGAGGCCGACCTGCTCGCGGACCTTCTCGGCCTGGGCTTCGCTCAGGCCGTCGGCATGAGTTTCGAGGCGCTCGAACAGGGCCTCGGGCGTGCTAAGCGCGGCCTGGACCAGGAACTGACTCTGGCCGGGCGGCAGCTCCCGGCTGACGCCGGTCTGGGCCAGCGATTCGAGGATGGTCAACCGGCGGAAGTGGCGGCCGAGGTGGCGGGCGCGCAGGAAGCCCGCGAAAAGCTCTCTCAGGAGGGGCAGCTTCATTTTCATTCTCCAATGCCGTCCGCCTTTACCCTCCAATACCCCTGGGCGTCAGGCTGACGGCGTTTCAGGGTCGTCAGACATAGTTTGCTAAGGTTTTGTTGCAGATTTTGGTCAACATAAAAACGGCACCGACAAGAGGCGCAGGCCGATGGAGAACCCGTTCCCCCTTGTCGCGGACGAAGATCGAATCGATACGCATAAAAACCCTTTCCCGCACGCGCAGGACACGTACGACGGCGGGCCACCGCGCCGCGGTGGCGAACAACTCCAAGTTCAAAGGGAAGTAGCCAGGCTGCCGAGAACCGGAAGCCGGAAACCACTGCCCGCCAATCGGCAAGGCAGCGGCGAGAAGAAATGCCCGCGTTTACCTTGCCTGCAGATCGCCGATATTCAATCGACTACTAGGACTATCCACAGAAGGAAACTCCGAAACGAAAACGGCGCGATTCTATGCCTGACTCGAGCGACCTAGCAACCTCGCGTACGTTACTTTTCTGATAGGCCATCCTGACCCGTTGCCGAAATGGGATAGCGGCTCCACCCCCACCCTCCTACATTTGCGCCAGATCGTCCGCGACTGCGCCGGCCAGCCGGTCACGCCGCGGACCCGTATTCATCGGTCTTCCTGTCCAAAGGAGAAATGAAATGAGTCAAACGACGTTGAAGCCCGCCCTGAGCGCCTGGCACATGTGGGGCATCGCGGTCGGCCTGGTGATTTCCGGCGAGTATTTCGGCTGGAGCTACGGCTGGGCGCAGGCCGGCACCCTGGGCTTCCTGATCACCTCGGTGCTGGTCGCCGCCATGTACACCACCTTCATCTTCAGCTTCACCGAGCTGACCACCGCCATTCCCCATGCCGGCGGACCGCTGGCCTACGCCCGGCGCGCCCTGGGCCCGACCGCCGGCTACGTCGCCGGCTTCGCCACCCTGGTCGAGTTCGTGTTCGCGCCGCCGGCCATCGCCATGGCCATCGGCGCCTACCTCAACGTCCAGTTCCCCGACGTGAGTCCGAAGCTCTTCGCCGTCGGCGCCTACGTGGTGTTCATGGCGCTCAACATCATCGGCGTGCGGATCGCCGCGACCTTCGAACTGTTCGTCACCCTGCTCGCCATCGTCGAGCTGCTGGTGTTCATGGGCGTGGTCTCGCCCGGCTTCTCGTTCTCGAATTTCGTCGCCCACGGCTGGGCCGGCCACGACAGCTTCGGCCCGCTCGCCCTGTCCGGCATCGTCGCGGCCATCCCGTTCGCGATCTGGTTCTTCCTCGCCATCGAGGGCGTCGCCATGGCGGCCGAGGAGGCCAAGGATCCCAAGCGCACCGTGCCGGTGGCCTACATCGCCGGCATCCTGACCCTGCTGGTGCTGGCCTTCGGCGTGATGATCTTCGCCGGCGGCGTCGGCGACTGGACCAAGCTGTCCAACATCAACGACCCGCTGCCCCAGGCCATGAAGCTGGTGGTCGGCGCCCACAGCGGCTGGCTGCACATGCTGGTCTGGATCGGCCTGTTCGGCCTGATCGCCTCCTTCCACGGCATCATCCTGGGCTACTCGCGCCAGATCTTCGCCCTGGCTCGGGCCGGCTACATGCCCAAGTACTTCGCCGCCGTGCATCCCACCTTCAAGACCCCGCACCGCGCCATCCTGGCCGGCGGCGTGGTGGGCATCGCCGCCATCTTCAGCGACGAGCTGCTCAGCTTCGGCGGCCAGAGCCTGACCGCCAACATCGTCACCATGTCGGTGTTCGGCGCCATCGTCATGTACATCATGTCGATGCTCAGCCTGTTCGTCCTGCGCAGGAAGGAGCCTGCCCTGAGCCGGCCCTTCCCGGCCATCATGTACCCGCTGTTCCCGGGCCTGGCCCTGGTGCTGGCCGTGATCTGCCTGGTCACCATGATCTACTACAACCAGCTCCTGGCCATGCTGTTCGCCGGCCTGCTGGTGCTGGGCTACGGCTACTTCCTGACCACCAAGGTGCGCCGCGCGGAAGCCGAAGACCACCTGATGCGTGGTCCGTTCGAGACCGTGGCCGAGGAAATCGGCGCCTACGAGGCCAACAAGGCGTGAGCTACCGCCACAGCGTCGGCGCGGAGAGCTATGTCTTCCGCGATCTGAAGGACCTCCTCGCCAAGGCGACGCCGGCCCGGTCCGGCGATTACCTGGCGGGGGTCGCGGCGGGCAGCTACGCCCAGCGGGTCGCGGCCAGGATGTGCCTGGCCGAGGTGCCGCTGAAACGCTTTCTGGAGGAGATGCTGATCCCCTACGAAAGCGACGAGGTCACCCGCCTCATCTTCGACACCCACGACGCGGCGGCCTTTGCCGAAGTCGCCCACCTCAACGTGGGCGACTTCCGCAACTGGCTGCTTTCCGATTCAGCAGACGAAAAGGCTTTGGCCCGCATCGCCCCCGGCGTCACGCCCGAGATGGCGGCCGCGGTGAGCAAGCTGATGCGCAACCAGGACCTGATCCTCGTGGCCAGGAAATGCCGCGTGGTGACCGCCTTCCGCAACACCATCGGCCTGCCCGGCCGCCTGTCGGTCCGGCTCCAGCCCAACCACCCGACCGACGATCCGCGCGGCATCGCCGCCTCGGTGGTCGACGGCCTGCTCTACGGCGCCGGCGACGCGGTGATCGGCATCAACCCGGCCAGCGACAGCCTCCCCGCCCTGACCGATCTCTATCACCTGCTCGACGAATTCATCCGCGGCTTCGACATCCCCACCCAGTCCTGCGTGCTGACCCACGTCACCAACCAGATCCAGATCATGGAACAGGGCGCGCCGGTCGACCTGGTGTTCCAGTCGGTGGCCGGCACCGAGCAGGCCAACCGCGGCTTCGGCATCTCCCTGTCGATCCTGGAAGAAGCCCGCCAGGCCGCGCTCGCGCTCGGCCGCGGCACGCTGGGCGAGAACGTCATGTACTTCGAGACCGGCCAGGGCTCGGCCCTGTCCGCCAACGCCCACCACGGCGTTGACCAGCAGACCTGCGAGGCGCGCGCCTACGCCGTCGCCCGCCATTTCAAGCCGCTGCTCATCAACACCGTGGTCGGCTTCATCGGTCCCGAATACCTGTTCGACGGCAAGCAGATCGTGCGCGCCGGCCTGGAGGACCATTTCTGCGGCAAGCTGATGGGCCTGCCGCTCGGCTGCGACGTCTGCTACACCAACCACGCCGAGGCCGACCAGGACGACATGGACAACCTGATGACCCTGCTCGCCAGCGCCGGCCTCACCTTCCTGATCGGCGTGCCCGGCGCCGACGACATCATGCTCAACTACCAGAGCACGTCCTTTCACGACGCCCTCTACCTGCGCCGGCTGCTCGGCCTCAAACCCGCGCCGGAGTTCGAGCAATGGCTGATGGAGATGGATATCGCCGACCACGACGGCCGCATCCGGCCCATCGGCCCCGACCACCCCCTGCTGGCGCGCGGCCCGCGCGCCCTGCTCGCGGCCTGAACCGAACATGGCCGGCCGCGACCTCACCACGCCCGACCCCTGGCGCCACCTGCGCAGCTTCACCCGCGCCCGCATCGCCCTCGGCCGCGCCGGCGACAGCCTGCCGACCGACGAGATTCTCGGCTTCGGCTACGCCCACGCCCTGGCCCGCGACGCCGTGCACCGCCCGCTCGACCTGGCCGCCCTGGCCGACGAACTGAAGCAGTCGGGCTTCGACACCCTGAACGTGAGAAGCGCCGCGCCCGACCGCTCGGCCTACCTGCTCCGCCCCGACCTCGGCCGCGAACTGGCGCCGGACAGCGCCGACACCCTGCGCACCCAGCCCGAAAAAGGCTGGGACCTGGTCGCCGTGGTCGGCGACGGCCTCTCCTCCCTGGCTGTCGGCCGCCACGCCCGGCCGCTGCTGGAACGTATCCGCGCCGCTCTGCCGCAAGCCTGGCGCTTCGGCCCCGTGGTCCTCGCCAGCCAGGCCCGGGTCGCCCTCGGCGACCCCGTCGGCGAACTGCTGCAAGCGAAGATGGTCGCCGTCCTGATCGGCGAGCGTCCCGGCCTCACCTCGCCCGACAGCCTGGGCCTCTACCTCACCCACGCCCCGAAGACCGGATGCCAGGACTCGGCGCGCAACTGCATCTCCAATATCCGGCCGGAAGGGCTCGGCTACGACGATGCGGCACGGAAGACGGTCTGGCTGGCGAAGGAAGGCATGCGACTGGGACTGACCGGGGTGGGCCTCAAGGACCGAAGCGATCAGGAACTGCTGGGGGCGCCTGGAATGCTCGCGACATCCATTTAGCGCGACTTGGTGCTGCTTTAGCCAGCAGTGACTCTCCCCGTTTTGCTTAATCAGCCAAGCAGTTTGGAGAGCCGGCATTTTGCCACTCCAGCCATGGCCGACTTTCAATAGCACATACCGCCGGCCATCGGGTTTTCATGCCTTGCCAGGACAGCATCCGTCTCGAACAGCACGTAAATCCCCTGTGGCCCAATAGGGCCGCGTACCCCAGCTTTCCGGCCCCGCCTCATCATCAGATTCAAGACATCCGGTTCGGATTAACTAAAATATCGGGTAGACGAACACAAATAATCCACATGAAATCTCTCAAATTATTCTTCCTGATGGTTTTTGGGCTGCTTGGGGGCTGGCATCCTGCCTATGCGGAAGACGTATCGCAACGGGCACAGCTCTATGCTGAACGACTAAAACAGGACGCCCTGGTTGTCTTGAAGGCAGCGCAGAACAGGCTTGGAGAAGCCGATCAGACATTGCAGGAGACACGTGCGATCGAGGCGGATGTCAGCAGTTCACGTGATCCCGCTGCGATTGCCGTCGCGCGTGACGCGGTTGCCGAGGCGGAGCGCGGCGTACTCGAAGCGCGACAACTGTCCGAGAGGGCGAAAGCCCTGCTCGCACGGCGGGAAAAGCAGCTGGACGATACGCGTCTTCTTGCCGCCTTGGAGAAGCGCATGGGCAAGGTACACGGTACGGTTTTTCCCTTGGAAGGGGAGGTGCGGATGTTCAATGCACAAGGCGAACCCGTCAGCGACCCCTTGCGCCCACTGCAGGTTGGGGACCGCATCGTCACCGGCAAGGATGGCAGCGCGCGGCTGTTCCTTGCCGGGGGGAACGCCGATGCCTTGCTTGAACCGGGCAGCGAAATGATGATTACCGAGGACAATCTCGATGAGGGATTTCGGGCTCGACTGGATAGAGGCTTAGCCAGGATCCGCGCAAACGTTCAGCATTATTTGAAGAGCCGGTTCGAGATCCGTACTCCGGCAGTGGCGATTGCTGTACGTGGAACGGAATTCTCGGTTCAGGCGTTTCAGGATGGCACCCACGTTGCCGTGACGAAAGGCATGGTTCACGTTACTCCGAATGCTGCGGCTGCCGAGGCGATTGATCTCAAGGCAGGAGAGGAACGCGAGTGGTCGATGACCGGGGGATGGGGGCCGGTGACGCGGATAGTCCCATCATCAAGCCAAGTCGATTGGGGCGATTGATGTTGACCAAGCTGCTCGCGATTACGCTGCTTTCGACGACGGCGTTCCTGACGCTGGCGCCTCGAACCGGACAGGCGGCCTGCTTTCTATATTGCCGTTGCTCCGACAGGACCGGTTACGGCGTCAGCAGAAGCTACGGTCCATTCAATTCCACTGCCGCATGCAATGCCGCCGTGAGCAGCTTTACGATGCAATGCAAATCCGGAAACCAGGCACATTGGTTCACTGCCTCCTGCTCTCCCGGCTGTTTCAATTGCGAACCTCCTGTCCCCCAAAAAGACAATTCGCCAAAGCAGGGCTCACCTGCATCGGCTCAGCAACCAAACTGGGATGCCTATCGAAAAGCTCAGGAGGCCAAGGAACAGCGGCAATTCCAGCTCGACATCGATAAATTGAAGTCGCAAATGAAGGATGGCGCCGGAATCAATGGTTCGAACGACATCAAGCTGAAGGCACCACCGTCCGAAAGTGCGCTGCACCAGCTTGAATGTGCTGGCGAGCAGTCCCGTCCCGGCAATCCGGAGGAACATGGCAAGGACTTGACTCATTCTTCGGCATGCAACGCATCCTTGCCCGATGTGCCCCCGGTTCCAACCCCGGCTGCTGCGGCAAGCGAAGGCGGAATTTCAAGGATTCAGCTTGATCTGCAACGCAGCATTGCCACGATACGCGAGAAACTTGTCCACCAAGACAATCAAATAGTACGGCTGGAACAGGCGGTAAAGACCGAGGAGGCCAAGAAAGCGGAACCCGACAAGAGCACGCAGGCAGGCGAAAGCGACGCGTTGCGCAAGGCCAGAGAGGCTCTTGCCAAGGCAAAGGCCGATCGAGCCCGGACCGCGTCCGAACTGGCCAAGCTCGAAAAACAAGAAGCAGCAAACGCTGCCGATAAACCTTGAAAGGACGAAGATCATGAAACGCCACTGGCATCACTGGGCAATCGCCCTCCTGCTGTTGCTGTCCTTCCAGGCAGCCTTCGCGCAGTCGGATCGGCTGGAAATGGCTCGGCGCCATATGGTTAGAGGTCTCGCGGCGATTGAAATGGTGAAGTCGAAGGGCGACTTGTCCGAAGCCGCCAAAGAGTTCCGTGAAGCGACCGAACTCGCGCCGGAGATGGCCGATGCCTGGTACAACCTGGGCACCGTTTTGGCCAAGCAGGAAAAGTATGCCGACGCAGCCGCTGCATATCAAAAGTACGTGGATCTGAAACCCGATTCAGCCGATGCGCAAAAGGTTCGCGACGAAATCATCAAGTTGCAGTATCGCCAAGAGCGTCATGATGCCGAATTCCAGCCTGGCTGGACCTTGATCGGGACGGCGGAAGACGGCACCAAAGTCTATACCGACAAATCGACGATCAAGAGAACAGAGGCAGGGGGCTCCGTCTTGACGGTGTGGGACTCGTCCACTCCGCAAAAATTTCGAGAAAACGAGTATTACTCGCTGACTTGGCTTTATGACTTTGACTGCGGAAAGGGAAAGTACCGATTGGTGGGGGGCGGGTTGTTTACAGGCCACATGGGAGAGGGAACGTCGCTTGCCACTTTTACGCCTTCGAGTCCGCCGGTCTGGTCGGACATCGCCGAAAAGCCCGTTATTCCGGAGGTGTTCAAATTGGTCTGCGACAAAGTCAGATAATCGCAAAGAGAATCTGAAGGGGCAAAATCATCATGATCGAATCGCAAATCCGCAGGCAGATCCTGGCTGCCAGTCTTGCTTTCTTCGCGGCCCAGGCGGCAGCCCAGTCTGACAACATGGATGAAGCCCGCCGATACCTGGTCCGCGGGGCCGCCGCCATGGAAATGGCGAAAACGCAGGACGATTTCACCGCCGCGGCAAACGAATTTCGCCATGCGACAACGCTTGCCCCCGGCTTGGCGACCGCCTGGTTCAATCTTGGTGTCGTCGAGACGAAGTTGAATCATTACGACGCGGCCATCGACGCCTACCGGCGCTATCTGCTGCTGAGTCCGAAAGCGGACGATGCGACGCAGATCGGCAACGAAATCGTCAAGCTTGGCTACCTCCAGGAGCGTTACCAGGCCCAATCCCGATTGGCGGGAACCTGGACCGCGTCGTCGGCTGGATCAGATCCGGCGAAGGGGGACGTTTACCAGGTCAGATTCGATGATGGCAAATTCGTGATGACTCCGTCGACGAAAACCTGGCTTGGCAGAGAAGTCTCGCTCTTTACCGACAAACGCGAACCGGATCATGAAAACAGCTTCAATGCGGCTGGCGCACAGTTGTCTTTTGTCGGGCGCCTGGTGGACGACCGTATTGTCGGCGAGCGGATTCAGCCGGAAACAGCCATATCGTTCAACGAAGAGCAGCCGAATTGCAGATTGCGGGAGCTGCGGACGCCATTCGAAGGCAGGCTCGGGAAAGACGGTACGACACTGACTCTTTCGTTCAATGAGCCGCGTTACCACGTGTACTGGTCTTACCTCGGCAGTTTCCTGGGCTTGGGCACCGCGAAATCATGCCGCGCCGTCGAAGAGGCTTCTAGTGCGCCTATTGAATTGCATTTGGTCAGACAGCAGCCCCCATCCTCAAATCCGCCCTCACCTTCTTCCCAGGACGTAAGACCCAAGAGCGCCCACGATTATCTGGTGCGTGGTGCCGTGGCGCTCGGAGCAGCGAAGTCAGACGACGACTTGATCGTGGCCGAAGCGGAATTCAAAAAAGCGATCGAAGCCGACCCGCTATCGGCTGATGCCTGGTACAACCTGGGCTTGCTGTATGCGAAGCAGAAAAAGTATCCAGAAGCGGTTTCGGCCTACCAGAAATATCTTGAGATCAAGCCATCTGCCGAGAATGCCCGGCAGGTCGAGGACGAAATCACCCGTCTGAAATATTTCCAGGAACGCATACCTGAACAGCCCAAACCCGGCTGGTCATTGCTCGCCAAGAAAACGAGCGGCGAGAGGGAAGGTGACGCGGTCTATATCGATAAGTCGACCATCAAAAACCAGCATGGCATCACGAGTTTCGCGATTTTGTGGGATTACGCCAAGCCGCCGTCGGGGGGATGGGACTTCTGGTCGGTAATAGAAACACATGAGATCAATTGCGAGGCGCGCCAAGGTCGTCGGACTTCCATGGCGGCTTATGCTGAACATATGGGCAAGGGTAAGCTTCTATATCAGTCTGCGACAGCCAATCAGGCTGTCTACTCGGGAAACACGCCGGGAAGTTTGGGGAAAATGCTCATCGACGAAGTGTGTCGTTGATCAATCCGCTACCGCATAGCATGGCGATCGACAGCGACGGCCCGCTACGCCAGATGCTTGTCGAAGAACGTCAGCGTCCGTTCCCATGCGGCCTGTGATGCAGCGGCGTCGTACACCTCCGGCCGGGTCTTGTTGAAGAAGGCGTGGTTCGCCTCGTAGCGATAGACCTCGGGCGGATTGCCGGCTGATTTCATTTCCTGTTCCAGCTGATCGACCAGCGACGGCGTGCACCAGGTGTCCTTGCTGGCGAAATGCGCCTGGAACGGGAACCGGATGCGGGCCGGATCGGCGACTTCCTTCGGCGGGATGCCGTAGAAGCATACCCCGGCGGCCGGGCCTTCCAGATGAACTCCGCTGCTGATCACCAGCGCACCGCCCATGCAGAACCCCACGATGCCGACCTTGTCGTTTCCGCCCTTCTCCTGGAGATAGGTCACCGCACCTCGGATGTCCTGGGTCGTTGCCCCCACGAAATCCAGGCCGTCCATCATGTGACGCGCTTCGTCGACGTTCCGGGCGACCCGGCCGTGGAAAAGATCCGGCGCCAGGGCGTTAAAGCCGGCCGCCGCGAAACGATCCGCGATGTCGCGGATATGCGGATTCAGCCCCCACCATTCCTGGATCACGATCACGCCGGGCCTGCCGGCACCGGCTTCCGCGGAATAAGCGGAACATGACGCACCATCCGGACGGGGAAAATCAATCATGGGCATTGCCGTTCTCCTTTCGATGTCGGTCGGCTTCTCCGTAAGGCGGCACTGCGAACTCGCGCCACCCGATTCGGGGACACCTGAAATCTAAGTCCCACTCCGGAGCAAACAGTTCATCCCACCATGCGTTGGAAAGTACATGCGGCCAGGGCGGCGGGCGCCATCGCCGGCCTCCGAGCCTGTACATTCTTGTACCGATGATCTACATCAAGAGGCATACGGTCACATCTTCCAATCTTTCGGCGAAGTCTATTTTCAGGGGCAGACATGAGTCGCTGAATCATCCATGACGGCCGTTTCGATGGCCGTGGTTTCTGCCAACAACAACCCGCCTGGCGGTTCGAGCAAAGGGGATATTCATGAGAAAACTACTTGCGGTCTTCATCGTTCTGTTCGCTGCAGCCACCGCGCAGGCCGCCGACAACGCCTCGCTGGCCAAGGCCAAGGCCGAAGGCAAGGTGTCGTTCTACGCCAACATCACCGCCGTCGAGCCGATCATGAAGGCCTTCACCGACGACACCGGCATCCAGGCGGAATACACCCGGATCTCGACCACCAAGTTCGTGGCCACGGCCATCACCGAATTCGAGGCCGGGAAGTTTGCGGCCGACGTGGTCCAGGGCCCGCTGCCGGTCCTGGAACTCCTCAAGGAGAAAGGGATGCTGGCCTCGTACCGCTCCCCTGTCGCCGCCGGCTATCCGGCCTGGACCCGCAAGGACGACAAGATCCAGCTCTTCGGCATCGAGTACGTCGGGATCATCTACAACAAGGACCTGGTGAAGCCGGCCGACGTGCCTAAGCGCTACCAGGACCTGACCGATCCCAAGTGGAAGAACAAGATCGTCATGCCCAACCCGGCCAACCATCCGACGACCATCTCCTGGCTCCTCGGGCTCCGGGAAAACGTGTTCAAGTCCGACGCCGAGTGGATGAAGTTCGTGAAGGGACTGGCCGCCAACAAACCCATGTTCGTGGCCTCCTTCGGGCCGACCCCGGCCCCGATCGAGAGCGGCGAGAAGCTGATCGGCATCTCCATGCCCAAGTACATCATCACCAAGGCCCCGGCCCCGCTCGACTGGGCGCATCTGTCGCAGCCCTTGATGGGCACGCCGCGCGCCATCGGCATCAGCTCCACCGCGCCGCACCCGGCCGCGGCCCGGGCGTTCATCGACTACTGGCTCTCCAAGAAGGCCATGGGCATGCTGGCGACCGACGTCGGCGAGTACGTCGCCGCCCCCGGCGTCTACCCGCCGATCGCGGGCATGGACAAGGCCAAGGTCATCCCCATCCGCGAGCTGTCCGACGCGGAAATCAAGAAGTGGGGCGCCGAGTTCAAGACGATCTTCGACGTCAAGTAATGCCGCTCCGGGGCCGCCGGCTGTACAACGTCCGGCGGCCGGTACGACCTGACCTCCGCGCACGCCGGCCCGTCCCGTTACGGGCCTGGGGGAACTCCACGGAATAACAACAAATGGAAATACGGATCCAAGGCGTCAGCAAATACTATGTATCCGGGGGCAAGACCATCAAGGCCCTGGACAACGTGAATCTGACCATCCCGGCCAACCACATCTTCACCCTGCTGGGACCCAGCGGCTGCGGCAAGACCACGCTGCTGCGCTGCATCGTCGGCCTGGAGACCCCGGATGCGGGCGAGATCAGCATCGGCGGCGAAGTGGTGTGGTCGAAGGAAAGGAACATCGCAGTCCCGACCGAGAAGCGCGGGCTGGGCATGGTGTTCCAGACCTACGCCATCTGGCCGCACATGAACGTGTTCGACAACGTGGCCTACCCGCTGCAGATCCGCAACACGCCCAAGGACGTCATCCGCGAGCGGGTGGCGAAGACCCTTGCCTTCGTGCATCTGGAAGGCTTCGAGAAGCGCCCCGCGACCAAGCTGTCCGGCGGACAGCAGCAGCGGGTCGCGCTGGCCCGCGCCCTGGTGGCCGAACCCAAGGTCATCCTGTTCGACGAACCGCTCAGCAACCTGGACGCCAAGCTGCGCGAGGAAACCCGCAAGGAACTGCGCAGCTTCCTGAACGAGCTGAAGATCACCGCGGTCTACGTGACGCACGACCGGGTCGAGGCGCTGGCGCTGTCCGACACCATCGCGGTCATGCGCGAAGGCCAGATCATCGAGATGAATGTCCCCAAGAAGATCTACTTCGACGCGCAGCACCGTTTCGTCGCCGACTTCATCGGCCGGGCCAACCTGGTCAAGGCCACGGTGCGCGGCCAGGAAGGGGGCTACACCATGGTGGATTGCGAGCTGGGAACGATCGCCTGCGAGCGGCGCGACATCCCGGCGGGCAGCGAGGCCACGCTCTGCATCCGGCCGGAGTTCATCCGGATCGGCCGAGGCGAAGGCGGCGGCAGGAATGTGGTCAACGGCCGCATCGAGACGCTGATCTTCGTCGGCGAGGCCTATGAAGTGGAAATCCGCGTCGGCGGCGAACTGCTGCTGGCGAAGATCGACTCGGACGCGGACCTCGAGGAAGGCAGTGCGGTGAACTTCAGCCTGGAGCCCGCCCACTGCCTGTTGCTTTCCATCTGAGGCACGGCAGAGCCATGGCTCAAACCCAAGCCAAAACCAAGCTGACCCTCTCGCTCATCCTCATCGTCGGGGTCCTGACCGTCGGCCCCATCGTCATGCTCCTGTTCGGGAGCTTTTCCAAGGGGTTGTCGGCCTTCGGCAGCTTCACCCTGGACAAGTACATCGAGGCCTACACCGATCCGGCCTTCTACGAGGTCATCGCCAACACGGTGATCTTCGTCCTGGGCTCGTCGATCATGGCCACGGTCCTGGCCCTGTTCCTCGCCTACCTCAACAACCGCACCGACATCCCCATGAAGTTCATGTTCCGGGTCATCTCCATCATCCCGATGATGATCCCGCACCTGCTCTTCGCGGTGAGCTGGGCGCTCCTGCTCAACCCGTCCAACGGCATGATGAACATCGCGCTCAGGAACGTGTTCGGCCTGGAGGATGCGCCGTTCGACATCTATTCGCTGCCGGGCATGGTCCTGGTGGAGGGCCTGCTCGACATGCCGGTCGCCTATCTGATCATCGCGCCGGCGATGGCCTCGTTCGACGTGGCGCTGGAGGAATCCTCCCGGGTCTTCGGGGCGGGAACCTGGCGGACCCTGATCCGGGTGACCCTGCCGGTGCTGCGGCCGGCCATCCTCGCCTCCTTCATCCTGGGCCTGGTCCGCGGCCTGGCGTCGTTCGCCGTGCCTTCGGTGCTCGGCATGCCGGGCCGGGTCAACGTCCTGTCGACGTATCTGTACCAGATGGTCGCCACCGGCTTCGCGCCGGATTACGGCAAGGCGGCGGCCGTGGGCATGAGCGTGCTGGCCGCTTCCGTCACGCTGATCGTCGTCTACCGCGCACTGACCGCCGAGAGCGAGAAATACGTGACCATCGCCGGCCGCGGCTATCGCCCGACCGCGATCGAGCTCAAGGCGGCCAAGTATCCCCTGTTCGCCGCAATGGCCCTGCTCTCGTTCATCCTGATCGTGCTGCCGGTGGCGGTCCTGTTCTACACCTCGCTGGTGCCCTACTCCATGGTGCCGAGCGCGCGGGCCTTTTCGCTCATGAGCTGGAAGCACTGGATCGAGGTCCTGGAGGATCCGATCTCGCTGCTCTCGCTGAAGAACAGCCTGTTCCTGGGCGTCGCCGGCGCCACCCTGGGCGTGGCGCTCTCGATCTTCGTGGCCTACGTCATCGTCAAGGTGAAGACCCGGGCCTCCGGGGTGCTCGAGTCACTGAGCTTCCTGTCCTTCTCCTTCCCCGGCATCGTCATCGGCGTGGGCTTCATGTGGTTCTTCGTCCAGACCCCGCTGTACGCCACCATCTGGGCGCTGCTGATCGGCTACATCGCCACCTACATGCCCTACGGCATCCGGCCCCTGGCGAGCGCCTTCATCCAGGTGCATTCGCATCTTGAGGAATCGTCCCTGGTCTGCGGGGCGAGCCCGCTGACGACCATGCGCCGGATCATCATCCCCCTGCTCATCCCGGGCATCGTCTCGGCCTGGATCCTCCTGGCCAGCATGTTCGTGCGCGAACTGACCCTGTCGGTGGTGCTGTCGCGGCCGGGCACCGAGGTCCTCGCGGTCCAGATCCTGCGCTTCGCCGACGACGGGCTCTGGGGCCGGCTTTCGGCATTGGGCATCATCATGATCCTGATCTCGACCGCGCTCGTGGTCCTGGCCACGCTCATCGGCGGAAAGCTCAAGGCCGTGGAGGCGGGAGGTTAGGGTGAACGCGCCCTAGTCGCGGCCTTTGCCGGCCGGCGATGGCGTAGCCGGCGCGAAGATTCCACGCCCCGTCAACAGCTGCAGCGCCACGGTTTGTTCGGCCAACTGCCGTGCGTTGGCCTGCAAGGCCAGGCGCTGGTCGAGCAAGGCCCGGCGCTGAGCCTGCGCCTGCGGCAAAGTCGCGTCGCCTTCGCGCAGGGAGGCGTCCATCGCGCGCACCGCCTCGCGCAGCGCCGGCAAGGCGGCCCGCAGCGCGACCCGCTGCCGCCGCAACAGATCGATGTCGGCCAGAAGCTGTTCGACTTCTGCGCGCGCCTGGCGCAGGCGCTGGGCGTAATCGTCGTACAGCGCCTGGCGCGAGGCCCTCTGGACCGCGATCGCGCCTCGGCTGCCGTTGAGGATCGGCAAGCTGAGGGTGATGCCGTAGCCGACGGTGTCGACGTCCGAAGTATCCCTGGCCCGGGAGATGTCGACCCCGACCGATGGAAACTGTGCGAGCACGGCCTCGCGCAGCTTCTGCTCCTGGCTTTGGTAGCCTGCCTGCAACGCCATCAGGTCCGGGCGGATCGCGGAGAGTCGGTCCAGCGCCTCGGCGGCGCCCCGCACCGCATCGGGCTCGAACTGCGGCAAGCCGGCCAGAGGCAGCGGCGTCCCCGGTCGCAGGCCGAGCAGCGCGTCCAGCGCGGCGAGCCGGGCTTCATGCCGGCGGGCGTCGTCGGCAAGCTTCTGCTGCAGGCTTTGCAGTTCCACCAGATCGGCGTCCGCGGTCGTGCGCGGCTGAACGCCGGCGTCCGCCGCAGCGCGGTCGCGCCGCAGGCGTTCGAGCACCGCATCGCGTTCCGTCCCGAGCACCGCATCGCGCTCGCGCAGGCCGACCAACGCGATGTAATCCGCCTCGGCGGCCGCGGCTGTCTGCCACTCCTGCCAAAGAATCTGCAGATCGACTTGCCGCAGCCTGGCACGCGCCGCGGACACGGCCGCGCCGCGGGTGATCAGGCGACCCAGGTCAAGGCTGAGGCCCAGCTTGTAGGCCGTGGTGGTGGCGCCGGACCCGCCTTGCGGGATGTCGCGCGACGCACTGAACCGCGGATCCGGGAGCAACCCGGCCGCGAACGCCTGTGCCTGGGCCACACCGGCGCGGTCCCGTGCGGCCTGCAGGCCAGGCTCGTTGAGCACGGCCAGGGCGGCGACGGCCTCCATGGTCAACGGGGCGTTCAGGTCGATGTGCTGCGCGGCCAGGGCCGGCAGCGCGATGGCGCGCGCGTCGACCCGCAGGTCCGCCTCGCCGTTCCAGTGCGCCTGTGTCGGCAGCGGCTTGGGCGCGTAGCTGGCGCATGCCGCCAGCAGGCCGCACAGGCCCAGCGCCGCCAGGCCGCGCGCCTGCTTTGCCCGGGTCCTCGGCTTCATGCCGGCTCCCCTGCGGATTCCTGCCGCGCGAGCTGCCTGCGCCGCCAGTGTAGATACAGCGCCGGGATCAGGTTGGTGCTGCGCAGCGCGCTCCAGAGCAGCCCGCCGAGGATCACCACGGCCAGCCCCTGCTCCGGCGCGGCGCCCTCGCCCAGGCCCAGTGCGGTCGGCAGCATGCCGAGCACGGCGGTGACCGCGGTCAGCACGATCGGACGGAAGCGCACCTGGATCGCGTCGCGCACCGCCTGCTCGACCGGCATGCCGGCGCTCTCGTTGCGGCGGACCCGGTCGAGCAGCACGATGGAGTGGCGCAGGCCGATGCCCACCAGGGTCAGGAAGCCGACCATGCCGGTGGCATTCAGCCCCACGCCGCTCAAGACCAGCGCCACCGTGCCGCCGGTGAGCGCCAGCGGAATCTCGAGCAGCAGAATGCCCGGAATCAGCAGGCCGTCGAACTGCAGCAGCAGGATGCCGACCATGATCGCGAACGCCGCGAGCGTCGCCAGCAGCAGCCCGAGTGCGGCCTGCTCGAGCTCGGCCGCCAGGCCGCCGAAGCCGATGCGGTAGCCGGGCGGCAGATGAAGGCTCGCCAAGGCGCTCCGCGCCGCGGCCTCGGTGCTCCCCAGCGGCCCGGTCGGCGTAGCCAGGATGTCCAGGGCACGGGCGCCGGCGATGTGGCGGATCTGGTTGGGCGTCTCGACCAGGGTCAGGCTCGCCAGCTCACCCAGCGGAGTCCAGCCGCCAACGCTGCGGATCGGCAGCGCGGCCAGTTCGCCGAGCGAGCGCTGCGGCGCGTCGGCCAGCCGCAGGTAGAGGTCCAGCGGCACGTTGCCCTCGGGCACACGGCTGACGATCTGGCCGTCGATCAGCGGCTCGAGCTGCGCGTAGAGTGTCGCCGGGCTCAGGCCATGGAGCGCGAGGTCCTGTGCCCTGGGCTCGATCTGCAACTGGGTGACGGGGTAGCCGTCGTTGTTGAACACGTCGCTCAAGGCGGGAATGCGGCGCAGGCGCGCCGCGATCTCGTCCGAAAGATGGCGCAGTTCGGCCACCCGGGCGCCGAACACGTGGATCACGAAGGGCTGCGGCAATCCCGAGAGACTCTCGCCGACCCGCTCGATGGTCGGGGTGTCCACCGCGAGCTGCACGCCCGGCATCTGCGACTCGTTGCGGATCTGTTCGCCAAGCGCGTCCAGGGCATTGACGCTCACGCCGGGCTTGAGCGCCACCTGGATCTCGCCGGCGTAAGCGGGCTCGGTGTACGTGGTCGACGAGGCAGAGCCGATGCGGGCGTAGACATGCGCGACCGCCGGATCGCGCAGCAGCCGGGCGGTGATGCGCTGCACGGCCAAACGGGTGTCGAGCAGCGACGCCCCCGGCGGCAGGGTAAAGGACTCGAGCAACGCGCCCTCGTTGGGTAGCGGCGGGAAGTTGATCGGCACCAGCACCAAGCCGGCCAGGCTGATCAGGAGCACCGCGAAGGTGATTGCCAGGCTGGTCCGGGGTGCGCGCGCGACCCAATCGAACAGCCGCTCGTTCCAGCGCTGCAGCCGGCGAAGCAGGCGTTGGCCGCTGCTCGTCCCAGGACTCGGCCGGGCGTCGATGAAGCCCAGGCCCAGGGGAATGAGGCTCAGGGAGACCAGCAGCGAGGCGAGCAGCGCCAGGATCATGGCCAGCGAGAAGGGGATGAAGAACAGCCCGACCAGGCCTCCGACGAACAGCAGAGGAACGTAGATGGCGATGTTGGTGAGGGTGCCGGTGACGTCCGGCACCACGATGCCTTTGACGCCGTTCCAGACGCCCTGCCAGTGCGCGTCGCCGCTCTCCCAGCGGTGATAGATGCTCTCCAGCACGATGATCGCGTCGTCGGCCAGCAGGCCGACCGCGACCGACAGCGCCCCGAGCGTCATCAGGTTGAGGTCCTGGCCCAGCGCGTGCAGAGCGGCGATGCCCAGCGCCAGCGACAAGGGAATGCTCAACGCCAGCACCACGATGCCGCGCCCGGCGCCCAGCACCCAGAACAATACCAGCACGGCCAATGCGGCCCCGATCAGCAGGTTGCGGCCGAGATCCGCCCCGACGATGCCGACCAGGCGGCCCTGATCGTAGCTCCGCACCCAGCGTACGCCGGGAGGCAGTTGCGACAGGGTGTCGTCCAGCGCGGCCCGCACGGCCTTCGTGACCGCCAGGGTCGACGCCCCGGGCTGCTTGATGACGGTCAGCGCCACGCTGGGGTGGCCGTCCAGGGCCACGGCGTTGTGGGCCGGCTCGGCGGAGCGGACGATGCGCGCCAATGCCTGCAGCGGGATCGTCCCCTCCTGGGTCGCCACGGGAATCCTGGCCAAGGCGTCGACGGTAACGGGCAGGTTGCGCGCCTCGATCAGCACGTCGTTGTGGCCGAGGGTCATGTAGCCGGCGGGTTCGAGCAGGACCTGGGACCGCACCGCCTGCACGACCTGCTCCACGCTCACCCCGTAGCGCCGCATGGCCCCGAGGTCGGGCTGGATCCACAGGGCCTCGTCGCCGGCACCGTAAACCTGCACGAATTGCACGCCTGGGATCGCGCGCAGGGCCGGGGCGACGTCGGCCAGCACGACACGCTGCACCAAGGCCGGGGCGACGCCGGCCGGTATCCGCGCGGTATAGTCGGCGACTTCGTTGATCGCGTTGCCCATGATCTGTGCCACGGGGTGGGCTTGCGCGGGCAACTGCCCCCGCACGCGGTCGATCGCACCGTTGACCGCCTGCAGATCGACCTGCGCGCTGCTTCCCTGCCGGAAGCGCACGTCGATCTCGACGGTGCCGTTGCCCATGACCGAGCGCACGCTGCGCAAATTCGTCAAGGTCTGAATCTGGCTCTCGAGGGGGTAGACGACCAGATGTTCGAGCTCGGTCGCGGTCGTTCCCGGAAGGTGCGCTGTGACGCCGATCTGCGGATATTCGAACTGCGGCAGCACCTCGATCGGGGTGTGCACGAATGCATTCACGGCCCACAGCAGCACGGCGCCGAGCACGAGCAGCCAGAGCAGCCGGCGCCGCAACAGGCGGGGTACGGAAATGTCCGTCGGCATGGTCAATCCGGCGGCTGATAGGACTGTGCGATGCCGCGGTGATACTCGAGGAAGGCGTCTTGCACCACGACCTGCTGCCCGGGCCGCAGACCGGAAGCGATCCAGGTCTGCCACCCTCGGCTCGGCCCCGGGACCACCTGCTGGGGCTTGTCGCCCTGGGGCGTGCGTACCAGCACCCACCAGGCGCCTCGATCCAGGATCAGCGCGCTCGTCGGCACCGCGACCATCCGACGTGGCGGCCCCTCCAGGACGACCGTTCCCCATTGCCCATTCATCCACCATGGCGGCAAAACGGACGCCGTCGGGACCAGGCCGACGCGCAAGCCGGCGTCGGCCGCGAGGCCGGGCGAGATCGCGGCGACCTTGACCGGAATGGCCTTGTCGTCGCCGGACGGCTGGAAGCGACCGGCCATCCCGGCACGCAGCAGCGCGGCATCTGCGCCGTAGTACGCGGCGCGGATCCATAGTTGCCCCGCAGGCTGCAAGGTCAGCAGGGTTGCGCCCGCCGCCGCCTGCTCGCCATTTGCCGCCTGCACGGCGAGCACCGTGCCGCCGGCCGGAGCGCGCACGGTCTGCAGATTCTGCGCCTCCCGAAACCGGGCATCTGCGGTCTGCACTGCAGCGTGCGCCGCGGCCAGGTCGCTCCGTGCGGCGTCGACGGCCTGCCGGGTGGCCAACTGGGCCGCGAACTGGCGCTGAACGATCTCAAGCGCCCGATTCGCGGCGTCTGCGCGTGCCCGCGCGCTGCTCAGGGTCTGCTCGCGCGCAGTCAGCAGGGCATGCATGCGCGGCCCGCCGATCCGCGCCAGCTCCTCGCCCGCGACCACGACGCTGCCCGGCACGACCCGCAGGCCGCTCAATGTTCCGGGATCGACCGCACGCACCTGGACGATCGCAATCGGCTCGATCCGGCCGTAGGCGCTCAAGGAACGGGTCTCGGTCTGCCCGCGGACGGTGGCGGCATCGCCCACCAGGGCATCGGCGGCTAGCGCCCGTGTGCCGACGGCAGCGAGCAGGCAGGGAACGGCCAGGAGCGGAACAACCGTGCGTAGCAGGGGGGACCCCGATTTGCGGGTCAGACGGTCCGAGACCATACCAGCAGAGGATGGAGGATCGATTCGCCGTACACGGCGCCCAGTGCGCAGGCGATCACGACCATGGCGGCCAGGACGGCGACCACGGCAGTATCGCCGTACCGCACCCAGCCCTGCGTTCCGGCACTGTCCGGCAAAGGCGAAAGAAGCCTGGCGATGCGCATTTGCAGCGACCGGGCATCGCCGCCGAGCAGGGCGCTATCGATGGGCGCGATCCGGCGCGTTCCTTGCGGTCGCAGGGCCGAGGAGAATTGCCGGGCGGTTGCCACGACGGCTGCCGCGAGATCGACGCCGGACACCCCGCGGCTGCGGGCCTCGTCATCGCGTGCGCATTCCAGGATCCCGAGCCAGACAGCGAATCGTTCGCGCGCCCAGGGCCAGGGCCACTGCAGGTCCGTTGCGATCTGGGCAAGCCAGATGCGCAGCGGATCGCAGTGCCGCACATGGGCCTGCTCGTGTTCCCACGCCGCACGGACCTGCCCCTCATCCAGCGTCCGGGCGAGGAAGGGAGAGAATATGATCCTGGGACGCCAGAGGCCGGCCGTGCAGATCGGCAACTCCGCCGGTTCGCGCACGAGTGCCCATGCGGCCCTGAGTGCCGCGCGGCTCGCGATCAGCGCGAAGGGCAGGCAGGCCGCGACCAGCAGGCTGCGGTCGACGGGATCAGGCACCGGATCGGGCTCCCGCAGCGCCCAGCCGCAAAGCCAGGCGGCGACCAGCAAGGTGGGGACGACGGGCAGCCACAATTGCAGCCAGGCGCGGCGTTCGGCAATCCGCACCGCTTCATCGGGGAGCCGCCGGCGCGGCACCAGCGCCAGCGGTTGTGCGGCCAAGCCGCCGAACAGGAGCAGCAGGATCGTCAGCAGCGTTTCACGTCCCATGGCCCCGGCTCCTCTTATCCTGGATGGCACGTTCGAGCTCTTCGAGCAGCTGGGGATCGATATCGCTGACGGCCTCGACCAGCGCGGCCACTGCGGCATTGGGGGCTGGCCCCAGAAAACGGCTCATCAACTGCCGAGCCCGTACTCGTTCCACCTCGCGCCGATCCACCGTGGGACTGTAGACGAATGCACTGCCCTCGCGCCGGCGCGCGATCAGCCCTTTGTCGCGCAAGCGATCGACGACTTTTGCGGTGGTCGTGTAAACGTTGCCGGCGGGAACCCCGAGCCGTTCGTGCAACTCGCGCACGGACGCCGTGCGAAGCTCCCATAGCAGGGTAAGCACCGCGAATTCAAGATCGTCGGCAGGCTGGCGAAAGCTGGGCATAAGATCAAACTACGACCCATGTCGTAGTTTGTCAATCGTTGCGCGATGCCGATGGCACAGCTTCCCTATTCGGCCTTGAAGAGGACGCCCGAGGGGCAATGGAACGACCGATCACTGGCAACCCATTGGCCACCGGCAGTCTCGATTGGCGGCCATGCTGATCGTCGATGTGGCCGCGGCGTACCCGAACGCCCGCCGCTGATTTCAAGTCGAAATTGGATTCCTGTCGCCCTCATGGCGTGCAGGCGTCCCTCACCGGAAGGTGAGCAACCCCACACCGAAGACGATCGCCGCAATGCCGACGGCCTGCAGGCCGGCCAACTGCTCGCCGAGAAAGAAATAGGCGAGCAGCGCCGCGACCAGCGGGTAGGCCCCAGACACGGCCAGGGCCACCCCCGAGCTCAGGCCCGGCGAGGCCATGGCCTTGATCAGGAAGATATTGCCCACGGCGCCGCTCAAGGCGACCAGCACGAGCCAGGGGAGGCTGCCGGCCATCTTGTCGGCAGGGAAAGGATCCGAGCGGACCAGCGCGATCGCCGCGGAAATGATCGCGCCCAACAGCATGACCAGCGCGACCGCCCACTCCCCCTGGATCTCCTTGATGGACAGCAGCTTGTAGGAGAAGCCCCAGACGCCGTAGAGCATGAGGGACACCAGAGCGAGCATCAAACCTTGAGTCATACCTGATCCGTATCGAATGCGAAGGCGCGCATGATACGCACGATCGGACGGGAAGGCGCAAACAGGTCCGGAAGTGGGTCAGACTCGAGTTTATTGGCGTGTGAAGCAAAGCAGGAGAAGCGTTCACCTGGCTTCGTCGTCCGCTCGGCTTGGCATTTCAACGGCCCGCCTTTACGACCCGTGATATCGTCGTATCCGGCTACAGCTCGCCGAACAGCTTCCTGCAATCCAGCAAGAAGCACCCGAATTCTCAGGCAGCGGCGGCTTCGGTGACCGAGTCCATTTTCCTGGCAGGCAGCGGATCGGGTTCAGGCGCCGCGCCAGCTAAGGCAACTCCGGCTCGGCAGGGACCTTGCCCGTATCGTCCAGCGGCTCGTCTGTCGCCTTCTCGGCAAAAAAGCCCGGGCAGTAACAGTCGTTTGCACTCATGGTCGCTTCCCTCAGCTTGATCTCGCTCTCGCGCACTTTCAGTTCACGTTCCCGGTCCGCCGCTTCCTTCTTCAGCATCTCCAGCGAAAACTCATGCATGTTCTTCAGCATCAGGTTCATGTTTTCGTAGATGAGCGGATAGGGATCAGCAGCTGCCTGCTGCGCCGCGACGGCCTTCTTGTATTCGAAGTAGGCGCCGTTGTCGCTCACGAGCGCGGCGATATCCGTCACCATGTCGGCCAATAGCTTGATGGTGTGTTCGATCAGGACGGATTCGTTGATGATCAACTGTTCCGTGTAGACGATCAGCTGGGACTCATACAGGATCTTGTCGCCGAATTCGCCGATCTTGTCGGCCATGAACAGGATTCGATCGGACATTTCGCCGATCCGGTCGGCCATCACGCCGATCTGGACCGCCATGAACAGGATCCGGTTCGCCATCGGCCCCACCGCCTCGCCCTTGGCGGCGAATTGGTAGCCGAGATCCATGCCGTGGTAGGCGAATACAAAACCCAGGTCCATGCCATGCGTGGCAAACTTGGCGGCGAGTTCCATGCCCTCCTTCGCCACATCCTTCCAGCTCGCAGCTCCGTCTATGGCCTGCTTGATGACATCGCCCGCCATCGTCGACCCGGCGCGCCTCGACAGCATGGTGCTGTGTACTTCCTGCATGTGTTTGTGCAAGGAGGCCGCGAGGTCGGCAAGCTGACCGATCCCGTTGCCGCTGCCTTCGTTGAAGCCAAGCATGTTTCCTCCCTTGTTCCACTCCCCGAGCGTAATCGGTTTTTCCGTTGAATGCCCGGGAGTACCTAGATCTTGGGACACCGGTAATTCAAACTCCCTGAATAATATCGAAATCCGATGCCTCATATTCGGATCGGACATGCTTTTACAAAAAACGAAATGCCGATCCTGAGCACACAACTCGAGCACTTGATCACCGATGAGCAGCAACCCGGCGCAAACCAGCAAGGACCGCTGGCTGAACTGTTTCTAGTGGCAGTCGTTACAACCTGTGATGCCGCCTCATCGTATCCGACGGCAGCTCCCCGAACAGCTTCCTGTATTCCTGTGCGAAATGGCCGAAGTGCCAGAAGCCCAAGGCGGTGGCGGCTTCGGTGACCGAGTCGACCTCCTTGAGCAGGTGGCGGACCTGGTTCAGGCGCCGGGCACGGATGAAGGCGACCGGGTTCATGCCCAGCGCCTCCTGGAAGCAGTATTGCAGGGTGCGCCGGCTGATCTTCAGTTCCCGGCACAGGTCCTCGATGCCGACCTGCCCGTCGCCCGCGGCATCGATGTAGTCGCGCGCCTGCCGGACGACCGTGGCACGCCGGCCGGCGCTCAGGCCACGCTCCGGGTCGACCCGATCGGTCAGGACGTCGGCCATGCAGGCGTAGACCGAATCGCGCATCCGCCGGCGGAAGGCCGCGCTCTGCTGCAGGCCGGGCGAGCGGCGGCAGAGGTCGAACACGGTGTGCAGGAAGCGGCCGGCTTCGGCCAGGATCTGGGGCGACGCCTTCTTGAGGTGAGCGACGCCTTCCAGTTCGTCCAACAGTTGGTCCGGCAGCCATTCGGCAAGCGAGGCGCGCGAGGCGACCATGCCGCCCATGGTCAGTTGATCGGGCGAATAGAACTCGAAGCCGTCCCGGCCGGAGAAGACCGGCGCCGCGCCGCCGGCCAGCACCGCGCCGCAGAACAGGCCGTGGCCGGTCGCCCGCAACGGGATGCCGACGGCGATGGCGCCCTCGCCCAGCTTGCCGCTCTGGTACAGGGCATGGCTGGTGGATTCCATGAACAGGTGGATGTCGTCGAACAGCAATTCGAGGATCGCGCCCCGGAAACGGCCAGGCGACAGCTGGGCGTAACGCTGGTTCCAGCCCTGCAACAGGGTGGCCTGCTCGTCGAAGTCGCGGGTCTGTCCCTGCTTCAGCGTCAGGGCCGGGTTGGCTGGACAAGGCGTGGCGTTCATATGGCGTTTCCCCGAAACGGACGGCCCGGGCCAAGCCGGGCATGGATGCCTTGTTTCAAGCAAACGTCATGCCGCGGACGGCTTGGCGCCGTCCTGCCCCGCCACCGCGGGCTTCAGGGACGCGAGGCGCCGGATACGTTGCTGCCGGACGGCGTATTTCCGCCCAGCAGCCGTGCGCCGCGCCTTATTTTGGATCGTTGGAAAACGGGATCAACTGCGCACCAGCCCGGCCTCGACCTGCTGCCGGGTCGCCTCGCCGGCCAGCAGGCGGACCAGTTCCAGGGCGAAGTCCATGGCCGTGCCCGGGCCGCGCGAGGTGACCACCTTGCCGTCGATCTCGATCGCCGCGCCGGTGTACTGGCCGCCTGGGATGGCCAGCTTGTCGACAAAGCCGGGGAAGCTGGTGGCGCGCCGGCCGTCCAGCAGGCCGGCCTGGGCCAGGGCGATGGGCGCGGCGCAGATGGCGGCGGTGTATTTGCCGGCCCCGGCCATCCGCTTGAGCAGAGCGACAATGCGGGCGTCGTTCTTGAGGTTCTCGGCGCCGGGCATGCCGCCCGGCAGGGCGATCATGGCGAAGTCCTGGTCCAGCACGTCGTCCAGCACGGCATCGGGCTGCACCCGCATGCCGCGCGCGCCCTGGACCAGGCCGGGCTGCAGGCCGGCGGTGACGACCTCGATCCCGCCGCGGCGCAGCAGGTCGACGATGGTGGTGGCTTCCAAGTCCTCGAAGCCGGGTGCGAGGGGAACCAGTACGCGCGTCATGTCAGTCTCCTTGTCCATTGTGGCCGGCCGCATGAAGGGCAGCATCGCCCAGCGACAGGCCGTTGAGATAACTGCCGGCCAGGCGCACCGGCGTCTCGGCCAGCGCCGCCTCCAGTTCCCTGGCCAGCGCGATCGAGGCCGGGGTCAGGGCCGGCAGGCGGTTGGCCTTGGCCGTCTCGTAGGCG
The DNA here is from genome assembly GCA_036391875.1 of Parasulfuritortus sp. GTDB lineage: Bacteria > Pseudomonadota > Gammaproteobacteria > Burkholderiales > Thiobacillaceae > Parasulfuritortus. The sequence continues at coordinate 89,280 of DASVZA010000007.1, forward strand.
AAGTCCGCCGCCGTGCAGCCCAGCACCTCCGCCATCCGCTGCCGCTTGGCCTCGTCCGACAGCAGGCCGGGCTTGAAGTGGAAGGCGAAGCCGCGCCAGCGCGGATGCGGCAGGTAGTCGCGGCTGACGGCCGAATAGAAGGCGTCGTCGCCGCCGATCAGGCCGGCCACCGGCGGCAGCGCGACCTTGTCGGCCGGCAGCACCACGGCCCGGGTCTCGATCTCGGCCATCGCCGTCTCGCCGAGCCTAGCCGCCAGTTCGGGCACCACGCCGGCCAGCAGGTGAGCGGCGACATCGGGCGGCGTGGCGACGACGACCGCGCGGGCGAGCAGTTCGCCGTCGGCCAGCTTCACTTTGACACCGCCGTCGACCAGGGTCAGCGCTTCGACCCGGGCGCCATACCGGATTGGAACGCGGTTGGCGGCGGCCAGTTCCTCGAACCAGCCCTGCAGGCCGCCGGCATGGGTGAACTTGCGCGGCGCGGCCTTCTCCCGCTGCTTGCGTTTGAACAGCCACTCGGCGGGGTAGGTCCCGGCCGGCTGCGACAGCACCGCGGCGAAGGCCGGCGCCAGCAGCCGGCGCCAGTTGCCCGCGCCGAGCAGGCGGGTGAAATAGGTCCGGACGTCGAGACCCTCCTTTTTCAGGCCGAGCGCGAACGGCAGGTGCAGCGCGGCCTGGAGGAATGACAGCTTGCCGAAGGGCGAGCGCACCCGGCCGTCGTCGTAGAAGTGGTAGCCGACCTTGGCGCGCGGGATCAGGTTGCCGAAGGCGGCATCGCCGTTCAGGGCCAGCAGCGCGCCGTAGGAGTTGTAGGCGGTGTGGGCGCCCAACTCCAGCCAGAAATCGTCGACCGGGTGCCAGGTGTGGACGCAGCCGCCCAGGCGCTCGCCGGCTTCCAAAAGGAGGACGTCGGCGCCGGTCCGCGCGGCGTTGGCCGCGGCCGTGAGGCCGCTGACGCCGCCGCCGATGACGATCAGATCATGCATGGTTCGGGTTTCACGAAGGCAAAAGCGGAGGTTACCGCCTAATGCCGAATAAGGCATCCCGTCGCTGGCTTTCCGCCACTCAGTCGCCGCCGGTGAAGCGATGGATGAGGCGCCGGTCGCGCTTGGTCGGCCGGCCCTTGATGGGCTGGGCCGGTTCGACCTGCAGCCGGCGCAGGGCGGCCTGCTCCTCGCGCCGCTGGCGGCTGGCCTCGTCCTCCTGGTAGAGGGTGCGGGCGACCTCGGCCGGGCCGCGCCGCTCGCCGATGCCCTGCACGGTCAATTCCCACTCGAACTCGCCGATGTGGACCGCCAGCCGGTCGCCGACCTTGACCTCCTTGCTCGGCTTGGCCCGTTCGCCGTTCAGCTTGACCCGGCCGCCGTCGACCGCCTGGGTCGCCAGGCTGCGCGTCTTGAAGAAGCGCGCGGCCCAGAGCCATTTGTCGATGCGGACCCGGTTGGTCATGCGAGGCTCAGTCCGTCACTTGCGGCAGGCGTACTGCTCGCTCAGCACCCGGTCCAGGGCGGCCGGCGCCGGCCGCTTCTGGTAGTCGGGGTGGGCCATCAGCCAGGTCACCACGCTGGGCGAAAGGCGCTCGATGCCCCCCTTGCCGAAGCAGTACTTGCCCGGATGTGCGCCCGTGGCGACGGCATCCAGATAGCCGTTGATGTAGTTGTGGCACATGATCGACAGGGCCTGCACTTGGATGCCGCCGAAGCACATCCGCATCAGCCCCTCGCCGGTCTGCATCCGGTGGCCGGCCTCACCGATTTCGGCCAGTGCCGCGAACGGCAGGGACAGACCGGCCATGGCCGCGATGAACACGCGTTTCATGGGTACTTCTCCTCTTCGTCTCTACTGCTGCAATCATTTTTTTGTTTACTACGTGGGCACTGCTTCGATTCATTTTATCCGAGGCTTGCCCGGCTTGCTGCCGCGCGGGCCGGACGGCCTGGCGACGGGCTTTCCGGGTCGCTGAGTGGGCCGGCCGCCGGCCGCCGGGCGACCGGTGCCGGACGGCTGGAAGGCCGGGATCAGGTGCTGCTTGCCGTTGCCGATCAGGTCGGCCCGGCCCATTTCCTTCAGCGCTTCGCGCAGCATGGGCCAGTTGTCAGGATCGTGATAGCGCAGGAAGGCCTTCTGCAGCCGGCGGGCCCGCTCGCCGCGGGTCACCGCCACCTTGCGCGCCTTGCCGCCGAGGACCGGCTTGAGCGGGTTGAGTTCGGTGTGCCACATGGTGGTGGCCAGGGCCAGCGGCGTGGGCAGGAAAGTCTGCACCTGGTCGAGGCGGAAGCCGTTGCGCTTCAGCCAGAGCGCCAGGTTGAGCATGTCCTCGTTGGTTGTGCCCGGGTGGGCGGCGATGAAGTACGGGATCAGGTACTGTTCCTTGCCCGCCTCCTTCGAGTATTTCTCGAACAGCTGCTTGAAGCGGTCGTAGGCCGTCATCTTCGGCTTCATCATGTGCTCGAGCGGGCCTTCCTCGGTGTGCTCGGGCGCGATCTTGAGATAGCCGCCGACGTGGTGGGTGACCAGTTCCTTGATGTATTCGGGCGACTTCACAGCCAGGTCGTAGCGCACACCGGAGCCGATCAGCACCTTCTTGATGCCGGGCAGCGCGCGCGCCTTGCGGTAGAGCTGGATCAACGGTCCATGGTCGGTGCCCATGTTCTCGCAGATGTCCGGGAAGACGCAGGACAGGCGCCGGCAGGCCGATTCGATCTTCGGGTCCTTGCAGTGCAGGCGATACATGTTGGCGGTCGGTCCGCCCAGGTCGGAGACGATGCCGGTGAAGCCCGGCGTCTTGTCGCGGATGGCCTCGACCTCGTGCAGGATCGATTCCTCGGAGCGGCTCTGGATGATGCGGCCCTCGTGCTCGGTGATCGAGCAGAAGGTGCAGCCGCCGAAGCAGCCGCGCATGATGTTGACCGAGAAGCGGATCATCTCCCAGGCCGGGATCCGGGCGTCGCCGTAGCTCGGGTGCGGTGCGCGGGCATAGGGCAGGCCGTAGACGTGGTCCATCTCGGCCGTGGTCAGCGGGATCGGCGGCGGGTTGAGCCAGACGTCGCGCTCGCCGTGCGCCTGGACCAGGGCGCGGGCGTTGCCCGGATTGGATTCGAGATGGAACACGCGCGAGGCGTGGGTGTCGAGCACCGGGTTCTTCTCGACCTGCTCGAAGGCCGGCAGGCGCAGCACCGTATGGGCGCGCCGCTCGGCCCGCCCGGCCCGGTCATTGCCCGCCTGCGGCATGAACTGCACCACTTGGCCGCCGCCGGCCACCGCCAGCGAATCCACCTCCTGCCATTCCTGCGACGGCAGCCAGCCGCGCGGCGCCATGTAGGCCGTACCGCGCAGGTCGCGGATCTCGCCGATCCGCTCGCCGGCGGCCAGCCGGTGGGTCAGTTCGATCAGCGCCCGCTCGGCATTGCCGAACAGCAGGATGTCTGCCTTGGAATCGGCCAGCACCGAGCGGCGCATGGTGTCCGACCAGTAGTCGTAGTGGGCGATGCGGCGCAGGCTGGCCTCGATGCCGCCCAGCACCACCGGCACGTCCTTGTAGGCCTCGCGGCAGCGCTGGGCATAGACCGTCACTGCCCGGTCGGGCCGCTTGTTGGGCTCGCCGTTCGGCGTGTAGGCATCGTCGGAACGGATCTTGCGGTCGGAGGTGTAGCGGTTGACCATGGAATCCATGTTGCCGGCGGTCACCCCGAAATACAGATTGGGCCGGCCCAGGGCGCGGAACGGCTCGGCCGACCGCCAATCGGGCTGGGCGATGATGCCGACCCGGAAGCCCTGCGCCTCGAGCAGCCGGCCGACCAGGGCCATGCCGAAGCTGGGGTGGTCGATGTAGGCGTCGCCGGTGACCAGGATCACGTCGCAGGAGTCCCAGCCGAGCGCAGCCATCTCCTCCCGCGACATGGGCAGGAAGGGAGCGGCGCCGAAGCGCTTGGCCCAATAGGGCTTGTAGGAGGTCAGGGATCGGGCGGACTGCACGGCGGCATCTGGAAAAAATCGGACCGAAGAGGATAACAGTTTGCGCCGCGCCGTTAAAATGCGGAATCCATTCAAAAAACCCTGCCGACAATGAACCTTTACCCGCTGCTGCGCCCCCTGCTCTTCCATCTCGACGCGGAAACCGCCCACACCCTGACCCTGGATGCCCTGCGCACGCTGCCGCCCGCCCTGCTCAAGGCGACCCTGCCCAGCGTGCCGGACGATCCGCGCCAGGTCATGGGCCTGACCTTCCCCAACCCGGTCGGCCTGGCCGCCGGCCTGGACAAGAACGGCGAATGCCTGGACGCCTGGGCCGCGCTCGGCTTCGGCTTCATCGAGGTCGGCACCGTCACGCCGCGGCCGCAGCCGGGCAACCCCAAGCCGCGCATGTTCCGCCTGCCCGAGGCGCGGGGCATCATCAACCGCATGGGCTTCAACAACCGCGGCGTCGACGCCCTGCTCGACAACGTGGCCAAGGCGGAATTCAAGGGCGTGCTGGGCATCAACATCGGCAAGAACTTCGACACCCCGATCGAGAACGCGGCCGACGACTACCTGATCTGCCTGCGCAAGGTCTACGCGCGGGCCAGCTACGTCGCGGTCAACATCTCCTCGCCCAACACCAAGAACCTGCGCGCCCTGCAGGGCGGCAGCGAACTGGACGCCCTGCTCGCCGCGCTCAAGGCGGAGCAGGCGAAGCTGGCCGACCAATACGGCAAGTACACGCCGATCGCGGTCAAGATCGCGCCCGACCTGGAGGACGCGCAGATCGCCGAGATGGCCGACCTGTTCCGGAAGCACCGCATCGACGCCGTGATCGCCACCAACACCACCATCGCCCGCGCCGGGGTCGAGCACCTGCCGCACGGCGGCGAGACCGGCGGCCTGTCCGGCGCGCCGGTCAAGCAGGCCGCCGACCGGGTGCTGGCGGCGCTCGCCTTCGGCGGCGCGCTGAAGGGCGAGATTCCGCTGATCGGCGTGGGCGGCATCCTCACAGGCGACGACGCGGCCGACAAGCTGCGCCTGGGCGCCAGCCTGGTCCAACTCTACAGCGGTCTGATCTACCGCGGCCCGGAGCTGATCGCCGAATGCGCCTCGGCCTGCCGCGGCGCGGGCGGCAAGGAACGGATACCCGGGCTGCGCCTGTAACGCCCCTTGTCTTTGGTGCAACAGCCGTTCCGGTGACGGCCGCGGATTGCTGGAAATGCATGGCCCGGCGGCCCGGCGATTCGCCATAATCACCGAATGCCGGCCGAGGTCGGGCCGGCAAAAAAAACAATGTCCCAGAGTTTCTCTATCGTGGAGCACCGGCTGAACATGGATAAAGCCGAAGAAAAAATCATCATCAGCCGCCTGGTCTTCGATCTGAGCGTGGCCGATGGCTTCACCTTCGACCTGGATGTCCTGCTCGAGCGCCTCTGCGGCGTCCTTCAGGGTTATCCCGAACTCCCCGTCATGCAACATGGCGCGATCCTGCTGCTCAGCCCGCGCGGCCAATTTTTCCAGGTGGCCCAATGCGGCTTTCCCGAACCGTGGGAAACCGAGTTCCGCTGGGGGACCGGCGCACTCATGGCGCCCGTGATCGGCGACTGCAGCCGGATCGAGGACATGCGGATACCCATCCGGGGCGAGGACGGCATCCGGCACGAGACCGTGCGCCTGATCCTGCTGCCGCTCCGGATAGAAGAGCGCGGCGTCGGCTACGCCGTGCTCCAGGTTCCGCTCGATTACGAACCGCCGCCGATCCACATGGAGTTCATGAACGACCTGGCCCTTTCCCTGTCCGGCCTGGTCAACCGCGCACTGACCCTGGAAACGCTGCACATCCGCGAATTCGAGCTGGAGGAGGCGCGCACCAACGCCATCCGCAGCCTCGGTGTCGCCTCGGAATACCGCGACAACGAAACCGGCTGGCACATCATGCGCATGACCAACATCGCGCAGAGCATCGCCAAGGCCATGGGCCTCTCGGACGCGCAGCGCGACCTGCTCTACATCACGGCGCCGATGCACGACGTGGGCAAGATCGGCATCCCGGACGCCATCCTGCTCAAGCCGGGCAAGCTGAGCCCGGACGAGTACGAGACGATGAAGCGTCACACCGACATCGGCGTCACCATCCTGACCGGCAACGATGCCCTGATCGCCGCGGCGCGGGAGATCGCCGGTTCGCACCACGAACACTGGGACGGCAGCGGCTATCCGCGCAGCCTCAAGGGCGATCAGATCCCGGTCCTGGCCCGGGTCTGCGCCGTGGCCGACGTGTTCGACGCCCTGACTTCGACCCGGCCGTACAAGGAACCCTGGTCGGTCGAGGCCGCCATCGAATGGATCATCTCCAAGTCGGGCAGCCACTTCGATCCGGATGTGGTGCGGGCCTTCGAGCAGGCCATCCCCGAAATCCTGCGCATCCGCGAGCTGTACCGCGACGACATCATCGACCCGAAGAAGGAACTGAGCCTGCCGCCCATCGAGCGGCGGCCGAACGAATGGGCCAGCTGGGACGCGAGCATGAGCGTGGGCATCGGCACCATCGACGAACACCACCGCTATCTGTTCGACCTGATCAACGATCTGTTCGACGTGGTCCGCCACAAGCGCGGCGCGCGTGAGGTGGCCCGTCTGCTGAAGGCGCTGGAGGCTTATACCAAGGTGCACTTCCGGGCCGAGGAACAGATGATGATCCGCTATGGCTTCGAGGGCATCCACCGCCAGGAGGCGCAGCACCACGCCTTCGAGGAGAAGCTGGGCGAGTTCTACGAGGAGTTGCACGCCAACCCGCTCATCACCCAGTTCGACGTGCTGTCCTACCTGCGCGGCTGGCTGGTGCACCACATCAAGGAAGAGGACACCCAACTCTGTTCGCTGGCCATGGCCTGAGGCCGGCCCGGGTTCAGCCGCCCGGGGTCAGATGGAGCAGCGCCTGATGCCGTTCGCCGCCTTTCCGCTCGAAGCGGAAGCGGGCCATGGCGGCGCTGCCGACCTGGATGCGGTAGCCGTGCTCCGGCTCCAGGCCGAGCACGGCGCAGATCGCCATGCGGATCACCCCGGCGTGGGCCACGACCAGCACATGGCCGCCGGCATGCGTTTCCAGCACCGATTCGAGCGCGGCGGCCACGCGCCTGTGGAAGGCATCCAGCGCCTCCGCACCCTCCGGCCGGCAGCCGACCGGATCGCGCTTGAAATTGAACACGGCATCGGGATAGCGCGCATCGATCTCGGCCGCGGTCTTGCCCTCCCACGCCCCGAAGCCGACTTCCTTGAAACGTTCGTCGCAGGCCAACGGCAATCCGGTCTGGCCGGCCAACTCCTCGGCGAAGGCCCGGCAGCGGGCCAGTGGCGAACTGACGATGGCGGTCCAGGCCGGCCGCTCGACGGTGGCGGCGCGCATCTGGGCCCAGCCCTTGTCGGACAGCGGGTCGTCGATCTGGCCGCGGTAGCGGCGGCCGCCCACCGGCTCGCCATGGCGCAGCATGTCGATCAGGGTGACGCTCATACCGCCAGGATGAATTCGATTTCGCGCCGCAGGGCGTCGACTTCCAGGCTGGCGATGGCCGCCCGGCTGCCCAGGGTCGCGATGCTGCCGCCCAGGGCAGCGCACTGGCGGTAGGCCGTGCGCTGGCGCAATTGCGCGCCCAGCATGGGGATGCCGAACTCGGGCAGCATGGCCAGCACCTCGCGGGCCAGGACGGTATTGGGCTGGGCCTGGTTCACCACCAATCTGGCCTCCAGGAAGGGGTTCCTGCCGTTCGCCTCGAAGATGGCGTCGCGGATGCGCAGGCTGGCCCACAGGTCGGGCGGCGACGGGATCACCGGCACCAGGGCCAGGTTGGCCAGGCGCAGCGCGCTGGCGGTGACCGGGGCCGAGGCGGCGGGCGGACTGTCGATGACGATGTAGTCGTAGTCTTCCTGGCGTTTTTTCAGGCGCTTGTGCAGCTTGCCCTCCTCGCCCGACAGGTCCTCGACGTCGGCCGGGAAGCCTTCGCCGGCCGTCGCCCAGCGCAGGGCGGTGTTCTGCGGGTCCGCGTCCGCCACCAGGACCCGCAGGCCGGCATCGCCCAGCGCCCCGGCCAGCAGCATGGCCAGGGTGCTCTTGCCCGCACCGCCCTTCTGGTTGACGACCGCGATGACCCGTGCCGTCATGACGGGCCCGTCTGCAGCGAATGGGCATGGCTTTCCAGCGCCATCCGGTCCAGGGCGCGTTCGGGCAGGTCGTGCAGCAGGTGGATGCGCTCGGCCAGTTCGCGGAAAAGCTGGTGGAAGGCGACGCTGCGTTCGGTCTCGCCGGTGGCACGTTCCGGGTCGGAGAAGTGCCAGCGGGCGGTGACCGGCCGGCCCGGCCAGACCGGGCAGCAGATGTCGTGCTCGACATCGTTGAGCAGGATGACGAGGTCCATCTCCGGGGCCTCGGGCGCGGCGAACTCGAGCCAGTCCTTGCTGCGCAGGCTGTCGACCGGATAGCCGACCGAGCGGGCCAGCTCGATGGCCTGGCCGCTCACCTCGCCCTGCGGCCGGCAGCCGGCGCTGTAGGCGCGGAACCGGCCATGTCCCTCGGAATTCATGACCACCTCGGCCAGGATGGAACGGGCCGCGTTGCCCACGTCGACGAACAGAACGTTGTAAGCCTTGCCGCTCATAGGAGTGTTTCTATCGAATGAAAATCGCGAGAAGGCGAGGGTATCAAAGAAGGATTTCCCCGTGCCACCCCAAGGGCGACATTTTGCGGGCGAGCGCGGCCTCCTTCAGTTTTTCCAGGAAGCCGGCCGGCCCTGCGGCATAGATGTCGAAGTGGCTCAGATCGTCCCGGTCGGCCAGGATCGCGGCCACGATGGCCTCCTCCCCGGCCGCGCCGGACAGCGGCACATAGCTGAAGTTGTCCAGGGCGTCGGTCCAGGACCGGCACAGGTTTTCCTGGTAATGGGGCAGGCGGTCGGCGACCCAGAACAGCTCCATGCTCTCCGCCATCTCCAGCGACATGGCGTGCTGGATCAGGCTCTTGATCGGCGAGAAGCCCTCGTCCCAGGCCACGAACAGGGCCGGCCGGCGGGATTCCATCTGGATCACGAAATGGCCATGCGGGCCGTCGATGGCGACCGGCGCCTCCTTGCGCAGTTCGTCGAACACCCGCCGGGCGAAAGGCGTGTTGTCGCGCCGGATGTGCAGTTCGATGTGGCGGTCCTCGCAGGGGCAGCTGGCGATGTGGTATTCGCCCTCCGCGCCGCCGGCGGCCAGGGTCACCGACTGGCCGGCCAGGAAGCGCAGGCGCTGGCTGCGCGGCGTGGTCAGGTGCAGCACCGCCAGATCATCGTCGAGCAGTTCCACCGCCTTGACCCGCGCGGGGATCTCCTGCTGGGGAATATCCTCGGTTCCGGCCACGCTGGCTTCGACCACCACGTCGGTGATGGCGGTATAGGAGCACATCAGGATCGAGCCATTGGCCTTGTCGGTCTCCTTGAGCACGTAGTCGTGGGGGTAGACCTTCTTGACCTGGCCCGAGACCAGCCGCACCTTGCAGTCGCCGCAGTTGCCGTTGCTGCAGCCGTAGTTGAGCGGGATGCCGGCGCGCAGGGCGGCTTCGAGGATGGTGTCGTTGCCTTCGACGAAGAACTCGTGGCCGCTGGGCTGGACCACGACGCGGGCTGACATGACGCGCATTACACTCTCCTCGGCGAGCAGCGCCTTGCCGCGCTCCGCCTCTTCCGGGGCGGCGTCCAGTTCCTGGCGCAGCCATATTTTCAGGGATTGCAGGGCGTCCGCGGCGTCGGCATCGTCCTCGGCCACGGCGTCCATCTTGGTTTCCAGCCAGCGGAATATCTGGTCGTAGTGGAGCAGCATCGATTTGGCGCCGGCAAACTCCTTGCCCAGCTCGAACAGGCGCTCGGCCAGGACCTCCTTGTCCGGCAGCGCCCGCTCCATGACCCGCTTGCCGAACGCCTTGCGCTTGATCTCCTCGACCCGCTCGTACTCGCCGTCGGCCTGCCACTTCACGTTCGGGAACACGCGCAGCAACTCGTCCATCTCGACTTCGCCGTCGAAGGTGGACAGTTCGCCGTCGTGGATCATCCGCTGCAAGGTCGAGCGGGTGACACCGACCAGACGGGCGACACGGGCAAGTGGCAGGTAATGGCTCATGGTTCGGATCATAGTGCGGCCAGCAGCGCAAGCCAAACAACGGCAGGTAATATAGTGAAATGCTGAACATCGTCTCCCGCCCCTGGTCCGCCACCGACGCCCAGCGCCTGCACGGCGCCGGCCATCCCGCCCTGCTCGCCCGCCTCTACGCCGCCCGCGGCATCGGCCAGGGCGACGAGATCAGGACCGCCCTCAACGAACTGCTGCCCCACGACAGCATGCTCAACTGCGCCGCCGCCGGCGCCCGCCTGGCCGACGCCGTCGAGCGCGGCCAGCGCATCCTGGTCGTCGCCGACTACGACGCCGACGGCGCCACCGCCTGCGCCGTGGCGATGCGCGGCCTTGCCGCCATGGGCGCCAGCGTCGACTACATCGTCCCCAACCGCTTCGAATACGGCTACGGCCTCAGCCCCGAGATCGTCCGCCTGGCGGCCGAGCGCAAGCCCGACCTGCTCGTCACCGTCGACAACGGCATCGCCGCCCACGCCGGCATCGAAGAGGCCCGGCGGCTGGGCATCGAGGTCCTGGTCACCGACCACCACCTCGCCGCCGACACCCTGCCCGACGCACTCATCGTCAACCCCAACCAGCCCGGCTGCGGCTTCGCCAGCAAGGCGCTGGCCGGGGTCGGGGTCATGTTCTACGTCCTGATCGCGCTGCGCGCCGAGCTGCGCCGGCGCGGCCGCTACCAGGGCAAGGCCGAACCCAACCTGGGCGAACTGCTCGACCTGGTTGCGCTCGGCACCGTGGCCGACGTGGTCCGGCTCGATGCCAACAACCGCCTGCTGGTCGACCAGGGCCTGAAGCGGATGCGCGCCGGCAAGGCCGTGCCCGGCATCCGCGCCCTGTTCAAGGCGGCCGGCCGCAACCCGGCCCGGGCCAGCGCCCAGGATCTCGGCTTCGTGGTCGGACCGCGCCTCAACGCCGCCGGCCGGCTGGCCGACATGAGTCTCGGCATCGCCTGCCTGCTGGCCGACAGCGACGCGGCCGCCGCCCCCCTGGCCGGCCAGCTCGACCGGCTGAACCGGGAACGGCGCGAGATCGAGGCCGACATGCAGGACCAGGCCCTGGCCCTGCTCGATCAGGTCACGGTCGAGGACGGCTACAGCCTGACCCTGTTCGAGCCGGCCTGGCACCAGGGCGTGGTCGGCCTGCTCGCCTCGCGCCTGAAGGAGCGCCACCACCGCCCGGTGATCGCCTTCGCCGACAGCGGCGACGGCCTGCTCAAAGGCTCCGGCCGGGCCATCCCCGGCCTGCACCTGCGCGACGCCCTGGACCGGGTCGACAAGCGCCAGCCCGGCCTGATCATCAAGTTCGGCGGCCACGCCGCGGCGGCCGGACTGACCGTGCCGGCCGACCGGCTGACGGAGTTCAGCGCCGCCTTCGAGGCTGCCTGCCGGGAACTACTCGACCCCAACGACCTGCAGCGGGTGATCGAAACCGACGGCGAGTTGAGCCCGGCCGAATACCGCCTCGATCAGGCACTCGCCCTGCGCGAGGCGGTCTGGGGCCAGGGCTTCCCCTACCCCGCCTTCCACGGCGACTTCACGGTCGCCGGCCAGCGCCTGGTCGGCGAGCGCCACCTCAAACTGCGCCTGACCGGCGGTGGCCTCGACGCCGAGGCGATGCTGTTCAACCAGGACGCGCCGCTGCCGGAGCGCATCCGGGCGGTCTATCGCTTGGACGTGAACGAATGGAACGGCGCCACCAGCCTGCAGTTCACGCTGGATCAGTGGTGCCCGCTGGGCTGAGCACTCCACCGAAACCGATCCGTTCCGATCGTTTCGGAGCCTGTCGCCTCAAGATATTAAAACCGGTATCTCATTGATCCGGCTTGGATAAATATCGCAAGGCGGCCATATAAGCGTTTCCCCCAGGACGGGCTCACACTAGACCGCCGCGGCCTGCCTGCCCGCGGCGGCCCGGGCCTGTCCGGCGTCGAACAGGTGGTATCGGTTCTTGCCGGCCTGTTTGGCGACATACATGGCCTGATCGGCATGGCGGAGCAGCGTTTCGGCATCGCCCTCGTCCTGCGGATAGCGGGTCACACCGATGCTGGCGGAAACGTTCAGGACGACTCCATTCACGACCAGCGGATCGGCCACGGCATGCAGCAGACGGACGAGTACGGGCCCCAGGTCGTCCGGATTCTCCAGGTCGTCGATCATGGCGACGAACTCGTCGCCGCCGATGCGCGCCAGGGTGTCGCCCTCGCGGAGGGTCTCCTTCATCCGGCTGGTGACGGCGACCAACAGGTTGTCGCCGACTTCATGGCCATGGTTGTCGTTGACGGCCTTGAAGCCGTCCAGATCCAGATAGGCCAGGACCAGGGGACGGCCATGCCGCTGGCTCTGAGCCAGGGCATGCTGCAGGCGGTCCGCCAGCAGCACGCGGTTGGGCAGGCCGGTCAGCACGTCGTAATGGGCGAGGTATTCGATCTGCTGCTGGCGCTCTTTCATCGGCGTGACATCGGTAAACAGGGCGACGTAGTTCCGCGTCTTCCCGTTGGCGTCGCGTACCGCGGAGATGTTGACCACAGCTCGCCATCCTTGCGTCGATTCCAGACCTCCCCTCGCCAATGGCCGTCCTCGGCGAGGGCCCGCCACATCGACTCGTAAAACTCCGGCCCCTGCCGGCCCGACTTGAGCAGGCGGGGATTCCGGCCCACGACTTCATCCCGGCCGTAGCCGGTGATGGCGCTGAAGGTGTCGTTGACTTCGAGGATGCTGGCCTCGGCGTCCGTGATCATGATGCCTTCGCTGGCATGGGTGAAGACGCTGGCCGCGAGCTGGAGGCGGGCCTCGGTCCGACTGCGCTCGGCGATGCTCCGGGTCAGGGGCCGAAAAACCAGGAAATAGAAGATGGGAAAGAGCAGCAGGGACAGCGTGGACGCATCCAGCAAGGTCTCCGCCAAGCCGGACATATGATGCAGGAGGGGCAGGAACAGCATGATCAGCATTTCGATCAGAAACACCGATACGATCAATACGGCCAGCAGCCAGCCCGCCGACTGGTGCAGTTCTTCCTTTTCCTGTGGAACCACCGTGTTATCCGACACGTAGCCGCCTCCCCCTGAAGACAGTCGAACCAGTTGCTTCGATATTTTTAATTCATGTCAGGCGGTCAATGATCACTGATCGTACTGCCTTGCACAACCCGGCAGGATGGGCACCGCCGGCGCGGCGCTCCCCCTGCAGCCCGCACAATAAAAAAAAACCGGCCACCGCCCGAAGGCGGCAGCCGGAATGGAGGACCCGGTTGTTCAGGCCTTGGTGTTGAGCACGGTGCCAATCTGCTGGCCTTGCGTGTTCACGGTCGGCTTGGCGGCGGCGATCGTGGTGGCGGCACCGCCGACATCGTCCTTGTCGTGGTCGTTCTTCATGTCCTTGCCGGCCGGCTCGGCGGACTCGGGGCGGATCGAAGCGGCAAAGCTGGCGGCGGCGGAACTGATGGCACTGGTCATGGTGAATCTTCTCCTTGGATGCGCGGTGCGTAGCCTGTCGCTGACGGCACCACTGGCCAAAATACAACCTGTCCTGATGGACGCTTACGAGCGCGACTTCCGCTCTCCAGGGCATTATCGGTGCCGGCGTCGTGGTCTTTAGCAATCTTACAGAATGGTATAGCGGCGGCGGCCCGCCCTTAGCCGAGGCTGTCTCGATCACGCAAGTCTGATACCTTGGCGGCATCCATCACCATTCAGCCTTGCCATGAACATCCTGGTCATCAACTGCGGCAGCTCTTCGATCAAGTTCCAGTTGCTGGACATGGCGACCGAGACCTGGCTCGCTTCCGGCCTGCTGGAGCGGATCGGCGAAGGCAAGGGCAGGCTCAGCCTGCACTGGCGGACCGAGGACGGCGAGGACAGCCGGCAGCGCGAGGAGACCATCGCCGACCACGTCGCCGGCATGGCCCTCATCTTCCTGGCCTTCAAGACCGAGGGGCTGCTGGGCGGCAACATCCGGCTCGACGCGATCGGCCACCGGGTGGTGCACGGCGGTGAATTCTTCAACCGGCCGGCCCTGCTCGACGCCGACAGCCTGGACAAGATCCGCCGCGCCGTGCCGCTGGCGCCGCTGCACAACCCGATCAATCTGACCGGCATCCAGGCCTGCATGGGACTGTTCCCGGACCTGCCCCAGGTGGCGGTGTTCGACACCGCCTACCACCAGACCATGCCCGAGGTGGCCTGGCGCTACGCCCTGCCGGCCGACTGGTATGAAGAACACGGCGTGCGCCGCTACGGCTTCCACGGCACCTCGCATGCCTACGTCGCGGCCCGGGCGGCCGAATTCCTCGGCCGCGCCCCGGCGGACTGCAACCTGATCACCCTGCACCTCGGCAACGGCGCCAGCGCGGCCGCCATCCGCAACGGCCGCAGCGTCGATACCTCGATGGGCCTGACGCCGCTCGAAGGCCTGGTCATGGGCACCCGCTGCGGCGACATGGACCCGGCCATCCCGGCCTACATGGAACGCGAGATCGGCCTGACGCCGCAGGAGGTCGACACCATCCTCAACAAGGCCAGCGGCCTCAAGGCGCTGTGCGGCGAGTACGACATGCGCCTGATCCTGCAGCATGCCGCCGAAGGCAGCGAGCGCGCCCGCCTGGCGCTCGACATCTATTGCTACCGGCTGCGCAAGTACATCGGCGCCTACACCGCCGCCCTGGGCCGGGTCGACGCCCTGGTCTTCACCGGCGGCATCGGCGAACACGCCGCGCCGATCCGGGAACAGGTCTGCGCCGGCCTGGAGGTGATGGGTATCCACCTCGATCCGGCCGCCAATGCCGGCATCGGCGGCGTCGCCGCCAACGTCGCCCGCCCCGACTCGCCGACCGCCATCCTGGTCATGCCGACCAACGAGGAACTGGAGATCGCGCGTCAGATCCGCGCCCTGCTCCGGCCCTCTGCGCAATCGTCTTCAATCGATCGTTAGCGGCCGGCCCGGCGGCCGGCGCTGGATCCCCGAATCTGCCCGTCCAGGGCGCAGGGGAGGCGTAGGTTTGCCCGCTACCGTTGCGGCGCGCCAAGATGACGACGCATTCTCCGGAACCTACCCCACGACCACGGAACCGAACGAAAGGGGCGATCAGAGGCTTTTTTGCTGCTGCATCCGATTCAAGATCAGCCGCATGTCGTGTTCCCAATGCTCGAATATCGGCTTCAGTTTGGGATCGGGGTACCACTCCTCCAGATCGGTCGGTGGCGCACACAGGACGATGGTGTCCTTGCCCTCGGCGAACAGCGTGATGTGGAGCGGCAGGAAGGGGATGAGATCGGGGTGGCTTGCCGCCAGCGGCCGGATCTCGGACAGCTTGCCGAAAAACACCACTCGGTACATGTCGCTCTTGTAGGCGCGCTTGGCCAGGTTCTCGTTCACCTGCTGCAGGCGGGTGACGGCATAGCCCTGATCCTGGATGGCGATCTCCAGCGCACTCAAGGCATCCTCGAACGGGAGCTGCGAACGGACCATCATCAGGCCTTCGGCCTTGGCCGGCAGCGCGACTGCCTGGAGCAGCAACAGGATGACCGCGAATCGTTTCAGGCTGTTCATAGTGCGGCCTCCTCCATGATGTTGATGTAATCCTCGGTCAGCTTGTCGCACAACTCGTTCAGTTCGGAGTTGTTGAACAAGCGGCTCAGCACCTTGGGATTGATCGACATCATCCTGACTTTGCCATTCTCCTCCACGATGGTGATCCGGCATGGCAGGAACATGCCGATGCGCGGGTCGATGGCCAATGCCTTGTTGAGGAAAGGTATGTTGCAGAAATAGATGATCACCTGATGCTTGTTTTCATTCCCAGGCGAGGTCATCCCATATTCCAGAGTCTGTACCCGTCCCCAACCGTATTCGTTGTCGCCGATCGAGCGCTTGACGTTCTCCAGGGTGGTCTTGAGGTCGTAGGGCGAATCGCGCACGATGATCGGGCTGTCTTTGCCGGGCACCAGCTTCGCCTCGCTTGCCAGCGGTGTTTTTTCGAAGTTTCGAACGAAACTCACGATGTCGTCGATATCCTTTTTGGAAAGTCCCTTCTTGAGAAAGGAAACCATGGGCGTGCCCTCGTGCCCCTGCATCAGGGTGAGTTCGATCATGGCGTCCGGCGCCGAAGCGAGAAAGCCGCTGTTGTTCAGGGCAGGAGGCATCAGCGGCAGGTCGCGCGGGCGAGACATGGTCACGCCGGTGCCCTTGCCACCCTCGCCCCGGGCGCCGTGGCAAGCGGCGCAATCCCGGGCGTACAACACTGCGCCGTGTTCGACGTCGCCCTTGATCGGTGTTTTCGGGAAGGTCAGGGGCTTCTTGGCCTTGTTCCAGGCACGGACGAAGCGCACCAGCGCCTCGACTTGCGCCTTGCCGAGGTAACCGTAGGCGGGCATCACCCGGCCAGGGCGCCCATGGAGAATGGTCTGCCGAATGTAATCGTCGTCGATGGCGGCCTGGAATGACGGCAACGCCAATGGTACGCCGATGCCCCCGGTGCCGTTCTCGCCATGGCAGACCGAACAATGTTCGGCGTAGAGCTTCGCACCATCGGCCGAAGCCTGGGCGACGGCGTTGACCTGGAGCAGGCCTAGGAAAAGGAACAGAAGTGTGTTTAATCGTCGCATGACGCGGAGCCTCTCGTTGAACCAGCGGTAAGTCTTCTAATGACGATGGACGGCTCAAATTATTCCAATGCCGGCGTGGTTAATCGTCGCCGGCTGGACAGGGCGGCTTCCTTATGGGCACCGGAACCCCATCACTACCGCTCGGGTCTATCATGAATCTTCATGGATTCGTCATGTCGTTCCTCTAACGTCCAAGCAATTCCAAGCTATTCAGGAGGTAGCCGTGTCCGTCGCAACATCCCCGCTTTCCCAGGATGAACTGAACCGCATCGATGCCTACTGGCGCGCCTGCAACTACCTGGCGGCGGGCATGATCTACCTGAAGGACAACCCGCTCCTGCGCGAGCCGCTCAAGGTCGAGCACATCAAGCACCGCCTGCTCGGCCATTGGGGCTCCAGCCCCGGCCTGGCCTTCGGCTATGTGCACATGAACCGGCTGATCAACAAGTACGACCTCGACGCCATCTTCCTGGCCGGTCCCGGCCACGGCGCGCCCGGCGTGCTCGGCCCGGTCTATCTGGAGGGCACCTATTCCGAGATCTACCCGAACAAGGGCGAGGACGAGGAAGGCATGCGCCAGTTCTTCAAGGAATTCTCCTTCCCTGGCGGCATCGGCAGCCACTGCACGCCGGAGACACCCGGCTCGATCCACGAAGGCGGCGAACTCGGCTACTCGATCTCGCACGCCTTCGGCGCCGCCTACGACAATCCGGACCTGGTTGTCACGGTGATGGTCGGCGACGGCGAGTCGGAGACCGCGCCGCTGGCCACCTCCTGGCATTCCAACAAGTTCCTCAACCCGATCCGCGACGGCGCGGTGCTGCCCATCCTTCACCTCAACGGCTACAAGATCAACAATCCGACCATCCTGGCCCGGGTCAGCCACGAGGAGCTGGAGGACCTGTTCAAGGGCTACGGCTGGAGCCCCCGTTTCGTCGAGGGCAACGACCCGATGGCGATGCACGCCCGCATGGCCGAGGTGCTGGAGGAATGCGTGCTGGAGATCCGTCGCATCCAGGCCGAGGCCCGCGCCTCCGGCAACCCGATCCGGCCGCGCTGGCCGATGATCGTGCTGCGCTCGCCCAAGGGCTGGACCGGGCCCAAGGAGGTCAACGGCCACAAGGTCGAAGGCTTCTGGCGCGCCCACCAGGTGCCGATCACCGACGTGCGCAGCAACCCGGAGAACCTGGGCAAGCTGGAAGCCTGGCTGCGCAGCTACCAGCCGGAAAAGCTGTTCGACCAGAGCGGCCGACTGGTGTCGGAGCTGAAGGCCATGGCGCCGAAATACACCCGCCGGATGAGCGCCAACCCGAACGCCAACGGCGGCATCCTGCGCCGGGCGCTGCGCATGCCCGATTTCCGCGATTACGCCGCCGAGATTTCCGGGCCGGGCAAGGAAGCGGCCGAGAACACCCGGCCGCTGGGCCGGTTCCTGCGCGACATCATGCGCGAGAACATGGCCAACTTCCGCGTCTTCGGCCCGGACGAGACCGCCTCGAACAAGCTGGACGACATCTACGAGGTCAGCAAGAAGACCTGGCTGGCCGACTTCCTGCCCGAGGACATGGACGGCAGCCAGCTCTCGCCCGACGGCCGGGTGATGGAGATGCTCTCCGAACACACCCTGGAAGGCTGGCTGGAAGGCTACCTGCTGACCGGCCGGCACGGCTTCTTCTCCACCTACGAAGCATTCGTCCACGTCATCGACTCGATGTTCAACCAGCACGCCAAGTGGCTGGCCATGTCGAGCGCGATCCCCTGGCGGGCGCCGGTCTCGTCGCTCAACCTGCTGATCACCTCCACCGTCTGGCGCCAGGACCACAACGGCTTCACCCACCAGGACCCCGGCTTCCTCGACGTGGTGGTGAACAAGTCGCCCAAGGTGACCCGCATCTACCTGCCGCCCGACGTCAACACCCTGCTCTGCGTCGCCGACCACTGCCTGAACAGCACCGACTACATCAACGTCATCGTCTCGGACAAGCAGAAGCACCTGCAGTACCTGGACATGGAAAGCGCCATCAAGCACTGCACCAAGGGCATCGGCATCTGGGACTGGGCCAGCACCGACGACGGCGCCGAACCCGACCTGGTCATGGCTTCGGCCGGCGACATCCCGACCAAGGAGGCGCTGGCCGCCACCGTGCTGCTGCGCGAGCACTTCCCCGACTTGAAGATCCGCTTCGTCAACGTGGTCGACCTGTACAAGCTGACGCCGGCCTCGGAACACCCGCACGGCCTGTCCGACCGCGACTTCGACAGCCTGTTCACCCTGGACAAGCCGGTGATCTTCAACTTCCACGGCTACCCCTGGCTGATCCACCGCCTGACCTACCGCCGCGCCAACCACCACAACCTGCACGTGCGCGGCTACAAGGAGAAGGGCAGCATCAACACGCCGCTGGAACTGGCGATCCAGAACGAGATCGACCGCTTCTCGCTGGCCATCGACGTGATCGACCGCATTCCCGCCCTCAAGGTGGCCGGCGCCCACGTCAAGGAAAAGCTGCGCGACAAGCAGATCGAATGCCGTCAATATGCCTACGAGAACGGCGTCGACCTGCCCGAGGTGGACAACTGGCACTGGCCTTACTGAAACCGGACAACGGGGGTAAAACATGGACATGGCGACCCAACGCATCGAACACATCCGCACTGGCGGCTCGGTCAAGGCACTGAAAGAGGCCTTCACCGACAACCTGTTCTACCTGATCGGCCGCACCTACGAGAAGGCCAAGCCGCTCGACCACTACACGGCGCTTGCCTACACGATCCGGGACCGGCTGATGGAACGCTTCATCGCCACCTCCCGGAACTACAAGCGGCAGACGGCCAAGACCGTGGCCTACCTGTCGGCCGAGTTCCTGCTCGGCCCGCACCTGGGCAACAACATCCTCAACCTCGGCCTGTGGGACAACGTCAAGCAGGCCCTGGGCGAGTTGGGCCTGGACATGACCGCCATCCTCGAGGCCGAGCCCGAACCGGGCCTCGGCAGCGGCGGCCTGGGCCGGCTGGCGGCCTGCTACATGGACTCCATGGCCACCCTGGAGATCCCCGCCATCGGCTACGGCATCCGCTACGAGTACGGCATCTTCGACCAGGAGATCAAGGACGGCTGGCAGGTCGAGGTGACCGACGCCTGGCTGCGCAACGGCAATCCCTGGGAGATCCCCAACCGCAGCCGGCGCTACCCGGTCCGCTTCGGCGGCGACACCGAGCAGTACACCGACGACCACGGCGTGTTCCGGGTCAAATGGATGCCGGAGTGCACGGTCTACGGCCTGGGCTACGACACCCCCATCATGGGCCACGGCGTAGAGAACGTGAACCTGCTCCGGCTGTGGAAGTCCGAGGCGCGCGAATCGTTCGACTTCCAGGCCTTCAACCAGGGCAACTACTACGGCGCCGTGGACGAGATGGTGGTGGCCGAGAACCTCAGCAAGGTGCTCTATCCCAACGACGAGCCCGAGGTCGGCAAGGCCCTGCGCCTGCGCCAGCAATATTTCTTCGTCTCCTGCTCGCTGCAGGACATGGTCCGCATCGTCCTGCGCGACCTCGGCGATCTCAGGCGCTTCCCGGACAAGTTCGTGGTCCAGTTGAACGACACCCATCCCTCGCTCGCCATCCCCGAGTTCATGCGCCTCATGGTCGACGAACACGGCATGCCCTGGGACGAGGCCTGGGCGCTGACCCGGCGCAGTTTCGCCTACACCAACCACACTTTGCTGCCCGAGGCGCTGGAGACCTGGCCGCTCGACATGTTCGACCGCATCCTGCCGCGCCACATGGAGATCATCTACGAGATCAACGCCCGCTTCATGGACGAAGTGCGCATGCGCTTCTTCCAGGACGACGCGCGCCTGGCCCGGATGTCCATCATCGATGAAGCCAAGCCCCGCCATGTCCGCATGGCCCACCTGGCCAGCGTCGGCTGCATGGCGATCAACGGGGTGGCCAAGCTGCACAGCGAACTGCTCAAGGAGACCGTGCTCAAGGACTTCTACGAGATGTGGCCGGACAAGTTCAGCAACAAGACCAACGGCGTCACCCCGCGCCGGTTCATCTCATTGGCCAACCGCCCACTGGCCGCTCTGCTGGAGGAGACCATCGACCACGGCTGGCTGCGCGACCTGCACCAGCTCAACCGGCTGGAGCCGCTGGCCGAGGACGCCGCCTTCCGCGAGCGCTGGCGCCGGGTCAAGCGCGAGGCCAAGGCCAACCTGGCCGGCTGCATCAAGTCCCAGCTCGACCTCGACGTCGACCCGGACAGCCTGTTCGACATCCAGACCAAGCGCATCCACGAATACAAGCGCCAGCACCTCAACCTGCTGCGCATCGTCGCCCTCTACAACCGCATCAAGCAGGGCGCGGCAAACGATATGACGCCGCGCACCTTCGTCTTCGGCGGCAAGGCAGCACCCGGCTATCACATGGCCAAGCTGATCATCAAGCTGATCAACTCGGTCGCCGACGTGGTCAACCGCGACCCGCAGGTCAACGGCTACATGAAGGTGGCCTTCATCCCCGACTTCAACGTCAAGACCGCCCAGCACATCTATCCGGCCGCCGACCTCTCCGAACAGATCTCGACCGCCGGCAAGGAGGCCTCGGGCACCGGCAACATGAAGTTCTCCATGAACGGCGCCCTCACCATCGGCACCCTGGACGGCGCCAACGTCGAGATCCGCGAGGCGGTCGGCCCGGAAAACTTCTTCCTGTTCGGCCTCACCGAGCGCGAGGTCGAGACCGTGGTCCGGGACGGCTACGACCCCGGCCGCTTCATCGGCCAGGACCCGGACCTGCGCGCCGCGATCGAACTGATCGACTCGGGCCTGTTCGCGCACGGCAACCGCGACCTGTTCAGGCCCTTCACCGAAACGTTGACCCGCCAGGACGCCTATCTGGCCTGCGCCGACTTCCGGGCCTACCTGGATTGCCAGGAGGAGGTCGACCGCCGGTACCGCGACGCCGAGCACTGGGCGCAGATGTCCATACTCAACGTCGCCCGCATCGGCTGCTTCTCCTCCGACCGGGCCGTCCGGGAATATTGCCGCGACATCTGGCAGGTCCAGCCGGTCTCCGTCCCGGCCCCAAGCGATCTGCCCGACTGACCCGGGCCTGCCCCGGGCGGCGTTCACGGTCTACAATCCGCCGTAGACCAACGCCGCCCGGACTTATGTTCTCCTTCGACTCGCCCGAACTCGCGCCCCTCGCCCATTTCCTCACCAGCCTGGCCATCGGCCTGCTGATCGGCCTGGAACGGGAGCGCAACCCCACCGCCAAGGCCGGCCTGCGCACCTTCACCCTGGTCGCCATGGCCGGCACCCTGGCCGCCCTGCTCTCCGACAAGACCGGCGCGCCCTGGCTGCTGGGCGCCGGCCTGCTGGTCCTGGGCGGCATGATGGTGGCGGCCTACGCCAAGGACGAGGACGAGGAAGATCCCGGCACCACCACCGTCGCCGCCGTGGTGGTCTGCTACGGCCTGGGCGCCCTGGTCTGGTACGACTACACCCAGCTGGCGGTCACCCTGGCCGTGCTGACCACGATCCTGCTCTACTTCAAGGCCGAGATGCGCGGCATCAGCCAGAAGCTGTCGCGGCTCGACCTGGTCTCGATCCTCCAGTTCGCGGTGCTGTCCGTGGTCATCCTGCCGGTGGTGCCCGACCGCGGCTTCGGCCCTTACGGCGTGCTCAACCCCTACCAGATCTGGTGGATGGTGGTGCTGATCTCCGGTCTTTCCCTGGCCGGCTACGCCGCGCTGCGCATCGTCGGCCAGCGCCACGGCGCCCTGCTCACCGGCCTGTTCGGCGGCATCGCCTCCAGCACCGCCACCACCCTCGCCTTCTCCCGCCACGGCCGGGCCGACCCGGCCCTGGTGGGCATGGCCACCCTGGTCATCCTGCTCGCCAACTGGATGGTCATGATCCGGCTCGGCATCGAGGTCGCCGTGGTCGCCCCGGCCATGCTGCCGAGCATGCTGACCATCCTCGGCGGCGGCGCCGCGGCCGGCCTGGTCGCGCTCTATTTCGTCGTCTGGCGGCCCATGGAAAGCCGGCCTGAGGCGCCCAAGCTGGAGGTGAAGAATCCGACCGAGATCCGCGCCGCCGTGACCTTCGGCCTGCTCTACGCCGGCGTCCTGCTGGCCTCGGCCTGGCTGTCCGACCTGGCCGGCAGCCGCGGCGTCTACGCCGTCGCCCTGGTCTCGGGCCTGACCGACGTCGACGCCACCACCCTGTCCAGCCTGCGCCTGTTCGGCCTCGGCACCCTGACCGGCCATCAGGCGGCCACCGCCATCCTGCTGGCCCTGCTGGCCAACATCGCATTCAAGAGCGGCCTGACCCTGGTGATCGGCGGCGGCCACCTGGCCCGGCGGGCGCTGCCCGGCTTCGTCGCGGTCGCCCTGGGCAGCATCCTGGGCTGGCTGGTCTCGCCCGGCTGAGACGACCGGTGCCCACGCCGGTTTCGGCGGGAAAGCGCGAACGACTATAATCCGCCGTTTACCGCATTGATCGCCAGGAATTCTCATGGAAGCCGAACGCCTCAACCAACTCGAAGCCAAACTCGCCGATCTGGCCGAACGGGCCCAGGAACTACGGGGGTATCTTTGACTACCCCGGTAAACGCGACCGCCTGAACGAAGTCGTCCGCATCGCCGAGGACCCGAGCCTCTGGGACGACCCCAAGAAGGCCCAGGAGATCGGCAAGGAGCGCCGCGCCCTGGAGGAAGTGGTGCTGACCCTGGAGAAGATCGACGGCGAGCTGGCCTCGGCCGCCGAGCTGTTCGACCTGGCCCGCGAGGAAGGCGACGACGACACCCTGGAATCGCTGATCGGCGACGCCGCGGCGATCGAGAAGCAGGTCGGCGGCCTGGAGTTCCGCCGCATGTTCTCGAACCCGATGGACCCCAATCCCTGCTTCCTGGAAATCCAGTCCGGCGCCGGCGGCACCGAGGCCCAGGACTGGGCCCAGATGCTGGAGCGGATGTACCTGAAATACTGCGAGCGCCGAGGCTTCAAGGCCGAGCTGATGGAAGAGTCGGAAGGCGACGTGGCCGGCATCAAGAGCGCCACCATCCGCATCGACGGCGACTACGCCTACGGCTACCTGCGCACCGAGACCGGCGTGCACCGCCTGGTGCGCAAGTCGCCGTTCGATTCCAACGCCCGCCGCCACACCAGCTTCGTCTCGGTCTTCGTCTACCCGGAGGTGGACGACAGCATCGCGATCGACATCAACCCGGCCGACGTCCGCACCGACACCTACCGGGCCTCCGGCGCCGGCGGCCAGCACATCAACAAGACCGACTCCGCGGTGCGCCTGACCCACATCCCGACCGGCATCGTGGTCCAGTGCCAGAACGACCGTTCCCAGCACCGCAACCGGGACGAGGCCTGGTCCATGCTGCGCGCCCGGCTGTACGAACTGGAACTGCGCAAGCGCCAAGCCGAACAGCAGAAGCTGGAGGACGCCAAGTCCGACATCGGCTGGGGCCACCAGATCCGCTCCTACGTGCTCGACCAGAGCCGGATCAAGGATCTGCGCACCAACCACGAAGTCGGCAACACCCAGGCCGTGCTCGACGGCGATCTCGACGACTTCATCGAAGCCAGCCTGAAACAGGGCGTCTGAATTCCCGGCCGGAACTGAACCGCCGGTTTGCGGTCCATCCGGGCTGGAAGCCCGGATGGCAGTGCGGGCCGGCCGGTTGCATGCGGCCTCTCTTGCCATCCGGCGGAGGCCGAACCGCCAGCCACCTGCCGTGGCGACCGTATCCGGCCCAAAAGTTGATTTCTTAACTGGGGATTTACGCCCGTCGGATTAATCATTAAGCTGGACCGTAATCTCCCGGTTCGGACCGATCCACAGCGAACCCACAGCACTTGCCATGGAGGCTTCATGAAAAAACTGCTGGCTCTTTTCCTGCTCGGCACCTTCCTGTCCACCAGCGCCCAGGCGACCGAACACATGGTCGTCATGAGCAAGCAGGGCAAATTCGAGGACGTGAAGCAGGATCTGGTCATGGCCATCGAAAACCGCGGCCTGAAGGTCACCCACACCAACCACATCGGCGACATGCTGACCCGCACCGGCGCTGCGGTCGGCGACACCACCGAGGTCTACGACCAGGCCGAGCAGGTCGAATTCTGCAAGGCCGCCCTGTCGCGCGAGATGATGAAGGCCGATCCGTCCAACATCGTGTTCTGCCCCTACATCATCTCCATCTACACCACCCCGTCCGCCAAGGGCCGGGTCTTCGTGGCCTACCGCAAGCCAGTGGCGTTCAACACCAGCAAGGCCACCGACAAGGCATTGAAGGGTGTGGACGACCTGCTCTCGGGCATCGTCAAGGACGCCATCCAGGGCAGCTTCTGACCCGCCCCGGCCGATCCCGTCCAGATCGGCCGGCACAAACCGGAACAGCATCGCCAACGACATGAACGACAAGATGCCTGATTCGTTGACCACCGAGGAGAAGCTCGCCGAGCTCGAGGCGCAATTGCGCCAACGCGACTATGAGATCGCCCTGCTGCGGGAGACCACCCAGGCGATCGGCAGCGAGCTCGACCTGGACCGGGTGCTCGACCTGATCGCCAAACACGCCCAGGACCTGCTCCAGACCGAAACCGTGCTGGTCCCCATCCTCAATGCCGCGTGCGCCGAATACACCTACCGGGCCGGGGCCGGCAAGAATGCGGAGGAGACCATCGGCGAATCGCTGCCCATCGACTTCGGCATCTGCGGCTGGGTCTGGAAGCACCAGAAACCCTGGTGGCGCGGCGCGCTGGCCGAGCTTTCGCCTCAGGAACGCAACCGCTGGGAAAAGGATGCCGGCACCCTGCTCATGGTGCCGCTGGTCGGCCGCAGACACTTCCTGGGCGGCATCGCCGCCATGAACAAGCTGAACGGCGAGGAGTTCACCGAAAACGACTTGCGCCTGCTCGAGCTGTTCGCCGGCCAGGCGGCCATCGCCATCGAAAACGCCATGGCGATGGAACTGGTCGAACAGGCCCGCCAGGCCTCCGAGGATGCCCAAAGCGAACTGCAGCGGGTCAACAAGCGGCTCAACGCGGTCAACCACGAACTCGAATACCTGTCGCTCTACGACCCGCTCACCTCGCTGCCCAACCGCACGCTGTTCCTCGACCGCTTCAGCCACGAACTCAATCTCGCGGCGGCCAACCACACCAAGCTCGCCCTGCTGATCATCGACATCGACCGCTTCCAGGAAATCAACGACAACCTCGGCCACGAAGTCGGCGACGACCTGCTGACGATCACCGCGACCCAGCTCCACATCATCGCCGACGACAACGACATCCTGGGCCGCATGTCGGGCGACGAATTCGCCCTGCTGGTGCAGGCCGACGAGGCGCAGGCCCGGGAAACCGCGGAAAAGATCCTCGACCTGCTGAGCCAGCCGGTCACGCTGGCCGGGCGGGAGATGGTCGTCACCTCGGCCGTCGGCATCGCGCTCTACCCGGAACACGGCGACGACATCTCGACCCTGTTCAAGCATGCCGACGAGGCCATGGTCGCCGCCAAGCGGGACAAGAGCGGCATCCGCATCTTCGACCAGCACCTCAACGTCGACGGCCCCGGCCGCCTGGCCCTGCTGCAGGACCTGCGCAAGGCGCTCGCCAACCAGGAATTCGAACTGCACTACCAGCCCAAGATCGATCTCGCCCACGGCCGCATCGACGGCGTCGAGGCCCTGGCCCGCTGGCAGCGCGGCAACAGCGTCGCCGTCCCGCCCGACATGTTCATCGGCGCATTGGAACAGACCGGCCTCATCGCCAGTTTCACCTACTGGGCGCTGCGCACCGCCATGGAACAGCGCGAGCGCTGGCTCAAACGCGGCTGGGACATCCGCATCGCGGTCAACGTCCCGCTCAGCGTGGTGATGGACAACCGTTTCCTGTCCGAGCTTTCCGCCCTCTTCGACCACCATCGGAACGCCCACGGCCTGGTGCTGGAGATCACCGAGAACATCTTCCTGGGCGACTACGACCGCATCAACAGCATCCTGGCCGAAGTGCGCAGCTTCGGCTTCGGCTGCTCGATCGACGACTTCGGCACCGGCCACTCCTCGCTCGCCCGCCTGCGCCAGCTGCCGGTCGACGAGATCAAGATCGACCGCTCGTTCGTCATGGCCATGCTGGCCAACAAGGACGACGAGGTCATCGTCCGCTCGACCATCGAGCTGGGCCACAACCTGGGCCTCAAGGTCGTTGCCGAAGGCGTCGAGAACGCCAAGATCATGAAGGAACTGACCGCGCTGAACTGCGACATCGTGCAGGGCTACCACATCAGCCGCGCGCTGCCCGCCGCCGAGCTGGAGAAATTCCTGGGCAAGGGCCGCTGGGCCATTCCTCAGACTGCGACACCGAGCGAAGCCAAGGGCTAGGCGTCGCTGATTTATTTGGTTTCGTCGCTCCCGCGAAGGCGGGAGCCCCGTCGCATCAAAGGGCTGGATGCCCGCCTTCGCGGGCATGACGAATCAGTCCGGCTCGGCCGACAGGGCCGGCATTTCGATGCGCACCGCCAGACCGGCCCCGCCCCGTCCCTCGGACAGCGTGATGCCCCCCTTGTGCAACACGGCGATTTCATGGGCGATGGCCAACCCCAGGCCGCTGCCTTCGGCGAGCGCATGCTCGCCTCGGTAGAAACGCCGGAACACCATCTCCCGTTCGGCCTCGGGGATGCCCGGCCCGTTGTCGGCGACGACCAGCGCCACCCCGCTGTCCGCGCAACTGACCGTGATATCGACCCGGCCGCCGAACGGCGTGTAGAGGATCGCATTGTCGACGACGTTGCTCACCATTTCCTCGAGCATGCGGCGGTCGCCATTGACCATCGCGTCACCCGGGGGGACATGGACGTGGATGCCGATCTCCTTCGCCAACGCTGCCGGGGCCAGCGCCGCCGACACTTCCTCGACCACGTCGGTGACGGACACGGCGGCGCTCTCGACCAGGCCCTGCAGGCCGGCTTCGGCCCGGGCGAGGTTGAGCAGCTGATTGGTCAGCCGCGACAGCCGGGCCGTGGCGCGATCCATGCCTTGCACCAGCGTGTGCAGATCCCCGGGCGAGTTCGTCTTGAGCGCCAGTTCGGTCTGGGTGCGCAGCACCGTCACCGGGGTGCGCAGCTGATGCGTCGCGTCGGCGATGAATTCCTTTTGCAGCGCCAGCACCTGTCCCAGGCGCGCCATGAGCGCATTGATGACGTTCACCTGCTCATAGGCCTCGGCCGGAAGGTGGCGGTCGTCGATCGGCGTCAGGTCGCGCGGGTTGCGTTGCTGGATGGCATCCCGGATGCGCCTGAACGGCGCAACCGCACGACCGATCCCGACCCACACCAGGAGGGCGATGAGCAGGATGAACATCAATTGCGGCAGCGCCATGAAGAACATCACTTCCCGGGCGAGGCTACGCCGCTTGTTGAGGGTCTCGGCGACCCGGACGTAGAGCGTCCCTCCGGGCCCCGCCTGCCGATATTCGGCCAGCCTGACCGGCCTGCCGTCGATGAGATCGTCGTAAAAGCGAACCGTTCCGGCATTCCCCACGCCGGGGTGGATGGGCAAGTCGGCGTTGCCCGCGAACAAGCGCCCGGACGGATCGGAGATGCTGTAGTAGACGCGGTCATACTGATCGAACTCGATCATCCTGCCGACCGCCCTGGGCAGATCGATGCCGCGCCCCGGCGCGGTACTGTCGACCTGCCGCGCCAGGCTGAGCACGGAATCGCCCAGCTCCCAGTCGTAGACCCGGTTCGCGAAATGCAGGACGACGCCGTAGGACGACCAGGCCCAGACGCCGGCCAGCAGCACGATGGGCAGGAACAGCCAGCCGAGCAGCACCTGCCGCAAGGAGGGGCGGTCAGTTTTCATTGAGCGCTTCGAGCAGGTAGCCGAGGCCGTGCACGGTATGGATCTGGATGCCGTAGGGCGAAAGCTTCTTCCGCAGCCGGTGGATATACACCTCGATGGCGTTGCTGCCGATCTCGCCTTCCCAATCGCCGAGTTGATGGACCAGCCGCTTTTTCAGGACCACCTGCCCCGTGCGCAGCATGAGGCCTTCCAGGATGGCCAATTCCCGGCTCGAAAAACCGAGGACGTTTCCCGAAAAGGTCACCTGGCGGTTGACCGTGTCGAAACGCAACGGCCCGTTGCACAGGATGTCCCTGCCGCCTGCAGCCCGGCGCAGCAGTGCCCGCACGCGCGCTTCCAGTTCCTTGAGTTCGAACGGCTTGGTGAGGTAGTCGTCGGCGCCCGAATCGAGTCCGGCGACCCGGTGGTCGACGCCTTCGCGCGCGGTCAGGATGAGAACCGGCGTCCAGTTGCCGCGCTCGCGCAGCCGGCGCAGCAATTCGATGCCGTTCATCCTGGGCAGGCCGATGTCCAGGACGACCAGATCGTATCTGCCCGTCGTGAGCGCGACGTCGGCGGCCACGCCGTCGCCGACCGCATCCACGCCATGGCCTGCGTTGCGCAGGGCGAATTGCAGCGTGTCGCGCAACTCGGCATCGTCCTCTACCAAAAAAACCCGCATTCGTTTACTGCTCCGTAATCGTGCGCCCGGCGCACTTGAAAGAACTTTGTAAGCTCCGTTCGAGTAGATTCCGGGTCTGTAGTTTCGTTCGGCCCGTTCCCGAACGGGCCGGAATCCGCAGCGAGCCTTCCGCGCGGGCGTTTCGTCCCGCCGACCAAGGCGCGACGGCCCTCCAGCCCGGTTTCGTCCCGGTCATGCCGGTCGACGACGCCCCGGCATGCAACACTACCCGACGCTACACAATGGAAAAAAACGATCAATCCCCGCCTGTTGAAGCCCAGGACGGCAAACCGAGCGCGATCGGCCGGGTCGGTGAATTCCTGGCCGAGAAAATGCGCATCCTGGGACTTCAAGGCAAGGGCTGGCGCCTTTGGCTGCCGCTTCTGGCCATTATCTGGCTGACCTCCGGGATCTACAAGGTTCAGCCCGACGAACAGGGCGTCGTGCTGCGCTTCGGCAAATGGATCGACACCCAGGAACCCGGCCTCCACTACCACCTGCCCTATCCCGTGGAAACCGTCATGCTGCCCAAGGTGACGCAGATCAACGAAGTGCGCCTCGGCGGCGGCACGCTGACCACGGACGATCCGCATTCCCGCCAGATGCTGACCGGCGACATCAACATCGTCGAGGCGGACTGCTCGGTATCGTGGCGGATCAAGGACGCGGGCCAGTTCCTGTTCAGCGTCAAGAACCCCGAACTCAACGTCAAGGTCGCGGCGGAAAGCGCCCTGGGCGAGATCGTCAGCCGCACGCCGATGCAGGCGGCGATGACGGACCAACGCCAGCAGGTGGCCGACCAGACCCGCGACCTGCTGCAGGCCATCCTCGACGGCGAGCACGCCGGCGTCCTGGTCACCCAGGTCCAGCTCCAGCGCGTCGACCCGCCGGCCGAGGTGATCGATGCGTTCAACGACGTCCAGCGCGCCCGCGCCGACCAGGAGCGGGCCCGCAACGAGGCCCAGGCCTACAGCAACGACATCCTGCCCAAGGCCCAGGGCGAGGCGATCAAGATCGGCCAGGATGCCGAGGCCTACAAGGCGCAGGTGGTCAACCTGGCCCAGGGCGAGGCGAAGAGCTTCGTCGCCCTCTACGACAGCTACGTCAAGCACCGGGACGTGACCGCCTGGCACCTCTATCTCGACGGCGTCGACGCCATGCTCAGGAAGGCCAAGCGGGTCATGGTCGACGCCACCGGCAAGGGCGGCGCGAGCCTCGTCCCCTACATGCAGCTCAACGACCAGGCCGCCGCACCGGCGAAGGGGAAGGCACCATGACCAAGCAGCTCAAGCTGGCGGCGATCCTGGCCCTCCTCGCGGCGCTCTGGACCCTGTCCGCCTGCTTCTACACGCTCTCCGAGAAGCAGGCGGCGCTGGTGGTCAGGCTCGGCGCCCCGCAGCGCGTGGTCGCCGTCCCGGGGCTGCACTTCAAGCAGCCGTTCATCGATTCGGTGGTCTATTTCGACAATCGGCTGCAGTTCATGGAACCCAGTTCCGAGCAGGTCATCCTGGGCGACCAGAAGCGCGTCGAGATCGACCCCTACACGATCTACCGCATTTCGGATCCGCTGCGCTTCTACCAGGCCGTGCACACGATGGAACAGGCACGGGCCATCCTGACCCAGATCGTGAGCACCTCCCTGCGCCGGGAGCTGGGCCAGGTCAGCCTGTCCGATCTCCTGTCGACCAAGCGGATCGCGATGATCGGCGCCATCCGGAAGGAAGTCGCCGCCCGGGTAGCCCCGCTGGGCATCACGATCGCCGAGATCCGCTTCCACCGGGCCGACCTGCCGCCGGAGACCAGCGAGGCCATCTACGACCGGATGAAATCGGAACGCCAGCGCGAAGCCAAGCAGCTGCGCGCCCAGGGCGCGGAATGGGCGCAGCAGATCACCGCGGAGGCCGACCGCCAGCGCACCGTCATCCTGTCCGAGGCGCAGCGCCAGGCCGACATCACGCGCGGCGAGGCCGACGCCCAGGCGAACCTGATCCTGACCACCGCCTACAGCAAGGATCCCCGTTTCTACAAGTTCTACCGCTCGCTGAAGACCTATGGCGGCGCACTGGCCGACTCGGCGCCGACGCTGCTGCTCTCGCCCAATGTCGATTTCCTGCGCACCCTCAAGAACGGTCCGGCGGCCGGGAAGCGATAACGCCGGCATGACTGCGTCCAATAACGTTGTCCGGAAGCCTTCGGCGGCCATGTCCGCCGAGCGCGCCATCGGCATCGCTCGGAGCGGGGCAGGCCGATGATCCCGGCATTGCTTTCCATCTTCCTGATCGCGCTGTCCAGCAATCTGGACAATATCGGGGTGGGCACTTCCTACGGCGTCCGGAGGATCAATATTCCCTTCGCCTCCAACCTCCTCATCGCCCTGGTCACCTCCCTGGGGACTTTCCTGTCCGTGTTCCTCGGCGAGGCCATGTACCATTTCATAAGCGAAAGGACGGCCGGCTTGCTGGGCGGCGGCATCATCATCGCTGCCGGACTCTGGATCATCTATCAAGAGAAAATCATGCACCGGGTCGAGGAACGGGAGGTAAAACAACCGGTTGCCGAAGCCGGGCGTTCCAGATTCGGCTTCCACCAAATCGTTCGAATCCTCAACAACCCGTTCACTGCCGACTGGGACTTTTCCGGGCATATCGACCTCAAAGAGGCGACGGCGCTGGCGCTCGGACTGACCATCAACAACTTCCCAAACGGGGTCGGGGCAGGGATATTGCACCTGAACATCTATCTCATGACGGCGACGGTTTTCCTCATCAGCATCATCACGATCTGGACCGGCATCTATCTGGGTCAGTCGGGTGTACGTTGGCTGGGCAAGTCGGCCGCCTTGGTCTCCGGCTTGATCCTGATCTTTGTCGGGGCCTACGAAATTCTCTTTTGATGAATCGATACGGCCCAACCAGGCTTTCGCAGCCAGGAAAATCACATTGAACGGAATCCAGGCAGATGGGCATTGACGGCACGTTCCAGTTCTTCGGCATCTCGCTGCAGGTGTTCCTGGTCGACCTCCTGCTGAGCGGCGACAACGCCGTGGTGATCGCCCTCGCCTGCCGCAGCCTGCCGGCCAAGCAGAGGCGCCAGGCCATGATCTATGGCGCGGGCGCCGGCATCCTGCTCAGGCTGATCCTGAGCCTGACCGTCAATCTTGTCCTCCTGCTGCCGCTGTTGAAGATCATCGGCGCCATCGCCCTGCTGCTGATCGCCATCGACCTGATGACCGAAGAAGAGGAGATTGCGGAGAACCAGGAAGGCTCCGCCAACCACACCCTGTCGGCCGCGGTGATGACCATCGTCGCCGCCGACCTGGTCATGAGCCTGGACAACGTCGTGGCCCTGGCGGCGGTTTCGCATGGCTCCTTCCTGTTCCTGGGCCTGGGCCTGCTCCTGAGCGTGCCCTTGCTCATCTTCGGCAGCGGCCTGCTGTCCAGGCTGATGGACGAGATGCCCGGGCTGATCACGCTGGGCGGGGCCTTGCTCGGCTGGGTCGCCGGCGGCATCGCCGTCACCGACCCGCTGATCGCCGGCTGGGTCGACACCCAATCGCCGGCCTTGACCCTGGTCGTGCCGCTGGCGACCGCCCTGCTGGCCGTGATGCAAAGCCGGCGCCTCGTGGCGGAACGGCGTCTGCTCGGGCCGCAGCCCCGCCAATCGCTCAGGCTGCCCATGCTGTGGACCCCAAGCCGGCCCGCCGAGGAAAGCGTGATCGAAGACCGCCCGGACCCAACCGCACCAGCCACTGTGGAAGCCGCCGTGGAGCCCGCCGGGGAAGCCACGGCCATTCCGGCGGTGGTGCCGATCCAGAGCCGCGACGAAGCGACGTTGATGGACGACGAGCACGACATCCTGATCGGCGACCGCCAGCGGACGGCCGCTCCGGCCGGGCAGCCGGATGCCGAGCTGGACGCGCAACCGGCCCCCGCCACAGCAACCGCGCTGTGGGACATCAAGGTGGCGCTCGGCCTGGCCGTCGTCGTCACGCTGCTGGTGATGGTGATGTCCGTGGTCACCGAAAAAGACGACTCCACGACCGACGTTACCCATACGCCCGACTTCTCGGTGGCGCCGACCCCGGATCCGCTCCAGCCGTTCCAATGCGGCGTATACGACAGCGTGGTCTACTACCACCACGGCTCCATGCAGATACGGTTCCAGGCCGACAGCGTCAAGCTTTCAGGTGTCCTGAACCGGAACGCCATCACCTGGAAACCGCAGCCGCCCGGCACCCCGGCGCTCGGCTTCACGCCGCCCACGACCGTGTTGGACGACAGCGCGAAGACGGTCACGGTCAAGGGCGGCAGCTTCCCGGAAACCGTTTGCCAACTGGCCACGGGCGGCGCGGCGGGCCGCTGAGGCCGGCACCCCGAACCCAGTCAACCGCCTGTCACGGCCCAAAGGCATAATCGCAAACCAAACCGATATCCATCGAGAACCGCCATGCACTTCTTCCAGTTGCTCGTACTCGCCGTCGTCCAGGGCGCCGCCGAACTCCTGCCGGTCTCCAGCTCCGCCCACGTCATCGTGGCCGAGAAGCTGATGGGCCTCGATCCCACCCTGCCGCAGATGACGCTCCTGCTCGTGATGCTGCACACGGGGACGATGTTCGCCGTCATCGCTTATTTCTGGCGTGCCTGGCTGGCCACCTACTTCAGCTCGCGGGCGGCATTCCGGGCCAGCGCGGCCCGCCTCGTCGTCGCCACGGCCTGCACCGGCGCGGTCGGCCTCGCCCTGCTGTACCTGATCAAGCACGTGGTCGCCGGCAACGCGCCGGGCTTCGAGATCGAGCAATTGTTCGGCGACACCCGGCTGATCGCCGGCGGCCTCGCCGCAGCCGGGCTACTGATCATCGTCTCGTCGCGCTTCGCCGCCACCGGCAGGGAGGACATCCCATTGCGCACCGCGGCCTGGATCGGCGCCGTGCAAGGCCTGTGCCTGCCCTTCCGGGGCTTCTCCCGCTCCGGCGCCACCATCTCGACCGGCCTGGCGATGGGCGTGGCCCGCCAGCGCGCCGAGGAATTCAGCTTCGCGCTCGCCGTGGTGCTGACGCCGGCCGTGATCGCCAAGGAGGCCTATCGCGCCTACGCCGCGCAGCATCAGGCCCTGGCCGGCCACGGCACCGCCCTGTGGGGCATGGTCGGATCAAGCCTGCTCGGCATGGCGCTGAGCTTCCTGGCCGGCCTGGCGGCACTGCGCTGGCTCTCCCGTTGGCTCGACCAGGGCCGCTGGCACCTGTTCGGCGGCTACTGCCTGCTGGCCTCGCTGTTCGTGTTCACGCTCGGCTGACGCGCCCCCAGGCGGATCGCGGCGGCCCACGTCGATGCTCAACCCCAAACTGTTCTTCCCCAAGCAGGTCGTCGAGGCCGGCGGCAACCGCTGGGACTGGGCCTTGCTGCCGCTCATCCTCGCGCTGCTGGTCCTGCTCGCCTATGGCG
This sequence comes from Parasulfuritortus sp., assembly GCA_036391875.1. Taxonomy (GTDB): domain Bacteria; phylum Pseudomonadota; class Gammaproteobacteria; order Burkholderiales; family Thiobacillaceae; genus Parasulfuritortus. The sequence goes on from DASVZA010000007.1 coordinate 123,986, forward strand.
CCCAGCAGATGGCCCGGCCCTACCAGGTCGGCGACACCATCCCGCTGTCGCTGGACCCGATCAACCTGCCCTACTACCTGTTGCGCACCACGCTGCGCATGTTCATCGCGCTGGCCGCCTCGCTGGTGTTCAGCTGCGTCTTCGCCGCGCTGGCCGTGAAATACAAGACCGCCGAGAAGGTGCTGGTCCCGCTGCTCGACATCCTGCAATCCATTCCCATCCTGGGTTTCCTGTCGATCACGGTCACCGGCTTCATCGCCTTGTTTCCGGGCAACCTGTTCGGGGTGGAGCTGGCCGCCATCTTCGCCATCTTCACGTCCCAGGCCTGGAACATGGCATTCAGCGCCTACCAGGGTTTCCGGACCGTGCCGGCCGAGTTGATGGAGGCCTCCCGGGTATTCCAGCTGTCGAGCTGGCAGCGTTTCTGGCGTCTGGAACTGCCCTACGCCATACCCGGCCTGGTGTGGAACATGATGATGTCGATGTCGGGCGGCTGGTTCTTCGTCGTGGCCTCCGAGGCCATCTCCGTCTCCAACCAGAACATCAAGCTGCCCGGCATCGGCTCCTACATCGCGCTGGCCATCGAGGCCCGCGACCTGCACGCCATCGGCATGGCCATCGGCGTCATGCTGATCGGCATCATGCTGTACGACCAGCTTTTCTTCCGCCCGCTGGTGGCCTGGGCCGACAAGTTCCGGTTCGAGGAAGCCGGCCACGAAAAGATGCCGGAATCCTGGCTGCTGAACTGGCTGCACCGCACCCAGCGGACCCAGGCCATGGCCCATTCCTTGATCCGCATGCTGGAACGGTCGTTTTCCCGGTTCCGCCTGCAATACGACGGCACCTCCGTCCGTGCCCGGCCGCAGGCCCAAAGCGCCGCCGCCCAGCGCATCTGGGATGCCGTGATCGCCGCCGCCGTCTTCTACGCCGTCTGGACGCTGGTCCACTTCATCCACTCCGAGGTCGGCTGGTCCGAGGTCGGACGGGTGTTCGTGCTCGGACTCTATACGATGGCCCGGGTCGTCGTCCTGATCTTCATCGCCGCCCTGATCTGGATTCCGATCGGCATCTGGATCGGCATGAATCCCCGCTACGCCGAGCGGATACAGGCCGTGGCCCAGTTCCTCGCCGCCTTCCCGGCCAATCTCATGTTCCCGGTCGCGGTCATGGCGATCGTGCGCTTCCACCTGAACCCGGACATCTGGCTTTCCCCGCTGATGATCCTCGGCACGCAGTGGTATCTATTGTTCAACGTCATCGCCGGCGCCACGACCATCCCCACCGAGCTGCATTTCGCCGCCCAGAATTTCGGCCTGACCGGCTGGCTCAAATGGCGCCGCTACCTTCTGCCGGCGATCTTCCCCAGCTTCGTCACCGGCGCCATCACCGCCTCCGGCGGCTCGTGGAACGCCAGCATCGTGTCCGAGTACGTCAGCTGGGGCAGCACCACCCTCAAGGCCCATGGCCTGGGCAGCTACATCGCCGAGATGACCTCGCACGGCGACTTTCCCCGGATCGCGCTCGGCATCGGCGTCATGTGCGTATTCGTGATGGGATTCAACCACTTCATCTGGCGGCGGCTGTATCGCATGGCCGAAAACCGTCTGCATTTCTGACCCGCGCCATGACCACACCGATCATCGAACTCAAGGCCGTCGACAAATCCTTCCGCTCCGCCGACGGCACCGCCCGCGCCGTCCTCGACAAGGTCGACTTCACGCTCAGGGAAGGCGAAATCGTCGCCCTGCTCGGCCAGTCCGGCTCGGGCAAATCCACGCTGCTGCGGATCATGGCCGGATTGATCGGCGTCGACGGCGGCGAGGTGAACTATCGCGGCCTGCCCCTGTACGGCCCGGCGCGCGGCATCAGCATGGTCTTCCAGTCGTTCGCGCTCTTTCCCTGGCTGACCGTCCAGAAGAACGTCGAAATCGGCCTGGAGGCACAGGGGATGGAGGCCGCCGAACGGGCGCGGCGCGCGTTGGCGGCGATCGAACTGATCGGCCTGTCGGGCTTCGAAGGCGCACTGCCGCGCGAGCTTTCCGGCGGCATGCGGCAGCGGGTCGGCATCGCCCGTGCCCTGGTCATGGAGCCCGAAGTGCTGCTCATGGACGAAGCCTTCTCCGCACTCGATGTCCTGACCGGCGAGAGGCTGCGCGACGACATCCTCTCGCTCTGGACCAGCAAGGCGATTCCGACCAAGGCCATCCTCGTCGTCTCCCACAACATCGAGGACGCGGTCATGATGGCGGACCGGGTGCTCGTGTTCGGCAGCAACCCGGGCCGGGTCCGCGACGAACTCCACATCCCGCTGCCCCTGCCGCGCGACGTCGAAAGCCAGCGGGTCCGTTCCTACATCGACACCGTCTACGGCCTGATGACGGCGAAGACGACGCGCGCCGAACGCGCGGCCAGCAAGGAAGCCAAGCTGCAGGTCGGCGATCGCCTGCCGAACGCGGGCGTGTCGCACCTGGAGGCGGTCCTCGAACTGCTGATGGAGGAACCCTACTCCGGCAAGGCGGACCTGCCCCTGCTCGCCGAGGACACCGAATTCTCCGACCAGGAACTGCTCGACATCGCCGCGGCGCTCGCCCTGCTCGGCTTCGCCAGCCTCGAATACGGCGACATCACCGTGACGCCCCTCGGCAGCCGCTATTTCAACGCCGAAGCGGCCGAACGCAAGGCCCTGTTCGGCGCGCAAGTGCTGGAACACGTTCCCCTGGTCGCCTACATCCGCCGCGGCCTGGAGCAGGACCCGTCCGGCGATCTGCACGAAAACCTGTTCCTGCGCCTGCTGCATTTCACGCTCGACGAGGCGGAGGCCGAACGCGTCCTGCGGATCGCCATCGAGTGGGGACGGTACGGCGATCTGTTCGAATACAACTTCAATACCGGGGTGCTGCAATTGCCCCAGTCGCCCTGACCGCCGAGAACGTCCGGCGGCAACCTAGGCCCTGCCTCTTTGGAGCCTATTTCGGCTCAGGGCCGGATCAGTTCCGATTGCAACAGGCTGGCGACACTGTCCGGGGTCAGCGGCTCGCCGTAGTGGAAGCCCTGGATCACGTCGCAGCCGACCTCGCGCAGGAACTCCGCCTGCGCCCCGGTTTCGACGCCTTCGGCCAGGACCCGGATGCCGAGGCCATGGCCCATGGAGACGATGGAACGGACGATCGCCGCGTCGCCCGCGTCGTCCGGGATGTCCGCGATGAAGGACTGGTCGATCTTCAGGGTGGTCAAAGGGAAGCGCTTCAGCCTGGACAGGCTGGAGTAGCCCGTGCCGAAGTCGTCCAGCACGAAATTGACGCCCAGCCGGTTGATCCGCCGGATGGTGTCGATCGCGGCCGCCTCGTCCTGCATGAGCATGCTCTCGGTGATCTCCAGTTCCAGCCAGCGCGGCTCCAGGCCGGTCCGGCGCAACGCATTGTCGACGATCTCGAACAGGTGGCTCTTCAGGAACTGCCGGCTCGACACGTTGACCGCCACCTTGACCGGAGGCAGGCCGGCGTCCTGCCAGCGCCTGCTGCAGACGCAAGCCTGTTCGAGCACCCATTCGCCGATCGGGACGATGAGGCCGTTTTCCTCGGCCAGGGGGATGAAACTGCCCGGGGACATCAGGCCGCGCTCCGGATGCTGCCAGCGCACCAGGGCCTCGAAGGCATCCAGGCGGCCGGTGGCCAGGGCCACCTGAGGCTGGAACAACAGCCGCAGTTCGCCGCGCTCGACCGCCCGGCGCAGGTCGTTCTCCAGCGCCAGCCGCTGCGCCGCCTGGGCGGTCATGGCCGATTCGTAGAACTGATAGGCGCTGCGCCCGGATTCCTTGGCCCGGTACATGGCCACGTCGGCGTTCTTCATGAGCACGTCGATCTCCTGGCCGTCGAGCGGATACAGGCTGATCCCCATGCTGGCAGCCATGAACAATTCCCGCCCCATCACCGAAAACGGCGGCGCGAAGCCGTCCAGTATCGACCCGGCGATGCGGGCCACGTCGCCCGGCTGGGCCACGTCGGCGAGGATCACCGCGAACTCGTCGCCGCCCAGCCGGGCCACGGTGTCGTCCTGGCGCACGCAGCCGACCAGCCGGCGGGAGACGTTCTGGAGCAGTGCGTCGCCGGCGCCGTGGCCCAGTGTGTCGTTGATGGTCTTGAAGCGGTCGAGGTCGAGCAGGGCCAGGCCGACGATGCGGCCCCGGCGTTCGGCCTCGGCGATGGCCTGCTCCAGGCGGTCGCCGAACAGGACCCGGTTGGGCAGGCCGGTGAGCGTGTCGTAATGGGCCAGATAACGGATCCGCTCCTCGTTCTGCTTCTGCACGGTCACGTCGTTCAGGATGACGGTGTAGGCCATACCGTTTTCCTCGACCAGCTTGGAGATGCTGGCCCGGGCCGGGAACAGGCTGCCGTCCTTGCGGCGGCCGCTGATCTCGCTGCGTTCGCTCATTCCCTTCGCGGTCAGCGGCGAGTCGCCGAAGGCCTGGACGTGGGCGCGATGGGCCTGGCGCAGATGCTCGGGAAGCAGCATGTCGAGCGGCTGGCCCAGCACCTCCTCGGCCGAGTAGCCGAAGATGTGTTCGGCGCCGTGGTTGAACACCGTGATCCGCTGCCGGTCGTCGGTGGAGATGATGGCGTCGGGCATAGTGGCCAGGACGTGCCCGTAGCGGGCCTCCATCTCGCGCCGGCGCTCGCCTTCGTGGAGGCCTTCCAGGCGGGCGCGGGCTACGGTCCGTTCCCGCTCGACCACCGGCAGCAGGCGCTTGAGGTTGTTCTTCATGATGTAGTCGTTGGCGCCCATCCGCATCGCCTCGACCGCCTGGTCCTCGCCGATGGTCCCGGACACGAAGATGACCGGCATCGCGTAGCCCTGGTCCCGCACCAGCTTCAGCGCGTCGATCCCGCTGAAGTGCGGCATGGTGTAGTCGGTGAAGACCACATCCCAGTCCTGTCGGCGCAGGGCCGCGAGCAAGTCCTCCGGGTTGTCGACCCGCGCGCTGGCCGGTTCGTAGCCGCCGTTGCGCAGCTCGCGCAGCAGCAGGAGCGCATCTTCCTCGGAGTCTTCCACCAGCAGTGCCCGGATCGTTCTAGATGCCATGCAGACTACCGTCCGGGTGTTCGTTCAGGACCAGCCAGTAGAGGCCCAGTTGCCTGACGGCCTCGACGAACTGGTCGAAGTCGATCGGCTTGCGCACGTAGGAGTTGGCGCCCAGGCCGTAACCGTCGATCCGGTCCTTATCCTCGTTGGACGAGGTCAGGATCACCACCGGCAGGAGCCGGGTATGCTCATCGGCACGAATCCGCCGGAGGACCTCCAGGCCCTCGATCCTGGGCAGCTTGAGATCGAGCAGCACCACCTGGGGCAGCGGCCGCGCACCCTGGCCGCTCCATGGGCCGGTACCGAACAGGTAGTCCAGGGCCTCGGCGCCATCGCGCGCCACCACGACCTCGTTCAGGATGTTGTGCTTGCGCAGTGCGCGCAGGGTGAGCGCCTCGTCATCCGGATTGTCCTCGACCAGCAGGATGGCGCGCTTGGCTGTCATGGCGCCGCCCCGCATTCCCTCAGGGTGAAATAGACGGTGGCGCCTTCGTCGACGGCGCCTTCCGCCCAGACCTTGCCGCCGTGGCGGGCGATGATCCGTTTGACGGTGGCGAGGCCGATCCCGGTGCCGGGAAACTCGGCCGTGCCGTGCAGGCGCTGGAAGGCGCCGAACAGTTTGCCGGCGTAGGCCATGTCGAAGCCGGCACCGTTGTCGCGGACGAAGAAGACGCGGTTTTCGGCGTCGCCCTGCACGCCGAACTCGATCCGCGCCGATGCCCGGCGGGCAGTGAACTTCCAGGCGTTGCCGAGCAGGTTTTCCAGTGCCACCTGCAACAGGTGGCTGTCGCCCTCGACGCAGAGATCGGGCTGGATGACGAATTCGACTACCCGATCCGGATCGCGTTGCCGCAGCTCCGAGGCCAGGCCTTCGGCAATGTCGGACAGGTCGACCCGCTGCGGCGGCGCCAGGTCGGTGCGGACGATGCGGGACAGGTTCAGCAGGTCGTCGATCAGCCGGCCCATGCGCTGCGAGCCGGTCCGGATGCGGGCCAGATAGTCGTGCGCCGTGGCGTCGAGTTGGCCGCCATAGTCTTCCAGCAGGGCCTGGCTGAAGCCGTCCACGGCGCGCAACGGCGCGCGCAGGTCGTGCGACACCGAGTAGCTGAACGCCTCCAGTTCCTGGTTGATCGCCTCCAGTTCGGCCGTCCGCTGTTCCAGCCGAGCGTTCAGTTCGCGGATGCGGGTCTCCGCCTCGCGCCGTTCGCTGACGTCCCGAATGATGGCCGTGACCAGCAGGCCGTCCGCCGTCTCCAGCGGACTCAGGCTGATTTCGACCGCCAGATTGGAACCGTCCTTGCGCCGCACGTGCAGGTCCAGGCCCGCGCCCATGGGCCGCACCCTGGGCTCCGCCTGGTACTGCTCGCGCAGCCTGCGGTGGTCGGGCCGGTGCATGTCCGGAACCAGGAACTCGACCGGCCGACCGAGCAGTTCCTCCATCGGATAGCCGAACCAACCCACCGCCTGGGCATTGGCGAAGACGATTTCGCCCGCGCGGTCGACGATCAGGATGGCATCCGGCGCGTGTTCGAGCAGCTGGCGGAAAAGATCCTCGCCGTGGGCCAGGATCGAGGCCGCGACGCCAGGCCCACGCTCGCCGTCGAGCCCATCCAGGGTCTGCTCTTCAGTCCGGCTGAAAGCGTCCATCGTCACTCCTTGTGCCAAAGTCCGCCCGGGTGCGACGCGCCCATGGCGGCGATCCGGCAGGTTGACGCAGCGCAGCCGCGCCGGCGCCAGATCCGATCAATGCCGCTAGCGGCCTGGAGCGGTTCCGCCCCCGGCTTCCTTTTCCGTCCCGCAGCTGTCGATCCCGAGCAATGCGTTGGCCGGGCAATAGCGCACCGCCGCCGTCACCAGGGCGACCGCGGCGACCACGAATGCCAGGATGCGCAAGCCCAGACCCAGCGTGGGCACCAGCAAGCCCACCAACAGCAGGGCGATGCCCAGCACGATCCGACCGGTCCGATCGATTCCACCGACGTTACATTTCATGGTGCCCTCCTCTCGGCTGGCGTATCCCGCCCGCCACGACCGATCTCGCCGTTCGCGCTCACGCAGCCGATGCGGCGTTCGGGCGATATGAATCGTTGGCGGAGCGGATCAGCCTGTTATGTCTATAGCACAATTGTTGACAGTATTTGTCATGTATAACCGTCCCATTCCGCGCAGCCTACGACGCCGGTATGGCCTCATATCATGTCGGTCGGGCTCAGCCATCGGTCGAATTGCTCGCCGCTCAGATAGCCGAGCGCCAGCGCCGCCTCGCGCAGCGTGCTGCCGTCGGCGTGGGCCCGGCGGGCGATCTCCGCGGCCCGGTCGTAGCCGATATGGGGGCTGAGGGCCGTCACCAGCATCAGCGAGCGGGACAGATGGTCGGCGATGCGGGCGCGGTCCGGTTCGATGCCGCGCGCGCAGTGGAGGTCGAAACTGCGCATGGCGTCGCCGAGCAGGCGGGCGCTGCGCAGGAAGTTGTGCGCGATAAGTGGCTTGCAGACGTTCAATTCGAAATTGCCGGAGGCGCCGCCGATGCCGATCGCCACGTCGTTGCCCATCACCTGGCAGCAGGCCATGGCGAGCGACTCGCACTGGGTCGGGTTGACCTTGCCCGGCATGATCGAACTGCCCGGCTCGTTTTCAGGCAGGCGGATTTCGCCGATCCCGCAGCGCGGCCCCGAGGCGAGCCAGCGCACGTCGTTGGCGATCTTCAGCAGGGCCACCGCGAGCGTCCTGAGCGCGCCATGCGCGCCTACCAGCTGATCGTGCGCGGCCAGGGCGGCGAAGCGGTTGGCGGCGCAGCGGAACGGCCGGCCGGTCGCGGCCGACAGGCGGGCGACGACGCGCGCGCCGAATTGGGGGTGGGTGTTCAGGCCGGTGCCGACCGCGGTGCCGCCGATCGCCAGTTCGTGCAGCCCGGGCAGGCCAGCCGTGATGGCGCGTTCGGCCTGTTCGAGCTGGGCGGCCCAGCCCGATATCTCCTGCCCCAGGGCGAGCGGCGTGGCGTCCTGCAGGTGGGTCCGGCCGATCTTCACGATGTCGGCGTAGGCTGCCGCCTTGCCCGCCAGGGTCGCCCGCAACGCGCGCAGCGCCGGCAGGAGCCCGCGTTCCAGGCTGTCCACTGCGGCCAGATGCATCGCGGTCGGAAAGACATCGTTGGTCGACTGGCCCAGGTTGACGTGATCGTTGGGATGCACGCGCCGCGCCTGGCCGCGGCCGCCGCCCAGCAGCTCGGAGGCGCGATTCGCCAGCACCTCGTTCATGTTCATGTGGGTCTGGGTACCCGAGCCGGATTGCCACAGGGACAGCGGAAACTCGGCGGCATGGCGGCCGGCGAGTACCTCGTCGGCCGCGGCGATGACGGCGGCGGCCAGATCCGGATCGAGCCGGCCGAGATCCAGATTGGCCTGGGCACAGGCGCGCTTCACCGCCGCCAGGGCATGGATCAACTCGGTCGGCATGGCCTCGGCCGCGATGCTGAAATGCGCCAGTGCGCGTTGAGTCTGCGCGCCCCACAGGCGGTCGCCCGGCACCGCAATGGCACCCAACGAATCCAGTTCCATCCGGTCGCCCTCCGCTCTGCCTATGTCCATGGTCGTTCTCCGCCGGAATGTCGCTTTCAGCATAGCTTTCCGCCTGGATTCGCCAGACTCCGCGGTTCCTCAGTGATCGGCCGGCCAGCCCGGCCGCCAGAACGATCGGGCGATTCGACGGTCTTTAGAAGTAGAGGTCGGCGTTCCGCAGGCCGGGAACCAAGCTGCAATCCGATGACGGCGTGACTAGTATGAGTTGTAAGGCCACGGCGGCGACCGGCCGCGCTGGCCGCCGCCGTGAACGTGAAGCGAAAGGAGTGCGCATGGCCCCGGAATTCGGTGTGATCTACTTCTTGCTCGGTGTCGTGTTCGCGGCCTATGTCGTCAGCCAGTCGATCCGCATCTTCCGCGAGTACGAGCGCGGCGTCGTGTTCACCCTGGGCCGTTTCTGGCGGGTGAAAGGGCCGGGCCTGGTCGTCATCGTTCCCTTCATCCAGCAGGTGGTGCGGGTCGATCTGCGCACGGTGGTGCTGGAGGTGCCGACCCAGGACGTGATCTCGCGCGACAACGTCTCGGTCAAGGTCAGCGCGGTGGTGTATTTCCGCATCGTCGATGCCGAAAAGGCCATCATCCAGGTGGTCGACTTCCTCAACGCCACCAGCCAGCTGGCCCAGACCATATTGCGCTCGGTGCTGGGCAAGCACCTGCTGGACGAAATGCTCGCGGAGCGCGAGCGGCTGAACCAGGATATCCAGCAGGCCCTGGATGCCCAGACCGACACCTGGGGCATCAAGGTCTCCAACGTCGAAATCAAGCAGGTCGATCTGACCGAATCCATGATCCGCGCCATCGCCCGCCAGGCCGAGGCGGAACGCGAGCGGCGGGCCAAGGTCATCCATGCCGAGGGCGAATTGCAGGCCTCGGAAAAACTGTCCCAGGCCGCGGCGATCCTGGCCAGGGAACCCCAGGCGATCACGCTGCGCTATCTGGAAACGCTAACCGTGATCGGCGCCGACAAGAACACCACGGTGGTGTTTCCGCTGCCCGTCGATCTGCTGACGGCCCTGGTGGAGCAGCGCCATGGCGGCATCCGGAGGAATACCGATGACGATTGATCCCTCCCCCGCAGGCGATGCGGCGCTTCCCGGCGGCGCGCCGTACCCGGCGGCCGGCGTGTCGGCCGAGCTCGATCGGCTCTGCATCGACACCCTGCGCTTCCTCTCGGTGGACATGGTGCAGAAGGCCGACAGCGGCCATCCGGGCCTGCCGCTCGGCGCCGCGCCGATGGCCTATGTGCTGTGGACCCGCTGGCTCAAGTGCAACCCGCGCAACCCGGACTGGTTCAACCGCGACCGCTTCGTGCTGTCGGCCGGACACGGCTCGGCGCTGCTCTACAGCCTGCTGCATTTGACCGGCTACGACATCGCCCTGGACGACCTCCGGCAGTTCCGGCAATGGGGCAGCAAGGCCCCCGGCCATCCCGAGCGCGGCCAGACGCCAGGCGTCGAGGTCACCACCGGGCCGCTCGGCCAGGGCTTCGCCAACGCAGTCGGCATGGCCATCGCCGAGGCCCAGCTCGCTGCTCGCTACAACCGGCCCGGTCATGAGCTGATCGACCACCGCACCTACGCCATCGTCAGCGACGGCGACCTGATGGAAGGGGTGGCCGCCGAGGCGGCGTCGCTGGCCGGGCACCTGCGGCTCGGCAAGCTGACCTTCCTATATGACGACAACCGCGTCACCCTGGCCGCCGGAACCGACCTCGACTTTTCCGAGCAGCGCGCCAAACGGTTCGAGGCCTACGGCTGGCATACGGTGACGGTCGACGACGGCAACGACCTGGCGGCGATCGACGCGGCGCTGGCGGCCGCCTGGGAAGAACGGTCGCGGCCGTCATTGATCCTGGTACGCACCCACATCGGCTACGGTTCGCCGCTGCAGGACAGCTTCAAGGCCCACGGTTCGCCCCTGGGCGCGGACGGCGTGCGCAAGACCAAGGAGGCCCTGGGCTGGCCAGTCGAGCCGGATTTCCTCGTCCCAGACGCGGTGCTTGGCCGTTTCCGCCAGGCGGTGGTGCGCGGCGCGGCCGACGAGGCGGCCTGGAACGCGGCGCTCTCTGCCTATGGCGGCCGGTTTCCGGATCTTTACGGGGAATTGCTGGACCGCCTGCACGGCCGGCTGCCGCCGGGCTGGGACGCCGACATCCCGCAATTCGAGGCCGACGCCAAGGGACTGGCCACGCGCGAAGCCTCCGGCAAGGTGATGAACGCCATCGCGCCCCGCCTGCCGGCGCTGATCGGCGGCTCCGCCGATCTCGATCCGTCGACCAAGACGGCACTGGCCGGCGGCGGCGATTTCAGTCCACCGGCCGGAGCGGATTCGGACCAGCAAGGCTCCGTGGGCGGCGGCTGGAGCGCGGCCGGGCGCAACCTGCATTTCGGCGTCCGCGAACACGCGATGGGTGCCATCGTCAACGGCCTGGCCGCCCACGGCGGCTGCATTCCCTATGGCTCGACCTTTCTCATCTTCTCCGACTACTTGCGGCCGGCGCTCCGCCTGGCGGCGCTGGCCGGCCTGCACGTGATCCATGTCTTCACCCACGACAGCATCGCGGTCGGCGAGGACGGCCCGACCCATCAGCCGGTGGAGCACCTGGCCAGCCTTCGGGCGATCCCGAATCTGCTCCTGATCCGTCCGGCCGACGCCAATGAAACCGCGGTCGCCTGGCAGGTCGCTCTGGAAGCGCGGGACCGCCCGGTGGCCCTGGTCCTGACCCGGCAGAGCGTGGCCACGCTCGACCGCAGCCGCCATGCCCCAGCCGAAGGGCTGCGCCGCGGCGCCTACGTCCTGAGCGACGCGCCGGACGGCAAGCCCGAACTGATCCTGATCGCCAGCGGCTCGGAGGTCGGGCTGATCGCGGCGGCCGCCGAGCGCCTGGGCCAGGAAGGCATCGCCGTGCGCTGCGTCTCGATGCCCAGTTGGGAACTGTTCGAGGCCTTGCCGCAGGCCGAACGCGACGCGGTGCTGCCGCCCAAGGTCGAGGCCCGGCTCGCGGTGGAGCTGGGCGTGGCGCAAGGCTGGGAACGCTACGTCGGCGCCAAGGGCGACATGCTCGGCGTCGAACGCTTCGGCGCTTCGGCGCCTGGCGCCGTGCTGCTGCGGGAATACGGATTCACCGTCGACAACGTCTGTGCCCGGGCACGCGCGGTGCTGGCCCGCCGAGACGGTCCCGCTTCGTCGGCGGGCTGATGCGCTGCGCCGCTAGGGGTACGGCCAGCCAGAAACGAAAACGGCCCGCATCGCTGCGAGCCGTTTGATGTACTGGTGGGTTGTGTAGGATTCGAACCTACGACCGACGGATTAAGAGTCCGCAGCTCTACCAACTGAGCTAACAACCCCGAACAGGGCGCGAATCATATTACGTACAAATTAAAAAAGCTAGCTCCCGGATGCATAAGGGCGAGTAAAATTGCGCGCTTTAGAATCCACCTCCAGCGGTTAACCGGACATGTCAGAGCAGCAGAACACCCCGCCCCAACAAGACGAAAACCAGATCATGGCCGAGCGCCGCGAGAAACTCGCCGCCTTGCGCGCCCAGGGCGTCGCCTTTCCGAACGACTTCGAGCGCAAGGACCAGGCCGGCGATCTGCACGCCCGCTACGGCGAGACCGACAGCGACTCCCTGGCCGCCACGCCGATCGAGGTGCAACTGGCCGGCCGGATGATGCTGAAGCGGGTGATGGGCAAGGCCAGCTTCGCCACCCTGCAGGACATGAGCGGGCGCATGCAGATCTACGTCAGCAAGGAACTGGTCGGCGACGAGGCCTACGATGCGTTCAAACGCTTCGACCTGGGCGACATCCTGGGCGTGGCCGGCCACCTGTTCCGGACCAAGACCAACGAACTGACCATCCAGGCCACCCAGGTGCGCCTGCTGACCAAGTCGCTGCGTCCCCTGCCGGAGAAATTCCACGGCCTGACCGATACCGAACAGAAGTACCGCCAGCGCTATCTGGACCTGATCACCAACGAGCCGAGCCGGCAGAACTTCATCCGCCGCTCCAGGATCATCCAGGGCATGCGCGAATTCTTCGTCTCGCGCGGCTTCCTGGAAGTCGAGACGCCGATGATGCACCCGATCCCCGGCGGCGCCTCGGCCAAGCCCTTCGTCACCCACCACAACGCCCTGGACATGGAACTGTTCCTGCGCATCGCGCCGGAGCTCTACCTCAAGCGGCTGGTGGTCGGCGGCCTGGAGAAGGTGTTCGAGATCAACCGCAACTTCCGCAACGAGGGCATCTCGACCCGGCACAACCCGGAATTCACCATGGTCGAGTTCTACGAGGCCTACCGGGACTACACCTACCTGATGGACTTCGTCGAGCAGATGCTGCGTGAGGTGGCGACCCAGACCCTGGGCCACGCCGTGGTGCCCTACCAGGGCCACAACATCGACCTCGCCCAGCCGTTCGCCCGCCTGACCGCGCTGCAGGCCACGATCCAGTACAACCCGGAGCTGCAGGACGCGCCGCTCGACGACCGCGACTTCCTGGTCGAGGAACTGCGGCGGCGCAAGATCGCCTTCCGCAAGCACGACGGCATCGGCGGCCTGCAGCTGACCCTGTTCGAGGAAACCACCGAGCACAAGCTGATCCAGCCGACCTACATCGTCGACTACCCGGTCGAGACCTCGCCCCTGGCCCGCGCCTCGGACGCCCGGCCCGGCATCACCGAGCGCTTCGAGCTGTACATCGCCGGCCGCGAAGTGGCCAACGGCTTCTCCGAGTTGAACGATCCGGAGGACCAGGCCGCCCGCTTCCAGGCCCAGGTGGCCGCCAAGGAGGCCGGCGACGAGGAGGCGATGTACTACGACGCCGACTACATCCGCGCTCTGGAACACGGCCTGCCGCCGACCGCCGGCTGCGGCATCGGCATCGACCGCTTCGTCATGCTGCTGACCGACGCCGCCAGCATCCGCGACGTCATCCTGTTCCCGCAATTGCGCCGGGACTGAGCCTCAGGCCGCCACCGGCCCTTGCAGGGCGTGGTGGTAGGCCTCGAACTCGGCGACCGGCATCGGCTTGCCGAACAGATAGCCCTGGAACACGTCGCAGCCCAGCGCTTTGAGCGCGGCGAATTGTTCCTTCGTCTCCACGCCCTCCGCCACCACGTGCAGCTTCAGGCCCCGGCCGAGCGAGACGATGGCCGTGGCGATCGGCGAATCGCCCGGGTCGGCATGCAGGCCGCTGACGAATGAGCGGTCGATCTTCAAGGTGTCGATGGGGAAACGCTGCAGGTAGCTCAGCGACGAGTAGCCGGTGCCGAAGTCGTCGATGGCGATGCGGAGGCCGATGGCCTTGAGCTCCCGCAGGTTGGCGATGCATTTCTCGATGTCGCCGACCATGGCGCTTTCGGTGATCTCCAGTTCCAGTTGCCGCGCCGGGAAACCGGTATCGGCCAGCATCCGTTCGATCACCCCGCTCAACTTGTCCTGCTGGAAATCGCGCGCCGACAGGTTGACCGCCAGGCTGATCGGCCGCTCGCCGAACGCGAACGGCCGCATCTGGCTGCAGGCCCGGCGCAGGATGTAGCCGGTCAGCGGTTCGATCAGGGCGCTCTCCTCGGCGACCGGGATGAACTGGCTGGGCGGCACCCAGCCCAGCTCCTTGCTGTACCAGCGCGCCAGGGCCTCGACCCCGACGCAGCGGCCGGTCCGGTCGACCTTGGGTTGGTAATGGACCTCGATCTCTTCGCAGTCCAGGGCCCGGCGCAGGGCGCTTTCCAGCTTCATGCGCTGGGTGGCCAGGGTGTTCAGGCGGGCCGTGTAGAACTGGAAATTGTTCTTGCCACGCTCCTTGGCCAGGTACATCGCCGCATCGGCGTGCTTGAGCAGGGTCTGGGGTTCGTCGCCATCCGACGGGTATTGGCTGACGCCGATGCTGCAGGTCACGTACAACTCCTGGCCGCCGACGAAGACCGGCCGGCCGATCTCCTCGGCCACCCGCTCCAGCACCCGCACCACCGGCCCCATCTGGTAATAGCCGCTCAGCACCAGGACGAACTCGTCGCCGCCGTAGCGCGCCACCGTGTCGGTCTCGCGCAGACAGCCCTGCAGCCGCTTGCTGATCTCCAGCAGCAGCGTGTCGCCGGCATGATGGCCCAGGCTGTCGTTGATGAACTTGAAGTTGTCCAGGTCGAAGAAGGCGACGATGCAGAACAGGCTGTTGCGCCGGGCATGGCGGATCGCCTGTTCCAGGCGGTCGTTGAGCAGGTTGCGGTTGGGCAGGCCGGTGAGCTGGTCGTGGCTGGCGTGGTATTCCAGCTGTTCCTGGTAGCGCTTGCTCTCGGTGATGTCCTGGACCGTGCCCTCGTAGTAGAGGAAGGCGCCGTCCGGGCCGAACACCGAGCGGGCATTCTCGGCGATCCAGATCAGGCTGCCGTCGCGCCGCCTGATCTCCGATTCGAAGCCCTGTACCAGGCCGTGCTCGGCCATCATGCGCTGGAAGCGGACCCGCTGTTCGGGATCGACATAGAGCTGGCTGCCGATGTCGCGCAGGTTGTCCATCAGTGCCGTCGGCGAGTCGTAGCCGTAGATCGCGGCCAGGGCCGGATTGGCGTCCAGATAGCGGCCGTCGATCGTGGTCTGGAAGATGCCCTCCCGGCTGTGTTCGAAGATGCTGCGGTAGCGTGCCTCGGCCAGGGCCAGGGCATTGCGTGCCAGCACCTGGTCGGTGATGTCCTCGACGAAGGCCTCCAGCACCCGTTCGCCGTCCTCGGCCAGGACCGCCCGGCCGCGCTCGGAGACCCAGCGGATCTGGCCGTCGGCCCGCTTGATCCGATATTCGATCCAGTAGTGGCGGCGATCGCGTATGGCCGCCAGCAGTTGCTCGCGGACCAGGTCGCGGTCCTCGCCGTAGGTGATCTGGTGATAGGAGATGCGCCGGCTGCCGACCAGGTCGTCGGACAGGTAGCCGGTCAGCCGCTGGCTGCCGCAACTGGCGAACAGCATCGTCCATTCCTCGTCGATCCGGCAGCGGAACAGCATGCCGTCCAGGTTGTTCACCAGGGTTTCCAGCATGCGGCCGAGATCGAGCTGAGGATTCTGAAAGGACATCGAACACTCCTCTTGAGCAAAGAAGGTCATTTCCCGCGTTCCATACTGCAAGTCCTATCCTGTTTCCGAAGGCAACGCAGTTTCCGTGCCAGGGCGCATGACCAGTCCCGGCCGCCGCAAGCCACTGAAATCGGGAAACGGCGCCCATAAAAGGTGCCGCTTCATCATCCCTTAACCATTCTGGTGCATACCGCCGGGCGCGCTTGGAGCCGTCGCTTTCCGGCCGCGGCCTTTGCCGATAAAGTGCCGCCATGACTCCCGAACTCGCCCAGACCCTCGAACAGATCAATCGCGTCATCCTCGGCAAGGAGAACCAGGCCCGGCTCTGCATGGCCTGCCTGCTGGCCCGCGGCCACCTCCTGATCGAGGACCAGCCCGGCGTCGGCAAGACCACGCTGGCCCATGTCCTGGCCAAGGTGCTCGGCCTCGACTACCAGCGCATCCAGTTCACCAGCGACCTGCTGCCGGCCGACATCCTGGGCGTCTCGGTGTTCGAGCGGGAGAGCGGCACCTTCCGCTTCCACCCCGGTCCCATCTTCGCCCAGCTGATCCTGGCCGACGAGATCAACCGTGCCAGTCCCAAAGCGCAGAGCGCACTGCTGGAAGCCATGGAGGAAGGCCAGGTCAGCATCGAAGGCGAGACCCGGCCGCTGCCGGCACCGTTCTTCGTCATCGCCACCCAGAACCCCGGCGACCAGGTCGGCGTGTTCCCGCTGCCCGAATCCCAGCTCGACCGCTTCATGATGCGCATCCGGCTGGGCTATCCCGACCCGACCGCCGAACGCGCCCTGCTCGCCGGCCAGGACCGGCGCGAGATCCTGGCCGACCTGCCGGCCATCCTGAGCCCGGAAAAACTCATGGAACAGCAGCGCCGGGTGCGCGAGGTGCGCGTCGCCGACGCCCTGCTCGACTATCTCCAGGCCGTGATCGCCGCCAGCCGGCAGAACGCCGCATTCGCTGAAGGCCTGTCGCCGCGCGGCGGCCTGGCGCTCAAGCACGCGGCCCAGGCCTGGGCCTATCTGGCCGGGCGCGACTTCGTCCAGCCGGAGGACGTCCAGGCCGTGCTGCCCGGCATCGTGACCCACCGCCTGCGGCCTGCCGCCGGCGTCACCGCGGCCGGCGATCAATGGGCCGCCCGCATCCTGCTCCAGGTCCCCATCCCCTGACGGGCATGGCCAAAAGCCGTTTCAATTTTCCCTGGCGGCAGCCGGAGACGGAAACGGGGCCGATCAGACTGACTGCGCGCCGGCTGTATATCCTGCCCACCCGGGCCGGCCTGCTGTTCGGCCTGCTGCTGTTGGGCCTGCTGCTGGCCTCGGTCAACTACGGCATCAGCCTGGGCTACCTGTTCACCTTCATGCTGGCCGGCATCGGTTTCGCCGGGCTGTTCCACACCCAGCGCAACCTGCTGCACCTCACCTTGCGGCCGCTGGCGACGGCTCCGGTGTTCGTCGACGAAGCCGCCCGCTTCCGCCTGGTGCTGGACAACCCGGGCCGCCAGCCGCGCGGCGGCTTCAGCCTGATCCACGCCCGGGGAGCGAGCCTGCCGGTCGACCTGCCGCCGTCCGGCAGCGGCGAACTGGAACTGCCGCTGACCCAAGCCCGGCGCGGCCTGCATCACCCCGGCCGCTTGAGCCTGGCCTCGACCTGGCCGCTCGGCCTGTTTCGCTGCTGGACCGTGTTCGCGCTGGACTGGAGCGTGCTGGTCTATCCCCGGCCGGCGCCGACCCCGCTGCCTTTTCCCGCGTCGCCGGATGCGGGCGAGCGTTCGTCCCGGCACCGGCCCGGCGACGACGAGTTCGCCATGCTGCGCGAATACCGGCCCGGCGATTCGCCCCGCCGCATCGCCTGGAAGAGCGTCGCCCGCGGCCAGCCGCCGCTGACCAAGCAATTCGCCGGCGCCGGCGGCGAGGCGCTTTGGCTGGACTGGCTGGATTGCCCGGAGACGGAGACCGAAGGCCGCCTGTCCCGGCTGACCCGCTGGGTGATCGACGCCGAACAGGCCGACCGCGCCTGGGGCCTGAACCTGCCCGGCTTCCGCCTACCGCCTGGGCACGGCGAACACCACCTCAGACAGGCCCTGGAGGCTCTGGCCCGCCATGGCGAAACCTGATCCGCGCAGCCTGTGGCTGGTCGGGCCGATCGGCATGGCCCTGCTGCCGCACGCCTTGTACGTTCCGGTCTGGGTCAGCCTGCTGGTCCTGCCGACGCTGGCCTGGCGCCTGAGCCCGTTCTGGCGCAAGGACAGCCGGCCGCAGAAGACGGCCCGCATCCTGCTGGCCGGCGCCGGCCTGATCGGCGTCCTGCTCCAGTTCCACACCCTGCTCGGCCCCCAGGCCGGCATCAGCCTGCTGGTGGTGATGACGGCGCTCAAGCTGCTCGAAGCGGAAGGCCGCCGGGACCACCTGGTGGTCACCCTGGCCGGTTATTTCCTGCTCATGGCGGTCCTGGTCCATCACCAGCAGATCGTCGCCGCGGCCTGGCTGCTGCTGACCGTCGCCGCACTCACCGCCTCGCTCGTCGTCAATCAGTCCGCGGCCGTCATGCCGGCCGCACGGGCGTTGCGCATGGGTGCCGTCCTCGCCCTGCAGGCCCTGCCGCTGGCCCTCTTGCTGTTCCTGCTGTTTCCCCGCCTGCCCTCGCCGCTGAGCGGCCTGGTCCAGATCGACACGGACCGTACCGGCCTGTCCGACAGCATGGCGCCCGGCAGCGTCAGCCGCCTGATCCGCTCCGCCGCGGTCGCCTTCCGGGTCGACTTCGACCGGCCCGACGTCGACGCCCACGGCTTCTATTGGCGCGGCCCGGTGCTGACCTATTTCGACGGCCGGACCTGGCGGCGCGGCGCCGAATCCAACCGCCTGCCCCAGGTCGCAGAAATCGGGCAGCCGCTCGGCTACACGGTCACCCTGGAACCCAGCGGCCAGCCCTGGCTGCCGATCAGCGGCCTGGTGACCGTCGCGCCGGTGGCGAAGAGCCGGGTCACCGCCAACCTGGAATGGCTGTACGCCGGGCCGGTGAACAGCCGGCTGCGCTACTCGGTCCAGGCCTGGCAGGACTACACGCTGCAACCGACCCTGTCCGCCCGCCGCCGGGCGCAGGCGCTGGCCCTGCCCGAAGGCTTCAACCCGGAAACCATCGCCCTCGGCCGGCGCTGGGCCGCCGAGGCCGGTTCGCCCCGCGCCGTCGTGCAGCGGGCGCTGAGCTATTTCCGCCAGGAGCCGTTCCATTACACCCTGAACCCGCCGCCGCTCGGCGAAAACGGCGTCGACGACTTCCTGTTCCGCACCCGGCGCGGCTTCTGCGAACACTACGCCAGCGCATTCACCGTGCTGATGCGGGCCGCCGGCATCCCGGCCCGGGTAGTCACCGGCTACCAGGGCGGCGAACTCAATCCGGTCGGCAACTATTGGATCGTCCGCCAGCGCGACGCCCACGCCTGGAGCGAGGTCTGGCTGACGGGCGCCGGCTGGGTCCGGGTCGATCCGACCGCCGCAGTCGCGCCGCAGCGGGTGGAACAAGGCATCGACGCCGCCCTGCCGATGGCCGAGCGGCCGGACTTGAACCTGCCCGCCGCCTGGCTGCGGCCGCTGCAGCAGACCTGGGACTACCTCAACAACGGCTGGAACCAATGGGTGCTGGGCTACGATTTCGAACGGCAGCGGCGCCTGCTGAACTCGCTCTCGCCCATGCTGGCCGATCTGAAAGGCATGCTCTGGGCCATGCTGGCCGGCGCCGGACTGATCCTGGCCGGGCTCGCCCTGACGCTGTTCCGGAGCCCCGCCGCAAAACCGAAGACCGAGATCGAGCGCCTGTACGCCCGCTTCCTGTCGCGCCTGGCGGCGGTCGGCCTGTCCCGGCGACCAGAAGAAGGCCCCGCCGACTTCGCGACTCGCGCCGCCGCCCTCCGGCCTGACTTGGCCCGGCGGATCGACCTCATCACCGGTCTATACGTCGAGCTGCGTTACGGCGGCGCGGCCAAGGCCAAGATCGAGGAACTGCGCCGCTGCCTGAGGGAATTCAAAACCCGCCGCTGACCGAGGTGCAGGGCAAACAGGCATCCCAACCGGGGCATAAGCTCGCGTCGCCCCTCGCCGACAATACCCGATTGTTTTTATCTGGTTTACGGCTATAAGTGAATGTGTGAATCGATTCCCGGCCCGGCTGCAGCTCCAGGCCACCTTCCTCGTGATCGAACGGCCTCACCGGGCAAATGGGATCGCTGATTGTTTCTCATGGAAACGAGAGACCTGACATGGACAAGAATGTTTTCAAGCGAGGCGAATTCATGGATTTCATGGACGCGTTCCTGAAACGGCATCCCGAAGTTGTCGAAGACCAAAAGCGCGGCTGGGATATCTATTGGAATCCCAGGAAGGTCGATGAGGAAGAATTGAACGCCTTCCGGCATGAAGAAGAAGAGCACGCCGAGACATAAACTTCGATCCCCATGGCAAGCGCCGACCATAACGCCCGCAGGCATTGCAGTCGAATGGTTTCGGCCCCTTGCGATACCGCCCACGGAGGTTCTGCATGACGCATCTAGTCAAACTGATCAGACGCTGGGAAGAATCGGCGAGCGGCCGGCTCACCCTGCGCGAATACCGGATACCCCTGCCATTGAAGGACGCCGCCCGGATAGCGGCCTTGGTCGAAATGTACCCGCTCCGGAGCGAAAGCGAACTGATCTCGGAGTTGCTGACGGCGGCCTTGGACGAACTGGAAATCGCCATGCCCTACCTGCCCGGCGGCCAGGCGGTTGCCGAAGACGAAGAAGGCAATCCCGTTTATGAAGACATCGGGCCGACGCCGCGTTTTCTTGAACTGAGCCGGAAATATGCCATCGCGCTGGAAGCCGGCATCGAACCGGAGCAGGCGATCGATGTGCGCCGCCTTGAGTAAGGGAGGCGGCCGGGAGGAAACGGGATGTACATCTGCATCTGCCGTGCCGTAACCGAGCAGGAAATCCGCGATGCCATCGAGCTCGGCGCCAACACCTTGACCGCGTTGCGCAACCAGTTGGGCGTCTCGACCCAGTGCGGCAAATGCGATCCCGAGGTCCGCCGAATCCTCAAGGATTGCAAAGCCAGCCACCATGACAAGAACAGGAGAAAAGCATGAAAGGCGACAAGAAGGTCATCCAGTTGCTCAACAAGGCGTTGGCCGTCGAGCTGACCGCCATCAACCAGTACTTCCTGCATGCCCGCATGTACAAGAACTGGGGGCTGATCGCCCTGGGCAAACACGAGTATGAGGAATCGATCGAGGAAATGCGCCATGCCGACCGGCTGATCGAACGCATCCTGTTCCTTGAAGGATTGCCCAACCTGCAAACCCTCAACAAGCTCATGATCGGCGAAAACGCGCCGGAATGCCTGGCCTGCGATCTCAAGCTTGAACAAGGCGGTCATGCCCTCTATGTCGATGCCATCAACCATGCCGAATCGGTCCGGGATTACGTCACCCGGGACCTTCTCGCCGGAATCCAGAAAGACACCGAGGAGCATATCGACTACCTGGAAACCCAACTCGGGCTGATCGAACAGATGGGCACTCAAAACTATCTGCAAAGCGCGATGGGCGAAATCGAACCCAGCGCCGATTAACTCCCTGTCCGGCACCAAACATCCGGGCGATAGGAGACGCCATGACGATGCCATCCGACGAAATAGACGCCCTTGGGCTCGAGCTTCACACCAATGCGCTGAGGTCGCTGGGCGACATCCGCGATTTCCTGCCCCAGCCGTCGGTCGAGGACGTAGCGAATCTGGCCCGCTACGTGGACCTCCACGACCAGCACCCGCTGGGTAAACAGCCTCTGTACCAGGAATGCCGCTCGGCCCTGGAAGCCATCATCGCTTGGGCCGTGGTGATGAAGAACGAGGACATCCTGTCGCTGCGCCACGCATCCCGTTTCGTCGGCGAGGTATACGCGATATACGGTCACAACCTCGAAAAGACGGGGTCGATCATCGGCCTGACCAAGCCTTGACGCCTTGCGGGCCGGCTGCCACGCACGCAGCATGGCCCTCGGATCGACCAGGAAGCGCCGGGGCGTTTTCCATTCGCTTGCCTATACTGGCAATGAAAGGGATCCACGATAACAAGACCAGACACCCGCACTGGATCATTTCGAAAGCCTTGTTCAATCACACTATCGAAGGAGTGACCAGCATGTTGAAACGTACACTCATTGCCTCTTTGGTCGCATCACTGTTCGCTACGATACCGATCCAGGTCCAGGCGGCAGATCAGTTGCAGACGCGAGATCAATTGCAGGACAGAGACCGGCTCCAGGATAAAGACAAGCTGCAGGACAAAGACAAACTGCAGGACCGCGACCGATTGCGCGACAAGGATAAGCTACAGGATCGGGACAGATTGCGTGACCGCGACCGACTGCATCAGCAGGATCTGCAGAAGAAGGAACGCGTCCGCACCAAGACCCAGACCAAAACCACCACCCACACCCAAAGCCAAACCGGTAAAGCCTCGTCCGGCACTGGCGCCGGATCATCAGGCAACGGCAATGGAGACGGAGGCGGCGGTGCTGGCGGTGGCGGTGGCGGCGGTGGTGGCGGTGGCGGCGGTGGCGGCGGTGGCGGCGGTGGTGGCGGTGGCGGTGGCGGTGGAGGCGGCGGCGGCAACTAAGCCCATTACGAACCCCAGGCCTGCTGACATCAGCAGGCCTTTTTTGCGCATCCCCAGCCCTGTATAGATACCACCAGGGTCGTCGATATCCCGGGAACGCCAGCCAAGCCCGTTCTAGCTGATTCCGGATGACCCGAAACCAATGCCGACACAGCAAGACGGGTGGGCGAAAGCCAATAAAAAAACCCGCACTTAGGCGGGTTTAGTGGACTGCGTTGGATGGTGGAGCCGGCGGGAATCGAACCCGCGTCCGCAAGTCCTCCACAGCAAGATCTACATACTTAGTCCGGTCGTTTGGTTTTAACCTGAACCACGCCGGCCGAACAGGCTGGGTTCAAGCGAGCTACCTAAGTTTAACGTTGATCCAAGTAGCCCGGATCAACGCGATCCCGTGTAAATGACTCTTCCGCTGGTTGCCCAGCCCGGCCCACGGGCCTGCCGGTGAAGAGTCTAGCCATTAAGCGGCCAGAGCGTAAGTTTCGTCGTTGGCGACTATTTTTTTCCAGTAGATTTACGAGGGAACTGGTCCTCGGTATGCACCTGTCTGCTTTGCTACCCACGTCGAAGCCAGGTCGGCCCCAAAGTACTGCAAGCTAAGAGCGAACTATTCAGAAAAAGTTCACACGGCCGAGACTACGGCCGGCCACCTAGATAGTCAAGCAGTTCCAACGGCTGCCGGATGAAACCGCAGCCGCCCCAGGCCGCAGGCGTATCGGTCTCGGCAAGATAGCCGTAGAGCGCGACCACGGCCGGCATGCTGACCGCCCGGGCCGCCTGCATGTCGCGTTCGGCGTCACCCAGATAAAGCCCCTCTTCCGGTGCGATGCCCGCGAGCCGGCAGGCATGGCGCATGGGCGCCGGATCGGGCTTGGCCCGGCGGCAGGTGTCGCCGCTGACGACGCAGGCGGCACGCGCCGACAGGCCGAGATAAGCGAGCAAAGGGTCGGTAAAGCGGGCCGGCTTGTTGGTGACCACGCCCCAGGTGATGCCTCGATCTTCCAGCGCGGCCAGCAGTTCCGGCATGCCGGGGAACAGGCCGGAACGGTCGCACAGGTGGTACTCGTACAGCCCCAGGAACTCTTGCCGCAAAGCGGGGAACTCGGGATCGGACTGGTTCACGCCGAAGCCCAGGCGCAACAGGCCCTGAGTGCCATGCGATGCCTGGGCCCGCATGAGTTCGGCCGGCAAGGGCGGCCGATCGCGCCGGATGCGCATCGCATTCAGCACGAAGCCGAGATCGGGGGCGGTGTCGACCAGGGTGCCGTCCAGGTCGAACAGGACGCAGCGAACCATGCAGGGACCTGCCGCGGCGCTCAGGGCTTGCGGCAAGCGATGAGGTAGTTGACGTCGGTATCGGCGCCCAGGCTGTAGTTGCGCCGGAACGGGTCGTAGCTCATGCCGGTCACCTCGACCGTGTCCAGGCCGGCATGGCGGATGAAGCGCGCGAGTTCGGCCGGCTTGATGAACTTGGCCCAGTCGTGGGTGCCTTTAGGCAGCAGGTTGAGGACGTATTCGGCGCCAATGATGGCGAACAGATAGCTCTTCGGATTGCGGTTGAGGGTGGAGAAGAACAGCCAGCCTCCCGGCTTGCACATCTGGGCGCAGGCGGCGACCACGCTGGCCGGGTCCGGCACGTGTTCGAGCATTTCCATGCAGGTCACCACGTCGTAGCCTTCGGCACGTTCGGCGGCGAGTCGTTCGGCGGAAACGGACAGGTATTCCACCTGGCGGCCGGATTCGAGCAGGTGCAGCTTGGCCACCTTGAGCGCCTTGTCGGACAGATCGATGCCGGTCACCTCGGCGCCCTGTCCGGCCATGCTCTCGGCCAGGATGCCGCCGCCGCAGCCGACGTCGACCACCCGCTTGCCGGACAGGCCGGCCAGTTTCTCGATCCAGCCCAGGCGCAGGGGATTGATCTCGTGCAGCGGCTTGAATTCGGATTCGGGATCCCACCAGCGGTGTGCCAGGGCGCTGAATTTATCCAGTTCGGCTTGATCTGCGTTGGTCATGGTGTCAGACGGACTCTTCGTTTCCTGCGGCGTTCAGGTGTGCATCATAGTGGCGCTTGAACAGGAGTTCCAGTTCGTCGATGACCCCAGGAGCCGGGTCCTTGTGCACCACGTGGCGGGTCACCAGTGCGGAAGTCTCATGCAGCAGTTTGTCCCGTTCGAGCATCGGGTAGGTCTGCATCAGGCGCCTGACGGCCTTGATGACCGACTCCTGGGCGGGACGGGGGATATCGAGCGGCACCTGCGGCACCGGTTCGGCAGGCGCACCGTCATCGCGCGAGGCCAGGAATTCGGCGTAGTCGAGCAGGCTCTTGCGGCCGCCCTCGGACAGGGTCCGGTACAACTGCAGCAGTTCCTTCTCGTTGGCCTGCATCACAGGATGAGCAAGTTCTGGTCCCGGATCAGCGGACTGACCTCGATGAAATCGAGAAAGGCCTGCAGCAGCTTGCTGCGGAATTTTTCCTGGGGATAGACCAGGGACAGCTGACGGCGCAGGGGCGGCACCATGGGCACCGCGATCAGTTCGCCCAGCCGCACTTCCTTGGCCACGGTGGTGGCCGACACGACCGCCGCGCCGAGGCCGGCCGAGACGGCACCCTTGATGGCCTCACGGCTGCCCAGCTCCATGACCAGGTTGAGCTCATCCAGATTGACGCCGTTCTGGCGGAAATAGTCGTCGATGCACTCCCGCGTCCCCGAGCCGGATTCGCGGCTGATGTACGGATGGGAAGCCAATTGCGCGGGGCTGACCAGGGAGTTCTGGGCCAGGTCGTGGTTCGGCGCGCAGATCATCACCAGTTCGTCCTCGCAGCAGACCTTGGTGACCAGATTCGGATTGTGCGAAGGCGATTCGATCAGGCCCAGATCCAGGGTGTGGTCGGCCACCTTGTGCTCGATGGTCTCGGAGTTGGCCACGGTCAGACGAGCCTGGGTTTCCGGGTGCAGGCGTTTGAATTCGCCCAGCAGCTTGGGCAGCATGTATTCGGCGATGGTGGTCGAGGCGCCGATCAGGAGCGGACCGCTCACCTGGCCCGTCAACTCGGAGATGCGCGCCTCCATTTCCTGGGTCAGATTGAGGATGCGTTCGGCATAGTCGAGGGCCAGTTCACCGGCCGGAGTCAGGGATATCTTGCCGTGGGAACGTTCGAACAGGCGGGTATTGAAATGCTCTTCCAGCTGCTTGACCTGAAAGGTCACGGCGGGCTGGGTCATAAACAAAAGTTCCGCCGCCTTGGTAAAGGAAAGCTGTTTGGCTACGGTAAAAAACACCTGCAATCGGCGATCAGCCATAACTCAAAAACACCAAACTAATCAATAAATTTTATTGAACCATAATTTACTTATTTAGGCCAGACTTTTAAACCCCTGCCTCGGCCCGAAGCGGCTTGCCGCAATGGATTCGGGATGGCATGGATGCACGAGGGCATGTTATAAACCTGGCACAGATGGAACACATTCCCTGGCCCCTTTTTATCTAAAAACAACATCGGAATTCAATGGATCGTGGTTTTTTCATCATTATGGCGGCGCAATTTTTTTCTGCGCTCGGCGATAATGCCCTCCTGATAACCGCGATCGCCCTGCTCCGGGACATCCAGGCACCGGCCGAATACGAGCCCCTGCTCAAGCTGTTCTTCACCATTTCCTACGTCGTCCTGGCCGCATTCGTGGGCGCCTTCGCCGACTCGATGCCCAAGGGCCGGGTCATGCTGATCAGCAACACCATCAAGGTCGGCGGCTGCATCATGATGATCGTCGGCATCGACCCGCTCTACGCCTACGGCGTGGTCGGCCTCGGGGCTGCGATCTACTCCCCGGCCAAGTACGGCATCCTGACCGAGTACCTGCCCCACTCCAAGCTGGTCGTCGCCAACAGCTGGATGGAAGGATTGACGGTGGGCGCCATCATCCTAGGCACCATGGCCGGCGGCTGGCTGATCAGCCCCTACGTTCAACACGCATTCCAGGCGGTCGACGACCTGGTGTTCGGCGGCGTGGCCGGCAGCCTGCTGGACTACAGCATGTCGGCCATCGCCGGGCTTTACCTGGTCGCCGCGATATTCAACCTGTGGGTGCCGGAAACCAGTACCGATCACCGCATGCTGCACCGCAACCCCTGGTTCATGGTGCGCGACTTCGCCCACTGCGTGAAGCTGCTCTGGCTGGACAAGCTGGGTCAGATCACGCTGGCGGTCACCACCCTGTTCTGGGGTGCCGGCGCGACCCTGCAATACATCATGCTGCGTTGGGCGGAAGAGGCCCTCAAGGTCCCCCTCTACCAGGCCACCAACCTGCAAGGAGTGTTCGCCATGGGCGTGGCCATCGGCGCCGTGCTGGCCGGCAAGCTGATCCCGATCGACAAGTCGGTCAAGGTCATCACCGTCGGCATCGCCATGGGTTTCGCTTCGCTGCTCATGATCCCGATCCACAGCCTGGTCCCGGCCTCGGTGCTCATGATCTCGGTCGGCGCGATGGCCGGCTTCTTCGTGGTGCCGATGAACGCCCTGCTCCAGCACCGTGGCCACATCCTGATGGGTGCGGGCCATTCCATCGCCGTGCAGAACTTCAACGAAAACCTGGGCATTCTGATCATGCTGGCCCTGTATACGCTGATGGTGAGGGCGGACCTGCCGATCTGGGCCGTGATCGTGATGTTCGCCAGCTTCATCATCGCCAGCATGTACCTGGTCCGGCGCTGGCACCTGTTCAACATGCGCGAGCACAAGACCGAATTGGAACGGCTCCTGGTCATCGCCGCCGCCGCCCAACACGCACCCCAGCCGATGCCCGCTCACACCACCGGCCAAGTACTCAGGGAAAACCTGCCCGATCCCAAGACGGTGGTCAGGAAGACCGTACAGACCTTTACCCGGGCACCGGGCGCACGCAAGAAGCGGCGTTGAGTTAGGACGTTTTCACACTAAAGGATCAGCGGCCTATCGGGCAATTCGTTGGCTGCATCCGCACGGCGGGGATACAAGGCCTCCAGCCGTTTGCCGAGTTCCCGAATGCCGTGCAGCAAGGCTTCCTCATGCCGACCGGCACGGAAGTGGGTTTCCATCGCCCGACAGAGTGCCTCCCATTGATCCTGGCCGACGGCCCGCGCCACGCCCCGATCGGCGACGATCTCGAACTCGTGGTCGGCCAGCAGCAGGTAGATGAGGACGCCGTTATTCAGCTCGGTATCCCACACCCGGAGCGTAGCGAACAGCGCCTCGGCGCGTTGCCGCGCGGTCTGTCCCTTCAGCAAGGGCAGCCAGCCCAGACCGGTTTCCAGCACCACCCGGATTTCGGCGCCGTGCCGCGCCTCGGAATCGGCCACGGCCCGCTCGATCCGGTCCAGTGCGGCGCGCGGCAACGTTCGGTGCAGCCACCAGTCGGGCAGGCTCAAATGGGTCAGGGTTCGCATCAATCGGTTCATGTCACCACCTGCCCGAGGCGCCGCCGCCGCCAAAGCCGCCACCGCCCCCGGAAAAACCGCCGCTGCCCGAACTCCAGCCGCCGCCCCGGCCGCCACCGCCGATATAGCCGCCGGACACACCCAGCAGGACGATCAAGAAGCTGACGATGGCCAAGCCGGCGCCAATGGCGACGCTGCCAGCCAATAGCCAGCCGCCCAGAAAGCCAACTGCCCCGGTCGCGGCTGCGCCGGGCAGGCGACCCAGCAGCGCCTGCAGCACCCTGCCGATCACGATGACCGGGATGAACAGCCACCAGAACATGCCGATGTCATCCAGGTGCACCTGGCTCGCCTGTTTCGGCAGCGGCAAGGGTTCGCCGTCGACCAGCCGGATCAGGCGATCCATGCCGGCCTCGATGCCGCCGGCGAAATCGCCGGTCTTGAAGCGGGGAACGATGATTTCCCGGATCACCCGGTTGGCAACGGCATCGGGCACCACGCCCTCCAGGCCGTAGCCGACTTCGATGCGCAAGGCCCGGTCGTTCTTGGCGACCAGCAGCAACAGGCCATCGTCGACGCCCTTGCGGCCCAATCGCCAGGCGCTGGCGACCCGGATGCCGTATTGCTCGATGGTTTCGGGCTGGGTGGTGGGCACGATCAGCACCGCCAACTGGCTGCCCTTGGCCTGCTCCAGCGCCGCCAGCCTGGCCTCCAGCGCCTTGACCTGGTCGGCGGACAGGGTCGCGGTCAGATCGGTCACCCGGGCCTTGAGCGGCGGTACGGCGACCTCGGCCCAAACCGTAGTCGGCAAGACGGCTGCGAACAGCGCCCAAAACAGCGCCAGCCGATACAGGATCGGCCGGTGGATCATGCGCCCGGCCCTCCGAGCGATTGCCGGACCCGTTCGAACAGGCAGACCGCGGCGGCCGCCGCCACGTTGAGCGACTCCACCTTGCCCGGCATGGGAACGGTGAACGGTTCGGCCGCTGCCTGGAGCTCGCGGCTCAGGCCGGCGCCTTCGTTGCCGAACAGGAACGCGGCCGGGCCGGCCAGGTCGAGCGTGTACAGGGAGCGGCCGCTGCGCAGGGCCGCGGCATAGACCGGCCCCGGAAAATCGGCCGCGACCCGCTGCAGGTCGGCGCCTTCGACGATGCCGAGCCCGAAATGGCCGCCCTGCCCGCCGCGCAGCGCCTTGGGCGACCAGGCCTCGGTGCAGCCCTTGGACAGGTAGACGGTATCGACACCGGCGGCGGCCGCGGTCCTCAGCAGGGCGCCGAGATTGCCCGGTTCCTGGATGTCTTCCAACAGGACCGCGAAGTGGGCGGCTTTTCCGGCCGCCACCGCCGGGATGTCGATCACCGCGATCAGGCCGCTCGGCGTCGCCACCGGCGACAGTTTCCTGAACAGCCCCGGGGGCAGCACGAGCGCCGGGACTTCCGGCAGCTTATCCTGCCAGGCCGACCGATTGGGGCTGTCCTCGCTCAACACCAGCTGGCGCGGCACGATGCCGGCGGCCAGTGCCTCGGCCAGCAGATGCTCGCCATCGAGCAGGGTCTGTTTCTTTTCGCGCCGTTCCAGGCGATCTTCGCCGAGTGCGAGCAAGGCGCGGAACTGCGGGTTTTCCTTCGACGTGATGTGTTTTACTGGCATGTCCCTACCGATTGCTCCGAGCAGATCCGGCCATCGATCCAGGTAGCCTGCCCCAATGTCGCCCCATCCAGCCGGACACCGCGCAACAGCGCGTTCGCCAGCACGGCGAAACCGAGATCGGCCCCGCTCAGATCGGCACCGGTCAGGTCCGCCTCGCCCAGGGTCGCCCCTTTCAGCACCGCCCGGCTCAGGTTCGCGCCACGCAGGTCGGCACCGGCCAGGTTGGCATAGCTTAGGTCGGCACCGGTCAGGTCTGCCCGCTCGAGATGGGCACCGCTCAGATTGGCGTTGCGCAGCTTGGCGCCGGACAACTTCGCATCGTTCTTGTTGCAACTGCTCCAGTTCACGTTCTCGCCCGGGGCCGCATTGCAATCTACCGTCAGCCTGACGGCCGGCGCAGTCACGATCCGGGGTTCGCTGGATTGGCCCAGCCACACGCCGACCCCGATCAGGATCAGCACCAGCAAGGTCGTCGCACCGGCGACGAAAGTAGGTCGCCGCGAGGTCTGGGCCTCCAGCATGCTGCGGGTTTCTGCCTCGTGCTGGCGCAGGCGGCTGACCGCCTCGCCGTTTTGTGCGGAGGCGCCCTCCTCCGCGGCCACTTCGACCGAATCGTTGATCCAGCGCAGCTTGGCCTTCTCGCGCTCCTGGCGCCAGGCCTCGTCGGTCTCGACCGCCACCCGAACCGGGGCGTGTTCGCTGTCGAGGATGTCGGTATCACGCAATTTGGCCCAGGAGTGGCCATCCAGGCTGACACTGTCCTTCAGGTCGAGTTGGCCCAGGCTGAACATCTCACGCAACTGTTTGGCCGGGAACGGACCGCTCGTTTCGCCGTTTCTGCTGACGTACCAGAGATGCTGTGTCATGGGAAGCCTGCCGGTGGAATGGTCGGGGCATATTCTACAGAGTCTGGGAGAGGCCATAAAAAAAACCCGGTTGTGTTCAACCGGGCTTAAATCCACCTAAGGAGGAGGATGGAGGAGACAACACAGACGATGCCGGAGGGCACCGTCGTGTTATTAGAATTATCTAATATTCGAATGGACATTTCAAGCCGAAATTCATGGCTGTCAAGCCATGCACGCAAAAAAACCGGCAAAGGTCGGTCTGGCAGCCCCCCGGAAAGCGGATATCCAGTTGTTCCGAATCAGGAAAATAAAACGCTGGCGGTTGCAGGCAGAATCCACTTCATGGAAGTGGATAAGCGACGCTTATGCCAACCCAACAGCCACTGGCCGTCAGGCATATTGAATGGCGACGTTTTCCGGCTTCAGCCAGTCGCCCAGTTCGCGGATCAGGCCATCCTCAAGGCGTACTCGCCAACTCTCGCCCAAGGTGATCTGGCACTCCCGGCCGCTGCTCCGGTATTGCATGCTGACGGGACACCCCCGCTCCTCGCCGGACATGAGGTAGGGCGTCAGTATCTGCGCCAGCCGTTCGGCATTGGCCTGGCCGTTCAGCTTGATCAACAGGCGGCTGGCAAAGCGGTTGCGGGCCTGCTCCAGGCTGTGCAACTCGTCGGCCACCACACGCAGGCCGCCGGAATAATCGTCGTGGCTGACCTTGCCCATGACCAGCAGCAGGTTGTCTTCCTTGAGCAGGTTGCGGTAGGCCTCGAACTGTTCGTTGTAGACCGCGACATCGAGCCGGGCCGTGCCGTCGTCCAGGGTGACGAAGGCCATCTTGCCGCGCCGGGTCATCTGGGTGCGGACCTCCATGATCACGCCGGCCATCAGCACCGGCCGCTGCTGCGGGCCGATCTGGTTGAGGCTGCGCTCGACGATGCCGACCAGTTCGTCCTTGTAGGCGCTGAAAGGATGGCCGCTGAAATAGAAGCCGAGCGCGGTCTTCTCCTGGGCCAGCTGTTCGCGGATCGACCAGAGCGGCGTCGCCACCAGGTCCAGCGCCGGCTCCGCCAGTTCGCCGCCGAACAAGCTGTTCTGGATCGCGTTGGCCTGGGCGTTCTCGGCCCATTCCATGGCGATGCCGACCGAATTGAGCACCGCGGCCCGGTTGGCGTGCAGCGAATCGAAGGCGCCAGCCCGGGCCATGGCCTCGATCGCCCGGCGGTTGACCACCCGGCGGTCGACCCGGCGGCAGAAGTCGAACAGATCTTTGAACGGCCCGTCCTGCTCCCGCGCAGCCAGGATCATGTTGATCGCCGACTCGCC
Organism: Parasulfuritortus sp.; assembly: GCA_036391875.1. Taxonomy (GTDB): domain Bacteria; phylum Pseudomonadota; class Gammaproteobacteria; order Burkholderiales; family Thiobacillaceae; genus Parasulfuritortus. Next base: position 155,584 of record DASVZA010000007.1, read on the forward strand.
GGTGCCCTTGATCGCACCCAGGCCGTAGCGGATCGACTTGCGGTCGACCGGGTAGAAACGGAACTCGGACTGGTTCACGTCCGGCCCCAGGACGGTCAGGCGGTTGGAGAGGGAGTCCTCGATGAAGATGCGCACCGCGTCGGTGTTGTCCATGTCGGACGACAGCGTGGCTGCCATGAAGGCGGCGGTGTGGTGCGCCTTGAGCCAGGCGGTCTGGTAGGTGACCACGGCGTAGGCGGCGGTATGGCTCTTGTTGAAGCCGTACTCGGCGAACTTCTCCATCAGCTCGAACAGATGGATGGCCAGCTTCTCGTCGTAACCCTTCTTGTTCGCCCCCTCCTTGAAGATGTCCTTGTGCTTGGCCATCTCCTCGGCCTTCTTCTTGCCCATCGCCCGGCGCAGCAGGTCGGCGCCGCCCAGGGTGTAGCCGCCGATGATCTGGGAGATCTGCATCACCTGTTCCTGGTAGACGATGACGCCGTAGGTCGGCGTCAGGCAGGATTTCAGGTCGGGATGGAAGTAGTCGATGGCCTGCTTGCCCTTCTTGCGCAGGATGAAGTCGTCGACCATGCCCGAGCCGAGCGGACCCGGCCGGTACAGGGCGAGCACGGCGATGATGTCTTCGAAGCGGTCCGGCTCCAGCTTGGTGAGGAGCTTCTTCATGCCCTCCGATTCAAGCTGGAAGATGGCGGTGGTGTTGGCCTTCTTGAGGATGTCGTAGGCGGCCGGGTCGGTGAAGTCGGTGGTGTCGAGCACGATGTCGGCACTCGGGTCGAGGCGTTTGATGAACTTCAGCGCCCAGTCGATGATGGTCAGGTTGCGCAGGCCGAGGAAGTCGAACTTCACCAGGCCGATCTTCTCGACGTCGTCCTTGTCCAGTTGCGACACGACCGAGTCCGAGCCCTCGGCGCAATAGAGCGGACAGAAGTCGGTCAGCTTGCCGGGCGCGATCAGCACGCCGCCGGCGTGCATGCCGACGTTGCGGGTCAGGCCCTCCAGTTTGAGGGCGAGGTCGATCAGCTCACGCACCTCCTCCTCGCGCTCGTAGCGTTCCTTCAGTTCCGGCACCTCGGCCATGGCCTGGTCCAGGGTCACGTTCTTGCCCGGCGCCGACGGGATCATCTTGGACAGCTGGTCGCAGAAGTTGTACGGCAGGTCCAGCACCCGGCCGACGTCGCGCACCACGGCACGGGCCGCCATGGTGCCGAAGGTGACGATCTGCGACACGGCGTCGGCGCCGTATTTGTCGCGCACGTACTCGATGACCTTGTAGCGGTTGTCCTGGCAGAAGTCGATGTCGAAGTCGGGCATGGAGACCCGCTCGGGGTTCAGGAAGCGCTCGAACAGCAGGGCGTAGCGGAGCGGATCGAGATCGGTGATGCCGATCGAATAGGCGACCAGCGAGCCGGCGCCGGAACCCCGGCCCGGGCCGACCGGCACGCCGTTGTGCTTGCCCCAGTTGATGAAGTCGGCCACGATCAGGAAGTAGCCCGGGAAGCCCATCTGGATGATGGTCGCCAATTCGATTTCCAGGCGCGACTGGTACTCCGGCCGGCGCTTCTCGCGCTCTTCCGGATTCGGATAAAGCGTCGCCAGCCGGGCTTCCAGCCCGTCCTGGGCGCGTTGCCGCAGATAGTCGTCCAGGGTCATGCCGGCCGGGGTCGGGAACAGCGGCAGCTTGCTGTTGCCCAGTTCCAGGGTCAGGTTGCAGCGGCGGGCGATCGCCAGGGTGTTTTCCAGCGCCCCGGGCAGGTCGGCGAAGCGCTCGGCCATCTCCGCCTGGGTCTTGAAGTAGTCGTCCTCGGTGAACAGTTGCGGCCGGCGCCGGTCGGCCAGCATGTAGCCCTCGGCGATGCAGACCCGCGCCTCGTGGGCCTTGAAGTCGTCGCGGCCGGGGAACTGCACGGTGTGGGTCGCCACCACCGGCAGGCCGAGTTCGCTGCCCAGGGCCACGGCCTGGGTCAGGTGGCTTTCGGCATCCTGGCGGCCGTTGCGCTGGATCTCCAGGTAATAGCGGTCCGGGAACAGCCCGGCCCACTCCTGGGCCAGGGTGCGCGCCGTCTCCCAGGCGTCGTTGAGCAGGGCCTGGCCGACATCGCCCGATTGCGCGCCGGACAGGGCGATCAGCCCTTCGGTGCCGAAGGTCCTGAACCAATCCTTGTTCAGCACGGCCCGGCCGCGGTGCAGGTTGCTGCGGTAGGCCAGGGTCAGCAGTTCGCTCAGCCGGTGGTAGCCATCCCAGTTCTGCGCCAGCAGCAGCACGCGGCCGGGCTTGTCGGGCTGGCTGGCGTCGGCAACCCAGACGTCGCAGCCGATGATGGGCTTGATGCCTTTCTTGCGCGCCGCCAGATAGAACTTCACCAGGCCGAACAGGTTGGCGAGATCGGTCAGGGCCAGGGCCGGCATGGCGTCCGCCGCCGCCGCCGCGACCGCGCCGTCCACCGTCAGGATGCTGTCCTGGATGGAGAACTCGCTATGCAGCCGGAGGTGGACGAACGAGGCAACGGACATGGGTGGTCGAAACGGATTCAGCGGGTCGTCATTATACCGGCTGACCTCCCCTGCCCGCCGACAAATGCATGATCGCCTATCCGCTGCCGATCGTCGCCCGGTTTGCCCGCAGCAGTCGGGCGTCGAAGCAGAAAAATAGGCGCCGCACGACGATTTTCTTATACTTGGGACGTGTCCATTTCCTGCCCTGCGCGCCGGGAACGGCCGACAAGAACAAATACGCGGGATTCGGCAACATCGCCCGCCCGAATGCGAAACCTAGCCCTGAATCGACGATCGCCCATGGCCAGAGGCCGGAATAGATTAATTGCAGGCATCACCGCCATCATCGCGCTGGCGGTGTTCTGCACCTATTCGACCTTCGCCGTCCTGGGCCGGGGCTTCAATTTCGACCACCAGATCCAGCTCGCCGGCCAGCGCTACGGTGCCCACGGCCAGCAGACCATGGAGCAATGGCGCAACCTGCTGCAGTCGCTGCAGGGCAGCGGCCGCACGGAGCAGGTCCGCCAGGTCAACGACTTCGTCAACAAGCACCTCACCTACACCGAGGACATCGACGCCTGGGGCGTCGACGACTACTGGGCGACGCCGCTCGAATCGCTCGGCCGCGGCGTCGGCGACTGCGAGGACTACGCCATCGCCAAGTATTTCAGCCTGCTGATCCTGGGCGTGCCGGTCGACAACCTGCGCATCACCTACGTCCGGGCCCGGACCGGCAGCCCGGACAACCCGACCTTCATCGCCCACATGGTCCTGGCCTATTACCCGACCGTGGAATCGGAGCCGCTGATCCTGGACAACCTGGTCGGCAACGTCCTGCCGGCCTCGCAGCGCCCCGACCTGTACCCGATCTTCGGCTTCAACAGCGCCGGCCTGTGGGTCGGCGCCGCCAAGAATTCCAGCGGCAGTTCCACCGCCCAGCTGTCCCTCTGGCGCGACACGCTCGCCCGCATGCATGCGGACGGCTTCGAATGACCCCTACATCCAATCTTGAGTGATCCTGGGAGACCACTATGTCCATCTATCGACAACTTTGGCTGGCCATCATCGGACTGACCGCGCTCGCCTTCGCCGGGAGCTTCGGCATCAGCGTCTATACCGCGCGCAACTACATCGAGCAGCAGCTCTTCATGAAGAACGTGGACAACGCCTCGTCGCTGGCCAAGGTGCTGTCGCAACTGCCGAGCAAGGACCCGGTCACCGTCGGGCTGTTCATCTCAGCCCAGTTCGACATGGGCCATTACCAGGAAATCATCCTGACCGACCCCGAACACAAGACCCTGTTCGAGAAGCACTACACGGGCACGGAGACCGGCGCCCCGGCCTGGTTCGTGCATCTCATCCCGATCCGGGCCGAAGCCGGCGAGGCCCTGGTCCAGGACGGCTGGAAGCAGTACGGCACGATCCGCGTGCTGAGCCAGAGCCGCTTCGCCTACCAGGCGCTCTGGACCGGGGTCAGGGAACTGGCCACCTGGTTCATGCTGGCCGGCCTCGCCGCGGGCGCACTCGGCACCTGGCTGCTCAAGCTGCTGTTCCGGCCGCTCACGCGCGTGGTCGATCAGGCCCGGGCCATCCAGGAGCGCCGCTTCATCAGCGTCGACGAGCCGGCCACACCCGAACTGCGCGCCGTCGTGGTGGCGATGAACACCATGGTCGGCCGGCTCAAGGGCATGTTCGCCGAGGAGGCGTCGCGCCTCGACGAGTTGCGCCGCCAGGCCAACCATGATCCGCTCACCAACCTGCCCAACCGCGCCTTCTTCATGACCTGGCTGCAGGAAGTCCTGCAAAGCGGCGAGGCACCGGCCAGCGGTTCGCTGGCCCTGATCCGCATCGCCGATCTCGATGCGCTCAACACCCGGCTCGGCCACCTCAAGACCGATCAGCTGATCCAGGACATCGCCGCCGGCATGCGCGAACTGGTCGGCCGGAGCGAGAACCGCATCGCCGCCCGCCTGAACGGTTCCGACTTCGCCCTGCTGGCCGCAGGCGACGACGACGCCGCCCTGCTGGCCGAACAGATCCAGGCCGAACTGGCCCGCTCGGTCCTGGCCAAGTGGCCCGACCAGCCCGAGATATTCCACGTCGGCACGGTGCCCTACCGCAAGACCGAACAGGCCGGCGAACTGCTCGCCACCACCGACAAGGCCCTGGCCATCGCCGAGAACAAGGGTCCGAACAGCAGCCACAGCCTGGACAGCACGGCCAGCGCCGGACCGGGCCTGAGCAGCGACGCCTGGCGCCGGACCCTGACCGGCGCGCTGAACGACGGCCGCATCCGGCTGGAACGTTACCCGGTGCTGGCCGCCGGCGGCCAGGCCCTGCACCAGGAAGGCACCGCCCGTCTGCAGCTGGAACCGGACGGACCCTGGCTGTCGGCCGGCGAGTTCATGCCCATGGCGCTGCGCCTAAAGCTGTCGGCCACGGTCGACATGGATGCGCTGCAGATCGCGCTCAACCTGCTGGCGACCGGCGACAGCGACATCGCCGTCAACCTGTCGGCCGACTCGATCGTCGACTGGAGCTTCCGCGACGCGATGATCGACATCCTCCGGCAGAACCCGGAACGCAGCCGGCGCCTGTGGATCGAGGTGCCGGAATACGGCGCCTTCCGCCATTTCGACGCCTTCCGCAGCTTCTGCCTGCAATTGGAGCCGCTCGGCTGCAAGCTGGGCATCGAGCACTTCGGCCAGCAGTTCGGCGAGATCGCCAAGCTGGCCGAGCTCGGCCTGGACTACCTGAAGGTGGACAGCAGCTACGTGCGCGACATCCAGCAGAACGCCGGCAACCAGGAATTCCTCAAGGGACTGTGCAAGATGGCCCGCAACTTCGGCCTGCTGGTGATCGCCGAAGGCGTGCAGAGCGAGGCGGAACTGTCGACCCTGGTCGAACTGGGCTTCGACGGCCTCACCGGCCAGGCGATCACCCAGCGGGCGAAGGGCTGAACGCGAGCCGGGCGACCATCCCGCCCGGCGCCGATCAGGCCAGGCCGGTCACGCGCTTGAACTTCACCGTGAGGGGCCTGCCCTTGCGGGCGCGCTTGCCGGCCCAGTCACCGTCGGCGGCGCAGACCAGCTGTTCGGTCGGCTTGTCGCCGCGGCCGATGCCCTGGACCGTCGCGCAATCGGTGGTCGCCCGGGCGGCGACCAGCTTCTCCTTCGGCTCCAGCCCCATCAGGATCACGCCCTTGCCGCCCGACAGCTCCTTCATCTCGTCGATCGGGAACAGCAGCAGGCGCGGCTCCTCGGCCAGGGCGGCGATCCAGGCCGCTCCGTCCGGCACGACGGTCGGCGGCAGCAGGCTGGCACCCTCGTCCACCGCCATGTAGGCCTTGCCGGCCTTGAGGCGCGACACCATGTCGCCGACCTTGCCGATGAAGCCGACCCCGGCCGTGGTCGCCATCAGCACCCGGGTCTCGGCCGGCGCCGACAGCATGGCGACGATCCTGCCCTGCAGTTCGATCAGCGAGGAGACCGGCACGCCGTCGCCCTTGCCGCCCGGCAGGTCGAGCGGCCGCACGGTGTAGGCCCGGCCGGCCGCATCGAGCAGGACCACCGGATGCACGGTGCGGGTCTCGATCACGGCCAGTTCGCCGTCGCCGTCCTTCCAGGTCAACAGCGATCGATCGACGCCGTGGCCGGAGCGGCTGCGGATGAAGCCGTTTTTGGACAGGATCACCGTCACCGGCTCGTCGGCCACCGCATCGACCTTGGCCGCGGTGACCTTCTCGGCCGCCTCGATCAGGGTGCGGCGGGCGTCGCCGTACTTCTTCACGTCCTCGCGGATCTCCTTGACGATCAGCCGGCGCCGGCCGCCTTCGTTGGCCAGCAGCTCCTGCAGGCCGTCGCGCTCCTCCTTGAGGTCGCCCAGCTCGCGCTCGATCTTGATGCCTTCGAGGCGGGCCAACTGGCGCAGGCGGATCTCCAGGATGTCCTCGGCCTGAATCTCGGTCAGGCCGAACACGGCCATCAGCTCGGCCTTGGGTTCGTCCGCCTCGCGGATGACCTTGATCACCTCCTCGATGCGCAGGAAGGCGATCATCCGGCCTTCCAGGATGTGGATGCGGCGGTTGACCTCGTCGAAGCGGTGACGCAGGCGGCGCTCGACCACTTCCATGCGGAAGTCGCACCACTCGCGCAGGGCCTGCGGCAGGTTCTTCTGCTGCGGCCGGCCGTCGCGGCCGATCATGGTCATGTTGAGGCTGGTGTTGCCCTCCAGCGAGGTGTTCGCCAGGAGCAGGTTCATCATGTCGTCCGGCGTCACCGTGCGGCTGCGCGGTTCGAGCAGGATGCGCACCGGGTGGGCCTTGTCGGAATCGTCGCGGAAGGTGTCGAGCACCGCCAGCACGGCGTTCTTCATGTTCTGCTGCTCGGCCGAGAGCGCCTTCTTGCCGGCCTTGGGCTTCGGGTTGATCAGCTCCTCGATCTCGGACAGCACCTTGGCCGTGCTGGTACCGGGCGGCAGCTCGGTGATCGCGATGCGGTACTGGCCGCGGGCCAGCTGCTCGACCTCCCAGCGGGCGCGCACCCGGATGCTGCCGCGGCCGGTCTCGTAGGCCTTGCGGATGTCCTCCGGCGCCGAGATGATCTGGCCGCCGCCCGGGAAGTCCGGGCCGGGGATGGCGGCATAGACCGCCTCGTCCTTGTGGCCGTTGATCAGCGCGATGCAGGCGTCGGCCACTTCCTTCAGGTTGTGCGGCGCGATCTCGGTCGCCATGCCGACGGCGATGCCCGACACGCCATTCAGCATCAGCACCGGCAGGCGGGCCGGCAGCAGCGCCGGCTCCTGCATGGTGCCGTCGTAGTTCTCCTTGAAGTCGACCGTGCCGCGGTCGATCTCGGACAGCAGGATGTCCTCGGCGAACTTCGACAGCCGCACTTCGGTGTAGCGCATGGCGGCCGGCGAATCGCCGTCGCGCGAGCCGAAGTTGCCCTGGCCCTCGATCAACGGATAGCGCAGGGTGAAGTCCTGGGCCATGCGCACCGCGGCCTCGTACACGGCGCTGTCGCCGTGCGGATGATATTTACCGATCACGTCGCCGACGATGCGGGCCGACTTCTTGAACGGCGCGTCGTGCCGGTTGCCCAGCTCGCGCATGGCGAACAGGATGCGGCGCTGGACCGGCTTCTGGCCGTCCTCGACGAAGGGCAGCGCCCGGTCGAGCACGGTGGACATGGCATAGGTCAGGTAGGCCCGCTCGGCGAACAGGTGCAGCGGAATGCCGTCGTCGCCGTCCAGGCTGTAGAGAGGCTGGTCGGGCGGCGGCTGGTCGGGCGTGTCCTCTTCCGGCGCGGCGGCAGCCGGCGCGTCCTCGAACAGGTCCAGGGATTCGTCGTCGTGATTCATGCGGATCGATCCAAACGGCTAAACATCAAATCGCGTCGTCCCCGCGCAGGCGGGGACCCAGCCGAATAAAACTGGATTCCCGCCTGCGCGGGAATGACAAAACAACGGGAACTGAGTTGCGGCCCGTCAAGGTCATACATCCGCCTCGACCAAATTGCCGTTGGCCTCCATCCAGGCCCGGCGGCCGGCGGCCTCGCCCTTGCCCATCAGCAGGGTGAACATGCGGCCGACCTCGGCCATGGCTTGGCGCGGCAGGGTCACCGGCAGCAGGCGGCGGGTATCGGGGTGCATGGTGGTCTCGCGCAACTGCTCGGGGTTCATCTCGCCCAGGCCCTTGAAGCGGCCGACGTGGATGTTCGTTTCGCGAATGCCGTCGTCGGCCAGGCGGGCCAGCACCTGGTCGCGCTCGGCCTCGTCCAGGGCGTACAGGCGCCGCTCGGGCCGGCTCTTGCCCTGGGCCGCCACCTTGATCGAATAGAGCGGCGGCTGGGCGATGTAGACGTGGCCGCGGGCGATCAGCTGCGGGAAGTGGCGGAAGAACAGGGTCAGCAGCAGGGTCTGGATGTGGCTGCCGTCGACGTCGGCGTCGGCCATGATGATGACCTTGCCGTAGCGCAGGTTGTCGAGCACCGACCCCGGGCCTTCCAGGTCGTGCGGGTCGATGCCCAGGGCGACGGCGATGTCGTGCACCTCGTTGTTGCCGAAGATCTCGCCGCGCGCCACTTCCCAGGTGTTCAGCACCTTGCCGCGCAGGGGCAGGATGGCCTGGTACTCGCGGTCGCGGCCCTGCTTGGCCGAGCCGCCGGCCGAGTCGCCCTCGACCAGGAAGATCTCGTTGCGGACGATCTCGTCCGACTCGCAGTCGGTCAGTTTGCCGGGCAGCACGGCGGCGCCGGACTGCTTCTTCTTCTCCACCACCTTGCCGGCCTTCTGCCGGGCCAGCGCGGTCTTGATCGCCAACTCGGCGATCCGCTTGCCGGCCTCGATGTTGGCGTTGAGCCAGGCGTCAAGCGGGTCCTTGACCCGGGTGGCGACCAGGCGCATGGCGTCGCGGCTGGTCAGCTTGTCCTTGGTCTGGCCCTGGAACTGGGGGTCCAGGATCCGGCCCGAGAGGACGAAGCGGATGTGCTTCCAGACGTCGTCGGCCTGCAGCGTCACCTTGCCCGGCAATAGGCCGTGGTGGCTGACGAATTCCTTGAGCGAATCGAACACGCCGTTGCGCAGGCCGGCCTCGTGGGTGCCGCCCAGTTGGGTCGGGATCAGGTTGACGTAGGACTCGCCGCCGCCGCCCGCCTCGCACCAGGCCAGGGCCCAGGCCGCGCCCTCCCCTTCGGCGAAGCCGGCCGCGTCCTCGGCGCCGGCATAGCGCTCGCCGGCGAACACCGGGCTGACGTAGCTGTGCTCGCCCGGCTCGGGCAGGGTCTCGTTGAGGTAGCTGACCAGGCCGTCGGCGTACTGCCATACCTTCTCCTCGCCGCTCTCCTCGTCCTTGAGGCTGACCTTCACGCCCGGCAGCAGCACCGCCTTGGCGCGCAGCAGGCGCTCCAGCTCATTGCGCTTGATCTTGGGGCTGTCGAAATACTTGCCGTTCGGCCAGGCGCGGACCACGGTGCCGGTGGTGCGGGCGCCGACGCTGCCGACCACTGCCAGCGGCTCGATCACGTTGCCGTCGGCGAACACCATGCGGTGCAGCTGGCCATGGAGCTTGACGAACACCTCCAGCCGGGTCGACAGGGCGTTGGTCACCGAGACGCCGACGCCATGCAGACCGCCCGAGAAGGCATAGGCGCCGCCCGCCTTCTTGTCGAACTTGCCGCCCGCGTGCAGGCGGGTGAAGACCACCTCGACCGTCGGCACGCCCTCGGCCGGATGGATGCCGACCGGTATGCCGCGGCCGTCGTCCTCGACCGACACCGAGCCGTCCGCATGCAGCGTGACGGCGATCTTGCCGGCGTGGCCGGCCAGCGCCTCGTCGGCGGCATTGTCGATGACTTCCTGGATGATGTGGGTCGGGGAATCGGTCCGGGTATACATCCCGGGGCGTTCCTTGACCGGCTCCAGGCCCTTGAGGACCCGGATGGAGGATTCCGAATAAGCCATGCAGCGACGCTAAAAATCTGGAAAGGGCGCATTGTAAGCGCTAACGGCGGCGGGCCGTATATCAGGCCCGAAGAGTGGCCAAAAGCGGCCGAAGTCAACCGGTCAGGTCGAACTTTCTCGTCAGCCGCTCATGTAATGGCGGCTTTTCCAACGGTCAATGCGCGCTGCCACCCCATTCCAGCCTCCCTGCATGCTCATTTCCCGTACAAGGCATTACAAGGTTTACAAATGGTTACATTTGTAACGAAACAATGAGTCGAAAGCATCCGTCACAAATACAGGCCAGCGAAACCTGGTCCCTTTCACTCCAAACCGAAAGAAGGAGAATTGTGATGAAATTCAAGCCTATCAAGCCATTCATCCTCGCTTTGGCCCTCGGTGTGCCTCTGGCCAGCCATGCTGCTGATGGCGACACCGATCGGACCCATCCGATCACCTTCGTCAAGGATTCCGCGATTACCGCCAAGGTGAAGGCGAAACTCGCCGCCGAGAAACTGCAAACCTTGGCACACGTCAGAGTCGACACCGACGCCAAAGGCATGGTTGTGCTAAGCGGAACGGTTCGCAGCGAACAGGAGGCCCAAAAGGCCGTTCAGATTGCGAAGAACACCGAGGGTGTCACTTCAGTCACCAGCAATCTTCGGGTCAAGCCGAATAAGTAAGGCGTGACCTCACGGAGTTCATTGCATCCCGACCTAGCACCCCGGAACGAGCGCCGATTCGATCGGACGCGTTTCGGGGCGCTTGTTGCCTTATCCCCGCGCCATTAGAGTTCACCATCCAACGGCAATAAGGACAGCGCCGTGGCCTTGGCGCGTTGCTCTTCACTGCGGGCCGGCTCGATGTCGTAAGCCACCGTTTTGTTGCCCACCTGGGTCAGCCAGATCAGTTGGTCGTTACCGCCTGCCGGATTGGGCCTGAAGGCAAGGCGATACGAATTTCCCGGCAGGGTCATCTCGTCGAAGCGCTTTGCCGCCTGCTCCGCGAGGGTGGCGCTATCGATGATCAGCCCGACCTCGGTATTGATGTTCCGGGACCGCTGATCGAAATTCATGGAGCCGACGAACAGGCTTTTGCGGTCGAAAATGAAGAATTTTGCGTGCAGGGAAAAATTACCGTAGCGCAGCATAGCCTTCGATTCTCCCGTTCCGGCAGCTTTTTCAGGACGCGAACGGAGCTCGTACAATTCAACCCCCAGCTTGAGCAGCGGAAGCCGATAGTGCATATAGCCGGCATGGGCGACCACCTTGCTCGTGGATTCCAGTGAATTGGTCAAGATCCTGACCCTGACGTTTCGGTTACGCAGGTTCTTGATGAGCTCCATTCCTTCCTTTCCGGGAATCAGGAATGGAGAAATGATCAATAGTTCCGATTGGACTTCCGATGCCCGTTGCGCAACCAGTGGCGCCATCAAACTGCCAAACCGGCTTCCTTTCTCAACCAAGCGCTTATCCGGTGCATCGGCAATGACTTCCGCCTTCGCCCAGACAAGAGGACGTTTGCCAGTGAGAAAACTCGCCCATGGCTCTCCTGACCCTTTGCGCTTGAGGTAGACGTTTCTTACCGGGTCGCTCTCGCTCTCCTCCGCTTCCAGAGACTTCCGGAACTTTGCCAGTGCGCTTGCCGTCACGGCCTCGCCCTCGATGGCGCGGACCGGGATCGCGAGCTTATTGTTCCAGAAACTGTCGAAGCTCGTGGACAGCCGCTGGGCTATGGGCCCCGCCGCAATCACTTCGTCGTCGGCGAACTGGCGTTCCGGGTCCACCTGAAAATACTCATTGGCGATGTTGCGCCCGCCCACGATGGCGACGGCATTGTCGATCACCATTAGCTTGTTGTGCATTCGGTAGTCCAGGCGCTCAGGATTCGATGCGAATTCGATGCCTTGCAACAACTTCGACTCGCCGCGGTAGCGGAAAGGGTTGAAGATGCGCACTTCGATGCCCGGATGGCTCGCCAAAGCGGCAAGTTGCTCGTCACCGGGCGACCTATCGGCGTCATCAATCAGCAACCGCACGCGCACTCCGCGATCCGCGGCTCTCAGCAGCGCCTGCGCCAGGATTTTTCCGGCGCTGTCTGCACGAAAAATATAGTATTGCAGGTCCAGCGTCTTTTCTGCCGCGTTGGCCATCTGGACGCGCAGAAGGAATCCGTCCAGCCCCGCATTGATCATCTGAAATCCCGATTTGCCTTCGTGCTCGCGCGATGCGGTCAAAAAACGTTGCCCCAGGCGCGTGGTTTCCGGGTTCGCGATGGCCCACGAATCGGTTCTGGGGTATTCGGATCCAGGCGGGATCGTGCTGCAGCCGGATAGAAGCGCCGTCCCACAGATTAGGAGCACAAGGAACGGCAAGACAAAGAAGCCCGATATTCCGTCGCCACACTGTAGTTCGCCCACGCGACCGCAACATTGCCGTCCCCGCTTGATGTGAACATTCGCGCGCAAGGCCCTTCCCACCTTATGTACCTCCTAACAGCCAATTTCAGGGGAAACTGGCGCTAAAAGCAGCCGATCATTCGTCACCGGAGGCAAACCATGTGATACGAAAGCGCCGCAGCACGGGAAGCGCCTGCATATCCGGTGCCCTCTCTGACTCCCTCTCTCGATTGCCTGGCCAAGCAAAGATTACGCCGCTTCGGGCGCTCTCGACAAAGGCCGCTTTGTCGGCACCGAAGTGCGGTGGCTCAGGCCCGACAAGGCCGGGACTCAGGTTCAATGCCGCCGATCAATTGCTAGCCTTGGAGCCGCCACCCATGGTTACTCGGATGTGTCGGAAGGTTCAGGCACATCCGGAACATCCGGCACTTCAGGCACAGTCGGCACGTCGGGCACTTCGGGGACCTCAATCACTTCGGGCACATCAGGAGCAGTCGGTGTCCGCGGAGCGTCCAAAGCACTTTGAATATCCGAATTCTCGTTTTGCCGAGCTTCGATTTTTGCCTGGCCATCATGCTCGGCATCCTTGTCAGGCCGCCCCAGATGTTTGTTTCTCTCTATGGCCTCTGAATGCTCATCCTTATTCCCTTCCTTGGATGAATGGCCCTGATAAAAATCCGGGGGATTCCACAATAGAACTGGCAACTCATTAGCGCTTGCAGAATAGCCAACCTGCTCCGGATGAATGTCGATTTTTCCTTTTGACGTTCTGATAAACGTTATACCGAAATTCACTTTGTCATAGGTGCCTGGTGGGTATTTCCCTGCATCCCCGGGCAATACGACTCGGGCCTCGTGGTCTGTGCCAAGCACGCCAATAATTGCAGTTGGTGTTTTAATCAGGTCATTTTGTGGATATTTTTTCCCTATTTTTCCAGTAACGACCCGGCATGCGCCGTCCAGCAAAGCGAACAGGCTTCCGTCTTGTTTTGCTCCACCGTAAATAAACTTCTCGATTTTCAATTCTGTCTTGGAGCGCACCGCAACCAACCCATCATCAAGCATCTTGATTTGAGCCCGGCCGGATTGTGATGTCGTAATTGTTTCACCCACACAAATAGGATCGCCTTTGGCCAGAGCCCTGCTCTGTCCCTTGTATCGAGCCATGACCTCGCCTTGGCTGGAAATCACATGCCCCGCGAGTGCCCTTAGGGTTATCCATGCACCTCCCTGCTTTATACCGGTTCCCCCCATGCCGGTACCTCCGGAAACATCGCCGGTACCGCCCATGCCAGTTCCATTGATACTGGAACCTCCATCCCCTTTCTCCGAGGGATAGACACAATTATTTGAATCAGCCCAGGCATATCCGAAGGAAGCAAGAAGGATTCCCGACGTAAGAAGAACCTGCAGAAATGCATTGACTTGATGCCTATACATCTTTTTTCTCTGTTTCACTGAAGTTATAAACACCAAAATTAGAGCGAAATACTGCGTCTGGTTTATCTTGGTCGCGTCTCTGAAGTTCAGCCGCGCGTTTGTTAATGGCATGTAATGCCCTCATTCCGACAACCCTAGAGTAATCCGCCAGTTCTTTCGCGGATTCGGCACTCAATTTGTCGTAGAAAACACAGCGTTCCAAAAACGGCGGACTCCCATCCATCAGGTTGTGTACCGTGGCCGCCAAGTGATCGTGGATGTTTTGGCCAAAGTAATAGATTTTTTCTTCTGCATCCTGAGGCAGGACAAATGCGTCCTTGCACAAGTGCACCCTGTCATGGCCATCCAGAGTAACGATTCCTTGGCGAAGCCATTCATCCAATACCACGCGGGGACGAAAATCTTTGCTGACAGACTGCACCATGGACTCAAAAGACAATTCCTCCCCCTTGTTCGCCAAGCGGGCCAACGAAATGGGCTCCCCGTCTTTGTTTAGATATTCAGGATGGCCACTCCAGATCGTCAGCAGTTGGGCGCTCATCGACGCACGCTGTGAGAGGCCGATTTTTTCTACCGCCTCGTTACGCAAGCGGTTGACTTCCCGTCTATTAATTCCGGTCAACAGGCTGATTCGACTGTCCGTTTGAGGTTTTTCGTCCAGCCTCAGTTCTTCTTCCGCAATCCGTACGTAGGCGGCTTTGACCAAGTCGCAGAAGGCCTGGAATGTGATGCCATGCGACAGCAGCAACCGGACCAGCGGTTGCAGGACATGGCGAATAGCCGCCATCACCGACGGCAAAGCATCACGCACTAACAATCCTTTGTATTCAATAAGCTACACACTGCTTAAGCATGCAGCAAAGATTACCACAAAAAAAATATTGACGTGTGCATATTGCACACGTACTGTACAGAACGTGTGCAATATGCACACACATGCAATCAAAAACTGATCATGTTCGAGGTCGTACAGATTCCCTTGTGGAATATCCCAAGTTCGATTTTCAAGTTAAGGAGCAAATCATGCCCATTCAAAAAAATGCAGCAACGATTATCACTGCGATATTGATGGTAAGTAGCTCGACTCAAATCTATGCTGCCCAGGCAGCAACACCAACCGCCGCCCCGACTCCGACGACGGCTTCCGCTCCTCCGGCAACCACCGTACCCGGTACTCCCACCCCGACTTTAACCGCGCCGACCCTGCCTTCTACCGTGGAAGCCCCAGAAGCTGCCGAAGCACCTGAGGCCCCCGAGGTCGCTGAAGCGCCCGAAGCACCGGAAGTCCCCGAAGCCGCTGAAGTACCCGAGACCCCGGAAGCCCCCGAAATTCAGGACATCCCCGAGACCCCCCAGGTACCGGAAGCGCCTCAGGTACCGGAAGCACCCCAGGTACACGAAGCAGACTAAAATATCCCGCTAAACACTAAAACTGATCATGAAAAACGCCATACTTGCCACCAGTTTAATCCTGTCATTCGCTGGGATGACCATCCAATCCGCACATGCCGAAAACAACGGAAAATTCAGCCTAGAAACAGGTATGGATTACAGTACCGGCAAGTATGGCGGCACTCAATCAACCGACATCCTATATGTTCCCTTTACCGGAAAATATCAGGGTAGTGAATGGACGCTAAAGCTGACCGTTCCTTATCTTCGGATTACCGGGCCAAGCAACGTATTGCACGGCATTGGCGCGACCGGGGCAACCACCAGCACGACCACTACCACCCGGTCTGGCATGGGCGATGTAATCATGTCTGCATCACATAGCGTCTACAGGAACCTCTCGGCTGGATTCATGGCAAACCTGACCGGGAAGGTAAAACTAGGGACGGCAAGCAGCGATCAAGGACTGGGAACGGGAAAAACCGATTACTCGCTGCAAGCCGATCTGTATCAGGTAACGGGAAAGCTGACGACATTCGGCACTCTCGGTTACCGAGTGTATGGAAAACCAAGCGGATACACACTTGATAACGTTTTCTATGGCGACTTGGGCAGCAGCTATAAATTCAACCAAGAAACCAATGGTGGAGCGATGATGATCCTTAGCCAAAAGGTCTCTTCAACCGGGTCGCCGCACGCAGAGGCGCTGCTTTTCCTCGGCCACAAAATCCAGAAAAATTGGAATGCGCAAGGCTACGTACTAAAAGGCTTTACCAATAGTGTGCCGGATTGGGGGGCTGGTGTTTCGCTGGCCTACCTTCTCTGATTGAAGTCATAGGCGACCCTGAACATCGGGGCCGCAGACCAGATTAGGATCCGGTCCTTTATCTCGATAACGCCCTGTCTGTCACCGATCAAAGGCCGCCACTAAGGCGGCCTTTTTATTCCATGCATTGAGCGGATAACATGCCTTGCCCAGCACATGGCTCTGAACTGCGACACCCAGACACAACGCAGCCTTACTCTTCCTCCCCGCCCAGCGCATAGAGCAGATCGTCCAGCAGCTTGCCCAGCTCGCCGGTCATCAGCGCGAACTCGATCTGGAACATGGCCTCGGCGTCCTCGGCCTGCTCGCTCTGTTCCTTGAGGATGTCGAGGAACTGCAGGCGCTTGACCTCCAGCTTCTCGGTCAGCACGAAGCCGATCCGGTCGGCCCAGGTCAGGGCCAGGCGGGTGGCCTGCTTGCCGGCGGCGATGTGCTCGCCGATCTCCTCGCCGTCCAGTGCGTGGCGGACGTAGCGCACCGTGGCGCGGTCCTCGCCCGGCAGGCGTAGCTCGCAGTCGCGGTCGATGCTGAAGCCGGTCGGCGGCTCGCCCCCGGCCAGCCAGGCGGTCATGGCCGCGCCGGGCGACTGCTGGGTGTGGAGCAGCTTGAGTGGCAGGTCGGGTGCGCAATCGCCCAACAGCTTGAGCACTGCCTCGGCCTTGCTGGCGCTGGCGGCGTCGACCGCCAGCCAGCCGTGGGCAGGGTCGAGCCAGGCATAGATCGTGGTGCGCTTGCTGAAGGCGCGCGGCAGCAGCTCGTCCTCGATCTGCTCGCGGATTTCCTTGCGCCGCTTGGAACCGGGCCGGTAACCCTCCTTGGCCTCGATCTCGGCGATCTTCTCCTCGGTCGCCTGCTTGACCACGGCGGACGGCAGCAGCTTGTCCTCGATGCCCAGGGCGACCAGCAGCTGGCCGCCCTGTTCGTAGACGTATTCGTCCTCGCCCTTCACCGGCAGCCAGCCCAGGCGCATGCGCTCCAGGCCGCCGCAGGGGGTGAGCGGCTGCTTGGCGAGGCGTTCGTTGAGGTCGGCGACGTCGATCTTGTAGCCGGGCGACAGGCGATAGAGTTGCAGGTTGCGAAACCACATGGGGACGAATCTCGAATGGAAGGAAGGGTCAGTTCAGTGCCGCGGCCAGCAGGGCATCCAGCTGGGCCTTGTGCAGATCATGGAAGCCGGTCGCCGGCGAGGCGGATTCCGGGCGGCCGGCATAGTGTACATGGCGGCCGCCGGTGAGGTGGTGCATCTGCCAGGCCATGTAGCCCCAGGCCCCCTGGTTCTGCGGTTCGTCCTGGGCCCAGACCAGTTCGGTCAGGTTCGGATAACGGTCCAGCTCGGCCTTCAGTTCCAGGTCGGGGAAGGGATACAGCTGCTCGACCCGGGCCAGGGCGACGTGGTCCTGGCCCAGTTCCTGCCGGCGGGCCAGCAGGTCGTAATAGACCCGGCCGCTGCACATCACCAGGCGGCTGATCCGATCCGGCTCGGCCGTCTGGTCGCCCAGCACCGGCTGGAATGCGCCCGCGGCCAGGTCTGTCAGGGGCGAGGCGGCGTCGGGATGGCGCAGCAGGCTCTTGGGCGTGAACACGATCAGCGGCTTGCGGTAGGGGCGGACCACCTGGCGGCGCAGCAAGTGGAAGAACTGGGCCGCGGTCGAGGGCTGCGCGATCTGGATGTTGCCCCGGCTGGCCAGTTGCAGGAAGCGTTCGATGCGGCCTGAGGAGTGCTCGGGCCCCTGCCCCTCGTAGCCGTGCGGCAGGAACAGGGTCAGGCCGCTGAGGCGGCCCCACTTGGCCTCGGCGGCCGCGACGAACTGGTCGATCACCACCTGGGCGCCGTTGGCGAAATCGCCGAACTGGGCTTCCCAGATCACCAGTTCCTCGGGCGAGGAGCTGGCGTAGCCGTATTCGAAGGCCAGCACCGCCTCTTCCGAGAGCAGCGAATCGACCACCAGGAAGCGGGCCTGGTCCGGCGCCAGGTTCTGCAGCGGCAGGTAGACGCCGGCATCCCAGCGCTGGCGGTTCTGGTCGTGCAGCACGGCCTGGCGGTGGAAGAAGGTGCCGCGCCCGGAGTCCTGGCCGGTCAGGCGCACGCCGTGGCCGTCGGTGAGCAGGCTGGCGTAGGCCAGCGACTCGGCCATGCCCCAGTCGAGCGGCATGGCGCCCTCGGCCATCTGGCGTCGGTTGCCCATGATCATGATGACGCGCGGATGCAGGGTGAAGTCGGCCGGCACCTCGCACAGCCGGGCGCCCAGGTCCTGCAAGCGTTCCAAGGGAACCGCCGTCTCGCCCGGCGCGCGCCAGTCGGCGGCGCGGTACGGCCGCCAGTCGGCGATGAAGGAGGTGTAGGGCCGCTCGTGGTGGGCGGGCACCTGCTCCATCCCATCCTTGTAGGCGGCGATCATGGCCTCCGGCTCGTCGGCCGCCAGCGTCCCGTCCGCCACCAGGCGGCCGGCGTAGAGGGCGCGGACCGGGGTGTGCTCGCGGATTTTCCGATACATGGCCGGCTGGGTGACCATGGGCTCGTCCTGCTCGTTGTGGCCCAGGCGGCGGTAGCAGACCAGATCGATGGCGATGTCGCGGCGGAAGGCCATGCGGTAGTCGAAGGCGATCTTCACCGCGCGCAGCACCGCCTCGGGGTCGTCGCCGTTGACGTGCAGGACCGGCGCCTCGACCATCTTCATGACGTCGGTGCAGTACAGGCTGGAGCGGGTGTCGCGCGGGTCCGAGGTGGTGAAGCCGATCTGGTTGTTGATGACGATGTGGATCGTGCCGCCGGTCGAGAAGCCGCGCGTCGCCGACATGTTGAGGGCTTCCATGATCACGCCCTGGCCGGAGAAGGCGGCGTCGCCGTGCACCGCCACCGGCAGCACCAGGCCGCCGTCCATGTCGTTCCGCTTCTGCTGCTGGGCGCGCACCCAGCCGAGCACAGCCGGGTAGACGATCTCCAGATGCGAGGGATTGAAGCCGAGCGCCATCCGGATCGGGCCGGCCTGGGTCTCCACCGTCCTGGCGTAGCCCTGGTGGTATTTGACGTCGCCGGTCAGGGTGCCCTCGGTGCTGGGTTCGCCGAGGTGGTCGAAGAAGGCCAGGGCGGAACGGCCCAGCACGTTGTGCATGACGTTGAGCCGGCCGCGGTGGGCCATGCCCAGGCCGACTTCCTGCATGCCGGCCTCGGCGGCCAGTTCCAGCAGGTAGTTGAGCAGCGGGATGAACGACTCGCCGCCTTCCAGGGAAAAACGCTTCTGGCCGACGTAGCGGGTGTGGATGACCTTTTCCAGGGTCTCGGCCGCGGTCAGCTGCTGCAGCAGCCAGCGCCGCCGCTCGGCATCGGGCGCCTGCCAGCCCTCCTCCGCCTCGATGTGGCGCTGCAGCCAGCGCTTGCGGCGGGTGTCGGTCAGATGCATGTATTCGGCGCCGATCGGACCGGAATAGGCCGCCTTGAGGCGGACCAGGATGTTGCGCAGGGTATCGCGCGCCGGACCGTGCAATGAGCCGGTGTCGTATTCGGCGTCGAGATCGGCCTCCGACAGGCCGTGGCAGGACGGCTCCAGTTCGGGCACCGCCGGCGGCTCGCGGTGGCGGATCGGATCGAGGTCGGCGACGCGGAAGCCGTGGAAGCGCCAGGCGTTGATCAGCTGCAGGACCGAGACCTGGCGGCTGTCGCAACTGGGCAGGACCTCGTCCTGGGCCAGCGGGGCAACCGCCCCGGTAAAAGCGGGAGCCGGCGCGGAAACCGGAGCCGGCTCGGCCACATGCCCGGCGCGCCGGCGCAGACTCGGCGGCAACACCGCGCTGCGCACGGCGGCCGCAGTCTCGGGAACTGCCTGGCGTGTTGCCGGCCGGCTCGGCTGGCCTGTGGCGCCCTCCTCCAGCGCCGACAGATAGTCGGCGTTGCCGGCGTAGTACGCCGTCGATGCCATCAGGCGCGCCGGTCCATCGGGATGAAGTCGCGCCGGGCGGCGCCGGTGTAGAGTTGACGCGGCCGGGCGATCTTGTGCTCGGGGCTGGAGATCATCTCCTTCCATTGCGCTACCCAGCCGGCGGTGCGGGCCAGGGCGAAGATGGCGGTGAACATGGAATTGGGGATGCCCATGGCGCGCATGACGATGCCGGAATAGAAGTCGACGTTGGGATAGAGCTTCTTCTCGATGAAGTATTCGTCTTCCAGGGCGATCTTCTCCAGCTTGAGGGCCAGCTTGAACAGCGGGTCGTCGTGCAGGCCCAGTTCGTTCAGCACCTCGTGGCAGGTTGCGCGCATGATCGCGGCGCGCGGGTCCATGTTCTTGTAGACCCGGTGGCCGAAGCCCATCAGGCGGAAGGAATCGGCCTTGTCCTTGGCCCGGCGGATGTACTCGCCGATGCGGGAGGCGTCGCCGATCTCCTCCAGCATGTGCAGGGTCGCCTCGTTGGCACCGCCGTGCAGCGGGCCCCACAGGCAGGCGATGCCGGCAGCGATGCAGGCGAACGGATTGGCGCCCGAGGAGCCGGCGACCCGCACGGTCGAGGACGAGGCGTTCTGCTCGTGGTCGGCGTGCAGGATGAAGATGCGGTCCAGGGCGCGGGCCAGCACCGGGTTGGGCTGGTAGTCCTCGCACGGCGTGGCGAACATCATGTAGAGGAAGTTCTCCGCGAAGTTGAAGCGGTTCTGCGGATACATGAAGGGTTCGCCGATGTTGTACTTGTAGCTCCAGGCGGCGATGGTCGGCACCTTGGCCAGCAGGCGCAGCGCCGCCAACTCGCGCTGGGCGGCATCGAACGGGTCCGAGGAATGGCGGTAGAAGGCCGACATCGCGCCCACCACGCCGACCATGACGGCCATGGGATGGGCGTCGCGCCGGAAGCCGCGGAAGAAGTTGGCCATCTGGTCGTGGACCATGGTCTCCTGGGTGACCTTTTTCAGGAAATCGGCCTTCTGCTCGGCGTTGGGCAACTCGCCGAACGAAAGCAGATAGGCCACTTCCAGGAAATCGGCGTGCTCGGCCAGCTGCTCGATGGGATAGCCGCGGTAGTACAGCAAGCCCTCGTCGCCGTCGATGAAGGTGATGTTGGAGGAACAACTGGCGGTAGACAGGAAGCCCGGGTCGTAGGTCAGGATGCCCTGGCTGGCCAGAGCCCGGGTATCGATCACGTCGGGACCGAGGCTACCCGCCATGACGGGCAATTCGATGGTGCGATCGCTATCGCTGAATTTGAGGGTAACGGTACGTTGGCTCATCGAAAACTCGCCTGTATAAACTGGATTCAGCCCGATTGTATGTAAAACCGCCGGCCTCGGACAGCCTTGCAGACTGCGGCGCAAGCTGCCTGGGATCCCGAGCCGCGCCCGGAATGAAGTATCATTACAGCACTTTAGCCACTCCCCGCAATGACGTTACCCACCCGCCCCCGACGACGACGCAACGCACCCCGTCCCATCAGAGCCCACCGCATTTCATGATTTTCCTGTTCGGTTCCGGCCGGCTTTGCGCTTGGCCGCTCATGCTGGCCTGGCTGGCCCTGGCCTCGCCCCTGCCGGCCGAAGCGAGCGTCGACGCGCCCGTGAAGACGAGCGTGCAGCTGAACTGGAAGCACCAGTTCGAGTTCGCCGCCTTCTATGCCGCCGTGGCGCAGGGCTATTACCGCGAGGCCGGCCTGGACGTAACGATCAAGGAAGGGGGCCCGGGTATCGACGCCGTCCGGGAGGTGGCCGCCGGCCATGCCGATTTCGGCGTCGCCACGTCCTCCCTGGTCGTGGCCCGGTCGCGCGGCCTCCCGGTAGTCGCCCTGGCCGCCCTGATGCAGCATTCCCCGGTCGCCCTGCTGGCCCGGCGCGGCGATGGCATCAACAGCGTCCTCGACTTGGCCGACCGGCCGGTCGCGGTCGACCCGCACGACCGGGACGAGATCGAGGCCTACCTGCTCGCCTCCGGCATCCCCCGGCAGCACATCCGGCTGGTCGACCAG
Source organism: Parasulfuritortus sp. (assembly GCA_036391875.1). Taxonomy (GTDB): domain Bacteria; phylum Pseudomonadota; class Gammaproteobacteria; order Burkholderiales; family Thiobacillaceae; genus Parasulfuritortus. The sequence goes on from DASVZA010000007.1 coordinate 177,513, forward strand.
ACCGACCCGACCCTGGCGCCGCTCGACGAGGGCCGGATCGCCGCCAAGGTGATCTATATCTCCAACGAACCCTTCCTGATCCGGGGCAAGGAACATGAATACCTGATGCTGACGCCCAAATCGGCCGGCATCGACCTGTTCGGCAACATCCTGTTCACCATGAACCGCACCCTGAACGCCCACCCTGCGATGGTCAAGGCGTTCCGCGAGGCGACCTTGAAGGGACTGGTCTATTCGCTCGACCACCCCGGGCAGGTCGCCGACCTGATCCTGCAGCAGTACGACACCCAGCACAAATCGCGGGCGCACCTGCTGTTCGAGGCGGAGCACATCCGGGAACTGACCCGCCCCGACATCGTCGAGCCGGGCTACATGAGTCCGGGCCGCTGGCGGCACGTAGTGGACGTCTACGCCAGCCAGGGCACCATGCCGCGCAATTTCGACCTGACCGGCTTCCTGTACGATCCCACCCCGCCGCGCACGCCCGAGTGGGTCGCCTGGAGCATTGCCGGGCTGCTGCTCGGCCTCGCCGCGAGCGTCGCCATCCTGCTCAAGGTGCGCGGCCTGAACCGCAAGCTCAAGCGGGAAATCGCCGACCGGACGCAGGCCGAGGAAACCATCCGCACCCTGGCCTATTTCGACCCCCTCACCCGGCTGCCCAACCGGCTCCTGCTCCGGGACCGCCTGCAACAGGCCCTGGCGTTGTCCAGGCGCAGCGGCCTTTATGGCGCGCTGCTGTTCATCGACCTGGACAACTTCAAGCTGCTCAACGACAGCCACGGCCACGACACCGGCGACCTGATGCTCCAGGAAGTCGCCCGCCGGCTGCAAAGCTGCATCCGCGAGGGCGACAGCGTGGCCCGCCTGGGCGGCGACGAATTCGTGGTGCTGATCGAGGAACTCGACGCAGCGCAGGAGGAAGCGGCCAACCGGGCCGAGATCGCCACCGAGAAGATCATCGACCGGCTCGGCCGCACCTATTCACTGGGCGAGGTCGACTACCACAGCACCGCCAGCATCGGCATCACCCTGTTCCCCGACGGCGACATTACCGTCGACGACATGCTGAAGCGCGCCGACCTGGCCATGTACCAGGCCAAATCCGCCGGCCGCAACACGTTGCGCTTCTTCGACCCTGCCATGCAGGCCGCGATCGAGGCCAGAACCATGATGGAGGCGGACATGCGGCGCGCGGTCACGCGCGGCGAGTTCCTCTTCCACTACCAGCCCCAGGTCGACAACCACGGCCGGATGACCGGGGTCGAAGCCCTGGCCCGCTGGCCGCACCCGGAGCGGGGCATGGTCCCGCCCGCCAGCTTCATCCCCGTGGCCGAGGAAACCGGCCTCATCATGGCGATCGGCGAACAGCTTCTGCGCCAGGCCTGCGAGCAGCTCAGGCGGTGGGCCGACGACCCGGCCACCGCCCATCTGTCGATCTCGATGAACATCAGCGCCCGCCAGTTCCACGACCCCGACTTCGTCACGGTCGTGCTGGCCAACCTGACGGCCGCCGGCGCCGATCCGGCCAGGCTGACGCTGGAGATCACCGAATCCCTGCTGCTGGAAAACATCGACGAGACCATCGCCAAGATGGAGGCGCTCAAGGCCCGCGGCATCCGGTTCTCGATCGACGACTTCGGTACCGGTTATTCCTCGCTGGCCTACCTCAAGCGCCTGCCGCTGGACGAACTGAAGATCGACCGCTCGTTCGTGGCCGACATCGAGACCGACGAGAACGACGCGGCGATCTGCGCCACCTTCATCAGCCTGGCCCGCCTGCTCGATCTGCGCGTGGTGGCCGAAGGGGTGGAGACCGATGCCCAGCGCTACTTCCTCGGCATCGTCCACAAATGCGACGCCATGCAGGGCTACCTGCTCGGCAAGCCGGTACCGTCGGAACAGATTCTCCAAAACAGAAACGCCGCGCCGGACTGAACCGGGCGACGTTGGCGGGAGGCGACTGGCGGGTCTGCCGCCCGGTCAGTGGATCATGCCCAGCGTGGTCGGCAGCCAGAGCGAGAGCGGCGGCCAATAAGTGACCAGGGCCAGGAAGACCAGCATGGTCAGCAGCCAGGGCCAGACCGCGACGGTCAGCTCGGTGATGCCCATCTTGGTGATGCCGCTGGCCACGTACAGGTTCAAGCCGACCGGCGGATGGCACATACCGACTTCCATGTTGACCACCATCATGACCCCGAAATGGATCGGGTTGATGCCCAACTTCATGGCGATCGGGAACAGGATCGGCGCCAGGATCAGGACGATGGACGACGCCTCCATGAAGTTGCCGGCCGCCAGGAGCAGGATGTTGGCGATCAGCAGGAAGCCGACCACGCCCGGTCCCTCCTGGATCATCCAGTCGGCCATCGCCTGCGGGATGTTCTGGAAGGTCATCAGGAATGAGAACAACACGGCGTTGGTGATGATGTAGAGCAGCATGGCGCTCATGTTGGCCGAGTTGAGCAGCACCTTGGGCACGTCCTTGAAGCCCAGGTCCTTGTAGACGAACACTGCGATGAAGAAGGAATAGACCGCGCTCACCGCCGCCGCTTCGGTCGGGGTGAACATGCCGGTGTAGATGCCGCCCATCACCACCACGATCAGCAGCAAGCCCCATATGCTCTCCCGGAAGGCCTTGAAGCGCTCGGCCCAGGTCGCCTTGGGCTGGCGCGGATAGTCGAACTTGCGGGCCCGGTACCAGGTGGTGAAGCCGAGCATGGAGGCCAGCACGATGCCCGGCACCACGCCGGCCATGAACAGGGCGCCAACCGAGGTGTTGGTCGACACCGAGTACATGACCATGACGATGGAGGGCGGGATCAGGATGCCGAGCGCGCCCGAGGTGGTGATGATGCCGGCGCCGAAACGCTTGGGGAAACCCGCCTTCATCATCGCCGGCAGCAGGATCGAACCGATCGCCACCACGGTGGCCGGACTGGAACCCGAGATCGCCGCGAACAGGGCGCAGGCGACCACGCCCGACAAGCCCAGGCCGCCGTACCAGTGGCCGACCATGGTGGTAGCGAAACGGATCATGCGCCGGGCCACGCCGCCGTGGGTGAGGAAATTGCCGGCCAGGATGAAGAACGGGATGGCCATGATCTCGAAGTTCTCGATGCCGGTGAACAGCTTCATGGCCACCGACTCGATCGGCACCTGGGTCATGGTCCAGAGGAAGGTCAGGACGGTCAGGCCCAGGGAGATGGAAATCGGCATGCCGGTGAGCATCAGGACCACCAGCAGGCCGAAGATCAGCGCAACGCTCATTTCCGTTCCTCCTCGTCGCCATCATGCAGGTCGCGCGGATGGAGATCGTCCTCCATGCGATAGATGCGGTCCTCCTCGCCCGGCTTGGGCGGCGCCTCCTCCTCCAGGCCGGCGACGTGGCCGTGGTCGTGGTGCGGCAGCTCGCCGGTGCGGATGAAGGCCACCGCCACCTGCAGGAAGCGGAAGCACATCAGCCAGGAGCCGAGCGGCACGGCCGAGTAGACCATCCAGGTATGCCACTCCAGGTCCGGCGTGATCGGCCCCTCGGGCAGGTCGCCGGTGGCCAGGCCGCGCGCAGTGAGAAAGGCGTAGTGGGCGCCGTTTTCCCAGACGAAGCGGGCGCCCAGGGTGCCGATGGTGCCGGTGAAGAACGCCCCGGCCAGCAGGCCGATGACGATAAATTTGAACCGGTTCTTGTCGCTCAACCGGTTGATGAGCACGTCGACGCCGACGTGGATGCCGGTCCGCACGCCGTAGGCGGCGCCGAACTTGGCCATCCAGACGAACATGATGACGGTGAGTTCCTGCGACCAGGACAGGTCGATCGACAGCAGCCAGTCCTGCAGGTGCGGGATGGCCACGCCGGCCAGGTAGCGGTGCACGACCGAGACGAAGGTGATCAGGGTCGCCCCGGCCATGAGCAGGGAAATCAATATCTCTTCCAATCGGTCGAGTATCTTCAGCATGACGCGCTCCGGAATGCGGCACCCGCCGAAGGCGGGTGCCGGTCGGCGATGGTTACAGCTTGTTCGGATCGAAACCGGTTTCCTTGTAGATCGACTGGATCAGCGCCGGGCCGATGCGTGCCGCCATCTGGGTATGCACCTTGACCAGCGCGCGCTTCATCTCCAGCCGCTCCTGCGCGGTCGGGGTGTAGACCACCGTGGTGCCGGCGGCGCGCACCTTAGCCAGGGCGTCGTCGTTGTCCTTCTTGGCGACCTTGTTGTTGTACTCGGTGGCCTCCTTCATCGCCTGGTCGAGTTCGGCGCGGATGTCGGGCGGCAGGCCGTCCCAGAACTTCTTGTTGACGATGACGGCGTAGCCCAGGTAGCCGTGGTTGGTCAGGGACAGGTACTTCTGAACCTCGTTCATCTTCTGGGTGTAGAAGTTGGAGATCGGGTTCTCGGTGCCGTCCACGACGCCGGTCTGCAAGGCCTGGTAGACCTCGGAGAAGGCCAGCACCTGAGGCATGGCGCCCAGCGCGCGCATCTGGGCGTCGAGCACCTTGGACGACTGGATGCGCATCTTCAGGCCGCGGTAGTCGGCCGGCACATGCAGCGGGCGGTTGGCGGAGAAGCTCTTGAAGCCGTTGTCCCAGTAGGCCAGGCCCTCGATGCCCTTCGGCTCCAGCTTGGCGAGCAGGCTCTTGCCGATCGGGCCCTGGGTGACCTTGTGCAGTTCGTCATAGTTGTCGAACAGGTAGGGCAGGTCGAAGACCTCGAATTCCTTCACGCCCAGCGGACCGAACTTGGCCAGCGACGGGGCCAGCATCTGCACGGCGCCGAGCTGCAGCGCCTCCAGCTCCTCCTTGTCCTTGTACAGGGTGCTGTTCGGGTAGACCTCGACCTTGACCCGGCCGTGGGTCAGCGCCTCGGCGCGCTGCTTGAAATACATGGCGGCCTGGCCCTTGGGCGTATCGGCCGCCACCACGTGGCTGAACTTGATCACGATCGGTCCGGCGGCCATCGCGCCGAAGGAAATCACGGTGGCTGCCAAGCCCACCAACAGTGCCTTCATCTTCATCGTCTGCTCCTTATCATAAGGTCGGTTCCGCCAATCATGGCTGGGCCATTGTCGAAGGATGGTCCGGAGCGGGATATTGTGGATTTCCACAATGTCCGGATTACCCCTGCCGCCGGCAGGTCCGCTACCATTCCGGGATGGCGCAAGACATCGAATCCCCCCACTCCGGACGTTGGCTCTGGCTGCTGCCCAGGCTGGCGTTCGGGCTGTTCGTCGCCTCGGTGGTCACCCAGCTCTGGCTGTCGGCGCGGACCGATACCGAGGCGGAACGCACCACCCTGCTGAGCGACATGCTCTGGCTGGAACAAAGCCTGCGCTTCAACCTGACCCACAACGAGGAACGCCTGACCGAGATCGGTCAGGACAAGGACGGCGCCGCGCTGTTCGAGGCCAACGCCAACACCCTGCTGGAAAACAGCACCGGCCTGCGCCAGATCATGCTGCTCGACGCCGGCGGCCGCGTGCTGCGCAGCCAGCCGGTGCACCGGACTGCCCTCTCCGGCCAGGCCGTGGACGCCGCCCGGCGCCTCGCCCGGGCCGCCTATAGCCCGCCCTACAAGGGCATTTCGGGAGACTGGCTGTTCCAGGTCGACGTGCCGATCTTCAAGGCCGGCCGCTATGCCGGCAGCGTGGTCGGCGTCTACGACATCCGCAAGATACTGTTCGACGTCGTGCCCTGGTGGCTGGCCCAGCGCAACCGCATCGGCGTCGAGGACATCTCCGGCCAGTTGCTCGCCACCCGCTCCAGCGTCCAGGCCGGCGAGGTCGGCGGTAGCCATCGGGTCTATTTCGATCCACCGGGCCAGGGCATGGTGCTCTGGGCCGCGCCGATCCGGGCGCCCAAGCCCTTGTCCGGCAAATTCCTGTCGGCCGCCCTGGTCCTGCTCGCGGTCGTGGTGGTCTGGAGCCTGTGGGCCCTGCGCCGCGACATGCATCAGCGCCTCGCCGCCGAGCAGGCGCTGCGCGAACAGCATGCCTTCCGCCAGGCCATGGAGGACTCGCTGCAGACCGGCCTGCGCGCCCGCGACCTGCAGGGGCGCATCACCTACGTCAATCCGGCCTTCTGCCGCATGGTCGGCTGGAGCGCGGAGGAGCTGGTCGGCCTGCTGCCGCCCATGCCCTACTGGACCGAGGACAACTTCATCGAATCGAACCAGTCGATCAACGACCGCATCCTGGCCGGCAAGGGCCCACAAGCCGGTTACGAGATACGCCTCAAACGGCGCAACGGCGAGACCTTCCCGGCCCTGATCCACACCACGCCGCTGATCAACGCCCAGGGCCGGCAGACCGGCTGGATGAGTTCCATCGTCGACCTGACCGAGCAGAAGCGGGCCGAGGAGCGTGAGCGCCAGCAGCAGGAACGCCTGCAGGCCACCTCGCGCCTGATCGCCATGGGCGAGATGGCCTCCAGCCTGGCCCACGAGCTGAACCAGCCGCTGGCCGCCATCTCCAGCTACGCCACCGGCTCGCTCAACCTGATCGACTCGGGCCAGACCGACCTGGCCGAGATCCGCAGCGTGCTGGCCAAGACCCAAGCCCAGGCCCAGCGCGCCGGCCAGGTCATCCGCCGGATCTACGATTTCGTGCGCCGCGCCGAGCCCAAGAACGAGGCCTGCGACATCCGCCAACTGATCGACGAGACGGTCGCCCTGGTCGAGGTCGACGCCCGCCGGCACAAGATCCGCATCGAGAAGGAACTGGCCGGCGACCTGCCGACCGTGGAAGGCGACCGGGTGCTGCTCGGCCAGGCCCTGTTCAACCTGATCCGCAACGGCATCGAGGCCATGGCCGACACGCCCGACGCCCTGCTGACGGTGCGGGCGGAGACCGACGCCGAGCAGGTCACCCTGGCCATCGCCGACCGCGGCCCGGGCATCCCGGCCGACGTCGCCGGCGCCCTGTTCGAGCCGTTCTACACCACCAAGGCGGAAGGCATGGGCATGGGCCTCAACATCTGCCGCTCGATCATCGAGGCCCACCGGGGCCGGCTCTGGCTGGAGGCCAATCCGGGCGGCGGCAGCATCTTCCACTTCACCCTGCCGAGGCACCGGACATGACCGCCGCCGCGCCGCAGCGCCGCCCCCCTCTCGCCCACCTGGTCGACGACGACGAGGCCATGCGCGACGCCCTGGCCTGGCTGCTGCGTTCGCGCGGCGTCGACAGCCGGGCCTGGGACAGCGCCGAAGGCTTCCTGGCCGACTACGTCCCGGACATGACCGGCTGCCTGGTGCTCGACATCCGCATGCGGGCCATGACCGGCCTGGAGCTGTTCGACCGCCTGCGCGAACAGGGCTGCCGCATGCCGGTCATCTTCCTGACCGGCCACGGCGACGTGCCGCAAGCCGTTCAGGCGCTCAAGAATGGCGCCTTCGATTTCCTGGAAAAGCCGTTCGACGACAACCAGCTCGCCGACCGGGTCATCGAGGCCCTGGCCCGCGACGCCGAATGCCGCGCCAGCAACCGGGCCGACAACGACCGCGACGCCCGCCTGTGCAGCCTGACCGTGCGCGAGAAGGAAGTCATGGAACGCATTCTGGCCGGCAAGCTGAACAAGGTCATCGCCGACGAGCTGAACATCTCCATGCGCACCGTGGAAGTCCACCGGGCGCACATCTTCGAGAAAATGGGCGTGAAATCGGCAGTGGAATTGGCGCGCCGGTTGTCGGAGAATTAGCCACCCGTCCCGGCCTGCGCCCTCATGCCGGCGGAGTTACCCCCGTGGCGACGGCCCGGCCGACCTGTGCGACCCTAAGACACGAATCCCGCGTACCGACCATGCGTCCCTATTTATTTCAGTCCCTGCTTCTGGCCTTGGCACTATGGCTGTCCGGCGCGGCCATGGCGGCCGGCATGGCGCTGCCGGTCGACCGGCCCCACGCCGGGCCGATCGGTCTGTCGGTCGACTACCTCAAGGAAACCGGGGGCGAACTGACCATCGACCAGGCCGCGGCCGCCTACCGACGCGGCGCATTCCTGGTCAGCCGCAAGCCGGTACCGGACTTCGGCATCGGCTCGCAGCCGGTCTGGCTTCATTTCAGCGTGGCCAATCCGACCGATCGCGCCGTGGCCCAGCGGCTGACGATCGAAACCCCCTGGCTGGACCAGATCGACCTCTATTTCCGGCAGGGCGGCCGGACCCTGGCTGCCTATCACGCCGGCGACCGCGAGCCGTTCGCCCGGCGCCCGGTCGACAGCCGCTACTTCGCCTTCGAGCACGACTTCGCCCCCGGTGGCGAGGACGTGTTCATCCGGGTGGCGACTCCCGACCCGATGGTGCTGCCGATCTACCTGATGGGCGTGGAGCAGGCCGAGGCCAGAAGCACGCTGCTGGATTACAGCTACGGCTTCCTGTACGGCTTCGTAATCGCCCTGATGGCCTACAACGCCATGCTCTATGCCGGCCTGCGGCAGTCGCGCTACATCCTCTATTCCCTGTACCTGGCGATGTTCCTGCTGATGAACATCTCCTATTCCGGCCACGGCTTCAAATGGCTGTGGCCCGACCACACGACCTGGGAGCAATGGTCCAACCCGATCCTGATAGTGCTTTACGGCACCAGCGGCCTGACCTTCGCCCTGGCCTTCCTGGATACCCGCACGCACCTGCCTCGGGTCCACAAGGCCGTGATCGGCTTCATGGCGGTTTCCGGCCTGCTCGAACTGCTGTCGATCCTGATCGACAGCCAGCGCGATGCCCTGCTGGTCGCGTTCGTCTACGCCTTCCTGTTCAGCATCGTCATGCTGGCGATCGGCGCCCTGTCCATGCGCTCGGGCCGCAAACCGGCCCGGTATTTCCTGCTCGCCGCCCTTTCCGCCATGATCGGCGCCGCGCTCACCGCGCTATCCGTTGCCGGCATCATCCCCTACAACGCCTGGACCTTCCGCGCGGTCGACATCGGCGTGCTGCTCGACGCCACCCTGCTGGCCCTGGCCCTGACCTACCAGTTCCGCACCAGCCAGCAGGAAAAGCTGCAGGCCGAGCAATTGGCCAACCTGGACCCGCTCACCGGCGTCAACAACCGGCGCGCCTTCTACGACCTCACCGCGCCGATCTGGAACATCGCGCTGCGCAACGACCGCGACCTGTCCGTCATCATGCTGGACATCGACCACTTCAAGGAGATCAACGACGCCCACGGCCACGCCGTCGGCGACGACACCCTGACCGCGATCGCCGGCGTGCTGACCGGATCGATCCGGGTGCAGGACGTGATCGCCCGCTGGGGCGGCGAGGAATTCATCATCCTGCTGCCCGAAACCGGCCTCCAGGAAGCCGCGGCCCTGGCCGAGCGGCTGCGCCGCGCCATCGAAGCCATCCGGCTGAAATTCATCGACGCGGAAATCACGGTCACCGCCAGCTTCGGCGTGGCCCAACGGGGGCGCGGCCAGCAAAGTCTCGACGCGCTGATCTCGACCGCCGACGACTGCCTTTACGAAGCCAAGGCGGGCCGGAACCGGGTCTGCTGCGGACGGCAGGACGCGGCAGGCGCCGGCACGTCGATATGACCGGGTTTTGCGGCGGGCAAATCTGCGCAATCGGTTCGGTAGAAACGCCGCTGCCGAACCAGCCTAAGTGACCGGCTCGCGCCGTTCCGCCCCGGCTTTGATCTTGCCCACCAGCCAGTCGGTCAGCCGCTGGCGCGCGCCCTGCGCCTGCCTGCCGGCCAGCGCCTGGTGGTGCCAGGCCAGCGCCTCCGCCCCCTCTTCGCCCAGCCCTGCCAGGAAGTCTTCCAACGGGCAGGCCCCGGCCGTGCCTAAGGAAACATCACCATGGGCCCGCTTCCAGTGGTGCGCCAGCGCCCCGAGAAAGGTATGGATCTCGCCCCGCCGGATCGGCAGGCGGAAGGCATTGTTCCACGCCGGGACGGCAACGGGCGGCATCGGCCTGGCCAGGCCGTAGCCCTGGCCGAAGGGCGCGCCGAGGATCGCCGCCGCCTCGATCAGGCCCTTGTCCTCCAGGCCTTCGACGACCACCTTGCGTTCGAAGTCGGCGCCCATCTGGATGATGGCGCCGATCAGGCTGAGCGCCTGCACCGGATTGTCCAGGGCGTGCGCGAGCAGGCTCTGGTCGGCCTTGATCGTGTCGAACGGCAGGACCGACAGGCGCTGCAGGCTGCTGTAGCCGGAACCGAGATCGTCCATGGCCAGATGGACGCCGACCTGGACCAGATCGCGGATCACCGCGTCCTGGGCGAGATGGCCGATGTGCTCGGTCTCCAGCAGCTCCAGCGTCAGCCGCGCCGGCGCGACGCCGTGCCGCTGCAGCGCATCCCTGACCCAGTCCACGCAGGCCGGCTCGAACAAGGCGCTGGGCGGCAGGTTGAGCGAGGCGTCGACGGTCAGCCCCGCCTTGTCCCAGGCCACCAGCTGCGCCAGGACGATGTCTAGCCCCATCCGGAACAGGCGGGCCAGGTCCGCCTGGCCGAGCAAGGGCACGAACTCGCCGGGCGGCACGAGCTGGCCGTCGGAAAGTTCCAGCCTGGCCAGGGCCTCGACCTTGACCATGGCGCCGGTCCGCAGGTCGACCATCGGCTGCATGTACATCCGCAGGCCGTCGCCGAACAGCCGCTGCCGGTAGAGCAAGGCATGCTCCTCGGACAGCACCGCGGGCGGCGCGCTGCAGCGCAGCCAGATCGACTCCCAGCGCTGCTCCAGGCCGCGCGCGAACTGCTGCATGACCACGGATTCGAACTGGTTGGCGAAGGCACCGAACAGGCTGACGACGGCCTCCGAATGGCCCAGATCGTTGACGACCGGCACGCTCAGGCTGGACCGGACCCCCAGATTTGGCGCGCTGTTGCGCCAGTAGTCGTAGCGTGGGTCGTTGGCGAACGCGGGCGAGGTCTGGATCCGCAGCGTGCGCCAGGCCCGCGCCGTGAGCCCCTGGCCGCGCGGCGAATTCGGGTCCGCCACCGCCTCGCGGCCCGGTGTCCGCAGCTCGGCGGCGATGTCCGCGCCGCGCGGGCCGGCGACCGCCTCGACCGAGAAGATGCCATCGCCGTTCAGGCGCAGCAGGAGCGCCCCCTGGACGCCAGGCAGCTCGCCCAGGGTTGCTATCTCAGAGTAGGTGGCGTCGGCCCACAGGGCTCCCAGCTTGGGCATCGGTTTCAGGAGGACGCCGAGGTAGGCGTGGGTGATCGAGATGTCGACCTGGATCTGGGTCTGGATGTCATCCTGCAGCCGGTTTTCCGCCGTGAGCAGGATGCGGTAGCGGTCCCGTGCCGACAAGGCCGCCTGGTTGAGGTAGTCGCTCAACAGGCGGCGGTACGCCATCATCGCCTGCACCAGCATGGCATTGCCGACGCCGGACAGGGCATGCGACGCGCCGACCTGGAGGGCCCTTTCCTGGATCATCGCCTGGGTCGTTGCAGGGCCGAGCAGGAAAGTCAGGTGCTCGGCCTGGCGGCAGAGCAGGCCGTCCAGTTCTTCCCGGCCCAGGTTCGCCAGGATCGCCCGGATGCTCGCGAACTGGCTCAACTCCTCGTAGAACGTCGCGACGAAGCGTTCGGTGATGCGCCGGAAGTGCTCCTTGCTTCTTTCCAGCAGCGCCGCGGCCTGCGGACCGTACGGATCGAACGGGTCCTCTTGTTCCAGCGGCGTCGCCGCGGAGAAGAAGCGCCACCAGTGGACGCGATCCAGCTTGTGGGTCTTGGCCTGGTACATGGCGGCATCGGCCTGCCGGAGGAGACTGTCGCCATCCCGGGAATCACGCGGGAACAGGGCGACGCCCATGCTCATGCCGACCAGGGCCTGTCGGCCATCGCCGAGATCGAACGGCGCTTCCACCGCCGCGTGCAGGCGCTCCACGGCGTGGGTGATCTGCTTGACGGACTGCAGTTCGTCGAGGTCCTCGGCCACCAGCACGAATTCGTCGCCGCCCAGTCGGGCCAGCATGTCCGACCCCCGCAGCTGGACCTGCAGCCGCTCGGCCAGGGCCTTGAGCAGGCGGTCGCCGGTTTCATGGCCCCAGGTATCGTTCACGGGCTTGAAGTCGTCCAGATCGAACATGCAGATCGCGAGATCGTTGCCTGCCCGGCTGGCCCGGGCGATGGCCATCGGCAGGTGGCGCTCCAGGGCGCGGCGGTTGGGCAGGCCGGTCAGGTCGTCGTGCATGGCCTGGTAGGTGATCTGGATCCGGGCCTCGTGCAGGGTGGTCTGGTCGATCAGGCTCCACAGCACGCCGCGCTCGCCGTTCTGCAGATCGATGAACGCGCCCAGCATTTCGGCCCACAGCAGGATGCCGTCCTTGCGCCTAAGCCGGTAGTCGAGCCGCGCGCACAGGTCGCCTTGGAGGGCATCCTGAAAGTGTTCGGCGAACGCGACGAAGGCATCGTGGTCGGCGTGCAGCATCTCGGCGCTTTGGCCGAGCAATTCCGAACGCTCGTAGCCGAGCAGATCGCACAAGGCCGCGTTGACCTGGAGGATGACGCGCCGGTTGTCGACGATGAAGAGCGCCGCGGCGTTGCTCTCGAACAGCGTCTGCTGAAAGTTGAGCGACTGGGCGAGTTCCTGGCGCAGTTTCGTCTCGTTCTCGTGGGCGAGCCGGGTTTCGGCCAGGCTGAGCTTCACCCGCTCGGTCTCGCGGCGGGAGATGCGCAGCCGGTCGGCCAGGGCCAGGGAAAGCAGGACCGCGTCGATCAGCATCCCGAAATCCACCGCCCGGTAGGTGTAATAGGTGTTGGCGATCAGACCCGCCATCGCCAAGGCGGTGACGAACGAACCGATCAGGCCGGCCGCCGTGGCCGGGATGAAATAGCGTGCCGCGCGGTTGCCGTTCACCAGCGAGAGGATGCCCAGTGCCAGCACGAACGGCGAATAGACGGTCACCCACAGGACCGCGCCGACCACCAGCAGCTTGGGCCCGCCGATGACGGAGGTCAGCACGGCCGACCCAACCAGCGCGATGGCGAAGGCCTCCGTCCAGCGGTATGCCCGGCTCAGCCGGGTGCGCAACTCGAGAAACTGGATCGCGAACAGGAGTCCGGCCAGCATGAACAGGTAGACGCCGCCGGGATGGGCCCAATGATCCCAGACGACGGCATTCGGCCAGAGAAACGCATAGGCGAAGCCGTTGTAGGTCACGTGCATGGCGATGAACGCCAGCAGATAACCCACGTAGGCGGCGTAGACCCGCTCCCGAACCGACAGGAACAGGACCAGATTGAACAGCAGCAAGGCCGCGACGACGCCGTAGACAAAGCCGTAATAGGCCCGATCGGCCCCGGCCGCCCGGTAGAAGGCAGTCCGTTCCCACAGCGTCATGCCCACGAAGAACGGCCCGGTGGTCCGGGTGCGGACCAGCAGGCGGCTCTCGCCCGGCGGCAGGCTGAGCTCGAAATTGATCTGGCGCTCCGGCAGCGCCCGATGTTCGAAGGTCATCAGGTTGCCGCCCGCGTAGACCTGCCGGCTGCCGTCCGGCCGGATCAGGATCGCCTGCACCTCGTCCAGCCAGCTCGGCTCGAACGACAGGATACGGCGCAGCGGCGTCTTGTCGGGATTGCGGATATCGACGTAGAACCAATAGACGTCGCTGCTGAAGCCCAGGCTCTCGACCAGCTTCCCGGCGGACGGCACCGCATCCGGCGCACGTTTCAGCACGGCCTCCGGGGTCAGCCTTCCGCCCGGATCCTTGACGATCCGGGCCACGGGAACCAGAGGCACTTCGTCCCCAACCGCATTCGCGAAGACGGCACCGCCCGACGCCGCGACGGCCTCGGCCTGCGTGGAATACACGCCAAACCCGAAAAGCAGCGCAATCGCTGCAAGCAAACGAAAAAACACCCGGTCTGTTCCTGGTCAATTCGACAGATGGCCGCATTTTGCCAGACTATCGGCCCGTTCCGGCCGATTGGGCCGGCTGAAATGCCCGACCGCCGCGCCGCTCCACGCCGAATCCAAGACATTGGTAGAATTGCGCCTTTCCTTTCAGCCTTTTCCCGCGCTTCCGCCATGAACAATCTCTTCGACACCCGCCAGTCCTTCGATGCCGGCAACGGCCAGACCGCCACCTACTACTCGCTGCCGCAGCTGGAAAAGGCCGGCATCGGCCCGGTTTCCAAGCTGCCGGTCTCGATCCGCATCGTCCTGGAATCGGTGCTGCGCAATGCCGACGGCGTGAAGGTGACCGAGAAGCACGTGCGCGACCTGGCCAACTGGGCGCCGAACGCGACCCGGACCGAGGAGATTCCCTTCGTCGTCTCCCGCATCCTGCTCCAGGACTTCACCGGCGTGCCCCTGCTGGCCGACCTCGCCGCCATGCGCTCCGCCGCTCAAAGGCAGGGCAAGGATCCGAAGAAGGTCGAGCCGCTGGCCCCGGTCGAGATGGTGGTCGACCACTCGGTGCAAGTCGACGTGTTCGGCAAGGCCGACGCCCTGCAGCAGAACATGCAGATCGAGTTCGAGCGCAACCGCGAGCGCTACCAGTTCCTCAAGTGGGGCATGCAGGCCTTCGACACCTTCAAGGTCGTGCCCCCGGGCGTCGGCATCGTGCACCAGGTCAACCTGGAATACCTGGCCCGCGGCGTGATGGAGAAGGAAGGCGTCTACTACCCCGACACCCTGGTCGGCACCGACAGCCACACCACCATGATCAACGGCCTGGGCGTGGTCGCCTGGGGCGTGGGCGGCATCGAGGCCGAGGCCGGCATGCTCGGCCAGCCGGTCTACTTCCTGACCCCCGACGTGGTCGGCGTCGAACTGACCGGCCAGGCCCAGCCCGGCATCACCGCCACCGACATCGTACTGACCATCACCGAGATGCTGCGCCGCGCCAAGGTGGTCGGCAAGTTCGTCGAGTTCTTCGGCGAAGGCGCCGAGAAGCTGCCGGTCACCGACCGCGCCACGATCGCCAACATGGCCCCGGAATACGGCGCGACCATGGGCTTCTTCCCGGTCGACGAGGCCACCTGCCAGTACTACCTGGCCACCGGCCGCGACAAGGCCAAGGTCGACGCCATCCGCAACTACTTCAAGGCCCAGGGCCTGTTCGGCATCCCCAAGTCCGGCAGCATCGAATACAGCCAGACCCTGCACCTCGACCTCGGCAGCGTGAAGCCCTCCGTGGCCGGCCCGAAGCGCCCGCAGGACCGCATCAACCTGTACGCCCTGAAAGAGTCGTTCGAGACCCTGCTCGAACTGCCGCGCGCCGACGGTGGCTTCGACAAGAAGGCCGGCCGCGAAGGCTCAGGCCTGCAGCATGGCGACGTGGTGATCGCCGCCATCACCTCCTGCACCAACACCTCCAACCCCGGCGTCATGCTGGCCGCCGGCCTCTTGGCCAAGAAGGCCGTGGCCAAGGGCCTCAAGTCCGCCCCGCACGTCAAGACCAGCCTCGGCCCGGGCTCGCGTGCTGTGACCGAATACCTCAAGTCGGCGGGCCTGCTGGGCGACCTGGAGAAGCTGGGCTTCGGCGTGGTCGGCTACGGCTGCACCACCTGCATCGGCAACAGCGGCCCGCTGCCCGAGGCGATCGAGAAGGAGATCCTGGACAAGGATCTGGTCGCCTGCTCGGTGCTGTCCGGCAACCGCAACTTCGAGGCCCGCGTGCACCAGAACGTCAAGGCCAACTTCCTGATGTCCCCGCCGCTGGTGGTCGCCTTCGCCCTGGCCGGCCGGGTCGACATCGACATGGCCAACGAGCCGATCGGCCAGGGCAGCGACGGCCCGGTCTATCTCAAGGACATCTGGCCGAGCAACGATGAAGTCGCCGCGCTCCTTCCGAAAGCGGCCGACGCCAAGGCCTACGCCATCTACCAGAACGTCGGTGCCGACAACCCGCTGTGGGATGCCGTGCCCGCCCCGGCCGGCCAGGTCTACCAGTGGGACACCGCCTCCACCTATATCCAGGAGCCGCCCTTCTTCGCCTCCGCCGCCAAGCCCAACCCGGCGATCCGCGGCGCGAAGGCCCTGGCCATCTTCGGCGACTCGGTGACCACCGACCACATCTCCCCGGCCGGCGGCATCAAGCCCGCCGCCCCGGCCGGCAAGTACCTGGTCGAGCATGGCGTGACCCAGAAGGACTTCAACAGCTACGGCGCCCGCCGCGGCAACCACGAGGTGATGATGCGCGGCACCTTCGCCAACGTCCGGATCAAGAACCTGATGATCCCCGGCAGCGAAGGCGGCGTGACCCTGCACGGCGGCGAGCAGATGTCGATCTACGACGCCTCGATGAAATACCAGGCAGAGGGCACCCCGCTGATGGTCTTCGCCGGCGAGGAATACGGCACCGGCTCCAGCCGCGACTGGGCCGCCAAGGGCACCCAGCTGCTCGGTGTGAAGGCCGTGGTCGCCAAGAGCTTCGAGCGCATCCACCGCGCCAACCTCGCGGGAATGGGCGTGCTGCCGATGCAGTTCAAGGACGGCGCCGATGCCGCCAGCCTCGGCCTCAAGGGCGACGAGAGCTTCGACATCCTGGGCCTGGAGAACGGCATCACCCCGCAGCAGGACGTGACCCTGGTCATCAAGCGCGCCGACGGCTCGACCCAGAACGTGCCGGTCAAGCTGCGCCTGGATACGCCGATCGAGGTGGAGTACTACCACGCCGGCGGCATCCTGCCGTTCGTGCTGGGGCAGTTGCTGGCCTGAGGATTCAAGCCAACACCTTGGAGATGGGGGCCTTCGGCCCCTTTTCATTTTGAGGTTCATAGTAATCAGCCATTCCGGCGCAGGCCTGAATCCAGCCTGCTCACCCGGACCCCGGCCTACGCCGGGGTGACCATATTCGAGCCTAGTCCGGGCCGGATCAATGAGTGCGCCAAGCCGACTCCCTTGCCGGCCACCATGGTCTTTGCCAGAATCCCGGCAAGGACACAAAAAACGACAAGGGAGGCCGCCATGCCCTCGGGCAACAGTGTTCAGCAAACCGGCATCAGCAAGAAACTATCGCCCGGGCAACCGGGAACCAAGCGTTACATGCGTCAATTCGGCGCTGCGTTGGTCTGCGTTCGCTATCGCACACATCCCGAAACAGCCACGCGATATACGACGGTCGAAATCGTCGTCGACGAAAAGCAGCGCCCCAAATCCGTTTTGCCCGGCGGCATCGAAGAAACCACACCGGTCGCTGTGACCGTCGCCTTCGGCGAGACCGATCTCCGCCAGCGCGTCAAACAGGCCGGTGGCAAATGGGATCAGGAAAGAAAAATCTGGTTGCTGCCCTATGGCATTGCCCGCAAGCTTGGATTGCATGGCCGCATCCGCAAACTCGGGGCTGATCATGCCTGGAACAGATAAACGCCTGAATTTATCCATGTCCACATATGGCGACAAAACCACCATATGTGGAAAGAAATTGCCGCCTATGGAAATGTTCCTGGATATGGCAATGGTGTCGAATATACGTTGGGCGTCTCACACCCACGCACTCGGAGGAACAATGTGAATCAGGGGAATCAACTTACTCTGGAGCGTTGCCCACACTGCATGATCGCAATGCCTTCTCTCCATCGGCAGTGGGGTCCCGTAGCGTCGCAAGATCATGCTGGCGGCAACGTCAGTGCGTGGTCCGTGTACCGTTGCGTCTCGTGCGGCGGCATGGTTATGGCGATGTCACCCGTCAATCAGAACATGCCCGTCCAAAAAATCTGGCCATCTCCTCAATCCGTCTCAGATGAGTTGCCCGCTCGTGCGCGTGAATTTCTGGGTCAAGCAATTTCAAGCCTTCACGCTCCGGCAGGAGCAGTCATGCTCACGGCAAGCGCGGTGGACGCGATGTTGAAAGACAAAGGGTACAAAGAAGGCACTCTTAACAACCGAATCGATCTTGCGGCTAAAGACAATCTCATAACTGCTGAAATGGCTGCATGGGCACATGAAATCCGCCTAGATGCAAACGACCAACGTCATGCTGATGAAGGCGCATCCCTGCCGGGAACGGCCGACGCTCAGAAGGCAATTGAGTTCGCGAACGCCCTCGCCCAGTTTCTCTATGTCTTACCTGCGCGTGTTGAACGTGGCCGCAAGAACTAGCACCCGACGCCCAACCCATCATTCCACCGGACCTGCGCGAGAAGCCGCGCAGGCCGGTGAATTCAAACGTTATGCGTCTTCAACACGATCAGCCACGAAAGGGAGTTGAATGAAAAACAAAACAATCATCGCGGTCCGCGGTGTGGCAAACCAAGGGAAGAGTGCCAGCATCAAGATCGCCTACTCGCTGCTCAGAGAGCTATATCCGACCGCAAAGATTGAGGAACTGAACATCGGAGTGGACATTACCGTCGTCATCACAATTGACGGAGTGAAAGTTGGAATCGAGAGCCAAGGCGATCCAAACAGCAGGCTTTTCCAAAGCCTGGACCATTTCGTGCAAATTGGGTGCAAGGTGATCGTCTGCGCCACACGGTCTCGTGGCGCTACCGTTGAAGCCGTCAATTCGCTTGCTGGGAAGTTCCGAGTCGAGTGGTATCCCAAACAAGGCGTGTCCTCCGAGTCAAAGCATGCAGCCGCTAACCGTTCTGTTGCCCAGCAAATCGTGGCTGCAGTTCAGGCGGCCATAGACGCATAACCTTTCAGTCGAGCGGACCTGCGCGAAAAGCCGCGCAGGCCGGTTACTTCTACGTTAGGCATCACAACAAGGGAGAACGCGATGATTGATTTCCAAGTTTCAGCCGGAGTAGCTCAGCCGCAGTACGGTCTTGTGCCAAGCCATAAGATCAATGTCACCCACGGTTCGGACACCTTCACGTATTGGTATGTTCAAGAGCCAGTGACCGCCCGTGCATTCGATTCTCAGAAGGACCGTGATCTCGTGGAACTCATGCATGCAAAGGGTCAGGCGTTCCAGCTTGGCCAATTTGAGTCCTTCGCTATGGGAGCAGACCGAAACTACCACTTGCAGCGGCTCACTAGCCATGAGTTCGTTATCAAGTCCCTGCGGTAATGCCCTAACATTGCGGTCAAGTTCGCTCCGCTTCGCTGCGCTGGGACGCGCCGCAAGCGGCGCGCCCCTTACCTTGAACGTTATGCCCTCTAGCCGCATGAAAGTTTCTAGCTATGTTGTTACCCATGATTATGGGTTCGCCCCAAACCCATTTGGCGGGTTTCTTACATTGGCGACGTGCAAGCCAAAAATCCGATGCTTTGCAGAACCCAATAACTGGGTTATCGGCACTGGCTCAACAAATGGCGTTGGCGCTGATAGATTAATTTTTGCTGGCTTCATATCAGATGTTGTAACAATCGAACAATACTCAACTGATGAAGCCTATAAGATAAAAATCCCAACAAAAGATGGTGAGGTCTGGCAAAGACGAGGGGATAACATCTATTACAAGGACCAAGCCGGACAATGGCTACAAAGAGATAACCCCTTTCATGGCAAGAGCGAGCTTGAGCACGACCTATCAGGGAAGAATGTAATTGTCTGCAAGCGCTTCTGGTATTTCGGCAGTAGCGCGCCAAGTATCCCTGTTAAATTGAGAAGCGTTATAAAACCAGGGCCGAATCATAAGGACAACATCAATAATAAATGCGTGCCTGAGTTCTTGAATTGGGTTCAATCGCATAAGGAGGGCATTCATGCAAAGCCATCTAGCCTTAAGGCATAACATGGCGGTCGAGAGGGGCTGGCAAAATG
>DASVZA010000008.1:0-14207 GCA_036391875.1 Parasulfuritortus sp.
GACCATGCCGACCTCGATCGCCACGCCGCTGTCGGCCAGGGCGGGCAGCGCCTCCAGCCCGGCCGCGTCGATCTCCTGGCTGCGGGCCGAGAGCAGGATGAAGTCGTCGCCCATGATCCGGAACACCAGTGTATCCGGATAGGCGGCCAGCAGCTGGCCGGCGAAATCGGCCAGCATCCGGTTGCCGGCCGCCCAGCCCTGGGCCGCGTTGACCGCGGAGAAGTGGTGCAGATAGACGATGTAGCCGAGCCGGTAGCTCGACGGCAGGCCGTTGCGCAGCATGAACTGCAGGTAGCTGGCGTTGTGCACGCCGGTCAACTGGTCGTCGAAGAAGTAGGCGAAGCGCTGCCGCTCGAGCAGGGTCTTGGGCAACTGGTCGGCGACCGGCGGCGGCTCGACATCGCGCAGCGCCTCGCAGGCCGCCGCGACGATGTCGGCATCGTAATGATCGCCGGCCAGGCCGCGCAGCTCCTCCAGCGCCACCACCACCGTCTTGCGCGGCTTGTAGATGCGGTTGGTGGTCATGGCGTCGAAGGCGTCGGCCACCGCCATGATCTGCGACAGGCGCGGGATCTGGCCGTCCTTCAGGCCCTGCGGATAGCCGCTGCCGTCCTCCCGCTCGTGGTGATAGCGCATGATCTCGGCCAGTTCCTTGTACATGTCGATGCGGATCAGGGTCCGGTAGCCCACCTCGGCGTGCTGCTTGATCAGGTCGTATTCGAGCGGCGTCAGCTGGCCCGGCTTGAGCAGCACGGCATCGGGAATGACGATCTTGCCGATGTCGTGCAGGATGGCGGCGCGCTTGAGCTGCTCGACCTCCTCCGCCGGCAGGCCCAGGCGGGCGGCGATCAGCTCGCAGTATTGCGCGACCCGCCGGGTGTGGCCGGCGGTGTAGGTGTCGCGCTTCTCGATCATGTCGACCAGGGACAGGATGGTCTCTTCGTAATTGCTGATCCGGTCCTGTTCGAGCTGGCGGGTCTGCAGGCGCTGGCCGAAGGAATGGACGGCGAAGCCGATGTCGCCGGCCAGCTGCTCCAGCATGGCGACCTCCTCGCGGTCGAAGCCCTCCTCGCGACCGGTCAGCACGCACAGAGTGCCGAGCGCCTCGGCATAGGCGTCCCGGCGCAAGGGCAGGACGATCAGGGCCTTCACCCCGGCCTCGCGCAGATCCGCGGCGATCTCCCCGTCGCTCTCCAGCACGGTCCGGTTCTCGCGCAGGGCATCCCTGGACGTCGCCTGGGCGTCGTTCTTCAGCAGGTTGCGCATGAACTCGGCCGAGCCGTAGGAGCGGGCGGCGACGTTCAGTTCGCCGTCCTGCAGCAGGCCGACCCAGCTGAAGCGGTAATCCTCGTGGGCGACCAGGCGGTCGCAGCAGGCCTTGAGCATCTCCTCCTTGGAGTTGGCGGTGATCAGGATCTGGTTGACGTCGGCCACCATCTCGACGATGCCGCGCAGGAAATGCTCGCGGTCGAGCAGGTGCAGCACCTCGCCGGTCCGGCTCTGCACGCGCTCTTCCAGGGTGGCGTTCAATTCGCGCAGGGCTTGCTGCTTCTGGCGCAGGCGGCGGTTGATCTGGCCGACGTAGGCCAGGGTCGACAAGGCGGCCACCACCACGGCCAGGGCCAGGACCAGCCAGCGGCCGTACTCGGCCAATACATCCTGCAGGACCGGCCGGCGCAGCGACTCATAGGGCCCGGTGCGCAGTTCGCGCATCGCCTCGCGCACGCTCTGGTAATTGTGCGGCAGGGTCCAGCCCTTGATCATGGCCGCCCGCGCGGCCGGAGATTCGGGCGGCATCTGCATCAGGGCGACGGCGACCTTGATCGCCAGGTCGTCCGGCACCTTCTCCAGCTTGGCCATCGGCCATTCCGGATAGAGCGGCGTGCTGAGCAGCATCGGGAAGCCCTCGACGTGCTGCTGGTTGAGCACGTAGAAGTCGGACAGCCTGATCTTGCCCTCGGCCGCCATCCGTTCCAGGGTGTCGGTCCGCACCGTGCCGGCGTCGGCCTTGCCGTCGCGCACGGCGTAGACCACCTGGTCGTGGGTCGTCTCGAAGCCGAGCCTGCAATCCTTCTCCGGGTTCAGGCCCTGATGCTTCATTTCCAGCCAGGCCGCCTGCCAGCCGCCGAACGAACTGGCGTTCACCGCGGCGAAGGTCTTTTGCCTGAGATCCTGGATGCGCCGGATGTCGTTACGGTCTGCCCGGGTGAAGATGACGCCGCCGAACACGCTGTAGCCGGTGTCGTCGAACCGGTTGCGGAGCGTGGCCACGGCGCTGACGCCGTACAGCGTCTCCAGCTCGACATAGTAGGCGGAATTGGTCAGCACGAAATCGACGCTGCCCTGGCGCACGGCGAGGCGGACCTCCTCGAAGCCGAGCGGCACGATGTGGAAGGTGTCGCCCGGCAAGGCGCGGTCGAGATACTCGGCGGTGGCCGACCACATCGCCCTGGCCTTGTCCGGGCCGCGCAGGGCGAGCACGCCGATGTTGATGTCGGCCGCCGACGCGCGCAGCGCGAACAGCAGCAGCAGGCCGAGCAGGATGAGGTGAACGACGGATGTGCAAGACAGCGGGCGGCAGCGCCGATTTTCCAAGCTCAATCCTTTCTCGCGGGACGATCGAAGGCAGCCCCGGAACGACACTGAGCCGGAACCGATCGGAGCTTGATTATCGCCGCGGAAAGCGGTGAGGCAAAAGATTTCAGGCCAGATCGGCGACGATCGACGCGCGCACGTTGTCCGGCACCTGCAACTCCAGCCGATAGGCCGGGTGATCGATGCCGGCCAGGATGGCGGCGCCGGCCTTGGCCGCGGCGCACATCGCCGGCGTCAGTTCGAAGCGCATGAAGTGGACCGAGGCGGTCTTGTCCGGCGTGCTGCGTTCCAGGTCCTCGTTGGCGACCGGATGGACCCGCTCGTGGCCCTGGACCTGCAGCCAGACCTTGTCCTCGATCCCGACCAGCTTGGCCAGGGCATCGCGCCGCTCGTCGACGTCCGAATATTCCACCATGAAGGTGGCCTTCCAGTTGCTGCCGTCCGGGATCAGCGGGTTGTAGACGTCCAGCTCGTCCTGGATCCGATCCGGCTCGAACATGCGTTCCAGGCGCAGCATCTCCTGGACCTGGTACTGCATGGTCAACTGGTCCTCGAAATAGAGCGCGGCGTGCTCGCCCAATGCCAGGCGGCGGCTCTTCTTGTGTTCGATCACCCGGGCGCGGAATTCCGGCCGGATGCGGGCGTACTGTTCGAGGCTGTACAGATTCTCGGCAGTCAGCATGATGGTTCTCCTCAGATGCCGTAGGCTTTTCGCAACAGGGTGATGGGGTGTTCCGGCGCCCGGCCGTCGGCCAGGACGTGGCCGATGTGGTGGCCGGCCATGGCGCAGTCGCTGCCGTAGTGGTCGGCGCCGGCCTGCTTCACGCGGCCGACCACCGGCTTGACGATCTTGACCGCGAACTCGTGGAATTCCTTCTTCACGGCATAGGTGCCGTCGTGGCCGGAACAGCGCTCGATGATCTCGATCTCGGTGTCCGGCACCAGGGACAGCGCCTCGCGCGTCTTTGGCCCGATGTTCTGCACCCGCTGGTGGCAGGCGGCGTGGTAGGCGACCTTGCCCAGGCCCTGCTTGAAGTCGGTCTTCAGCCGGCCTTCCTTGTGGCGCAGCATGAGGTACTCGAACGGGTCGAAGAAGGCGTTCTTCACCTTCTGCACGTCCGGGTCGTCCGGGAACATCAGCGGCAGCTCCTGCTTGAACATCAGCACGCAGGACGGGATCAGCGCGGTCAGGTCCCAGCCCTGGTCGACCATCCGCGCCAGCACCGGGATGTTGGCCTCCTTGGCCCGGCGCACGGCTTCCAGGTCGCCCAGTTCCAGCTTGGGCATGCCGCAGCACTGCTCCTTCTCGGCCAGGGTGACGGGAATGCCGTTGTGCGCGAACACGGCGGCCAGGTCCTCGCCCGGGCCGGGCTCGTTGCGGTTCATGTAGCAGGTGGCGAACAGGGCCACCCTGCCCTTGGTCCGGCCGGCCGGCTCGGCCGCGCCGTCGGCGGACAGGCCCTTCAGCCGGCTGCGCAGCGAGCGGCTGGAGAACTCGGGCAACCAGGCCTTGCTGTGGACCCCGGCCACGGCCTCCAGCGCCTTGCGCGCCGGGCCGGCCTTGTTGACCGCGTTGACCACCTGGGCCACCACCGGAATGCCGGCGAAGCGGCCGACCGCGTCGGTGCTGGTCAGCACCCTGTCGCGCAGCTTGGCGCCGTGGTTCCTGTAGTGCACGGCCTTGGCGCGCAGCATCAGGTGGGGGAAATCCACGTTCCACGCGTGAGGCGGCACGTAGGGACACTTGGTCATGTAGCACAGGTCGCACAGGTAGCAGTGGTCGACCACCTTCAGGTAATCGTCCCGCTTCACGCCGTCCACTTCCATCGACTCGGAGCCGTCGACCAGGTCGAACAGGGTCGGGAAGGCCTGGCACAGGCTGACGCAGCGGCGGCAGCCGTGGCAGATCTCGAACACCCGTTCCATCTCCTGGAACAGGGATTCCTCGTTGTAGAAATCCGGATTGCGCCAATCCAGCGGATGGCGGGTGGGCGCCTCCAGATTGCCCTCTTTGATGGGTGTGGCCATCGACATCTCCATGTGGAATTCGTGCGTGCGATTCGAGGTGGCAGTCGCAAGACGCAGCATGCCGCTGCCGGCAGCCGCGCCTTGCAACTTGCACCTCCGGGCCGACCGGCATGGCCGGCCGATCCGGCGATCAGGCGTCCAGTTCGCCCAGGGCCTTCTGGTAGCGGTTGGCGTGCGAGCGCTCGGCCTTGGCCAGGGTCTCGAACCAGTCGGCGATCTCGTCGAAGCCTTCCGCGCGGGCGTCCTTGGCCATGCCCGGATACATGTCGGTGTATTCGTGGGTCTCGCCGGCGACGGCGGTCTTCAGGTTGGCGGCGGTGGGGCCGAAGGGCAGGCCGGTGGCCGGGTCGCCGCACTGTTCCAGGTACTCCAGGTGGCCATGGGCATGGCCGGTCTCGCCTTCCGCGGTGGACCGGAACAGGGCCGCCACGTCGTTGTAGCCTTCCACGTCGGCCTTGGCTGCGAAGTACAGGTAACGGCGGTTGGCCTGGGATTCGCCGGCGAAGGCGTCCTTCAGGTGCTGCTCGGTCTTGGATCCTTTAAGTTGCATGGATGTCTCCTCTGAACTTGGTGAAGGGGAATACCGACATTACTGCCGGCTGATGTCAGATTAGTGTACGCAGCCACCCGGTCCAATTTGATTATCCCAATCAGCCCAATAGCCGCTCCCTATGGCCTCGCGCGCCCGCGACCGGCGCCGCGGCGGCCCGGATCGCCGGCCGGGGCATCGGCCGCCGGGAAGTGGCCGGCAAGGCCGCGTGCACGTCCTGCGGAACCGATCGCCCTTGCGGACGGTCGGATTTTTACAAGGAGGAAAAAATCATGACGGCATACATCCGAGACCGCTGCCGGGCCGCCCTGGCCCGTGTCTTGAGCCGCTTCCGAAACGGCCCCGCGACCATCCTCGACGTCCCCGACGAGGACACCGACTGGCTGGGCATCGGCTGACAAGTCCTTGAAACACCACCAATGTCTACTAGCTTGTAGGAACGGCCTGTAAAGGCCGGCATATATTTGTGGAGGACGACCATGCAACAGATCAGCCAATCCGACGCCGCACTGTCCTGGCAGCACCCGCAGCGCCCCGAACCGCCCGATGTGCTGCGCGACCTGGTGGCCGAAGCCGGCATCCGGTTCAACGGCGATGCCCCCTGGGATATCCAAGTCTACGACGAGCGGGTCTACCGCATGATCCTCGCACATGGCTCGCTCGGCTTCGGCGAAGCCTACATGGACGGCCTGTGGGATTCGCCACACCTGGACGAGATGTTCCACCGCCTGCTGCTAGTCGACATCGACGAGAAGATCGGCCGCTGGACCCGCCTGCGCCTGCTGGGCGAGATCCTGCGCCACGGCCTGTTCAACCTGCAGTCGATCGAACGCGCCTTCCAGGTCGGCGAACAGCATTACGACACCGGCAACGACGTGTTCGAGGCCATGCTCGATCCGACCATGGCCTATTCCTGCGGCTATTGGCACAACGCGACCGACCTGGCCCAGGCCCAGCGCAACAAGCTCGACCTGATCTGCCGCAAGCTGGACCTGCAGCCCGGCGAACGGCTGCTGGAGATCGGCTGCGGCTGGGGCAGTCTGGCCAGCTACGCGGCCAAGTATTACGGTGTCGAAGTCACGGGCATCACCGTCTCGAAGGAACAGCAGAAGCTCGCCCGCGAGCGCTGTTCCGGCCTGCCGGTGACCATCGAGCTGATGGACTACCGCGACCTGAAGGGGCAATACGACAAGATCGCCTCGGTCGGCATGTTCGAACACGTCGGCCCGAAGAACTATCCGGTCTATTTCGAGGTTGCCCAGCGCGTGCTCAAGGACGACGGCCTGTTCCTGCTCCACACCATCGGCAACTACGTCACCTCGCCCAAGACCGACGCCTGGATCGACAAGTACATCTTCCCCAACGGCAAGCTGCCCTCGGCGCGGGAACTCACCGCCGCCATCGAGCACCGCTTCGTGATCGAGGACTGGCACAACTTCGGCCCGGACTACGACCGCACCCTGATGGCCTGGTGGGACAACTTCGACCGCGCCTGGCCTCAGCTTGAGCCGAAATACGGCAAGCGCTTCCAGCGCATGTGGAAGTACTACCTGATGTCCTGCGCCGGTTTCTTCCGCTCACGCCAGGGCCAGCTCTGGCAACTGGTGCTGAGCAAGCGCCAGCGCGCCACCACCTACCGCTCGGTCCGCTGACCGACGGCCATAGCCTCGGGCTATGGAGGGAATTGCCAAGCCCAATTGGGCAATGGCTCCCGGCTGGCCTTCAATAGAGCCATGGACTTCGCCAACCCCCACGGAAAGGAGCACCCAATGGCCATCGACATCGGCATCAGCGACAAGGACCGCGCCAGGATCGCGGAAGCGCTGTCCAGGATGCTGGCGGACAGCTACATCCTCTACCTCAAGACCCACAACTTCCACTGGAACGTCACCGGCCCCATGTTCCAGACCCTGCACATCCTGTTCATGCAGCAGTACACCGAGCTGTGGAACTCGCTCGACCTGATCGCCGAACGGATCCGCGCCCTGGGCCACCCGGCACCCGGCTCGTACAAGCGCTATGTCGAGCTGTCCAGCATCAAGGAAGAGGACGGCGTGCCCTCGGCGGTCGACATGATCCGGCAACTGGTCGCCGGCCAGGAGGCCGTGACCCGCACCGCGCGCGCCACCTTCAAGATCGCCGACGCGGCGGATGATCAGCCCACCGCCGACCTCATGACCCAGCGCATGGAGATCCTGGAGAAGAACGCCTGGATGCTGCGGGTCCTGCTCGAAGACGGCGGCGGCATCGCCGTCCCGGCCAGGAAGAAAGGCAAGAAGTAGACACGAACCCGCAGCAAGCAGGCCTCACCGGCCGGGCCTGACCGCAGCGAACGGGCAGGAAGATCCGCCCCGCCGCCCGGCGGCTTCGGCCCTGCCCATCGCCTCCGCCACAACTGCTTCGCAACGGCACCGGGAGACCCGCCGGCAACGGCGCGCGGCCACGCCTTGAGCCGACCAATCGCTTCAACTGCCCAGCCTGCTTGACCCTTTTTCGATAGCGTGTTTCGGTTGGTCCGGTAATCTCCTAACATGAGACTGGTGCCATTGGATTCCGGTCGTTGCACAGTGGTGGTGCGGCCCGACACATGCTGAACCGAACCTTGTCGGGAAGTGTCTATCTTCTGCACCGTCAGTGTTCGATTTTGCCCTATCTGGTGCGCCTGTCAGTGGCATGCACTTTGCTCCGGAAAAGACAGGCGTCTTATTCGACAACAACCTGGAGCGCGTCATGAGCCTGTTCAACCAGTACATCGAAAGATACCGCCGGGTGGAAGAGGAATTCTCCCTGGAGGAATTTTTAACAATCTGCAAACAGGACCACACCGCCTACGCCAGCTCGGCCGAACGCATGCTGATGGCCATCGGTGATCCGGAACTGGTGGACACCCGGCTGGACCCCCGTCTGTCCCGCATCTTTTCCAACAAGACGATGAAGGTCTACCCCGCCTTCAAGGACTTCTTCGGCATGGAAGAGACCATCGAGCAGATCGTCTCCTACTTCCGCCATGCCGCGCAGGGCCTGGAGGAGAAGAAGCAGATCCTCTATCTCCTCGGCCCCGTGGGCGGCGGCAAATCCTCGCTGGCCGAAAAGCTCAAGCACCTGATGGAGAAGGCGCCGTTCTACGCGATCAAGGGCTCGCCGGTGAACGACTCGCCGCTGGCGCTGTTCTCCTCTGACGAGGACGGCGACATCCTGGAACAGGAATACGGCATTCCGCGCCGCTACCTGGGCAAGGTGCTGTCGCCCTGGGCGGTCAAGCGCCTGCACGAGTTCAACGGCGACATCACCAAGTTCCGGGTGATCAAGCGCTGGCCCTCGGTGCTCGGCCAGATGGCCATCGCCAAGACCGAACCGGGCGACGAGAACAACCAGGACATCTCCTCGCTGGTCGGCAAGGTGGACATCCGCAAGCTGGAGAAATACTCCCAGGACGATCCGGATGCCTACAGCTATTCGGGCGGCCTGTGCCTGGCCAACCAGGGCCTGCTGGAGTTCGTCGAGATGTTCAAGGCGCCGATCAAGGTGCTGCACCCCCTGCTCACCGCCACCCAGGAAGGCAACTACAAGGGCACCGAGGGCTTCGGCGCCATCCCGTTCGACGGCATCGTGCTGGCCCACAGCAACGAATCGGAATGGCTGGCGTTCCGCAACAACAAGAACAACGAGGCCTTCCTCGACCGCATCTACATCGTCAAGGTGCCGTACTGCCTGCGGGTATCGGAAGAGGTGAAGATCTACCGCAAGCTGCTGCAGCACAGCTCGCTGTCGGAAGCACCCTGCGCGCCCGGCACGCTGGAGATGCTGGCCCAGTTCTCCATCCTCACCCGGCTGAAGGAGCCGGAGAATTCGAGCATCCATTCCAAGATGCGGATCTACGACGGCGAGAATCTCAAGGACACCGATCCCAAGGCCAAGAGCTACCAGGAATACCAGGACTTCGCCGGGGTCGACGAGGGCATGAGCGGCATCTCCACCCGCTTCGCCTTCAAGATCCTGTCCCGGGTGTTCAACTTCGACCACAGCGAGATCGCCGCCAACCCGGTGCACCTGCTCTATGTCCTGGAACAGCAGATCGAGCAGGAGCAGTTCCCGCCCGAGACGGAACAGCGCTACCTGGCCTTCCTGAAGGAATACCTGTCGCCGCGCTACGCCGAACTGATCGAGAAGGAGCTGCAGACCGCCTACCTGGAATCCTACGCCGAATACGGCCAGAACATCTTCGACCGCTACGTGACCTACGCCGACATGTGGATCCAGGACCAGGAATACCGCGATCCCGACACCGGCGAGATACTCGACCGGGGCCAGCTCAACACCGAACTGGAAAAGATCGAGAAGCCGGCCGGCATCGCCAACCCGAAGGACTTCCGCCACGAGGTGGTCAATTTCGTGCTCCGCGCCCGCGCCCAGAACCACGGCAAGAATCCGTCCTGGACCAGCTACGAAAAGCTGCGCACGGTAATCGAGAAACGCATGTTCTCCAGCACCGAGGACCTGCTGCCGGTCATCTCCTTCAACGCCAAGGCGTCGAGCGAGGAACAGAAGAAGCACCAGGACTTCGTCCAGCGCATGGTCACCCGCGGCTACACCGAGAAACAGGTGCGGCTGCTGGCCGAATGGTACCTGCGGGCGCGGAAGGCGTCGTAAGGCCGGGGCGCCATGACCCAGTTCATCGACCGCCGCCTATCCGGCAAGAACCGCAGCGCCGTCAACCGGCAGCGTTTCCTGCGTCGGTTCAAGACCCAGATCCGCAAGGCCGTGGCGGAGGCGGTGTCCGGGCGCAAGGTCGAAGACCTGGAACGGGGCCAGGAAATCTCCATTCCGGCCAAGGACCTGGCCGAGCCGATCTTCCATCATGGCGCCGGGGGACGGCGCCAGATCGTCCATCCGGGCAACAAGGAATTCGTCGCCGGCGATCAGGTGGACCGGCCGCAGGACGCCGCCGGCGAGGCCGGCGGCAAGGCCTCGCAGGACGGCGAGGGCATGGACGACTTCGTGTTCGAACTCTCCAAGGAAGAATTCATGGAGTACTTCTTCCAGGATCTCGCCCTGCCCGACCTGGTCAAGAAACAGCTGACCACCACGGCCAACATCCAGCGGGTGCGGGCCGGCTTCGTCAGCTCGGGCAACCCGGCCAACCTGCATGTGGTGCGCTCGATGAAGCAGGCCATCGGCCGCCGCCTGGCCATCGCCTCCGGCCCGCGCGAAGCGTTGCGCACGGCCGAGGAGGCGCTGGAGGAACTGATGGCGGGAGGCCGAGGCGACAGTCCCGAAGCCGAGGCCCTGCGCGTCGAAATCGAGGCGCTCAAGGCCCGCATCGCCGCCGTGCCGTTCATCGACACCTGGGACCTGCGCTACGCCAACCGCACCGAGAAGCCGCTGCCCAGCAGCCGGGCCGTGATGTTCTGCCTGATGGACGTATCCGGCTCCATGGACGAGAAGCGCAAGGACATCGCCAAGCGCTTCTTCATGCTGCTCTACCTGTTCCTGACCCGGAATTACGAGCGCATCGACGTGGTCTTCATCCGCCACCACACCGTGGCCAAGGAGGTGGACGAGGAGGACTTCTTCACCTCGCGCGAAAGCGGCGGCACGGTGGTTTCCAGCGCCCTGGAACTGATGCGCGAGATCATCCTGGCGCGTTATCCCACCTCGGACTGGAACATCTATGCCGCCCAGGCCTCGGACGGCGACAACTGGGAAGACGATTCGCCGCGTTGCCGGGATTTGCTGGAACGGTCGCTCCTGCCCCTGGTGCAGTATTTCGCCTATGTCGAGATCGAGGCCGAGGAACCCCAAGGACTGTGGATGGAGTACGCGCAGTTGAAAGCCAGGCACTTCGCCATGCGGCGCATCCTGACCCTGGAAGACATCTATCCGGTGTTCCAGGAGCTGTTCCGGAAGAAGGTGGCCTGATGAACCGCGAACCGTCCCCGCCCACGACCCGAAGGCCGCTGTCCGAAGGCTCCGAGTGGAGCTTCGAACTGCTCGACCTGTACGAGCGCGAGATCGCCCGGGTCGCGGCGCATTACCGGCTGGACACCTATCCCCGCCAGATCGAGGTGATCAGCTCCGAGCAGATGATCGACGCCTATTCCTCGGTGGGCATGCCGGTGGGCTATCACCACTGGTCCTTCGGCAAGCAGTTCCTCGCCACCCAGAAGAGCTACAAGCGCGGCCAGATGGGGCTGGCCTACGAGATCGTGATCAACTCCAGCCCCTGCATCGCATACCTCATGGAAGAGAACACCATGACCATGCAGGCGCTGGTCATCGCCCACGCCGCCTTCGGCCACAACTCGTTCTTCAAGGGCAACTACCTGTTCCGCACCTGGACCGACGCCGAAGGCATCCTCGACTATCTGGTGTTCGCCCGGAAATACGTCGCCGAATGCGAACAGCGCCATGGCGAGGACGCCGTGGAGGCCATCCTGGACTCCTGCCATGCCCTGATGAACCATGGCGTGGACCGCTACAAGCGGCCGACCAAGCTCACCATGGTCAAGGAGGAGGCGCGCCAGCGCGAACGCGAGGCCTACCTGCAGTCCCAGGTCAACGACCTGTGGCGCACCCTGCCGGCGCGTCCGGAAGGCGAGCGGCGCAAGACGCCGCGCCGCTTCCCCGCCGAGCCGCAGGAAAACCTGCTTTATTTCATCGAGAAAAACGCCCCGCGTCTGGAGCCATGGCAACGCGAGATCGTCCGCATCGTCAGGAAGATCGCCCAGTATTTCTACCCCCAGCGCCAGACCCAGGTGATGAACGAGGGCTGGGCCACGTTCTGGCACTACACCCTGCTCAACCACCTGTACGAGGAAGGCAAGCTCACCGACGGCTTCATGATGGAGTTCCTGCAGAGCCACACCAACGTGATCTACCAGCCGCCCTATTACAGCAAGTTCTACAGCGGCATCAACCCGTACACGCTGGGCTTTTCCATGTTCCAGGACATCCGCCGCATCTGCGAGCAGCCGACCGAGGAAGACCGCCGCTGGTTCCCCGACCTGGCCGGCAGCGACTGGGTGTCGGCCCTGGACTGGGCCATGCGCAACTTCAAGGACGAAAGCTTCATCGCCCAGTACCTCTCCCCCAAGCTGATCCGCGACCTGAAACTGTTCGCGGTGGTGGACGACGACGAGAAGGAGAAGCTGGAAATCACGGCCATCCACGACGAAGCCGGCTACCGCGTCGTGCGCGAACGGCTGGCCGACCAATACAACATCGGCAACCGCGAGCCGAACATCCAGGTCTACCAGGTCGACGTGCACGGCGACCGTTCCATGACGCTGCGCCATTACATGCACGACCGCCGCCCGCTGGGCGCCTCGACGCGAGAGATGCTACGGCATGTGGCGCGCCTGTGGGGCTACAAGGTGCGCATCGAAAGTCTCGACCAGCACGACCACACCCATCTGCTGCTGGAAAGCGATGACTGACCCGGCAATGCCCGACGAACCGCAACGCGCCTCGGACCAGGTAATGCAAGGCACTGGTTCAAGGTAAATCCGAGATTGAAGCAGCCGTTGTCGGCTAGGTTCCGAAGCTGGCGACCTGGCTAACAGCGGCTTCTTATTGGCCATAGCCATTTGTTTTCTGGTCTACCCAAGAGCGGCCGCTCGGGAATGTCTGGTTTGACTATCGATTTTCTTCCGCAATCGACTTGCTGCAGCCATTTGGCCAGCCCGTAGGGTGCAATAACCGAAGGGCATTGCACCGAATGTCAATCCAGATAATCCAGCTCACCGTCAGCGGAACCGCCAGCCCAATCCGAAGGACAATCCCCGATGGCCACAAGCTTATGAAATGTCGAATAGGGCCACTCGGCCACGCGCCCGACATGGCCGTGCTTCACCGGGTTGAAATGCAGTTAATCCACAACAACAGGGGACAGACCACTGTTTCGGGCATCAGAAGTGTGTTCAGTAAAGCTGGAAACCGTGGTGTCCCCTATTGTTTCTACTGACCGGGAAGCATCCGCAGCCTTCCCCCGTCATTTGACCCCGTTCAACCGGCCGCGCCCCCATACATCGATCTGGCGGTTCAAGTCCGCATCTTCCGTATCGACCGGGTCGCCCGAATCCGGCTCGGAACCGGCGGTCGGCGGCGGAACGCGGCCAGGAGTCGAAACGCTCTCCGGTTGTTCCTGCGACGCGTACCGATGGGCGTAAACGCCCTGTGCAAACGGGTTATGGAACTCCGGCGGATCCGGCAGGTAGTCGAACTTGTAGTTGGGCGGCCAGCCGGTATCGAACGGCTCGAACGCAATCGTCTGCTCGAAGACGAGCGGCCTACCGGTCGGCGTGGGCGGCAGCGGCGGCAGGGACCGGATGGCCTCCCAGGCGAGCTTTTCAGCCTGTTTCGAGGTTGCCCATAGCTCCTCGATCTTGGTGATCCTGCCGTCGGGCGCGATCTCGATATGGAAACGGACCATGCCCTGCTGGGGCCCTTCCACCGCCGTTCCCATCATGCTGCGGACCTGTTGCCCCCAGTCGTGCCGGTAGCGCTTGCTGTTCTTGAGCGTATAGGTGGAGGCCAGCTTCCATTCCTCGGCACTCGGAGCGGGCGGCGCCGGCATGGATGCCGGCTTCTTTGCCGGCGCGGGGGGCGGCGAGCCAGATTGCGCGAGCTGGCCCCTGTCCTTCGGACGCGGGCGGCGAGTCTTGGCGGCGGGCCTTCTCGCCTGACCGGGCGCAACCACGAAACCGACTACCAATGGCTTGGCAGCGGGCAACGGGCGCAAGGGGGGCGGCGGAGTCTTGCCTGTTCCCAGCGTCAGCAGAGCAGCGTGAAACACCAGCGACAACACAAGGGCCGCCGGAAAAACGATCCGGCCTCGGGACATGGGACAGGTAGATGTTGTTCAAATGTTGATCCGGCGCCATCTTGGCATGCCGGAGCCTGGCTCGTACATACGCCGGAAGGGTTGCAGAGCATCGGCAGCGAGGCCGGCGGCGGCCTGCCAAGCCACCGGCAAAAGGAAAAACAAGCTGGAAAGGAGACGCATGTTGCCGCCTTCGGGACGGAGACGCAGCGC
>DASVZA010000009.1:0-52758 GCA_036391875.1 Parasulfuritortus sp.
CGTTCGGCCTGAGGGCCGAGACCCAGCGCGATGTCCGCGACGGCGTGGTGTCTCCCCGGGCACGCATCGAGTACCAGCACCACATCGAAGGCAGCAGCGATGCGACCGTGGCCTATGCCGACTTGCTGGGGTCGCCGTACACCTTGCTGATCTCGACCACGACCTCGAACTACCTGATGCTGGGTCTGGGTAGCGGTTTCCTGTTGCATAGTGGATTGAATAT
The DNA here is from genome assembly GCA_036391875.1 of Parasulfuritortus sp. GTDB lineage: Bacteria > Pseudomonadota > Gammaproteobacteria > Burkholderiales > Thiobacillaceae > Parasulfuritortus. The sequence continues at coordinate 224 of DASVZA010000009.1, forward strand.
CGACCTGGACATGCAATGGGCGCATGGCTCGGGCGGCAACAACAGCCGTGCACTGTTCATCCGTTTCTCGAAGCAGCTGGGCGCACTATGATGGTCGCATTCCAACTGAATGACGGCTGTCTCACCGTTTTGGCGGCCTAACCCGTCGCCAAGGGTGCAAAACACCGCGCCCAGCCCAATACCGGTCATTCAACCCAAGTACCTCCAGCAGCAGCTGTGGTTAAGAACCTGCCACTGCGCTGGCAACAGGAGAGCGGCCGCTTAAGGTTGCGGATTCAATTGGTCCGTTTAACCGAGTTGTAACAATAGCGCCCTACACTTTGTCTCGACACTTATGTCAAGGAGCAAGATAGTGGATCTAGAAGAGTACTTCGAACCTGAGTACGACGAAGAGTTTGACGACGATATCTGAGCAGCAACTGATTATGTAAACCGGGCCACCAAGAGTGGCTTTTTTTACGCCCGTACTCTGTCAGGCCACTGCGGCCTTAAAAAACATTTTTCAAAAGCCGCGGTGCGTAGCGGTTTACGAAGTTTCGTCACGCAGGGCTGGCCGTTCCCTATCCTTCAGCTTCACCTCTTGCGCCGGACAATGCCGAGCCCTGGCGTGGGTCAGCTTTTGGCGCGCACCCCGGCGTGAATCGTCAGGCCGATGCCGACGCTGCCGAATCGGTCGCCTTCGACCAGCTTGGCGTTCGGCACGCTCGCCTGGCAGGCGGCGCGCACCGAGGGGATCGCCGAGGTGCCGCCGGTGAGGAACAGCGTGGCGATGGCGGCGGGCGGGACACCGGCCTGGTTCAGGCATTCGTGGATGCAGGCGGCGATCTTCTGCGTTTCGTTCAGGGTCGCCTGCTCGAAGGAGGATCGGGAGAAGTCGATGGCGAGGTCGTCGTCGACGTAGGGCAGCGCCAGCGTGACACGCGCCTGATCCGACAGCGCGATCTTGGCGGTTTCGACGTCGCCGGCCAGTTTGTGGCCGCTCTGTTCGCGGATGACGCGCGCCAGGCGGTGCACCAGTTCCGGTTGGGCGGCGAGATAGTGCATCTCCTTCAGCAGCGTGGCCGTGCTGTTGTCGTTGAGCAGGACGATGCGGTGCCAGGTGGCGAGGTCGAAGTAGATCGCGGCCGAGAGCTCGCGGTCCGGGTGCAGGCGCTGGTGCGTCCTGTAGCCGAGGTGCGGCATGACCTGGTCGAGGCTCAGCCGCTTGTCGTAGTCGGTGCCGCCGATGTGGACGCCCGAATTGGCCAGCACGTCGGCCTTGCGGTCCACCTTCAGGTGACGCTCGGGCGAGACGCGGACGATGGAAATGTCGGCCGTGCCGCCGCCGAGGTCGGCGATCAGCGCCAGCTCCTCGGCGTCGACCCGGGCTTCGTAGTCGAGCGCCGCCGCGATCGGTTCGTACTGGAAATCGACCTGCTTGAAACCGCACTCCCTGGCGATCGCTTCGAGCTGGTCCTGGGCCTTCCGGTCGCGTGCCGCGTCGTCGTCGACGAAGTGGACCGGACGGCCGAGCATCACGGCATCGACGCTCTCCCCGACCTGCGCTTCGGCCTTGGCTTTCAGGTGGCGCAGAAACAGGCCGATGATGTCCTTGAAGGCGATCCGTTGGTTGCCGACGGGTGTCGTTTCCTCGATCAGCGAACTGCCCAGTACGCTCTTCAAGGCCCGCAGCAGGCGGCCTTCGTAATGCTGCGTGTAGGCCGCGATGGCGCTGCGGCCGAACTGCACGCACTCGTCCTCGGTGTTGAAGAAGATCGCGCTGGGGATCGTGACGTGGTCCTCTTCCAACGTGGCCAGCACCGGGCCGGAGGGCGTCGGATAGCCGACTGTGGAGTTGGAGGTGCCGAAATCGATGGCGAGGATGGAACCGCGCGCAAGGCCGCGCGAGGCGCGGGATGGGTGAGGTTTGCGTGGCATGTCGATTCGAGGGATCCGGCGCCGGGAAAAAAACGGCCGCGAAGTATACGGCGCACAGGGTGCCATCGCCAGATGACGGCATTATGGGGCCGGGCCGCATGGCGGGCCCTGCCGCCGGCGGAGGCAAACCGGCCGACAGAGACGTTATTCCGACTAGGGGCAATTCGATGAAATGGCCGCCTCGAATCTACTTCCAGGTTGGAGAACAGTCTTAAAATGACGGGATCGATTTCCGGACTCGAACCATGCCCGCCGCATTCATCGACCTGGTCGGCTACCCCGCCGCCACCCTGACCACCGTCGCCTTCCTGCCCCAGGCCTGGAAGTCCTGGCAGACGCGCGACCTGTCCGGCATCTCGCTGCCGATGTACGCGCTGTTCACCCTGGGTGTCGCGCTCTGGCTGGTGTACGGCATCCTGCTCGGCAGCGTGCCGATCATCATCGGCAACGGCATCACCCTGGCGCTGGCCTCGGTGGTGCTGTCGCTCAAGGTGCTGCATGTCCGGGAGGACGGAGGCGGATCACGATGAGCACCGATCCGGACGCGCTGGCGCTGCTCGATTTCTGGTACGCGGCCGAGATGCGGCCGCGCTGGTTCGACTCGACGCCCGAACTGGACGACCTGATCCGCGAGCGCTTCGAACCGCTCTGGCAGCGGGCCGCGGCGGGTGGGCTGGACCACTGGCAGGAGACGGCCGAAGGCGCGCTGGCACTGGTGATCGTGCTCGACCAGCTGCCGCTCAACATGTACCGCGGCCGGCCGGAAGCGTTCGCCACCGAGCAGCGCGCCGTGGCGGTGGCCAAGCGGGCCATCGCCGACGGCTTCGACCGGCAGATCGCCAAGGACCGTCTGATGTTCCTCTACATGCCGCTCATGCACAGCGAGCAGCTCGCCGACCAGGACCTGTCGGTGCAATTGTTCGCCGCCGCCGGCCTGAGCGACAACCTGCGCTTCGCCGAGCACCACCGCGGCCTGGTCCGCCGCTTCGGCCGCTTCCCGCACCGCAACGCCATCCTCGGCCGCCAGAGCACGGCCGAGGAACTGGAATACCTCGCTTCGCCCGAGGCCTTCAAGGGCTGACGGCCATAACCGGAGATTCATCGTGAAACCCTATTCCGAATCCAGCGAGCAGAACCGCGATCCCATCCTGGCCGTGCTGCGCGAGGCCTTCGCCGACCGCAGCCATGTCCTGGAGATCGCCAGCGGCACCGGCCAGCACGCGGTCCATTTCGGCGCCGCGCTGCCGCACCTGATCTGGCAGACCAGCGAGCTGCCGGAGAACCACGCCGGCATCCTGGCCTGGCTGGAGGAGGCCGGACTCGCCAACGTGCTGCCGCCGCTGGCGCTTGACGTCAACGACCCGGACTGGCCGGTCGGCACGGTCGACGCGGTCTTCAACGCCAACACCGTGCACATCGTCGGCTGGCCGGCGGTGGAACGCCTGTTCGCCGGCATCGGCCGGGTGCTGGCGCCGGGCGGCATCGTCTGCATCTACGGGCCGTTCAACTACGGCGGCCGCTTCACCTCGGAGAGCAATGCCCGCTTCGACCTCTGGCTCAAGAACCGCGACCCGGAAAGCGGCGTGCGCGACTTCGAGGCGGTCGACGCCCTGGCCGCGGCCCAGGGGCTGGAGCTGATCGACGACGTCGAGATGCCGGTCAACAACCGCGCCCTGATCTGGCGCCGCAGCGCCTGAACGGGACGCGCATTGCAGATCCGCTTCGTCTCGAATATCGCCGAGTTGCCGGCCGGGCTGTGGGATGCCCTGGCCGGCGACAATCCCTTCCTGCGCCATGCCTTCCTCGACGCCCTGCAGCAGAGCGGCTGCGCCAGCCCCGCCACCGGCTGGGATGCGCGCTTCGTCACGGCCTGGGACGGCGACCACCTGATCGGCGCCATGCCGCTCTATTTCAAGAGCCATTCCTGGGGCGAGTTCGTGTTCGACTGGGCCTGGGCCGAGGCCTACCAGCGCAACGGCCTGCGCTACTACCCCAAGCTGGTCGCCAGCGTGCCGTTCACGCCGGTGACCGGACCGCGCCTGCTGGCCGACGGCGCCGAAGTGCGCGCGGCCCTGATCGACGCTGCCCTGGAATTGGCGCGGGAGACCGAGGTGTCCTCGCTCCACGTGCTGTTCCCGGACGAGGCCCAGGCACGGGAAATGGAGGGGCGGGGCATGATGCTGCGGCGCGGCATGCAACTGCACTGGCGCAACGCGGGCTACTCGACCTTCGCCGACTATCTGGCCGAACTGCGCCGCGACAAGCGCAAGAAGATCCAGCAGGAACGGCGCAAGGTGGAGGAGGCCGGCATCCGCTTCGAGCGCCTGACTGGCGACCGGATCACAGCCCAGCATTGGCGGCATTTCAACCGCTGCTACGTCCGCACCCACGAACAGTTCAATTCGCCGATCGCGCTCAACCTGGATTTCTTCCTGCGCATCGGCGAAACCATGCCGGACAACGTCCTGCTCGTCGTCGCCCTGCGTGACGGCGAGCCCATCGCCAGCGCGCTCAACTTCTTCAACCGCGACGCGCTCTACGGCCGCTCCTGGGGCACCCTGGAATACCACTCCGGCCTGCATTTCGAGACCTGCTACTACCAGGCCATCGAGTTCTGCATCGAGCGCAGCATCGCCCTGTTCGAAGGCGGCGCCCAGGGAGAGCACAAGCTGGCCCGCGGCTTCCTGCCGGAGACCACCTGGTCGGCCCACTGGCTGGCCGATCCCCGGTTCTCGCGCGCCGTGGAGGACTTCCTCGGCCGCGAGGCGGGTGGCATGGTCAGTTACGTCGACGAGCTGAACGAGCACACGCCGTTCAAGTCCGGCGACGCCTGAACGGCCTCTGCCTCAAGCCTTGATGTAAGCCCAATGCTGCTGCAGATGGCGGGCGATGATCTCGTCCAGGGCCGAGGTCGCGACCTTGGTGCGGGGCAGCAGCCGCACCGCGATGCCCTGCTGCCGCAGGCGCCGGATGGTCCGGCCGCAGGCCGTGAAATCGAGACCGGGGTATTTGCGCTCCAGCCTGGCGATCCGCTTGGCATAGGGCGAGACCCCGGCGCGCAGCAGATCGAGGCCGGGACCATTGGCGATGACCTCGACCCGGGGCCGCACGCCGTTGCGCGACGGGCCGGCCAACAGGCGTTCGGTTTCGTCGAGCGCGGTCTTGAGTCGGACCGGATTGGCGGTGTCGACGTGCACCACATAGCGGGCAGGCGCGACGTCGAGATCGTTGCGCTGCATGGTCCGGAACAGGCTGGCCAGTTGGCCGCCCGATTCCGCCGGTGCGCGGCCGTGCGCAAGCCAGCCGCCGGCGCCGCCGGCCGCCAGCAGCAGGAGCGAGGCGGCGAGCGACTGCAAGGTGAGCATGCGCCGGCGGGGCCGGTCGCGCATCGGGGCCGCATGGCACAGGGCTTCGGGGTAGGCATGACGGACCATCGCCTTCAGGTCGCGCAATTCGCATAGCCGCTGCCTCAGGGCCGGGCTTCGGCCGAGGGCGCCGTAGACGCGGTCCTGCTCGGCGCAGCCGAGTTGGTCGTCCACCAGCGCATTGAGGTATTCATCCGAAAAGGCCTCGCCTCGATCCACGTCATCCTCCGTTTTTTACGGCAAGCCCCGCGTTCCGAATACGGCCGGAACATGGCCCGTCAAGGGTGATGACGCAGGTCGGACCGGCTTTATTCCAGATTCGAAATTTATTTTCCCCGAGGCAAATATTTCGGAATAACTACGATGCCTGCTTCGTCTCCCCCCTGACGGTCGCAACCATTGCGGCCGCATTAATCACTCATCGAGGAGACGAAATGGACACAGTACGCTTTACCCGATATGTCGCCCCCCTGGCGATCGCCCTGTTCGGTGCCATGGCCCAGACCGGCCATGCCGAGTCGGCCACGAGCGCGGTTCCGGACGGCAACAAGGTGGTCTTCCAGGTCAGCGACAACGACCCGGCCAAGTGGAACCTGACCCTCAACAACGTGCGCAACGTGCAGCAGAACCTGGGCGCCAAGAATGTCGAGGTCGAGGTCGTCGTCTACGGCCCCGGCATCAACATGCTCAAGCTCGAATCGCCCGTGTCCGACCGGATCGCCGACGAGGTGAAGTCCGGCGTCCATATCGTGGCCTGCGAGAACACCATGAAGGGCATGAAGCTGACCAAGGGCGACATGCTCGGCACGATCGGCTACGTGCCGGGCGGGGTGATCGAACTGATGAAGAAGGAGCGCGAGGGCTACGCCTATATCCGGCCCTGACCGGTTCTGCCTGCAATACGACAACAAAACCGATCGGCATGATTCGAGGAGACTAGATTGAAACAAACCACCTTGGCCGTCCTGGGGGCGGCCGCACTGGGCGCCGCCCCGTTGGCTTCCGCCACCAACTGGTTCCAATTGCAGAACAACGAGGCGCCCGGTGCGCCGGCCTACAAGTTCTGGGGCTTCATCCAGCCGCAGTTCGTCCATAACACCGGCGGCGCGATCGAGGGCGTCAGCGCGCCGCCCGGCCTGAAGGCCTACAACGGCCAGACCCCCTTGTTCAACCAGGTGGCGCCGGACCAGAACAGCGGCGACCAGTTCCAGATCTTCCGGGCCCGGCCCGGCGTGCGCGGTGTGATCCCCGGCACCGACGGCAAGATCAACTACTTCCTGCTCGGCGAGATCGGCAACAACGGCCTGACCCGCGCCAAGCCGGCGGTATTCAGCGATGCCACGGTCACCTTCAACTACATCCCGGGGGCTCGCATCCGGCTCGGCCTGGGTCGACTGCCCATGGGCGAAGAGGCCATGACCGGCGTCCAGGTCATGGACTACATCAACTTCTCCAATGTCACCGACAGCCTGCTCAACGAGCGCTTCGTCCTGCCCTATTCGACGACGCGGCCGACCTCGCCCATCCTCGGCGTGCCGATGGCCAGTTCGCAGCTTACCGGCGCCGTGGGTGGTTTCCGAGACACCGGGGTCGAGGTCTACGACTGGTTCAAGCATGGCAAGTGGGAATACACCTATGCCCTCATGCTCAGCAACGGCAACGGCCTCAGCTTCAGCGACGACAACGGCAGCAAGGACGTGACCGGCCGGCTGCAGGCCTCCTACGTGTTCGGCGGCAACGGGCCGAAGCGCGAGGACGTCACCGCCTACATCTGGCACCAGCAGGGCAAGCGCACCTTCGCCGGCACCGACTACAACCGGGAACGCGAGGGTGTCGGCTTCAAGTACCTCCGCCACGGCCTGCGCTTCTCGGGCGAATACATCCAGGGCAAAGGCATGATCTTCATCGGCCCCAACCCGCCGTTCAACGACATCGGCGGCACGACTGCGTTCGAGCCCGTGACCCTGATGGCCCTGGCCGACAGCAACAAGGCCAGCGGCTATTACCTGGAGTCCGGCTGGCGCTTCCTGCCGAAGTGGGAGGCGGACCTGCGCTACGACTATCTCGACCGGTTGAGCAACTCGAGCTACGACGAGCGCAAGTTCACCACCTGGACCCTGGGCGCCCAGTATTTCTACAGTCCCAAGGTGCGCGTCACCGTGAACTACGCGATCCGCAAGCTGGACGTGCCGGCCGATACCACGCCCGGCCTGAGCGGTACGGCGGTGGCGCAGAAGACCCAGCTGGACGATGCCAATACCATCGCCAAGTCGATGGGCAACCAGTTGAGCGTGCAGCTGACCTGGCTCTTCTGAACGAGGCGAGGCGGCGCAGTCTAGTCCGTGCCGCCGTCGAGTTCGATGTAGAAGGTGGACAAGCCGGCCTCCCGACTGGCCGGCTGCGCGTCCGCAGCGCGGCTCAACCTGGCCTCGACCCGGGCGGCCCGGACCTGCTCCGGGTCGACCTGCGCCGGATACAGGCGGTGAAGGCGATCGACTTCGAACGCCTGGCGGCGGGCCTGGCCTTCCAGCCAGCGGCGCGTCGCAGCATCCATGTCCGGCAGCAGGAGCAGCCAGGGCGCCTGCCAAGCCAGGAAATCCTCGATCAAGCGGCCGTGTGTTTCGGAATGGCCGGCACGATCCAGCAATAGTGGCGGGAAAGCCGTCGCCGGCAACGCTGCGGCTTCCATTCCCATCCGTCGACCACCGCCGTCCGGCGTCCGCTCGAACCAGGCCGTGCCGGTGGCCAGGCCGTTGACATAACCCATCAGATAGTCCGCAGCCCGTTCGCCGGAAGCCGGCAAGGCGGCGCTGGCGAAGCGTTCCCGCGCGCCCAGGCCGATCTGCCAGCGCTCCGGGCCCGGAGCCTCTGTTTCCCGCTGATCGACGGCACTGTGCAGCAGGACCAGCGGCCGGCCGTCGTCGCGCAGCAGCCATAGTTCGAAACGGTCCCGATAGGGGAAGGGCAGCCGGTCGTGCAGGTGCAGGAGCCGTTCATAGACCACCGCGCCCATCGCCTCCATGCGCAGGAAATCATCGGACGGGTAGAGCGGGCCGCGCTTGAGGCCGCGGCCGGCATCCCAGCTGCCGTAGCGGATGTCGCTGATCTGGACCTTGCCGCTGCTGTCCTGCAGGCCGTCGAGCAGGACGTCGTTGCTGACGTAGATGTCCCAGTGGGCGCCGTCCATGCTGACCGCCTCCGCGGCCTCGTGGCGGATGACCTGGATGCAGCCGCGGAATGGATTGAGCAGGCGCTGCGAGTAGTATTCGATGCTCACGGCCGGCTCAGCCTCGGCTATTCGATCCGGCCGCCGAGCGCCGCCGTGCCGGCCCGCAACTGCTCGAAGCCGGCGTCGATATGGTCCGGGTCGCCCTTCACGCCCAGTTCGATCCTGTAGTCGTCCGGCTGCTCGCGGTTGAGGATGGGCAGGCTGAACACCTTGAGGCCGGGGTGATCGTGTTCCACCGCCATCATCAGCGGCGTCAGGGTCGCCTCGCCCAGGCCGCGCACGATCATGCCGCGCTCGGCTTGGCGGTGGCCGTGGAAATGGGCGGCATAGCGGTTGTCCAGCAGCCATTCGATCATCGGCCAGGCCATGTCCGGGAAGCCGGGCACGAAGTGGTGCTGGCGGATCGAGAAGCCGGGAATCTGGTTGACCGGGTTGGGGATGATGCTTGCCCCCTCCGGGAATTCGCCCATCTGCAGGCGTTCGGGCGTCACCGGCTGGCCGGCCTGCCGGCTACGTCCGGCGATCAGTTCAGCCGCCTCCGGGTGCAGGACCAACGGCACGCCGAGTGCGGCGGCCGCCGCCTGCCGGGTGTGGTCGTCCGGGGTGGAGCCGATGCCGCCGCAACTGAACAGGATGTCGCCGGCGGCGAAGCTGTCGCGCAGAAAGCCGGTCAGCCGGGCCCGGTCGTCGCCCAGCAGGGTGACCTGGGACAGCATGAGACCGCGCCGGGCCAGGATCTCGCGTACCTGCTGGAAGTGGCGGTCCTGGCGTTTGCCGGAGAGGATTTCATCGCCGATGATCAGCAGGCCGAAGGCGGGAGGGGCTAGGGTCATGGTGGTGAGCGCCGGCGATGGGAATGAGGCCATTCTGCCAAAAAAATGGGGCGGCATCTGCCGCCCCCTAATAGCTGCGATCGTCAACCGCAGATGTCCTGCTCAGAGACATTCTTTAAAGACGTGGATACATCGTATAGCGCCGTATGGGTGGAAAAATCGGGTGGTATACGTAAGGGAAACACGTACAAGATATGCGTGAATCGATATGCCGGCTTGCACATTCAGCTCAAAATCGAGCGCTCTTGCCTTGTCGAGGGCCTTATTTCTTCATGTTGGACCAGGCCTTGATCCGTTCCGCGGCCCAGTCCCGACCGCCCAGGCCGAAGGCCAGCGCCAAGGCGAAGACGATGCCACCGAAGGCGATGGAGAAGGCCGCGGTGACCAGCTGGGTGCCAATGTTCAACTGTTCCAGGGCGAGGAAGAAGGCGAAGATCTGGACGGCGTATTCGGCGCCGGTGCTGATGGTCAGGGCGCCGGGCGCCTTGATGCCGTTCAGCCAGGCGAAGGTCAGCCGGTTGACCAGGCGGGCCAGCAGGGTGCCGAACACCAATACCAGGATGGAGACCAGCACGTTGGGCAGATAGAGTACCGCCCGGTTGAGCAGCTCGGACACCGCCTGCAGGCCGAGGCTGTTGGTGATGGATACGGCGACCACCAGGAGCAGGAGCCAGTAGATCACCTCGCTGATCAGGGTCGACAGGGACAAGCGCACGCCGCCCGACTCGGCCAGCGCTTCGAGGCCGGATTTCTCGGCCATGCTGTCGAAGTGGGCCAGGCGGAGCAGGCGTTCGACCGCGGATTTGGCCAGTCTGGCCAGCAGCCAGCCGACCAGGAACAGGAGCAGGGCGGCCATCATTTTCGGAAAGAAAGCGGCGATTTCCGACCAGAAGGTCTGCAGGGTGCTGATGAATAGATCGATTTGCTGGTTCATGGGAATCCCCTAGTCATGCCGCGCCGGGACCGAATGCGATGCCCCGGCGCCGCATCGCCATCCCATTGTCGCGATTGAATGTTACGAAAAGGGGGCTTAGCCCCCGTGCAGGGCGCCCATTGTCCGGGCGCGCGCCGCGGCAGGCATTGGGGAGGAGCCGTAAGGGATTTACTTACTGTCGGGCTGTGCCTGAGAGGCTTCCAGCACCAGCTTGACCAACTCGGGGACGCTGCGGGCCTGCATCTTTTCCATCATGCGGGCCTTGAACACCTCGACCGTGCGCGGGCTGATTTCCAGCTCGGCGGCGATCTCGCGGTTGTGTCGGCCGGCCACGACCCGCTCCATGACCTGGCGTTCCCGCTCGCTCAGGCGGCCGAGCCGGCCCTCCAGGTCGGCCAGCCGTTGTTCCTCGGCCCGCTGCTGGGTGTCCTTGCGCAGGGCCTCGTCGACCGAGGCGAACAGCGACTCGTGGTCGACCGGCTTTTCCAGGAAATCCACCGCGCCGGCCTTGAGGGCGGTGCGCGCCTGGGCGATGTCGCCGTGTCCGGTCAGGAACACGATGGGCAGGCGCGAACCCTGGTCGATCAGCATCTGCTGCAGGGTCAGGCCATCCATGCCGGTCATGCGCAGGTCGAGCAGCAGGCAGCCGCGCCATTCGGGTTTCCAGGCTTCCAGAAAGGCCTCGCCGGAGGCGAACTCGCGGGTGCGGAAGCCGCGGAAATTCAGCAGCAGGGCCAGCGAGTCGCGCACTGAGTTGTCGTCGTCGACGATGTAGACGGTGGGTTCAAGCATGCTTTTTAGTCTGCCGGTCGTCGCCGGTATTTTCAACCGGCAGGGTGAAGCAGAACCGCGCCGGCTGGCTGTGCACCAGTTCAAGCGTGCCGCCATGGGCCTCCACCAGGGTCCGGCTGATGGCCAGGCCGAGGCCCATGCCTTCCGGCTTGCTGGTGGCGAAGGGCTGGAATACCCGCTCCTGGATGTCCTGGGCGATGCCCGGCCCGTTGTCCGCCACGCAGATGCGGACGACACCGCTGCGCAGGTATTTGGCGCTGATGTTGACGTGTTTTTCAGGGGCGGCGAATTTGCGCAGGGCATCGAGCGCGTTGCCGACCAGGTTGAGGATGACGGTGGCGATCTGGACCCGGTCGGCGGAGATGATGGGCAGATTGCCGGCCAGGTCGATGTTCAACGCGACGCCGTAGCGGTCGGCCCGTTTGCGCAGCGGGCCAATGCCCTCGTCGATCAGCTCGGCCACCGTGCAGTTTTCCATGTGCACCGTGCCGCCCCGGAAGAATTCCCGCAGCCGGTGGATGACCTGGCCGGCCCGCCCGGCCTCGTCGGCGATCTTGTTCAGGGTGCTGGCCAGGAGCGGGCCGTGCCGGTTCAGGTCGGACAGCATCATGCGGCTGGCCTGGGCGTAGTTGGCCAGGGCGGACAGGGGCTGGTTCAGTTCGTGGGCCAGGGCCTGGGCCATTTCGCCGGCGGCCGCCAGGCGCAGTGCCTGGTTGAGGTCGGCCTCGCGCTGGTGCAGCCGCTCCTCGGTCGCCCGCCGCACGGTGACCGTCATGCCCAGGAACAGGCCGGTCAGGGCCAGGCCGAGCATCAGCATCTGGAACTCGACCACCGTGATGGCGTGCAGGGCGAGCCATTCCAGGATGCTGTTGAGACCCAGGTGGGTGCCGGCCAGGGCCGCGGTGGCGCCCTGGATGCCATGGCGCATGGCGATCCAGATCAGCGGCAGGAACAGGAGATAGAAGAATTTGAACTGGTCGGTGTATCGGAGGCCGAAGATCACCCAGAGGGCGAGCGCGATCGAGGCGCCCTGGACGAACATTTCCCGGGTCGGCCGCCAAGTGCGCCAGTCGTCCTTGACGTGCACCAGGACCAGCGGGCCGACCACCAGCAGCCGGATCAGGTCGCTGACCCAGTAGTTGACCAGGTCGGCGAACCAGCTGGCCGACTCCGGACCGCCGTGCAGCGCTTCGGAGAAGACGTGCACGCCCGCGCCGATCCAGGCTGCGATGACCGACGCCACCAGGAACCAGGTCAGGTCGCGCAGGCTGCGGAAGTTCGGGTCGATGCCCAGACCGAGCTTCAGCCAGGCCGCCAATGCGCCGTGGGTGAGCGTCAGCACGGTGGCGGCCAGGATGGCGATGGGCCAGTCGGGCGGCGCGCCGTTGAGGAGCAGGCCGACCAGATTGGTGATCAGGATCAACCAGGGAATGTAACGCAGGCCGTAGAGCAGCAGGAACGCCAGCGCCAGGCCGGGCGGCGGCGTCCAGGCCGTGAGCGACAGGGGCAGGACCGTCTGGGACTGGCTGATGGCATTCAGGATCAGGCAGCCGACCGCATAGGCGAGCAGGACTTTCCAGGAGATTTTGAGCATGATGCGCGGATTGTCTTACACCTGACCCGCCGCCGCCATGGCCTCGGCCGGCGGCGCGGCCACGGATGGACTATGGCTGCCCGGGGCGTCCGGCCGTCGACGTGTGGTCCAGGACCTGGCCGCGGATGTCGTCCAGCAGGGCGCGGCGCCGGGTCGTTTCCGCGCGCTTCTTCGACGGCACCTCGCTCAGCGGCCGGGGCTCGACGCTGACCGGCAGCAGCCAGTCGGCACCGTCCGCTTCCGCACCTTCCTCCTCGGCGCAGAATGCGTCGTAGTCGAATGCGATCTTGCGTCGTTTCCTCAGGCTGCGGTAGATGTGGTTGCTGTTGCCCACCATGCGCAGTCGATCGCAGCCGGCGGCGGCGGCGATGAAACGCAAGGCGTCGAGCATCAGCGAACGCGGCCGCAGGCCGTGCAGGTTGCGGGTCAGGTCGCGTATCTTCTGGCGGCCGTCCTCGGCCGCCGGACCCTGTATGCAGCCGATGTCGAGCTCGCGCCGGCCTGCCGTATTCCGGAACGAGAAGCAGGCGCTGTACAGCCGGCTGTCGGCGTCGGTGATGTGCAGGGCCAGCTCGCCTTCCTTGCCGAACTGCGCGGGCCGGGTCAGCACCAGCTGCAGCGTCTGTCCGGTCCGGTCGACAAAGCTGGCGATGGCTGCCGTCTGGCCATAGGCCCGGGCCATGAGCGGAGTCCAGCCGAGGGTTTCGGCAATGCCGACGTGGTCCCGGACCAGGGCGAGGCGGGTCTTGAGCGGGAGTCCGGCGCGCCGGTAGGGGCGGTGGATCTTCTCGGCCATTTCCGGCTCGTGTTCAAGGCAGGCGCGCAGGCTCGCGTCGCTGTGCAGCAGATCGAGCCAGGCGGCAGTGGCGCGCAGGGAAAGCAGGGTGCGCAGGTGGAAACGCAGTCTGCGCCGATGCTGCTGCGGCTCCGGGTAGAGCATTCGGGAGCATTCGTCGGCCATTTGCGCGATGTGCGGGCTGGACAGCGAGCGGATCAGGGACAGCAGCCCGGACTCGATAAAGGTGTGCTTCATGCCGGTGGCGGCCTGTTGGAATGGAGAGGTGTTCAAGGGGGGCAAGAATACAGTCGCTCCCGGTCCCAAGGAAGAGGGACGCGATCTGGCGCGACGAAGGCGGCCGTCGACGGCGGTGTCCGGCTTGCCGCGACTCGACTGCCTTACTTGGTCAGTTCCAGCACACCGTCCCAGTCCTCCGCCGGAGGCTGGGCACGGAAACGACTGGCCCGGTCGAGGAAAAAGCGGCTGGGGCGATCCTCCGGGTCGATCTCCAGACAGGCGTTGAAGTGGGCCGCCGCCGCCTCCCAATCGCGCTCGCGGTAGGCGTGCATGCCGGATTCGAACCGATCGCGCAGGTCCAGCCGCGATTGCTCGACCTCGCCCGCAAGCCCTAGCAACTCGTACACGTGGACCGACTCGTTCTTGCCGGCGACCCGGATGAGGTCGAGGTCGCGGGTCACGATGGCGTCGTCGGCCAGGTCGCGGGTGGTGCCGCTGATCAACAGGTGGGTGCCGAATGCCTTGTTGGCCGCCTCCAGGCGCGACGCCAGGTTCACCGTGTCGCCGATCACCGTGTAGCTCTTCGCGGCATCGGAGCCGACGCTGCCTGCAGTGACCTCGCCGGTGCACAGGCCGATGCGGAAGTTGAAGGCTGGAATGCCCTTGCGCAGGCCGACGATGTCCGGCAACGAGGTGCGGAACGCAGCCAACAGGGCCATTTGCGCCAGGGCGGCCCGGCAGGCCAGCACGGCGTGTTCGCGCTCACCCGTGAAGGGGGGCGCCCAGAACGCCATGATGGCGTCCCCGATGTATTTGTCGATGATGCCGCCGTTGGCCCGGATGGGCTTGGACATCTGGGTAAAGTAGCTGTTCAGCAGCTTCACCACCGCGTCGGCTGACAACTGCTCGCAAATCGAGGTGAAGCCCTCGATGTCCGAGAAGAACACCGTGGCGAAACGCTTGTTCCCCACTTCCGAGAAGGAGTGGTCGTCCAGCAGGTCCTTGACGATGCGCGGGTCGATGTATTTGCCGAAGGTCTCCTTGATGCTCTCTTTCTCGCGCAGTCCGCCGACCATGTAATTGAATGTCCGCGCGAGCAACTCGATTTCGTCCGACGAATTGACGTGGATGGCGATGCTCAGGTCGCCACGTTCCACCGACTTGGCGCCCTTGAGCAGCGCGCGCACCGGCTTGATCAGGTTGCGCGTGATCAGGCCGGCAAACATGATGCCGAGGATCGCGGCGGCCAGGGTGATCCCCCAGTTGAACACGGTCGTGCCTCGCTCTACGCGGCTCGCCTTGACCGCGGCTTCGAGGGTGATGGTGTGCAGCAGGCGTCCGACTGTGCTGGTGGCCTGGCCGACCGCACGCCGGTCGGTCTCCATGTGCTCCTTGAGAAACGCCGTCGCCACAGGGTCGGCGTTGTGCGACTCGGCGGCGAATTCGTCAATGCTGGTGAGCATGGTCGCGCGCGCCTCGGGGATGCGCTGCATCTCGCCCTGAAGCTGTGTGAATTCGCGCACCAGGACGGGATCGTTCAACACATAGGGCAGCGTCAGCGCCTTGTTTATCAGCGCCATCGCAACCTGGGTCTTGCGGTCGGCGCAATACCGGTTCAGTTCGAAGCCCAGCAGCCATTCGTCGACCGGTGTCGTAACCGATTCGCGCAGCTTGCGGCTCGTCGCCAAGTAAGTCTGGTAGTCGCAGTCGCCCAGTTCGGCGGCGGCGGCCTCGACGGTCTTGCGCATCTGCGGCAGCGAGTCGAGCGGGGCATTGACAGCCAGGACCCGTTCCAGAAGCAGTCCCTGGATCAAATGGTGGTAGCGGATGTCGCCGACGGTCTGGTCGAGCGGAATGTAATAGTCCGACAGCAGGGTCATCTGGCGGTCGACGCGGCTGAAGTTGATGCTGGAGATCAGGGTCACCAAGGCCATCAGGATCAGAAGCAGGCCCGTGATGCCGAAGATCTTGAAGCTGATCGGATGGCGCACCCGGTTTTCGCGTTCCTTGCGCTTCTCCATCGAGGCGCGTCCCCCGCCGCCGACCGTCATCGTTACGTCTTGCAAGTCTTCACCCGCCATGCGGAAGGTCCCCTCTGATCGACTGACGACTGGGTTCGGCATCGGTCATCGACTTCACCGAATCAATGATCGTGCTCCCAGCGCCCGCCATGACGCTGCCAATGCGTGCCCTCGCGGTCCCAGCGATGAGGTACCCAGCGATAACCCGGCCGAGGCGCTTCCCAACGCCCGGGTCGCCACGCATAGCGGTCACCATCCCAGTCCCAGAAGCCGTCGATCCAGATGTAGCCGGCGACGGGCGGCACGCCGATGACCTCGTGAGGGGGCGGCGGCGGTCCCTCGGTCGGCCCGTAACCATAGTAATAGGGTGGCGATGTGACGACACAGCCACCCAGGGTGCCGAGACCGAACGAAACTGCCGTCAGGGCAACATACAGCCATCGTGATCGTTCCATGATGCCTCCTCCTGCTGGAAATACGTCAAGTTCCGAATCCGCGCTCCGGCGCCGGAATAGGGCATCATTAAATGTTAGACGGTATCCACTGGTTATGGCGGGGTGATAGGCGTGGAGTTCGCATCACCCCACACGAAAGTGCTTATGAATAAAAAATAAGGGCCCGGAAGATGTTTCCGGGCCCTATGTATTTGAAACTTTATTTCACTCAACAAACACTCAGGCGGCGAAGTTGGCCGCGGCGAAGTCCCAGTTGACCAGGCTGCTCAGGAAGGTTTCGACGAACTTCGGCCGCAGGTTGCGGTAGTCGATGTAATAGGCGTGCTCCCAGACGTCGACGCAGAGCAGGGGCTTGTCGGCGGTGGTCAGCGGGGTGCCGGCGGCACCCATGTTGACGATGTCCACGGAACCGTCGGCCTTCTTCACCAGCCAGGTCCAGCCGGAACCGAAGTTGCCCACGGCGCTGGTCTGGAAGGCCTTCTTGAACTCGTCCAGAGAACCCCACTTCTTGTTGATGGCATCGGCCAGGGCGCCGGTCGGTGCGCCGCCGCCGTTCGGCTTCATGCAGTTCCAGAAGAAGGTGTGGTTGGAGACCTGGGCGGCATTGTTGTAGATGCCGCCGGCGGGAGCGGTCTTGACGATGTCTTCCAGCGACTTGTTTTCGAAGTCGGTGCCCTTGATCAGGTTGTTCAGGTTGGTCACATAGGCTTGGTGGTGCTTGGCGTAGTGGTACTCGAACGTTTCCTTGGACATGTGCGGTTGCAGGGCGTCCATGGCATAGGGCAAGGGGGGGAGTTGGTGTTCCATGTCGTTTCTCCGTGGTTAGTAGTTGAATGTTGCGATCGGAATTCTACGGGCAGCGCGCGGCCACGGCAATAGTTGACTATTAACGTAAACTATTTGTCATGCGATGGCATGGTTTTCGACTCTGACGGGTGGAAAAAGTGGCATGAAAATACTTGACTCAAATTGTCGGGTTTTATATTCTGGCGCCATGCCAGCCAAGCTGGTTCATACAACCTGGGTGAAGAGAGAGGAATCGATATGGAACTGAATATCAACGGCAAAATCGTGGAAACCGACCCGGAAGGTTATCTGGTCAACCTGGACGATTGGTCCGATGACGTGGCGACCTTCCTGGCTGAACAGGACAAGCTGGAACTGGGCGAGAACCACTGGAAGATCATCCACTACATGCGCAACTACTTTCAGGAATACGGCACGGCCCCCAACCTGCGTTTCCTGCAAAAGGGCCTGAAAGAAGAATACGGCGACGAATGGGGCGAGAAGAAATTCCTGTTCGACCTGTTTCCCTTCGGCCCTGCCAAGCAGGCCGGCCGCTACGCCGGCACGCCCAAGCCCACCGGCTGCGTATAAGCGACCAGTCGCATCACCTGAAAATGCCCGGCATCGACCGGGCATTTTTTCAGGCAAAAAAAGAGCCCGCATTGCGTCGGGCCCAAGGGGGAAGTGCTTGATTCAGTGTGTGCTGCCGAACGATGGATCGATGCTGTAGGGCGGCAGGGGAAGACCGGCCAGACGGCAGCCTTGGTAGACCGGCCCGCGCGGGAACAGGTGGTACAGGTATTTGAGTCCGCCCTGTTCGGCGAAGTTGTCCTCCATGGCCCGTGACAGCATGCGTCCGTTCTCGGCTGGGCCGCATTCGGCGAAGTGGTCGCGCAGCCAGCAGATCACCTCCATGTGTTCGTCGCTCAGTTCCAGATCTTCCTCGTGCGCCATGTGCTTGGCTTGATCCTCGGTCCAGGGTTCCAGGTCGGCCGTGAACTCGTCGGCTTCGCACGGGGCCACATTCTCGGCTCGTATGAGTTTGTTGATGTCCATCATGACCATTCTCCTCACGGTTGATTGCGGATACCTGCGTGATTTGGTCGGGTATGTTTAATCATTAGCAGAATGATCGGGTAATGCAAATTTCTTTTTTAATTAAGATGTTACGCTCTTGTTATGGGATTTCGCGGAGGACGCGCAGGCCCAGGTTGGTGTCGAGTTCCTGGCGCAGGCGCGGCTTGCGCGCGGCGCAGCGGGCTTCGGCTGTGCCCTCGAACCAGGAGCCGCCCTTGGTCACGATCCAGTTGCCCTTGCGGTTCAGGCCGACGTTGTTTTCCGCGTCCAGCGAGCCGATCCAGCGCGATTCGGTGAACTCCCAGACATTGCCGTGCACTTCGAACAGGCCCCAGACGTTGGCCGGATAACTGCCGACCTCGACCGTCCGGTTGAGCGGCACGCAGACCGGGAGAAAGCGGCGCCAGCCCTTGGCCGGGGTGGCCGGTGGCTGGAGCGAATGGATGTTGGCCTCGCCGCAGGTCAGCCGGTCGCCGAAGCAATAGGCGGTCAGGCCACCGGCCCGGGCCGAGTATTCCCATTCCGCCTCGCTGGGCAGGCGATAGCGCTGGCCGGTCCGCTGCGACAACCAGGACAAATAGGCTTCGGCTTCCTCGCTGCTGATGTTGGTGACCGGCTGGCGGCCCTGGGTGCGCATCAGGTGGCTTTGCCAGACGAAGCCCGTATCCCGTTCGAAAAGGGCGAATTCGTCGGCGGTGACGCAACAGCGGCCGATGGCGAAAGAGGCATCGATCCGCACGGTATGGCGGGGCAGGTCGCCGAAGCGGAGTTCGTCTGTCGGGCTGCCCATTTCGAATTGGCCGGGAGGAATGACCGCCAGTTCGGGACCGTCGCCGCCTTTGTCCAACGGGTCGCGGAAAAATGAATCGAGCCCCGCGTAATGGGCGATTTCGGTCTGGTACGCCCTGAGCCGGGCGGGTGTAAGGTCGTGGATGAGGGGGAGGCCGGCGGCTGGGACAGGCTGCATGGTGATTGTTGGAATGCATTCGGGAGACGCGATTACACCTGCGCTGCTCCGGATTGACAAAGGTTCCTTGTGATCCGGGTTCGCTTGGTCAATCGATGCGGCAGCAACGATGTGCCCGGTTCGCAAAGAACCGACCGGCAGGGCCGGTCGGCGTCGTCCGCTGGCTCAGGGCAGCTTGATGAAGCGGTTTTCCACTTCCTTGCCGTCGCTGTAGGCGTCCATGGAGGTGCCGGCTGCCTCCGAGAGGTGATCGAGCCGATCGTCGGGCAGCGGGTGGGTCTTGAACAGCAGGGCGGTCCGGCTCGAATTCAATTGGCTGGCGTGGCCGATTTCCTGCAGCACGGCGGGCAAGGCATAGGGATCGTAGCCGGCCCGTGCGGTCAGCACCATGCCGATGCGGTCGGCTTCGTACTCGGCATTCTTGTCGAGACTGCGGGCGACGATCTCGGCGCCGTTGCCGATCAGGTTCTGCAGGATGGCGGATGTGGTGGCGTTGTCCTGCTTGGCGACGGCCGAACCCAGCACTTGGCCCAACAGCGCCACCTGGGCCGATTTCTGCAGCAGCTTGAGGTGGTGCCGTTTCAGCACGTGGCCGATCTCGTGGCCCAGCACGCCGGCCAGTTCGGCTTCGCTGTGCAGGGTGCGATAGAGTCCCTTGGTGATGAAGATGTAGCCGCCCGGCGCCGAGAAGGCGTTGATGTCGTCGGTGTCGATGACGCCGAAATGCCAGGCCAGATCGGGTCGTTCGCCTTGCAGTGAGACCCAGCGACCGACTTCGTTGACGTAGCGTTGCAGGGCGTCGTTCTTGACCAGAGGTGCGGCGCCCAGCAGGTTGCCGGCGATCTGGCGGCCGATCTCCTCTTCCTGGGCGTCGCTGACGTGGCCGCCCTGCAGGGCGGTCAGCAGCAACTGCTGCTTGTTGGATTCGGCGGTCGTGTTGTCGTTCTGCGTCGCGGTCGGCGGCTGCTGGGCCTTGTTGATCGCGTTCAGGAAGTCGCCCAGCTTCATGGCGTGGGCGCTGCCGACCAGGCCGGTCAGGACGAGTGCGAGTGCGAGTCGTTTCATGGCAGGCTCCTGTCCCAGCCTTCAGTGGAAGAAGGTGTGCTCTGCTGGACGGGGGCTTTCAGATAGGCTACCTGGCGGGACTTCAGGCCGGCCCGGGCGGCGAAGCTCTCCGCCTGCTGGCGGCTGACTGTGTAGCTGTCCAGTTTCTTGATCTGGGCGGCATCATAGTGGGCGCTTTTCAGATCCTCCTCGTTCAGGCCGCGCAGACCGGCCACCGCCACGACCTGGCTCTTGTTGCGTTGGGTGGCCAGGCCGACCACGCCGCCGATGTCTGCCGCACTGCCGGCACTGCCGCTACTGCTGCGTACCGACAATAGGCGGACCCAACCGGTCTTGCCTTTCGCCTTGACCTGCAGCCAGCCGCCCTTGCGGCCGACGATCTCGACCTGGGTGCCGCTGGCCAATTGGGTGACGGCAGAGGCGCCGGCGGAGGGGGTGGCACGGACTTGTTCTGCCCGGATAAGGGTGCCGGACGATGCGGCCATGGCCGAAGCCGCCCAGGCGGCAAGCAGCAATGCCATGAATCCTTTTTTCATAAAAACTCCTGATCCGACGATCATGCTCTCTTCTCGAAGCTTAAGGATAAGTTCATTTCGGCCTCCGTGGTATGCACCGTAACAACTGGTTACAAACCCGTGAGGGAACGTAGGTATTCATAGAGGTATCATAGTTCTATGCGATTGCATCGTATTCTGCTCCCGATCGCCCTGCTGGCGACCACTGTCCATGCTTCCGAGCTTCCCGATCTGGGGGACGCGGCCAGGGCGAGCGTTTCCTTGAACCAGGAAGAACAGATCGGCCGCCAGGTCATGCGGCAGATGCGTGCGGATAAGGATTTCCTGGATGATCCGGTGATCACGGATTACCTCAATGCGCTCGGCGACCGATTGGTGGCGGCGAGCACATCGCCCTATCGGAAGATCGACTTTTTCGTGGTCGAGGATTCGACCATCAACGCCTTCGCCCTGCCAGGCGGTCATATCGGGGTCAATACCGGGCTGATCCTGGCGGCGCGCAATGAATCCGAACTGGCCGGCGTGCTGGGCCACGAAATCGGCCACGAGGTCCAGAACCACATCGCCCGGTCGGTACTGGGCGAGAAGACCAGCATGGCCGCCGCGCTGGCCGGTCTGGCGGTGGCGATCCTGGCCTCCCATTCGGACAATCCCCAGATCGCCGCAGCGGCCATCACCTCCGGCCAGGCGCTGGCCATGCAGAACCAGTTGACCCAGACGCAGCATTACGAGAAAGAGGCCGATCGGTTGGGCCTGCAGACCATGGCCAATGCCGGCTTCGATCCTCGGGGCATGGTCCAGTTCTTCAAGCATCTGATGGACCAGGAACGTTTGTATGACAGCAACGTGCCCGGCTTCCTGCAATCCCACCCGATGACCTACGAGCGGATGGCCGACCTGGAAGGCCGGGTCGCTCAGATGAAATACAAACAGCATGTGGATAGCCCGGAATTCGCCTTGGTCCAGGCCAGGATACGGGCCTTGACGAGCGAGCCGCGGGACGCCTACAAGTATTTCAGCGCCCTGACCGGGCAGCAGGGCGAGGCCGCCAAGGACTACGGCCTCGCCCTGAGCGCTCTGCGTGCCAATGAGAAGCCCGAGGCGATCCAGGCAGCCGAGCATCTTGTGAAACTGCAGAAATCGTCGATGGCCGAAGATCTCCTGGCCCATGTCCTGATCGAGACCGGTCATCTGGCCGAGGGTGTCGCCAGGTTGCACGCGGCGATCGCCCGCTACCCAGACTACAAGCCCTTGGCCTACGCCTACGCCCGTGCCCTGTTGCGCGAAGGCAAGGCGAACGACGCCCTGGCCTTCGTCAACGACCGGCAGCAACTGTGGCCGGACGATTACGTGCTCTACCAGTTGCTGGCGGAATGCAACCATGCCCTGGGTCGCCATGCCGAGGAGCATCTGGCCCAGGCCGAGGCCTATATCCGGCTTGATCAGCGGCCTCTGGCGATCGAGCAGCTGCAACTGGCCCGGCAGGCGGGCGACGGCGGTTTCTATACCCAGTCCGTGGTCGACGCCAAGCTGCGCGATCTCAAGGATCAGGAGTCGCGCGAAAAGGGGCCGCAAGCCTCAAAATGAATATTCATACGTACTTATACGCTGTTTGCCCACGGCGTCATTTCTTGGTTATATTCGCCCTTCCTAAAGAGTAGGGTTGTCCCGCCACTGGGGGCGGAAACACACTGCTTTACGTTTAAGAGAGAAGGAGATAAACCATGCGGAATCGCGTTTCCGTCAAGACCGGTATCACCTTGTTGGCGGCCATGTTCGTCAATGCAGCCATCGCTGCAGAACCGGCCAAGGAAGAGACGGGCAAGGAGCTCGCCTACAACAACAAGCAGGGCAACTGCTTGGCCTGCCACGCCATGCCGACCATGCCGGATGCCGACCAGCCCGGTAACAGCGGCCCGCCGCTGGTGGCCATGAGCGCCCGCTTCCCAGACAAGGCGGCGCTGCGCGCCCAGATCTACGATCCGATGGTGCACAACCCCAATACCATCATGCCCCCGATTGGCAAGAACAAGATCCTGACCGAGAAGCAGCTCGACAAGGTCGTCGACTTTATCTACGGTCTGTAAATTCAGTTATCCAAGGAGAAACAACACCATGAACAATGAACGCAGACAAATTCTGAAGGGCGCCGGCGCAGCCGCCGTGGTGGCCGTGGCTGCCGGAGCCGGCCTGCTGAAGCCCGGTAACGTTTTCGCCGCGGACTGGAACAAGGCTGCCTTCGAAGCCAAGGACGTGGCCACTGCCATGGCCGGTATCGGCGCCACTGGTGCCGCCGAGAGCGATCAGATCGTTGTCGATGCGCCGAACATCGCCGAGAACGGCAGCCGCGTTCCGGTCAAGGTGACTTCCAAGATCGCCAACACCGAACACATCATCATCCTGGCCGAGAAGAACACCAACCCCCTGATCGCCGATTTCGCCTTGTCCAACGGTGCCGATGGCTTCATCTCCACCGCGATCAAGCTGGGCGCAACCGGCAACGTGCGCGCGGTCGTCAAGGCCGGCGGCAAGGTCTACACCGCCGCCAAGGAAGTCAAGGTCACCATCGGCGGTTGCGGCGGCTAATCCGGGTCATGCCCGCTCTCCGGTAACGGCGGGGCGTCAAGGTGGATTTAGCCCAAGCTTCGGCAAACAGGATAGTTAGAAAGGAATCAAGTAATGTCTGGTATCAGAATCAAGGCCGCCATGAGCGGCGACAACGCTGTCGTCAAATGCCTGATGCAGCATCCGATGGAAACTGGTTTCCGCAAGGACGCCAAGACCGGTCAACTCATCCCGGCCCACTTCATCAACCACGTCACCGCCACCGTGGCCGGCAAGACCGTGCTGGATGCCCAGTGGGGCGGCGCCATCTCCGCCAACCCCTTCCTGGAGTTCCGGGTCGCGGGCGCCAAGTCTGGTGACCAGGTCGTTATCAGCTGGGAAGACAATAAGGGCGAGAAAGACTCGGCCGACGCCACCATCGCTTAATCGGGCGATAGGGATTTACTGGAATTGACGACGGGCCCATTGGGCTCGTTCATCAGGAGGACGGCATGAAGAAATTTATTTTGGCTCTGGCAAGTCTGGGGATTGTTTTCGGGGCGATCGCGGCTCACGCCAGCCCGGAATCGGACCGCATGAAGGTGGTCAATTTCCTTGAACACAAGTATCCGGACATCAAGTTCGACGATTATGTCTACGGCGCACTGGCTTTCGACCCGGATGCCAAGTCGCAATACGACAGCATCATGGACTTCCCGCCCTTCCTCGACGTGATCGACCAGGGCAAGAAGATGTGGGAAACCCCGTTCAAGAACGGCAAGACCTACGCCGAGTGCATGCCCAATGGCGGCAAGATGATTGCCGGCAACTATCCGATGTACGACGAGAAACTGGGCAAGGTCGTCACCTTCGAAGACCTGATCAACCAGTGTCGCGTCAAGAACGGCGAGCAACCCTATAGCAACGGCGACATGAAGACCATGGGTGTTCTGACCTCCTATGCCCGGACCCTGTCCGACGGCATGAAGATGAATATCAAGGTCGACAGCCCGGGCGCCGTGAAGGCATTTGACAATGGCAAGAATCTTTTCTACAAGCGCCACGGTCAACTCAACTTCGCCTGCGCCAGCTGCCACCTGGAAGCTGCCGGCAATCGCCTGCGTTCCGAGATTCTGTCCCCGGTCGTGGGCCAGGCCGTTCACTTCCCGGTATTCCGCGGCGGTTCGAATCTGGTGACGTTGCAGGAGCGCTTCGTCGGCTGTTTCAAGATGATCCGCCAGGTGCCGGACCAACCGGGCAGCACCCGCTTCAACGACCTGGAGTATTTCATGTCCTACATGTCGAACGGCCTGCCGCTGCACGCTTCCGTGTTCCGCAAATAAAGCGGATTGCGCAGGACAAGAATCCGGGCCGCGTGCCCGGATTTTTTCTTGAATCCGTCCCAAGAATAGAAGCAAGATATTCGATCGCCTTAAGAGGAGTTTTTCCATGTCAATGAGTCGCCGCGAGTTTCTCCAGGTTCTGGCCGCCGCCGCCGCCTCCGGCCTGGTGCTGGACAGCCGCTCGGTGCTGGCCGGCAACCTGCCCGCCCACTATTACGACGCGCCGCCCGCCGGCAACGTGTCTTTCCTGCACATCACCGACGTGCATGCCCAATTGCTGCCGATCTGGTTCCGCGAGCCCAACGTCAACCTGGGCGTCGGCGCCATGGCCGGCCACCCGCCGCACCTGGTGGGCGAGTACTTCCTCAAGTATTACGGCATCAAGCCCGGCACGGCCGATGCCCATGCCTTCACCTACCTGAACTTCCAGGAAGCCGCCAAGGTGTACGGCAAGGTCGGCGGTTTCGCCCACCTCAAGACCCTGGTCGACCAGGTCCGGGGCAGCCGTCCCGGCTCGCTGCTGCTCGATGGCGGCGACACCTGGCAGGGCTCCGGCACTTCGCTCTGGACCAACGCCCAGGACATGGTCGACGCCTGTATCGAACTCGGCGTCAACGTCATGACCTCGCACTGGGAAGCTACCTTCGGCGCCGACCGGATGACCGAGATCATCAACAAGGACTTCAAGAACGCCGGCATCGACTTCGTCGCCCAGAACATCGTCACCAACGATTTCGGCGACCAGGTGTTCAAGCCCTATGTCATGAAGAAGATCAACGGCGTGCCGGTCGCCGTCATCGGCCAGGCCTTCCCCTATACCACCATCGCCAACCCGCGCTACATGACGCCCGACTGGTCGTTCGGCATCCGCGACGACAGCATGCAGAAGTGGGTCGACGAGGCCCGCGCCAAGGGCGCCCAGGTCGTGGTGGTCATCTCCCACAACGGCATGGACGTGGACCTCAAGATGGCCAGCCGGGTCAACGGCATCGACGCCATCTTCGGCGGCCACACCCACGACGGCGTCTACCAGCCGGTCCCGGTCAAGACCCCGAACGGCGGCACCTGCCTGGTCACCAACGCCGGCTCGAACGGCAAGTTCCTCGGCGTCATGGACTTCGACGTCAAGAACGGCAAGGTCGCCGGCTTCAAGTATCGCCTGCTGCCGGTGTTCGCCAACTTCATCAAGCCGGACGCCAAGATGGACGCGCTGATCACCAAGATCCGCGCGCCCTACGAGAAGAAGCTGAACGAAGTGCTGGCCGTCTCCGACGACTTCCTCTATCGCCGCGGCAACTTCAACGGCACCTGGGACCAGCTCATCTGCGACGCGCTGATGGCCGTCAAGGGCGCCGACGCCGCCTTCTCGCCGGGCTTCCGCTGGGGCACCACCATCCTGCCGGGCGAGGCCATCACCATGGATCGCCTGATGGACCAGACCGCCATCACCTATCCGTACTCCACGCTGACCGAGATGAAGGGTTCGCAGATCAAGTCCATCATGGAAGACGTCTGCGACAACCTGTTCAACCCGGACCCCTACTACCAGCAGGGCGGCGACATGGTGCGGGTGGGCGGCATCCACTACACGGTGGCCCCCAACAACACCGTCGGCAAGCGGATCAGCGACATGATGCTGAACGGCAAGCCGGTCGATCCCAACAAGACCTACAAGGTAGCCGGCTGGGCCCCGGTCGCCCAGGGCGCCAGCGGCGTGCCGGTCTGGGACGTGGTGGCCGAGTACCTGCGCGCCAAGAAGACCATCAAGGGTCTCAAGCTCAACCAGCCCAAGGTGGTCGGCATCGGCAATAACAATCCGGGCATGGTTCTGCTCTGATCGTTTCGCTGATGAGCAAAAGGGGCCTTCGGGCCCCTTTTGCTTTTGGCTGCCGGATTGCCGCGCCGGCCTGGAGGCAGATCTTTGCAGTGGGCTTCAAGGATTGCGCCTACGTAACAATCGGGCAAGAAACAAGCTATAAACTCCAAATGGCCCTACCAAGAACATCCTGGTGGGGCGAATGTCGAATAATTACCCGTGCGCTTTCCGTGGCGACATTGTTTGGCATCCAAGAATAAGGCCGGTACGCGGGTTCACGCAGGCGATCGACGGCCAAGCGCGTTACGTCGGAGGCTTTACTGGGAGGCGTATCGATCATTACGCCGACAATCGGCGGCGGCGCCTCGACACCTCATCAGCCGCCCTATCAGGAAGAGGGAAACATGGAAAACAGCTACCTCGATGACGAACGACTGCGCATCAGCGAAGCTCGGCATCACGATCCATTCGCCGTCCTCGGCCGCCATCAGGATGGAGCCGCCGTCGTCCTTAGGGCCTATATTCCACTCGCTGCGGAAGTGCGCGTCGCCGAGGGCGGCATGACCCTGTCCCGCCTGCCCGACAGCGACCATTTCGAGTGGCGCGGCGATGGCCAAAACCTGCCGGCGCACTACAGCTTGATCTGGCGCGACCAGAACCAGCGCGAGCACATCGCGCGCGACCCCTATACCTTCGCGCCGCAAATCGGCGATCTGGATCTGCACTTGTTCGCCGAGGGCCGCCATCGCCACGGTTTCCGCTTCCTGGGCGCCCACGAGCACGAGGCGGACGGCGTCGCCGGGGTCCTGTTCGCGGTCTGGGCGCCCAACGCCGAACGGGTCAGCGTGGTCGGCGACTTCAACGACTGGGACGGCCGGCGCCACCCGATGCGGGTACGCGGCGGCAGCGGCGTATGGGAGCTGTTCATCCCCGACCTGGGGCCGGGCCGCATCTACAAATACGAGATCCGCAATCGCGACAGCGGCGAAGTCCTGCTCAAAGCCGATCCCTACGGTCAGTGGCACGAACTCCGGCCGTGGACCGGTTCCTTGATTCCCCGCCGCGCGCACTATGCCTGGACGGACGAGGCCTGGATGGAACGGCGCAGCCGGCGGGACTGGCAACATGCCCCACTGTCCGTCTACGAGGTGCACCTGGGCTCCTGGCAGCGCGATCCGGAAGGCGGTTTTCTCAACTATCGCGAGATTGCGCACCGCCTGGTGGCGTACCTGAAGGACATGGGTTTCAGCCATGTCGAATTGATGCCGATCACCGAGCACCCGTTCGACCTGTCCTGGGGCTATCAGACCTCCGGCTATTTCGCGCCTACCAGCCGCTACGGCGAGCCGGACGACTTCCGCTACTTCGTCGACTACTGCCACCGGAACGGCATCGGCGTGCTGCTCGACTGGGTGCCCGCGCACTTTCCCAAGGATGCCCACGGCCTGGCGCGGTTCGACGGCACGCCGCTTTACGAGCATGCCGACCCGCGTCTCGGCGAGCACAAGGACTGGTCCACGCTGATCTTCAACTACGGCCGCAACGAGGTGAAGAACCTGCTGCTCTCCAGCGCGGTCTACTGGCTGGAGGAGATGCACATCGACGGCCTGCGCGTCGACGCCGTCGCTTCGATGCTCTATCTCGACTATTCGCGCCAGGAGGGCGAGTGGCTGCCGAACCCGTACGGCGGCCGGGAGAACCTCGCCGCCATCGATTTCCTGCGCGAGCTGAACGTCACCGTACACGACCAGTGTCCGGGCATCCTGATGATCGCTGAAGAGTCGACCTCCTGGCCCATGGTCAGCCGGCCGACCCATGTCGGCGGCCTGGGTTTCGACATCAAATGGAACATGGGCTGGATGAACGACACCCTGGCCTACATGGCCAACGAGCCAATCCACCGCAAGTACCACCAGGGCATGCTCACCTTCAGCATGCTCTACTGCTTCACCGAGAACTTCATGCTGCCGTTCTCCCACGACGAGGTGGTGCACGGCAAGCAATCGATGCTGCACAAGATGCCCGGCGACGAATGGCAGCGCCACGCAAACCTGCGCGCCCTGTACGCGTATCAATTCACTCATCCCGGTAAGAAGCTGCTGTTCATGGGCACCGAGTTCGGCCAGGGGAAGGAGTGGGACAGCGCCGGAGTCCTGGACTGGTACGTGCTGGATTACCCGCTGCACCAAGGCATGCAGCGCCTGGTGCGGGACCTGAACCATCTTTACCAGACCCGGCCCGCCCTGTACCGCCACGAATTCGACTGGCAGGGCTTCGAGTGGATCGACTTCCACGACGCCAACCAGTCGGTGATCAGCTACCTGCGCAAGGGGCAGGAAGGCGAACTGGTGGTCGTGGTTCTCAATCTGACGCCCGTACCCCGCCGCGGCTACCGGATCGGGGTGCCCATGCCCGGAAATTACCGCGAGGTGCTCAATTCCGATGCGCAAATCTACGGCGGCGGCAACCTGGGCAACGGCCCGGATCCGCTTCGTGCCGACGACATGCCCTGGATGGACCGTTCCCACTCGCTGTCGCTGACCCTGCCGCCTCTGGCAGGGATCGTGCTTGCCTACGAGGGTTAAGCAGGAACCAGTCCGTCAACCTGGCGAGGTGGCTCAAATGATCAAGAAGTCGATCGTCGTGCGCCCTGGCAAACCCTACCCCCTGGGCGCCACCTGGGATGGGGAAGGGGTGAACTTCGCACTGTTCTCCGAACATGCGGAAAAAGTGGAGTTGTGCCTGTTCGATGCCAGGGGCCGGCGCGAGATCGACCGCATCGAGATGAAGGAGCAGACCGACCTGGTCTGGCACTGCTATCTGCCGGGCGCGAAGCCGGGGCTGCTGTACGGCTACCGGGTCTACGGTCCCTACCGGCCGCTGCAGGGGCACCGCTTCAACCCCAACAAGCTGCTGCTCGATCCCTATGCCAAGGCCGCAGTGGGCAAGTTGCGCTGGAGCGATGCCCACTTCGGCTACAAGATCGGGGCCAAGCAGGAGGACCTGTCCTTCGACTGGCGCGACGATGCCCTGGTCATGCCGAAGTGCCAGGTGATCGATCCGGCTTTCGATTGGGGCGACGACCGCCATCCGGACACGGCCTGGAGCGATACCCTGATCTACGAGCTGCACGTCAAGGGTTTCACCGCGCTTCACCCCGATATCCCCGCTGCCTTGCGCGGCACCTACTCCGGCCTGGCCAGCGGCCCGGCCATCGCGCACCTGAAGGATCTGGGCGTGACCGCCGTGGAACTGATGCCGGTTCATTGCTTCGTCGACGACCGCCATCTGCTGGAGCGCGGGCTGCGCAACTACTGGGGCTACAACTCGCTGGGCTTTTTCGTGCCGGACCGGCGCTATGCCGCGACCGACGACGCGGTGAGCGAATTCAAGACCATGGTCAAGACCCTGCACCAGGCCGGGATCGAAGTGATCCTGGACGTGGTCTACAACCATACCGCCGAAGGCAACCACCTCGGGCCGACGCTGAGCATGCGCGGCATCGACAACGCCGCCTATTACCGGCTGACCCAGGACAATCGCCGCTTCTGCATGGACTACACCGGCTGCGGCAACACCCTCAACATGATGCAGCCGCGCGTCCTGCAGCTGATCATGGACAGCCTGCGCTACTGGGTCCAGGAAATGCACGTCGACGGCTTCCGCTTCGACCTGGCGGCGGCCCTGGCGAGGGAACTGCATGAGGTCGACCGGCTGGGCGCGTTCTTCGACATCATCCATCAGGACCCCGTGCTGTCCAAGGTGAAGCTGATCGCCGAGCCCTGGGATCTGGGCGAGGGCGGCTATCAGGTCGGCAACTTCCCGGTCGGCTGGACCGAATGGAATGCCAAGTACCGCGATGCGGTGCGCGCCTACTGGAAGGGCGAGGGCGGTTTGATCGGCGATCTCGCCTACCGGCTCACCGGGTCGAGCGACCTGTACGCCCACAACGGCCGGCGGCCCTACGCCAGCATCAACTTCATCACCGCCCATGACGGTTTCACCCTGCACGACCTGGTCAGTTACGAGCAGAAGCACAACCAGGCCAACGGCGAGGAAAACCAGGACGGGCACAACAACAACCTGTCCTGGAACTGCGGCATCGAGGGGGAAACCGACGACCCGGACATCCTCGCCCTGCGCGCAAAACAGAAACGCAATCTCCTGGCCACTCTGTTCCTCTCCCAGGGCGTGCCCATGCTGCTGGCCGGGGACGAGATGGGGCGCAGCCAGCGCGGCAACAACAACGCCTACTGCCAGGACAACGAACTCAGCTGGCTCGACTGGCGACTGAAGCCCGAGGACAAGGCGCTGTTCGCCTTCGCCCAGTCCCTGATCCGTTTGCGCAAGGCGCATCCGGCTTTCCGTCGCCGCAGCTTCTTCCAGGAACAGCGCCTGCGCAAAAAAATCAAAAACATCCTGTGGCTGAACCCGGACGGCCTGGAGATGGGCGACGAAGAATGGAACCTCGGCTTCGCCCGCTGCCTCGGCATGTATCTGGCGGGCGACGCCATCGGCGAAGTCGACCGGCTGGGAAAGCCCATCGTCGATGATGATTTCCTGCTGATGCTGAACGCCTCGGCCGAGACCATCCCGTTCACGCTGCCCGGATTCCGCAGCCACCAGCGCTGGATTCCGGTACTGGATACGGCCCTGCAGCCCGGTCCCCCGGAGACGAAGCGCTATCCCCGCGGCAGCGACTATCCGCTGCAGGGCCGATCGCTGGCCTTGCTGCGCCAGCAACGATCGGCTTCATCCGCAGAAGCTTAGGCCCGTCGATATCAGATTGACTGCGGCGGGAACACGTTCATGCGCGGCCGAAACTCGATGCCTGGAAAGCGTGCGATGACTACCGGCCCTGTCGCCCGTCCGACGAGAACCATTTGCCGGTTTTGATATCGTATGTATGGGCTTCTTCATACCTTTTGCGCAGGGGATTTCATCAATGGCATACAGCGAAGAGCGCATCACCTCGATCCGCAAGTGGTCCGACAAGACCTTCAGCTTCACGACCACCCGGCCGGACGATTTCCGCTTCGAGAACGGCGAGTTCGTCACGCTGGGCCTGCGCCTGGAGGGCAAACTCATCGCCCGAGCCTACTCCATCGTGTCGACCAATGACGACAAGCATCTTGAATTCCTGAGCATCCACGTCCCCGATGGGCCGCTCACCAGCCGCCTGGCACAGATCCGCCCGGGAGAGGTGATCTGGGTCAATGGCAAGGCGACCGGTTCGCTGACCTTGAAGTACCTGCAGCCAGGCCGCAACGTGTTCATGATGGCGACCGGAACGGGGTTGGCGCCCTTCATGAGCCTGATCCGCGATCCGGAGGTCTACCGGCGCTACGAGAAAGTCATCCTGGTGCATACCGTGCGTACCCGGCAAGAACTCGCCTATCAGGACGAAATCATGGCGAGGGCTGATGGGCGCCTGTACTACGTTCCCACCGTCACGCGTGAGCCGTATGAGATCACCGGGCGCTGTACCGATCTGTTCCGCTCTGGGCAGCTATGCGCCATGTTGGGCCTGCCCGAGGCCGACCCGGAACAGGACCGGGTCATGTTGTGTGGCAATCCCCACATGCTGGAAGACATGAGGGACCATTTGGAGAGCCGGGGCTGGACCATGACCAGCCATCGCGGGATCGGCAACTTTACGGTCGAAAAGGCCTTCGTACTGCACGATTCGGACTGATTGATTGGCCGATCCCGGCATCTGCCGGGTGCGGCCTCCAACCCAACCTGAGTGGCCCTGTGTTTTAGGGTAACCTTGCAGTCCCGCATCCATCCCGCATCTCATGGCCCAAATCGTTGTCGCTTTCCTGGCCGGCCTGCTGCTCGCAGGCCTCGTTCTGCTTTGGCTGCGCGGCCGCTGGCTGCAGCAGTTGGGCGAGTTCAAGATCCGTGTGGTCCAGCTGGAAACCGAACTGGCGGCCGAGCAGGCGGCACTGACCGAGAAGCTCGAACTGCTGGAAGAGGCCCGCCGGCAGTCGGCGGATGCCTTCCGCGCCCTGTCGGCCGAGGCCTTGAAAAGCAACAACCAGGCCTTCCTGGAGCTGGCCCGGACCAGCCTGGAGAAATTCCAGGAGTCGGCGCGGGGCGATCTGGAGGCCCGGCAGAAGGCGGTGGAACACATGGTCAAGCCGCTGGCCGAGACGCTGGCCAAGCTGGAGGGCCAGACGGTCGGCCTGGAGCAGGCGCGGGCGGT
Organism: Parasulfuritortus sp.; assembly: GCA_036391875.1. GTDB lineage: Bacteria > Pseudomonadota > Gammaproteobacteria > Burkholderiales > Thiobacillaceae > Parasulfuritortus. The sequence goes on from DASVZA010000009.1 coordinate 32,700, forward strand.
GGCCTATACCGCGCTGTCCGAGCAGGTCCGGCAATTGACCGAGAGCCAGCTCGCCCTGCAGAAGGAGACCCGCAGCCTGGGCAACGCCCTGCGCCGGCCGGATGTGCGCGGCCGCTGGGGCGAGGTGCAGTTGCGCCGGGTGGTGGAGCTGGCCGGCATGCAACCGCATTGCGACTTCTACGAGCAGGAAAGCGCCGAGACCGAGACCGGGCGGCAACGGCCGGACATGCTGGTCCGCCTGCCGGCCGGCAAGACCATCGTGGTCGACGTGAAGACGCCGATCGACGCCTTCATGGACGCCATGGCGGCCGAGGACGAGCACAAGCGCGAACTCGCCATGGAGCGATTCTCCCGCCACGTGAAGGAGCACATCGCCAGCCTGTCGGCCAAGGCCTACTGGGCCCAGTTCGAGCCGTCGCCCGAATTCGTGGTGCTGTTCCTGCCCGGCGAGGCCTATTTCAGCGCCGCGTTGCAGCGCGATCCGAACCTGATCGAATCCGCCGCCGAACAGCGCGTCATCCTGGCCACGCCGACCACGCTCTTGGCCCTGCTCAAGGCGGTCTACTACGGCTGGCGCCAGGAGGCCCTGGCCGAGAACGCGCGCCAGATCTCCGCCCTGGGCAAGGAACTGTACGACCGGCTGGCGACCATGGCCGGCCATTGGAGCAGCGTCGGCAAGAACCTGGGCCAGGCCACGGATGCCTACAACAAGGCCATGTCCTCGTTCGAGTCGCGGGTCCTGGTGTCGGCCCGCAAGTTCCGCGACCTGAAGGCCGCCGATGCCGACAAGGAGTTGAACGCGCCGGTCCAGGTCGAGGCGGTGCCCCGCCTGCCGGTCGATTCAGAATGAGAGCCTATTTCAGCAGGAGACACGCCATGCGGCCAGGCCATACGGGATGCAGCGCAAGGCGCGGTGAGAAGACAGTGGTCATTCCACGGCGACGAGCCGCAACGCCGCGCTGCGCCCGTATGGTCTGGCCCCTTCGGGTTGTGGCCTGGAACGGCGCCTGCGGCGTTGTGCCGCTTGCGAATGGAATGACCATTCGCGGCGCGACACGCCTTGCATTCATCCGTTCCATGCCGCAACGCGTGGCATGTCTCCTGCTGAAATAGGCTCTTGCGATGGGGTCCATGTGGATGCTGGTCGCGGGCGCCGGCTTCGCCACGATGAGCGTGTTCGTCAAGCTCGGCGCCGCCTGGTTCTCCAGCCAGGAACTGGTGTTCTGGCGCTCCGCACTGGGCATGCTGTTCCTGTCCGGGGCGATGGTCGCGCATCCGGAGCGGCGCCTGCGGCACATGGTCGAGGGCGGTCATCTGGCCATGCACCTGCGCCGGGGCCTGATCGGCTTCGTCGCCCTGGTCGCCTTCTTCTACGCGATCAGCCGGCTGCCGATGTCGGTGGCGATCACCCTGAACTACACTTCGCCCCTGTTTCTGGTCCTGCTGATGCCCTGGCACCTGAACGAGCGGCCGCGGCCCCTGCAATATGCGGCGGTAGCCCTGGGCTTCGTCGGCGTGGTCCTGCTGCTGCGGCCCTGGCAGGGCGGCGGCGACCTGCTGGCCGGCCTGGCCGGGCTGTTTTCCGGGGCGCTGGCCTCGCTGGCCTACGTCCACGTCCGCCAGTTGGGCCGGCTGCACGAACCGGAATGGCGCACCGTGTTCTGGTTCGCCGCGGTCAGCGCGGCCGGGGCGGCGCTGCTGGCCACGGCCGGCGGCTGGCATGCGCCCGCCATGGGCAACATCGGCCTGCTGCTGGGCCTGGGCGTATGCGCCACGGCGGCCCAGCTGGCCATGACCCGCGCCTACCGCAAGGGCGATACCGTGGTGGTGGCCGGGCTGGCCTACAGCACGGTGGTTTTCGGTAGCCTGCTGGATGCGCTAATCTGGCATGAGAGGCTGCCGGCCATCGCCTGGGTCGGCATGGGGATTACCGTGACCGCCGGGGTTTGGGCGGTGTTATTGAACGACAAGGAGTCAAAATGATCGCGATCAACGACCAGGGCAAACTGGTCAGCATTTCAGTCATCGGCGAATTCACCGTGGCCGACTACAAGGAATTCGAGCAGCACGTGCTGGCCCATCTCAAGGCCGGCGGCGTGAACCTGCTGCTGGACCTGCGCGACATGGTCCGCTACACCGTGGACGTGGTCTGGGAGGAGATCAAGTTCAACCGCGAGCACCGCTACGACTTCCGCAAGATCGCGGTGGTCACCGGCAATGAATGGATGGTCTGGATCGCCTGGCTGAACAGCCTGCTGGTCGACGGCGAACTGCAGGTGTTCGACGACCCCGGGCTGGCGCTGGAGTGGCTGGAGACGGAGTGAGTCCGCGGCCGGAATGAAAAAGGGCCGACTGTGCAGTCGGCCCTTTTCGTTTCGGGCACCGCTCGCGCGGCGCCGGACGGTCAGTGCGAGTTGGCCATCAGCTTCAGCATCTTCACGTTGATGACGATGAAGCGCCAGATCTGCCACAGGACGCAGGTCCGCATGAAGCGGGTGAATCCGGTCGGGGCAGGCGGGTAGTAGGCCTGTTGGTAGGGTTCCTTGTTCGCGATCTTGGTCATGTCGTTTCCTCTCTAATCCTGTGTCTCAATCCGGCAGCAGCGACCAGCCCGGACGCATCTTGGCCTGGTAGATGAAGGTGTAGTGCAGCATGGACTTCATCCAGTGGCCGGCCAGGCCGATCTCGCCGAAGGTCAGGTTCATGTCGCGGCCGTATTCCGGGTATTTCTCGTAGTCGGGCACCACAGGGAACACCGTCATGGTGGCGGCGGTGCCGCGCAGCAGGTGCGAACCGGTGGAGGCGACACAGGCGGCGCCCATCTTGGCCATGGAGGCGGTGTGGGTCGGCTTGTCGGAGCCGTTCAGCATGTCGCGGATGCTCTTGGCCACGGCGATGGCCATGGCGGCGGAGGGCATGCCGGTCCGCGGGGGCGCCGGATTGATCGGGGTGCCGCTGGCGCTGGTCATCGGCTTGCTGATCAGATGGGGCGGGGCGAAGGCGATGCCGACTGCGAACATGTTGCCGTAGGTCGGGTTCTGGTAGGTCTTGGGCCAGTCGTTGGCGCTCCACTCGGCGTAGGGGCGGGCGGTGTAGTCGCCGTCGACCTTCATGAAGCCGTTGGCCAGGAACAGGTTGGCGGTGATGTCCTCGCCGGCCTTGTCGAAGGCCTTGAGGCCGACGCCGGCGAACGGCGGGATCAGCATGGAGAAGTCGAACTCCAGCTCGTGCATGGTGCCGTCCAGGGTCTCGTAATGGATCTTGCCGGCCTCGACCTTCTTCACGGCGGCGCGGATGATCCACTCGATGCCGCGCTCGACCATCAGCGATTCGGCGAAGGTCTTGCCGTTGGTGACGTAGCCGCCGCGGGTGATGTGCACGCCGCCCATGCCGAAGTCGCCCAGCTCGTATTCGTTGCTGATCCAGACGATGCGGGCGCGGTCACGGACGCCGGCCTCGCGCAGGATGTGGTCGACGTTGTAGATGTATTCGAAGGCCGCGCCCTGGCAGGTGCACATGCCGTGGCCGGTGCCGATCACCAGGGTCTTCGTCTCGCCGCGGCGCAGGGCCTCGACGGTCTCCTGCAGCTTGTGGTTGGCCTCGATGGCGTGGGAGGCGGTGCAGACCGAGACGGTGTGGCCGTGGTCGGGGCCGAGGCCCTCGGTGGCGCCGAAGTTCAGCTTCGGGCCGGTGGCGTTGACCAGGTAATCGTAGGCGATTTTTTCCTGCTGGCCTTGCTTGCTGGGCAGGGTGTATTCGATGGTGACGAAGGGCGAGGCGGAGTCGGCGTCGCCTTCGGGGTGGATCGACAGGGCCTTGGCCTGGCGGAAATCGACGTTGGTCTTCTTGTAGACCTTGGCCAGGTCGAAGGTGACGTCGTCCTCGGTCATCTGGCCGACGCCGACCCAGATGTTGGAGGGAATCCAGTTCCATTTCGCGTTGGGCGAAACCACCACGATCTGGTGCTGGTTGCCGACCCACTTGTTGAGGTAGCGGGCCACGGTGTGACCCGAGATTCCTGCGCCCAGGATTACGATCTTCGACATGGTGCCATCTTCTTTATTTATTAAAAGTTCGGCATTTTAGAAAATTATAATTTTCTTGTGTACATGATCCTGCAAAAAAACTAGGCGAAAGTTATAGGTTTCATGTGCGTCGCTCAGCCGACGAAGCGGGCCACGAAGGCCCCGACGCTGTCCTGAGGCAGCCTGAGCCAGGCCCGGTGGCCGTTGCCCGGCACCACGGCCAGGTCACTGCCGTCGCGATCCCTGATCTCATCGACCACGAATTCCCTCGGCCCGGCTGGCTGGATCAGTTCGATCCGGTCGCCGGCGGTTAGCTTGTTCTTGGCCTCGAACTCGGCCAGGCCGCGCGTGGCGTCGAAGCCGACGATGTCGCCGACGTACAGGCTGCGGCCGCTCTCCGAGTGGCCGCGCAGGTAGTTCTGGTAGTCGGCCGGGGTGTGGCGCTGGTAGAAGCCGTCGGTATAGCCGCGGTTGGCCAGACCTTCGAGCTGGCCCAGCAGGGCCGGGTCGAGCGGCCGGCCGGCGACGGCGTCGTCGATCGCCCGACGGTAGGATTGGCAGGCGCGGGCGACGTAGTAGGGCGATTTGGTGCGGCCCTCGATCTTGAGCGAGTCGACGCCGATCTCGACCAGGCGCTGGACGTGCTCGATGGCGCGCAGGTCCTTGGAATTGAGGATGTAGGTGCCGTGCTCGTCCTCCTCGATCGGCATGTAGCTGCCCTGGCGGCGCTCGTTCTCCTCCAGCAGCCAGACGTCGCCGGCGGCGTCGGTCTTGGCCGGGTTCAGCTTGTAGTCCCAGCGGCAGGAGTTGGTGCAGGTGCCCTGGTTCGGGTCGCGGTGGTTGAAGTAGCCGGACAGCAGGCAGCGGCCGGAATAGGCGACGCACAGTGCGCCGTGCACGAATACCTCCAGCTCCATGTCCGGGCAGTCCTGGCGGATGGCGGCGATCTCGTCCAGCGACAGTTCGCGCGACAGGATCACCCGGCTGATGCCGGCCTGCTGCCAGAAGCGCACTGCCGCGCTGTTCACGGTGTTGGCCTGGACCGAAAGGTGGATCGGCATGTCCGGCCAGTGCTCGCGCATCAGCAGGATCAGGCCCGGGTCGGACATGATCAGGGCATCGGGCTTGAGCGCGACCACCGGCGCCATGTCTTTGAGGTAGGTCTTCAGCTTGGCGGTGTGCGGATAGATGTTGGAGACCAGGTAGAACGGATGGCCGAGTGCGTGGGCGCGGTCGATGCCTTCCTGCAGCACGGCCAGGTCGCCGAAGTCGTTGTTGCGTACGCGCAGGCTGTAGCGCGGTTGGCCGGCGTAGACGGCGGTGGCGCCGAAGGCGAAGGCGGTGTCCAGCATGGCCAGGGTGCCGGCCGGGGCGAGCAATTCGGGGGTGGGGTATGGCATGATCGATCAATCTGAAAACTGGCCCATAGGCTAGCATCGAAACCGGGAAAAGACAGACATGACTTCGATACCGAACTGGTTTTTCTGGGCGCTGCTGTCGGCGGCGTTCGCCGCGTTGACCGCCATCTTCGCCAAGATCGGCATCCGCGGCGTCGATTCCGACCTGGCCACGCTGGTCCGGACGCTGATCATCCTGGCTGTGCTGTCCGGCTTCGTCGCCTTCACCGGTAAGTGGAGCAATCCATTCGAGTGGCAGCCCAAGACCTGGCTGTTCCTGGTCCTGTCCGGCCTGGCCACCGGCGCGTCCTGGGTCTGCTATTTCCGTGCCCTGCAGATCGGCGAGGCGTCCAAGGTGGCGCCGGTCGACAAGCTCAGCCTGGTGCTGGTGGCGGTGTTCGCGGTGCTGTTCCTGGGCGAACGGCCGTCCCTGCGGGAATGGGCCGGCATCCTGATGGTGGCCGGCGGCGTGCTGGTGCTCGGCTTGAAACGGTAACCGCCAGCCTACGGCGCATGTAAAGGAGTCTCGCAGTGAAATCTTCTCTGATCTTGTTCTGCTGGCTGCTGTCGGGCCTTTCGTTTGCCGGGCAATCGGTCGCTGACGGCACTGGCCGGCCAGCCCCGGCCTGGCAGGCCGTCACCCTGGACGGGCGGCAGGTCGACTCGGCCAGCCTGAAAGGCAAGGTGGTGCTGGTGCACTTCTGGGCCACTTGGTGCCCGCCCTGCCGAGAGGAAATGCCCGCGCTCGATGCCTTCTACCGGCAGCACGCCAAGGATGGCCTGGAGGTCGTCGCGATCAGCCTGGACGACGCTGCGGACCGGGCCAAGGTGCGCGACTTCGTCCGCGCCTATTCCTTCCCAGTGGCGATGATGGGCGACGCCCGGGTGGCCGGCTTCGGCCGGGTCTGGGTGTTGCCGCTGTCGTTCCTGATCGACCGCAAGGGCGTGCTGCGCGAGGCCGGCTGGACCGGCGAACAGCGGATCGACGCGGTCAGTCTGAACCGGATCGTCCTGCCCCTGCTGTCCGAACGCTAGAAGCTGATGTTGGTGCCGACCGAGGCGTTCCAGCGGGGCGCCAGCTGGACGCCGTTGACGTACTGGTAGAGCGGCAGTTGGACGAAGGCATAGAGCTTGGCCGAGCGGCTCACGCCGAAGGTCAGGCCGGGGCTCAGATAGACCACGGTACCGCCGGAATTGTCCGGATCGGCGTTGATGCCGGAATCGCGCGCCCCGGTCTTGGCGTTGATCTGCAGTTGCGGCACCAGCTTGCCCCAATCCATGTAGCGCAGGCCGGCGTTCAGGTTGAGCGCATTGCCCGGCCGATAGCCGTCCTTGGTCTTGAGCGCGGTCTGGAACAGGCCCTGGGCGAACCAGTCCCAGTCCCTATTCAGGGTGCCGAAACGGTAGGCGCCCAGGATGAGGTCGGTGCTGCCGGTGCCGGCTTGCAGGCTGCGGTCGAGCGGCGTGCCGGCCAGCGGACCGCTGGTGAAGTTTTCGGTGGTATTGCCGGTCGGCAGTTTCAAGCCGAACAGCAGCCCGATATCGCCGTCCGGCGACAGGCCCTGATAACGACCGACGACCCGGATGTCGGCCAATTGGCGGAAATGGGCGGCCGAGGCGTCGTAGCCGCCCGCGGCGATCGTGTCGCTGTCCACCGTGCTGTGGTCGCGGTCGTAGAACGGCAGCTGGACGTTGATGCCCCAGGTCCGGTTCGGGCTGTAGTCGAGGCCGAGCGTGTAGTAGCGATTCAGCGTCTTCTGCTCGATTTCGGCCAGCGAGCCGTTCGCCAGCGCATTGTTCACGTCGGTGGCGCTGGCGGTGTGGCTGCCGGTCCTGAGCTGGTTCTGGTCGATGAAGTCATAGCGCAGGTCGAGCTTGAGGCCCGGCGTGCTGGAAATACCCTGGCTGTCCCAATCCGAACTGAGCGTGCAGCCGCAACTGGAACAGGCGAAGGAGGGGATGGGCAGGGCGCTGAGGCCTGCCAGCGCGAACGCGGACAGGGCAATTCTGTAACTCGGTGGATTCATTGTCGGGCTCCGCTAGGGGGACAGGAGATGTTTTTCCGCGAGCTTAGCCTGCACCGATCGAATGAGGGTGCGGCATTTTGTCGCACTCTCAGGGTTGCTCCGGATCAGTCGCCGAGGTTGGTCCCGACCCGGCGTGCGCTCTCGACCCAGGGGTGGTCGACCGGCACGGTCTTGACCTTGCCGGCCACCTCTTCGAGCGGCACGGCCTCGGTGGCGTCGCCCCGGGCGGCGACCATGACGCCGTATTGGCCTGCGGCGATCAGGTCCGCGGCGGCGGTGCCGAGCCGGGTCGACAGGATGCGGTCGGCGGCGGAGGGGGCGCCGCCGCGCTGCAGATGGCCGAGGATGGTGACCCGCGCTTCCAGGCCGGTCAGGGTCTCCAGTTGCTGGGCCAGCCTGATGGTCCGGTCGGCGTAGACGATCTCGGGTTCTTCCGCGTCGCTATCCTTGCCCTTCTTGCCTTTCTTGCTGTCCAGGACCGCCAACCTGGCCTGGTGTTCTTCGACCGTGATCGCGCCTTCGGCCACGGCGACGATGCTGAACGGCTTGCCGCCGCGGCTGCGTTTCTTGATGGCGCGGGCGACGCTGTCCACGTCATAGGGGATCTCGGGGAGCAGGATCACGTCGGCGCCGCCGGCGATGCCGGCGCCCAGGGCCAGCCAGCCGGCCCGGTGGCCCATGATCTCGACCACGATGATGCGGTGATGGCTGTGGGCGGTGCTGTGCAGGCGGTCGACCGCCTCGGTGGCGATGCCGAGGGCGGTATCGAAGCCGAAGGTGATGTCGGTCTCGGCCACGTCGTTGTCGATGGTCTTGGGCAGGGTGACGATGTTGAGGCCGGCCTCCTTCAGGCGCAGGGCGTTCTTCTGGGTGCCGCCGCCGCCCAGGCAGACCAGGCAGTCGAGGCCGTGGGCGTGGTAGTTCTCGACGATGACGTGGGTCATGTCCTTGATCCGGCCGCCGACCGGCATCTTGTGCGGCTTGTCGCGGCTGGTGCCGAGGATGGTGCCGCCCAGGGTGAGGATGCCGGACAGCTGGCCGCCTTCGAGCGGCGCGGTGCGGTTTTCCATCAGGCCGCGGAAGCCGTCGCGGAAACCGACTAGGTGCATGCCGTAATGGCTGAGGGCCGCTTTGCCGACGCCCCGGATGGCTGCGTTCAGGCCGGGACTGTCGCCGCCGGCGGTGAGGATGCCGATGTATCGGGTCATGGGTGATCCTGCGGTGATGGCGAACGGCCGTCAGCTTACAACATCTCTATGACCCATTTCGTTACGGTGGCGGTGGCATGCGCGCATCGTTCGCCGCGGGCGTCGCTGAAGGCCTGGTACTCCTCGGCCTGCCACATGTCGTAGGTGCGGCCGGTGAAGCGGTGCTGCAGTTCCTGGCAGGTCACGCCGCCGAATTCGGCCCGGAAGCGGTCGACCAGTTCCTGGCCCTTCTTGAAGTTGTTGATGAAGCGGCCCTTGTCCAGCTTGTCGCGGTCGCGGCCGCGCTTGGCGGAGAGCGCCACCAGGCCGCCGGTCAGCGCCCCGCAGGCGCCCTGGCCGGACAATGCGCCGCCGCCCGACAGGCCGTGGCTGGCCTTGATCACGCTGTCGTCGACGATGCCGACCGTCTCCTGGACCGCCGACAGCACGCATTGCGGACAGCAGCCGTAATCCAGCTCGTAGCGCAGCGCCTTGTCGTAGGCCTGCTGGGCGAGGGCTTGTCTGTCTTCGGTGCTCATGGGCGGTCTCCGGTGTATTAGCGAATGCTTATGTATAGCATGCGCATCGACCGGCGCAGGCAGCGGCGTCGCGCGGAATGCGCTCTGCCTGGAGCGGGCGATTATTGGCCAAGAGGGCCGGCGGGTTGTTGTAGTATTTCCGCTGAACAGAGCCTGGAGACGCGTGTGCAATTGAAAAAGTGGGTCCCGTTCCTGACGGCCTTCGTGCTGCCGATCGTGATCATCTACGCCTGGTGGGGCGGCTTCAATCCGGTCCGCATCGAGGAAGACCAGATGCGTGGTCCGTACAGCTACGCCTATCTGGAGCAGAAGGGCGACTATTCCAAGCTGCCCGGCCTGCAGGGCAAGGTGGCCCAGGCCCTGGCCGACCAGCACATCGCCGCCGGCCTGCCCATCACCGTGCTGTATTCCGATCCCGACCGGGTTGCCATGGCCGACCGGCTGGGGCGCACCGGCTATCTGCTGGAACCCGGAGTCAAGGTCGCACCGCCTCTCAGGCAGGACGTCGTCGCCGCCCGCCCGGTGCTGCTGGTCCAGGTCCAGACCGCCATCGCCCTGGCCCCGAGCCGGGCCTACCAGGCCCTGAGCGACTATCTCGAGGCGCGCGGCGAGACGCTGCGGATGCCGACCGTCGAGCTCTACCAGGGTTCCGATTCGGTGTGGCGCAACGGCGTGCTCAGCGTGGAGATGGCCCGGACGAGCGAGACGGCCACGGCATCGGCGGCGGCCCCAGGAGGGGGTACGCTCCGATGACCTTCCTGGGGGCACTCCTGGCCATGTTGTGGGACCAGTTGAATCCCCTGTACCGGCCTTCGCAGTTCGATCGCCTGTTCGTCCGCTATGCCGATTGGCTGCTGCCGAATTTCAATACCGGGACCCGCAAGCATGGCCTCCTGGCCTGGACCGCGGCGGCCCTGCTGCCGGCTTTGCTGGCGGGGGTGGTCGGCGCCCTGCTGAGTGGAGTGGCGGCTTTGCTCGGCATGGCCTGGAGCGTGCTGGTGCTGTACCAATGTCTCGGTTTCCGGCAACTGACCCATCTGGCCGACGAGGTGAAGGATGCCCTGTTGGCCGGCGACGAGCCGCGTGCTCGGGCCAAGCTGTTCGATCTGGGATTGGCCGAGGCCGAGACGGTGCCGGCCGGCGAACTGAACCGGCGCGCGGTCGAGCATGTCCTGCAGGCCGGTCTGAGCCGGATCTTCGGCGCCCTGTTCTGGTTCATGCTGCTCGGTCCCTTCGGCGCCGTGGCCTATGCCCTGAGCGTGCCGCTGGCCGCCCGCTGGCGCGGCGACAGCGACTTCCACGCTTCCATCGACCAGATCGTGGCCGTCCTGGATTGGCTGCCGAGCCGGCTGCTGGCCTTCAGCTTCGCCATCGTCGGCAACTTCGAGGAGGCCATGCTGCGCTGGCGTTCCCTGGGCACCGGTGAGCGCTACGGCAATGTCGAGGTGTTGCTGGCGTCGGGCTTCGGTGCGCTCGGTTTGGCCGACGATGCGCCCGATGCGGATTACGTCAGCGGTGCGGCGGCCTTGCTGAAACGCAGCGCGCTGGTCTGGCTGGCCGTGCTCGGCCTGCTCTGGCTGGGGGGAATGTAAGGGGAGTGGATGGCCGCCGGGCGGAGGCTCGTGTCCGCCCGACGGGAGTGCGTCTGTGCCGTGGTCCGCTCGGGACCGGGCGGCATCAGAAGTCGGTGGTGTAGGCGCGGGCCTTGTTCAGCGAGTAGCCCCACGGCAGGCCGGCGTTCTTCCAGCCGTTCACGACGCGGCGGCCCTTTTCGGCGCCGTCCTTGCCCATGTCGCCCTCGAAGCCTTCCCAGACCGAGTAGACGTTGGTGTAGCCGGCCTTGGTGAGCAGGTTGTCGGCGGCGGCGCTGCGGTCGCCGGAGCGGCACATGACGATGACGACGTCATTCTTGGTCAGGCCGCGCGCCTTCATGGCGTCATCCACCTTCATGGTGAAGGCGGAGTTGGGGCTCATCTGGAAGCGGTTGTGCTTGGCGTCCCAGGTGCCGTAGTCGTCGACCATGTAGGGGATGTTGATGTCGACCTGGTCCGCGATGCCGATGTATTCGGTTTCGGCCGGGGTGCGCACGTCGATGAACAGGATCTTGGCCGGGTTCTTGGTCTTCATCTCGTAGGCTTCCTTGGCCGACAGGTACTTGCCGTCAAGGGTCTTCTTGGAGGCCGGCAGTTTGCTCGGATCGAAGGCGGCGTCGGCATAGGCGCCGGTGGCGGCCAGGAAAATGGCGGTGGCGACGAGTGCTGCAATCTTGTTCATATCGTTCCCTTTGCTTGGTCGTTGTGTGGACTGGAAAAACCGGCGCGGAAACTATCACAAAATCAGCATGTGCTGATTTAATTATTTGTAAGGTTGCTCGATTTATTCCCGGATTCGTTCAATCCTGTTTGCGGGCGATGAACTGGACCACGGCGCCCCGGCCGGAGTGGAAGCGGCCTTCGTAGACCTCGCGCTCCAACTCGATGCCGTGTTCGATGCGCAGGCCGGACAATTCCTCGCCGAGGCTGACCAGGTCCATCATCAGTTCGGCGCTGGGCGGTCCGCCGGTGCCGAACTGCAGTTGCTGCGGGGTGTAGGCCTCGAGTAGGAACAGGCCGCCCGGCTTGAGCGCCCGGACCACGCGCCGGTGCACGGATTTGCGCAGCGGCGGCGGCAGGTGGCAGAAGATCGAGACGATGCCGTCCCAGCGCGCTTCGCCCAGGTCGGCATCGGCCAGGTCGGCATGGACGGTTTCGATGACCACGCCGGCCGCGTCGGCCAGTTTCCTGGCCTTGGCCAGGCCGACGGCGGAGGCGTCGATGCCGGTGACCCGGAAGCCCTGTTTCGCCAGCCAGACCGCATTGCGTCCTTCGCCCTCGGCCAGGCACAGCACCTGGCCGCCCTGCGGCAGGCGGCCGGCCATATCGGCCAGGAAGGCGTTCGGGTCGGTGCCGTAGACGTATTCCTCGCCGCTGTAGCGTTCATCCCACATGGCCCCGTCCTTTGCAAAAAAACGAAGCGGCTATTCTGCTGAAAAATTGCGTTCCTTCCAAACCTGCCGGTGGCAGGGCCGGCAAGGGTCGGGTGGCGGTAGTGCCTCGTTTACCGGGACAGTGCCCCGCCGTTCGGCCGGGACGGCCGGGCGCGTCAATGCGAACAGAGCGTCTCGGGCTTTCCTTCGCCGGTGCTGGCCATCCGTTCCAGGCAGGCGATGACCTGAAGGCTGGCCTGCTCCATGCTAACCAGGTGTTTCTGCATGGTGGTGAAGTCGCTTTCGGAATGGGCCTTCAAGGCGGCGGCCGCGTTGTCGTGAACGGCGGCGTGGGGGATTTCGAGTTCGCGGTAGCCCGGCAACTGCGAGAAACAGCTGTGGCCCTCGCCGGTGTAGTACCAGTGGCCCAGGCGGCAGGCGGTGTGTCCGACCAGCAGGCCGTCGTGCGCCTCTTCCAGGCCGAGCAGAACCTTGTACAGGTTGAACTTGTAGGTCACGTGGTCGACCTTGGCCACCTCGCAGAAGCCGCGCAGCGAGGACGAGGCGATGCTCTGCTCCATGCCGGCCGACATGTCGAGCAGGCTACGCATGGTCTGGGCGGCCGCCTGGCCGTCCGCGCTGGAGCTTTCGGACTGGCTGGCCAGCGCCATCATCCGTTCGCGGCTCGATGCGCTGTCGGCATGGATCCGCTCGACCAGTTCGCCGATTTCCCGGGTGGCCTCGGCGGTCCGCTCGGACAGCTTGCGCACCTCGTCGGCCACCACCGAGAAGCCGCGGCCGTGTTCGCCGGCCCGGGCCGCCTCGATGGCGGCGTTGAGGGCGAGCAGGTTGGTCTGGTCGGCGATGTCCTGGATCAGGTCGACGATGCCGCTGATCTGCTGCGCCCGGCTGTCGAGCTCGCCGACCTGGGCGGCGGTGCGCTGGGAGCTGTCGGCCAGTTCGGTCAGGTCGGTGGCGATCCGTTCGATCGAGATACGGCCCTGGTGGGACATGTCCTGCGCTTCGAGGGCACGTTTCTTCTCCTCGCCCATGGTGGCGGCCAACGCCGCCAGGCTGCCCTGTACCTCGCGCATGGACAGGCCAAAGCTGGGCAGGTGTTTCAGGATGCCCTGCAGGCAATCGAATTCGTCCTGCAGGCGGCTGGCTTCGGCCTGGGCCGAGACCAGCGCGTCGGCCTGTATCCGGATCCGGTCGTCCCTGCCTTCGACGGCTTGGCGCAGCGCGTCGATTTCATGGGTCAGTTGTTCGATTTTTGTTTTGTTGAACAGCACTTCTCTCACTCCTTGGGGGACAAATCTATTGGTTTTTTTGTCATGATAATTTGGATATACAAAACTATATAGACTGGGTGGCTATTCGAATGCGTGCCGCCAACCGGCCCGGTTGCGCCGGGAATCGCCGATATCGCCGTATAGCCTGAATAGTTCAATGGTCTTGCCAGCCGCTCCAAGATACCCGACTGTTTCGAGTCGGGTATCGAAGCGCTACATCTTTGGTAATAATTGACCCTCTTCAAGCGATGCCGGGACGACGGATGCAAGGATTATTGGCCAGCAAGAGACCGCCCCTGTGGCTGTGGGGCGGCGTCCTGGCGGCCATCATCACGCTGATCGTTTCCGGCTTCATCCGTCGCTACGAGGAGAAACACGTCGAGACGGATTTCCGGACATCGGCGGTGGAACGGTTCGACCGCCTGCAAGGCAATATCGAACTGGCGCTGGGCACGCTTGCTTCGCTGGGGGCCTACTACGACGTTTCCTCCGACATCGACGGCCAATCGTTTCAGCGACTGACCCGGCCGCTGCTCAGGGAGGGGTCGTCGATCCAGGCACTGGAGTGGGTGCCGCGCGTGACCGACGCCGACCGGAGCCGGTTCGTCCAGGCGGCGCGCCGTTCCGGTTTTCCCCGATTCCAGATCGCCGAGCGCTCGCCGCAGCAGGGTATGGTCAGCGCCGTACGGCGGCCGGAGTACTACCCGGTCTATCGGGTCGCCCCCTACCGAGACAACGAACAGGCGCTGGGCTTCGATCTCGCTTCCAATCCGATACGGCGCGCGGCATTGGCACGCGCGGCAGCCACCGGCAGGATGTCCGCCTCGGGCCGGATCGATCTGGTCCAGGCACCGTCCGAATACGGTTTTCTGATCTGCCGTCCGGTCTATCGTGACGGTGTCGAGTCGCAGGGCAGCGGACCGCCGCCCGGCCACGTGCTTGGCTTCGTCCTGGCCGTATTCAAAATCGCCGAAATCGTCGAGGGCGGCGGCAAGGAGGCCGGTTCGAGAATCCGGCTGGCCGTGTTCGACACGGCGGCGGTCAAGGGCCGGCATCTGCTTTATCCGCGGCGCCTGGCCGGTGACGGCCCCGACGCCCTGCCGGCCGGCTACAAACTGGCCACGCAGATCGAAGTCGCCGGGCGCGATTGGACCGTGGTCGCCATGCCCAAGCCTAGCGCCTTCGCGGTCGACCACAAGGCAAGCTGGGCCGTGCTCAGCCTCGGCCTGCTGGCCTCGGTGTTGTGGTCGGCCTATCTGCGCCAGCAGCGGCTCAGGCAGTCGGTCATCGAACGCACGGTCGAGGAACGGACCCGCGATCTCGACCGGGAACGCAACTTCAGCAATGCCGTGCTCGATTCCGTCGGCGGCATCACCGTGGTGATCGGTCGGGACGGGGCCATCGTCCGCTTCAATCGCGCTGCCGTGGCCTTCACCGGCTACGAGTTCGACGAGGTCAAGGGCCAGCCGTTCTTCTGGGAGCGTTTCCTGCCGCCGGAACAGCGGGCCGACGTCCAGATGGTGTTCGAACGCTTCCACGACGGCAGCCTGCCGCGGCGGTACGAGAATTCTTGGCTGAGCCGCGGCGGCGAGCGGCGTCTGTTCGACTGGACCAACACCATCCTCACCGACGAGCGCGGCGTTCCCCAGTACCTGGTCACGGTCGGCCTGGACATCACCGAGCGCAAGCGGACCGAGGAGGCCCTGCGCCAGAGCGAGTTGCGCTTCCGGCAACTGTTCGAGAACAACAATGCCTCGATGATGCTGGTCGAACCGGAGACCGGCGCCATCGTCGACGCCAACGCCTCCGCCTGCCGCTTCTACGGCTGGCCGCGGGAGGCGATGTGCCGGTTGAAGATCCAGGACATCAACTGCCTCTCGCCGGACGAGGTCGCCACGGAGCGCAAGCGGGCGCTGCAGGAGCAGCGCAACTATTTCGTCTTCCCGCACCGCCTGGCCGACGGCAGCCTGCGCACGGTGGAGGTCCACTCGAGCCCGATCCGGGTCGGCGACCGGGCCATGCTGTTCTCCATCATCCACGACATCTCGGCCCGCCAGGCCGCCGAGACCCAGGTCCAGCAGCTCCTGCACGAGCAGCAGGTCATGCTCGACAACGCGATCGTCGGCATGGTCAAGGTGCGCAACCGGATCATCGTCTGGGCCAACCGGGCCTTCGAGCACATGCTGGCCTACGATCCCGGCGAGTTGAACGGCGTTTCGCCGCTGCAGCTCTACTCCAGCCGGGAAGAGTTCGAGGCGCTGGGCCAGCGGGCCTATCCGGTCATCCAGGCCGGCGGCTATTTCCGGGGCGAGGCCCAGTTCCGCCGCAAGGACGGCCGCCTCATCTGGGCCGACCTCAGCAGCGCATCGCTCGACCTGGAGAAGGGCGAAACGCTGTGGGCCTTCTTCGACGTCACCGAACGCAAGCGGGCCGAACTGGCGCTCTCGGAGAGCGAAGCCAAGTTCCACACCATGGTCGACTGGACCTACGACTGGGAATACTGGATCGACCCGGACGGCCAGTTCACCTACAACACGCCGTCTTCCGAGCGGGTCACCGGCTATCGCCCGGACGAGTTCGAGGCCGAGCCGGCACTGATCGACACCCTCGTCCATCAGGAGGACCGCCACCTGTGGGAGCGCCACGTCCATATCCATCTGCCCGAAGGCGGCAGCAAGGAAGTGGCCGAGCTGGAGATGCGCATCGTGCAGAAGCACGGTGACGTGCGCTGGGTCAACCACACCTGCCGGCCGGTGTTCGACGAGGCCGGCCACTACCGCGGCCGCCGGGTGGCGGTGCGCGACATTACCGACCGCAAGCGGGCCGAGGACGAGATCCGCCATCTGGCCTATTTCGATCCGCTGACCCGGCTGCCCAACCGCCGCCTGCTCATGGACCGCCTCGGCCAGGCCCTGATCGCCAGCAAGCGGAGCCGGGAATTCGGCGCCCTGATGATCCTCGACCTGGACCACTTCAAGAGCCTCAACGACACCCAGGGCCACGACATCGGCGACCGGTTGCTGGTCGAGGTCGCCAAACGCCTGACCGCCAGCGTGCGCCAGGAGGACACCGTGTCCCGCCTGGGCGGCGACGAATACGTGGTCATGCTCGAAGGACTGGGCCGCTCGGAACGCAAGGCGGCGACCCAGACCGAGGCGGTGGCCGACAAGATCCGCCTCGCGCTCGACCAGCCCTACGTCCTGGGCGGTAGCGAGGCCGAGTACTACAGCACGCCGAGCATCGGCCTGACCTTGTTCCGCGGCCAGGACGACTCGCCCGAGATCCTGCTCAAGCAGGCCGACGTGGCGCTCTACCAGGCCAAGGACGCCGGCCGCAATACGGTCCGCTTCTTCAATCCGGCCATGCAGTCGGCCATCGATTCGCGCGCCGCGCTGGAGGGCGCCCTGCGCCGGGGCCTGGATCGGGGCGAGTTCCGCCTCTACTTCCAGCCCCAGGTCGGTCCCGACGACCGCCTGATCGGCGCCGAGGCCTTGATCCGCTGGCTGCCGCCCAGCCAGGGCGTGGTCTCGCCGGCCCACTTCATCCCGCTGGCCGAAGAGTCCAGCCTGATCCTGGCCATCGGCCAATGGGTGCTGGATACCGCCTGCGCCCAGCTCCGGGTCTGGGGCGGCGACCCCGAGACCCGCGGCCTGCAGCTGTCGGTCAACGTCAGCGCCCGCCAGTTCCACCAGCCCGACTTCGTCGAGCAGGTGCGCCAGAGCCTGCTCGCCAGCGGCGCCGATCCGTCGCGCCTCAAGCTGGAGCTGACCGAGAGCGTGGTGCTCGACAACGTCGATGCGGTCATCGAGCGCATGCAGCAGCTGGACGGTCTGGGCGTCGGCTTCGCGCTCGACGACTTCGGCACTGGCTATTCCTCGCTGTCCTACCTCAAGCGCCTGCCGCTCGACCAGGTCAAGATCGACCAGTCCTTCGTCCGCGACGTGACCCGCGACCCGAACGACGCCGCCATCGTCCGCGCCATCCTGGCCATGAGCCGGTCGCTCGGCCTGGAGGTGATCGCCGAGGGGGTGGAGACCCTGGAGCAGCGCGACTTCCTGCTCGCGAACGGCTGCACCGCCTACCAGGGCTATCTGTTCGGCCGGCCGGTGCCGATCGAGGAGTGGAACCGGACCGCCCGCGTCTTCGGCGGATCCGGCCGGACCGCCCCTTGATCGGCCCGTGTCGGGCCCGGCGGCCGGCCCCGGCTGGACAACGGCGCGGCGGCGGACCCAGAATGCGGCCATGCTCAACCTCCTCTGGATCGGCTTCTTCCTGACCGCCTTCGCGGCCGCCCTCTACCAGTTCCTGGTCGATGGCCGGGACGACATCTTCGGCCTGCTGATGAAGGCCGGCTTCGACGACGCCAAGACCGCGTTCCAGATCGCCCTCGGCCTGACCGGGGTCATGAGCCTGTGGCTCGGCATCCTCAAGATCGGCGAGCGGGCCGGCTTTCTCGACCTGCTGGCCCGGCTGCTGGCGCCGCTCTTCGCCCGCCTGTTCCCCGGCGTGCCGCGCGGCCATCCGGCCCTCGGTTCGATCACCATGAACATGGCCGCCAACCTGCTTGGCCTCGACAACGCCGCGACGCCGATCGGCATCAAGGCCATGCAGGAGCTGCAGGAGTTGAACCCGGACAAGGACACGGCGAGCGATGCCCAGATCCTGTTCCTGGTCATCAACGCCTCGTCCATCACCCTGCTGCCGGTCACCATCTTCACCTACCGGGCGCAGCTTGGCGCGGCCGACCCGACCGACGTGTTCATCCCCATCCTGATGGCGACCTACTGCTCGACCCTGGCCGGCTTCGGCTTCATCGCCAGCCTGCAGCGCATCCGCCTGGACCGGGTCATCCTGGCCTGGCTGGCCGGCATCACGGCCGTGGTCGGCGGTCTGGCGTTCTATTTCGCCAACCTGCCGGCCGCAGAACTGGCGCCGCGCTCGTCGCTGGTCAGCAACCTGTTGCTGCTGAGCCTGATCGCCACCTTCCTGATCGGTGCGCTGGTGAAGAAGGTGAACGCCTACGAGGCCTTCATCGACGGCGCCAAGGAAGGCTTCCACACCGCAGTCACCATCATCCCCTACCTGGTCGCCATGCTGGTCGCCATCGGCATGCTGAACGCCAGCGGCGCGCTCGGCCTGGCCATGAACGGCGTGCGCGAGCTGGTCGCGGCGCTGGGCGGCGATACCCGCTGGGTCGACGGCCTGCCGACCATGCTGATGAAGCCGCTCTCCGGCAGCGGCGCCCGGGCCATGATGATCGAGACCATGCAGACCCACGGCGCCGACTCCTTCGCCGGCCGCCTGGCCAGCATCGTCCAGGGCAGCACCGAGACCACCTTCTACGTGCTGGCCGTCTATTTCGGCGCGGTCGGCGTCAAACGAGTGCGCTACGCCGTGGCCGGCGGCCTGGTCGCCGACCTGGCCGGCTTTGCCGCCGCGGTGTTCGCCGCTTACTTGTTCTTTGGCAAAACTGCCTGATACTGAAAGCTGCGGCCGGAAACCTCGGCCGCTGGCCGCGATCGAACGATACCAACCGGCTGGAGGAAAACCGCAATGCTCGCCCGTCTGCGTCCGTATCTGTTCAAGACGCCCGTCCTGGTGGCCGTGGGCCTGTTCGTCGCCTGGCTGCTGTTCGGCTGGTTCGCGTTCGGCCCGCTGGCGAAATGGGGCGCGGAAAAATTCGTCGCCGACAAGACCGGGCACCATCTGGTCATGGATACGCCCAAGTTCGATCCGCTCGGCCTCAGGCTCACCCTCGACAACGTCCGCCTGACCGAACCGGATGGCAAGCTGCTGGCCGGCTTCAAGCAGCTGTACGTCGACTTCGAGGCCAGCAGCCTGTTCCATTGGGCCTGGACCTTCGACGACATCCGTCTGGTCCAGCCGGAAGGCAACCTGGCCCTGCTGCCGGGCGGCAAGCTGAACTGGACGCCCTTCATCGACGCCTTCAAGAGCAAGGACCAGGAAGAGAGTTCGACCATCCCGCGTCTCCTGATCCGCCGCTTCGAACTGCGCGGCGGCCAGTTCGATTTCGCCGACCATACCGTGCAGCCGGCCTTCAGGACGGTGTTCAAGCCGCTCGACCTGAGCCTGGAGGACCTGTCCACCCTGCCCGACGACAAGGGCGCCTACCAGATCTCCGCCCGCACCGTCCTGGGCGCCCGGCTGCGCTGGCAGGGCAGCGTGGAACTGAATCCGGTGGCCGTGACCGGCTCGGCCTCGATCGACGACATCCATTTGGCGCGGCTCGCCCCCTACCTGAAGGGTCGGATCGACATCGCGCCGCCGGCCGGCCTGCTCGACGTCGCCACCCACTACCGCCTGAGCTATGCCGGCAAGCAGCTCGGCCTGAAGCTCGACCAACTGGCCCTGAACCTGGACGGCCTCAAGCTGCACGGCAGCAAGCCGGACGGCGCCGCCGTCGACGTCGACCGCTTCGCCGTCAAGGGCGGCCGCTTCGACCTGGCCAGCCGGACGGTCGATCTAGGCCAGGTCAGCCTGAACGGCGGCCAGGTCGCCTTGACCCGGCTGGCCGACGGCCGGCTGGATGTGCAGGACTGGTTGCCGCCGGCCGCGCCGAAGGCAGCGCCCCCGGCTGGATCCGGCAAGGCGGCGCCGGCCCAAGCC
>DASVZA010000010.1:0-40440 GCA_036391875.1 Parasulfuritortus sp.
GGCTGCGCGAGTGGCTGCTGGCCCACACCAGCGGGGCCAATCTGTTCCTCCGCTTCATGGCCGAGAACGCCCTGCGGGTGCGCCCGCCCCTCGGGCTGGTGCGGGACTTCGTCTTCGACGACAGCGACAAGCATCCTCACACCATCGAGCTCAAGGCCAGCGGCGCCCGGCCCTTCGTGGACGCGGCGCGGATCTTCGCGCTCGCCGCGGGTGTTGCCGAGACCGGCACGGCCCAGCGCCTGCGCGCCGTCGCCGAGCAGATGCGCCTGGGCCGCGAGGACGTCGCCGCCATCATCGACGGCTTCTACTTCATCCAGCGCCTGCGTCTGCGCAACCAGCGCCAGTCCACGGGCGAGGAGGGCGCCAACCGGATCGACCCCGACGGGCTCAACGAACTCGAGCGCCACATCCTGAAGGAAGCCTTCAAGCAGGCGCGCAAGCTGCAGAGCCGGCTTCAGCTGGATTACCGCTTATGACGTCGGACGACAAACGCCGCGCCTATTGGCGCCGCACCCGCTGGTTGACCCTGGTCCTGCTCGGCGTCTGGGGCCTCGTCACCTTCGCGCCGGCCTGGTGGGCCCAGGGCCTCAACCGCTACAGCCTGTTCGGCTGGCCGATCGCCTATTACATGGGCGCGCAGGGCACGCTGCTGGTGTACCTCGCCATCGTCGGCATCTACGTCTGGACCATGGAGCGTCTCGACCGCCGCTACGGCGTCGAAGAGGAGGCCTACGTCGAGGAGACGCTCGAGCCGGAAGTGCCGGGCGACGACGATGAGTAACGGCCTGACCTTCAGCCACCGCCTGACCCGGCTCTATGCCTGGATCGGCGGCGGCTTCATCCTCTTCATCCTGCTCATGGCCGTGGGCGAGCGCCTGGGACTGGGCATCCAGACGATCGGCTACCTCTTCATGTTCGTGCCCATCGTCGCCTACGCCGGCATCGGCTTCCTCTCCCGCACCGCCGACGTGGTGGAGTACTACGTGGCCGGCCGGCGCGTGCCGGCGGTGTTCAACGGCATGGCCACCGGCGCCGACTGGATGAGCGCCGCCTCCTTCATCGGCATGGCCGGCACGCTCTATCTCAAGGGCTACGACGGCCTGGCCTTCGTCATGGGCTGGACCGGCGGCTATGTCCTGGTGGCCCTGCTGCTGGCGCCCTACCTGCGCAAGTTCGGCCAGTTCACCATCCCCGACTTCATGGGCGCGCGCTACGGCGACACGACCCGGGTCCTCGCCGCCATCGGCGCCATCCTGGCCTCGTTCACCTACGTCACGGCGCAGATCTACGGCGTCGGCATCATCACCAGCCGCTTCCTCGACGTCAGCTTCGAGACCGGCGTGTTCGTCGGCCTGGGCGGCATCCTGGTCTGCTCCTTTCTGGGCGGCATGCGCGCCGTGACCTGGACCCAGGTGGCGCAGTACATCATCCTGATCATCGCCTACCTGATGCCGGTGGTCTTCCTGTCCTACAAGGTCACCTCGATCCCGGTGCCGCAGCTGGTCTACGGCACGGTGCTGGAAAAGGTGACCGAGCGGGAAAACGCGATCATGGCCGATCCGGCCCAGGCCACGGCGCGCGCCGACTACGCCCAACGCGCCCAGGCCATCGAGCGCCGGATCGAGCATCTGCCGCCCGGCACCGACAAGGCCGAACTGGCCAAGCTCCGCCAGGAGAAGGCCGACGCCGAGGAGCACGCCAAGCCGCTCGCCCCCCACGCGGAACCCTTCCCGGGCCCCGATCCCGGTCACGCCCGGCTCAACTTCCTGGCCCTCACCTTCTGCCTGATGGTGGGCACCGCCGCCCTGCCCCACGTCCTGATCCGCTATTACACGACGCCTTCGGTGCGCGAGGCGCGCAACTCGGTGTTCTGGTCGATCTTCTTCATCTCGCTGCTCTATTTCACCGCGCCGGCCTATGCCGTGTTCGCCAAGTACGAGGTCTACACCAACCTGATCGGCACGCCCATCGCCGACCTGCCGAGCTGGGTGGCGTCCTGGTCGAAAGTGGGCCTGGTCAAGGTGGAGGACATCAACCACGACGGGGTGTTGCAGCTGGCCGAGCTGACCCTGAACCCGGACGTGATCGTCCTGGCCACGCCCGAGATCGCCGGCCTGCCCTACGTCGTGGCCGGCCTGGTCGCCGCCGGCGGCCTGGCGGCGGCGTTGTCGACCGCGGATGGCCTGCTGCTGACCATCGCCAATGCACTGTCGCACGACATCTACTTCCAGATGCTCCACCCGGCCGCCTCCACCACCCGTCGGCTGACCATGTCCAAGGTGCTGCTGCTCGTGGTGGCCGTATTCGCCGCCTGGGTCGCCTCGACCAAGCCGGCCACCATCCTGTCGATGGTGGCCTGGGCCTTCTCCATCGCCGGCGCCTGCTTCTTCCCGGCCCTGGTCCTGGGCATCTTCTGGAAGCGCGCCACGCGGCAAGGCGCCATCGCCGGCATGCTGATCGGGTTGGGCATCACCCTGCTCTATCTGATCGGCATCCGGTTCTACGGCATGGCTACCTGGTTCGGCATCAGCGACGTCTCGGCGGGCATCTTCGGCATCCCGGCCGGCTTCGCCACCATCATACTGGTGAGCTTATTCACCCCGGCGCCGGACCGGGACACCCAGAACCTGGTGGAAAGCGTCCGCTACCCCTCGCTTAAGCTCTGAAATGGACACGTATGCGCTGTTCCAAATCGCTCAGCTGGCTCTACGCCTGCTGATCTACAGTTTTCTGGGCAAAGGGCTGATGACCTTGCTGGCCGGTGCAGGCCACCGGGAAAACGTGGTCTGGCGCTTCTTCGACGCCGCCACCCGGCCGGCTTGGCGGCTGACCCGGCGGCTTGCCCCGCGCTTCGTCGGCGATGCGGCGATCGGCCCGCTGGCAGTGTTCCTGCTGCTCGCCCTCAACCTCGGACTTTATATGCTGTTCTACAGCCAGGGCTGGCTCACGCCACCACACCCGACAGCAGGTCGCGCAACTCCTTGAGCAGCGGCAGGACGCCATCCGGCAGGTCGGTGTTGTCCCTCTGCAGGCCGTACAGGAAGCCGATGTTCCTGCCGTCCTTGGCCATGGGCAGGATGTAGAAGGGGAATAGGCCGTGATGGGCGATCCAGTCCGGCAGGCGGTGGGCGATCTTGGTATCGCGCGGGTTGTCGATATAGACGTCGGCATGCTTGTTCAGCGCAACGTGGACCACGTTGGGGCTGAACGCATCGGGGAAGGACAGGCCTTGCAGGTGGTTGGCCGGCTTGGTCGACAGGGTGGCCTGCACCCGGTAGCAATGATTCTCCGGATCGTGCATGAACACCGCCGCCCGCTGCAGGTACTGGCCGGTGAACATCACCTCGACCACCATGGCCATGATCTCCTGCGGCCTGCCGCCTTCGGCGATGGCGCGGCGGATATCCTCCAGGCCTTCGCCCAGGTGGGCCAGCCCGGCGTCGGTCTCGGCCGTCTGCTCCCGACCCTCGCCGTCGCGCAGCAGGCTGGCCAGGAAGGGCTCCTCGGTGGCCTCGTCGACGGCGATCTGGACGGCCCCCAGCAGGGTTGCGCCATCCACCGCCAGTGCCTCGCCATACCGGGTCGCCAGAGCCGCCAGTTGCGCCTCCACCTGAGCTCCGCTGCCGGCCGACATGATCCGGGCCGCCTGGTTCGAGAAGCGGGTGACGGCCAACAAATCCTCATCCTGGACGGCCTCGGTCTGCGCGCCTTCCGGGCTCATGGTCTGGATGATCTTGGCCGGCATGTTCCAGTTCTGCGCCACCAGCGTGCCCAGCTCGGTCAGGCTGATGCCGAGCACCATGCGGGCGGCCTCGTCCTCGTCCCGGCCGGCCGCCATGTAACGCTGGATGCGCCGCCATTCCTCGGGCAGGTAAAACACCACCAGCAACTGGCCGAGGCGGTGCAGCAACGAGCAGACCACCCCCTCCTCGCCGTTGGCCATCTCCATCTTGGCCACCACCGCGGTGGCGATCGAACCGGCCAGCATGCTCTGGCCCAGCACCATCTCGGCCGCCGGCGTCGGCATGCCGGTCTGGCCCAGGGAACTGATCAGCCGGACGCCCAGGGCCAGGTAGCCCACGGCCTCGTAGCCCAACACCATCAAAGCGTGGGAGACGGTCGAAATGTTGCGGCTGATGGGCGCGTACATGGCCGAATTGGCCAGCCTGAGCACCTTCTGGGTCAGCGACAGGTCGGCCAGCACGACGCTGGTGAGGGCCGTGATGTCCTCACCGCCATCCTCCAGCGCTTCCACGATCTGGCTGACCGCGCGGGTCAAGGCCGGAAAGCCGCCGCTGGCGTCCATGCGCTGGATGACGGTCTCCACCAGTTGGACTGGGGGAGGGAAAGCTGCGGACAGCGCTTCGGTTTGCATAATCATTAGCCTAGATACTCCATTCGCCGCCTGCCACCCTGTTGCTCAATTCCTCAGCCCGGACCGGTCTGCCCAAGAGATAGCCCTGGATGATGTCGCATCCCTTGCCGGTCAGGAAGGCCAGTTGTTCTTCCGTTTCCACGCCCTCGGCCACGACCTTGAGGTCCATCTCCCGGGCCAGGCCCATGATCATGGAGACGATGGCCCGATCGTTCGGGTCGGTGATCAGATCCCTGACGAAAGAGTAATCGATCTTCAAGGCCGTCAGCGGAAAACGCTTGAGATACGACAGCGAGGAATAGCCGGTGCCGAAATCGTCCACGGAGATTTGCACGCCGCTGGCCCGCATGCGGTCCAGCATCGGTTCCACCGCCTTGGGGTTGTGCATCAGCGCGCCCTCGGTGATTTCCAGGGACAGGCAGTCCGCCGGCAGGCCCGATTCCGCCAGAACCTCCTCCACCATGGCCACGATGCCTTCCTGGTAGAACTGGCGTGGCGAAATATTCACCGAGGCGACGATGCGGGTGCCCCATTGCCGGTTCCATTCGGCCACCTGGTGGCAAGCCACCCGCAACGACCATTTGCCCAGGAAATCGATCATGCCGTTCTCTTCGGCGATGGGGATGAATTCACCCGGCGCAATGGCGCCCTTGCCCGGGTGGTTCCAGCGCATCAACGCCTCGACCCCGGCCATCCGGCGGTTGTCGGCATAAAACAGGGGCTGGTAGTGCATCTCGAATTCGCCGTTCTGGATGGCGGAATACATCAGCTCTTCCAGATAGACCCGCTGCTCCACGACGGACGCCCCTTCCGGACCATAGATCTGCCAGCGGTTGCGGCCGAGCTCCTTGGCCTTGGCCTTGGCGATGTCGGCATGTTTCAGCAGATGATGGGCATCGCCGCCATGCTCCGGAAATAGTGCGATGCCCATGCTCGCGGTGAGATGCAGGGTGTTGCGCATCAGGTCGTAGGGCTTGTGCAGGACATTGAGCAGCTTGCGGGCCAGGGCGGTGACGTTGTCCAGTTCATGGGTGCCGGCCAGCACCAGGACGAATTCGTCGCCGCCCGTGCGGGCCACCAGGTCAGTGCTGCGCAGCAGCGACTTCAGCCGTTCGCCGACCTCGACGATCAGCTTGTCTCCGGCCTCGTGGCCCAATGCGTCGTTGACCTTCTTGAAGCCGTCCATGTCCAGGTGCATGACGGCGAAACCGCTGCCGTTCCTGGATGCCTGCACCAGCTCGGACAGCTTGTGCTGCAGCTGGGTGCGATTGGCTAGGCCGGTCAAGGGATCGTGCAGGGTGGCGTGGTTGAGCTTTTCCTCCGCCTGCTTGAAATACGAAATATCCCAGGCCGCGAACAGAAGTTCCACTTGCTCGCCGCGCTGGGCCAATGGGAAAACACGGCAGTTCACCCAGACCGGATCGCCTTCCCGCTTCAACATCCGGGCCATGAATTCACGCGTCCCCATGGGCTCGACGCCATTCAGCGCCGCCATCAGCGCGGGATGGTCGTCGATCAGGAACAGGTCCAACAGGGAACCCGATTTCCCGACATGCATTTCCGGTCGGTCCAGCCACTGGGCACCGCGTCGCGAGACGTACGACAGCACCCCCTCCCGGGAAACGCGCGCGAGAAAATCCGTCAGTTTATCCGCCAGGTTTTCCGGGGCGACTTCTCGCGCCGGGGCGTTCTGGGCTGTACTGGGCATTTTCTTGGCTTACCTGGATATTTCGTCTAATAGTATTGGCCAGCATTTTAAGCGCCAATGGCCGAAATCGGGCGAAGGTTTGCCCTTTGGCCTGGGTTACAATTCGCAAAAGGCCCGAAATTTCGACATGACTTCTCTCAAAAACGACACTTTCCTGCGCGCCCTGCTCCGGCAACCGACCGATTACACCCCGACCTGGCTGATGCGCCAGGCCGGCCGCTACCTCCCCGAATACTGCGCAACCCGCGCCCGTGCCGGCAGCTTCCTCGACCTGTGCAAGACCCCCGCCCTGGCCACCGAAGTGACCCTGCAGCCGCTGGCCCGCTACGGTCTCGACGCCGCGATCCTGTTCTCGGACATCCTGACCGTGCCCGACGCCATGGGCCTCGGCCTCTATTTCGCCGAAGGCGAAGGGCCCAAGTTCGAGCGCCCGCTGCGCGAGGAATGGGAAATCCGCGACCTGGCCGCGCCCGATCCGCACGACAAGCTGCGCTACGTGATCGACGCCGTATCCGAAATCCGCCGCGCCCTGGACGGCTCGGTGCCGCTGATCGGCTTCTCCGGCAGCCCGTTCACCCTGTCCTGCTACATGGTCGAGGGCGAAGGCTCGGACACCTACGCCAAGGTCAAGAAGCTGATGTACGCCCGGCCCGACCTGATGCACCACATCCTGGACGTGACCACCACCGCGGTAATCGACTACCTGAACGCCCAGATCGAAGCCGGCGCCCAGGCCGTGATGGTGTTCGACTCCTGGGGCGGCATGCTGACCCAGGCCGCCTACCTGGAGTTCTCGCTGCCCTACATGGCCCGCATCATGGCCGGCCTGAAGCGCGAGAACGAGGGCCGCACCGTGCCGCGCATCGTCTTCACCAAGGGCGGCGGCCTGTGGCTGGAACAGATCGCCGACTGCGGCGCCGACGCGGTCGGCCTGGACTGGGCGGTCGAGATCGGCGACGCCCGCCGCCGAGTCGGCGACAAGGTTGCCCTGCAGGGCAACATGGATCCCTCCATCCTGCTCACCACGCCGGACGCCGTCTCGGCCGAGGCGAAGCGCATCCTGGCCAGCTACGGCAAGGGCTCGGGCCATGTATTCAACCTGGGCCACGGGATTTCGCAGTTCACCCCGCCGGAGAATGTGACGGCGCTGGTGGAGACGGTGAAGACCGAGAGCCGGCAGTATCACGGCTGATGCGTGTTGCCGCTGCCTGGGCAAGCGCCTTCCGCCCGATCCAGGGCCGCTCTTCGGTCAGGGCGTTGATGGAAAAGCCGGCAGCCGCCTGAAACCCTGCCCGGACCCTTTTTCCGGGACATGGCATTTTCCCTGGTTCTGAATTCCGGACGCAGAAAAAAAGCCCGCTTGCGCGGGCTTTCTGTTTGGCGCCGGCCTGGATTACCAGAACCGCTCGGCCCGCTTGGGCTTGTGCGCCTGCTGCTGGCCAGACGCCGCATGCGGCTTGTCGCCATGGGACTTGTAGCCGGGTTTGTCACCGCCTGCCTTGTAGCCGCCATCCTTGCTGAAGGCGGGCTTGTCGCCCCAGGACTTGGCCTGGCCGCCTTCCTTCCAGTTGCCGCCGGACTTGCTCTTCCAGTCGCCGCCCGAACCTGGCCGCTTGCCCTTGTAGCCGGGCTTGTCGCCCCACGGCCGGCCCTTGCCGCCTTCCGGACGGGGACGCGGCGGGCGGGAGGTCGGTTCCAGGCCGGCGATGGTCTCGACGGCGATGGGTTGGCCGGTATAGCGCTCGATGTTGCGCACCAGATGATGCTCGCGGAAACCGACCAGGGTCACGGCCACGCCGCTGCGGCCGGCACGGCCGGTGCGGCCGATACGGTGGACGTAGTCCTCGGCCTGGCGCGGCGGATCGTAGTTGATCACATGGCTGATGCCGGCGACGTCGATGCCGCGGGCGGCCACGTCGGTGGCGACCAGGAACTGGGTACGACCGGTGCGGACGCGATCCAGGGTGCGGTTGCGCTTATGCTGGGGCATGTCGCCATGCAAGGCCTCGGCCAGGAAACCGCGATCGCGCAGTTCTTCGGACAATTCCTCGGCACCGGCCTTGGTCGCAGTGAACACCACGGCCTGGTTCAGGGTGGCGTCACGCACCAGGGCGTCGAGCAGGCGCATCTTGTGCAGCGGATCGTCGAAGAAATGCAGCTTCTGCTCGATCTTGGCTTCCGGATCGTCCTTGCGGGCGACTTCGATGCGCTGCGCATCGCGGGTCAGTTCGCGGGCCAGCTTGCCAACCACGCCATCCAGGGTGGCGGAGAACAGCAGGGTCTGGCGGGATTCGGGGGTCTTGGCGACGATGGCCTTGATGTCGTCGATGAAGCCCATGTCCAGCATGCGGTCGGCTTCGTCCAGGACCAGTACTTCGAGGCGGGCGAAATCGATCTTGCCGCGCTCCATGTGGTCCATCAGACGGCCGGGGGTGGCGACCACCACGTCGACCGGCTGCGACAGCTGCTTGAGCTGCGGACCGTAGGGCGCACCGCCGACCAGGCTGGCGGTGCGCAGCTTGCGCAGTTCGCGGCCGTAGGTGGTGGCGGCCTTTTCGACCTGCATGGCCAGTTCGCGGGTCGGGGTCAGGACCAGGATGCGCGGGCCGTAGCCCTTTACGGCCGACGGCTCGGCAATGCGCGACAGGCTGGGCAGCATGAAGGCTGCGGTCTTGCCGGAACCGGTCTGGGCCGAGACCAGCAGGTCGGCACCGGTCAGCGCGGCCGGCACCGATTGGGCCTGTACCGGCGTGGGTTCTGTATAGCCAGCGGCTTCGACTGCCTTCAGGACGAGGGGATTGAGTCCGAGTTCGGAGAAATTCATGGGTTGCCTTTCCAATAGCTCACCGCCCGCCGTTTTGGGCGGGCAAAAAATACCGTGACGCGGGTCGGAACCGGCGACGGCTGCGTAACATCGGCGCCAACCGAAAGTCACGCGGCCGAAAAAACTGGGCGACGCAGGAGGTTGGGGCTGATGGGGCTGCGAAGACAGCAGTCCCTTAGGGATTTAGATACAGCTGCACTGCACAACGAGGGGCGGATTCTACGGCAAATCAATGTGTTGTGCGAGCGATACTTTTGTCTACCCAAAAAATGATTTCTTGACGCGACCTGATTTTCCTTAAGAGGTATTTAAGTGTTGCTCCGGAGAATGCCTCATGCCGAAACGAAATTCCGTTAGGCCGTTCAATGAACCTATAGGAGCTTTAAACATGAACCGTATCCTGATCGCCCTGCTCGCCGCCGCCTCTTTCCTGTCCATGGGCATGGCCCAAGCTGCTGACGAAGCCGCCCCCGCCAAGACCGAAGCCGCTGCTCCGGCCGATGCCGCCAAGGCCCCCGCCAAGAAGGCCCACAAGAAGGTCGTCAAGAAGCATCACAAGGCCAAGGCCAAGAAAGCCGTCAAGAAAGAAGAAGGCAAGAAGGACGAAGGCAAGGCTGACGCCGCCAAGTAATTCCTCGGCTTCCAGCTGAGAAAGCGGGGCTGGCCCCCGCTTTTTTCTTTTTCCGACCCGCGACCGGGTCGAACATGCATAATTCCTCCATTGCCAGGTGCTGCCATGAAAATCCTGTTGGCTGAAGACGACCCCCTGATCGGTACCAGCGTAGAGCAGGCGCTCCGCATGGAGGGCTATGCCATCGACTGGGTACGCGACGGCCGCGCCGCCGAACTGGCCCTGGATTCGAGTACCTATGCCCTGCTGCTGCTGGACCTGGGCCTGCCGCGCCAGGACGGTCTGACCCTGCTCAAGCGGCAACGTCAGAAGAACAACATGATCCCCGTGCTGATCGTCACCGCCCGCGATGCCGTCTCGGATCGCGTGGCCGGCCTCAACCTGGGCGCCGACGACTACCTGGTCAAACCGTTCGACCTGCACGAATTGATCGCCCGGGTGCGCGCGCTGATCCGCCGCCATGCCGGCCGGGCCCAGCCCGAGATGCGCCTGGGCGCATTGAAACTCAACCAGCTTACCCACGAAGTCACCCTGAGCGACAAGCCCATCGCCCTGTCGCAACGCGAATTCGCCCTGCTCGAATGCCTCATGGAGACGCCCGGCACGGTCCTGTCCAAGGAACAGCTCGAAGAACGGATCTACGGCTGGGACGAGGAAGTGAGCAGCAACGCGATCGAAGTCCATCTCCACAATCTGCGCCGCAAGCTGGGCAGCGAGTGGATCCGCAACGTGCGCGGCGTGGGCTATAAGGTGGCCGAGCCGCAATGAAGTCGATCCGGCGCCAACTCCTGCTCTGGCAGATCAGCGCCCTGCTGCTGACCGGCCTGATCGTCAGCCTGATCACCTACAGCATGGCCTGGAATGCATTCAACCGCCTGCGCGACGACACCCTGGAGCAGATCGCCTTTTCGGTGCTCCGCCACGGCGTCGAAACCGACGACAACAGCGACCCGGACGAAAAGGATCCCGGCCAGTTCATGAGCCAGATCTGGAACGAGGACGGCACCCTGCAGTACTCGTCGCTGGACAGCGTCGGGCCGCCGCCGCAGAAGAACGGTCTCAACGTGGTCGAATGGCAGAACGAC
Source organism: Parasulfuritortus sp. (assembly GCA_036391875.1). Taxonomy (GTDB): domain Bacteria; phylum Pseudomonadota; class Gammaproteobacteria; order Burkholderiales; family Thiobacillaceae; genus Parasulfuritortus. Next base: position 10,624 of record DASVZA010000010.1, read on the forward strand.
GAGTGGCACCTCTACACGTTGCGCAACAGCGGCCTGATCATCCAGGTCGGCAACCCGTCCAGCCATCGCCAGAAGATGTTCACCAAGATCATCCAGTGGATGCTGTTGCCGCTCAGCATCCTGGTCGCCGGCCTGGGCAGCCTGATCTGGACCGCCGTGGGCCGCGCGCTGACGCCGCTCAAGCAGGTCCAGCGCGAAATCGGCCAGCGCGACGCGCCTTCGCTGCACGCCTTGGACACCGGCGGTCTGCCGGACGAGGTGGCGCCTTTGGTCGGCGCCCTGAACGATCTGCTCGGCAGGCTGGACATGGCGCTGACCAGCCAGCGCCGGTTCATCGCCGACGCAGCCCACGAGTTGCGCACGCCGCTGACCGCGATCAAGCTGCGCAGCCAGCTGATGCGGCAATGCACCGATCCGGCCGAATGGGCCGAATCGCTGAATCAACTGGAATCGGGAGTGGAGCGCGCCTCGCATCTGGTCGACCAGATGCTGCGCATGGCCCGGCTGGAACCGGGCATGCAGCCGCAGACCTTCGCCGACCTGCGCCTGGACGAACTGGCCAAGAAGGTGGTGGCCGAATTCTCGGCCCAGGCCGAGGCGAAGAACATCGACCTCGGCATCACACGTTGCGAGGCGGTCCTGTTCAGGGGCCACCATGACAACCTGCTCGTCATGCTCAACAACCTGGTCGACAACGCCCTGCGCTATACGCCGGCGGGCGGGCGGGTCGACGTGGCCGTCTGGCCGGAAGATGGCCAGACCGTGCTGACCGTGGCCGACACCGGCCCCGGCATCTCGGCAGCCGAGCGCGAACGGGTATTCGACCGCTTCTACCGTCTGGCCCAGGCCGACATCCCGGGCAGCGGGCTGGGCCTGGCCATCGTCCGCCAGGTCGCCGAGGCGCACGGCGGACAGGTCATGCTCTCCGACGCACCGGGCGGCGGCCTGCTGGTCACCATCCGGCTGCCCGGCGCCGACCTGGAGCCGACGCCCGCACGCTGATCCAGCTCAGTAGCGGTAGTGGTCCGCCTTGTACGGCCCGTTCACCGGGACGCCGATGTAGGCGGCCTGATCGGCGGACAACTCGGTCAGATGGGCGCCGATCTTCTTCAAGTGCAGACGCGCCACCTTCTCGTCCAGGTGCTTGGGCAGCACATAGACCTGCTTCCCGTACTTGTCGGCGTGGTTGAACAGCTCGATCTGGGCCAGGGTCTGGTTGGTGAACGAGTTGGACATCACGAAGCTGGGGTGGCCGGTGGCGCAGCCCAGGTTCACCAGGCGGCCTTCGGCCAACAGGATGATCCGCTTGCCGTCCGGGAAGATGATGTGGTCGACCTGGGGCTTGATGTTCTCCCACTGGTACTGGCGCAGGCTGGCGACGTCGATCTCGGAATCGAAGTGGCCGATGTTGCAGACGATGGCCTGGTCCTTCATGGCCTTCATGTGCTCGTGGTTGATGACGTTCACGTTGCCGGTGGCGGTGACGAAGATGTCGCCCTGGGCGGCGGCCTCGTCCATGGTCACCACGCGGTAGCCTTCCATCGCGGCCTGCAGGGCGCAGATCGGGTCGATCTCGGTCACCCAGACTGTGGCGCCGAGGCCCTTGAAGGCCTGGGCGCAGCCCTTGCCCACGTCGCCGTAGCCCAGCACCACGCCGATCTTGCCGGCCACCATCACGTCGGTGGCGCGCTTGATGCCGTCCATCAGCGACTCGCGGCAACCGTACAGGTTGTCGAACTTGGACTTGGTCACCGAGTCGTTGACGTTGATCGCCGGGAAGGCCAGGCGGCCCTCTTCAGCCATCTGGTAGAGGCGATGCACGCCGGTGGTGGTCTCCTCGGTGACGCCCTTGATGTGGACGATGCGCTTGGAATACCAGGCCGGGTCCTTGTCCAGATGGCGGGCGATGGCGGCGAACAGGCACTTCTCTTCGTCGTTGCCCGGCTTGGCGATCACGGCGCGGTCCTGCTCGGCCTTGACGCCCAGGTGCAGCAGCAGGGTGGCGTCGCCGCCGTCGTCCAGGATCATGTTGGCGGGTTCGTTCGGCCAGTCCAGGATGCGGTGGGTGTAGTCCCAGTATTCGTCCAGGTTCTCGCCCTTGTAGGCGTAGACCGGCACGCCATCGGCGGCGATGGCGGCGGCGGCGTGGTCCTGGGTCGAATAGATGTTGCAGGAGGCCCAGCGCACCTCCGCGCCGAGCGCGGTCAGGGTCTCGATCAGCACCGCGGTCTGGATGGTCATGTGCAGCGAGCCGGCGATGCGCGCGCCCTTCAAGGGCTGGGCGGCCTTGTACTCGGCGCGGACCGCCATGAGGCCGGGCATTTCGGTCTCGGCGATGCGGATTTCCTTGCGGCCCCAATCGGCCAGTTTCATGTCGGCGACTTTGTAGTCGGTAAATTCAGCCACAGTAAGCTCCTTGATTAACTGTGGCCGGGGAGGGAGGCTCACGTGCCGTCCCCGCACCCGGCGGGTTTGACAGGTGAGCGCAGTTTGGAACCGAGCCTGGGGGCCAAGAGTCTATCCGGCACCTTGCAGCGCTCCTCGGTAGGCGAATTATACGGGCAGTGCCCAGACGATAGAAGTTAGCCGATGCCGCACAAACGTCAGCCCATCCGTCAGGCACGCGCCTTGCCTCCTCGGCGTTTGCCTAAAATCCATGCCAGCCGCGTACCTAAAATTAAATAGTAAAGATAGTTGAAAACATAACAGCAATGGACGACGCACCTTTCCGCCTCCTCATCATCGAAGATCGACCGGATGCCCTGCGTCCTCTATTGGCTGCCCTAGAGGGCAAGGGTTGGCATGTCGTGACCGCCGCCACCGGGGCAAGCGGCCTGGAAAAGGCCGGGCGGCTGCATCCCGATCTGATCCTGCTGGAAATGGATCTGCCCGATATGGACGGCATCACCGTCTGCGCGCAATTGAAGGGCGACCCGGACACCTCCGAAATCATGGTGATCTATCTGGCCGGCAGCACCACGACCGAGGACAAGCTGCGCGGCTTCCGCTGCGGCGCCGTCGACTACATCACCAAGCCATACTCGGTGGAGGAGGCCGTCGCCCGTATCCAGGTTCACCTCCAGATCCGGCAGCAGTGCGGCCGGCTCGAGGCGATGGCCGAGCGGCGAGCGCTGGATGTGGCGGGCACGGCCGCCCATCCGGACCAGAGGTTGTTCTGGCGCGCCATCTCGCTGCTCGGCCAGAATCTGGCCAACCCGATCAGCATGGACACCATTGCCGGCTCGCTGGGCAGCTATACCCGCAAGCTGAACGAGATCTTCCTGCGCAAGACCGGCATGACCATGTTCGAGTACCACACCGAGATGCGGCTGGAGACCGGGCGCCGCCTGCTGGAGACCAGCGGCCTGCAGATCCGGCAGATCTCCGGCCTGGTGGGCTACCGCAACCAGGGCGATTTCACTCGCGCCTTCCGCAAACGCTACGGCGCCGCCCCGCGCAGCTTCCGCCTGACCGACAGGCCGCTGGCCGAGGAAGAAGACGAGAGCGGCGACGCACAGGCCTGACCGCACCGCCCCTGGCCGAGGTCACCAGCGACTGGCCAGCCTTTCCGCCGGCTCGGCAAAACCCATCAGAAAATGCGCCCGTTCCATGCTCGGCTCGTGCGCCGCGGCGATCCCGCCGCCATAACCCGTCTGACTTTGCATATAGGGCAGCGCGCCGTCCTCCAGGGTGCACCCGCCCCCTTCTGCCGAGAGCAGTGCCCCCACCCAATCCGCCCTCCGCTCCTGCGCCTGCCAATCCGAAGACATTTTCAAAGCCAAGACGATATTGCCATCCAGCAGCGACAGCGCCCGCTTGCCGTTGTGCGTCCACGTCGGACTGAAGCCGGACAGCACGGCTGCCGTATGGGCATCCTCGTCGAAATCGCGCATGGCCAGGTGCACCAGCTCGTGGCCGATCACGAAATCCAGTTGGCAGCGGGGCAGGTTGAGTGCGGCAGGGGAAAGCACCAGCGCGTCGGGCGGATAGGAATAGGCATCGCCCCACTGCTCGTCCGGAGCGACGACGAAATGCACCTTGGCCAGGCCGGCCAGGTGCTGCATCCTGAGCCAGTCCCGTTGCGGTTCGACCGCTGCGCAGCCCTTGCAGGGGGCATAGTGCCACTCATACGCGGCCGGGGCCGGCTTGTCGGGAAACCAGATTGCCTGGCCGACGCTGGTATTGGAGGCGGATGCACCGGCCAGATAGAGGGCGAAGAAGGACAACGCAACGAGGTCGGCCAGCCTGCTCGGCACAGCGATTCCGTTCGCCAACATGGATGAGTACATGGCCATGCCCCCCGATGTGGAACACACGTTTCCACTATGGCCGGCCCGGCGGAAAATTAAACCATGTTCAACAAGAGGTCATGGCCGCGGCCAGGCGGGAGTCAGTCGGCCTGGACCAGCAGCCCCTTCAGGTATTCGCCCTCGGGATAGGCCAGGCCGATGGGATGATCGGCCGCGCCGGCCAGGCGCCTGACGATGCGGGCATCGCGCCCGGCGTCGAGCGAGGCGCCGGCGACGATCTTCTGGAACAGCTCCAGGCCGATGCCGCCGGAGCAGGAGTAGGTCATCATCAGGCCGCCCGGGTTGAGCAGCTTGAAGCCCTGCAGGTTGATGTCCTTGTAGGCCCGCGCCGCCCGTTCGGCATGGGCGGCGGAGGGCGCGAACTTGGGCGGGTCGAGGACGATCAGGTCGAAGCTCCGGCCTTCCTTGCGGAACGCGCGCAAGGCGTCGAACACGTCCGCCTCCAGCCATTCGGCCCGGTCCGCCGGCAGGTCCGGATTGAGCGCCAGGTTGGCCCGCGCCCGGTCCAGCGCCGGGCCGGACGAGTCGATCGACAGGACGTGGGCCGCGCCGCCGGCCAGGGCCTGGAGCGAGAAGCCGCCTGTGTAGCAGAAGCAGTTGAGCACCGTCTTGCCGTCCGACAGCTCGCCCAGCAGCTTGCGGTTGTCGCGCTGGTCGAGATAGAAGCCGGTCTTGTGGCCGCCTTCGACGTCAATGCCCAGCCGCACGCCGTTTTCCATGATCGATACCGGCTCGGCCGGCGCGGCGCCGTGGACCCAGCCGGTGACCGGCTCCAGGCCTTCCATGCCGCGCACGTCGGAATCGGAGCGCTCGTAGACCCGGGCGCAGCCGGTGACCTTGACCAGGGCATTGACGATCGCCTTGCGCCACTTCTCGGCGCCGGTCGAGGTGAGCTGGATCACCACCGTATCGCCGTAGCGGTCGGCGATGATGCCGGGCAAGCCGTCCGACTCGGCGTGGATCAGGCGCAGGCCGTCCTGGCCGCGCAGTTCGGGCAGCGCCTCGCGCCGGGCCACGGCCAGTGCCACGCGGCGCTTGAAGAAAGCGTCGTCGATGGTCTCGTCCGGGTCGAAGGTCCACATCCGGGCCCGGATCTGCGACTTCGGGCTCCAGGCCGCCCGGCCCAACGGCCGGCCGTCGTCGGCCAGCACCTCGACCGTATCGCCCGGATTGGCCCGGCCCTTGAGATGGGCGACCGAACCGGCGAACAGCCAGGGATGGCGGCGGAAGACCGAACGTTCCTTGTCGGGGTGGAGGATGATCTGGGGCATGGTGATCGTATGTCGCGTCGAAACGATATCGTCGCTTCCGCGTAGGCGGGAGCCCAGCTGAATTCAGCTGGATTCCCGCCTGCGCGGGAATGACAGAACTACAGACCCGCCTCGGCGCGCAGCGCGTCGGCTTTATCCGTATTTTCCCAGGTGAATTCGGGCTCGTCGCGGCCGAAATGGCCGTAGGCCGCGGTCTTGCGGTAGATCGGCCGCAGCAGGTCGAGCATCAGCACGATGCCCTTGGGCCGCAGGTCGAAGTGCTGCCGCACCAGTTCGGTCAGCTTCTCGTTGGACACTTTGCCGGTGCCGAAGGTCTCGACCATGATCGAGGTCGGATGGGCGACGCCGATGGCGTAGCTGACCTGGACCAGGCACTTGCTGGCCAGGCCGGCGGCGACGATGTTCTTGGCCACATAGCGGGCGGCGTAGGCAGCCGAGCGGTCGACCTTGGACGGATCCTTGCCGGAGAACGCGCCGCCGCCGTGCGGGGCCGCGCCGCCGTAGGTGTCGACGATGATCTTGCGCCCGGTCAGACCGGCGTCGCCGTGCGGGCCGCCGATCTCGAAGCAGCCGGTCGGGTTGACCAGGTAGTTGACGTTGCCCTTGGTCATGTCGCGCGGCAGGACCGGCTTGATGATGTCCTCGATCACCGCCTCGTGCAGGGCCTTCTGCTTGTCCGGCGGGCTGAATTCCGGGCTGTGCTGGGTCGACAGGACCACGGTGTCGATGCTGTGCGGCTTGCCGTGGACATATTTCAGGGTGACCTGGCTCTTGGCGTCCGGGCGCAGCCAGGGCAGGCGGCCGTCCTTGCGCAGCAGGGCCTGGCGCTCGACCAGGCGGTGGGCCAGGTAGATCGGCATGGGCATCAGCGACGGCGTCTCGTCGCAGGCATAGCCGAACATCAGGCCCTGGTCGCCGGCGCCCTGGTTCAGGTAGTCGTCGGAGGCGTGGTCCACGCCCTGGGCGATGTTGGGGCTCTGCTGGCCATAGCAGACGTGGACCGAGCAGCCGTCGGCGTCGAAGCGCAGGGTGGGGTCGCCGTAGCCGATCTGGCGGATGGTGTCGCGGGCGACCTGGGCGTAATTGACGTGCGCCTTGGTGGTGATCTCGCCGGCCATGACCACCAGGCCGGTGCTGACCAGGGTCTCGGCCGCAACCCGGGCGGTCGGGTCCTGGCTCAGGATGGCGTCCAGCACGGCATCGGAGATCTGGTCGGCGACCTTGTCCGGGTGGCCTTCGGATACCGATTCGGAGGTAAACAGATATTCGCTCATGTAGCTTCCTTGCTCGTCCCCACACTTTCACCGGCGTTACCGGCTTCGGGGACCTGGAAGCGGTGACGCTTTAGCAGTATTTCGGGCCCAAGAGACCTGTTTGAGGCCTTGGTGCCCTGCCGCCCTGCAAGTTGTCCGTTAACTCGGCGGAGCCAACATGCTAGTCTTCCGGCCAAAATAGGTCAAATCTCCGCTTTCCATGCTTATGTTCCTGGGCCTCGTGGCCCGTCTTCCCCTGGCCCTGCTCCATTTCTTCGGCGCCCTGCTCGGCCTGCTGGCCCTGTTGCGCGGCCGCCATCGCCGGCTGATCGCCGACAACCTGCGCCATGCCGGCCTCTATTCGCCGGCCATGGTCGTGCGGGCCGGCATGGAACTGGGCAAGATGGTGTGCGAACTGCCGGCCATCTGGCTGCGGCCGCTGACCGAGGTGACCGGACTGGTGCGCGAAGTGCGCGGCTGGGAGCACGTCGAGGCCGGCCTCGCGCGCGGCAACGGCCTGATCGTGCTCGGCCCGCACCTGGGCTGCCTGGAACTGGCCGGCCTCTACCTGGCCAGCCGCATCCCCATGATCGCCCTCTACCGCCGGCCGCGCCAGGACTGGGCGCACGAACTGATGCAGCGCGGCCGCAGCGGCACCCTGGGCCGGGCGGTGGAGCCCAACCTGGCCGGCGTGCGCGCCCTGTTCAAGGCACTGAAGCAGAACGAGGCCGCCTGGGTCCTGCCCGACCAGCACGCCAACGACGGCGACGGCATCTGGACGCCCTTCTTCGGCCGCTGGGCCTACATGCCCACCCTGCTCTACCGCCTGCACGACAAGACCCGCGCCGCGCTCCTGCTGTTCCGCTGCGAGCGCCTGTCCTGGGGCCGCGGCTACCGCCTGGTGATCGAGCCGCTGCCCGACCTGCCGACCGACACCGGCGCCGCCGCCCGGATCGTCAACCGCGCCCTGGAGGAACGGATCCGCCGGCTACCGGCCCAGTACCTGTGGAGCTACCGGCTGCACCGCATCAGCGGCAGCGAGCGGCCGCCGGAGGGACCCGCCCTATGAGCCGCGTCGGCATCTTCCTCCTCTGGCTGCTCTGGCGGCTGTTGCCGGTCGGCACCCTGGCCCGCCTGGGCGAGGCGCTGGGCGCGGTGCTCTACCGCCTGGTCGCCAGCCGGCGCAAGGTGGTGCAGATCAACCTGCGGCTGAGCTTCCCGGAACTGCCCGAGACGGAGCGCGAGGCGCTGGTGCAGGCCCACTTCGAGGCCATCGGCCGGGCCAGCCTGCTCGAGACCGTCTCCTGGTGGGGCAGCCGGGCCGACGTGGAGGACTTGGTCCGGTTCGAGGGCCTGGAGCATTTCGAAGCGCATGCGAACAAGCCGCTGATCCTGCTCGCGCCGCACTTCGTCGGTCTCAACCTGGGCGGCGTGCGGGTCAGCCAGCTGCCGGTGACCTTCACCTCGATGTACGCCCCGATCCGCAATCCGCACCTCGACCGGCTCATGCTCCACGCCCGTACCCGGTTCGGCCAGTCGGTGCTGATCTCGCGCCAGGACGGCATCAAGCCGGTGATCCGCGCCATCCGCAAGGGCTATCCGTTCTACTACCTGCCGGACATGGACTACGGCCCGCGCGACGCGGTGTTCGTGCCTTTCTTCGGCGTGCCGACCGCCACCATCACCGGCCTGTCGCGCCTGGCCAAGGCGACCGGCGCGGCCGTGGTGCCCTGCATCACCCGCTGGCACGGCGACCATTACGTCACCCGCTTCTATCCGGCCTGGGAGGACTACCCGACCGACGACGCGACCGCCGACACCCGGCGCATGAACGCATTCATCGAAGACCGCATCCGCGAGATGCCGGAACAGTATTTCTGGCTGCACCGCCGCTTCAAGACCCGGCCCGAAGGAGAGCCAGACCTGTATGACTGAGATCGAAATCCGCCAGCTGCGCCTGGACGAGGCCGAAGCGCTGGTCGAACTGGCCGGCCGCGTCTGGCGCACCAGCTATCCCGGCATCATCACGCCGGAGCAGATCGAATACATGCTGGCCCAGCGCTACAAGCCCGGCCTGGTCAAGCAGTTGCTGGCACGCGGCGACCTCTGGCTGGTCGCCCTGGACGGCGACCAGATGGTCGGCTTCGTCCACGGCCACCCGCTGCAGGACGGCGACTACAAACTGGACAAGCTCTACGTCGATCCGGACTGGCAACGGCACGGCATCGGCGGCCGGCTGACCGCCGAAGTCGCCCTCTACGCCGTCCGGCACGGCTACGGCCGCCTGCTGCTGCGGGTGAACCGGCAGAACCAGCCGGCCATCGACGCCTACCTGAAATACGGCTTCACGGTCGCGACCATCATCATGGAGGACATCGGGGAGGGGTTCGTGATGGATGATTACGTGATGATCAAGGAACTGCAAACGTCGTGAGCTTGGCCGCCCGTTCCCGCACGAACCCCTGCGGACGACTCGCGGACGGTCGCACCTCCCGCTGCGCGGCAGGCACTGCTCCCTGCTCGCATCCGCGCTCGTGATGGATGATTACGTGATGATCAAGGAGCTGAAAACGCCGTGAGCTTGGCCGCCCGAGTCCTTGCTCGTACCCGCAGACGGCCACCTGATAACCAAGGAGCTTTGAATGGCCTTCCAGAACCCATCCGACGATGAAATCCGCCGCCTGCTGCAGCGTGTGAAGACCATCGCCGTGGTCGGCCTCTCGCCCAAGCCGGGCCGGCCGAGTTTCGGCGTGTCTCAGGCCATGCAGCGCTTCGGCTACCGCATCGTCCCGGTCCGGCCCGCGGTCGACGCGGTGCTGGGCGAGAAGGCCTATGCCAGCCTGGCCGACATCCCGTTTCCGGTCGACCTGGTCGACGTGTTCCGCGCCGCCGAGCACATCCCGGCCGTGGTCGAGGAATGCCTGGCGATCCAGGCGCCGGCGATCTGGATCCAGGAAGGCATCGTCCACGACGAGGCCGCCGACAAGGCCCGCGCCGCCGGCCTGACCGTGGTGATGGACCGCTGCATCTACAAGGACTACATCGCATTGATGACGCCATGAACCAGGAAGCCGAGATCCCCAACCGGCGGCCGCTGAAAAGCCGCTCCCATCCCCTGGCGCAAGGCACGGCGGCCTGGCTGGCGCGGCACGGCGCCAGTCCGAACGCCATCTCGGTGCTCAGCATCGGCTTCGCCGGAGCGGGCGCCGCCTGCCTGGTGTGGGCGCCGAACGTATGGGGCCTGGCGGCCTGCGCGCTGTTCATCCAGTTGCGCCTGGTCTGCAACCTGCTCGACGGGATGGTGGCGGTCGAAGGCGGCCGCAAGACGCCGGTCGGCGCGCTCTACAACGAACTGCCCGACCGGGTCGCCGATTCGCTGCTGATCGTCGCCCTGGGCTATGCCGTCGGCCAGCCCTGGCTGGGCTGGTTCGGCGCGCTGGCGGCCGCGCTCACCGCCTACATCCGCACCCTGGGCGGCGCGCTCGGCCAGGAACAGGACTTCCGCGGACCGATGGCCAAGCAGCAGCGCATGGCGACCATGACCGCGGCCTGCCTGATCGGCGCCGCAGAAACCGCCCTGACCGGCACCCGCTACAGCCTGCTGCTGGGCGCCTGGATCGTCGCCGTCGGCTCCGCGCTGACCTGCGTCACCCGCAGCCGGGCCATCGCCCGGCGCCTGGGCGCGGCCGCATGATCAGCGCCACGCTCACGGCCAACACGACCGCCTTCCTGGCCGGCATCTTCGTCCTGCTGGCGCTGGCCAGCCTGATCGTGTTCGTGCTGCGCCGCCGCAACCCGGCGCGCGACTACGCCGAACTGACCGCCCGGGTGAATTCGTGGTGGGTCATGGCCGGCGTGTTCGCCGCCGCCATGGCGCTGCGGCCGCCCTTCGCGCTGGCCTTCCTCGGTTTCGTCAGCTTCCTGGCCCTGAAGGAATACTTCTCGCTGGTGCCGACCCGGCGCGCCGACCGCCGGGTGCTGTTCTGGGCCTACCTGGCCATCCCCATCCAGTTCTACTGGATCGCCATCGGCTGGTACGGCATGTTCATCATCTTCATCCCGGTCTACCTGTTCCTGCTGCTGCCGCTGCGCATGGTCACCATCGGCGAGACCGCAGGCTTCCTGCACGCCGCCGGCAGCCTGCACTGGGGCCTGATGCTGACCGTGTTCAACCTGTCGCACATGGCCTACCTGCTGGTCCTGCCGGCCGCCGTCAACCCGGCCGGCGGCCCGGCCGGGCTGGTGCTGTTCCTGATGTTCCTGACCCAGTTCAACGACGTCATGCAGTACGTCTGGGGCAAGCTGCTCGGCAAACGCAAGATTATTCCCAGGGTCAGCCCGAAAAAGACCTGGGAAGGCTTCCTCGGCGGCGTCGCCACCACCACCGTCCTGGCCTGGGCGCTGGCGCCGCTGCTCACGCCGCTCACCGGCTGGGAGGCGCCCGCCGCCGGCCTGCTGATCGGCCTGGCCGGCTTCGTCGGCGACGTCAACATCTCGGCCCTGAAGCGCGACCTGGGCGTGAAGGACAGCGGCAGCCTGATCCCCGGCCACGGCGGCATCCTGGACCGGGTCGACAGCCTGACCTTCACCGCGCCGCTGTTCTTCCATTTCCTCTACTACCTGCATTACTGAGGCGGCATGCCCAGCAAGCACACCGCCCTCTCCCCAACGCATCACCCATGCAGCACCTGATCCGCCTCGCCTTCTGGCTGCTGATCGCCCGGCCGGTCGCCCTGGTGGTGCTGGGCCTCAACGTGCGCCACCGCCAGCGGCTGCCCAAGGCCGGCCCGGCCGTCGTCGCCGCCAACCACAACAGCCACCTCGACACCCTGGTGCTGATCTCGCTGTTCCCGATTGCGCTGCTGCCCAAGCTGCGGCCCGTGGCCGCGGCCGACTATTTCACCCGCAACCCGCTGCTGGCCTGGTTCTCGCTCAACGTGATCGGCATCCTGCCCATCGAGCGTACCGCGCACGGCGGCCGCGACCCGCTCCGGCCCTGCGAGGCGGCGCTCGAGCGGGGCGAGATACTGGTCCTGTTCCCGGAAGGCAGCCGGGGCGAGCCGGAGGTGCTGGGCCGCTTCAAGCGCGGCATCGCCGTGCTGGCGACGCGGCGGCCGGAAGTGCCGGTCGTCCCGGTCTTCCTGCACGGCCTGGGCAAGGCCCTGCCCAAGGACGATCCGATCCTGGTGCCGTTCTTCTGCGACGTGTTCGTCGGCGAGGCCCTGCGCGGCGGCCTGGAGCAGGACGCGTTCATGCAGACGCTGGAAAAACGCATGGCCGACCTGGCGGCCGAGCTGCCCGCCGCGGCCTGGCAATGAGCAGGCGGTGCTTGGTCATGCCCTGCCCGCTGCCTTAAACTGTCCATCGCTTCCTTACTGACGACCCGCCGCACGATGCGCCTCCGCTTCACCAAAATGCACGGCCTGGGCAACGATTTCGTCGTGCTCGACGGCATCAACCAGGACCTGGCCCTGACGCCGGAGCAATACCGCTTCCTGGCCGACCGCCATTTCGGCGTCGGCTGCGACCAGATCTTGCTGGTCGAACGGCCCACCCAGGCCGGCGTCGATTTCCGCTACCGCATCTTCAACGCCGACGGCGGCGAAGTGCAGCAATGCGGCAACGGCGCCCGCTGCTTCGTCCGCTTCGTGCACGACAAGGGCCTCACCGAGAAGCGCGAGATCCGGGTCGAGACTGCCTCCGGCATCATCGTCCCGCGCCTGGAGGACGACGGCCAGGTCACGGTCGACATGGGCCCTCCCCGCTTCGAGCCGGCCGAGATTCCCTTCGTCGCCGACGCCCGCGCCCTCACCTACGTGCTCGACATCGGCCAGCCAGTCGAGATCGCCGCCCTGTCGATGGGCAACCCGCACGCCGTGCTGGAGACCTGCAACGTCGACACCGCGCCGGTGGCCGAATGGGGCCCGCTGATCGAGCACCACCCGCGCTTTCCCGAGCGGGTCAACGTCGGCTTCATGCAACTGGTGCACCGGCGCGCGATCAAGCTCAGGGTGTTCGAGCGCGGCAGCGGCGAGACCCTGGCCTGCGGCACCGGCGCCTGCGCCGCCGCCGTGGCCGGCATGGCGCGCGGCCTGCTCGACCGGGAAGTCGAAGTGCAGACCCGGGGCGGCCGGCTTACCATACGCTGGGACGGCGAAGGCCGTTCCGTATTCATGACCGGCCCGGCGGTCACCGTTTTCGAAGGCGAGATTGAGCTATGACGATTGATATTCTTACCCACGACCAGGTCGCCCAGTTCCTCAAGGACAATCCGGAATTCTTCAACCACAATTCCGAACTGCTGGCCCAGATCAACGTGCCCCACCCCTACGGCGGCCAGGCCATCTCGATCGGCGAGCGCCAGGTCATGCTGCTGCGCGACCGGACCCGCAACCTGGAGAACAAGCTCAAGGAATTCATCCAGTTCGCCGAGGAGAACGACTCCATCGGCGAGAAGATGCACCGCCTGTCGCTGGGCCTGATGCGCGCCAAGTCGCTGGCCGCGGTCCTGGAGTCGGTCTACTTCAGCCTGATCGAGCAATTCGCCATTCCCCACGTCACCCTGCGCATCTGGAGCGCCGGCCACGAGTTGCCTGAATTCACGCCGGTCAGTGCGGACATCCACGTCCTGGCCGCCGGCCTGTCCCAGCCCCAGTGCGGCGGCGAGGCGCCGGAGGAGATCCGCGCCTGGTTCGGCGAAAGCGCGCCGCACCTGCGTTCGTTCGCGCTCACCCCGCTGCGCGACGCCAACGTCGAGGGCCTGCTGGTCATGGCCTCGGAAGACGCCAAGCGTTTCTACCCCGAGATGGGCACCCTGTACCTGAACTGGCTGGGCGAACTGACCTCGGCGGCGATCAGCCGCTTCATCTGAGCATGGCCGGCCAGCCCGCCGCCATCCCGGAATTTCTCGACCACCTGCGCGCCCGTCGCTACAGCGACCGGACCGTCGAAGCCTACGCCGAGGACCTCGCCCACCTGACCGAACTGGCGGCCGAACGGCCGCTGGAAGGCCTGACCGGGCCCGACATCCGCCGCTTCCTGGCCACCCTGCACGGCCGCGGCTACGCCGCCGGCAGCCTGGCCCGCATGCTCTCCGGCTGGCGCGCCTTCTACCGCCACCAGGCCCGCCAGGGCCGGCTCGAAGCCAACCCCTGCACCGGCATCCGCCCGCCCAAGGGGCCGAAGCGGCTGCCCCACACCCTGTCGCCGGACGAGATGGCCCGGCTGCTCGAAGCCGACGGCGACGACCCGATGGCCGTCCAGGACCGGGCCATGTTCGAACTGATCTATTCCTCCGGCCTGCGCCTCTCGGAACTGGTCGGCCTCGACCTGACCAGCGTCGACCGCCAGAGCGGCGAGGTCCGGGTGTTCGGCAAGGGCAGCAAGGAACGCATCGTCCCGGTCGGCGCCAAGGCCCTGGCCGCACTGGCCGACTGGCTGGCCGTCCGGGCGACTCTCGCCCGCGACGACACGGCCCTCTTCGTCGGCGCCCGCGGCGCCCGCATCTCGCCCCGCGTGATCCAGGCCCGGCTCAAGGCGCTCGCCCTGCGCCAGGGCATCAGCCAGCACGTCCACCCCCACGCCCTGCGCCACTCCTTCGCCTCCCACGTCCTGCAGTCGTCCGGCGACCTGCGCGCCGTGCAGGAGATGCTCGGCCACGCCAGCCTGTCGACCACCCAGGTCTACACCCATCTGGACTTCCAGCACCTGGCCAAGGTCTACGACCAGGCGCATCCGCGGGCGAAGAAGAAATAAGGCAGCGCGGAAACGATTCCCGACAAGGGGGAGACAAGCCCCCGCTTGGAGCCTGGATACCCACGCCCGTGCAATTCCACTAAAATCCGACCCGCCTATCCTCAAGGCGAGCCAGTTGCTGTCGATCGTTATCAAAATCAACGAATGGGAGTTTTACATGAAGAAATTGCTGTTTGCCGTCCTCGTCGCCTCTGCACTTTCCGGCTGCGCGTCCGTTCCCATGGGCGACGCCAAGCAGGACGCCGCCTTGAAGACGTTCACGGTCCCGGCCGACAAGGGCGGCATCTACGTCTATCGCAATGAATCGTTCGGCGCCGCAGTCAAGATGGACGTCGCGCTCGACGGCAAGCCGCTCGGCCAGACCGCAGCCAAGACCTTTCTGTACACCGAGGTCGCCCCGGGCAAGCACACCATCACCTCGGAAGCGGAAAACACCGATACGCTGGATGTCGACGTGAAACCCGGCACCCTGACCTATGTCTGGCAGGAAGTGAAGATGGGCATCCTCTATGCGCGCACCAAGCTGCATCTGATGAACGATGCCGACGGCAAGGCCGGCGTGCTCGAGACGCACCTGGCCCAAAGCAAGTAACTCCCCCTCTCAGGCAACCGGTTGCGCCGGCCCCGGCGCTCCGGTAATCGACCAAAGAGCAACATGGCCGGGCTCGAATGAATAACGTACCGGCCAGTTGCGCAAGAAAAACCCGCCCCCGCGGTGCCATACTGACCCCATGGTCACCGCCACCTTCCGCTTCTACGAAGAACTGAACGACTTCCTGCCGCCGGACCGGCGCTACCGGGCATTCGACGCGCCATGCGCGGAGAACGCCACGGCCAAGCACGCGATCGAGGCGCTGGGCGTGCCGCATACCGAGGTCGAGCTTATCCTGGTGAACGGCGAGTCGGTCGGCTTCGACCGGCTGCTGCGGGACGGCGACCGGGTGGCGGTCTATCCGATGTTCGAGGCGCTGGACGTGACGCCGCTGCTGCGGCTGCGCGAGCGGCCGCTGCGGGTCACGCGCTTCGTCGCCGATGCCCATCTCGGCGGCCTGGCCCGCCTGCTGCGCATGGCCGGCTTCGACACGCTGTACGACAACGGCTTCGACGACGACGGGATCGTGGCGACCGCCGAGCGCGAGGGCCGTATCGTCCTCAGCCGGGACCGCGAACTGCTCAAGCGGCGCACGGTACGGCACGGCTGCTATCTGCATGCGACCGAGCCGTGGGCCCAGCTGCGCGAGATCATGGTCCGCCTCGACCTGGCCGACTGCGCCCGGCCGTTCAGCCTATGCCTGATCTGCAATGCGCCATTGCGCCCGGTCGACCGGGCCGAGGTGCTGGACCGCTTGCCGCCCAAGGTGCGCGAGACACAGACGCGCTTCAGCGTCTGCGACGTCTGCGGAAGGGTGTATTGGGAAGGCAGCCACTGGCGCGACATGCGCCGGCAGTTGACGGCCGCGCTGCAGCGGGACCCGGCCTAGGCCGGACCACCCCGCCTTGCGGACAACGACTCAGAAAGGCTTGCCGCGGCAGGCCTGGACCGACTGGAGATGGCGGCCGAGCAACTGCATCTCCTCCTTGCCCTGGTGATTGAGCGAATAGCGATAGGCCTGCCGCCATTCGTCCTGGGTGAGTTCGGTCTTGAGCACCTGCACCATGCAGCCGCAGAAGGCGCCGACCTGGGCGGCCGAGTCGCCGCTGCGCTGGCCGGCATCCTTGCAGCCCGCCTCCATGCCGGCTTGGTAGAGGGCGATCTGGGCTGGGCTGACATCGCTCGCGGCATCCTGCGCGAAGACGGGGCTGGCCGCCAGCACGGCCAGGATCAGGGCGGTCGTTCTCATCGTCGTACGCTCACAAAGATTGCTTGGAAGGCCGCTGCTCAAAGCGAGACCGACTCGATGAAGGCGACTTCCTCGCCGCCCTGCAGCGGGCTGGCGAAATCGGCCTCCTGCTTGTTGATGGTGATGCGCAGGGTGGCGCGCTGGCTGCCGAACGCCGCCTGCCAGTCGCCGCCGCGCATGGCGAGCAGCTTCATCAGCCCGGCCACGTCCTTCACGCTGGGCGGCAGGCGCAGGCTCTCGCGGCCGATCTCCAGCTTGGCCATGAGGTCGCCGAAATACAAAAGGGTGATGGGTTGCATGGTTGAAATTCCGTTTAGGCGATGGCTTAATTTTATCCGCCCCACTAATATCTATCGCACTAAATCGTGGCCTGCCGGCACCCGGATCGTCGATCCGCCCGGGTTTGCCCGGCATGGCCTTCGGGTCCGCCGTCGATCCCCGCTGCCTGTACCGACCTGCCGCCCGGCGGCCATGGGGCGACCCGCGTTTCGCAAGGAGTCCTGATGCGTCTGTTTTTGCTCGTTCTGGCCGCCCTGCCCGCCATGGCCTGGGCAGACGCGCCGGCCCCCGCCGATGCCGGCCGGAACGCGCAGGAACAATGCCTGCTGGACCTGATGCGCAGCCTGCCGCCGGACACCACCCTGGCCGAACTGCGCCAGCGCTGCGCGCCGGTGGAGGCGGCCGTTCAGAAGCCCGCCGCCCCGGTGCCGCAACCGACCGCCACGACGCAGGTGGAAACCGACGGCTCGGTGAACAACCGCCTGGCCGACGAGTGGAAGGCCTACGACAATCCCTTCGCCCTGGCCCTGTACCGGCCCAGCTATTTCATCTTCGGCTATCAGTTCAGCCCGCCCAACGAGGCCCCTTTCACCTCCGTCCTGGGCCCCGGCCAGCCGAACTTCCAGAACGTCGAGGCCAAGTTCCAGATCAGCCTGAAATTCCCCCTGGCGCTCAACCTGTTCGACTCGAACGTCGACCTCATCGCCGCCTATACCAACCGCTCCTTCTGGCAAAGCTTCAACCACAGCCTGTCCTCGCCCTTCCGGGAAACCGACCACGAGCCGGAGGCCTGGCTGCGCTGGCGCACCGACTTCGACTTCCTGGGCGGCCGGATCCGGACCCTCAACCTGGGCATCGACCACCAGTCCAACGGCCAGTCCGGCACCCTGTCGCGCAGCTGGAACCGGATCTTCGCCGAGACCTTCTACGAACGCGGACCGTTCGGACTCGACCTGCGCGTCTGGCACCGCATCCAGGAGAACCCGGCCAGCGACGACAACCCGGACATCCTCGACTACATGGGCCACTTCCAGCTGACCGGCATCTATCACCACGGCAAGCACGAGTTCACCGCCATGGGCCGCTACGTGCCGGGCACCGGCCACGGCGCCTACCAGCTCGACTGGAGCTATCCGCTGTACAAGAACCTGCACGGCTACGTGCAGTGGTTCGACGGCTACGGCGAAAGCCTGATCGACTACAACTACCGGACCCGTTCGCTGGGCATCGGCGTGCAGCTGGGCGAGTGGTTGTGAGCGGCCTGGCCGCCGGCCCGGTGGCGAGCGGCGGCTGCGGCGAGGGTTTTCCGCCCTGGCTGATCCTGCTCGGCGTGCTGACCGCCATCGGTCCGCTTTCGATCGACATGTACCTGCCCGGTTTTCCGGCCATGGCGGCGGAGTTCGCCCACATGCCGGGCCGGCCGGAATACACCCTGGCCGGCTTCTTCGTCGGCACCGCGGTCGGCCAGCTGTTCTACGGCCCGCTCAGCGACCGCTTCGGGCGCAAGCCGCCGCTCTACTTCGGCCTTGCCCTGTACACCCTGGCTGCGTTCGGCTGCGCCCTGTCGGCCAGCCTGTACCACCTGGCCGCCTGGCGCCTGCTGCAGGGGCTGGGCGGCTGCGCCGGCATGGTGATCACCCGGGCCGTGGTGCGCGACCGCTGTGGCGTGCGCGATTCGGCGCGCGCCTTTTCCATGCTGATGCTGGTCATGGGCCTGGCGCCCATCCTGGCGCCGCTGATCGGCGGCTGGGTGGTGACCGGCCTCGGCTGGCGCGCCATCTTCTGGATCCTGGCCGGCTTCGGCGCCGCCTGCCTGGTCGCCATGCGCCTCGGCCTGCCGGAGAGCCACGACACCCGCCACGTCCTGCCGCTCAGCATGCAGCGGATCGGCGCCGACTTCCGCGCCCTGCTGGGCGAGCGCGCCTTCATGGGCTTCGCCCTGTCCTCCGGCCTGGCGATGGCCGGCTTCTTCGCCTACATCTCCGGCTCGCCGCACGAGTTCATCGAGCTCTACCACCTGTCGGCGCACCAGTACGCCGGCCTGTTCGGCCTCAACGCCTTCTGCTACATCCTGGCCAGCCAGGCCAACGCCCGCCTGGTCAGGACGATGGAACCGACCCGCGTCCTGCGCCGGGCGCTGCGCACCCTGGCCCTGGTCGGACTGTGGCTGGGTGGCCTGCCCCTGTTCGGTGCGCCGTCGCTGCCGGCCCTGATGGTGCCGTTGCTGATCGCCATCGCCAGCCTCGGCTTCATCGTGCCCAACGCCAGCGCCGCCGCCCTGGCCACCCACGGCCAGCGTGCCGGCACCGCCTCGGCCCTGCTCGGCGCGTTGCAGTTCGGCCTGGCCGGCCTCACCGGCATGACCATGGGAACCATCGAAAGCGCCAGCCCGGCGCCGCTGCCCTGGATCATGGCGGCCTGCGGATTGTGCGCCTGGGCGCTCCACCGCGCCCTGATCCACCGTCTGCAGCCCAAGCCGGCGTAAAGCGGTGACCTTCGCACACGCCTCGATCTACGAAATGGGATTGGGGCCCGACTGACGGCCGACGGCCGTCGGATCAGAGAACGACCTTGACGGCCGGGTGGCCGGACAGCTCGCGGTACAGGTTGTCCAACTGCTGCCTGGATTCGGCCCGCACGGTGCAGGTGATGGACAGGTAGTTGCCGCCGCTCGAGACACGCATCTCCACCGTCTCGGCCCGGAAGTCCGGGGCGTGGCGCAGCACGATCTCGACCACGGTCTGGGCGAAGTCGTCGCTCCGCGCACCCATGATCTTGAGCGGGAAGTCGCAGGGGAATTCAAGCAGGGTGTCCTCAGCCATTGCGCCCCCGCATGACCTGGTGTTTGAAGATTTGATAGGCGTCGTGCATGCGTCTGAAGATGGGGCCGGGCTCGCCGTTTGCAACCGGCCGGCCGTCGAGCGTGGTGACGGCGGTGATCTCCTTGGTCGACGAGGTCAGCCAGATCTCGTCGGCGCTGCGCAGCTCGGCCTCGGCAATGGGCCGGATGCCGGTCGCCAGGCCCTCGGCGGCGGCCAGGTCGAGGACCACGTCGTAGGTGATGCCGGGCAGCACCAGATTGGACTTGGGCGGCGCCAGGATGACGCCGTCCTTGACCAGGAAGATGCTGCTCGCGGCACCCTCGGTCAGGTGGCCGGCGCGGATCAGGATGGTCTCGGCGCAGCCGGCGTCGACCGCTATTTGGCGCAGCAGCACATTGGCCAGCAGCGAGGTGGTCTTGAGGTCGCAGTGCAGCCAGCGGTTGTCCGCTGCGGTGACGGCGGACACGCCGTGGGCGACCGTTTCGGCCGGTGGCGCGGAGAGCTCGCCGGTCATGACGAACACGGTCGGGCGGACCTCGGCCGGGAAGGCGTGGTCGCGCGGCGCCGGACCGCGCGTGATCTGCAGATAGACGCCCTGGTCCTGCCATTCCGCCGCCGCCACGATCCGGCCGATGACCGCCTCCCATGCTTCCCGGCTCAGCGGATTGGCCAGGCGGATGCCGTCCAGGCTGTGCTGCAGCCGGTCGAGGTGGTGATGCAGGCGGAACGGCCGCCGGTCGTAGACCGGGATCACCTCGTAGACGCCGTCGCCGAAGATGAAGCCGCGGTCGAGGACCGGAATCCGGGCCTCTTCCAGGGGCAGGTAGTCGCCGTTCAGGTAGACCGTGTTCATGGAATCTCGAGGTCTTAGCGGATCATCAGCATCAGGCTGTCCCAGCTGCGCCGGATCAGGCCCGAGACGCCGACGTCGGACAGTGCCACCAGGTTGTAGTCTCCGATCGGCTTGCCGTTCTGGCTGAGGCGCAGGGTGCCGACGGCCTGGCCGCGGGAAACCGGCGCCAGCATCGGCTGCTTGGTGATGACCTGGGCCTGGATCTGCTTGCTGGTGCCGCGCGGGATGGTGACGTAGAAGTCGCGCGTGAAGCCGGCGCCCAGGCTGCCCGAGGTGCCCTTGTAGATGCGCAGGGTGGTGACCGGCTGGTTGGCGCCGTACAGCTTCACGGTCTCGAAGAACTGCAGGCCGTAGTTGAGCAGCTTCTGGCTCTCCACCGTGCGGGCGTTGTCCGAGTCGGCGCCGATCACCACCGACAGCAGGCGCCGGTTGTCGCGCTTGGCCGAGGCGATCAGGCAATAGCCTGCGCTTTCGGTGTGGCCGGTCTTGAGGCCGTCGACGTAGGGATCGAGCCAGAGCAGACGGTTGCGGTTGGGCTGGGTGATGCCGGAGTAGCTGTACTCCTTCATCGAATAGAACTTGTAGTCCTCGGGGAAGTCGCGGATCAGGGCCAGGGCCAGCTTGGCCAGGTCGCGCGCCGTGGAATAGTGCTGGGGATCGGGCAGGCCGGTGGCGTTGGCGAAGTGGGTGTTGGTCATGCCCAGGCGCTTGGCCTGCTGGTTCATCATGCTGACGAAGGCCTCTTCCGAGCCGGCGACGCCCTCGGCCAGGGTGATGCAGGCGTCGTTGCCGGACTGGACGATCATGCCCTTGACCAGGTCCGCGACCTTCACCTGGCTGCCGACCTTGACGAACATGCGCGAACCTTCGGCCTTCCAGGCCTTTTCCGACACGGTCAGGGCCTGGTCCATGGACAGGTGGCCTTCCTTGATGGCGCTGAACACCAGGTAGGCGGTCATCAGCTTGGTCAGGGAAGCGGGCTCGACCCGGCTGTCGGCGCCCTTTTCGGCCAAGCTCTGACCGCTGCCGGCGTCGACCAGCAGCCAGGCCCGGGCGGCGATCTGCGGTGCAGACGGCACGGGCAGGGCGGCCTGGGCACCGAAGACGAAGAAGAAGGTTAGGAGCAGGGCTTTGAGCATGTTCATGGGGGATTGGGACTCCGGAACTGGCGAAACGATGCCTGCAATTATATGTGAGGGGCCGGCAGGCGACTGCCGGGGTTCCCCTTACGCAAGACTCAGCGGACCACCTTGTAGGCGTGGATGCCGGTCTCCTTTTCCACCCGCTGGGCGGCCTGATCGGCCTCGGCCAGGCTGGCGAACGGCCCCATCTGCACTTTGATCACGCTGCCGGCCTGGACCTTGTGGATGGCCGGCAGGCCCGTCCCGACCCGTTCCTGGATCTGCTCCGCGACCTGGTCGGCGCCTAGCGCGCTGGAGAAGGCGCCCAACTGGAGATAGGTGGCCTCTGCCGGCGCCGCGGCCGCCGCCTGGGCGGCCGGCGCAGGATCGCTGGCCGGCCCGATCGGCGCCAACGCGGTCGTCTGGATCCCGCTCGATGCGGCCGGGTCCGGGGCGTCCCCGCCGGTGGCGACGATGGTCGGCGAATCCGGGGCGCTGGGGTCGATGCCGTCCACCTCGACCGGCGTCACGCCTTTCAGGACGTCCAGTTTCCAGGCCGCGGTGTAGGACAGGTCGATGATCCGGCCGTCATGGAACGGGCCGCGGTCGTTGATGCGGACGATGACGCTGTGGCCATTCTTGAGATTGGTCACCCGGGCGTAGCTCGGGATGGGCAGGACGGGGCTGGCCGCGGTCATGGCGTACATGTCGTAGGTCTCGCCCGAGGAGGTGGGCTTGCCGTCATAGCGCCGGCCGTACCAGGAGGCCAGGCCCCGTTTCTTGTAGTCGCGGGCGCTGAGGATCGGGACGTATTCCTTGCCCAGCGCGGTGTAGGGCCGGTTGGCGCCCGCCTTCAGGGGTTCCGCCTTGGGCACGGCGTCCGGGATGGCGGCCAGGTCGGCCGGCGGATGGTCGCCGGGACCATCGTCCAGATAGTAGCCGTGGCTCGGCACGGGCTTGGCCGTGGACGTGCTGCGCACGGGGGCGCCGGAACAACCGGCCAGGGCCAGCGCGATGCCGGCAAGGATCAGGGTTCTGATATACAAGTTCATGTTTTGACTAATTTTTTGTGAGCTGCCAGGCTCATGACGATACCAAAGCCGACCATGACTGTCACCATGGAGGTGCCGCCGTAGCTGACCAGCGGCAACGGCACGCCCACCACCGGCAGGATGCCGGAGACCATGCCCATGTTGACGAAGGCGTAGGTGAAGAAGGTCAGCACGATGGAACCCGACAGGAGCCGGCCGAACTGGGTGGAGGCGTTGACCGCCAGGGTCAGGCCGCGCCAGATGATGCCCGAGTAGAGCAGCAGCAGGACCAGGTTGCCGAGCAGGCCGAACTCCTCGGAATAGACGGCGAAGATGAAGTCGGTGCTGCCTTCGGGCAGGAAGTCGAGGTGGGTCTGGGTACCGTGCATCCAGCCCTTGCCGGACAGTCCGCCGGAGCCGACCGCGATGGTGGCCTGGATGATGTGGTAGCCGGCGCCGAGCGGATCGCTCGACGGGTCGAGCATGGTCAGCACCCGCTGGCGCTGGTAGTCGTGCAGAAGGTAGCGCCAGGCGACCGGGATGAAGGCGGCCAGGCCGACCGCGCCGGCGGCCAGCACCCGCCAGGACAACCCGCCCAGGAACAGGACGTAGAAGCCCGAGGCCGAGATCAGCATGGCGGTGCCCAAGTCCGGCTGCTTCAGGATCAGGCCGACCGGGAGCAGCAGCAGCAAGGCGGCCACGGCGAAGTCGCGCCCGGACAGGAATTCATGCCGGACGTGCAGGTACCAGGCCAGCATCAGCGGCACGCCGAGACGCATCAGTTCGGACGGCTGGATCCGGGTCACGCCTAGGTTGAGCCAGCGGCGGGCGCCGTTGACCACGTCGCCGGCCACGGCCACGCCGACCAGCAGGACCACGCCCAGCACGTAGATCGGCAGGGCGAACTGCATCAGCCGCTGCGGCGGCAGCATGGTCATCAGCAGCATGGCGGCAACCGCCACGGCCATGTTGGCGAAGTGGGCGAACAGTTTGTCGTCGCTGCCGCCCGAAGCACTGTAGACCACGGCCGTGCTCAGGGCCAGCAGCACGAGCAGCATGCCGACCAGGGGCGGATCGATATGTTTGAACAGGCGGCGCAGCCAGAATTTAACGGCCATTTTGCACGGCTCCTGTGGTTGCGGGGGCGGCAGGTGCCGCGCCAGGGACAGGTTCTTCGACCGGACCATTGTCCTCGGTTTCGCCGCCGGCCGAGTCGGCGGCCGGCTTCACCGGCTCGCCGGGCAGCTTGCCGAGCAGCCAGTAGTCGATCACCTTGCGGGCGATCGGCCCGGCGGTGGTGCCGCCGTGGCCGCCGTTCTCGACCATGGCCGCGACCACGATCTTGGGGTTGTCGGCCGGGGCGAAGGAGATGAACAGGGCGTGGTCGCGATTGCGCAAGGACAGGCGGGCGGCGTCGTAGCGTTCGTTCTGCTTGATGCCGACCACCTGGGCGGTGCCGGTCTTGGCCGCGAACAGGTAGGGGGCGCCGGCGCCGGCCGCTGCGGCCGTGCCGCCCGGCTGGGTGACCTTGACCATGGCGTCCCGGACCAGCTGCACGAAGGCCGGATTGAGATCGACCTTGTGCAGGATCTGTGGCGCCGCATAGTGGATGCGGCCGGTGGCCGGATCGCTCCAGGCGCGCAGCAGCTGCGGCTTGTAGATGACGCCGTTGTCGGCGATGGCCATGGTGGCCACGGCCAACTGCAGGGGCGTGGCCAGGGTGTAGCCCTGGCCGATGCCGGCGATGACCGTCTCGCCCGGATACCACGGCTGCTTGTAGCGTTTCTCCTTCCATTCCGGACTGGGCAGCAGGCCGGGCTGCTCGCCGTCGAGGTCGATGCCGGTCTTTTCGCCGAAGCCGAACTTGGACAGGAAATCGTGCATGCGCTGGATGCCCATCAGGTTGGCCAGACCGTAGAAATAGGTGTCGCAGGAGACGATGAGGGCGCGAGTGACATCGACCATGCCGTGGCCGCCCACCTTCCAGTCGCGATAGCGATGGCTGCTGCCCGGCAGCATGAAATAGCCCGGATCGGCGATCGCATCGTTGGGGCCGCGGACGCCGAGCTGCAGGCCGGCCAGGGCCATGAACGGCTTGATCGTCGAGCCCGGCGGATACTGGCCGCGCAAGGCCCGGTTGATCAGGGGATGGTCCGGGCTGTCGTTCAGTTCCTTCCAACTGACCGGATCGATGCCGTCGACGAACAGGTTGGGATCGAAGCCCGGCTCCGACACCAGGGCCAGCACGCCGCCGTTCCTGGGGTCGAGCGCGACCAGCGAGCCGCGCATGTCGCCGAAGGCGGTCTCCGCGACCTGTTGCAGCTTGGCATCCAGGTTCAGGTAGATGTTGTCGCCGGCCAAGGGCGGGGTGCGTGACAACAGGCGGACCGCCCGGCCCGAAGCATCCACCTCGACCTTTTCGATGCCGGTCTGGCCGTGCAGCCAGCGCTCGTAGCTCTTCTCGATGCCCAGCTTGCCGATGTGGTCGGTGCCCCGGTAGTTGGCGTCCTGGCCGCTGGCGGCAAGGGCGTTCAGGTCGGCATCGTTGATCCGGCCGATATAGCCGACGACATGGCCGAACGAGTTGCCGAAAGGATACTGGCGGAACAGCCGGGCCCGGATGTCGACCCCGGGAAAGCGGAAACGGTTGACCGCGAAGCGGGCCACCTCCTCCTCGCTCAGGTGGCTGCGGATGGGGATGTTCTCGAAGTCCTTGCTTTCGCTCAGCAGCCGCTGGAAGCGGCGCCGGTCGGAGGCGTCGATCTTGACGATGGCCGACAGGCGCTTGATGGTGTCCTCCAGGTTGCCCACCTTGCTGGGCGTGATTTCCAGGGTATAGGCTGAGAAATTGCTGGCCAGGATGACGTTGTTGCGGTCGAAGATGACGCCGCGGGCCGGCACGGCGGGCACCAGGGCGATGCGGTTGTTCTCGGCCAGGGCATGGTAGCGGTCGTACTTGATCAGTTGCAGCCAGACGAAGCGGCCGAGCAGGATCAGGAACAACAGGCCGGCGCCGAGCGCGGCGATCCGGATGCGATTGGAGAAGCGCCGGAATTCCTCGTGCGCGTCAGGCAGCTTCACTTTACGCCCCGGCCGCCGTTCCGCGGCCTGGAGCCGACCCTGGCCGAAACGCCGCTATCGGCCGGCTCGATATGCATCTCGTTGGTCCAGCCGGTGATCCTGTCCAGGACGTGGGCCACCGGTATCCAGACCAGTGCTGCGCTGAGACCGGCGGCCATGTAGCGCCAGTCGACGTCGGGCTGGTGGAAGGCCAGGCCGAGCAGCAGGCTCAGCGCCGCCTGGCCGAGAAAGATCGGTGCCAGATGGAGTGCCCGGCCGCTGACCTGGAAATTTTCCAGGCGCCGACGCAGGCTGAGTGCGGCAAAGCCGGCCAGGGTATAAGTGAGCGCCTGCTGACCGATCAGGCCGCCCTGCGAGGCATCGGTCAGCAGACCCAGCATCATGGCCAGGCCGAGACTGGCCCGGTGGGGCGCATGGATGCACCAATAGAGCAGCACCACCAGGGTGAAGTCGGGCACCAGCCAGTTGTAGGCATCCGGCCAGGGCAACAGGGTGGCGAGATAGGCCAGGGCCAGGCTGCCGGCCACCATGCGGGCCGAGACCGGAGCCAGCAGCAGCGGCCCTTGGGGAACGAGCGGCTTATCCGTGTTCATTTGCGGACCTCGGCTTTGGCCTTGCCGGCCTGATTTCTGGTCTTGCCGGCCGCTTTGGCCTTGTCGGCTGCATCCACCTTGCCGGCCGCGGCGGCCTTGGCCGGGTTCAGGATCAGGATGTGACGGTGCTGGCCGATCTCGCCGATCGGCTGACACACGGCGCGGGCGAACGGGGTCTGCCGGGGCGGATCGACGCGCAGCACCCGGGCGACCGGGATGCCGAGCGGATAGACGCCGTCGATGCCCGAGGTGACCAGGACGTCGCCCGGCTTGACGTCGGCGTGCATGTCCAGATAGCGCACCTCCAGCAGGTTGTCCGAACCGCTACCGGACAGGATCAGGCGCAGGCCGTTGCGCTGGTCCTGGACCGGCGCGGCCTGTTCCTTGGATGTCAGCAGGGTGACCTCGCTGCTGGCGGCGAAGACCCGGGTGATCTGGCCGACCAGGCCGCTGGCGTCGACCACCGGCCGGCCGGCCTCGACGCCGTCGATGGCGCCCTTGTCGACGATGATCCGACGGTCGAACGGATCGGGCTGGACCCGGATGACCTCCGCCGCCATGAACTTGACGCCGGGCGCCGGCGGCAGGCCGAGCAGCCGGCGCAGTTGGGCATTCTCGTCCTTGAGGGCGGCATAGCCCTGCAGCCGGCTGGCGAACACCTGGCTTTCCAGGATCAGGCGCCGGTTTTCCTGCAGCACCTTGCCGTGCACGGTGAAGAAATCGCTGGCTTCGCTGAAGTAGTTGAAGGGCTTGGCCAGGAAACCCTGGATCGGATAGATGACCGAGGCGGCCACCGAGCGGAAGGTGGTCAGGGCGCCGTAGCGGCTGTCCACCACCATCAGCGCCAGGCTGACCAGGCAATACAGCGCCAGCCGGGTGGGCAACCCCATGGCGCGGGCGAACATCGGTGCATTGGCCATGGGGCGCGTCCGGATCGTTCGGCGTTAAACGTTTCCCGGGTCAGTCGTCCGTGAACACCGTGGCCAGCCGGTCCATCTCCTCGACGGCCCGGCCCGAGCCGCGCACCACGCAGGTCAACGGATCGTCGGCGACGATGACCGGCAGGCCGGTCTCTTCCATCAGCAGGCGGTCGATGTCGCGCAGCAGCGCGCCGCCGCCGGTCAGGACCATGCCCTTCTCGGCGATGTCGGCGCCCAGTTCCGGCGGGGTCTGCTCCAGGGCCGACTTGACCGCGGAGACGATGGTGTTGAGCGGATCGGTCAGCGCCTCCAGGATCTCGTTCGAGGTGATGTTGAAGCTGCGCGGGATGCCCTCGGCCAGGTTGCGGCCCTTGACCTCCATCTCGCGGATCTCCGAGCTGGGGAAGGCGGAGCCGATCTCCTTCTTGATCTGCTCGGCGGTCGATTCGCCGATCAGCATGCCGTAGTTGCGGCGGATGTAGTTGATGATGGCGTCGTCGAACTTGTCGCCGCCGACCCGCACCGAGGTGGTGTAGACGGTGCCGCCGAGCGAGATCACGCCCACTTCGGTGGTGCCGCCGCCGATGTCGACCACCATGGAGCCGGTGGCCTCGGCGACCGGCAGGCCGGCGCCGATGGCCGCCGCCATGGGTTCCTCGATCAAATAAACCTGTCTTGCGCCGGCGCCGATGGCCGATTCGCGGATGGCGCGGCGCTCGACCTGGGTCGCCCCCGACGGCACGCAGATGATGATGCGCGGGCTGGGGTGGAACAGGCGGGTGTCGTGCACCTTCTTGATGAAGAACTTCAGCATCTGCTCGGTGATGTTGAAGTCGGCGATCACGCCGTCCTTCATGGGCCGGATGGCGGCGATGTTGCCGGGGGTGCGGCCGAGCATCTGCTTGGCCTCGATGCCCACGGCCTGGATGGTCTTTTTGCCGGACGGGCCGCCCTGGCGGATGGCGACGACGGACGGTTCGTCGAGGACGATGCCTTGTCCACGCACGTAAATCAGGGTGTTGGCGGTACCCAGGTCGATGGCTAGATCGGTCGAAAAATAGCCGCGGAGGAAGCTGAACATGGTTGGCTTTTGCGCTGGTCGGAAAACAAGCTTCGTATGATAACCTACAAGCCTTTGTCTTATAAGGTGTAAAAGAGCATGTCATTGACCCTCGAAGACGTGCAGCGCATCGCCCACCTGGCCCGTATCCGGGTGACCGGCGACGAGGCCGTCCAGTACCAGAACCAGCTCAACGGCATCTTCGGCCTGATCGCCGAGATGCAGGCCGTCGACACCGCCGGCGTGGCGCCCATGGCCCATGCCCGCGACGTGTTCCAGCGCCTGCGCGCCGACGAAGTCACCGAACCGGACCGCCGCGCCGCCTACCAGGCGATCGCCCCGCAGACCGAAGCCGGCCTCTACCTGGTGCCCAAAGTAATCGAATAAGCCATGCCTCAGCACACCCTAAAACAGCTCGCCGACCTGCTGGCGGGCGGCAAGACCTCCAGCGTCGAGCTTTGCCAGGACTACCTGGCCCGGATCGCCGCCCATAACCCGACCCTCAACGCCTTCATCACGGTCGACGCCGACCGGACCCTGGCCGAGGCCCGCGCCGCCGACCAGGCGCGCGCCGAGAGCAAGGCCGGCCCGCTGACCGGCGTGCCCATCGCCCACAAGGACATCTTCTGCGCCGAGGGCTGGCTGACCACCTGCGGCTCGAAGATGCTGGCCAACTTCGTCTCGCCCTACGACGCCCACGTCATCGGCCGGTTCAAGGCCGCCGGCATGCCCACGCTGGGCAAGACCAACATGGACGAGTTCGCCATGGGCTCGTCGAACGAGACCAGCTTCTACGGCCCGGTGCGGAACCCCTGGGACACCGCCCGCGTGCCGGGCGGCTCCTCGGGCGGCTCGGCGGCGGCCATCGCCGCGCGCCTGGCGCCAGCCGCCACCGGCACCGACACGGGAGGCTCGATCCGCCAGCCCGCCGCCCAGTGCGGCTTTACCGGCCTGAAGCCGACCTATGGCGTGGTATCGCGCTACGGCATGATCGCCTTCGCCTCCTCGCTCGACCAGGGCGGCCCGATGGCTGCCAGCGCGGAGGACTGCGCGCTGCTGCTCAACGCCATGGCCGGCTTCGATCCGCGCGACTCGACATCGCTGGAACGCGCCACCGAGGACTACGCCCGCGACCTCGACAAGCCGCTCGCCGGCCTGCGCATCGGCCTGCCGCGGGAGTTCTTCGGCGCCGGCATGACGGACGACGTGCGCGCGGCGGTGGAGGCGGCGCTCGCCGAGTACCGTAAGCTCGGCGCGACGACCGTGGAAGTCGGCCTGCCGAACTCCGGCCTCTCGGTGCCCGCGTACTACGTGATCGCGCCGGCGGAAGCCTCGTCCAACCTGTCGCGCTTCGACGGCGTGCGCTACGGCCATCGCGCCGCCGAGTACACCGACCTCAACGACATGTACTGCAAGAGCCGCGCGGAGGGCTTCGGCGCCGAGGTCAAGCGCCGCATCCTCGTCGGCACCTACATGCTCTCGCACGGCTACTACGACGCCTACTACCTGCAGGCGCAGAAGATCCGCCGGCTGATCGCCGCCGACTTCGCCGCCGCCTTCGAGCAATGCGACGTGATCATGGGGCCGACCAGCCCGTCGACCGCGTTCCGCCTCGGCGAGAAGGCCG
>DASVZA010000011.1:0-38625 GCA_036391875.1 Parasulfuritortus sp.
CTGCCGTGCGAGACGACCACGGCGACGCCGGCCAGCGCCACCGGCAGTGCCGCCAGCTGCCGCCGGCTGGCGCGCTCGCCCAGCGCTACCGCCGCCAGCAGCGTGGTGAGCAGCGGATTGGTGGCCATGATCAGGGCGCCGTTGTCGGCCGAGGTGGTCTGCATGGCGCGGAAGAACAGCAGGTTGAAGCCGACGATGCCGAGCAGGCCGAGCAGCAGATGGACGCCGCCATGGCGCCGGGCCAGGTTGCGCAGGTCGTCGCCCTGGCGCACGGCGATGGCCAGCATCAGCGCGGCGCCGATCACGAAACGCAGGGAGGCGGCCCAGAGCGGCGGCAGGTCGGCCAGCACCGAGCCGGCCAGGACGAAGTTGGCGCCCCAGAAGAAGGCGGAGGTGGTCACCAGCAGGTAGACGAGGTTGTTCGGCATGTTGCCCTCCCGTTCGGCATGACTTAATGATTACGAAATCTATAGTGCGCAATCGCCTTGAACAAACTAGACTTTGTTGGTCCTGAGTTAAGAATTTCTAATGGCCAGAAAACTCCCGCCCCTGACCGCGCTGCGCGCCTTCGAGGCCGTCGCCCGGCAACTGTCCATGGCCCGCGCCGCCGAGGAGTTGCACGTCACGCCGGCCGCCGTCAGCCAGCAGATCAAGCAGCTGGAAGATCTCCTCGGCCAGCCTTTGTTCAAGCGCGGCAAGAGCCTGGCCTTGAGCGATGCCGCCGAGGCCGCACTGCCGCTGATCAGCGACGCCTTCGACCGCCTGGAGCGGGCCGTGGCGCAGTTGCGGGCCGGGGCCAGCGACGGCCCGCTGGTGGTCTCCACCCCGCCCGCCTTCGCCGCGCGCTGGCTGGTGCCGCGCCTGGACGACTTCCAGACCCGCCATCCCGAGATCGAATTGCGCCTGCTGGCCACCCGGCGCCTGGTCGATTTCAGCCTGGAGGATGTCGACTGTGCGATCCGCTTTGGCGCCGGCAATTATGGCGGCCTGCACGAGGAACGGCTGATGCCGGAATTCATCATCCCGGTCGCCTCGCCGGCCCTGGCGGCGGGCATCGCGACGCCGGCCGATCTGGTCCGCAAGCCGCTGCTCAACGACGAGTGGCATACCGGCAACCAGGTCTTCCCGGACTGGGAGACCTGGTTTGCCTCCCAGGGCATCGTCCCGGAGACGGCGTTGCGCATCCAGCATTTCGGCGAGAGCAACCTGACCATCCAGGCGGCCGTTTCCGGCCTGGGGGTCGCCCTGGTCTGGCACAGCCTGGTGGCCGAAGACCTGAAGGCCGGCCGGCTGGTCCGCCTGTTCGGCCAGACCATCGACAGCCGGCTGGCCTATCACCTGGTCATGCCGCCCAACCGGCTGACGCTGGGCAAGGTCGCGGTGTTCAGGGCGTGGCTGATGGAGCAGGCCGGGCAGCAGCCCGCGCCCTGAGCCGGTCGACCGCAGCCAGGCCGGCGGCACGGCCCTCGGCGAAGCAGGCGGTGAGCAGATAGCCGCCGGTCGGCGCCTCCCAGTCGAGCATCTCGCCGGCGCAGAACACGCCGGGCAGTGCGCGCAGCATCAGATGCGCGTCCATGGCTTCGAAGGCGATTCCGCCGGCCGTGCTGATCGCCTCGTCGATGGGCCGGGGGGCGGTGAGCCGGATCGGCAGGGCCTTGATCGCCGCCGCCAGCCGGGCCGGATCGTGCATCGCGTCCCGGTCCAGGCATTCGCGCAGCAATCCCGCCTTGACGCCCTTGAGGCCGAGCCGGCTCTGCAGGTGGCTGGCCAGGGAGCGGCTGCCGCGCGGCCGGGCGACCTCGGCGGCGACGTACTCGGCCGTCCGGTCGGGCAGCAGGTCGAGCAGGAAGGTGGCCGAGCCGTCGGCCTCGATGGCGTCGCGCAGCCGGGCGGCGAAGGCATAGACCAGGCTGCCCTCGACCCCGTGTCCGGTGACCACGAATTCGCCGCGCCGGGTTTCGCCACCGAAGCTGAGCGTCACCGATTTCAGCGGCTGGCCGGCGAAACGTTCGCGGAAGTGCGCGCTCCAGCTCACGTCGAAGCCGCAATTGGCCGGGCGCAGCGGCGCCACCGCCACGCCGTGCCGTTCCAGTTCGGGCCGCCAGGCACCGTCCGAGCCGAGCCTGGCCCAACTGCCGCCGCCCAGGGCCAGAACGGTGGCGGCGGCGGCGACGGTCTTTTCGCCGTCCGGCGCGGCGAAACGCAATCGGCCTTCCGCCGTCCAGCCCAGCCAGCGATGGCGGACGTGAAAGCGTACCCCGGCCACGCGCAGCCGGTGCAGCCAGGCGCGCAGGAGCGGCGCGGCCTTCATCTCGGTCGGGAAGACGCGGCCCGAGCTGCCGACGAAGGTATCGACGCCCAGCCCGCGCGCCCAGTCGCGCAACGCGTCCGGGCCGAAGGCGGCGAGCAGCGGTTCGAGCTGCGGCCGGCGGTCGCCATAGCGCGAGAGGAAGGCGTCGAGCGGTTCGGAATGGGTCAGATTGAGGCCGCCCTTGCCGGCCATCAGGAACTTGCGGCCGACCGAGGGCATGGCGTCGTAGAGGTCGACCGGGATGCCGGCCGCGCTCAGCACCTCGGCGGCCATCAACCCGGCCGGGCCGCCGCCGATGACGACGGCGGTCAATTCGTCGTTCCCGCGCAGGCGGGAACCCAGTTCAATAATTCTCTGGATGCCCGCCTGCGCGGGCATGACGGCCTGTTCAAATCGGCTGACCTACCATGTCCAGCGCCACCGCCTCGGCCACCTCGATGCCGTCGACCGCCGCGGAGAGGATGCCGCCGGCATAGCCCGCGCCTTCGCCGGCCGGGTAGAGGCCCTTGGTGTTCAGGCTCTGGTAGCTGACCCGGTCGCGGGTGATGCGGATCGGCGACGAGGTGCGGGTCTCGACGCCAGTCAGCAGGGCGTCGTTCATGTCGAAGCCGTGGATCTGCTTGCCGAAGGCGACCAACGCCTCGCGGATGGCCGTGATGGCGAACTCGGGCAGGCAGGTCGACAGGTCGGTGAGATGGATGCCCGGCGTGTAGGACGGCACCACCGCGCCCAGTTCGGTCGACGGCCGGCCGGCGATGAAGTCGCCCACCTTCTGCGCCGGCGCCGCATAACTGCCGCCGCCGGCCTCGAACGCGGCCCCTTCCCAGCGACGCTGGAATTCGATTCCGGCCAGCGGGTCACCCGGGTAATCGTCGGGGGTGATGCCGACCACCAATGCGGCATTCGCATTGCGTTCGTTGCGCGAATACTGGCTCATGCCGTTGGTCACCACCCGGCCCTCCTCGGAGGTGGCGGCGACCACCGTGCCGCCCGGACACATGCAGAAGCTGTACACCGAGCGGCCGTTGCCGCAGTGGTGGACCAGCTTGTAGTCGGCTGCGCCCAGGGCGGGATGGCCGGCGAATTTGCCGAACCGGGCCTGGTCGATCAAGGACTGCGGGTGTTCGACCCGGAAGCCGATCGAGAACGGCTTGGCTTCGACGAAGACGCCGCGTTCGTGGATCTTGTAGAAGGTGTCGCGGGCGCTGTGGCCCACGGCCAGTACGACGTGCCGGGTCGGCAGGCGCTCGCCGCCGGCCAGGACGACGGCCCGGACCTTGCCGTTGCCGTCGGCATCGCGCTCGATCTCGAAGTCCTCGACCCGGGCCGAAAAGCGGATCTCGCCGCCCAGGGCGATGATCTTGGCCCGCATCCGCTCGACCATGCCGACCAGCTTGAAGGTGCCGATGTGCGGCTTGCTGACGTATAGGATCTCGGGCGGCGCACCGGCCTCGACGAACTCGGTCAGCACCTTGCGGCCGCGGTAGGCCGGGTCCTTGATCTGGCTGTGCAGCTTGCCGTCGGAGAAGGTGCCGGCGCCGCCCTCGCCGAACTGGACGTTCGATTCGGGGTTGAGCTTGCCCTTGCGCCACAGGCCCCAGGTGTCCTGGGTTCGCTCCCGCACCGCCTTGCCCCGTTCCAGGATGATCGGCTTGAAGCCCATCTCCGCCAGCACTAGCCCGGCCAGCAGGCCGCACGGACCCATGCCGATCACCACCGGCCGTTCCTCCAGATCGGCCGGCGCCTGGGCGACGAAGTGGTAAGCCATGTCCGGCGTGACCGCGAGGTGGCGGTCGGCGCGCAGCCGCTTCAACACGGCCGGCTCGTCCTTCACCTCGGCGTCGACGGTGTAGACGAAATGGATGTCCGTCTTCTTGCGCGCGTCGTAGCCGCGCCGGAAGACGGTGAAGCCGAGCAGTTCGCCGTCGGCGACGCCCAGCCGCTTGAGGATCGCGGCCCGGAGGTCGGTTTCGGGATGGTCGAGCGGAAGTTTGATTTCGGTCAGGCGCAGCATGCGGGGTCGTCCGGGAGTTTCGGGCGACATTCTACTTCAGGCGGCTGGTGCCAGGTTTTGCTCGGCAATGGACATTGCCGCCGAAAGCGCGCCCTCGGCGGCAGCCACCACGCGGTTGCGGCCATTCAGCTTGGCCTGGTACATCGCCTTGTCCGCCTTTTGCAGCAGCGTTTGCAGATCGGCGCCTGCATCGGCCACGCCCAGGCTGGCGGTGATGGAGATGCTGTCGCCGTCGGGCGATCTCAGGTCCAGTTCGGCAATGGCCCGGCGCAATTTCTCGGCGACGTCGATGGCTTCCTCGACCGTGATGCCGGCCAGCAGAATAGCGAATTCCTCCCCACCGAGCCGGCCGCAGGCATCGGTTTTGCGGAAGGAGGTTTGCAACAGCCCGCCGACTCGCTGCAGGACCTCATCGCCGATATGGTGGCCGTGGCTGTCGTTGATCTGTTTGAAGTGGTCGATATCCATCACGATGGCGGACAGCGGACACCGGTTCAGCAGGCAATAGCCGAAGAGCTGCTCGCCGCGTTCGTAGAAGGCGCGCCGGCTGCCGATGCCGGTGAGGGCGTCGGTCTGCGCCGCATGCGAGGAGATACGGTGGGCCAGTTCCATCTCGTGCGACAGGCGTAATGCCTTGGTCAATGCGCCGGAAAGCACCGACGAGGTACGTAGCGCCGAACCTGCGAACAGCAGGGTCGCGAGCGCCAGGCCGCGCAGCAGCGGCGCAGGCTGGAGCAGGAACCAAAGGGTCACCGGCGCCAGTACCAGCGCAATGGCCGATGACGTCATCTTGCCGTAGGGCGCATAGGCCAATACGGCGCTGCCTGCCAAACCCACGGTGAAGATCAGGACGATGACCTCCGCCAGAAAATTGGCCGGCGGCATCACGAACAAGGCCCCCAAACCCCAGATGCCCGCCGAGACCGCCATGGTCGACCAATAGACGAGTTCCCAGCGCCGCAAGGTGAGGTGAACCGCCTTGGCGCGGTGGTGGGCGATGATCAGCGTCAGCCGCAACAGCGTCGAAAGGCTCAGCAGTCCCAGCCAGCCTGCGATCTTGCGGTGGTCGCCCATGTCCCAGAGCAGCCAGCCGAGTATGAGCGAGGACAGATAGGCGCCCATCACCGCGAACGGGGATTGCCGGAACAGCAGACGCAGCATGTCGCTGCGCACCAAGTCGTCGATGGCGTGGTCTGGATTTGGCGCAGGGGCGCGCTGGGTCATGGTTTGCGACGGGTGATGCGACGGCCGAATGATAAACGCTATGTCCGTCGGATGGCGGCAAAACCTGGATTCGCCGGACCTATCGCAAGTTGCGCGGATGGCAATTGGGCGCACGCGTTTGGCGCCGCCATCTCGGTCCGCTCGATTTTGATGTAATGTTCTGCCGCAGGCATGGACGCCGGGCAGCCGCAGGTGATGCCTGGAGTTTCGGTGCCGTCAAACAAGGGGACATACTCAATGGAAAACTCGGAAGCCGTCGAAGTCGATCCGTCCGCCAAGAACCTGACCATGATCATCTATGCGCTCTATGCGGCGTCGTTCCTGGTCGGCATTACCGCCATCGCCGCCATCGTCATGAACTACATCAAGAAGGACGACGTGGCCGGGACGTTCCTGGCAAGCCATTTCCGCTGGCAGATGCGGACATTCTGGTTCGGGCTGCTCTGGGGAGTGATCGGCATGCTCACGTTCGTGGTCCTGGTGGGTTGGCCGATCCTGGTCGCCAACGGCATCTGGATCGTCTACCGCATCGTCAAAGGCTGGCTCAACCTGAACGACGACAAGCCGATGTACGCTGCCTGAGGGGATCCAGCGGCTCGGTGGCGCCGCATGCGCTGCGCCATGAGGCCACGTTCAAAGGGCATCCCCTCCCCCGCTTTTCGGGGCGGGGATGCTCAAAGCCGTTCGACGCTGCCCGCGACGTAGTTCCAGGCCTGCACCAGCCAGTTCGCCTTGGCTACCGGTTCGAGCGTGACCAGCGGGATTTCGGCCTGCGTGCCCTGGCCGTCGCTCAGCACCAGCTTGCCGACCACCTGGCCGGGCTTCAGCGGCAGTGCGACGTTCGCGGGCAGTTCCAGCTTCGGCGTGAGCGTGGCATAGCGGCCGATCGGCACGGTGACGTAGGCGTTCGCCGTCACACCCAGTCGGATGCTCGCCGGGCTGGCCTGGTTGTCGCGCAGGGTGGCGAGCACCTGGCCGGCCTTGTAGGCCTGCCGTGTTTCGAAGAAGCGGTAGCCGTAGTCGAGCAGGGCCTCAGCCGCCTGGGCGCTGTCGCCGCGCGTGTCGGAGCCCATCACGACCGCGATCAGGGGGCGGTGGTTGCGGCTGGCGGTGGCCACCAGGCAGTAGCCGGCCTCGTCGGTGTGGCCGGTCTTCATGCCGTCCACCGTGGCGTCGCTGAACACCAGCGGGTTCCAGTTGCGCTGGGTGATGCGGTTGTAGGTGAAGGTCTGCTCGGCGAAGTAGTGCATGTATTGCGGGAAGCGGCGCTCGATGGCCTCGGCCAGCAGGCCCATGTCGCGCGCGCTGACCAGGTTGACCGCGGGCGGCAGGCCGTTGACGTTGCTGAAGCGGCTGTGGCTCATGCCCAACTGCTTGGCCGTCGCGTTCATCATCTGCACGAAGCTGTCGGTGTTGCCGGCGATGGCGTCGGCGATGGTGATGGCAGCGTCGTTGCCGGAGACCACGACCATGCCGCTGATCAGTTGTTCGACGGTGACCGGCAGGTTGGGCTGCAGGAACATGGTCGAACCGCCGGCCTTCCAGGCCTCGACCGTCACCGGGACCTCCTGTTTGAGCGACAGGCGGCCGCTGGCCAGGGCGTCGAAGGTCAGGTAGGCGGTCAGCATCTTGGTCAGGCTGGCCGGCGGGGCCGGGTCGTCGGCGGCGCGTTCGGCCAGGACCTGGCCGGAGGCCGGATCGATCAGGATGTAGTGCTTGGCGTTGACGTTGGGCGGATCGGGCAGGATCGGCAGCGGCGCGGCAAAGGCGCCGGCGATGGTCAACGCGCCGAGCGTCAGCGCGGCGAGGATACGGCTTGGGGCGAAAGACAAGGTCGGGGCTCCTATCGGGTCGTCGGGTTGGCGGTTCCGCTGGTTTGAGCGGCGGTCGGGAAAATCGTTCCGGTCGGCGGCTCAGACGCGCAGCAGCGCGATCTTGAGCGGCGGGTTGCCGTCCGGGCTGGGGAAATCGGCCTCGGGCGGGATCCATTCCATGTCCCGGATCTCCCGCCCGGCCTTGTGCGCGCTGCGCTGCAGCTGGTCGAGCCAGGACTCGCGCCCGAC
The DNA here is from genome assembly GCA_036391875.1 of Parasulfuritortus sp. Lineage (GTDB taxonomy): Bacteria > Pseudomonadota > Gammaproteobacteria > Burkholderiales > Thiobacillaceae > Parasulfuritortus. The sequence goes on from DASVZA010000011.1 coordinate 7,613, forward strand.
CTCGGCGACGTTGTTGCAGCAGATCAGGGTGCCGCCCTCGGCCGTGGCCAGCAGGGCCGGCTTGAACAGGGCCGGGTAGTCGTGGATCAGGTCGACCACGCCGAACGGGCTCTTGGCGTAGCGGGGCGGATCGAGGAAGACCAGGTCGAACTGCCGTGCCTCCAGCGCGGGGAACGGTGGCAGGCGCTTGCCGCGCACCACCTTGGGCTGGCCCAGGCCGGCATACTGGCGCACCGCCGGGAACACGTCGCTCTGCACGAAACGGGGTCGGATCGGCAGCTCGTTGAGGCGGGCGTTCTCGCGGCCCACGGCCAGGCTGGATTCGGCGAAGTCGACGTTCACCACGAAGTCCGCGCCGGCCTTGGCGGCGGCGATGCCGACCCCGCAGGTGTAGGCGAACAGGTTGAGCACCGACTTGCCCGGCGCTTCCCGCATCACCCGGCGCCGGCCGGCGCGCAGGTCGAGGAACAGCCAGGGATCCTGGCCGGCGTGGCGACCCTGGATGCGGTAGGCCACACCCATCTCGTGGGCGATGCGCGGGGTGTGGGCGGCGATCTTCTGCGCTTCGGTGAGCGGGTTGCGGATGCGGGAATTGGCCTGGCTGCGGTCGTTGTAGATCACCGCCGCGTCCGGCAGCGCGGCGCCGTAGTAGTCCTCGATCGCGGCCTGCTGCTCCGGCGTCAGCGGCTCGTGGAAACTCTGCACCAGGACCAGGTCGGCGTAGCGGTCCACGGTCAGGCCGGGCAGGCCTTCGACGCTGCCGTGGAACAGCCGGTAGGCGTCGGTCTGCTCGGCATGCAGGCGCGTCATCAGGCCGGTCCGCGCGGAATAGGCGGCGGCCAGCAGGTCGGTCAGGGAATCGGGCACGGCGGTTCTCGGCATCGGGGTCAACGCCCTATTCTACAGGGCCGGTCAAGCCCCGTTCCGGCCGCCGACCAGCCGCTTGCGTCGTTCGGTGAACGCCCACCAGGGCAGGGCCGGGCCGCCGTCCATGAAGCTGACCACCGACATGAACACGTCCAGCACGCAGGGATCCTGCCGGGTGCCGGCGGCTTGGCACAGGTGCTCGTACAGCCCGACCGGGTCGCGGCCGGCCAGGTCGTCCGGCGTGGCGACGCCGATCCGGCGCAGGTCGCCGGCCATGGCCGGGCCGATGTTGGGCAGGTCCTCCAGGCGGTTCAGGTGGTCGCGGTCGACTTTGCTCGGGTTCATGCAAAACAGACTAGGTCCGACCCGGCCGGTTCCGCAAGTCCGGCCTAGGGCGTGTTCCTTTCCGGCAGTTCGGACACGGCCAGGCGGCGCAGCATGGGCGAACGCTTGGCGCTGTGGCCGTGCATGCGATTCAGCACGCCGTTCAGGAAGCGGGTGGTCTCGACGATGTAGGGGCCCTTGTTGAGCATGACGCATTCGGCCCGCGCCGCCAGGGCGGCATCCGAGACCTCGGCCCGGGACGGCACGCCGCGCTTGGTCATCGTCTCCAGCACCTGGGTGGCCCAGATCACTGGCACGTGGGCGGCTTCGCACAGCCAGAGTATCTCCTCCTGGACCTCGGACAGGCGTTCGAAGCCGACCTCCACCGCCAGGTCACCGCGCGCCACCATGATGCCGAGCGGCGGATTGCGCAGGCCGGCGAGCAGGATGGCGGGCAGCTGCTCAAAGGCCTGGCGGGTCTCGATCTTGATCACCGTGCCCAGGTGGGTCGCCTTGATGGCCTGCAGTTCCCGGTGCAGGTCGGTCAGGTCGCTGGGCCGGCGCACGAAGGACAGGCCGACCATGTCGACGTGGGGCGCCAGGATGGCCAGGCTGGTCCGGTCCTGTTTGGTCAGGGCCGGAATATCGAGGTCGGTGTCGGGCAGGTTGATGCCCTTCTCCGGGCGCAGCTTGCTGCCCTGGGGCGAGGCGTGGCTGATTTCGACGTCGATGACCCGGTCGCGGTTTTCCAGGATGCGGCCGCCGATGCGGCCGTCGTCGAACCAGATGGCCTGGCCCGGCCGGGTGGCGTCGAACACGGCATCCAGGGTGCAGGGAATGGCGGCGGCCCGCACCAGGCGGCCGGCCTCGTCGTGCTCGGCCATGGCGCCGGGCCGGTCGCCGGCGGTGACCAGCAGCCTGTCGCCGATGCCGAGCTTGATCGGCAGGCAGACCTCGGGCAGGGGGCCGACCGTGCCGCGGGCGATGCCTTCGTCGGCCCGGTACAGTGCGGCCGCGCTGCCGTCCGGGATGTAGCCGCGCTGGAAGCAGTGCGCCAGCCAGGAGTCGCCGAACCGCTCCTTGAGCCGCAACTGGCGGAGCGAGCCGCGGCTGTCTTCCACTTCCAGGATGTCCTTGGCGTTGGCGGTGCGGATCAGCGCGTCGTCCAGCGGCAGGGTGGCGTCGACGTCCAGGGCCGGGACTTCCGGCCGGTCGCGCGGCGTCAGCCAGATGCGGGCCGGCGCCGTCACCCGGCCCCAGGCGTCGCGCTGGGGCTTGAACTCGGCCAGCCGGCCGATCGGCTCGATCGCCCCGGTGCGCAGCTTCGGTCCGGGCAGGTCGGCGTGGATTCGGCATTGGCGGCCGGTGGCGCGTTCCGCGTCACGCAGGTTTCGGATCATGGCCAGCCAGTCGTCGGGGCCGTCATGGGCGCAATTGATGCGGGCGATGTCCATGCCGGCGTCGAGCAGGTCGCGCAGCAACTGGGGCTGGGTCGCCGCCTCGCTGGGCAGGGTGACCATGATGTGGCTGTCGTCGTGGGCACGCGGTTCGCCGAACAGGGCCTTGGCGTGTTTGTGCAACAGCGCGTCGCCGGCCTGGATGTCGATCCCCAGACCCATGCCGGGGCTGGCCGGCTCGCTGTCGGCCAGGGCATGCAGGGCATGGCTCACGGCGTTCAGGGTGCCGAGGGTGTGCGCCTCGGAGCGGGCCAGCCGGCTCAGGCCGAGCAGGGCGAGTTGCCGCTGCAGGCTGCGGATGTCGCGCTGCCTGAGCGACAGGTAATGCAACAGGTTGCGGGCGCTGTCGCGGTGGCTGTCGGGAACGGCCAGGATGTCCCGGGCGTGGCTGGATTCCAGTTCAAGGGCATCCTGGCGCAGTTCGGCGAGCTGCGGGATCAGCTGCGCGGCGAGTTCGGGGGGCGTGGACGTCAATTGCGAGTCGGGGCGGAAAGAGTTTCGGGTCGGCATGTTCGAAGACATGAATAGCATCGCGATGTTCCCGGAAGATGACAGCGCCGCCGCACCCCCGTTTTTTGGCCGACGGAACCTGCCCGGCCGGCTGGTTTTGGCCGATACTGCCGGGCCATGAACCTGCCGCTCTGGACCCTGCTCGCCGTCTTCCTGCTGATCGCCTTCCGCCACCTCGCCCGCGGCCGCCTGGCGATCTGGCAGATCGTCCTGGGCGGCGCCCTGGTCGTGCTGCTGGGCGGCGCCATCGCGCCGGCCGCCGCCTGGCAGGCGATCGACTGGGAAGTGATCGGCTTCCTGGCCGGGGTGTTCGTCCTGGGCCAGGCGCTGGTTGCCAGCGGCCTGCTGTATCGGGCCAGCAGCCGCCTGCTGGGCCGCGTCGGCAGCGCCGAGGGCCTGGTGCTGGCGGTGCTGGTCGGCAGCGGCCTGGCTTCGGCCCTGCTCATGAACGACACCCTGGCGGTGATCGGCACGCCGCTCATGCTCGTCCTGGCCCGTGTCCACCGCCTGCCGCCGGTCCTGTTGCTGCTCGCCCTGGCCTTCGGCGTCACCCTGGGCTCGGTGATGAGCCCGATCGGCAACCCGCAGAACCTGCTCATCGCCCTGCACGGCGGGCTGGCCAATCCGTTCCTAGACTTCTTCGCGACCCTGGCCTTGCCGACCCTGCTCAACCTGCTGCTGGCCTGGGCCGTGCTGCGCTTCGCCTTCCGCAAGGCGTTCCACGGTCGTGCACTGCTGCACGAGCAGCCGGCGCTGGACGACGCAAGGCTGGCGTGGCTGGCGGGCGCCGGGCTGGCCGCCATGGCGGCGGTGGTCTGCGCCAAGATCGGCCTGGCGCTTGCGGGGTCGGCGTTCCAGTTGCCGATGTGGACGGTGGCGGCCGCGGCCTGCGCACCGATATTGTTGGCCAGTCCGCGTCGGCTGGAAGTCGTGCGCGACATCGACTGGCACACCCTGGTCTTCTTCGCCGCCCTGTTCGTGCTGGTCCGCGCGGTCTGGGACAGCGGCGCGGTCCAGGCCTGGCTGGCGGCCGACCCGGCGGCCTATGCCAGCATGCCGGTCCTGCTGGCCGGCAGCGCGCTGCTCAGCCAACTGGTCTCCAACGTGCCCCTGGTGGCCCTGGCCCTGCCGCTGGTCCATGACGGCGGCGGTCAGGTCGGAGCACTGCTGGCGCTGGCGGCGGGCAGCACCGTGGCCGGCAACCTGACCCTGGTCGGCGCGGCCAGCAACGTCATCATCGTCCAGGCCGCGGAGCGGCGCGGCGCCCACCTCGGCTTCTGGCGCTTCCTCGCCATTGGCGCGCCGCTGACGCTGCTCAACCTGCTGGTCTACTGGCTGTTCCTTTGAGGGGATTCAGCCGATGCCGCTCAATTCGACGCCGGGCACGTCGGTCTTCTTCCAGGGGGCGGGCTTGCGCACCTGGGCCCAGACCGGGCTTTCCATGGTCAGCGCCAGCTGGCGGGCCAGCTCGGCCATGCCGTCGTAGCCGGCATAGGCGAATTCGCGTTCCTGGTTGATGTCGAGGAAGGGGATGCGGGCCTTGAGCGCGACGTACATGTTGCGGCCGCCGGCGATCAGGATGTCGGCCCGGTATTCCTCGATGGTGGCGAGCAGGGCCTTGGGGCTGCTGTCGGTCAGCATCTTGGTCTTCTCGCCCATCAGCTCGCGGATCCGTTCCTTGTCCTCTTCGGTGGACTTGCCGGTGCCGGTGGCGACCACTTCCATGCCCAGGTCCTGCAGCGCCGAGACGATCGACCAGGACTTCACGCCGCCGGTGTTGAGCAGCACGCGCTTGCCTCTCAGGCGCTGTCGCCAGGGTTCCAGCGCGGCATTCGCCCTGGCCTCCTCGCGGGCGATCATCGCCTCGGTGCGGGCGGTCAGGTCCGGGTCGCCGATCAGCCTGGCGAACTCGCGGAAGGCGTTGGAGGTGTCGGTGACGCCGTAGAAGCTGCCTTCGAAGAAGGGCACGCCGAACTGGGTCTGCAGCTTGCGGGCGACGTTGAGCAGCGCCTTGGCGCAGACCACCATGTTGACCTCGGCCCGGTGCATGGTCTGGACTTCGTGGAAGCGGGCGTCGCCCGACAGGCTGCCCAGGATGCGCAGGCCCAGTTCGTCGAACAGCGGCGCCACCGACCAGAACTCACCGGCGATGTTGTACTCGCCGACCATGCAGATGTCGTGGGTCTTGATGCCGGCCGGGTGCGGCCTGGCCGGCTCCGGTTCGCGGCTGCCGATCACGTATTTGAACATCGATTCGCCGGCCAGCCGGTTGCCCATGTTCTTGGTGCCGTAGAAACCGGCCGCGTCGACCGGGATCACCGGCACCCCAACCCTTTCCGCGGCGGCCTTGCAGACCGCGTCGACGTCGTCGCCGACCAGGGCCGGGACGCAGGTGTTGTAGACGAACACGGCGGGCGGGTGGTACTCGTCCACGGCCTGCTTGATGGCGTGGAACAGGCGCTTCTCGCCGCGGCCCATGATCACGTCCTGCTCGGTCAGGTCGGTGGTCATGCCGATCTTGTACAGGGTCGGCCCGGTGGAGCGGGTGCCGCGGTTGTCCCAGCTGGAGCCGGCGCAGGCGATCGGGCCATGGACGATGTGGGCCACGTCGGCGATCGGCAGCAAGGCGATCTGGGCGCCGTCGAAGGCGCAGCCGCCGGCGGTCGCGCCCGGTTTGGTCTTGGCGCAGCCGGATTTGGACTTGGCGTTGTGCGAGCACGCGGGCTCGTTGAGCAGTTCGGCGATCTGTTTGCTGGTTTGCATGATGGTCGGCCTGTACCTCGATGAAATATATAGGTCCTTTCGCAATTGCCGTGCCAATGGTTAAGCTGTTGATGTTGAATGAAAATGTTTTGAACCCGGCGTGTAGCAAACCTGACAGCGAGGCTGGAACCGACAGCTCGGCCCACAAAACCACACTGTTTAGTCGATGTCGACGCGGCCCGGCGGGCCGGCGGCGGCCCTGGCGACATCGGCTCATTCCGAGAAATGTTCCCGGCGGATCGCCCATTCAGCCAGCGAGGCGATGTTGATGTCGGCCACCAGCACGCCGTCGACCTCGCCGTCCGCCGCAAGCAGGGGCGAGGCCACGGTCAGGCAGAAGTCCTCGGTGGCGCTCGACAGGTAGATGGGCGAGATGTAGGGCTGGCGGCTGCCGGTCACGCTGCGGAAGTAGGACTGGTGGGTGCGGTCCGTGCCCTTGCCGCCGGCCTTGATGCGGCCGTACATGTCCGGGTTGATCCAGTTCGGGTAGCGCTGCACGCCTTGCCCGTCCAGTTCGAACACTACTTCGAAATAGGGGTAGTTGGCGAAATCGGAGTCGAGCAAGTGCGGGTCGGCCCTGCGCGGCCGGCTGCCGATCCGCTCCAGGGCCGAAATGGCGTTGTGGCCCCAGGTGTTGCCGCGGCCTCGGTCGTCGATGGGGATGATGGCGGGCGGCGCGCCTTCCTTGACCATGACGCTGCCCGTCCGGCCCTTGGCCACCTTCTTCATCGCCGCCGCCCGCTCGGCCGCGACCGCCGCCGTGGCTGGCCGGCCGGTGCTGCCGTCCACCACCGCGACCGAGACGTCGGCGATGGGATGGGGGTGGGCGTCGCCGGTCTCGAAATAGCCGCGCTGGATGTCGTTCTCGTCGTACAGATGCAGCGCCAGGTCGTGGAACAGTGCGATGACGCGGCGCAGGGTCGCCAGCATGGCCGCGTCCTCCTCTTCCGCGATCAGCACGAAGTCGTCGCCGCCGATGTGGCCCAGGTACAGCTCGGGCCGGACGACGAAGGCGTGGCGCAGCAGTTCGGACAGCAGGCGGATCATGGCGTCGCCGCGGACGAAGCCGTAGCGATCGTTGTAGGCCTTGAAGTGGTCCAGGTCGATGTAGACCAGGACGCAGGGCCGGCTGCCGGCCAGACGGTTTTCCAGGATGTGGCGCAGGCCCGGCCCGGTCGGCAGCTGGGTCAGCGGATGAGTCTCGTCGCCGCTTCCCCGGGGGCTGATCAGGCTGCCAACCAGCATGGCCGGCGCAACGTTGCCCAGGTATTTGCCCTGCTCGGAGACCACGACCCAGGGATCCTCGGACTGCCGCGCCTGGAACAGGCGGCGGGCGAGGGCGGCCGGGCTGGCCTCGGCCGGCAGGATGTGGCGGATGGGCTTGCAGGCCTTGCCCAGGCTGATGTGGGCCGGGGACATGGCGGCGCCGCGCGGCAGCAGGCCGACCGGGTGGCCGCTGTCGGTCAGCACCACCGAGGGCAGGAAGGGCTGCTCGCGGAACAGCTCCCGAGCGGCCTCCTGGGACTCGGACACGTCCAGGGATGGGGCGCTGTCCATCAATTGGGTGAGGTCGACCCGGACCACCGGCCGGCTGGTGGTGCGCGCCATGCGCGGCGGCGGTGGCACCACTTCGGCGGCGGGCCGCTCGCTGGGCCGGGCGAAGTAGAAGCCCTGGGCGTAGCCGATGGCCATCTCGCGGCAGAACAGGATGTCCTCCGGCCGCTCCAGGCCTTCGGCGACTACTCGGGTGCCGAGCCGCTGGGCCATCGATACCAGCGCCTCCATCAGCACCGTGCGGACCCGGCTGCGCTGGGCCTGGTGGACCAGGCCGCGGTCGATCTTGATGAAGTCGGCGCGTACCGCGGCCAGGGTCGACAGGCCGTTGAAGCCGGCGCCGATGTCGTCCAGGGCGATGCGGATGTCGGCCCGGCGCAGGTCATCGCAGGCGGCGGCCAGTTCCAACGGATCGGCCTGCTCGCTCTCGACCACCTCGATCACCACGTCCTTGTGGTCGATGTCGAGTTCGTCCATGCGCTCGACGATGCGCTGCCGCCAGGGGGCCTGGAGCAGGTTCTGGGGCAGGACGTTGAGGAAGAGCGAAACGCCCCGGGCGATGCCGGCCGCCTTGCGGGCCAGGGCGAGATTCTGGCTGGCCACGTCGAGATCGCCGGCCCGGCCTGCCGCGCTGGCCAGGGCGAAGGCCTGGCCGCCGGCGAGCAGCGGCCCCATCGGGTCGGCCAGCCGGCAGAGCGCCTCGTAGGCGATGATCTGGCCCTCGGCGTTGAGGTCGAGGATGGGCTGGAAATGGATCCGGACGCGGTGTTCGAAGTCGCCCAGCAGCCAGCCGTAGCGCTTGCGGATGATCAGTACGTCCAGGGTCCGGATGTTGGCCAGCAGATCGATGCCGCCTGGCATGCCGCTGGCGTCGTCGAGGGTGAGCGCCAGGGTGTCGCGCTGGGTCTGCGGGTCGGTCGCACTGGCCAGCGCGTCGAGGTGCTGGCTCAGGCGATCTTCGTCCTCGAATGCGAAGCGCCAGACTCCGGAGGCGATGCGCTCGCCCCCGATGCGTTCCCACTCCCGGGGTGGAAAGGCCCCTTCGTAGCGCAGCAGTAATGCCTTGTCTTCCATCGCATTCCAGGGGAGATCGGTCGTGCTGCTCAGATTCCGTAGGGTTGGCCGACCCACTCGTTGAGCAATTGCATCCCGGCCTCGGGCAGGTAGCTGAAGCCATCGTCCAGGTCGGATTTCAAGGCATAGGCCAGGGTGCGGGGCACCAGTCCGCCGGCCACCAGGTGGAAGTACCAGGCCGAGGGATAGCCCGCGACCCGGTCGAAGCGCTGGATCTGGTCGGCCAGTTCGACGCCGCGGGCCGCGTCGTGCCAATGGAATGTCTTCAGCTTGCGGGCATGGCGGGGAACAGGCGAGGCGCTGAGCACGGGGTTGCGGTAACGGTCCTGGTGTTCGCGGATGGCGATCACCCAGCGGTCGGAAAAGTGGCCGCGGACGGCGGCCTGGCTGCGCTCCCATTCTTCCATGAAGCGGGCCAGCGGCGCCCTGCCGTCGCCCGGGTTGCATTGCCGGGCCAGCACCTGGCGGATGTCGGTCAGGCGCCGGAAGCGGTAATACGGTCGTGCCACCGGCAGTGGGTCGACACAGAGCGGCGCCACCGGATCGGTCAATTCCATCAGGTCGGTGGGCGGGCTGGCGGGATCGAGCAGACGGCGGTCGAGCACTTCCTGCAGTTCCTCGATCTCGAGCTGGACGAAGTCGGCCGCCCCCGGGCCATAGGCGCCGACGAAATAGTGGCTGCGGCCGGTGTGCCGGGTCGCCAGCAGGCCGGCACCGTCGTGACGCTCGATGCATTCGGCCAGGTCGCCGCCGCAGCCGGCCAGTTCCGTCTCGGCCCAGCGTTCCAGGTCGTCGGTCACCCGGGTGCCGTCCGGGCGGATCAGGCCGCCGGGGCGGTACCAGCCGCCGCGGGTCAGCGCGAAACGGAAATCGCAGCCCGGCAGCAGTTCGGCCAGCCTGGCCAGCAACGCGCTGTGGTGCGGGCGCGGTGGTGCGGTCTCGATCTCCGTGCTCAGGCGTTGAAGGGTTGCTTCGTCGGGCAGGCAGCCATTCATGTTTCGTCCTCGTGTTGGCGATTTCCGTTCAAACGTTCCAGGGCAGTTGCCCTGACTTCAGGTTCGCTGTCGTCGCGCAGCGCCGCCAGTGCGGCCAGCGGGGCGTTGCGGACGGCTTCCAGACGCACCAGCCAGTCCGGGTCGGCCAGCAGCCTGGCGGCGTCGTCCGGCAGCATCCGGGCGGCGGCGATGCGCCGGACCTCGGCATCCTCGTCCTCGGCCATGCGACCCAGGGCGAACGGCGGCAGTCGGCGGGCCACTTCCTTGCGTACTTCCCGATCCGGGTCCTGGGCCATGCGCGGCAACGAGCCGTGCGGCAGCCGATGCGCGACCTGGAGACGCACCATGTAATCCGGGTCGTGCATCAGTTTGGCCAATTGCCCGGGTGCGATCCGGGCCGCGACCGTGATCCGCACTTCCCGGTCCGGATCCCGCATCAGAACGGCCAATTCGTCCGACGACAGCCGGGTCGCCACGGCCCGCCGGACGACCTCGTCCGGATCGGCGGCCAGGGCGGAAACGGCTTCCCTGGGGGCATAACGCACCGCGACGGCGCGGCGTTCCCAAAAGCCGTCGGTCAGGTAATCCTGGGCGAACTCCGGATTGCAGCGGAGAAAGCGATCGATCTGCCGGCCGCTATGGGCGACGACGCAGATATCCCCCGGTATGCAGCGGCCGTCGGCCAGCAGGGTGGCCCGGTACGGGCAGATCGCGCAGTCGGCAGGCGCAGGCACTTCACTCAAACGAGGCGATTCCGTCACTCAGGTTCTCCATGATTCAAACCGGACGGCATTCGACCCGGATGACTCCCTGGGATCGTTGAGCAACAGTCATGCCAGCCCGTTGGGGCCGGAAAAGAGGGGGTATTCGAAGAGAGAGGGGGCGTCGGCGGGACGGCTTGGCGACAGAGCGGTGTCGCTCTGTCGTAAATGCGACAATTTTTCGGGCCCGAGTCGGCGGCCTTCAGGCCGCGTTCCGGCTGCCGTGCTTCTCCAGGATCATGCCGTCCAGCTGGGCGATGACCCCGTCGCTGCCCGCTTCGACCTGTTCGAACGCATCGAACAGCTGGGCCTGGAGTTCGTAATCTTGGCCCCAGTTCTTTTCCAGCAGGTGCATGGCGCGGTGCATGCTCTGGTGGACCTGGCCGTGCGGTTTGCCGACCTTGAGGAAGGCGTCGAGGTCGCCGTAATGGTCCTTGGTCGAATCCTTGTCCAGCCATTTGCCCAGCCGGCAGTTGTGCTCGTCGACCTTGACCGCATCGGCGTTGTCGGAGCCCACGCCCAGGTTCACCGCGGAATAGCCGTTCTGCTTGTAGATGAAGTGGTCGATCTTGGCCAGAGAGGTAAAGCTGACGTCGTGCACGTAACGGATCTGGCCCAGCGCCTGTGCGGACGATTCGGCGACCGCGGCGAAGCGGCCGGCGAAATCGCTCACGGTTTCCTTCGAGACGGTGGCGATGTCGCGCATGTCCCGTGCGTCCCGGAGCATGCGCTCGGCGTCGTCGCGCAGGCCTTCCATGACGGCGCTGATTTCGGCCGAGGCCTTCTTGGAGTGTTCGGCCAGCTTGCGCACCTCGTCCGCCACCACGGCGAAGCCGCGGCCGTGTTCGCCGGCCCGGGCCGCCTCGATGGCGGCGTTGAGCGCCAGCAGGTTGGTCTGGTCGGCGATGCCGGCGATCACGCCGACCGAGTTGGCGATGTCGTCGCGCCGGGCGTTGAAGTCCTCGACCGCGGCCGAGGACAGTTCGATCTTCTCCGACAGCTGGTTGAGCGAGGTCACCACGCCGCCGATCGCATCGCGGCTGTCCTGGGCGGACTGTGCATTGTCGGTCGAGATGCGCTCCAGGTCGTCGGTGGCGGCCACGATGCCGAGCATGTCCTGCTGGCTGGTCTTCATGTTCTTGAGCAGGTTCTGGGTGTTCAGATGGCCCAGCCTGGACAGCAGGCTGTTGCGCATCTCCCGCTTGTAGTTCTCGAGCAGGATGTCGAGCGACTGGTTGCCCTGTTCCAGGGCCTCGCGGAAGATGCCGTGCAGGCCTTCCGGCTGCATGTGGCGGTTGAACTTGTTTTCGCTGGCGCAGCTCAGCGCCATGCGTTGTTCCCGGAAGCAGGTCTCCATCTGGTCCAGCATGTTGTTGAAGCTCCAGCAGACCCTGCCCAGTTCGTCATGGCGCACGATGCCGGTGATGCGTGAGCCGAGCCGACCCTGGGCGATTTCCTCCGCCACCTCCGATATCCGGCGCAACGGGGCCAGTGTCGTGCGGAGCTGGCTCAGGTAATAGGCGCTGCTGCCGGCGCCGAGCAGGATCAGCAGGATGTACCAGAGCCAGTCGGTCGGCCGCCAGCCGTGGGTGGCGACCCCGATGAAGCCGGCGATCAGCAGGAGCAGGTTGAGGAAAGCGACCTGGACGAACGCCTTATAAAGAAAGGATGAATTCTTCATACGTTTCTCCCCGTTGTGTAAGGATTCCGTTCAGGCGGGCCAGCGATGCGGTGGTGGCGTCGCGCGGGCCGGCCCGCGTCTCCTCGGCCAGCATCTCGGCATAGATGCCCGAGATCGCCCGGATGGCGTCGGGCCTGGGCTTGCGCCGCACGGAGAAGTAACCGCTGGCTTGGTGGCGCTCGTCCATGTCCGGCGTGACATTGGCGAAGACCCAGTAATGGCTGCCGTCCTTGCACAGATTCTTGACGTAGGCGAAGCACTCCTTGCCGTCCTTGATGCTGTCCCAGAGCAATTTGAACACGCCTCTGGGCATGTCCGGGTGGCGGACGATGTTGTGCTGGGCACCGATCAGTTCGCTTTCGGTGTAGCCGGACATGGCGATGAATGTCTCGTTGCAATAGGTGATGCGGCCGCTGAGATCGGTTTTGGAAACGATGAAGTCGTCGGCTTGCATGGCGAGTTCGCGTTGCGTGGGCGTGATGCGGTTTTTCATGTACAGCAGTGAGGTTTTTGATGGGTTGCCGAATATTAGGGGGTTTTTGTCCCTTTACGAAAGCGCAGGCCGAATGGCCTCTCGCTGCCTTAGCCCATTCGGACTAAGGCAAGTCTGCTCTTTGGCCCATTCGGGCTATAGAGCCGCGTATGAATTTATTGGATATTTCGTACCATCAAGTGATGGATATTTCGGGAAACCGGGAGGAGTTGCCATGAATGCTCATACCAAACTGCTGATCGCCGCACTGGCGGCCTTGGGTGCCATGTCCCAATATGCTCAGGCCGAAGCGCTGCCGTATAAGGATATCAAGCTCTGCAAGGGCGTGACCCTGCAGAACGATTCCGCCAAACAGTGGGGCTGCTGGACCCAGTTCGCGCCGCCTGCCGCCGGTCCCAGTGCCGTCGGTTACTTGGGCCAGCCGGGATCCGAGGCTTATCTGCCGTCGCTCAATCCGACGCAGCCCACGCAACCCACGCAGACGTCCGCTTCTTCCTGCGCGGCCGGTTCGATGTGTGGCTATGCGCTCTATTTGAACCAGCAAGGTCAAATTAGGGTAGGCGATTATGCGCCGGCCTATCTCACCCTGACCCCGACGACTGGGGCGACGGCTAATGGCAAAACGCCGTTTACGGTCAGCTTCCTGCTGCAGCAATTCAATCCCGTGGATAACGCACCGTTCATTACCGGGGCGGCGTCTTGGCTGCAGGGTATGAGCGGTTCGTATAACAACAGCACGGGCTCGGTCTCGATTGCTTTCAAGACGAATGGCGTCGGCAAGGTTAACGTTAACGGTGTGTATGACGCCACCAACCAGTTTGTGGAAGGCACGTCGCCTTCAAGTATCGCGATTCAAGAGTACGTCAGCGGAAACCGTATTACCGGCTACTATGTGGCCGGCATTCCGACGAGTTCCGGTGACTTGGCGAATCAGGTGATCAACAACGTCTCCGCTAGTTATTCTGGGACCGAGTTTCGTTCCAAGGCGCCTGTGAACATTCAGGTGAACTTTGGCCAAGGCAACTGGACCGGCTCCTGGGGTGGCAGCAACGCCTGGCAAGCAGCGGGCACCGTGAGCGGCGGCATCATCAAATCCAACAGCATTTCAGGTGCCTATAACGCCGGCCAGGTCCAGGGTACTTTCTACGGTGCCAATGCACAGACGATCGGCGGTGTTTCCGACGTGAACAACACGGTGTCCGGTGCCCGTCACGTGGACCTGTTTGTGGTGAGCAAGGGCGGGCCGTTGTAATAATCGAAGGTTTCAGGGCGCGGCGTGGTTTTCGGCAGAAGTGGCGAGTAGCCCATTCGGGCCATTGGGTAAGTGACCAGGCCGGTGCGATAGTGCAGATATGGATTCTGCGTACATCACGGTTATCGGGAGAAAACGAATGATTAAGTTAATGAAGAAAGTGGCCCTGCCGCTGATGCTCGGCTGCGTGGCTTCGACGGCCCATGCTAACCTGGTTACCAACGGCGATTTCAGTACAGGAGATTTCACCGGATGGACGGTAAATGACCCCAGCGGCAGCTTGGATGCGTCTACCTACGACGCCGAGTTTGGTCCTGCCACCAATTATGATGTGCCGCCGGCCACGCCCTCTACTATCTCCCAGTCGATCAGTACGGCAAATGGCCGGACCTACTCCATTTCGTTTGATCTGTCGATGGGCATGGGGGACGGCGGCAACTTCTTCCAGGTATTAGAAGGTGCGAATCCTCTGGGTCAATGGAGCAACACGACAGTTCCCCCGTCGACGCTGTATACCTATTTCTTTACCGCAAGCGGGCCGACCACGACCATAGCCTTTTCCGGCTGGAACAGTGCAAGCTGGGACGTGCTGGATAATGTCGTGGTCAACCAGGTATCGGCCGTGCCGCTCCCGGCTTCGGGTTACCTGATGCTCTCCGCCCTGGGCATCGTCGGTTTCATGGCGACGCGGCGCAGCAACAAATCGGCGGGAACGATGAATTTCGCCTGAGGCGATTTCCTACCGCACAAGAGGGCGCCACTCGGCGCCCTCTTTTTTTTCGAGCTCAAGCGGGGACCTGGATGGTGATCGATGAGTGTTCAGGGCAGGGGCTTGCGCAATACCTGCATGGCTGAGGTCTGGAAACCGAGCCGCGTATAAAACGCCAAGGCCGGTGTGTTGTCTTTGTCGGCCAGCAGGGTGACTCGGCCCATGCCTTCGGCGATCGCCCAGGCGCAGACGTGCTCCACCAGCCTTCGGCCGAGGTTGCGGCCGCGAAAGCCGCTACGCACGATCACATCCTCCAGAATCAGGACACGGCGGCCTTCGGCTGAACTGATCGTAATGAGTGCGTTGGCCATGCCGACCACGTCGTCTCCCATGCGCAATACGAACAGCCGGCCCAGTGCCGGCGTGTCCAGGATAAGCTGCAGTCCGGCCAGTTGCTTGCTGCGGTCAGGAGTGAAGTCGCTCTCCAGGGCGAACAGCTCGGCCAGCAAGTCGGCCATGGCAGGCAGATCGGCGGCGCTGGCGAAATCGGCCTGGATGTCGGGGCCGGGCATGTCAGCTGCGCGGGCCGAATCGGTAGCGTGAGAGGGGCTCGGTGGCCGGTTCTTTGGGGCTGGCGATCTCGGGTGCGACTGCCGGCTTCGGTACCAGGCGGTCGCGCAGTGTCAGCAGGGTGACCAGCAGTTCCTCGTCTTCGATCCGCTCTTCCAGGGCGGCAAGCTGCTCGCGGGCATAGTCGGGCTCGTTCTGCAGGCGCTCCAGGTTGACCGACAGATTCAACCGACGGCGCACGTTGAGCTTGAATTTGGCCAGCAGCCGGGTGAGTTCGGCGCGTTCCTGGAAACCATCCTTCATATTCATTCCATGCATCCGGGTAAGGTCGCTGTTGGTCATAGCAATGCCTGTGCCATACCTCGTGACTCTATCGTTGCCGGGGCCGCAGGCGATTGTTCGGACTGTTCCGGACCAGTCTTGCACCAGGGTGCGACGGGGTGCACACATTGCGTGCATCGGGTGGGTCGAGGTTGCGCTGCCCGGCCTGCCTCGCAGCTAACCGGGAAGTGGCGCGGAGATTGTATCCGCCAGGTTGAAACCGATTGCCGCAAGTGCCGGCCTGCGGCGGGGCACTTGGAGTCGGGCGCCGCACTGTGAAGCAAGGGTTATAGACTTATGTCTTATATAAGATATAATAATCGAACTTGCCGAAGACAGCCCGAGTGCCTATCTGGATTATGGAAGACTTGACCGCCCCCAATTTCCTGCCGCTCTACGAGCAGATCAAGCAGCTCGTCACGCGCGGCCTGGCCAAGGGCGAATGGCAGCCCGGGGAGGTGATCCCGAGCGAGATGGAACTGGCGCGCCGCTTCCAGGTCAGCCAGGGCACGGTGCGGAAGGCGATCGACGAATTGGTCCAGGAAAAAATGCTGGTGCGCCGCCAGGGCAAGGGCACCTTTGTCGCCAGCCATGCAGACGGCACGGCGTACCGCTTCCTGCATCTGCGCAACCTGGAGGGCGAGCAGGAATACCCACAGAGCATTTTCATCGACTTCAGCCGCGGCAAGGCCGACCAGCAGGTCGCCAAACGCCTGGACATCCAGCCGGGCAGCGCCCTGGTACAGCTGGAACGGATCCTGACTTTTTCCGGCGAGCCGGTGGTGTACGACGACATCCGCCTGCCCGCCGCCCTCTTGAAAGGCATTTCGGGCGCCATGGTCGAGGAGCACGTCAATGCCGACAGGGGAACGCTTTATTCGCTCTACGAGAGCCATTACCAGATCCGCATCATCTCCGCCGAGGAGCGCATCCGCGCCCTGGCGGCCGACGAGCGGGTCGCGGGATTGCTCAAGGTGGCGGCGGGTACGCCGCTGCTCGGCGTCGAGCGGGTGGCGTTCACCTACAAGGGCCAGCCGGTGGAATGGCGCATGAGCTATATCAATACCGAGCGGCATTTTTATTTTGACGAACTGAACTAGGAAGAACATGGGCGATCTGAAACAGCGCGCACTCGATTACCACGAGTTTCCCAAGCCGGGTAAGCTATCCGTCGATTCATCCAAACCCTGCGCCACTGCGGCCGAGCTGTCGCTGGCCTACACGCCGGGCGTCGCCGCGCCGGTCCGGGCCATCGCCGAGGACGCGGAAAACGCCTACCGCTTCACCAACAAGGGCAACCTGGTGGCGGTGATCACCGACGGCACGGCCATCCTCGGACTGGGCAACCTCGGCCCGCTCGCCTCCAAGCCGGTCATGGAAGGCAAGGCGGTGCTGTTCAAGCGCTTCGCCGGGGTCGACGTGTTCGACATCGAGGTCAAGGCACCCAGCGTCGAGGCCTTCATCGAGACCGTGGTCAATATCGCGCCGACCTTCGGCGGCATCAACCTGGAAGACATCGCCGCCCCGCACTGCTTCGAGATCGAGAAGATACTCAAGGAGCGGCTCGACATCCCCGTCTTCCACGACGACCAGCACGGCACCGCCATCATCATCTGCGCCGGCCTGCTCAACGCCCTGGAACTGCAGGGCAAGCAACTGGCCGACGCCAAGCTGGTCTGCCTCGGCGCCGGCGCCGCCGGCCTGGCCGGCATGCGGCTGCTGATCGCCATGGGCGCCAGGAAGGAAAACATGACCCTGGTCGATTCCAAGGGCGTGATCCACTCCGGACGCACCGACCTCAACGTCTACAAGCAGGAGTTCGCCAAGGACACCGACATGCGCACACTGGCCGACGCCATGACCGGCGCCGACGTGTTCATCGGCGTGTCCGGCCCGAACCTGGTGACCGGCGACGACCTGAAGCGGATGGCGGCCAAGCCGATCGTGTTCGCCATGGCCAATCCCGATCCGGAGATCCTGCCCAAGGACGCCCACGCCGCACGCGACGATCTGATCATGGCCACCGGCCGCTCCGACTTCCCGAACCAGGTCAACAACGTGCTGGGCTTTCCCTACATCTTCCGCGGCGCGCTCGACGCCCGGGCCAGGAAGATCACCCAGGGCATGATGATCGCCGCGGTGAAGGCGCTTGCGGCCATGGCCAAGGAACCGGTGCCGGCCGAGGTGCTGAAGGCCTACGACGCCACCGAGATGGCCTTCGGCAAGGACTACATCCTGCCCAAGCCGTTCGACCCCCGCCTGATCGACCGCATCCCGGCCGCCGTCGCCGCGGCCGCCAAAGCGGAGCAGTGACCATGGCCAGGCGGCGACCGGTCTATCTCAACCTGTTCAAGATCAGGCTGCCGCTGCCGGGCCTGGTCTCGATCATGCACCGCGTCAGCGGCCTGTTCCTGTTCCTGCTGCTGCCGGTGCTGCTCTACGCGCTGCAGCAGACGCTGGCGTCGGAACAGGGCTTCGCCATGGTGCAGGGCTGGCTGCAGTCGCCGCTGGTCAAGCTGGGGTTGCTGGCCGTGGTCTGGGCCTATCTGCACCACTTCTGCATGGGCCTGCGCTACCTGGCGCTGGATTTCGACATCGGCGTCGACCTGCCGCAGGCCCGCTTCAGCGCCAAGCTGGTGCTGGTCGCGAGCATCGCCGCCACCTTGCTGATAGGGGTCTGGTTATGGTGAAACGCATCGTCGTCGGCGCCCACTACGGTCTCAAGGACTGGCTGGCGCAGCGGGTGACCGCAGCCGTCATGGCGCTCTACACCCTGTTCATGGCCGGCTTCCTGCTGAGCCATCGGGGACTCGGCTACGCCGCCTGGCACGACCTGTTCCAGAGCCAGTTCGTGCGCCTGGCGAGCCTGCTGTTCCTGTTCAGCCTGTTCCTGCACGCCTGGATCGGGATGCGCGACATCTTCATGGACTACGTCCATCCCACCCTGATCCGGCTGGTGCTGCACGTGCTGGTCATCCTGGCCCTGGTGGCCTATGCCGCCTGGGCGGCACAGATTCTTTGGAGCGTCCAATGAGCATGGCCAAGCGAACCTTTGACGCCGTCATCATCGGCGGCGGCGGCGCCGGCCTGCGCGCGGCGCTGCAGCTGGCCCACGCCTCGCTCAAGGTGGCCGTGGTGTCCAAGGTGTTCCCGACCCGTTCCCACACCGTCTCGGCCCAGGGCGGCATCGCCGCCAGCCTGGGCAACGTCAGCCCGGACAACTGGCACTGGCACATGTACGACACGGTCAAGGGCTCGGACTACCTGGGCGACCAGGACGCGATCGAGTTCATGTGCCGCAGCGCCAACGAGGCGGTGATCGAGCTGGAGCACTACGGCATGCCCTTCGACCGCCTGGAGAACGGCCGCATCTACCAGCGCCCGTTCGGCGGCATGACTCAGGACTACGGCGGCGCGCCGGCGGTGCGCACCTGCGCCGTGGCCGACCGGACCGGCCACGCCATGCTGCACACCCTGTACCAGCGCAACATCGCCGCCCGCACCCAGTTCTTCGAGGAATACTTCGCGGTCGATCTGGTGATGGACGAGCAGGGCTATTCCCAGGGCGTGGTCGCGCTCTGCATCGAGACCGGCGAGCCGATCTTCATCGAGGCCCGGACCACGATCCTGGCCACCGGCGGCGCCGGCCGCATCTTCTCGGCCACCACCAACGCCCTGATCAACACCGGCGACGGCCTGGGCATGGCGCTGCGCGCCGGCATCCCGCTCGAGGACATGGAGTTCTGGCAGTTCCACCCGACCGGCGTGCACGGCGCCGGCGTGCTGATCACCGAAGGCGTGCGCGGCGAGGGCGGTTACCTGATCAACAAGGACGGCGAGCGCTTCATGGAGCGCTATGCCCCCAACGCCAAGGATCTGGCCAGCCGCGACGTGGTGTCGCGCGCCATGTCGGTGGAGATCTTCGAAGGCCGCGGCTGCGGCCCGAACGGCGACCACGTCCTGCTCAAGCTGGACCACCTCGGCGCCGACGTGATCCAGCAGCGCCTGCCCGGCATCCGCGAGCTGGCCATGAAGTTCGCCCACGTCGATCCGGCGGTCGACCCGATCCCGGTGGTGCCCACGGTGCACTACATGATGGGCGGCATCCCGACCAACCTGCAGGGCCGGGTGGTCATGCCGACCGGCACCGGCCCCGAGGAGGTGGTGCCCGGCCTGTACGCCATCGGCGAATGCGCCTGCGTCTCGGTGCACGGCGCCAACCGCCTGGGCAGCAACTCGCTGCTCGACCTGATCGTGTTCGGCCGCGCCGCCGGCAACGACGTGATCGACTACTGCAAGGAGAACCCGTTCCCGCGTCCGGTCGACCGGAACGCACTGGAGCGGATCGAGGCCCGTCTGGCGCGCTGGGACCGCAAGGGCGACGGCATCACCGTGCCCGAGCTGCGCGAGGAGATGCGCAAGACCATGCAGCTCCATTGCGGCGTGTTCCGCAAGGAGGAGGTGCTGCAGGACGGTGTGCGGAAGATGCAGGAGATCGCCGCCAGGCTGCCCGACGTGGTGCTGCGCGACCACAGCAAGGTCTACAACACCGGCCGCATCGAGGCCCTGGAGCTGGAGAACCTGATGGCCGTGGCCCTGGCCACGATGCATTCCGCCGCCGCCCGCAAGGAGAGCCGCGGCGCCCATGCCCGCGACGACTACACCGAGCGCGACGACAAGGACTGGATGAAGCACACCCTGTACTTCGCCGAGGGCAACCGCCTCGACTACAAGCCGGTCCGGCTCAAGCCGCTCACCGTCGATGCCTTCCAGCCGAAGCCCCGCACTTACTAGGATTCCACCATGCGCTTTTCCATCTACCGCTACAACCCGGAGACCGACGCAGAACCTTACATGCAGGACTACGAGCTGGACATCGAACCGGAAGGCAAGATGCTGCTCGACGCCATCCTGCTGATCAAGGAACAGGACGAGACCCTGTCGGTGCGCCGCTCCTGCCGCGAGGGCGTGTGCGGCTCCGACGGCATGAACATCAACGGCAGGAACGGCCTGGCCTGCGTCACGCCGCTCAAGGACCTCAAGCAGCCGATCGAGCTGCGCCCCCTGCCCGGCCTGCCGGTGATCCGCGACCTGATCGTCGACATGGAGCAGTTCTACAAGCAGTACCGCTCGATCAAGCCCTACGTCGTCAACGACGACCCCGAGCCGGAGATCGAGCGCCTGCAGAGCCCGGAGGAACGGGCCCAGCTGGACGGCGCCTACGAGTGCATCCTGTGCGCCTGCTGCTCGACCTCCTGCCCGTCGTTCTGGTGGAACCCGGACAAGTTCGTCGGCCCGGCCGGCCTCTTGCAAGCCTACCGCTTCATCGCCGACAGCCGCGACCAGGCCACCGGCGAGCGCCTGGACAACCTGGAAGATCCCTACCGGCTGTTCCGCTGCCACAGCATCATGAGCTGCGTCGACGCCTGCCCCAAGGGGCTCAACCCGACCCGGGCCATCGGCAAGATCAAGGAGATGCTGGTCAAGCGCAGCGTCTGACGGAGCGCGCGGTGGCCTATTCCCCGGACGACCTGAACCGCCTGCGCTGGCATTGCCGGCGCGGCATGCTGGAGCTCGACCTGGTGCTGGCGCGTTTCCTGGAGACCCGCTTCGCCACCCTCGACACGGCACAGCTGCGCGAATTCGAGCGCCTGCTCGATCTGGAGGACCAGGAGCTGTGGCAGCGGCTGCGCGACGATGCGCCGGACCCGACCGAGCTGGAGCGCATGCTGCGCGACGCGGACGGACGCTAGGCGGATGACGTCGTGACCGAATTCGAATCCTGCCTGGCGCGGCAGGCAGCCGGGCGGGACGTGATCCTGAGCGGGGCCCAGCGCGCCGCGGCCGTCGAACTGGGCCGTCTGCGCGAAGAATTGGCCGCGTCCGGCCCGCCGGCCGGCGGCGGCCTGCTGCGCCGCCTGCTACGGCCCCGCACGGTACGCAGCCTCTACCTGTGGGGCGACGTCGGGCGTGGCAAGAGCTTCATGATGGACGCCTTCTTCGCCTGCCTGCCGATCCGGCACAAGCAGCGCAGCCACTACCATCACTTCATGCAGGACGTGCACGGCCGGTTGGCCGGACTCAAGGGCCAGGCCGATCCGCTCGACCGCATCGCCGGCGAGATCGCCCGCCGCGTCCGCCTGCTCTGTCTCGACGAATTCCAGGTCACCGACATCACCGACGCCATGCTGATGCGCGGCCTGCTGCAGGGCTTGTTCGACCGGGGCGTCGCCCTGGTGGTGACCTCCAACGCGGCGCCGGACGACCTGTACCGCAACGGCCTGCAGCGCAGCCGGTTCCTGCCCACCATCGCCCTGATCAAGTCGCGCATGACCGCGATCCATTTCGCCGGCGGCCGGGATTTCCGGCTCGACGCGCTGGAGAAGGCCGGCGTCTACCACGCGCCGCTCGACGCTGCCGCGGAGCGGGCGCTGGCGGCGGTGTTCGGAGAACTGGCTGGCGACGAGGGTGAGCGGGATGTCGCGCTGGAGATCGAGCGGCGGCCGGTGCCGGCCCGGGCCGTCGCCGGCGGCGTGGCCTGGTTCGGGTTCGACGCGCTCTGCCGCGGCCCGCGCAGCAAGGCCGACTACATCGCGCTGGCCAACCGCTTCCATACCGTGCTGCTGTCCGGCGTGCCGCGTTTCGGGCCGCTGCAGCAGGCCGAGGCGCGCCGCTTCCTGTGGCTGGTCGACGAGTTCTACGACCGCCGCATCCGGCTGGTGCTGTCGGCCGAGGCGCCGCTGGCCGAGCTGGGCCAGCCGGGGCTGCTGGACGGCGAGTTCGCCCGCACCCTCAGCCGGCTGGCCGAGATGCAGTCACACGCCTACTTGGTTTCCGACAAGACGGCCAGCTGACGGCGCAGGCGGCGGACCACCTCGTCCTTGCCGATCAACGCCAGTACGGCGTCGACCGAGGGCGTCTGCGGCTCGCCGGTGACCAGCACGCGCAGCGGCATGGCGATCTTCGGCATCTTCAGGTTGTGCGCGGTGGCGGTCGTCTTGATCAGCTCGTGGATCGCCTCCTGGGTCCAGTCCAGGGTCTCGAAGCGGTCGGCCATCTCGGCCATGACCGGCAGGGTCTCGGGGCCGATGTGCTTGGCCAGCACCTCCGGTTCCGGATCGAGCTGGCGGTAGAAGTAGACCGCGGCGTCGGCCAGTTCGACCACGGTGTTGACCCGTTCCTTGAGCAGGTCGAGCACCCGGGCCAGGTCGGGGCCGTTGCCGATGTCGCAACCGTCGCGTTCCAGGAACGGCCGGGTCAGCGCCGCCAGGCGCTCGCCGTCGGCCTGCTTGAGGTACTGCTGGTTGATCCACTGCAGCTTTTCCGGGTTGAAGCGGGCCGGCGAGCGGGAGATGCCTTCCAGGTCGAACCACTCGGTGAACTGGGCCATGGTGAACACTTCCTCGTCGCCGTGCGCCCAGCCCAGGCGGGCCAGGTAGTTGAGCATCGCCTCGGGCAGGTAGCCGTCCTCCTCGTACTGCATCACGCTGACCGCGCCGTGTCGCTTGGACAGCTTCTCGCCGTCGTGGCCGAGGATCATGGGCACGTGGCCGTACTGCGGCAGCGGTGCGCCGAGCGCCTTCAGGATGTTGATCTGGCGCGGGGTGTTGTTGACGTGATCGTCGCCGCGGATGACGTGGGTGATGCCCATGTCCCAGTCGTCGACCACGACGCAGAAGTTGTAGGTTGGCGAGCCGTCCGAGCGGGCGATGATCAGGTCGTCCAGTTCGCTGTTCTGGACCACGATGCGGCCCTTGACCAGGTCGTCGATCACCACCTCGCCGTCGAGCGGTGTCTTGAAGCGCACCACCGGCGCCACGCCGGCCGGCGGCGTCGCGGTCGAATCGCGCCAGCGGCGGTCGTAGCGGGGCTTCTCGCCGCGCGCCATCTGCTGCTCGCGCATGGCCTCCAGCTCTTCCTTGCTGGCGTAGCAGTGGTAGGCCTTGCCTTCCTTCAGCAGCTGGTCGATGACCTCCTTGTAGCGGTCCATGCGCCGGGTCTGGTAGAACGGGCCCTCGTCGTAGTCGAGGCCGAGCCACTGCATGGCGTCGAGGATGACCTGGGTGTTCTCCGGGGTGGAGCGCTCCAGATCGGTGTCCTCGATGCGTAGGATGAAGGTGCCTTTGTGGCGGCGGGCGAAGGCCCAGGAGAACAGTGCGGTGCGGGCGCCGCCCAGGTGCAGGTAGCCGGTCGGGCTGGGGGCGAATCGGGTGCGGACCATGGTCATCGAATGCCGGGTAAAAGAATAATTATCCCACGCAATGGCGGATAAAGCCGCCCTCGGAAAAGCTCCGAAGCCATTGCCTGGCCATTGCCGGGTAAGGTAAAACGGTCCTCACCGAATATTCGTCATCCCAGGAGTCCTTCATGAAGCAGATCCAGACCCAAGACGCACCGGCCGCGATCGGTCCCTATTCCCAGGCCACCCAGGTCGGCTCCCTGCTGTTCACCTCCGGCCAGATCCCCCTCCGCGCCGACGGCACCCTGGTGGAGGGTGGCATCGAGGACCAGACCCGGCAGGTGATGCAGAACCTGCGCGCGGTGATCGAGGCGGCGGGCGGCTCGCTGGGCCGGGTGGTCAAGACCACGGTCTTCCTCAAGGACCTGCAGGACTTCGTCGCCATGAACGCGGTGTACGAGGCCGCCTTCGCCGGGCATCGCCCGGCCCGCTCCGCCGTGCAGGTCGCCCGCCTGCCGCGCGACGTGCTGATCGAGGTCGAGGCCATCGTCGCGCTGGCCGACTGATGCGGCGGACGAAGGCATGAGTCGTATCCCCGTCGTCCTGCTGCCGGCGGACAGCAAGCCGGTCGAGGCGCACCCGTCCCACGTGGCCGGGCACACCTACGTCAACGCGGTGGCCCAGGCCGCCGGGGCGCTGCCGCTGGTCATGCCCGCGCTCGAAGCCGGGAGCGATGTGGCGGCGCTGCTCGCGGTCGCCGACGGCATCCTGCTGACCGGCGCGCCCTCCAACGTCCATCCCTCACATTTCGGCCAGGCGGTGCGCAATCCCGCACTGCCGCTGGACCCGGATCGGGACGGCCTGACCCTGGGCCTGATCCGGGCGGCGGTCGCGGCCGGGGTTCCGCTCCTGGGCATCTGCCGCGGCCTGCAGGAGATCAACGTCGCCCTCGGCGGCAGCCTGCACCAGGCGGTGCACGAGATGCCGGGCATGGCAGACCACCGCGAGCCGGAGGACCAGCCGCTGGCGGTGCAGTACGGTCGGCTGGCGCATGCCGTGCGCGCCGTGCCGGGTGGCTTGCTGGAGCGGATCACCGGTCGCGCCGGGTTCGAGGTCAACTCACTGCACGGCCAGGGCATCGACCGCCTGGCGGACGGCCTGGCGGCGGAGGCCCATGCCCCGGACGGGCTGATCGAGGCGGTCAGCGTGAGGGGGGCGAAGGCCTTCGCCCTTGCCGTGCAATGGCACCCCGAGTGGGACGTGCTGGAGACCCCGCCCTACCTGGCGATATTCCGCGCCTTCGGAGCGGCCTGCCGGGAGCGCGCTGCCCGGCGTTGACCCTGCCGGCTCAGCGGTGCTGGGCCACGTGCCCGGTCTGGGCGGCAGCGCGCAGGTGCATGCGGGCGTGCAGGTCGTGTTCCGGCAGATCGTGCGGCACCCACTGCGGCAGCAGCGAGCCGGCCACCATGCCGGCCAGCGACATCAGCAGGCCGGCGAACTGGGCCGGGATCATGGGATCGTCGGGGCCGGCGATCAGCATGAGCAGCCAGGTCGACAGGCCCAGGAAGATCGACAGGAGGGCGCCCTGCTTGGTCGCCCGCTTCCAGTAGACGCCCAGGGCGAGCGGCGCGAAGGCCATGACCAGGGTGATCTGGTAGGCGTTCTCCACCATCTGGAAGATGCCCTCCTTGGAGTTGATGGCGTAAAGCGTCACCAGCACGGTGAACGACAGGGTCACGACCCGCATCGTGGTCAGCAGCTTGCGGTCGGTCATGTCCTTCATCATCGGCTTGAGCAGGTTCTCGGTGAAGGTCACCGAAGGGGCGAGCAGGGTGGCCGAGGCGCAGCTCTTGATGGCCGAGAGCAGGGCGCCGAAGAACATCACCTGGGCGATCAGCGGGGCGTGCTGGGTCACCAGGTTGGGCAGGATCATCTGCGGATCCTTGTCGATCAGGCCCTGCACCATCTTGGGGTCGATCAGCGTCGCCGAATAGGCCAGGAACATCGGCACGAAGGCGAACACGAAGTAGAGGCCGCCGCCCAGCACCGAGCCCCACACGGCGATCTTTTCTGTCTTGGACGACTGCACCCGTTGGAACACGTCCTGCTGCGGGATCGAGCCCAGCATCATGGTGATCCAGGCGGCGAAGAAGCCGATCGCGTCCTTGAGGTCGGGCGCCGGCCAGAAGCTGAACTTGCCGGCCGCCGCGGCATGCTGCACGACCGCGCCGACGCCGCCCACCATGCCGGATATCTCGCCGCCGATCCAGAGCATGCCGACCATGATCACGATCATCTGCAGGAAGTCGGTGATGGCCACGGCCCACATGCCGCCGAACAGGGTGTAGATCAGGATGGTCGACGAGCCGATCAGCATGCCGCCCAGCCGACTGACCTCGCCGCCGGAGACCACATTGAAGACCAGGCCCAGGGCGGTGATCTGGGCGCCGACCCAGCCCAGGTAGGAGATGACGATGGCGAGGGTGGTCAGGATCTCGACCATCCGGCCGAAGCGTTTCTTGTAGAAGTCGCCGATGGTCAGCAGGTTCAGGCGGTAGAGCGGCGCGGCGAAGAACAGGCCGACCAGGATCAGGCAGAGCGAGGCGCCGAACGGATCGGCGACCACGCCGTTGAGGCCGTTCTGGAGGAAGGTGGCGGGGATGCCGAGCACCGTTTCCGAGCCGAACCAGGTCGCGAACACCGTGGCGGTGACGATGTACATCGGCAGATGCCGGCCGGCAATGGCGAAATCCTTGGTATTGTGGACGCGGGTGGCGGCCCATAGGCCGATGCCGACCGAGACGACCCAGTACAGAATGACGAACCAAAGCAGCATCGTTTGACTCCTATCGTTAATTGGCCGATGAACCGGATGGCCCCCGTTCATGGCGAATTTTCGGGAGGCGCGTAAGCATGTACAAAGAAGCATCCGACTGCAATATGCCGCCGGCCTTTACGCCCCCGCGGCATGGGCCATGCCGGCTTGCGCCGGGGGCCGCGGGAAACGGGTCCTTGCACTCATGACGAGGTGACCATGACGATCGAGTTGAATTATCCGGAGTTGCTGAGGATGGGCGTGGCCTGGCTCGGCGGACAATGGCAGGGCGCGGACTCTGGCGCGCGCGTCGCCGTCCGCAATCCGGCCACCGGCGCGGCCCTCGCCGAAGTGCCGCTCATGGGCCGGACCGAGACCGGGCGGGCCATCGCCGCGGCGGCCGAGGCCCAGAAGCAGTGGCGGGCGCTGACCGCGAAGGAGCGTTCGGCGCGGCTGAAGCAGTGGTTCGCCCTGATCATGCAGCATCAGGAGGACCTGGCCCGGATCCTGACCGCCGAACAGGGCAAGCCCTTGGCCGAGGCACGCGGCGAGATCGCCTACGGCGCGAGCTTCATCGAATGGTTCGCCGAAGAGGCCAAGCGGGTCTACGGCGAGGTGATTCCCTCGCCCCAGGGCGACCGCCGCCTGGTGGTGCTGAAGCAGCCGATCGGCGTCGCCGCGGCGATCACGCCCTGGAACTTCCCCACCGCCATGATCACCCGCAAGGCCGGCCCGGCGCTGGCCGCCGGCTGCGCCATGATCGTCAAGCCGGCCGAACAGACGCCGCTCTCGGCCCTGGCCCTGGCCGTACTGGCCGAGGAGGCCGGCATCCCGGGCGGCGTGTTCCAGGTGATCACCGGCGACGCGCCCGAAATCGGCGCCGCCCTCTGCGCGAGCCCGGTGGTGGCCAAGCTGTCCTTCACCGGCTCGACCGAGGTCGGCCGCATCCTGATGCGGCAGAGCGCCGACACCATCAAGAAGCTGTCGCTGGAGCTGGGCGGCAACGCGCCCTTCATCGTCTTCGACGACGCCGACCTCGACGCCGCGGTCGAAGGTGCCATCGCCAGCAAGTACCGCAACGCGGGCCAGACCTGCGTCTGCGCCAACCGGCTGTTCGTCCAGGACGGCATCTTCGACGCCTTCGCCCGGAAGCTGGCCGAGCGGGTCGGCCAGCTGCGGGTCGGCGACGGCTTCGGCGAGGGCGTGACCCAGGGCCCGCTGATCGACGCCGCCGCCCTGGCCAAGGTCGAGAGCCACGTCGCCGACGCAGTGGCCAAGGGTGCCCGGCTGGTCGCCGGCGGCCGGCGCCACGCCCTGGGCGGCACCTTCTACGAGCCGACCGTGCTGGCCGACGTCAGCCCCGAGGCCATGGTCTTCCGCGAGGAGACCTTCGGCCCGGTGGCGCCGCTGTTCCGCTTCAGGACCGACGATGAGGTGATCGAGCTGGCCAACCGCACCGAGTACGGCCTCGCCTCCTACTTCTACAGCCGCGACATCGGCCGCATCTGGCGGGTCGCCGAGGCGCTCGAATACGGCATGGTCGGGGTCAACACCGGGATCATCTCCAACGAGGTGGCGCCGTTCGGCGGCGTCAAGCAGTCCGGCCTGGGCCGCGAGGGCTCGCACCACGGCATCGACGAATACCTGGAGATCAAGTACGTCGCCCTGGCCGGTCTGTAAGCCGGCCGAGGCGGAAAGCAGGGGCATGAAATGAAGACTGTCGATTGGCATGCCCGTGCGGCGTCACTGGCCATCGACGGCCGCGTCTTCATCGACGGAAAACGGGTGCCGCGGCCGACGTGCCCCTGGTCACAATTACACTAACGGGCGTCACGTTTGTCGGATCAACGCGTTCATTCCGGCTCAGCCGCGCGGTAGCCTATCCAGAACCGGCCGGCGTTCCCCTTGCGCGCTTGCATGGCCCAGCTACAGGCCCATGCGAAGATCAATGCCAGGCCGATACCTGCGATTGCGTCGAGTGCCACGTGTTGTTTGGTCGCCATGGTCGAATAGACGATGCCGGCGCACCAGCCGACGTTGAGGCCGATCCATCTCAGGCCGAGGCCGTGCGAGCGCAGTTGCTGGTTCAGCCAGAAACACGAAAAAACTGCAGTGGCAACATGTAGCGAAGGGCATGCATTGCCCGTAGCGTCGAGACCTTTCAGAAAAGCCATGCCGGGATAGCGCGCCCAATCGATGTTGAAGGCGGGTATCGAGGTCGGCCAGAAATAGAAAATCAACAGTCCTGACAGGCACAAACTCCCGATCCATAGGCCGTATTCGGTAATGGCTCGCCGTGACATCATCAGCGACGGAGGCAGTGACACGTATAGCCAGAGAGAGAGGTAAAGCGGCAGTGCGAGTGGTTGGATGCCGATCAGCCGGTCCAGCGAGGTGGCCGGAATGATGGTTACTGGAAAGGCCGGATGCCTGAGCAGATAAAGATAGGCGGCAAAAAACACGAACGTAAAGCTCGTGGTGCCTAAACATTTGAACCAGAAATGTACGGTAACGACTGACAGGAAGTACCGTCTGGCGCCCTGGTGCGCATCGACATGGTTTAAGTCACGGCTGTTCATAGGGACACTGTCGATTTACTTAATTGGGCTTAATGATTGAATTATATAGAGAAGCCATTGGAGCGATCTTTTCATGTCGGCCAGCGGCTACAGGGGGGATGGCATCAGGAAAAAAGCGCAGACGCCGGGCCAGTGCGATGACCCGGTCGAGCCGCGTGCTCAGCCCAACCGCAACGATGGCGTCGTGTCCGCTGCTTTCGCCCATGGCGCTCACTTGAGCCCCGGCAGGAGGACGACCAGGCCGCTGGCGAAGATTTCCACGGCGACCGCCGCCAGCAGCAGGCCCATCAGGCGCGTGGCGATGTTCAGGCCGGTCTCGCCGAGCCATGTGCTGGCCGGCGTTGCGATCCGGAGCGAGAGCCAGGTCACGAATGCGACCACCAGGCAGCAGAGGATGATCACCCCGAGATGGGCGAGGGAAGATTGTGCCGTGGCATAGATGATGGTCGTGGAGATGGCGCCGGGGCCGGAAAGGAGCGGAATCGCGAGGGGTACCACGGCGATGTTCTCCTTCTCCTGGGCCTCCTGCGCCTCTTCCGGCGTCTGGCTTTCCCGGCTGGGCATGGCGTGCATCATCGAGATCGACATCAGCAGGATCAGGATCGCGCCGCCGACCTTGAACGAGGCGATGGTGATGCCGAACAGCATGAGGATCGGCTCGCCGATGATCGCCGACAGGATCAGCACCACCGCGACGGAGATGCTGGCGACGCGGGCGATGTGTTTCTTCTCGGCCTCGTTGTTCTTGGCCGTCAGGCTGACGAACAGCGGCGCTGCGCTGAGTGGGTTGACGATGATGAGCAACGCCATCAGGATTTTTGCGTATTCGACCCATTGAAGCATTTGCATTCCCTTAATGTCGCATATGTTAATAATGGCGTCGGTCTTGCCATGCACGGCCGGAGCGTTGGCGGATGCTTATAGCTGTCATCCATGTCGGCCATGATGCACCCGCAAGCGCTCCGGCCGATACAGTACAGGCGCGTCCCATGTTGGAATAGACTATGGCCGGCCCTTAAGTTCAAGCATGGCAGACCATTCGGGCCCATTAATCGGCATCGCCGGATGTCTGGGAACATAGAACCGTTTCAGGTCGAGCGGATAGGCGGGGAGAGGAATGATCGACGAGGCCAAGGAGCGTTTTGCCGCACTGAAAGCGGGAGGCATGCTGCCTTCGCCGCAGGGCGTGGCATTGGCCATCCTCGAGCTGACCCAGCGCAGCGACGCCAGCGTCAAGACCCTGACCCATCTGGTGCAGACCGACCCGGCCATGACCGGGCGCATCCTGCGCTACGCCAATGCGGTGCACGGCGGCAGCCTGCGCCATATCGCCTCGCTGTCGCACGCCATCGTCTTCCTGGGCATGTTCCGGGTGCGCCAGATCGCGCTCGGCTTTTCCCTGGTCGACCAGTACCGTAGCGGGGCCTGCGTGGCCTTCGACTACCTGGGCTACTGGACCGCTTCCCTGGCTACCGGCATCGCCGCCCAGCAGGTGTCCGACCAGGCCCAGTGTCCGCCCGATGAAAGCTTCACCTGCGGTCTGCTCTCCGGCATCGGCCGGCTGGCCCTGGCCACCGCGTTCCCGATCGAATACGGCGAAATGCTGATCCACGATCTCGATGCGCTGTCGCTGCGCGAGGCGGAGCGGAAAGGCTTCGGCCTGGACCACGCCAGCCTGTCCGCCGAGCTGCTGGAAGACTGGGGCCTGCCGGAGATCTTCCACCAGGCGGTGCGCTATCACGAACTGCCGACCGAGGCGCCCTTCCCGGCCGGCTCCCGGGCCCAGGCCCTGACCAGCGCCCTGCATTTCGCCAGCAAGGTGGGCATGCTGCTCAACATGGATGCCGCCCAGCGTTGGGAGCGACTGCCCTCGCTCTATCACGCCGCCGCGCAGTTGGGCCTGGAGGACACCCAGGTGCCGCCCCTGGTGGAGAGCGTCGTCGCCCAATGGCACGACTGGGGCCGAGAACTGCGCCTGCCCAGCCGCGACTTCAGCGACCTCAAGCGCCTGCTCACGGCGCCGACCGACCCGGCCGTGGAAGACGGCCTGTCCGCACTGGTGGTGCTGCCGATGCGCCTCGCTTTGGTCGTCTACGATCCGGCCCTGCT
>DASVZA010000012.1:0-36910 GCA_036391875.1 Parasulfuritortus sp.
TGAACGCGTGCCCGGCGGCAGCTCCGGCGGCTCTGCCGCGGCCGTCGCGGCACGTCTGGCGCCGGCGGCCACCGGCACCGATACCGGAGGCTCGATCCGGCAGCCCGCCGCGCTGACCGGCATCACCGGCATCAAGCCGACCTACGGCACGGTATCGCGCTATGGCATGATCGCCTTCGCCTCCTCGCTCGACCAGGGCGGCCCGATGGCCCGCACGGCCGAGGACTGCGCCCTGCTGCTCAACGTCATGGCCGGCTTCGACGGCCGCGACTCGACCAGCCTGGAACGCGAGGCCGAGGACTACGCCCGCGACCTGGCCAAGCCGCTCGACGGCCTGCGCATCGGCCTGCCCAGGGAGTTCTTCGGCGAAGGCATGAGCGCCGAGACCCGCCAGGCGGTCGATGCGGCCATCGCCCAGTTCAAGCAGATGGGCGCGACCACGGTGGAGGTCAGTCTGCCCAACTCCGGCCTGTCGGTGGCGGCCTACTACGTCATCGCCCCGGCCGAGGCGTCGAGCAACCTGTCGCGTTTCGACGGCGTCCGCTACGGCTATCGCACCCCGGACTACGCCGACCTGACCGACATGTACGAGAAGACCCGGGCCGAAGGCTTCGGCGCCGAGGTCAAGCGCCGGATCATGATCGGCACCTACGTGCTCAGCCACGGCTACTACGACGCCTACTACATCCAGGCCCAGAAGCTGCGCCGCCTGATCGCCCAGGACTTCGCCAAGGCCTACGAGCAGTGCGACATCATCCTCGGCCCGACCTCACCGACCACCGCCTTCAAGCTGGGCGAGAAGTCCGACGACCCGGTCCAGATGTACCTGTCCGACATCTACACCATCGCCGTCAACCTGGCCGGCCTGCCCGGCATGTCACTGCCCTGCGGCTTCGACGGCCAGGGCCTGCCCATCGGCCTGCAGCTGATCGGCGACTACTTCTCCGAGGCGCGCATGTTGAACGCCGCGCACCAGTATCAACTCGCCACCGACTGGCATCTGCGCACGCCGGGGGGATTCTGAAATGCAATGGGAAACCGTCATCGGGCTTGAAGTCCACACCCAGCTCACGACCAAGTCGAAGATCTTCTCCGGCGCCAGCACTGCCTTCGGCGCCGAGCCCAACAGCCAGGCCTGCCCGGTCGACCTGGCCCTGCCCGGCGTGCTGCCGGTGCTGAACAAGGGCGCGGTCGAGCGCGGCATCCGGTTCGGCCTGGCCATCGGCGCCAAGCTGAACAAGATCAACGTCTTCGACCGCAAGAACTACTTCTACCCGGACCTGCCCAAGGGCTACCAGATCAGTCAGTTCCCGCTGCCCATCGTTGAGGGCGGCAGCCTGGACATCCAGGTCGGCGACGAGACCAAGACCATCCGCATCACTCGCGCCCACCTCGAAGAGGACGCTGGCAAGTCGCTGCACGAGGACTTCCACGGCATGACCGGCATCGACCTGAACCGGGCCGGCACGCCGCTGCTGGAGATCGTCTCCGAGCCGGACATGCGCTCGGCCGCCGAAGCAGTGGCCTATGCCAAGGCGCTGCACACGCTGGTGACCTGGATCGGCACCTGCGACGGCAACATGCAGGAAGGCAGCTTCCGGGTCGACGCCAACGTCTCGGTGCGGCCGGTCGGCCAGAAGGAATTCGGCACCCGGCGCGAGATCAAGAACCTGAACTCGTTCCGCTTCCTGGAGCAGGCCATCAATTACGAAGTGCGCTGGCAGATCGAACAGATCGAGGACGGCCACGCGATCCAGCAAGCCACCGTGCTGTTCGACCCGGACACCGGCGAGACCCGCATGATGCGGACCAAGGAAGACGCCCACGACTACCGCTACTTCCCCGACCCCGATCTGCTGCCGGTCAAGTTGGAGGACGACTGGATCGAGCAGGTGAGGGCCGGCATGCCGGAACTGCCGCAGGCCAAGCAGGCCCGCTACAAGGGCGAGTTCGGCTTGTCCACCTACGATGCCGCGACGCTGACCGGCTCGCGCGCCATGGCCGACTACTTCGAGGCGGTCGCCGCCGCCCTGCCTAAGGCCGACCCCAAGCTGGCCGCCAACTGGGTGATGGGCGAGCTGTCCGCCGCGCTGAACAAGGCCGAGACGGACATCGCCGACAGCCCGATTCCGGCCGCCAAGCTGGCCACCCTGCTCGGCCGCATCCAGGACGGCACCCTGTCCGGCAAGCTGGCCAAGCAGGTGTTCGAGGTGCTGTGGAGCGAGGGCGGCGAGGTCGACGCCGTCATCGAGGCCAAGGGCCTGAAGCAGATGTCCGACTCGGGCGAGGTCGAGCGGATCATCGACGAGGTGCTGGCCGCCAATCCGAAGTCGGTGGAGGAGTTCCGCTCCGGCAAGGAAAAGGCCTTCAACGCCCTGGTCGGCCAGGTCATGAAGGCCACCAAGGGCAAGGCCAACCCGGCCCAGGTCAACGACCTGCTGCGCGCCAAGCTGGCCTGACCGGCGCCGGGTGGCTCAGGGCCGCCCGGTCAGCTCCTGATAGCGCGCCTTGTCGGCGTCGTATTTCTGCCGGATGGCAGCCATATTCTTGTCGTGCAGGCGGATCTGGCCATCGATGTAGGCCGCCTCGTCCGCCGACTGGCTCTGCTTGCGCATGACCTGCAGGCTGTCGATCAGGGCCTGTTCCTGGGCCAGGGCGCGGTCGCGGGCCTGGTCGATCTCGGCACTGGAATCGTAGGTCGCCAACAGGGCCGCATCGTGGCGCTGCTGCTCCAAGGCGGCCCGCGCCTCGGCGGCCTGGCGGGCGTCCTCCTGGCTGCGCCTCTCCTTGTCCCGCTCCTTCTGGGAGAACGACTCGACACGCTTGATCACCCTGCCCTGCTCGTCCAGCACGTCGTGGCCGGCGCCGGAATAGCGGGCCGGGATGCTGTCGCCGTAATGGACGACGCCGTGCTCGTCCACCCAGCGGTAGGTCGTGGCCATGCTGTTGGCCGCCGCCAGCAGCGTGGCCAACGCCAGGCAGACCCTCAGGCGCCGTATTGCTGGCGATAGCGTGCGATCGCCGAGCGGGTGTCCGCCCATTCGGGTTTCTCCTCCAAGTACGCCAGCAGATCGTCCAGGTTGACGATGCTGATCACCGGCAGCCCATGCTGCTGGCTGACCTCCTGCACCGCGGACAGCGTGCCGGTGCCCCGCTCCATCCGATCCAGGGAGATGGCCACGCCGCAGGGCGTGGCGCCGGCCGCCTTGATCAGTTCGACCGACTCGCGCACCGAAGTGCCGGCCGAGATCACGTCGTCGACGATCAGGATGCGGCCCTTGAGCGGCGCACCGACGACGGTGCCGCCCTCGCCATGGTCCTTGGCTTCCTTCCGGTTATAGCTGTAGGGGACGTTGCGGTCCATGCCGGCCAGGGCGACGGCCACCGTGGCGGCCAGCGGAATGCCCTTGTAGGCGGGCCCGAACAGGCCGTCGAAGGCCAGGCCGGATTCCAGGATGGCCCCGGCGTAATACTCGCCCAGCCGCTTCAGCGACTCGCCGTCGTTGAACAGGCCGGCGTTGAAGAAATAGGGGGACAGGCGCCCGGCCTTGGTCTTGAACTCGCCGAACAGGAGGACCTGGCGGTCGATGGCGAACTTTAGAAACTCTTCCTTGAACGGCTGCATTGCGTCATTCCATGAGTGATTCGGTCGAATTGTCTATTCCACCCCGAGCAGCGTCAACGCCACGAAGGCGGCGAACAGCGCGAAGTGGCTGGTGCCCTCGATGGCGTTGCTCTCGCCGTCGTGCAGATTGTTCATCGCCGCCAGCAGGGTGACCAGCAGCATGGCGGCCTGGACCGGGGTGAGCGCCATGACGATGCGGTCGCCGGTGGCCAGGGCGATGCCCTCGATCACCGGCAGGGTGAGCAGGACGGTCGCGAGCGAGGCGCCCAGGGCGATGTTCATGGTGGTCTGCATGCGGTCGTGGTTCGCGGCCTTGAGCGCCGCCATCAGTTCCGGGCTGGCCGAGATCAGGGCCACCGTCACGGCCGGCAGGGCCACCGGCAGGCCGCTGCCTTCCAGGCCGGCGTTGAGCAGCACCGACAGCACCTCGGACAGCACGCCGACACCGGCCACCGAGCCGACCAGGATCGCCGCGTGCAGCCAGTTCGGGCTGGCGACGGCGTCGTGCGCCTCCTCCTCGAGGCCGCCGTATTCGAAGAACTGGCGGTGCTCGATGGTCTGCAGGCGCAGGAAGGCGACGTAGAGCAGGGCCATCATGCCGACCGAGAAGGCCGAATAGGGAATCCACTTGTCGTCGGGGACGAAGTCCGGCACGAACATGCCGATGCCGAGCGCCACCAGCAGCATAGCGATATAGCTGTTGGCCGAGGCCAGGTTGTATTTCTGCGAGCCGTGCTTGAGG
The DNA here is from genome assembly GCA_036391875.1 of Parasulfuritortus sp. GTDB lineage: Bacteria > Pseudomonadota > Gammaproteobacteria > Burkholderiales > Thiobacillaceae > Parasulfuritortus. Next base: position 4,368 of record DASVZA010000012.1, read on the forward strand.
CCGCCGAGGATGGCGGCGATGCCGAGGATGCCATTGATGTCGAGCATGATCGCCGAGTACACGGTGTCGCGGGCCAGGGTCAGCGAATGGCTGTCGAACAGCATCACCGCCAGGATCACCACCTCGACCGACACCGCGGCCAGGGTCAGGATCAGGGTGCCGTACGGCTCGCCCAGGCGCAGGGCCAGCACCTCGGCGTGGTGGGCGATGCGGAAGGCGACGCCGATGATCGCGGCCAGGATCAGGAAGAACAGGCCCCAGAGCGTGACGCTACCCGATTCCAGGGCGGCATGCTCCAGGCCGAAACCGGCCGCTCCTGCCACCAGTGCGGCGGCCAGCGGCCATTCCGCCGCCAAGTATTTACGGCCGCCCACCCGCGTTCCCCGACGTAAAATCCATCCTTGTCATTCTCTATCCCCTGGAAACCGTGCGCATTGTATCCCTGAACCTCAACGGCATCCGCTCCGCCGCCAAGAAGGGCGTATTCGACTGGCTGACCCGGTCACAGGCCGACCTGGTCTGCCTGCAGGAACTGAAGGCCCAGACCACCGATATGAGCGCCGAGATGCTCAACCCCCCGGGTTATTTCGGCTACTTCCACTATGCCGAGAAGAAAGGCTACAGCGGCGTCGGCATCTGGTCGCGCAAGCAGCCGGACGCGATCGTCGAGGGCCTCGGCATCCCGGACATCGACTGCGAGGGCCGCTACATCGAGGCCCGCTTCGGCAAGCTGTCGGTGGTCTCGGTCTACCTGCCCTCCGGCTCCAGCGGCGAGGAGCGCCAGGCCGTCAAGTTCCAGTTCATGGACCACTTCCGGCCCCACCTGGAGAAACTGTTCGCTTCCGGCCGCGAGGTGGTCCTGTGCGGCGACTGGAACATCGCCCACACCGCGAAGGACATCAAGAACGCCAAGGGCAACCAGAAGAACTCCGGCTTCCTGCCCGAGGAGCGGGCCTGGATCGGCGAGCTGTTCGCCAAGGTCGGCTGGGTCGACGTCTACCGCAGCCTGTACCCGGACGCCGAGGGCGAGGGCTACACCTGGTGGTCGAACCGCGGCCAGGCCTGGGCCAAGAACGTGGGCTGGCGCATCGACTACCAGATCGCCACCCCGGGCATCGCCGCCAAGGCACAGTCGGCCAGCGTCTACAAGGACGAGCGCTTCAGCGACCATGCGCCGCTGATCGTCGATTACCACGAGAACCTCTAAGCCGGCGGCAGCAGGCCCTTCTCCAGCAGGGCGGCGAATTGCCCGGCCGGCACCGGCCGGCTGAACAGGTAGCCCTGCACCTCGTGGCAGCCGTTGCGGCCGAGGAATTCGAACTGTTCGCGGGTTTCCACGCCCTCGGCGATGACCACCAGTTGCAGCGACTGGCCGAGTTGGATGATGGCCCGCACGATCGCCGCATCGTCGCCGTCGTTCGACAGGTCGCGCACGAACGACTGGTCGATCTTGAGCTTGTCCACCGCCAGCTGCTTGAGATAGGACAGGCTGGAATAGCCGGTGCCGAAGTCGTCGATCGACAGCCGGACGCCCAGCGCCTTGAGCGCCTGCAGGGTCGCCAGAGTCCCGGCCACGTCCTGGAGCAGGACCGATTCGGTCAGTTCCAGTTCCAGGCGGTCGGGCGGCAGGCCGCTGCGTTCGAGGGCGGCGGTGACGACGGCCTGGACGTTGCCGCGCTTGAATTGCAGTGCCGACAGGTTGACCGCCATCAACATCGGCCCCAGGCCGCCGTCGAGCCAGCTCTTGGCCTGGCGGCAGGCCTCGTTCAGCACCCACTCGCCGATCTGGACGATGTGGCCGCTCTGCTCGGCCAGCGGGATGAACTTTGCCGGCGGCACCAGCCCCTCGGTCGGATGCTGCCAGCGCACCAGGGCCTCGGCGCCGACGATGCGGCCGCTGGCGATGTCGACCTGGGGCTGGTAGTGCAGCAGGAGTTCCCCGTTCTTCACGGCGTTGTGCAACTGGCCCTTCAAGGTCAGGTGCGCCAAGGCGTCGACGTTCATCTGCAGGGTATAGAAGCGGTAGGTGTTGCGGCCGCCTTCCTTGGCATGGTTGACCGCGGTGCCGGCGTTCTTGAGCAGGCTGTCGAAGTCCCCGCCGTCCGCCGGATACAGGCTGATGCCGATGCTGAACGAGATGTTGAGCAGGGTACCGTCGAAGGCCACGGGTTCGGCGAAGGCATCGAGTATCTTGCCGGCGAGGGCGGCGGCGGCGTCCGGCGTGCCGGTATCGGCCAGCAGGACGCCGAACTCGTCGTCGCTCAGGCGGCTGATCGTGTCGCTCTCCGGCAGGCAATGGCGCAGCCGGTCGACCGCCACGACCAGCAGCCGGTCGCCGATCTCATGGCCCAGGCTGTCGTTGACCTGCTTGAAGTTGTCCAGGTCGAGGTAAAGCAGGGCCAGGCCGGCATGCCTCAATCCCGCCAGGTGGATGGCGTGTTCGCAGCGGTCGCGCAGCAGCAGGCGGTTCGGCAGCTGGGTGAGCGGATCGAAGCTGGCCAGGAAGGCGACCTTCTCCTCCGCCGCAGCCCGCTCGGCCCGGGTGCGCAGGGTGACGATGCCGTAGGCCAGGTCGCCGGCCATCTCCTCCAGCAGGCGTACTTCCTCGCGGTTGAATGCATCCGGGTCGGCCGAGTAGATGGTGAGCGCGCCCAGGGTTGCGCCCTCGTTGACCAGGGGCAGCGCGATGCTGGCCTGGTAGCCGCGCTTGAGCGCCGCCTCCCGCCAAGGCGCCATGCGCGGATTGGTGAGGACGCTCTGGTTGACGTCGGTCCGGCCGGTCCGGATCGCCGTCCCGGTCGGTCCCCGGCCGCGCTCGGTGTCGGCCCAGGTGATGTCGACCGTGTCCAGGTAGCCCGCCTCGTAGCCGAACTGGGCGATGGGCCGCACCGTCCGGGCCTCGTCGTGCTCGGCATAGCCGACCCAGGCCATCCGGTAGCCGCCGGTCTTGACGACCAGGCGGCAGATCTCGACCAGCAGCGGATATTCCGCCTCGGCATGGACCAGGGCCATGTTGCAGTCGCTGAGCAGGCGGAGGGCGCGGTTGAGCCGGTCCTGCTCGGCCTCGGCCCGCTGCTGCGCGCTGACGTCGTCGTAGAGCGAGACGATATGGCCGTTGGGCAGCTTGTAGACGAAGTTCTCCCGCCAGCCGACGATGCGCCCGTCCTGGTAGTAGCTGGCCGGCAAGTCCTCCGCCACGCCGCTCCGGCATACCCGCCTGAAGACCTCCAGCAGGCCCATCGCCACCACGCCCGGAAACACCTCCCGGACGTTCCGGCCGATCACCTCCTCGCGCCGGACGTTGTCGATGTGCTCCGCCGACCGGTTGAGGGCGCTGAAAAAGAATTCCTCGCAGTCTTCCGAAGGTCTGTAGACGGCGGCGCCGCTGCTCATGTTCTCGAACAGCGCCTCCATATTGGCCTCGCTCTCGCGCAGTTCGCGGGTCATCTCCTCGGCCAGCGCCAGGACGCGGGCGTGCCGTTCGACCAGCAGCCGGGTCACCAGCGCCAGCAGCAGGCTGACCGTGCCCCCGGCCAGGACGATCAGCCAGGGATAGCGGCGGCCCTGGCCGGCATCGAACGCCGGCAGCGAGGTCACCGACACGGTCCATTCGTGCCCGAACAGCCCCATGACCAGGTTCAGGCGGAGGGCAGCCGGGTTTGCGCCGGTCTCCGCGTTCGAATCGAACATCAGCCGGTCCGCGGCCGCCGCCCGGCCATCGTAGATCTTGAGATTCAGCGTGGCGGCCAACTCATGGAAGTGCCTGCCCAGGATTCCGTCCATCAGGTCGCTCATGCGGAACGGCGCATAGACCCAGCCGACCAGATTGGCGCGCCGCTCGGCCGCCGTGGCGTGGGGCGCGCCGTGGCGATAGACCGGCAGGTACATCAGGAATCCGGGCTGCGGAGCCGACTCTGTTTCCTGGACCAGGCGCACCTTGCCGGAAATGACCGCCCGGTCCTCGTCGCGCGCCCGGGCCATGGCGGCATGGCGGACCGGCTCGGCGTACATGTCGTAGCCCAACGCCCGCCGGTTGCGCCCATCAAGCGGCTCCAGATAGACGATGGCGGTATAGGGGTCGCGCGCGCCATCGGGCCAGATGCGGAAACCGGGCAGCCCTGCCCGGCGCACCGCCTCGACCGCGCGCTCCCGATCGCCGGCCGGTATCCGCTGGGCGAAGCCGACGCCGCCGATGCCGGGATAGCGATCCTGCAGCCTCAGGCGGGCGACGTAGTCGCGGAACTGTGCCCGATCGACCGTCGGGGCCGCGGCGAACAGGCCGGTCGCCCCGGCCAGCACCTGCTCGTAGTTGTCGAGACGCGCGCTGATGTTGCGGGCGACCTCGTGGGCGCGGAACGTGAACAGATCCTGCCGGGCCCTTTCCGCCGCGTGCTGCGCACCCAACTGCACGCCATAGGTGACCGCCAGCCCCAGGCAGAGCACGAGCCAAGGCAGAAACTTGACTAGGGGACGTTTGGCGGCGGACGGCATGAAAGCGGTGGTCTCAGCCGTCCCGGCCGGCGGGGGGTGCAGGGACATCCATATGTTTCGCCTGTTCGGGTCAAAGCGTGCTATTCAAGTATGGGTGGAACCCGGCGTTCCGCCAAGCCGGCGCCCAGGAACAAAAGCCGCCGATACCGACCTAACCCCAGGTAGCCGGCCCCGGAGACGGCCGGCGGGCCTTCCCTGACAGCATTTTGGGAGCAAACCATGTATCGGAATATCCTGGTCGCCATCGACGGCAGCCACACCTCGGAAATGGCCCTGGCCGAAGCCATCCGGCTGGCCGGGGAACGGCATGGCCGGCTGCTCGTCGTGCACGTGGTCGAGACGGTCAATTTCAACCTGGAGGGCGAGTTCATCGACCCCAACCAACTCTGGGAGGCCATGCGCAAGGGCGGCGAAGCCCTGCTCGCCCGCGCCCTGGCCATGGCCCGCGAGGCCGGCGTCGACGCCGAGACCCGGCTGGTCGACATCGACACCCTGGGCCGCCGCATTCCCGAGGCGATCGCCGCGGCGGCCGCCGACTGGCCGGCCGACCTGATCGTGGTCGGCACCCACGGACGCCGGGGCATCAGCCACCTGTTCCTGGGCAGCGTCGCCGAAGGCGTGGCCCGGGTCGCCAGCAAACCCGTCCTGCTGATCCGCGGCCAATGACCGGCCCCGCTCCGGCAACGCCCGCAGCCGGCCCGGGCCTGACCACGGCCGAGGCAGCCCAGCGGCTGGTCCGTTACGGCCCGAACGAGGTCGCCGAGGAAAAGCCCCATCCGCTGCTCGTCCTGCTGCGCAAGTTCTGGTCGCCGGTGCCCTGGATGCTGGAGGCGACCATCCTGCTCCAGCTCGCCCTCGGCAAGACGGACGAGGCCACCGTGATCGCCGTCCTGCTGGTGGTCAATGCCGTCCTCGGCTTCATCGAGGAAGGCCGCGCCGGCAAGGCCCTGGCCCTGTTGCGCCAGCGGCTGCACATCCAGGCCCGGGTGCTGCGCGACGGCCGCTGGCAGCGTCTGCCGGCACGCGAGCTGGTGCCGGGCGACCTGGTCCACGTGCGCATGGGCGACATCGTGCCGGCCGACCTGAGGCTGGCCGAGGGCCAGGCCCAGTTCGACCAGTCCAGCCTGACCGGCGAATCACTGCCGGTCGAGGCCGGCCCCGGCGCCGACGCCTGGTCGGGCTCGGTGGTGACGCGGGGCGAGGCCAGCGGCGAGGTCACGGCCACCGGCGCCGGCACCCGTTTCGGCAAGACCGCCGAACTGGTGCGCGAGGCCAAGACGGTCAGCCACCTGGAGGCGGTCATCTTCGGCATCGTCAAATACCTGGTGATCCTGGACATCGGCCTGGTCGCGGCCCTGCTGGTCTACGCCGTGGCGACCGGCATGGCCCTGACCGAGGTGGTGCCGTTCGCCCTGATCCTGCTGGTCGCCTCGGTGCCGGTGGCCCTGCCGGCGACCTTCACCCTGGCCACCGCGCTCGGCTCGCTGGAACTGGCCCGGCGCGGCGTGCTGGTGACCCGCCTGTCGGCCATCGAGGAGGCGGCGGCGATGGACGTCCTGGCCAGCGACAAGACCGGCACCATCACCGCCAACCGGCTGAGCCTGACGCAACTCGTCCCGGCCCCCGGGGTGGCCGAAGACGACCTGCTGCGCTGGGCGGCGCTGGCCTGCGACGAGGCGACCCAGGACCCGATCGACCTCGCCATCCTCGCCGCCGCGCGCGAACGCGGGCTGCTGGCCGACCCGCCCCGTCGCCTCCGCTTCACGCCGTTCGACCCGCAGACCCGGCGCTCCGAAACGCTGTTCGAGGCGGACGGCCAGACCCGCCGGGCCATCAAGGGCGCGGCGGCCGAGGTCGCTGCCCTGGCCGGCGACGGCGACGTGACCGCCGGTGTGGAGGCCCTGGCCGCCGCCGGCTACCGCGTGCTGGGCGTGGCCGAAGGCCCCGACGACGCGCTCCGCTTCGCCGGCCTGGTCGCGCTGGAAGACCCGCCGCGGCAGGATTCCGTCGCCCTGGTCGAAAGCCTGCGTAACCTCGGCGTGCGGGTGGTGATGGTGACCGGCGACGGCCAAGCCACGGCGCAGACCGTGGCCCGGGCGGTCGGCATCGGCGAGCGCGCCTGCCCGGCCCGACTGCTGGCGGAAAACGCCACGCGCGCCATCTCGGAATGCGACGTCTTCGCCCAGGTCTTCCCGGAGGACAAGTTCCACCTGGTGCAGGCCCTGCAAAGCGCCGGCCACGTCGCCGGCATGACCGGCGACGGCGTCAACGACGCACCGGCGCTCAAGCAGGCCGAGGTCGGCATCGCCGTGGCCAACGCCACCGACGTGGCCAAGGCGGCGGCCAGCCTGGTGCTGACCAACCCGGGCCTGAGCGACGTGGTGGCGGCGGTCGAGACCAGCCGGCGCATCTACCAGCGGATGCTGACCTACACCCTGAACAAGATCATCAAGACCCTGGAGATCGCCGTCTTCCTCAGCATCGGCGTGATGCTGACTGGAGTGTTCGTGATCACGCCCCTGCTCATCGTCCTGCTGCTGTTCACCAACGATTTCGTCACCATGTCGATCGCCACCGACCGGGTCGAATATTCGCGCAAGCCCGAACGCTGGCGGATCGCCTCCCTGATGCTGACGGCGGCGCCGCTGGCGGCGCTGATCCTGGTGCTGTCCTTCTCGGTGTTCTTCGCCGGCCGCGACCTGCTCCACCTGCCCCTGCCCGAGCTGCAGACCCTGATCTTCGTCATGCTGGTGTTCACCGGCCTGGGCAACGTCTACCTGGTGCGCGAGCGGCGCCATTTCTGGCAGTCGCGCCCCAGCCGCTGGCTGCTGCTCGCCACCGTGCTCGACCTCGTTGTCGTCACCGTGCTCGCCACCCAGGGCATTTTGATGGCGCCGATCAGCCCGGCATTGCTGGCGGGGCTATTCGTGGTGGCGCTGGGCTATCTGGTGCTGCTCGACTTTGTGAAGATCAGGATCTTTGCGCGGTTCGGGTTCGGGCGGGCGCCAGGGTGAGCGGTCGATCAGGTATCAAGCTCCGCCGCGCAATTTGGTCTGACTATAACCAGAATACGCAATGTGATGGCGGGTGGCCCACTGCGATAGTTCTTCCTCGGCCTGCTAAACTCACTCGATGCCATTCAACACCCCCGCCCACCGCCTCGCCGCCGTCCTCGTCCTAGGTTTCGCCTCCGGCCTGCCCCTGGCCCTGACCGGCCAGGCCATGCAGGCCTGGCTGGCGGTGGACGGGGTCGACATCGCCACCATCGGCTTCCTCGGCCTGGTCGGCATACCCTACACCTTCAAGTTCCTCTGGGCGCCGCTGATGGACCGCTTCGAACCGCCCTGGCTGGGCCGCCGGCGCGGCTGGCTGGTGCTGACGCAGCTGGCGCTGGCAGGCGCGCTGGCCTGGATGGCCGGCCTGTCGCCCAAGGACGGTGCCGGCACCTTCGCCGCCGCCGCCCTGCTGGTCGCCTTCCTGTCCGCCTCGCAGGACGTGGTGATCGACGCCTACCGGACCGACGTGCTGACGGCGCGCGAGCGCGGCCTGGGCGGCTCGCTCTCGGTGTTCGGCTACCGGCTGGCGATGATCGTCTCGGGCGGCGTAGCCCTGATCTGGGCCGACCAGTGGCAGAGCTGGCCCCGGGTCTACCTGACCATGGCCGGCATCATGGTCGCCGCCGCCGCCGTGTCGCTCACCCTGCTGCCCTCGGTGAGCGGCGAGTCGCGGCCGCTGGCCTCGGAGCCGAAGCGCGAGCTGGCCGGCTTCGCCGCCATGGTGGCGGGTTTCGCCGCCGGCTGGTTCGCCGCCCGCTACCTGCTGATCGGCCTCGGCCTGAATCCGGACGACCCGGACCGCTGGCTGCGCCTCGCCTTCATCCTGGCCCAGCTGGCCGGCGCCCTGCCGCTCGGCTGGTGGGCGGCGCGCCGGGTCGGCTTCGAGACCATGAGCCGCTCGCTGGAGAGCTACTTCAGCCAGTCCGGCGCCTGGGCCTTCCTGCTCCTGATCGTGCTCTACAAGCTGGGCGACGCCTTCGCCGGCACCTTGACCACGCCCTTCCTGATCAAGGGCATGCTGTTCACCCAGGCCGAGGTCGGCATCGTCAACAAGATCATCGGCATCTGGCTGACCATCCTCGGCGCACTGCTGGGCGGTGCGATCATGCTGCGCCTCAACCTGTACCGCTCGCTGCTGCTGTTCGGCGTGTTGCAGCTGGTGGCGATCTTCGGCTTCTGGCTGCTGGCGGTGTCGGGCAAAGGCGCCTGGGGCGGCTTCACCCTGCCGCCCTTCGACCTCGGTTTCGTGGCGCTGAGCCATCCAACCCGGATCGACAGCCTGCTGGTCTTCGCCATCGCGGCCGAGAACATCACCAGCGGCATGGGCACCGCCGCCTTCGTCGCCCTGCTCATGGGCCTGTGCAACCACCGCTACACCGCCACCCACTACGCCCTGCTCTCGGCCTTCTCGGCGATCGGCCGGATCTACGTCAGCCCGCTGGCCGGCGTGCTGTCGGAAAGCATCGGCTGGCCGGCCTTCTTCATCCTGGCCATGCTGCTCGGCCTGCCCGGCCTGTGGATGGTCTGGCGCCTGCGCGGCGTCATCGAACGATTGAATTCGGGAACCGCCTGACCCCATGCCTTCGCCAGGGAGGCCATGCCCGGGGATCCGCATTACCCGGGTTCGGTAACCTTTTCCCACCGCGCCGGTATAACGTTCCGTAACTCGGAACGCTCATGGACATCGACGACATCCTTCTCCGCATCCGTGCCGGCGACCGTCAGGCCTTCGCCGAGATCGTGCGGGCTTTTCAAAGCCCATTGTTCCGGTTCCTCGGCAACATGGGCCTGGGCCGGGGCCAGGTCGAGGATATCGCCCAGGAGACCTTTCTTCGTGCCTGGAACAACCTCGGCCAGTACTCGCCCGGGCTGAGCCGGTTTTCCACCTGGCTGTTCACCATCGCACGACGCCTGGCCCTGAATGAAATCGAGCGGGCCGGGAACCGCGCGGAAACGCTCGATGGCAACGACGAAGTCGTCGATCTGCCCTGCCAGCGCGCCCTCCCCCAGGATGCGCTGGAACAGGCCCGGCGGCATGAAGCCCTGCACCGGGCATTGCGCCGGCTGCCGGCGGCGGATCGCAGCGTCCTGGCGCTGGCCTACCTGCGGGAGATCGATCTGGCGGACATCGCCCGCATCGAGGGCTGCACCGTAGGCGCCGTCAAGACCCGCCTGCATCGTGCTCGGAACCGGCTGTCCCAACTCTTGGAGACCTGATGATGATCGAACACTACGAAGACTTGTTGCAGGCCGGGCGCTACGCACCGCCGGCCGACTTTTCCGATCGCGTGATGGCCCGGATCATGGACCAGCCCGAACCCAGTTTTGCGGCCCCGCCCCGAACGAGCCGCCCCCAGGCCCAGTGGCTGGCCCTGGCCGCTGCGTCGCTGCTCGGCGCAATCCAACTTGCCACCTTCATTTTCGGCGTCTGGATAACGGCCAGCGCCAGCTGAACAGGAGATCGACATGGATCCGAACAAACCGCGCAACCCTCTTACGGCCTTGGCCATGTCCCTGGTGCTGCCGGGATTCGGCCAGCTCTACAACGGCGAGCTGAACAAGGCGATATGGCTGTTCCTCGTTTTCGCCTTTCTCTGCATTCCCGGCATCGCCCTGGTGGCGCTGTACCTGCCGGACGGGCTGATGATGCCCGCCCTGGTACTCAGCCTGGTCGCAACCTTCTCCCTCTGGATCTACGGCATGGTCGACGCCTGGCGCGGCGCCAAGGCACGGCCACTCTACAGCCCGGAACGCTGGCAGGTCAGCGGGGTATACCTGCTGGTGGTCATCCTCTGCGACATCATCGCCCTGCCCATGCTGACCGGCTACGTCCGCAGCCATGTCGTCGAATCGTTCCGCATTCCCTCGACCAGTATGGAACCCGGCGTCATGCGGGGCGACATCCTGTTCGCCGACAAGCGCTACAACTGCCCCGGCTGCAAGGGGCGCATCCAGCGGGGCGACATCGCCATCTTCGTCTATCCCAACAACCGGACCCTGCTCTACATCAAACGCATCATCGCCTTGCCGGGCGACCGGGTCGCCCTCCATGACGGCGCGGTGTCGGTGAACGGGAAACCGCTCTCTCTTCCGACCAACCCGACCGTCGAGATGGAAGACGGACGGAGCTGGATCGTTCGCCCGGCCGCGCCCGGGGTGGCGAACGTGACCCTGGCCATGACGGTGCCGCCGGGCGAGGTGTTCGTGCTCGGCGACAACCGTGCCGCGAGCGTCGATTCGCGCGCCTTCGGCATGGTCCCCATGGCCGACGTGGTGGGCCGGGCGCGGCAAGTCTGGTTGTCGCTCGGCCCCGAGGGCGTACGCTGGGGCAGGCTGGGCAAGGTGTTGCAATGACGGGCTGGCTGATTCCGCGCAGCCGGGGTTGATCAAGCCGGTTCAGGGCGACGCTTGGCACGCCCCCAAGGCCGCCGCCGACTATGATGGTTAGGTGACCTGTATAACGCGGGGGACCGCGCAGCATGCGCATCGCCAGCCTGAACGCCGACCAGGCGCTCGCCAGCCTCAACTCGTCCGCCGACGGCCTGACACCCGGCGAGGCGGCGCGCCGGCTGGCCGAGTACGGCCCCAACCGCCTGGTCGAAGTGGAACGCGAACACTGGCTGCTCCGCTTCGTCCGCCAGTTCACCCACTTCTTCGCCGTCATCCTCTGGCTGGGCGCCTGCCTCGCCTTCGTCGCCGAGCGCTACCAGCCGGGCGAAGGCATGGCCCGGCTGGGCGTGGCCATCGTCGGCGTGATCCTCATCAACGGCGTGTTCGCCTTCTGGCAGGAATACCGGGCCGAGCGGGCGATGGCGGCGCTGCGCCGGCTGCTGCCGCAGAAGGTGCGCCTGCTGCGCGGCGGCGCTGCGGTGGAGCACCTGGCCGAGGCGCTGGTGCCGGGCGACCTCGTGCTATTGGAGGAAGGCGACAGCGTGCCGGCCGACTGTCGGGTGGTGGAGGCGTTCGGCCTGCGGGTCAACACCGCCACCGTGACCGGCGAGTCGCGGCCCCAGGCCCGCTCGGCCGAGCCGAGCGACGAGAGTTCGGCGCTCTACGCCCGAAACCTGCTGCTGGCCGGCACCTCGGTCGTCTCCGGCCAGGCCCGGGCCGCGGTCTACGCCACCGGCATGCACACCGAGTTCGGCCGCATCGCCCACCTGACCCAGACCATGCGGGTCACGGCCAGCCCGCTGCAAGGCGAGATCGTCCGCCTGTCCCGCCTGGTTGCCGTGCTCGCCAGCGGCCTGGGCGTCGCCTTCTTCCTGATCGGCCAGGCGCTCGGCCTGCCCTTCTGGCAGAACATGCTGTTCGCGATCGGCATCATCGTCGCCAACGTGCCCGAGGGCCTGCTGCCCACCGTCACCCTATCGCTGGCCATGGCCACCCAGCGCATGGCCCGGCGCAACGTGCTGGTCCGCCACCTGCCTGCGGTCGAGGCGCTCGGCTCGACCACGGTGATCTGCTGCGACAAGACCGGCACCCTGACCCAGAACCGGATGTCGGTGCGCCGGCTCTGGCTGGACGGCCGCTTCGCCGACCCGGACACGCTGACCCCGGAAGCGGCTGAGCGACACTGGGAACTCTGGCTCGACGCCGGACTCTGCCACAACCTCAAGCGGATCGGCGACGACTGGCAGGGCGACCCGATGGAGGTCGCCCTGGCCGCGCTCGGCCGGCGCTTCGCCGATCCGGACGGCTGCCAGCGCCAGGACGAGATTCCGTTCGACACCGACCGCAAGCGCATGTCGGTGACCTGCGCCTCCCCGGCCGGCCGCCGGCTGTACAGCAAGGGCGCGCTGGAGACGGTGCTCGCCACCTGCGACCGGATCGCGCTCGACGGCGGCATCCGGCCGCTCGGCGATGCGGCCCGGCGCGCCGTGCTGGCGGCCGAGGACGAGATGGCCGAGGCCGGCCTCCGGGTGCTGGCCTTCGCCTGGCGCGCGCTCGAGGAGGATGAAGCAGCGAGCGAAACAGGATTGGTGCTGGCCGGCCTGGTCGGGCTGGAGGACCCGCCCCGGCCCGAGGTACCGGGTGCCGTCGCCCGCTGCACTACCGCCGGCATCCGGGTGGTCATGGTCACCGGCGACCATCCGCGCACCGCCCTGGCCATCGCCCGCGAGATCGGCATGATCCGCGGCGACCGGCCGCGCGCCATCACCGGCGACGAGCTGCGCCACCTCTCGGCCAGCCAGCTGCAGCTGGCGCTCGACGCGCCCGAGGTGCTGTTCGCCCGGGCCGCCGCCGAGCAGAAGATGCGCATCGTCGAGGCGCTGCGCAAGAAAGGCGAGACGGTGGCGGTGACCGGCGACGGCGTCAACGACGCGCCGGCGCTGAAGACCGCCGACATCGGCATCGCCATGGGCATCGCCGGCACCGACGTGGCCAAGGAGGCGGCCGACCTGATCCTGCTCGACGACAACTTCGCCAGCATCGTCGCCGGCATCGAGGAAGGCCGCGCGGTATTCGACAACATCCGCAAGTTCCTGACCTACATCCTCACCTCGAACATCCCCGAGATCGTGCCCTATCTGGCCTTCGTGCTGTTCCGCATCCCGCTGCCGCTGACCGTGATCCAGATCCTCGCGGTCGACCTCGGCACCGACATGCTGCCGGCCCTGGCCCTGGGCGCCGAGCGGCCCGACCCGGCGGTGATGGCCCGGCCACCACGGGCGCGCGGCGAGCGCCTGCTGAACTGGCCGCTGGTGGCACGCGCCTACCTGTTCCTGGGGGTCATGGAAGCGGCCGCGGCCATGGCCGCCTTCTTCCTGCTGCTCAGCGCAGCCGGCTGGCACTACGGCCAGGGCCTGATGCCGGCCGATCCGGTCTATCTGAAAGCGACCACGGCCTGCCTGGCCGCCATCGTCGCCGGCCAGGTGGCCAACGTGTTCCTCTGCCGGCATCCGCGCCGCTCGATCCTCTCGGCGGCGCCGGCCAACCCGTTGCTGCTGCCGGCGGTGGCGGCCGAACTGGGCGCCGTCCTGTTCATCGTCTACACCCCGGCCGGCCACTGGCTGTTCGGCAGCGCGCCGCTCGGCGCAGGCACCTGGCTGGCCGCGATCCTGTTCGCCCTGGCCATGCTGGCGCTGGAGGAGGCGCGCAAAGCCTGGGTACGCCGTCGCAGCGTGAGGCACTGAATTATTCCGCCGGAGAAGCGAAAACCCAGCCGATCGATACGCTGGATGCCTCCTGTCATGCGCTCAGCAGGGCGTGAGCTTGACGTATTCCAGGATGAACCATTTGTCGCCGGCCTTCGGGAACGAGACCTTGATCTCGGCCTCGGCACCCTGGCCCTGGTAGCCGGACACCACGCCTTCGCCGTAGCGGGCATGGCTGACCCGGCTGCCGATCTTGTGAGGCACCTTGGCTGAAGCCGGCGCCGCATAGCCTCCGGCCGTCGCTGCCGGCCCGGCGGCCACGGCGGCCGGCCGGTGCAGGCTGAGCGAATGGACCAGCCCGCTCGGGATCTCGTCCAGGAAGCGCGACGGCAGGCCGTAGCGCGGCTGGCCGTGCAGCAGGCGCTGCTGGGCGTGGGTCAGGAACAACCGGCGCCGGGCGCGGGTGATGGCGACGTACATCAGCCGCCGTTCCTCCTCCAGGCCGTCCATTTCGTTGAGCGCGTTCTCGTGCGGGAACAGCCCTTCCTCCAGGCCGGTGATGAATACCGTATGGAACTCCAGGCCCTTGGCGGCGTGCACGGTCATCAACTGGGCCGCGTCGGCGGCCGCGCCGGCTTCGTGCTCGCCGGCCTCCAGGGCGGCGTGGGCCAGGAAGGCGGCCAGGCTCTGGTCGTCGGCCTCGCTGGCGAAGGCCAGGGCGGCGTTGGTCAGTTCGTTCAGGTTCTCGATCCGGCCTTCGCCTTCCTTCTCGGTCTTGTAGTGTTCGAGCAGGCCGGAACGCTGGACCACGACCTCGACCGTCTCGGCCAGGCCCAGGCCCTGGGTTTCCACCCGCATGCCTTCGACCAGCTGGACGAAGCCGGCCAGGCCCTTGTTCTTGGCGCCGCCCTCGCAGGCCGCCTGCCACAACGGGGCACCCGACTGACGCGCCGCGGCATCCAGCACCTCCAGGGTGCGGGCGCCGATGCCCCGGGTCGGGAAGTTCACCACCCGCAGGAAGGCGTTGTCGTCCTCGGGGTTGGCGGCCAGGCGCAGGTAGGCCAGGGCGTGCTTGATCTCGGCCCGCTCGAAGAAACGCTGGCCGCCGTAGACCCGGTAGGGGATGCCGGCCGTGAACAGGGCGTGCTCGATGGCGCGCGACTGGGCGTTGGAGCGGTAGAGCACGGCGATGTCGGCGTAGGCCAGGCCCTCGCGGTACAGCTCCTGGATCGCCTCGACCACGAAGCCCGCCTCCTCGCGGTCGTCCATGGCCTGGTAATGGCGGATCGGCTCGCCCACTCCGGCCTCGGTCCACAGGTCCTTGCCCAGCCGGTTCTCGTTGCGCGAGATGACCGCGTTGGCGGCGTCGAGGATGGTGGAATGGGAGCGGTAGTTCTGGGTCAGCTTGATCGGTTCGGCGATGCCCATGTCGCGCATGAACTCGCCCATGTTGCCGACGTCGGCGCCGCGGAAGGCGTAGATCGACTGGTCGTCGTCGCCCACCGCGAACAGCACCGTGTCCGGCCCGGCCAGCAGCTTGAGCCAGGCGTACTGCAGCTTGCTGGTGTCCTGGAACTCGTCGACCAGGATGTGCCGGAAGCGGCTCTGGTAGTGCTCGCGCAGCATGGCGTTGCGGGCCAGCAGTTCGTAGGAGCGGAGCAGCAGTTCGGCGAAGTCGACCACGCCCTCGCGGTTGCACTGGGCGTCGTACTCGGCGAACAGCTCGACCAGGCGGTGGGTGTACGGGTCCCAGGCCTCGACCTTGTCGGCGCGCAGCCCGGCCTCCTTGTTCATGTTGATGAAGGCCTGCACCTTGCGCGGCTCGTACCTGTCGGTGTCGATGTTGAGCGCCTTCAGCAGGCGCTTGATGGCGGCGAGCTGGTCGGCCGAATCGAGGATCTGGAACAGTTGCGGCAGGCCGGCATCGCGATGGTGGGCGCGCAGCAGCCGGTTGCACAGGCCGTGGAAGGTGCCCACCCACATGCCGCGGGTGTTGATCGGCAGCATGGCCGACAGCCGGGTCAGCATCTCCTTGGCCGCCTTGTTGGTGAAGGTCACGGCCAGCAGGCCCATGGGCGAAACCTGGGCGGTCTGGATCAGCCAGGCGATGCGGCTGGTCAGGACGCGGGTCTTGCCCGAACCGGCCCCGGCCAGGACCAGGGCGGAATCGGGCGCGGTGACGGCGGCGAGTTGGTCGGGGTTCAGTCCGCCGAGCAGTTCGGACGTCTTAGGATGATCGGCGGGCATGGGCAGGCAAATCGATGGACGAGGCCGGATTATAGCGCCATGGCACACCACCCGGCCGGGCCGGCGCCGGTACGGCGTGCCTCGGCGTGGTGCCTGGGCGCACCGCCGTAGTGCGGCCCATCGGCAAAAAACGCGCTTTTTCGCCCGATTCCGGCACCTCGCCCCGTAAACCCAGTTGGCACGGCCCTTGCTGATAGTTCAGTGCGAG
Source organism: Parasulfuritortus sp. (assembly GCA_036391875.1). GTDB lineage: Bacteria > Pseudomonadota > Gammaproteobacteria > Burkholderiales > Thiobacillaceae > Parasulfuritortus. Next base: position 20,465 of record DASVZA010000012.1, read on the forward strand.
CGCAAGTTCGCACAGGGGCTTCTTCGTGGCGGCGACATTCCGGAAGGAATATCGCCGTTTTTTTTGCCCCGGCTCAGCCCAGGAACAGCCCCAGGAACCCCGCGATCATCATCAGCAACCCGACCGACACGATGCGTCCGTCGGGTTCCTGCACGTTGGCCCGCACGTCGAGCCGCGGATGCTCCAGCCGGATCACCGGCTGCCCCGTCGGCCGGACCTCCAGCCGGTATTCGCCGGCCGTCGCCTTGTCCATCCAGAGCAGGGGCACGTTGAACACGGGGTTGGAATTGGCCACCGCCTGGGCGGCGAGCGGGAACGGCACCGACTGCGGCGCGCCGCCGGGCCCGGTCAGCGTCGCCGTGTATTCGTCCTTGGGCGGCTTGTCCTCGTCCTGGCGTGGCACGAAGCTGCCCTGGGTGTGGAACACCAACCCGACCGGCGCCATGCCCGGCTCCAGCTTGAACGGCGGCGACACCAGCGCCCCGCCCTCGCCCGGCGCCAGCGGCAGCGTCATCGCCAGCTTACCGCTGTACAGCTTGGCATAGACCCAGTAACCCGGGCCGATCGGCAGGCCGAGGATCAGCAGCAGGATGTAGAGGGTTTTCATCATGGCATCTCCTCGGTTAGCTCATTGCCCGCATCGGCCAGTATTTCGCGGAATTGCTCCAGTGCCGCTTCCAGGTCTTCGACAATCTCGGCGGCGATCACCTCCGGCGCCGGCAGGTTGTCGGAGTCGGACAGCGACTCATCCTTCAGCCAGAAGATATCCAGGCTGGCCTTGTCGCGGCTGACCAGTTCCTCGTAGTCATAGGCCCGCCAGCGACCATCCGGATTCGCCTCGCTCCAGGTCGCCTGGCGCTGGTGCCGGTTGGCCGCGTGGTAGCAGGCCACGAACTCGTCCAGGTCTTCCCGTTTCAATGGATCGGTCTTCAGCGTGAAGTGCATGTTGGTACGCAGGTCGTAGATCCATAGCCGCTTGGTCCACGGCGTTTCGCTCGCCGGCTTCTTGTCGAAGAACAGCACGTTCGCCTTCACGCCCTGGGCGTAGAACAACCCGGTGGGCAGGCGCAGCAAGGTATGCACGTCACACTCCTGCAGCAGCTTGCGGCGGATGGTCTCGCCCGCGCCGCCTTCAAACAGCACGTTGTCCGGCACCACCACGGCGGCGCGGCCGTTCTGCTTGAGCAAGGTTTTCACGTGCTGAACGAAGTTGAGCTGCTTGTTCGATGTGGTGGTCCAGAAGTCGCCCCGCTCGACGCTATCGCGCTCTTTGCTGACCTTGCCCTCCTCGCCCACGATGGTCGTGCTGCTCTTCTTGCCGAAGGGCGGATTGGTCAGGATCACCTCGAAACGGTCGCCCGGGTCGGCGGCCAGCGAATCCGCCACCACCACCGGCTCGAAATCCTGGCTGCCGATGCCGTGCAACAGCATGTTCATGGCACACAGCCGAGCCGTTGCCTGAACCAGTTCCCAGCCCTTGAAACTCTCTTCCTTGAGTTGCCGGCGCTGGTCCTTGGTCATGTGCGGGTTGTGCTTCACCACATAGTCGTGCGCCGCCAGCAGGAAGCCGCCGGTACCGCAGGCCGGATCGCTCACCTTCTCGCCCGGCTGCGGAGCCATCACGTCGACGATGGCCTGGATCAGCGGGCGCGGCGTGAAGTACTGCCCGGCGCCGGACTTGGTGTCCTGGGCGTTCTTCTCCAGCAGACCCTCATAGGCATCGCCCTTCACGTCGGCGTTCATCGACACCCACTGTTCCTTGTCGATCAGGTCCACCACCAACCGGCGCAGCTTGGCCGGGTCCTGGAATTTGTTCTGCGACTTGGCGAAGATCAGCCCGAGCAAGCCCTTCTGCTTGCCCAGCGTCTCCAGCGTATGGCGGTAATGGTCAAACAGGTCGTCGCCGTCGCGGCGCAACAGGCTTGGCCAGCGGTAGCCCTCCGGCACCGGGCTGTCCTGGTTGTAAGGCGGCTTGGTGCGCTCGTCGGCCATCTTCAGAAACAGCAGATAGGTGAGCTGCTCGACGTAGTCGCCGTAGCTCATGCCGTCGTCGCGCAGGACGTTGCAGTAGTTCCAGAGCTTCTGGACGATAGTGGCGGTGTTCATCGGTTACTCCGTTTCAGCCAGCCGCTTCAGGGCGGTCATCAGCCCCGGCAAACGGCGCTGGCTCATCGCATCACCGGGCAGATGCCCGGCCAATGCCTCCAAAAATGCCGGCGTGGCCATCAAGGCGCCAAACGCATCGGCCAAGTAGCGCCTCAATTCCTCGGGCGCGGCGCGCACCTCATCGATCAGCCCTGCCCGGCCATCGACCACCGTGACGATGTCTTCCAGATCGTGGCTCAACAGGAAGTCGCCGTTACCCCTATCCTTGAACGCCTCCAGCTTGGTCGCAACGAATACCGGCGCATCGATCAGGCGAATGGTCAGCCCCTCGCTCAGCGCCATGGGTCGAGCCGTTTCAATGGCCAGCGGATACCAGCGATTGTGGAAGCTCAACACCCCCTCCGCCGACGGCATCAGATCGACCTCGATACCCTGGCAACGCCAACGGCAGATCGGCGCCTCGGGCGACAGATCATGAACGAAACCCAGCGCCTGAAAGCGCTTCTCCATATCGTGATACTCGCGCACCGTCGCGACCTGGGCCACCAGATCGACATCCTCGGTCATTCGCACCACCTGCGCCCGCACCGAAGTCACCAGCAGGCCGGTGGCACAGCCGCCAACGAAGACCAGCTCATCGCACAACGCCCCCAAGGCACGTGCCACCCGCGTCAGGATGGCCCGATTCGGATCGGACGCGCCCGGCACCGCGCTCACTGCAAGCGCTCCAACAGCAACTTGCCGGCCAGTTCACGTTCGCGCGCCTGTCCCATGCGCAAGGCATCGAACAAGGCCAGCAGTTCATAGAGCTTCGGATCATCCAGCGCCGCCAGCGGCAGCTTTTCGTACAAGGGCAGCAGCGACGTACCGCGCACCGTGCCCTCCGGATGCGGCCAGACCGGCGGCATCTCTTCCGAAAACAGGACCATATCTTTCAGGGGGGCAACCGCATAAGCCGTCGGAAAACCGATAGTCACCTCGCCGCGCACAGGCGGGTAGCAATACATGGCCCCATGCAGAACGAAATCGCGCAGCGCCGCCATGATCGGACGTGGCCCCTCACCCAGGTCGACTGCCAGCCGCGCCGCCATCAAACGCTGCACCGCGGCATGCGCCTCGAACTGCGACAAGCGCAGGCTCTTGCCCAACTCCGAATAAGCCAGCCGCTTGCCTCCCAGCAACGCCAGCTTCAACACCACCACCAAATCCTGTGGCTTGAGGACCCATTGCCGGTTGCCAGCTCGGCGCAGAGCGGCAGACTTATCTTGAGAAGCACCCGCAGCCATCACAACCCATCCGTATTTGCTATATGCATACAGCATATGAACAACATAACTTCATGTCAAACAATGGGCTACTCAAATTGAGTGTTGAACATAGTTATGAATTTTCGCTATTCGCGAATAGCGAATGTGGCGCAATCAATTACAATTTGAACCCGGCTCCTTTTGGCCGCGTGATGATCGTCATACCCATGATCATCATGCCAGCCAACACTGCACCTCTCAGCCTACCCCCTTGGAGTAAAGCTGATTAATGAGCTGGCAAACCACATCAAAGGTGTGCAGCACCGAGTGGCGCAAAGTGGGGCTACCGTGTGCATAATCATTACGGATGCGCGGAATGGCTTCAATAACATCACCGAGCCAGTTGTGACGAAGGTCAGCCTCGGTTGGTACGACATGTGAGTCATCAAGCTCTATTTCGCCAAGACCACTCGCCAGCATCTCCCTGAACTTCTCTTGGCTATACCGCTGCCGGGCAGCTTCTAACGCCCAGCCCTCTCGCCCAGTCAGTGCTTCGTTACGGATAAGGTCTTTTGACCTTGCGTGAGACAGTAGCACTGCAAGGCTCGGCGCCCTGCCTTTTGGATTTCTCTTCTTTTGCTCTTCGACAAAATCAACCAATCGCTCCCGCAGGGCGAACTCCAGGCTGGCCAATGCCTGTTGCTCGGCCACAGGATAAAAACGGAATACAAACCAAGCGTAGAGATACAGATTCTTCGCCGTTTCAAAATGAATGGCCACACCCTCGGGAACGGAGGCAGCAAGTTTATACGAGGCAATCGCATCATATTGGTCAGCAAGTCCAATCGACAGAGGGCCCAGTTTCTGATCCAACTTAGCTAAATAACCAGTGCGTGGATCAGGTTCAATTGCTTGCTGCGGATTGCGAAGACTGTCCGATGAATCCAAATTGGCACCCATTAAGAACCAAGCATTAAGCCACTTGAGTTAGCCGACGCAGCTTGGCCGGGTCCTGGAATTTGTTCTGCGACTTATTAAAGATCAGGCCAAGCAAACCCTTCTGGTTGCCCAGCGCTTCAAGGGTGTAGCGGTAGTGATCGAACAGCGCGTCACCGTCTTTCTTGATGAGACTCAGCCAACTGTACTGCTCCGGCACTGGGCTCCGCTGGTTATATGGTGCCTTGGTTCGCTCGTCAGCCATCCTGAGGAACAGTAGGTAGGTGAGCTGCTCGACATAGTCGCCATATGACATGCCATCGTCGCGCAGAACATTGCAGTAGTTCCAGAGTTTTTGGGCAATTGTATCTGTATTCATCTATACGCAAGTTTGATGGCCGGATTCGGCCGCGGCTTTTCAGGTTGTTTGTGTTTCCAGCTTCTTAATTAACTCTTCGGCAAGCGCGCACAACGGTCCAAAATCAAACTTGCAGCTATCGTCGGCAAGACACTTTGCAACGTACTTCGCGAACTTTTCCTTGGCATCCGTCTGGACGCGATGCGTTGCAATAAGGCGCAAAGACGTATCAGGCAATTTGCTAATCATCCACTCATTAAAAGAAATGTTGGTTTCCTCAAATTTGTATAGCAGGGGCATGTGCAGTCGCTCCTCTAGCCATCCTGCTTTTCGGGCTTTATTCCAAATCTCAATTGGGCAAATCTCCTCAATTGCAACAGGAACTCGAATTCCGGCCTTGACGATGGTTAACGCGGAACCCAACGGCTTCATCTTAATTTTAAATGCTCGGCGATTTGCTTTTGAACGGTCTTCGACTAATTCGCGAAACTCTGCCAATGACTCTTCCGAACCAGCATCGGCATCAAATAGACCGACTGCACGATTCTTGGCACGGCTATGCTGCCATGCTATTAAGCTGTCCTTTACCCATGCATGACCGCCACCATTGAGCGTTGAGCATGAAATCCTTATTTCGTGATTTTCCTTGAAATACCGCTTAAGTACGGCTTCAAGTATTGTTTTATCGGAAGGACCCTCCACAAAGACAGTGGCTGTTCCCAGATCAAGGCCCTCGGACAGTCTCGCCTCCAAATGATCAACCCTATTCTTCCACTGCAAGACATGCGGTTCCAACAGGTCAAGAAACCCAATCGAGGAATGCAGGGCATCCACATCGCTCGGAAGCCCTGGCGAACGAGGTGTCACCTTAGTTCCATCATCCTGATTTAATTGGACCTCAAAGATCTTGGCCGATGTATGCTCTTCAGAAAACACCGTATAGAAAACGGGCGAATGTGTAGTCAAGAATGTTTGAATAGAATCACTCGTTTGCAGGAAATAATCCGCAAGATCAAAACATTTTCTCGTTTCAAGATTATTTTCTGGCTCTTCATAGCCCCATATTGTCGCAATGCGCGGTTTTCCAGGTGCGGAGAGATGATTTGCCTGATCTGCTAGCCAGCGGAGAATCACTGGGATGTGTCGGACCTTTATACCGTCGCCACGCTGCGCCAGCGCAACTCGATGTTTACCAGCCTCAGAGCGAAACTCTAGATCGGAAAACAATTTCCTCAAATCTGCTGGAAGCTCAATATCGGATTTGAGCCCCAGCTGATCTTCCAGATCGCTGAGGATGCCCTTGGTGTGGTTGCGGATTTCTGTCGTGAAGCTCTCGGCTGCTGTTCGAATATCCTTTCGAACCGTGGCATCAAGCATGTCGTGCACAGATGCCAAGAGCTTCTGAAAATAGTCTGGCCCTTTTATTGCGGGCACATAGTCATACCGAATGGCCTTTAGGTATGCAAATACTTTGGATCGGCTGGGAAGATCCACACCGCTCAGAAGCTTGATTTCCTCCCGATGAAACCCCGCTTGACGCCAATAACGACGCCAGACAACGCTCTCTCCGACATTAAATGTCGGCAAATTAAAGGTAATGGACACCTCAATCTGTTCCGCCTTGTTTTTCGGTGTTATGGAAGTGGCACAGAAATCTTTGCCCCAATCGAGCACATATCCATCGCGACGACCTTCATTAAAAAAAAGGTCTAGCGCTCGTAGCAGGTTTGACTTTCCTTCGTCATTACACCCGACGAACACGTTAAGGTTTTCAACGTCAAAAGAGACATCGCGCAGCGAACGAAAATGTTTTATTCGAATATTTTCAATTGACATCAAAACACTCAGAGTTGGTAGCTAATGGCGATGAAGAGAAAGCTCGGCTCAATATTGACTGCCGTAGGTTTGCGGCACGCAGCAGGCTAGCGCCCACTTGTGATTCCATTTTGTGCAATAGGGAGAGGTGGCGGTCAACTTCCGCGACGATGCGGTGTTGTTCTGCGAGGGGTGGAACTGTCAACGGCCATTTGCGCAGTTCCGCCAATCCAACAAAAGGCTGCGCTCCACCCTTTGATCCGCGAAGGAGCAATCGTTGACCCAGGGCTGACGACAAAAAGTACTTGATGAATTTCACACTGCTTGTTTTGTGATCCGGCTTTAGAAGGCCAACATTCTTGATGCTAAATACCTCGTCCGTATCAACAATGCAGCTTTCGCCACGATTGACCCCGATCATGGAAACGAGGATGTCAGCTCTCTCTGGATTTGAGCGCCTATAGAAATTTTCGTGGTCTTCGAGTGATATCCGGGAGAAATCGTCAAATACAAATCCAGCTGCCTTCACATGCTTTTGGGTAATAAATGGGATACCAGTGTCATGGTATTTCGGCGTGTCATGAGTTCCATCTTTTACTTCCCTCAACACTTGGGATGTCGTCGCCCACACCCACCCCTCAGGCAATTCGGGCAGGTCGGTGGTGTCGGGTGCGGCGGGTTCTTTGTATTTGCCCTTGCCTTGCCACTGGCTGCGGCGGGTTTCGAGGATGCGTTGCAGGAGTTGTTCGCCGGTTTCGTAGCTGCGGCCTTCGCGGCGGGCGCGGTCGGCTTCGGTTTCGACCAGGCGGCCTTCGACGGCGGCTTTGAGGACGGCGGCTTTATAGCGCTTGAGGTTGGCCTTGACGCGCTTCAAGCCGGCGACGGCTTCGTCGAGGCGGGAGAATTGTTTTTCGATTTCCGCGACGATGCGTTTTTGTTGGTCCTTTGGCGGAAGCGGGAGTGGAATTTCCGCAATTGACTTCGATGACAGATGCTTAACGGTCACCGATGAAGTCATCTCATTGATGGCCTTGAGATAGCCTGGTAAGACATAGTCGAGAAGCTTGGGGTGATAAATATCTGACTTCAGGGTGACGCGGCAGACCCGCTGATTCAGTAAGCCTTTCGAGCCACGCCAACGAGCGCAGTTGAAGTCACCGTCCATCCCAATGAGAAAATCACCGGCTTCAACTACAAATGCCTGTTCGTAGTCGCCAACGTAGTTTGTATCCGTGTTGTCGGCACCGACATCACGAATACGAATGAGCGGCATCCCCCCATCTTTAGTGAACTGCGAAGACTTGAACGGAAAGCCATTCTGGATAGTCGCGATATCACCCAACAAAACGCGTTCCCAAGACTCATGCTTGCCAAGTAGCGGGTTCTTGCTGTTTTCGACGATCTCTGCAACCGGAACTGTCAATGCCATGTTTATGCCGCTAACGTCTCGTTCAATTCTTCAATGATCACGTTCAGCCGGTCGCCGAACAGTTGGTGCACTTTGCCCAACCCGCCTTCCTGGGCGAAGGGGGCGTATTCGAAGTCGTCCGGCTCGATGCCGAGGTTGGCGGCGATGTGGTCGCGGATCATTTCCAGCCAGTGGAATTGTTCGGGAGTAAAGGGAGTGAGCACCTTCGGTTGAGGTTGTTCCCTCACCCCTGCCCCCTCTCCCGGGGAGAGAGGGGAAAGTTGTTGTTGGGCGAGCCAAGCCTTGAAGTTGGCATTAACCCGCTCGGGCCAGGGCACGAGTTCGTTGTCCTGGTGGATGGCGAAGCGCACCAGCGCGACGAGGTCGGTGAGGATGCGTTTGCCGCTGGCACCTTTGACCTTGCTCTTCTCCAGCGCGGCGTAGGCTTGCCAGAGCTGGGCTTCGGTCCAGAGGTGGGGCGGGGCTTCGATGCGCTGAGCGAGTTCCTTGACGGCTTCGAAGGTGAGGCGCTGTTTGTAGGGCCGGGCGTATAGGATTTGCAGGGCGGTGATTTCGTCCTTGTTGTCGGCGATGAATTGCTCAAAGGACTGGACGAGGCCGCGGGCGCGGTCGAGGGCGTCGGCTGAAAAGCCGACTTCGATGATTTCGTCGGCGCTGACGTGGTCGATGACGACTTCGTTCTTGCGCTTGATGTCGAGGATGAGTTGGCGCAGGTCCGGGTTGCACAGTGGTTGAGTGGCGGTGATACGGGTGCTTTGGGCTGTTGTTCCCTCACCCTGGCCCTCTCCCGGGGGGAGAGGGAATACTTCGGCGTCGGGGTCCAGGGATTGGACGATCTGGTGGGCAAGGTCTTTCAGGCCCAGGCCGCCGCTCAGGCTGCGGATGCGGGCGTCGTCTTCGGGTGTGATGCGGTGTTCCATCCGCGCCAGCCGGCCGGCCAGCGAGGAGAGCACGTCGTCCTCGGTGTTGCCGAAGGCGACGGCCTGCATGAGTTTTTCGAAGCTGACGGTGGGCTTCTGCTCCATGGGCCGGGAATCGGTCTTGTCCTGTTCGGTGACGCCGATGGCGTCGACGATGACGAAGTGGTCCTTGGCGCGGGCATCGGGGGTGACGCTTTGCAGGTCGTCCGGCTTGATGACGCGCACGCCGCGGCCTTTCATCTGCTCGAAGAAGGCGCGGGATTTGACAGCGCGCATGAAGAACACGACTTCGACCGCCTTGATGTCGGTGCCGGTGGCGATCATGTCGACCGTGACGGCGATGCGCGGCATGGGGCTGGTGCGGAATTCGTTGATCAGGTCCTTGGGCTTGGCGCCGGTGCTGCGATAGGTGATCTTCTGGGCAAAGTCGTTGCCCTTGCCGAATTCCTCGCGGACGATCTCGACGATGTTCTCGGCGTGGGCGTCGTCCTTGGCGAAGATGAGGGTCTTGGGCACCCAGGTGCGGCCGGGGAAGATTTCGGTGAACAGGTTGTCGCGGTAGGCCTGGACGATCTTGCGGATCTGGTCCGGGGCGACCACGTCGCGGTCGAGCTGGTTGGGGTCGTAGGCGAAATCGTCGTCGAGCTGTTCCCAGCGTTTCTTGCGGGTATCGCGTTCCATGACCTGCACGGCGAAACCGGATTCGACCTTGCCGCCCTGCTCGGTGATGGCGGTGCGGATGCGGTAGACGTCGTAGTTGACGTTGACGCCGTCGGCCACGGCCATCTCGTGGTTGTATTCCATGACCAGGTTCTGGCGGAAGAAGCCGAAGGTCTGCTTGCCGGGCGTGGCGGTGAGGCCGATGAGGTAGGCGTCGAAGTATTCCAGCACCTGCGCCCAGAGGTTGTAGATCGAGCGGTGGCATTCGTCGGTGACGATGATGTCGTAGGTCTCGATGGGGAAGGCCGGGTTGTATTCGATGGGTTCGGGCTGCTTGAACAGGCTGCCGAGCCGGTCGGCGGATTCTTCTTCCAGTTCGGGGTCGAGGTCCTTGCCCTTGAGCATCGAGTAGAGACGCTGGATGGTGCAGATGCTGACCCGGGCGGTGGTGTCGAGCGTGTTGCTCTGCAGGCGCTGGACGATGTATTCCTCGGTGAACTTGTAGTTGTTGTAGGGCGAGACGTATTGCTGGAATTCCTTCAGGGTCTGGTCGGCGAGGTTGCCGCGGTCGACCAGGAACAGTACCCGGCGCGCGCCGGCGAACTTGATTAGGCGGTAGATGAAGCTGATGGCGGTGAAGGTCTTGCCCGAGCCGGTGGCCATCTGGATCAGGGCGCGGGGGCGGTTTTCCTTGAGGGATTGTTCGAGGTTGCGGATGGCGGTGATCTGGGCCGGCCAAAGGCCTGCCTCCTTGAGCGGCGGCATGGCCTGCAGCTTGGCAAGGAAGGTGGCGGGGGGCTGGGCGACGCCGTCGCCGGCTGGCTGCGGCGCGTAGGCCAGCCATTCGGCCAGCAGGTCGGGCTTGTGGAAGGCGAACACCGGCCGGGCGCGCGGTTCGGGGTCGAGGCCGTTGGTGAAGCGGGTCTCGACGCCGGTGGACTGGTAGGAGAAAGGCAGCGGGTTGTGCCAACGGGGCAGGCCGTCGGGCAGACCCTGGCTGTATTTGGCGGACTGGGTTTCGACGCCGGAGAGCGTGGCGCCTTCCTTCTTGGCCTCGATCACGCCGGCGGCCTTGCCGTCGACATAGAGCAGGTAATCGGCGAAGCCGTGGCCTGACTTGAGCGGGAACTCGCGGATGGCGACGCCGCGTGCGGCGCGGAGGTTGGCCTTGTCGGCATCGCAAACGTGCCAGCCCGCCGCAGTCAGCTGCGTATCGATGTGCTTCCTGGCGAGTTGTTCCGGCTGGACCATTTCCCGGTATGTTTTCCCTATTCAGCTCGAATCATCGCACACTCAATGCAGCTTGATCGTCGGCTTGTTCGGCGCGTTGATGATGTTGGCGAGCGAGCCGAGCACGGTCTTGAACAGGCCGTTGAGCGCGATCTGGTGCATCTTGTGCAGCGACCAGTAGACCAGGCGGGCCATTGCGCCTTCGATCATGATGCTGCCGCCGCTGAGCGCGCCCATCAGGTTGCCGACCGTGCTGTAGCGGCCGAGCGCGACCAGCGAGCCGTAGTCGCGGTAGGTGTAGCCCTGCGGCGGCTTGCCGGCCAGGCGGCGCTTCATCGCTTTCACCAATAGCGAGGCCTGCTGGTGCGCGGCCTGGGCGCGGGGCGGCACGGTGCCGCCGTCGGCCATGGGGCAGGCGGCGCAGTCGCCGAAGGCGAACACATCGTCGTCGCGGCTGCATTGCAGGGTCGGCTTGACCACCAGCTGGTTGATCCGGTTGGTCTCCAGGCCGTCGATGCCGGCGAGAAAGTCGGGCGCCTTGATGCCGGCCGACCAGACCATCATGCTGGCCGGGATGAACTGGCCGCTGGCGGTGGCGAAGCCGTCGGCGCGCACCTCGACCACGCGCTCGCCGGTGTAAGCCTCGATGCCGAGGTCGGTCAGGCGCTCCATGACGGCGGCCGAGAGTCTAGGCGGCAGGCCGGACAGGACGCGGTCGGCAGCTTCCACCAGGAGAAGCTTGACGTGCTTGTCGGGGTCGATCTTGTCCAGGCCGTAGGCGGAAAGCTCGCGCGTGGTGCCGTGCAGTTCGGCGGCCAGCTCGACGCCGGTGGCGCCGGCGCCGACGATGCCGACCGTGAGCTGGCCGGGCGCGACCGGCGCCTCCTGGGTGTTGGCGCGCAGGCAGGCGTTGATCAGGCGGTCGTGGAATTCCTGGGCCTGCTCGGGGGTGTCGAGCATCAGGCAGTGCTCCTGCACGCCGGGCACGCCGAAGTCGTTGGCGATGCTGCCGATGGCGATGACCAGGGTGTCGTAGCGGAAGCTGCGGCGGTGGATGATCTCGTCGCCGTCCTCGTCGTGCACGGCGGCGACCCAGACCCGCTTGTTGGCGCGGTCCAGGCCGTCCATGCGGCCGAGGCGGAACTTGAAGTGGTGCCAGTGGGCCTGGGCCAGGTATTCGAGCTGGTCGGCATGCGAGTTGAGGCTGCCGGCCGCGACTTCGTAGAGCAGCGGCTTCCAGAGGTGGGTGCGGGCGGCGTCGATCAGGGTGATGTTGGCCTTGCCCGTGCGGCCGAGGCTGTCGCCCAGCCGGGTGGCCAGTTCCAGGCCGCCGGCGCCGCCGCCGACGATGACGATCTCGTGCATGATTTCCCGCCCGCTTTTCCGAATGACGCCATTCTAGCGGGCCGGGTCTGCGTTCAGCGACTGGCAACCCGCCGAAGGCAGCTTTTTTCCGGACTTGTACCAATATGAAATAAGCCCCGTCTCGAGCACGCGCACCGCAACCCACAAGGAGAACGCACCATGTCAGACAACTGGTTTGCCTATCGGGTCTGGACCTTCCACGCCGACATGAACGGCGACGGCCATCTGTCCATAACCGACGTCTGGCTGTGGATGAAGTGGCTGTATTTCATGCCCGGCGATGCCGCCATCGCGATCTTCGGCCCGACCTCGATCGGCCATTTCTTCGAGCTGTCGCACGCCAGCTTCGGCGGCGCGGGCTCCGGCATATTCTCGTTCTTCATGTGGCCGGTGATCCTGATCCTGATCAGGAACGTCTTCCGCTTCTTCCTGAGTCCGTTCAGGCGGCACCGGGTGGCCGACAAAAAAGCCCGGGACGTCTAACGGGCAAGGCCGGAAAGGCCCCGATCGGGCACGGAGAGCAAACAGGGTTTGCCCGGCCCTGCGATGGGTTACGCACAACCGCAACAATGCAACCCTTTGTCCCGGTGCAATTTGCCTCCGTGCCGGAATCCGGTTTCGATGCCCGGCGCCTGCCAAGGAACAATTCGGCCAGGAGGGGGTCGCACCGTCACGCAACGGGTTCATTCCCCATTCCCGCCTGCGGCCCAACCCTACGGAGTGTCGAGTAAAAAATGCAACAGAGTTGCAAACCGTGTCGTTCTGGTCCTTAATTGCGGTCATGTCTGCCGCGAACGCCCGACGCTCCATCTTCATGTGGGCCAGCCATGCCCACCGTGCCTATGCCCTGCTCGCAAGAGTGCGCAGCAGAGGCTTGCGCTTCTGGTTCGCATGCATCCTGATACCGTGCATCCTCGGCGTATACGGCATCGAGGCGACCCACCATCACGAAACCCAGGCTGAAGAAAACGCCTGCGCCATCTGCCATGTCGTAAACCACCAGCCGCTCGACCTGGGCGCCCCGCCTCTCGGCATTGTGTTCTCGGGGCTGGTCTTTCTGTTTTACATACTGTCTTGGCAGCCCACGCGCCGCGTCAGTTTCCGCCTGCCGAACCGCTACCGCCCCCGGGCACCTCCGCTCCCGCGCTAACCCCAGCAACCTTCGATCCAGCAACACAACCGTTTGGCCACGCCTGGCGCGCGGCCACGGTTCTATCCATTGCTATGGGAGTTAGATGTGCAGCACTCAAGATCCATCCTGTTGTGCGGGATGCTCGCGGGCTCGTTGGGCCTCGCCGCACCTGCAGTGCAAGCCGCCGCGATCGATGCGGCAAAGATCCAGGGCGTGGTCAAGGACGCCCTCGGCCAGCCGTTGGCGAGCGCCCGTCTGTCCTTGAAGAATCCCACCGGGCACGTGCTCGGCACCGCTCAAAGCGGCAAGGACGGCCGTTTCGAGTTTCCCCCGGTTCCGCCCGGCACCTATGCCGTGGTCGCCGACAAGACCGGCTTCGAGACCGGCACTTCGATCGTCACGGCCGGCCCTGGCCAAAGCGCGCAGACCACCCTGTCCCTGGCCGCCCAGCAGGCGTTGGAGGTCAACGTCAGCGCGGAGCGGCTCAACAAGTCCCGCAACGGCCTGTCGCCCAAGACCGGCGGCAGCGTCTACCGATTCAGCCAGAAGGACGTCGCCGCGCTGCCGCAAGGCGCCAATACCGCGTTCAACCAGGTCCTGCTCCAGGCGCCCGGCGTGGTCCAGGATTCCCAGGGCCAGTTGCACGTGCGCGGCGACCACGCCGACCTGCAATACCGCATCGACGGCGTGATCCTGCCGGAGGGCATCTCCGGCTTCGGCCAGGTGCTCGACACCCGCTTCGCCAAGCAGGTCGACCTCTTGACCGGCGCGCTGCCGGCCCAGTACGGCTACCGCACGGCGGGCGTCGTCGAGATCGACACCAAGACCCGGTTCGAGCCGGGCGGCCAGATCGACCTGTACGGAGGATCGCGCGGGACGTTCAATCCGAGCATCGAGTACGGCAACAGCCAGGGCAAGCTCAGCTATTACCTGACCGGCTCCTACCTGACCGACAGCCTGGGCATCGAAAACCCGACCTCCGGCCAGAACGCGCTCCACGACCGTACCAAGCAGCTCAAGGGCTTCGCCTATCTGTCCTATCTGCTCGACCCCACCACCCGGATCAGCGCGATGTTCGGCAGCTACGACGGCAAGTTCCAGATCCCGAACGCGCCGGGCATCCTGGCCGACAACAGCAAGAACTACCTGACCGCGGCCGGGGTCCCGGGCTTCGATTCGGCCAATCTCGATGAGAACCAGCGCGAGACCAACCGCTACGCCATCCTGGCCCTGCAAAGCTCGGCCGGCGACCGGCTCGACTATCAGGTGTCGCTGTTCCACCGCTATACCAGCGTGCATTTCTCGCCCGATCCGATCGGCGACCTGGTGCTCAACGGCTTCGCCTCCGATGTCTACCGGCGCAGCGTCAGCACCGGCGTGCAGAACGACAACAGCTATCGCCTGGACGACCGCCACACCCTGCGCTTCGGCGCCTTCGCCAGCAGCGAGGATGTCGTGAGCGACAACAGCACGACGGTGTTCCCGGTCGACGCCGCGGGCAACGCCACCGGCGCGCCGCTGACCGTCGTCGACAACAACGCGAAAAACGGCAACATGCTGCTCGGCCTGTACCTGCAGGACGAGTGGAAGGCGACCGGCAAGCTGACCGTCAACTACGGCCTGCGCTACGACCACGTCGACGCCTACGTGACCGCCGGCCAGCTGAGCCCGCGCCTGGGAGTGGTCTACAAGGCCACGCCGCGGACCACCCTGCACGCCGGCTACGCGCGCTACTTCACGCCGCCGCCGACCGAGCTGGTCTCGCCCCAGACCGTCGCCCTGTTCGCCGGCACCAGCCTGGCGCCCGAAGTCACCCAGAACACGGCGGTCAAGCCGGAACGTTCGAACTATTTCGACCTGGGCCTCACCCATCAACTGACGCCGGCGCTGAACCTCGGCGTCGACGGCTTCTACAAGGACATCACCGACATGCTCGACGAAGGCCAGTTCGGCCAGGCGCTGGTGCTGTCGCCGTTCAACTACGCCCAGGGCAAGATCTACGGCGTCGAACTGTCGGGCAACTACCATGCCGGCAATCTGTCCGCCTACGCCAACCTGGCCCGCACCGTGAGCCTGGCCAAGCAGGTGGCTTCGGCCCAGTTCAACTTCAGCCAGGCCGAACTCGACTACATCGCCAACAACTGGGTGCATACCGACCACGACCAGACCTACACCGCCTCGGCTGGGGCGTCCTACCTCTGGTCCGGAACGCGCTACAGCGTCGACGCGATCTACGGCAGCGGCCTGCGCAACGGCTTCGCCAACACCGGCCATCTGCCCGGCTACATCCAGGTCAACCTCGGCGCGAGCCGCAAGTTCGACCTGCCCGGCCTGGGCCCGGTCCAGGCGCGCTTCTCGGTGATCAACCTGTTCGACAAGGTCTACGAGATCCGCGACGGCAGCGGCATCGGCGTCGGCGCACCCCAGTACGGGCCGCGGCGCGGCTTCTACGTCGGCGTCAGCAAGCGTTTCTAAACACGGCGGGGACCCGTCCCCATTTCAGATACGGAGAATCGACATGCAGGACATACAAGAAGCATTTGCGGCACTCAAATTCGGCGGTGCCATGATCTACCCCCTGGCCGCGCTGGCGCTCGCCGCGCTGGTGGTGATGCTGGACAAGGCCATCGTCTATCTGCGCCACGCCCGGCTGCCCGGACCGCTGCTCCAGCTGGTGGAGACCTACGGCTTCAGCTGGACCGATCTCGACCGGCAGCTCGCGGACCTGGGGCCGCGCAATTACTTCGGCCGCTTCTTCAAGACCATCATGGACAACCGGACCAAGCCGGCCTGGTGGGTCGAATCGCGCGCCGGCGACGAGGCGCAGCAGATCGAAAAGTCGCTCAGCCGGGGCCTGTGGGTGCTGGAAACGGTGGTCACCGCCGCTCCGCTGCTCGGCCTCCTGGGCACCATCACCGGCATGATGCACGCCTTCAAGCTGATCGGCGGCTCGGGGCTGGTCGACCCGAGCGGGGTGACCGGCGGCGTCGCCCAGGCGCTGATCGCCACGGCGCTCGGCCTGTTCATCGCCCTGCTCGCCCTGTTCGGTTTCAATTTCCTGTCCCGCCTCCAATCCCAGACGCTCGACGAGATGGAGCGCCTGGGCACCCGTCTGGTCGATCACATCCGCCTGGACGCCCAGCAGAACGGGGAAGGCCATGAAGCTGCGTAGATCCCGCCAGCCCAAACGAGGCCGCATCGAGATCATCCCGATGATCGACGTGATGTTCTTCCTGCTGGCCACCTTC
>DASVZA010000013.1:0-43210 GCA_036391875.1 Parasulfuritortus sp.
TGGCGGCGATGTGTTGGGCTGGACTCACGCCGCTTCCCAGTGTTCCAGTTGATGGCTGGCGCCGGCGTCTTCGGCCAGGCAGTCGGTCAGCCAGGGCAGGGTGGCCTGCAACTGTTCGGCCAGTTGCCAGGGCGGGTTGACGACGAACAGGCCGCTGCCGTGCATGCCGAAGCCGTCGGCCGCCGGCTTGCGCACGGAGAGCGAGACGTGCAGCCAGGATTTGACCGGGAAGCGCTTGAGTTTTTCCGGCAGGTCGCGTGCCTCGATGCGCTGCAGCTGCGGATACCAGACCGCATAGGTGCCGGTGGCGAAGCGCTCGAGGCTTTCCTTCAAGGCGCGCGGCACCAGCTTGTAGTCGTCCTTCATCTCGTAGGATGGGTCCATCAGGATCACGCCGCGGCGCGGCTGGGGCGGCAGCACGGACTTGAGGCCGGCGAGGCCGTCCTGTTCCTCCACCTTGATGTGCCGGCTGGATTCGGAGAATACATGGCGCAGCAACTGAGCATCGGTGCTGTGCAGTTCGAACAAGCGGAGCTGATCGTCCGGGCGCATGATCCGGCTGGCCAGCCAGGGCGAACCGGGATAGAGGCGGAGCTTGCCGTCCGAATTCAGGGCGCGTACCTGGTCGACGTAGTCAGCGACCAGTTCGGGCAGGTCGGTGCGCGGCCAGAGCCGGCCGATGCCGTCTTCGTATTCGCCGACCTTGCGGGCGTAGTCCGAATGCAGGTCGTAGATGCCGGCGCCGGCGTGGCTGTCGACGTACCACCAGGGTTTGTCCTTCTTGTTCATGTGGCGCAGCATGGCCACCAGGATGCAGTGTTTGAGAACGTCCGCGTGGTTGCCGGCGTGGAAGGCGTGTCGATAGCTGAGCATGGCTGGTTCGGGGGTTGGTTCAGGCCCCAATTCTAGGCGGTTTCCGGTCAGGGAAATAAGCTAGACTTGGCCGGGTTCAAATCAAGGTAGGTCGTCATGGGCAAGATCATTCTCCGCGGGGTCGTTCTCTTTCTGGTTCTCCTGCTGCTCGCCAGTGTTGGCTGGACCTGGCTGACCCTGCATTGGACCTATTCGGAAGGCGAGCGGGCCGGCTACGTGCAGAAGTTCTCGCACAAGGGCTGGCTGTGCAAGACCTGGGAAGGCGAGCTGGCCCTGGTGACCATGCCCGGCGCCATCCCCGAGAAGTTCTATTTCAGCGTGCGCGACGACGACTTGGCCAAGCGCATCAACGCCCTGGCCGGCCAGCGCATGGTGCTGACCTACCAGCAGCACAAGTTCGTGCCGACCAGCTGCTTCGCCGAGACCGAGTATTTCGTGACCGACGTGCATCCGATCGCCGACAACCTGGTGACGCCATCGGCGACCCAGCCGGGACCGGGTGCGCCGGCCGGGGCTGCCTCACCCGCTACCCCGAACGGGCCCTCGACCGCGCCGGCTGCGCCGCCACGCTGATCAGGCCGGCGGTTCGCCTTCGACGAACTTGAGCGACAGCGAGTTGAGGCAGTAGCGCTGGCCGGTGGGCGGCGGGCCGTCGTCGAACACGTGGCCCAGGTGGCCGTCGCAGCGGGCGCAGCGGATCTCGGTGCGGATCATGCCGTGGCTGATGTCGCGCAGTTCGCGGATGTGGGCCGGGTCGTAGGGGGCATAGAAACTGGGCCAGCCGCTGCCGGATTCGAACTTGGTCGCGGAGCGGAACAGGGGCAGGCCGCACAGCCGGCAGGCGAACACGCCTTCGCGCTTCTCGTTCAGCAGGCCGCCGCAGAAGGGCGGTTCGGTGCCCTGGTACAGGATCACCCGGCGTTCTTCGTCGTTCAGGTCGGCCGCCAGGCGGGCGTGCTCCTCGGCCGTGGGCGGGGTCAGGTCGTATTTTGTGTTCATGGCGATACTCCTCTCGGCCCTTAGCGTAGCAGGAGTAGACGCCCGGCGCAGTGTCAGTCGCCGCTGCCGCCGGCACGCCGGTGGCGGACCTTCTTCTCCAGCTTCTTTGCCATGTAGGCGGCGAACTCGTCGACGTTGTCGTAGCCCTGGGCGAGGGCGAACTCGGCCAGGGCGTCGATCAGCGTACGGGTCTCCTCGATGGCGGCCAGGCTGCGGCCGCAGGTCAGGCAGGTGATACCGTCGTCACGGCAGGCGGTCTGGCCGGCGCAGGGTCTGAATTGGCTCATATCTCATTCCGTTTCATTCGGCGATCAGGGCATTGTGCAGCAATACCGCGACGTGGATGGGCTTGCGGCCGGTGCCGTCCTCGATCTGGTGGCGGCAGGAAAAGCCGTCGGCGACGATGGGCGCCTCCGGATCGGCGGCGCGCACCGCCGGCAGCAGGGCCAATTCGGCCATCCGCTGCGAGGCTTCGTAGTGCTCGGCTTCCAGGCCGAAACTGCCGGCCATGCCGCAACAGCTGGCTTCGATCAGCTCGAACTCGAAGCCGGGTATCCAGCCCAGCACCTTGCGCACCGACTTCATGGCGCCGAATGCCTTCTGGTGGCAGTGGCCGTGCAGCAGCGCCTTGGGCGTGTCGATGGCTTTGAGCGGCAGACGCATGCCCTTGTTGTGGGCCTGGAGCAGGAATTCCTCTAACAGCATGGCCTGCTTGGCCAGCGGCGCGACCTCGGCGCCCAGGCCCAGGCTGTAGAACTCGTCGCGCAAGGCCAGCAGGCAGGAGGGTTCCAGGCCGACGATGGGGATGCCGGATTCCAGCGCCGGCTTCAGCGCGGCCATCACCCGCTTGGCCTCGGCTCGCGCGGCGTCGACCATGCCGGCCGAGAGATAGGTGCGGCCGCAGCAGAGGGGGCGCTCCGGTTCGGCGTCGTCTTCGCTCGGCCGCGCGACCCGGACCCGGAAGCCGCCGGCGCACAGCACCGCCTCGGCGGCCTGGGCGACCTCGGGCTCGAAGTAGTGGGTGAAGGTGTCGATGAAGAGCAGCACCTCGCCCCGTTCGGCTTCGTCGATTGCCTCGCCCGGCACGAACGGTTCGACGGCCGGGGCCGGAATCGGCCGCCGGGCAGCGATGCCGATCGCGCTTTCGCTCAGCCTGGCCAGCCAGGGCAGGCGGTTGCGCAAGCGGATCAGCTTGCCCAGTGCGCCGCGCCTCTCGTGCAGCCAGCGCGGCAGGCCGGCGAACAGCCGGGTGCGCAGCGGCACGCCGAGACGCTCGTTGCGCTGGGCCAGGTATTCGGTCTTGATCAGGGTCATGTCGACCGCGCTGGGGCATTCCTTCTTGCAGCCCTTGCACGACACGCACAGATCCATGGCCTCGGCCAGCTCGCCACCGGCGAATGGATCGTCGCCCAGTTCGCCGTTGAGCGCCGCCTTGAACGCGGCCACCCGCGCCTGGGTGGAGTGGGCGACGTCGCCGGTGATGCGGTAGCTGGGGCACATCACACCCTTGCCGTCGCGCTGGCATTGCTGGTTGTTCATGCATACCGCCACCGCCTTGGCGTAGTTGCCGCCGGTGGCCGGGATGCCGGCATAGGCGTCGCCGACGCCGTAGGTATCGTAAGCGGACCAGTCCAGATGGGTTTTCATGATTGGACTGTTAGCAAGGCGGGTGCCAAAGGGCCGAACCTCGTAGCGGCGGGCTTTTCGGATTGGGCAGTCCGTCGGCGCCTGTCATAAACCGGACAAACGGAGTGGTTATGTGGCCGCAAGACGGGGTCATAATGTCCGCCAGCGAACGAACGCCATCCGGATGGATCGGCGCACTACGTAAGGAGGATCGCCATGACCGCACGCAAGGTATCCATGCTCGTCCACGCCACTGAAATCACCGAGGGCGCCGGAGTCACCGTGCATCGCACCATCGGCACGCCCGCGCTGAGGAACCTGGACCCGTTCCTCATGCTCGACCATTTCGGCAGCGAGAACCCGGACGACTACATCGCCGGTTTCCCGAGCCATCCCCACCGCGGCTTCGTCACCTTCACCTACATGCTGGACGGCCACATGGAGCACCGCGACAGCATGGGCAACACTGGCGACCTGCGAGCCGGCGGCGCGCAGTGGATGAAGGCGGCCAGCGGCGTGATCCATTCCGAGATGCCCAAGCAGACCGAGGGCCGCATGCGCGGTTTCCAGCTCTGGATCAACCTGCCGGCCGCGCAGAAGATGTCCGATCCCGCCTATCAGGAGTTCTCGTCTGGCGCGATTCCTGATATCAACCGGCCGGGCTGCAAGGTGCGCCTGCTGGTCGGCGAATACGAAGGCCGGCGCGGCGCGATCGAGGATGCCAACACCGATGCCCGCTATCTCGACGTCGAACTGGCTGCGGGCGTGCAGTTCAAGGTCGAACTGCCGGCCGAACAGACCGCCTTCGTCTACGTCTTCGAAGGCGACGCGCAATGCGGCGGCACGGCCTTGCCGCGCCACAACCTGGCGGTCCTGGGCATCGGCGACACGGTCGAGTTGACGGCAGGAGGCGACGGCGCCCGCTTCATCCTGGTTGCCGGTACGCCGCTGCGGGAACCGGTGGTCCAGTACGGCCCGTTCGTCATGAATACCCGCGAGGAGATCGAGCAGGCCCTGGCCGACTACCGCGACGACCGGCTGGTGCGCAGCAAGGCGGTGATGACCGGCGCCTGAGCGGCCGCTCGCGAAAACTTCATGGAAACGTAACAAAACAGGCCGTGCCGGTTGGTATTTTCGTCGGTTTACATAATTCGACGAGAGGTCCAACGATGGACATGCGGCATATCCTGGAATCGAAGAAGGGGCAGATCGAGACAAACCTCGACGGCCTGTTCGAAGATGTGATGGGTGCCATCGGCCGCGCCGTGAAGTGCCTGGTCAAGCTGGACGAGAGCGTCTGCCAGTCGCTGATCCGGTTCGAAGCCAGCCTGCACGAAAAGCGACGCCTGCTGGAGCATGACTGTCTGGTTGCGATCGCCTCGCAGCAGCCGGTGGCCGGCGACCTGCGCGACATCGTGGCCGACATGCGCATCGCCTCGGAGTTGGCCCGCATGGGCGACTACGCCAGCGACATCGCCGCCAGCATCATGGAAATGGACGCAACCCCGATCGAAAAGCTGGGCCTGCTCGACATCCAGGTCATGGCCGGGCATTGCGAGGAGATGGTGCACAACGCCATGCGCGCCCACAATACCGACAGCGTCGAACTGGCGCGCCGCGTTATCGATTCGGACGTCGAGTTGGACGTCCTGCTGAAGAAGATGATCGTGGCCCTGATGGAGGCGATGCGCGCCGACCCGGCCAACGTCCACAACGGTTCGCGCATGCTCTGGATCGCCCATAACCTGGAACGCTACGGCGACCGCGCCTGCAACATCGCCGAGCAGGTGATCTTCCGGGTCGAGGGCTGAGTCCTAGCCGAACAGGTCGTCGATGTCGTCCTGGCTGATCTTTTCGGCGGCGTTGATCTGGGGGCCGGCCAGCAGGCCGGCGTCCCGCTCGTCTTCCAGCAGCAGATGGGCGAGGTTGTCCTCCATGTGCTGGACCGTGTCGAGCAGCCGGTTGACCACCTGGCCGACCAGGTCCTGGAACGATTGGGCCTGGATGACCTCGAGCAACTGGGCGTTGGCTTCGGCGTGCTCGGTCTGGACGCGGGCCAGAAAGTCGCGGACCCGGGGCGATCGGGTCAGGGTCGCGAGAGTTTCGGCCTCGGCCCGTTGGGCATGCAGCCGGTCGCCGAGGCTCTCGGCCACGTTCAGCGTCTGGCTGGCGGCCTGCTCGGTCAACCGGGCGATGTAGCGCAGCCGGTCCCGCGTGTTGGTCATCAGCTGTGCCTGGGGCAGCGGTTCCTGGCCGATGTCGCGCAAGGCGTTGCGCAGTTCGTTCACCATGTCGATCAGATCGCTGCGGCGGATCCCGATTTCGGGCATATCAATATCCCTGTTCTTGTTTGCATCGCCGGCTATTGTGGCGCGGATTCGGGCCGCGTCAACCCGGACCGGGCCGGCTGCCTGGGATGAGTGGGCAAAATCCGGACGACCGCTGCCGGCTCCGGCCGTCATGGCCGGAACCAGGCGCACTGCCGGAGGTCATCAGCCTTAGGAGGTAGAGATCATGGAAAATTTTCTGGACCACCTGGATAGCGGGCATGGGCACCTGCTGCTGCAGATGTATCAGGCGGCGCTGCACATCGTCATCGTCCTGCTGCTGGCCTGGCTGCTGCTCAAGCTGTCCGGCAAAGGGATCCGCCTGCTCAAGACCTATCTGATCGAACAGGCCTCAGGCAACAAGGAAGAAGTAAAGCGCATCGACACCCTGGGCCGGGTATTCCGCTACATCGTCTCGGTCCTCATCATCCTGGTGGCCGGCATGCTGGTCCTGAGCGAGATCGGCATCTCCATCGCCCCCATCCTGGCGACCGCTGGCGTGCTCGGCGTTGCGGTCGGCTTCGGCGCCCAGAGCCTGGTCAAGGACTATTTCACCGGTTTCTTCCTGCTGTTGGAGAACCAGGTGCGCCAAGGCGACGTGGTCGAGGCGGGCGGCAAGGGCGGCCTGGTGGAGGAGGTCACCCTGCGCTACATCAAGATGCGCGATTACGACGGCAACGTCCATTTCATCCCCAACGGCATCGTCACCACGGTCACCAACATGAGCCGCGAGTTCGCCTATTCTGTGATCGATGTCGGTGTGGCCTACCGCGAGGACGTCGACGAAGTCATGGCGATCATGCGCGGCGTCGGCGAGCAGATGCGCGGAGACGAGGCGTTCGCCGACAAGATTCTGGACGACCTGGAGTTGGCCGGCGTCGACCGCTGGGCCGATTCGTCGGTGGTGATCCGCTGCCGGTTCAAGGTCCAGCCGCTGGAGCAATGGGGCGTGCGGCGCGAGTTCCTGCAGCGCCTGAAACGCGAATTCGATCGCCACGGCGTGGAGATTCCGTTCCCGCACCTGACCCTGTATCCGGGCCAGGCGCGGGACGGTTCCAGCCCGGCCTTGAGGATGGTGCTGGAGAAGCGCTGACCGGTGCGGCCCGGACGGCCGCGCCGGTCAGCGCCAGGGTCAGCGGTGGCGCTGGCCCGAATGGTGGCCGCCGGACGGCCGCTTGCCGGTCACTTCGCCGCCGGGGCGTGCCTTGGGCTTGGGTTGGCCGCCCGGGCCGGGCCTGGCGCCGGCTTGTTTGGCCGGCTTGTCTTCCGCCGCGGCCGGTTTCGGGCCGGCGTTCCTGGGTTTGCCCTGACCGGAACGGGCCTTGTCCGCGCCGCTGCCGGACGGGTTCGGCTTGCCCTGGCGGTTGCCGCCCCGGCCGCGCCCAGGCTGGTGGTCCGGCGAGCGCAATTGGATCGGCTGCGCCTTGGCGTTGGGGTCCGGTTCGAAGCCGGGGAGGATCTCTCTCGGCAGGCTGCGCTTGATCAACCGTTCGATCCCCCTCAGATAATCGAATTCGTCGACGCAGACCAGCGAGGTTGCCTCGCCCTCGGCCCCGGCCCGACCTGTCCGGCCGATGCGGTGGACGTAGTCCTCCGCGATGTTGGGCAACTCGTAGTTCACGACATGGGGCAGTTCGCTGATGTCGATGCCACGGGCGGCGATGTCGGTCGCCACCAGCACCTGCAGCTTGCCGCTCTTGAATTCGGCCAGTGCCCGGGTACGGGCGCCCTGGCTCTTGTTGCCGTGGATGGCCATGGCCGGGATGCCGTCTTTCTCGAGTTGTTCAGCCAGTCGGTTGGCGCCGTGCTTGGTGCGGGTGAAGACCAGGACCTGGAACCACTGGTGGGTCTTGATCAGGTGGGTCAGCACCTGGCGTTTCTGGTCGCGGTTCACTTCGTAGACCTTCTGGGCGATCGTGTCCGCGGTGGCATTGCGGCGGGCCACTTCGATCAGGGTCGGCCTGGTCAGGAGCCCATCGGCCAGGGTCTTGATCTCGTCGGAGAAGGTGGCCGAGAAGAGCAGGTTCTGGCGCTGTTTCGGGAGCAGGGCCAGGATCTTCTTGATGTCCTTGATGAAGCCCATGTCCAGCATCCGGTCGGCTTCGTCCAGCACCAGGGTCTGGACCTGGGACAGGTCGATGGTCTTTTGCTGGACATGATCCAGCAGACGGCCGGGCGTCGCCACCAGGATGTCGAGCCGGCTGCGCAGGCGCTGGATCTGAGGGTTGATGCTGACGCCGCCGAACATGGCCATGGAGCTCAGCTTGGTGTACTTGCCGTAAGTCTTGACGGACTCCTCCACCTGAGCGGCCAATTCGCGGGTCGGGGTGAGGATCAGAGCCCGGATCGGGGAACGGCCGGCGGGCTGCGCATTCCTGTCGATCAGGCGCTGCAGGATCGGCAGGACGAAGCCGGCGGTCTTGCCGGTGCCGGTCTGCGCGCCGGCCATCAGGTCGCCGCCCGACAGCACGGCCGGGATGGCCTGGGCCTGGATGGGCGTGGGGGTGGTGTAGCCGTGCTCGGTAACGGCACGCACGATTTCCTCGGCCAGGCCGAGATCGGAAAACTTCATGAATACTCCAAATAGGATATCGGCCTGTCGCCGCTTGCGGGCGCCAGTCTAAGGCAGATGGTGTCGGGGTAGGACCGAATTGGGCGCGGCAGGGAGACTGGGACGAGTGCCGCCCGCGCATCATAACAGAGACGGAAACAAAAAGGCCGCGCATTTGCGCGGCCTTTGCCGGACTATCCTGCCTTATTCGGGCTGGATGTTGGCGGCTTGCTTGCCCTTCGGGCCGTCCTTGACGTCGAAGGTCACGCGTTGCGCTTCCTTCAGGGACTTGAAGCCCTTGGTCTGGATTTCGGAGAAGTGGGCGAACAGATCGTCGCCGCCAGCATCGGGGGTGATGAAGCCGAAGCCCTTGGAGTCGTTGAACCACTTGACGGTACCGGTAGCCATTAACATTCCTTTTTCAAAAAATAAAAAAACCTGGGTAAATCCCAGTTGGCGCGGGCGACCAAGAATGTAGAAAGATACCGAAGCGACGGGTACCAGTAGGGCCGTTACCGAGAAACTTGAAGCTACACTGCCTGAATCGACTGCATGCGCACGATACGGCATCCCGGTGGCGCGCGCAATCGTTAATTTGATTTGCCTGGAACCGCTGGACGCCAGTCTGGACGCCACTTCCGGCTATTCGTCGGTGTCGATCTTGGCCAGGTGGAAGGGACAGTTGGCCGTGCCGTCCGGGAGGCGGACCAGTTCCTCGCTGAAATCGGCGTAGGTCCGAGTCAGGCTGTGCTGCGAAACGTCGTCCTCGAAGCGTTGGCAGGACTGCGTCAGCGGGCAATTCGAGGTCATGCAATAGGTGATCTTCATGCGGCTTATTCCACTCGCTAAGCAGGGTCTTGTCAATCGTCGCCCGAAGGGCGGAGATCGCCTTGCGGCCGGTTCAGAACAATTCGATCTCGCCCGACACCGGCTGCTTCCGGATGCTGTCGACGTAGCGGCGTTCCTCGTCGACGATGACGTTGTTGTGCAGTGAGCGCAGGCGCTTGACCCGCGCCACGCCGGTGGCCGGGAAGAAGATCACCATGCGCGGGTAGATGTCACCCACGTCCTCGGCCGTCACGGGCAGGCCTTCCATGGCCAGGTAGTCGCGTACGAAGGTGATGTTGGCCAGGCCGACGTCGGTCATGCCCGAGAGGATGCGGCCGCCGCCGAATACCTTCACTTCCAGGTTCTGGCGCCGGCCGCCGTTGTGCATGATCTCGTTGATCAGGTGTTCCATGGCGTAGTTGCCGAAGCGGGTGGCGTCGCTCAGGTTGGCGGCCTTGAGCGAGGCGAGGTCGCTGACGTCGGTGGCGGGCAGCATGAAATGGTTCATGCCGCCGATGCCGAGCACCTTGTCGCGGATGCAGGCCGCGATGCAGGAGCCGAGCGTGGTGGCCACGCCTTCCTGGTTCTTTGTGACATAGAACTCGCCGGGCAGGATGCGTGCGGCATAGGACTGGAACTGGTTGTTCCAGGAGCGGCGCACGTGTTCGAAGCCGGGCAGTGCCGGCTGCAGGGGCGGTAACTTGGCCAGGGTGGGGGGGCGTGTCATCAGTGGCCGACGAGGAAAAGCTGTTCGATTTCGGTGAACGCCTGCCGGGCAGCGCGCACCACGGGTTCGACCACGTCGGCATCGAGTCCGGTGATCGCCCAGGCCTGAGGGTCGATCGGCGGGGCGTCGTCCAAATCCAGGCTGTCGACCTCGGCGAGCTGGGCCAGTGTATTGGCGATGTGGACCAGGGCCGCTTCGCGCGGAAATCTTTCCGCCTTGGCCGGGGTGTGATGGCAGGCGATGCATTCCTGCAATACGGGCGGCAGGCGCCATTGCCCGGCCAGCACGCCGCCGACGGCGCTGTGGTCGAACCCGATGATTTGCTGTTCGGCTTCGGGAATGGCGATCTCTTCCTGGTTGTGGAGCACCAGCAGCAGCGCGTCCTTGGCCTGCTCGGGGAGCCGGTTGAAGATGATCAGTTCGCCGATGTCGTGCAGCAGGCCGGCGGTGAACAGGGTGTCGGCATCGCAATGCCCGGCCGCTTTGCACAACTGGCGCGCGGCCAGGGCGCAGAGCAGGCTGTGCTTCCAGAAGTCGCGCATCGAAACCAGGTCGTTGGGCAGGCCTTCGAAGCGGCTGGCGACCGACAGCGACAGTGCCAGGCTGCGAATCTGCGAGGTGCCGATGATGGTGACCGCCTTGGCCACCGAATCCACCGTGGAGGGAAAGTTGTAGACCGCGCTGTTGGCCAGCTTGAGCAGCTTGACCGTGAACGAGGCATCCTGGCTGATCGCGCGGGCGATATCGGCGCTGGAACTGGCCGGGTCTTCGACCAGGCGATTGATGCGCAAATAGACGTCGGGCAGCGTGACCAGGCCGCTGATGTCCTCGACCAATCCTGCCGGGGTGATGGCGCTTGTGCTCATGTCCCTATTCTAAGGAATCCCGGCGCGAAATCGAGTGGAGTCGCCGTGATCCGGCGGCGGATATGGGGCCGATCGGGTTTACGGTTTCGCCAGCGTGACCAAGGTGTTGCCGATCTCGTCCTTGAGACGGACCTTGCGCAGTTCGAAAGACAGGGATTTCTCTTTCGTGTCCGGGCGCAGGAAACGGACTTCCATGTCCATCGAGAAGTGGACGTAGCGTGCCACGGCCGAATCGATGGCGGCGATGGTCTTCGCGTCGGTGCAGGGCAGGATGCGATACGAGGCGGGATTCGAGTAGGTGTAGTGGAACGGTGAGTTGTCGAAGTAGAAGCGGCCGCCATCGATGAAGAGACGGTTGACCACTTCGAACGCCCCGGTCTTGCGGTCATAGGCGTCCAGTGCGATATCGTCGGCCTTGATCAGGATGTCGGGATGGGCCTTGGCCTCCTGGACGAGCCGGTCGATGGCGGCCTTGTCGGCGGCGGTCGGTTTCACCGGCACCGGCTTGACGATGTTGTCCGTGTTCGCCGTCAGCACGGCACTGTAGTCGACCGGGACTCCGGCGTAAGCGTAGTAGTAAGCCTTCAGCAGGATGGCCGAATCGAGCACGGCCAGGCCGTTCTCGGTCTGGAATTTCACGTTTGCCAAGGGCTTCGAGACTGTGGTGTTCCGGCTGCCCGGAGTGTCAGCCAGTCCGGGCATGTCCTGCCTGGTTCCAGAGGGCGATGCCGACGCGAACAGGGGAGCGGCGGCCAGGACGCAAGCCAGCAAGGTGCGGGTCAGTCGAGCACCGCGACGGGGGGCGGTGCCTGCAGGTGGGCAGTCGGTTTTCGTGTTCATGGTGGCGTGGGTGTCCGCGGTGCGGGCGCGGCGGACTGGAGCGGAACGATCCTGGTCAGTCATGGCGGGTCTCCCAGCCGGTGATCATGGCGCGGATATACGCCAGCGGCGTCTGGCCTGTGGTCGCGAGATAGACATGGGCGATGAAGAACACCAGCATCATGTAGGCCGCGGCGGTATGCAGCCAGGCCACGCCGGTCAGGCCGAGGCCGAAGGGCATGGCCTGGATCCAGTCGTAGCTGAAGATCAAGAGGAGCAGGCCGCTGAACCAGATCAGCGGGTTGATCAGCAGCTTCAGCCAGAGGTAGGCCAGGCGCTGCAGCGGGTTGTGCTTGCGCTCGGCGGTCTGATGGTAGGGATGCGATTCGCCCTGGAACATGCCCCAGGCGTAGTGCCGGGCGACGCGGGCGATGTTCTCGAAGGTCGGGATGTACTGCCTCCATTCGCCGGTCGTGAAATGCCAGAAGATGGCGAAGACCCACAGGGTGACCAGGGCCCAGGCTGCATAGCCGTGGACCAGCAGCGCGGTGCGGAAGCCGAGGCCGGCCAGATAGCCGTGGATCTGGAAGCCGGTGATCAGCATGGTGATGATCAGTGCCGCCTGGCTCCAGTGCCAGAAACGCTCGAAGCGTTTGAACAGGTAGATGCGTTCAGTCGTCATTGCGATTCCCGTAGGTCAGTTATGCCTGCGGCGCAGCCACAGGGCGATCCGGATGAGGGCATGGAGCAGCACGCCCGCCAACGCCAGGCCGGCGGCGAGCAGGCCGATGCGCTCGATCCAGGGCTGGTGGTCGCTCGGCCGGGCTGGCATGTAGACGCCGTCGATGCCTTCCAGTCGGCCTTTCGCGGCATGGCACTGGGCGCAATGAAGCGCCTTCTCCTTCGGCGCGACCATGTGGGCGATGGGCCAGTACATCTGGGTTTTCACGAAGCCGTAATGACCGGAGAACGGAATGTTCGCGGCCTTCATGCCGGTCTCGATCGCCTTCTGCCAGTTGTAGGTCATGGTGTAGGAGTTCGGGTCGAAGCCGAACGAATGGAACACGGCCAACACCTTGTTCTCGGTGTCGTAGGGCTGGTTGTTGCGCATGATCTTGAACGGCCAGATCTTGGACTTGCCGTCGGTCGCGCTGCCCTCGATGTCGTTGACCGGCACGACGCCGTCCCGGTCGGGCTGGATCTTGTCGCCGAGGTGCATCCAGCGTTCGGTGCCGTTGAACCAGCGGTATTCCGGCACCACGTTCTCGGCCCACAGGAAGCTGCCCTTCACGCCCCAGTAGGTGTTGTAGCCGTGCTCGTCCTCCAGCACCAGTGGCGAGCCGTTGGCCGAGAGCTTGCCGGCCGTTGAATAGTCCCAGTACATCTTGGTCGGCTTGCCGCCGCGCGCGAATTCCGGGATGTGGCAGGTCTCGCAGGCGATGTCGCGGGTGTGCATGTTGAGCGTCGCGGCCACCGTCCTGTCGGCCAGACCATCGCCCTTGTGTGGCGCTTGGCCGTGGCAGGACTGGCAGGTCGCGGCATTGCCGTTGTGCGGCGAGCCGCGCATGAAGGCGCCGGCCTTGGGTGCGGCGTCGATGGCGTAATGCTCGCCGCTGATGTGGTGGTCGCTGCTCTCGTGGCACTTCTGGCAGGCGAAGTTCAGGCCCTTGGCGTCCATGTGCACGTCCAGCTCGTGCGATGGCGCGATCAGCGAGCTGTCCAGGTCGCCGTGCTTCACGCCGTCGCCGCCGCCGCCGTAGAAGTGGCACGAGCCGCAGGTGTAGCGGGTCGGCGCCTTGACGTGCTGGGCGATGTTGGCCAGATCCTCGGGCATGACGAAGGGTTTGTCGGTGCCGTAGACCTCGTTGCAGCCGGGCCGGACGGCGATCTTCTCCATGGCCGGGTTGCCGCCGATGAACGGGATCTTGTGGTAGGTCCGGGTCTGGTCGTGGCAGACCAGGCAGTCGACCTGGTCCTCGCTGCGCTGGTCGAATGGGATGAACTTGTCGGGGTCGGTGCTGCCGTAGCCGACATGGCAGACGGTGCAGAACTGCTCGTTGCTGACCGGGCTGACGCAGAAGGTGTTGTAGACCTGGCTCTTGCCGACCATCTGCTTGGTGTCGGGGTTCCAGGCCTTCCAGGTCCAGTGGAGGGTCGACATCACCTGCTTGCCGGCCTGGGTGTGGCAGCTCAGGCAGGCCTGGGTGACCTGTTCGGGCGAGGTGAACGGGCCTTGCAGTTGCTTGAACTTGCTATGGTCCTGCGGGGTCTTCCGGCCCACCGCGCGGTCGATCTCGGTCGGCACGACGGCCGCCGGCGATGCGGACTGGCTGGCGGCCGGTTGCGCCGAGGATTGGGGGGCGGCGCTGAACGCCAGGGGGCTATGGATGAGCGATAGAACGAGGGGGAGCAGCCATAAACCGCCTGGGCGATATATGCGACTGCGCGGAACAAGACGGACCGTCTGCTTCAGGAAAGCCATCAAATACTCCTAATCCCGGGTGAAGGTACAGCCTGGCCACAGAATCCCCGGGACACTCTTGATCGTTGTTGTAAGAGTTTAGGAGCGGGACTCGTGCTGGTGCCATAACCGCAAAGTTCATTTAATTTACATGCAGCGGCAGTCCTGGCGCAACGGCTTTGACGATATTTTTGTCCGCTATCAAGGCAATCGGGCCGAAGCCGGCCGCCGGTGGTCGGGACTCACTCGCTGCCGGCCGGCGGCGTGAGCGGCATGTCCGGTGCGAGCGGCTTGGCCGGGGGCAATGGCGCCAGGTCGTGGGCAGCCCGGGCCCGGCTGCATTTTTCGTCAGGCTGGCCGTTTTCGTCCCAGGGGTCCAGCTCGCGGCACGGGGAGGGACGCTGCTCGTAGATCGAGCAACTGACCGTTTCGCCGATCCGGCCGTCCAGGCAGGCGCAGCGCATCGGCGGATGCAGGGTGCCTCGCATCGCGGCCCGGTAAGGATTGAGCCGCTCGGTCAGCTCGGGCGGTACCGTGCCGCCCGCGGCGGGGTCGGCTTCGGACCAGTAGAACGAGACGCGGAAGTAGGCGCAACAGGCGCCGCAGCGCAGGCAGGGATTGTCCAGGATGGCCTCTGAATTCAATGGGTCGGTGCTGAATTTCGTCGTCGTAGGGGCCGGCGGCGGCGCGGATTCTATTGATTCGCCGGCGAAAAGGGAAGGGTCGGGGCTGGCCGCTCCCGGCGGCGGCTTCCGGGGTAAACTTGGCCGCATGCTTCGCTCCATGCTCGTCCTTCCGATTCCATGAACGTATTCGTCCTCAACTCGGGCCGCTGCGGTTCGACCACCTTCATCCAGGCCTGCAGCCACATCGACAACTTCAGCGCCGGACACGAAACGCGCATCCATCTGGTCGGGCCCGAACGGCTCGCTTATCCCGAGCGCCACATCGAGGCGGACAACCGGCTGTCCTGGTGCCTGGGCCGGCTCGACCGGGCTTACGGCGCCGATGCCTATTATGTCCATCTCGGCCGGGAACGCGAGGCAGCGGCGGCCAGCTTCGCCAAGAGGGCCGGATTCGGCATCATGAAGGCCTACCGGGAGGGAATATTGCTGGAGGGCGAGGCCGGCCAGACGGACCTGGACGTCGCCTTCGACTACCTCGACACCGTCGAGGCGAACATCGCCCTGTTCCTCAAGGACAAGCCGAACCGGATGGCGTTCGGGCTGGAGTCCGCCGCCGCAGATTTCCGGACCTTCTGGCACTGGATCGGCGCCACGGGCGACCTGGAGCGGGCGCTGGCGGAATGGGAGACGCGCTACAACGCCTCCGGGACCTGACGCGGGCAGGCCTCAGACGCGGCGGATGAGCAGGATCGAACAGCCGCGTTCGGTGGACAGGTATTCGTGCTTGATCGAGGGAAACTCGGTCAGCCACATGGCGACCAGTTCCCTTTCGTCCGGCCGGGCCGCGTCGTCCAGGAAGACCACGCAGCCGTCGGCCAACTTGTCGAACAGCAGGGGCAGGGCCGGGTAGCGCGAATGGCGCTGGATGAATCCGGGCGGTCCGTCGATCACCAGCATGTCGATGCTGCGTTCGGGCAAGCCGTCCAGCGCGTACCACTGATAGTCCCGGCCGCCGATCGCATACTTGCGCAACGGCGCGTCGATGACTTCAGCAAGGTCTTGGAGGTCGTAGCGCTCGATCTCGGCCCGGGTTCCGGCCGCGTAGTCGGCGCCGTTTTCCAGGCTGAATACCTCGCCGGAGCCGTTCATCTGGCAGCAGCGGGCCAGCATCAGGGTGGTCACGCCGCTGCTGCATTCGACGATCGTGGCGGGCCGTGCGCTCAGGACATGATCGACGATCAGCTTGAGGAAGTCGGGGGCGGCCGACCAGTTGTGGCTGTAGGACAGCCCCTGGTTCAGGCCGAGCCGGTCGCGCAGCGACAGATAGGTCTCCGCCTGGGCGAACAGGCCGCGCACCTCGGTCTGCATCCGGGTTTGCAGGCGTTCGCCCTGGGCGGCGGTGGCGGCGGCCTGTCTGCGGCCTTGGAACAGAAGGGCGATCAGCAGGACGACGATCAGCACCAGCAGCGCGACGATCAAGCTCTCGAAATCCATTGTTTATCCGGTCATGGCTGGGCGTCGCGGTGCGCCGTGCCGGCGCCGCCTCTGCTCGCCGCAGCGGCGAAGGATGCGTCGCCCACCAGTCGATGCACGATGCCGGCCACCAGCAGGGCCAGCAGTAGCAGGCCGTAGTGCCAGAGGTCGGGCGAATCCTGGGCTGGCACGGCGCCGGTCGCGGTCTCCAGGGGTTCGACGATGAGCTGGCGGAGCAGGGTGATCATGGCCACTTCGATGAATACGCGGACCCGGACGCCGCCGCTTTGCAGGTAGCGTATTTCGGCCGATACCAGGCTGGACAGGGTCCAGACCAGGAACAGGGTGCCGAGCGAACTGAGGAAGGCGCCCGCCAGATGGCCCTGGTTGATGGTGCGGGCGATGGTGGCCAAGAACTCCCAGACCACCATCACGGAACCGAGCACCAGGGCCGTGGCCAGCAGCAGGTGCAGGAAGCGGTCGAAGCGCTTCAGGATGGCGATCAGGATGTTTTCATATCGGGTCATGGCTGGGCTCGCTGGGTTCCGGAACGGTTGCCGCCGCTGCGGTTGGCGGAGTTTACCCTGGGCGCCGGCAGCCCGCGACGGCCCCGGTCATGTCGGTCGGGTCAATGACGCTTGATGTGGCGCGGGATGCACTGCTCGTCGAGCAGGGGTTCGATCTTGGTGAACACGTCGGGCCGCTTGAACGGCTTCTTCATGAAGTCGTCGGCACCGATCCGGTTGGCGTAGAACTGCTCGGCGGCCTGTTCGTTGCCGCTGATCATGATCACCGGCGTGCTGCCGATCAGCGGATCGCGTCGGATGTGGCGCAGGGCCGCGAAACCGTCCATGCCGGGCAGGATGATGTCGAGGAAGATCAGTTCCGGGCGATGGGCCCGGGCCAGTTCGAGGCCGCGTTCGGCATCGAGTGCTTCGTAAGTGACATAGCCGACCGAGGTCAGGAAGCGTTTGAGCACCGCGATGACCGTGGTCGAATCGTCGATGATCAGTACCCGGGTGCCGCGCCGGGCGTCTCTGCGTTTGTTGCGGCGCCGGTCGACGACAGCCGGTTCGGTGGCCGGCGAGACTTCGGCCGGTGCCGGCTCTGGTGAGGCTGCTTGCTTACGCTTGCTGAAGAAGGAACGGATCTTTACGAACAACCCCACGCTTTTCTCCCCTGATCGCTAGCTTGTGCGGCCTGGTTCCCCTAGGCGCCGCATGGTTCGACTGTCGCTATAACAGGATACTATGGTCCTGTACTCTACATTAATTCCGGAAAAATTGGGATCTCCGACCGCACTCGGCGGCAGTGGCGTATGAAACGGAGTCTGGCCAGGGCTCTGTCCTAGACGCCCAGCCACTTGAGCAGTTGGCGCAGGCGGGTTTCCTCGGTCGAGACGAAGCCGGTGATCGCCAACTGCTTCAGCACTGCCTTGCCGGCATCGCTGTCGCCGAGTCCATCCAGGGTGGCCTGCACCTTTGCCACCTGGCTCGCGCTGAGGGCGGGGCCGGCGATGACCGGAAAGTAGGGCTGCGGACCCGATTCGTGCAGCACCCGCTGGCCCGAGCCGGTCCATTTCCGGACGGCGCCGGAATAGGAGGCGACGCCGCCGACGTCGGCGATGCCGTTCAGCAGGGCGAACGGGATGGCGCCCTGTTCACGGACGTAGAACACCGATTCCTTGTTCAGGTCGATGCCGTTGTCGCGCAGCTCGGCGTTGCAGAAACGCGTCATGTAGGCCTGCTTCTCGGGAAAGACGAAGGTCTTGCCGTGCAGGTCGTGGATGCTTTTCAGCGGCGAATTGCCGGCCACGATGAGGTCGCAGTGGCCGGCCGGCTCGGCGGTGGCCACGAAACGGTAGCCGTAGTCGCGCAGGCCGCGGGCCGGATAGTCCGAAGGCCGGGCCATGACCAGGTCGAACTCATGCGCCTTCATGCCGGCTTCGAGCTGGGCGAATTCGCGCACGAAGCGGATCGAGATCCCGGTGCCGAGCGCCTTGCTGAGCAGGCTGGCGAGGCCGTGGTATTTGGCCAGGGCGGTCTTGGTGTCGATACCGCCGGAAGTGCCCTCGCTGACCGCCAGGATGAGGGGGCCGGCGGCCAGGGCCGTCGTGGACAGCGTTGACAGAAGGACGAAGAAGAGCGGTAGCAGTCTGCGTTTCATCACTTTTCCCGGATTAATCCAATTGGAGTGGAAGGCTACAAGATCGGGGGGGTGAACTTGCATCGGCACGAGAGTCGTCGGGGCATCGCGTCGTCAATTCTATTTATGGGAACCAGATTACCGTCCGGGAGTGCCGGACGGATCACGCTATGGCTGCATTCTACGTCAGAGTCGTGGCGGAAAAATAGCCGCCCGACGGGCGTTTCCCGGGTGCCGACGGACGGCCGCGCCGCGCCCCCTTGGCTGGGTCACACCAATCCGGCGGCTTTCAGTTCGGCCTTGATGTAGGCGTAGAAGATCGGGGCGGCGATCACGCCGGCCAGGCCGAAGGCCGCCTCCATGGCGAGCATGGCGAGCAGCAATTCCCAGGCCTTGGCCGAGATCTGGTTGCCGACGATCCGGGCGTTGAGGAAGTATTCGAGCTTGTGGATGAGTATCAGGAAGGCCAGGGAAGCCAGCGCAACCTGGGGTGAATGGGCCATGCTGACCACCACGATGACCGCGTTCGAGATCAGGTTGCCGACCACGGGCAGCAGCCCGGCGACGAAGGTCAGCGCGATCATGGTCTTGGTCAGCGGCAGGTGGACCCCGAACAGCGGCAGCACGGCAGCCAAGTAAACGGCCGTGAAGGCGGTGTTGATCAGCGAGATGCGGACCTGGGCGAAGACGATGCCGCGGAATGCCTCGGTCAGGCGGGCGGCCCGTTCCGACAAGGCGGCGGCCAGCGGCCGGGGCGCGGTGTTGTGGACCGTGGCCTGGACCGCCACCATGGCGCCGATCACCAGGCCGATCAGGACATGGGCCAGGGTGATGCCGGCCTCCTTGCCGAGCAGTTGCAGTTCGCCGGCGTGGCCACGCAGCCAGGCGACTGCCACTCCCTTCAATTCCTCGACACTGCCCGGGATGTAGGGGATCAGCCAGGCGGGCAGGGATTGCCGCGAATTGTCCAGGATCTCGGCCATCTTGCTGGCCAATGCGGTCAGCGATCCGGAGTCGCTGAAGTAGCCGATGACGAGGACGATGCTCAGCACCACCAGGCCGACCACCAACATGGCGAAGGCGACCGCCACCACCAGCTTGGCCCGCTGGTGGGAAAGCCGGCGGGCCAGCATGGGTGCGGTCAGATAGACCAGTTCGTAGACCAGCAAACCGGCCAACAGGGCGGGCAGCAGATGCAGATAAAGAACCAGGAACAATAAAAATAGGGCGATGATCCAGGCAGCACGGTTGATCGAGTTCGATATCAGCATTTCGCTATGCAATCCGTTGTGGTTGGCATCAAACGGCACGGATATCACGCTGTGCCGGCCGGCATTGTCTACAATTTTTGGCCATGCCATGGTGATATTGATCGATCTGCTCGGGTAGAGTTCGTAGCGATGGCATCTCGATTGCCGGGTTGATCGCTCCCCCAGCGTCGGGGACCTCGATGATTCTTTTTTAATTCTCCGGAATTTCCTTCCGCTTTCGTCGGGCGGCACGCATTGCCTTCATCCATCGCCAAGCAAGGGTTTCAATCCGGTGGCCTGGAGGGCGACCGCCGCCCCGGGGGACACGGATTTCCGTCCCGGCGCGGTATGGCCCTCTTGGGTGAAGCGTAGCGAGGCAAGCCTGTCCGGGCCAGGGCCGAGAGGCGCAACCGGGGCCTGGCCCGAATTCCGGCTACTTGAGGTTGCTGGACGAAAACAGCACGACCTGGTCGCCGGCGAACTTCACGTCGATCGAACGCGAGGCATCGCCCCAGGTGCAACTGCGGAAGCCCATCACGTCGTCGCACTTGTCGGGCTTGCCGATCAGCTTGACGACGTCGTCATAGGGCATGCCGACGGTGATCTTGCTGTAGTTTTCCATGGTCAACTGGCTGCAACCGAACAGGGCGGGCAGCAGGAACAGGGCGATCAGGAGGACTTTTTTCATGGGACTCGTCGTATTCAATTGGCCGGGAGTCGGGGACGAGGGCCCTGTCCGATGCGACAGGCGACGATCGACCCCGGTACGGTATAAAGACTACCCGAATTCGACGATATTCCCAATCAGGGGCGGTCACTTGTCCAGGGCGATGGGCTGGGCCCGGGTGATGAAGGTCGCTCCCCGGCTGCCGTGGACATCGACGTGGAGGGCCTCGACCAGCGGGGCGTTGGCCGGGACGGCGGATTGCCAGACGATCACGAAATTCGCACCCGAGCCGCCGGCCGATTCCTTCCGTTCGACATAGAGTTCATAGGTGCCCATCGGCGGCACGTTTCTAGGACCGCTCATATAGTCCTTCAGCAGTTTGCCATCGGTGCTGTAGTAGCGGGCCGACAGCACGCGGATCGGCGTTTTGGGGTCGGTGTTGCGGATGCTGACCAGGGCCGAGGCGGCACTCTTGATCGGATAGCCTTGCCGGTTCAGGTCGCCGTACCAGATGTGGGAATAGATCGGCAGGTAGAGCGCCTGGCCCGTGGCCAGGACGGGGCCGTCGGCAAAGGCGGCCGGCGCTGCGAGGCACAAGGCCAGCCACCCGGAGCGGAGCAGTCGATTCGGTTTCATTGGGCGTGCTCCGGTTACCGGGGCCGATTATCGTCAATCGGCTACGATGCCAGCCGCTCGGCCAGGGCGCGGCCGACTTCGGCGACGACCTCCTGCCAGTCGCCCAGGCGGCGCTGGCGGAACAGGCGGGTGTTGGGATACCACTCGGTCGTTCCGTCGGGCGATTGCCAGCGCCAGTCGGCGGTGTAATGCAGCATCGTCCAGACCGGCAGGCCCATGGCCCCGGCCAGGTGGGCGGTGGCCGTGTCCACGCTGATCACCAGGTCGAGCTGGGCCAGGATCGCGGCGGTGTCGGCGAAGTCCCGGATCGAGTCGGCCAGCGGCGGCAACCGCTCGGCGAAGCCCGGCTGGCGGGCCTGCTCGGCGGCCTCGCCCATCTGCAGGTTGATCCAGGTCACGCCTTCGAAGGCATTCAGCAAGGGAGCGAACTCGGCCAGCGCCATGCTGCGGTAGCGGTCGTTGGCGTTGGTCGGCCGGCCGGCCCAGATCAAGCCGATCCGCATGCCCTTGCCCTGCGTGCCGGCCAGGCGTTGGCGCCATTGCTCCGTCCGCGCCGGTTCGGCCGTCAGATAGGGCTCGGCGCGGAACGTCCAGCGTTCGCCCAGGCGGTGCGGCACGCTCAGCAGCGGGGACCAGTAGTCGTAGCTTTCGCTCGGCGCTTCGGAGAAGGCCCGGTTCACGCCTGCCTGGCCGGCGAGCAGGGGCACCAGCGGCGGCTCGACCATGCAGTCGACGCTGGCGCCTTGTTCGGCCAGTTGCCGGACGTAGCGGGCGAACTGGATCTGGTCGCCGTAGCCCTGTTCGCCGACCAGCAGGATGCGTTTGCCGGCCAGCGGTTCGCCCTGCCAGAGCGGGTAGGGCAGTTCGGGCAGGGCGATGCGGTGGCGCGGATCGACGCCGGGATGGAAGCGATCTTCGTGCGCTGCCCAGCCCTCCGGGTAGCGGCCGGCCGCGAGCAGGGCATAAGGCAGGCTGAAGCGGGCTTCGGCGTTGTCGGGGTCCTGGCCGAGCACGCGCCGGTATTCGGCGATGGCCTGCTCGGCCTGGCCGGATTGCAGCAGCAGGGTGGCCAGGTTGGTCCGGATTTTTGCGTCGTCCGGGGCGATCTCCAGGCCGCGCCGGGTGGCGGCGAGGGCCTGGTCCAGGTCCATCTCGGCCAGATGGGCGTTGCCGAGGTTCATCCAGGCCCGGGCGTAGTCCGGCTTGAGCCGGACCGCCTGGCTCAGCGCCGTGCGGGCGGCCGCGATGTCGTTCTGTTCGAGCAGGATCTTGCCCAGGTTGTTGTAGTACTCGGCATTGTTCGGGTCGATCTGCAGGGCGCGGAAATAGCTGACCGCGGCCTCTTTGGGATGGCCGCTGCCTTCCATGACCAGGCCGAGGCCGAAATGGGCGTCGGCGTAGTTCGGGTCGATCTGCAGCGTGGCCATCAGCAGGCCGGCCGCTTCGTTGAGATTGCCTTGGTCGATCAGGGCCGTGGCCAGGTTGCACTGGTGCAGCGGGTTGTTCGGCCTGCCCGCCACGGCCTCGCGGAAGCGGACCTCGGCTTCGGCCGGTCGGCCCAGGCGGCGCAGGACCACGCCCAGGTTGCCGGCCAGTTCCGGGTCCGGCTGCACGGCGTAGGCGGTCTCGAACAACGGCAGTGCCTCCTCGGCGCGGCCCTGGTTCAGCAGCAGGCTGCCGAGCGCGGTCAGCAGGCGGCTGTCCCGCGGATTGACGGCGAGTTCGCGGCGATAACGCTGCTCGGCTTCGTCGCCCCGTCCCCGTTTCTGATGCAGTTCGGCCAGCTTGGTCTGGGCATCGATCGAGTCCGGCCCCAGCCGTGCCGCCTGTTCGAAGGCGGCCAGGGCGCCGTCCTCGTCGCCCAGGTCCTCCAGCGTCAGGCCGTAGACGTACCAGATGTTCATGTCGTCCCGGCTCAGGGCGAGCGCCTGCTCCAGCCACGGCCGTGCCACCGTCGGGCGGTTCTGCTGCAGTTCGAGGGTGCCGAGCAGATGCATGGCCTGGGCCGATTTCGGGTCCAGGTCCAGGGCCTCGCGGTAATGTCGGGCGGCCGCGTCGAAACGGTTCTGGCCGTGTTCCTTCAGGCCGTTCTGGATGGCCTGTTGGGCCCGGGTGGTGGGGGTGCTGGTCATCGATGTCGCTCCACTTAGTGGGTGAATCTTACCCAGATGACGATTCCACGGCCCGGATTAATTCGCCCATGCGCTTCGCCCGACGGCGAATCAGGCCTGCCGGCCCTGACACCAGGCCCGCGGCTTCTCAGTCCGGTAGGTGGATCTCCGCCGTCATGACGGTGATCGCCGAGCCTGAGATCAGTACCCGGTCGCCGCGCAGTTCGCAGCCGAGGTCGCCGCCGCGTCTGGAGACCTGGCGCGCGCTCAATGAACGTTTGCCCAGTTTCGCGGCCCAGTAGGGCGTCAGCAGGCAATGCGCCGAACCGGTGACCGGGTCCTCTGGCACGCCGACCTTGGGGCCGAAGAAGCGGCTGACGAAATCGGCCGACTCGCCCGGCGCGGTGACGCAGACGCCGCGCAGATCGAGCCGGGCGAGCAGGGCATGGTCGGGTACGATGGCGCGGACCTCGGCTTCGCTTTCGAACACCGCCAGATAGTCGTCGCCGGCCAGCACTTCCACCGGCCGCCGGCCCAGGCCTTCGGCCAGCCATTCCGGCATCTCGCAAGGGCGGGGTGGGCAGGCTGGGAAATCCATGGCCAGTCGCCCGTCCTGGCGTTCGACGCTCAAGTCGCCGCTGCGGGTCTCGAAGGTGATCGACGGCTGCGCGTGGCCCAGATGCTCGAACAGGACATGCGCCGAGGCCAGCGTGGCATGGCCGCACAGGTCGACCTCGGCCGTCGGTGTGAACCAGCGCAGGGCGTAGCCCCGGTCCGAGGGTACGAAGAAGGCCGTCTCGGACAGGTTGTTCTCGCCGGCGATGGCCTGCATCAATTCATCCGGCAGCCAGCGTTGCAGCGGGCAGACGGCGGCCGGATTGCCCTGGAAGGGCCGGCGGGCAAAGGCGTCGATCTGATATTGGCGGAGTTTCATGCGCGACTCCCAGGCGTTGCTTGAGTCACGCTACGTTACCGCAAAAAAACATCGGTGCCTGCTCTCCGAGGCCGCCCGGCAAAACTGTGCCGGTTCCGGCCGCCGTACAGTCGGATGGAGGCGGATGCCCCCATCGATCAGTCCTTGTCCCCGGTGTCCTTCGCCGGCTCTTCGGCGGAGCCCGAACTGCCGCAGCCGCACCATTTCGAGCGCATGCCGGCCTTGAACCGTTCGCGTTCCTCGGGCGTCAACTGATCCAGCCGCGCCGCCATGCGGTCGTGCATGAAGCCATGGCCGCAATGGCCGCGCAGGCCGCCGAACAGGATCTTGCTCAGCACCAGGATGCCGAGCGCCTGCAGGTAACCGATGGGTTTCCAGCCGAACAGGTCCGGCGTGAGCCAGTTCCACAAGGTCATCGTCACCAGTCCGGCCACGGCGACGCCGACCACGACGAACACCGCGATACGGCCGCATCTATGTTTGCAATTACGCATGATTCGCATCCTTTCTAGCTTGAAAAATCTTCGTAGGCGGTCTGCAGCCGCGCCCGCAGCCGCAGCACCGCATAGCGCTTGCGCGCCAGCAAGGTGTTGGCGCTGAGGCCGGTTGCCGCTGCCAGTTCCTTGAAGCTGAGACCGTCGATCTCGTGGGCGATGAACACGTCGCGCTGCTCGGCGGGCAGTTCCTCCAGGGCGGCGAGAATCTCGTCGAGCAGCACCGAGCGGGCATAGGCCGCCTCCGGACCGGCATCGGCCGAGGGCAGCCATTCATCCAGCAGGTATTCCTCGTCCGCCTCGTCGTGCCGCAGGTCGGCCAGCAGTTCGGGCTTCTTCTTGCGGAACAGGTCGGCGATGCGGTTCAGCGCCACGCGATACATCCAGGCGCCGATCTGCTCGATCGGCTCAGGCAGGCGGTAGGCCAGGGTGATTTCGTAGAGCACATCCTGCAGCACGTCTTCGGCATCGCCGGCATCGGCGACGCGGCGGCGGATGAAGTTGCGCAGGCGGCCGTGTTCGCGGGACACCGTTGCGGAGAGGGCGCGGTCCTGGTCGCTCATGCGGCTCTGGAAGGGAAGTGTCGTGTCCATACCGTATAGACGGATGGCGTGCGGAAAAATTGTATGAGGTCCGTGCCGGCCTGAATGCGACTTGCGCTTCCGTGGCGTCTTATCGTCGCTTGCCACTCTTCCCGGCATTCGAAACGAGTGCGGCCTGCAGCGCCTTGTCCGTCCAGAACCGCATCGCGTCGGCATCCTCGAATACTTCCGCCGGTGCCTCGTAATACTGCAGGGTTATCGTCTTGCCGCGCGCCGTATAGCTGAACGGGCTCAGCCCCTTGGCTTCGAACTCGCCCCGCGTCGCCTCGTTCGCCTTGAGGTAGAGCATGTCGTTGAGAATGATCGCGAAGAAGAGCCCGTCCTGGTAAAGGCCATGGCCGCCGAACATCGCCCGGGCATGCAGGCCGTGGAGGTAGGCCATCTGGTCGAGGACGTAATTGACGAATTCGTCGTTGCGGGCCATGTCAGTACGCGGTTGACGCGCGGGCCGGCATGGGCCGCTTCAACCGTGCCGGCGCGTCAGTCGCTGGCATGGCCCGCATCCCGCTCTGCCATCTGCTGTGCCAATGGCAGCACGTGTTGGTTGTAGCCCCGGATGCTGATCACGGCGAGGAGGACGACGAGCAGCGTGCCCATATAGATCGGAAGCGTGTTCGCCCCGGGCGGGTCGCCGTAGTCGTTCTCTCCCGACGAGCCCGGCCAGAGCAGCAGGGCGAAGAACGCCAGCCAGGACAGTATTGCGGCAGCGGTCATCAACGCGGGCGACCGGATGATGCCGGCGATGAACGCGGGCAATATCCAGATGGCCAGCATCCATTTGCCGCTCAGGTTGACGTCGTGCAGCCGAAGGACGGTGACGCGGATCGACAGCCACAACACGGCCAGGCCGAGCACCACGGCGCCGAGCAGCCACAGGCCGCCTGGCGCGGCCGAGAATTTACGGATGGAGAAACCCGCCAGCGTCAGCAGCAATGCGCCGGCAAAAGCGACCAGGAAGATGCCCAGCCAGCCGTAGACCAGATAGCGCAGGCGGCCGATGCGGCCTACCAGCGACCAGCCGAGCATCGGCGGCGTATCGGTCGTGACCACGCTGGCGTTGGCCGGCAGGCTGCTTCGGCCGGTGTACGACGGGCCGCTCGGTTCGCTCGCGGAAATCGATCCGGAGCCGGAATAAGGGTGGGGGGCGGAGTCGGCAGGCGGCTCGGGAGCGGCGATCGGCACCAGCTCCAGATGCATGGCCGATGGCCGGCTTGGCGCGGGCGGGCAGTCCTCAGCCGGCGCCGGATTCGGATTGCTTTCCATCGCCGGCAGGGCCGGCTCGGCCTGGGCGGCCGACTGCATGGGCTCGACGCGGACCTTGAGGCCGATCTCGCGCAGTATCTGGACATGGCGGGCGGCGATGGCCGATGGCACGTCCCGCTTCAAGACCGTATCCTGGCCAGTGAGCATCGCGTCGGCCTCGCCGTCGCTGAGCTTGAGCATCTTCGCCAAGGTCGCGACGACCTCGGCACGCTCGAAACCGGAACGGATCTTGCCGGTAAGTATGATTTTGACCGTATCAGACATGGTCTCCCCTTCGCAGGCGTTTGCTTATGGATGCGGAGGGGGTGCGCCCCTCGCCCGGTTGCATCGATGCGCGTCGGTTCGAGTCGTTATGTCGCGAACATCGATTGCCGAGGACGGATCGGGAACAGCCCAGATCCTGTCGTCGTTCAAACCAAGCCTCTTCCCCTTGGCTCCGGCACTCTTATGGCGTCGCCTCCATCCGGAGGGGGTGCGAGTGCTCGAAGGCAGGCAGAAGGGTACACCCGGGCGGGCCGGCTTTCCACCGGCCGCCCGGAGACAGGCAGGAGAGGCCGGCTCTGCGGCCTATCACAGCCGCAGAAATCTCACTTGCTGTTGGCGATGCCGCTGATGACGTGCCCGGTCGGGCCGGCGGCCATGGCCGAGTCGCAATGGCGGGTCTGGTCGTCGAAGAAGAAGTCCGGCTCGAATTCGCGCAGGAAGGGGCCCTTGTCCAGGCCGCCGAGGAACATGGCCTCGTCGACCGAGATGTTCCAGTCCATCAGGGTGCGGATGGCACGTTCGTGGGCCGGCGCGCTGCGGGCCGTGACCAGGGCGGTGCGGATGCGGATCGGCACGGCCGAGCCGGCCGCCTGCTGCAGGGCGTGCAACGCGGTCAGCAGCGGCTTGAACGGTCCGGGCGGCAGGGGGCTCAAGGCATGGTGTTTCTCATGCGCCTGGAAAGCATCGAGCCCGTCGGCTTGGAACACCCGTTCGGAATCGTCGGAGAACAGCACCGCGTCGCCGTCGAAGGCGATGCGCACCTCGTCGGCGTGGCGTTCGGCGTCGACCAGCGATTGCGAATACACCCGCGCCGCCGGAAAGCCGGCGTTCAGCGCGTCGCGCACATCCTCGCTGTTCGCCGACAGGAAGAGGTGGGCGCCGAGCGGCTTGAGGAACTGGTAAGGCGACCGGCCACGGGTGAACACCCCGCGCCCGACCTCCAGGCCGGAGGCCTCCGCCGAACGGAACACGCGCAGCCCGGAAACGGGGTCGTTGCGCGACAGGATGACCACC
The DNA here is from genome assembly GCA_036391875.1 of Parasulfuritortus sp. GTDB lineage: Bacteria > Pseudomonadota > Gammaproteobacteria > Burkholderiales > Thiobacillaceae > Parasulfuritortus. The sequence goes on from DASVZA010000013.1 coordinate 27,557, forward strand.
TCCACCCGGTGCGCGTCCTTGCCGTTGAAGGCCAGCAGCTTCTTGACCAGGGGATAGGCCACGCCGGGGCGCGCCGGAGTCTCCAGTTTGTCCAACTGGAGCTTGGTGTAGGCGGCGTCGCCGTGTTCGTCGAAGAAGGCGTTCTCCTCCTCGAAGTCGAAAAGGGCGCGGGAGGATAGGGCGACGACGAGCTTGCCGTCCAGGCTAACGGGCATCTGGTCTCCGATGGGAAGGTCGGTTTCGTTGGATGGAAGTGGCAGTATTTATCACGAAACCGGGCTCGTCTCTATGGTGTTTCCGGTTCCTGGTAGACCATCACCATCCAGCCGAGTCCGAATCGGTCGGTGAGCATGCCGAAGCAGGGCGACCAGAATGTCTTCGACAACGGCATGGCGACCTGCCCGCCTTCCGAGAGCCCGGCGAACGCTGTGCGTGCCGCCGCCTCGTCGGGGAACGAGAGGGCCAGCGAAAAGCCCTGGAACTGGGGCCCGCCGTCGCGGTTGCCGTCGGAAACCATCACCGTCATGTCGCCGAACTTCAGGTTGGCGTGCATCACCTTGTCCTCGAAGCCGGGCGGCAGCATGTCCGGCGTGGGCGGCTCCGGGCTCTCCCGGTAGCGCATCAGGTAAGTCGCCTGCGCGCCCACGGTCCGGCTGTAGAACTCGATGGCCTCGTCGCAACGGCCGTTGAAAAACAGGTAGGGCTCGACGTTCATGATCGTTCTCCTCTTTCAAGGGCGGTAGACCCCGGCCGGCTTCCTGTGTGTGTCAGAAGCCATCCCATGCGGTTCCGCGCGCCTGCTACGAAAGGCCTGGCCCGACGGGGATGCCGTCGGCTAGGCCGCCAGTGGTTCGCTATCCGGGCTGCGCCATCCTCTTCACGGCATCGAGCATCGCCGCCGCATGGCCCTCGGCCGACACGCCGTAGAGCACCTCGACGAGCCGGCCCTGCTTGTCGATGAGGAAGGTGGAACGCACGATGCCCATCTTCTTCTCGCCGTTCTTCTCCTTTTCCTGCCAGACGCCGTAGCGCCTGCACAGTTCACCGTCGGTGTCGGCCAGGAGATCGATGCCCAGCCCATACTTCGAGATGAAGGCCTTATGGCTATCGCAGGAATCCCGGCTGACGCCGATGACGACGGTATCCAGAGCGGCGAACTCGCCCGCAAGCGAGGTGAACTGGTTGGCCTCGATCGTGCAGCCCGGCGTGTCGTCCTTGGGGTAGAAGTAGAGCAGCACGTTCTTGCCGCCCCGATACGCCGCGAGGCTGACCTGAGCGTCGTGCTGGTTCGGGGCTGTGAATTCGGGGGCCTGGGTGTTCGGCTTGAGCATGTCTTTTCCTTTGTCGTGGGGAATGAAATTGCAGCCAGATGGGCACACTCCTAATGATACCCGACAAAAAAACTATGGTATGCGTGGGGCTTTTTCCAAGGACGGTACCGGGTTGATCCCCGTGCTTACCGGGATCGGAGCGATGTCCAGATTCGGATTGCAAATGTCTATATTCACGGTAGGGGACTGACGGGTCATTCGCACGGCACGCGATCATATCTGTTTGCTCGAAAGGGGACGCCATGAAAACGATTCTGCCTATCCTCCCGCTATTGTTTTTCGCGCTCTGGCCATATCCGGCCCCGGCCGGAGAGCCGACCTTCAAGCAAGGCGAAAACATCTTCATCGAGACGGGCGTCGATCCGCCGGACCGGGTGCCCACCTGGTACGCCTCGATGGTCGCCAAGCCCTATGCGCCGGAGTTCGAGATGCTGGCTACGCGCGGCACCCAGGGGCGCTACTATCCCTACACCTACGCGGTCACGCTGAAGGACATCATCAAGTGGCACGGCCACGATTGCGAAGGGCTGATCCATGCCGCCAACGCTGCCAAGGTCGCCTTCAAGATCCTGTTCCCGGATGGCATCATCGACCGCAGCGTGCTGTGGGGCATCTCCGGGCCGTCGCCCTGCTGGTCGGACGCCACGGCCTTCCTGACCGGCGCCAGGGTGCAGTACGGCAACCTGGGCTTCTTCAAGGACCCGAAATACGGCCACGCGATCATCCTCTACCGCGAGGACACCGGCGTCGCCGTGCTGGCCACCTGGAAGAAAGGCATCAACAACATTCCGGGCGAGCCGGTGGTCCTGCCCGGCGTCATCACCTGGAAACCCAAGGTATCCATGGACGAGGTCGAAGCGCTCAAAGCCGTGGTCAAGAAGGCCGGAGGCAAGCCCACGCCCTACCAGGTGGACAGGATGCGCTACCAACAGTGGAGCCAGATCAACGACATCCTGGAACGCCCGCTGGAAGAGAGCTACCAGGCCAAGGTGATCGAGAACTTCAAGTGGGAGGACTGGATCGATCCGGCCAAGACCATGGCCAAGACGCATGTCCGGTCCGACACCCTGTTGAAGAACTACCCGCTGCGCGGCAAGCCGATCGAAGGGCCGATGTAGGGGGTGGCAGGCGTTGGAGCGTCGTGTCCCGCCATGGGAAAATCCAGGCGGGCGTGGCCTCGTTCGATACGAGAGCCCGCCTGTCCCCTTTCCGGAGTTGACCCGCCCATGAACCTACCGCACGAAAACCTGCCTGCCTGGGCCGCCTGGCTGGCCCAGGATGCCGACGGCGCCTGGTGGTGCTACGAAGCCGAGCCCAACCAGCACGACACCGGCTGGTATGAGAACGAGGTGGGGCGGATCGCGAAGGTCGGCCAGGGCGCGCCGAACCCGGCGTGGCGGGAGGCGCTGGTCAGGGTGGCGAGGGAGTCGGCGCGTCCCTAGAACAGGTCGAGCTGCTCAGCCCGCCCCGGCACCTTGAACCGAGCGCAATCGAGCGGCGCGTCGCCGCCCGGAAACCCCAGCTTCCGTTTCGCCAACCGGAAGCGCCGGCTGATCAGGTCGGCGTATTCGCCTTCGCCGCGCATGCGGCTGCCGAATCGGCTGTCGTAGTCCTTGCCGCCCCGGCAATCGCGCATCCGGTTCATCACCCGTTCGGCCTTGAGCGGTTCGTGGGCGGCCAACCAGCCCTGGAACAGATCCTTCACCTCGTGCGGCAGCCGCAGCAGGACATAGCCGGCATCGAGCGCGCCGGCTTCGCGCACCGCGGCCAGGATGTCTTCCAGTTCGTGGTCGTTGAGGAATGGGATCAGGGGCGCGACCAGCACGATCACCGGCACGCCGGCTGCGCGCAGTCGGCGGATCGTCTCCAGCCGCCGTTCCGGCGCCGCCGCGCGCGGCTCCAGGGTGCGGGCCAGTTGGCGGTCCAGCGTCGTGACCGAGACGGCGGCCTGGAACAGCTGCCGTTCCGCCAGAGGCGCCAGCAGATCGAGGTCGCGTTCGATCAGGGCCGACTTGGTGACGATGCTGAAGGGATGATTGAACTCGGCCAGCACCTCGATCACGGCGCGGGTCAGTCCCAGGCGCCGCTCCGCTGGCTGATAGGCGTCGGTGTTGATGCCGAGCGCGATCGGCGCGCACTGGTAACGCGGCCTGGACAGCTCCCGCCGTAGCAGGGCGGCGGCATCCGGCTTGTAGAAGATGCGGCTCTCGAAATCGAGCCCGGGCGACAGGCCGAGATAGGCGTGGGTCGGCCGGGCGAAACAATAGACGCAGCCGTGCTCGCAGCCGCGGTAGGGATTGATGGAACGGTCGAACGGCACGTCGGGCGAGTCGTTGTAGTTGATCAGCGACTTGCTGGTGTCGACGAACAACTCGGTGCGCAGCGGCGGCGCCGGCTCGTCCAGCGTGCCCCAGCCGTCGTCGAACGTCTCGCGGCCGTGCTCGGCGAATCGGTTGTCCGGGTTGTCCAGGGCGCCGCGGCCGCGCCTGGGTTGCTGAGGTGAGCTTGCCATGACGGCGTCCGGCACGATGGCCATCTCAGGCGTTTGGGCGCGGGCCGCCTTGGCCCTCGGCATCGCCGGACAGGCCGGCCATGACCAGATCGCGCAGGGTGCGGCCGGCCAGCGCGGTCTCCACCGCCTCGTCCATGTGCGTGATCAGGCTTTCCACTTCGGCTTCCCGGGCCAGGAGCGCGCCGCCGGCAACGGAGTCCTCGTCGACGCGCCTTATGGTATCGAGCAGGTGCTTGACGGTGATCGATTCGAAGGCATGGGCGGGCACGTAGCGCGGCGGATCGTCTGTGGTCTCGGTCAGATAGCCGGCCTGCTGGAAGGCGGCCAGGACCGGCTCGACCGACATGCCCGGTACGCCGATCCGGTCGGACAACTCTTCCAGCGACCAGGGCGGCAGATCGCCGTAGTAGTTGCGGCCGATCAGGGTGGCGGCCAGCAGGGCGATCTTTTCCTTCAGGCGGCTGCTGAGCCGGAACTCGCGATGGGGCGTGGCCAGCAGGGCCGGGTACTGGTGATAGCAGGCGATGCTGGCGCCGATCAGCACGATCAGCCAGTTCAGGTACAGCCAGATCATGGAAAAGATCACGATCGCGAAGCCGGCGTAGATCGCCGTGTAGTTGGACGAGCCGGCGATGAACGCGGCGAAGCCCCAGCCCAGCGTCTGCCAAAGGATGCCGGCGACCGTGCCGCCGACCAGGGCCGAAACCATGCGCACCCGGGTGTTGGGCATCAGTTGGTAGATGAAGCTGAACGCGGCGATCACGAACAGGAAGGGCAGCAGCTTGGTCCCCAGGCCGACCAGGGCACCCAGGGGGTGGATCTCGATCAGGGTGCGCATGGTATGGCTGCCGAAGAAGGCCCCGGTGACGCCCATCGCCGAGAACATCAGCAAGGGGCCGATCATCAGCACGCTCAGGTACTGGCTGAAACGCTGGGGCAACGGCCGGGCGCTCTTCACGCGCCAGACGAAATTCAGGTTGTCCTCGATCTTCTGCAGCAGGGTGACGACCGTGTAGACCAGCATGCCGAGGCCCAGCGCACCGAGCACGCCGACCTTGATGTGGTTGACGAAGGCGATCATCTGGTCGGCGATCTGGATGCCCTTGTCGCCCAGCGGTTCGAGCAGTGTCAGCAACATGGGCCGGACCTGGTTCTGGACGCCCAGTCCCTTGAGCACCGAGAACGACAGCGCCAGCAGCGGCACCAGCGAGAGCAGCGTGGTGTAGACCAGGCTCATGGCGCGCAAGGTCAGTTGGCCTTCGCCCAGGTCGCGGCCGACCGCGTACAGCATGCGCAGGCTCAGGACCAGACGGCGGCGCCAGACGGAGAGGGCGGTGAGATCGCCGCCCCAGACGAATGCATGGAATCGGTCGAAGTGTCGGTTGAATAGTTTCATGGGCCTGAAAGGGTTCAAGGGCGGGCTTCGTGTCGGGTCGGAAATCCGCCGGGGAGAGAGCGAATCAAGGGTGCGGGTCCGATCCATCCCGTGCCCGGCGCGTTGGTTTCACGCTGTACCTTCCTGAAATCTATTTTAACTTCCCGGTTGCGGCGTGTGTCTTCATTCGCACCGGGACCGGGTCGCCGGCGCGATCGCCGCATCGCAAAAAACCACGTTACTACAAAGGTCTGGTGCGATTGTCGCAGCCGCGTCAATGGCCATCTTTTCCCGAGCCTGTAGTTCGGCAAGTTACCGCTGTCAAAACAGGCCGTTAGGCCGATCCTGCCAGACTGGCATCCATTCTGCTTGGTTGACTAAAACGTTCAACAAAGGAGTTTGTCCATGCTGCCGAGCGCCGCTCCCATCTCCCGTGAGACCGCCTTGCGCATCGCCCTGGCGGCGCGCGCCATGCCCGGCGTCGGCCTGACGGACCTGATCGATGTCCTGCAGAACCGGGTCGGCCGGGATCGGATCGAGGTCGACGATCTGCGCACGATCACCGTCACCGATCTGAAGACCGCCTTCGCCAGCTCGGACGGCGAAGAGGACGGCGAGGACATCGGCATCGGCCTGGAGGCGATGAAGCTGGCGGTGCGCATCCTGTGGGGCGATGCCGAAGGCGAGTATCTGCCGCCGGTCAGCGCCTACGATGACGGCGACATGCCCGGCTCGGTCCGGGTGGCGCTGGCCTCGGACAGCGGCGAGGCGCTCAACGGCCATTTCGGCTCCTGCGTCCGCTATCTGGTCTACCAGGTCTCGCCCGAGGAAATCCGCCTGGTCGGCATCCGCGACGCGCTGGAGGCGGATTTCGCGCAGGACAAGAACGGCTTCCGGGTCCAGCTGATCGCGGACTGCCACGTGCTCTACATCGTCTCGATCGGCGGCCCGGCGGCGGCGAAGGTGATCAAGGGCAACATCTATCCGATCAAACGGATCGAAGGCGGCGCCGCCGAGGACGTGCTGGCCGAATTCCAGCGCATGATGAGCCAGTCTCCGCCGCCCTGGCTGGCCAAGATCCTGGGCGTCGCCGACGGCCGACGCCTGAAGAACTACGATGCCTCGACCATCGGTGAATGAGGGGCACGCCATGGCTGACAAGGACTATCGGCAAATCGTCTCCGACCTGATCGCCAACGCGATCGGCAGCTCCCGGGTCACCGGCGAGAACCGCCGCATCACGCGCCTGGTGGCCGGCAGCATCGACCGCTTCGCCGCCGAACTGCGGACCGACGCGCGCACCGACGAGGCGCGGGCACTGGTCGAACACGCCGCTTTCTTGCTGGCCGAAGGCGGCGGGGCCGAGGTGGTGCCGACCCTGACCGCGGCGGTCGCGGCCATCGCGGGCCGTCGTTGATCGCCCGAACCCATCCAAGGAGAAGCCACATGCAAGCAACAGCCCGCCATGCGGATCGCCTCGGCAACGAGGTCAAGGTCGGTGACGAGATACGCATCCTGCAGGTCGACATCGGACCCGATGTCGAGGACGACGAGCGCGAGATGTTCGAGTTCATGGTTGGCGCGACCTGCGCCATCGAGCACTTCGACGAGGAAGGGCGTGCCTGGGTGACCATGTGGTGGTGGCTGAACGGGGAGGGCAGCGCCAGCACGAGCATCGGTCTTGCGCCGCACCAGATGGACAAGGTGGCGCCGGTCTCCGCCGGGCGATGACGGCGGGTTCAATCAAGAGAGTCCTGTAGGTTGGGCTGACGCAGGAAGCCCAACGTTGGCGGGGACGAATCAATTGCAAGTATGGTTGGGCTTGCCAGCCCAACCTACGTCTGCTGAATGTTCTGTAATTCAACCATATGGTTGACAATAAAGAAATTGGTGGTAATGTTCAACCATATGGTTGAATTAAACACACCCCCTCTCGATCCGATCTTCCATGCGCTGAGCGATGCCACGCGGCGTCAGATGCTGCGCCAGCTGGCGGATGGCGAACTCACGGTCGGCCAACTGGCGGCGCCATTCGAGATGTCGCTCGCTGCGGCGTCGAAACACATCAAGACACTCGAAAACGCGGGTTTGATTCTCCGCGAAGTCAACGGACGGACCCACGTCTGCCGTCTCGCGCCGGGTCCTTTGGCCCTGGCGCAGGAGTGGCTCAGCTTCTACGAACCGTTCTGGACCAGCCGCTTGGATGCGCTGGACCGGTTGTTGCGGGAAGCCGAACCGCCAAAGCAGAAATCCCCCCGGAAAAAATGAAAGGAGCGACCATGGATGCGCAAACACTCTCGAACTACGGCACATTCTCCGAACCCGCGACCCTGACCATACAGCGAATGCTGCCCGGCACGGTCGAACGCGTCTGGGCGTACCTCACGGAAGGCGAGTTGCGCCGTCAGTGGCTCGCGTCCGGCGACATGGAATTGACGGTCGGCGCGTCGTTCGTGCTGGTCTGGCATAACGACGAGCTGACCGATCCGCCAGGCAGGCGGCCGGAAGGGTTCGGTGCGGAGCACAGCGCGGAATGCCGGATCACCGAACTCGATATCCCGCGCAAGCTCTCCTTTTCCTGGCCCGGTGTCGGCCTGGTCACGTTCGAACTGGAAACTCGCGGCGACAAGGTATTGCTGACCGTGATCCATCGCCAGCTTCCCGATCACGATACGTCGCAGATGGTCGGCGCCGGATGGCACATGCACCTCGATCTGCTGGTTGCCCGGTTCACCGGCGTGAAGCCGCCGCCTTTCTGGGATGGCTGGGCAAGCCTGAAGCGGGACTACGAACGCATCGTTCCTCGATAGGGGCGGCCCCGGTTGGGGCGGGCGAGTCCGTGACCGGCGTGACGTGCGCCATCTTGCCCCAGCCGTCGTCGAATGCTTCCCGGCCGTGCTCGGCATAACGATTGTCCGGGTTGTCCAGGGCACCGCGGTCGCGCATGGTGGGAATGGCTTGCCATGATCGTTGCCTGGCGGGTTCAAGCCGAAGTCGGTCAGCGCTGGCCCGGCGCTTCAGCGTGGCCGGACATCGATGTACTGGATGGCCAGGTGGATTTCGCGCAGGAAGAACAGCAGGCCGGCGACCAGGGAAATCATTGCCAGGATGAACAGCGTGGCGATGACCATCGACATTTCCCACCGGATCAGCGAGCCGACGAACAGCGTGGCGATGACCACGCAGACCAGCAGCGCGCTGCCGGTGCACAAGGCGATGGCGCGATGGATGAGCCAGGTGCGCCGGCCCAGCACGGCCATTTCTGCTTCCGCCGACTGGCGTGCCTCGTCCTGGAACTCCGGCAGGCTGCCGTGCAGGGCGCGGAAACGATCCACCACCCGTCCCAGCCGGTTGACCAGCACCGACAGCAAGCCGGCCACGCCTGTCAGCAGGAAGACGGGCGCGACCGACAGCTGGATGACGTGGACAAGTCCGGTGATGTCGGAGGCAGTGGGCATACGGTTCGGAATGGGAGGGATCGATAGACAGTATGGCAGCCGGTGTCGACTTTGGCGCCGGGCCTCACTCGCCGAACGCCGCGCGCAGGGCGGCGATCATGTAGGCCTGGTCGTGGGCACCGGCGCTCTCCCGGGCGCTGTGCATGGCCCACATCGCCGAGCCGACATCGACGCCGGGGATGCCGAGCCCCGCCGCCAGCATCGGACCGATGGTGCTGCCGCAGGCGAGGTCGGCGCGATGCGCGTACTGCTGGCAGGGCACGCCGGCCGACTCGCACAGGCTCATGAAGCGCGCCGCCGTGCCGGCGTGGGTGGTGTAGCGCTGGCCGACGTGGGTCTTGATCACCGGCCCGCCGTTCACCATCACCTTGTGGCCCGGCTCGTAGGCGTTCGGGAAGTTCGGCTGGTAGGCGTGAGCCGCATCGGCGCTGACGAAGAAGCTGGCCGCCATGGCGCGGTGGCGGTCCTCGCCGTCCAGCCCGGCGGAGAGGCAGAGGCGGCCGAGCACGTCGGCGGCGAAGCTGCCGCCGGCGCCGGTCGGGCTTTCGCTGCCCACCTCCTCGTGGTCGAACAGCGCCGCGACGCAGGTCGGGTCGGGCGCTTCGGTCGCAATCAGCGCCTGCAGCGCGGCGTGGCAGGAGGCCAGGTTGTCGATCCGTCCCGAAGCGATGAACTCGCTGGCCGCGCCCCAGAGCGCGGCCTTCTGCACGTCATAGACGGCTAGGTCCCAGCTGAGGATGTCCTTGGCCTCGACCAGCGCGGCGCCGGCCAGCAGCTCGCGCAGGCGCGCCTCGGCGTCCTGCCCTTCGGCGGCGAGGCCGAGCAGCAGCGGCAGTTCGTTCTGCCGGTTGAGCTTCAGGCCCTGTTCGTTCACCTCGCGGTTCATGTGGATGGCGAGGTTGGGCAGGCGCAGCAGCGGCTGCTCGAAGCGCACCAGGCGCGACGCGCTGCCCTCGGCGGTGCGTACGATCACCCGGCCGGCCAGGCTCAGGTCGCGGTCGGCGAAGGTGGCCAGGATCGGCCCGCCGTAGACCTCGACCGCCAGCCGCCACAGGCCGTCGCCGTTCAGCCCCGGGCGCGGCTTCAGGCGAAGGCCGGGCGAATCGGTGTGGGCGCCGACGATGCGGAAGCCGGTCTCGGCCAACGGGCCGCGCCCGGCCACGAAGGCGATCAGCGAAGACTCGCCGCGCGTGACGTAGTAGCGCCCGCCGGCTGCGAGTTGCCAGCGCTCCCGTTCTTCCAGTCTCGCAAATCCGGCGGCGCGCAGCCGCGTTTCGGCGCTGGCCACGGCGTGCCAGGGCGTCGGGCTGGCATCGAGGTAGTCGAGCAGATTGCCAAGGGGACTTGCGGGATCGAGGGCGGACGGGTCGATGGGCATCGTCTGAGACACGGGTATCAAGAAAGATGCACAGCTTACCGAGGCTTGATCCGTCGGGAAAGCGGCCGGTCTAGACGGACTGTCATCCCCGGGCAGGCGGGAATCCGGTTGATTGATTCAACTGGGCTCCTGCCTGCACGGAAGCGACGACCTAGCTCTGCTGCGGGAGGAACTGGTAGAGCCAGGTTTCGCTGAGGGCGGCGTTGCCCAGCTTGAGGTAGAGCCGCAGCTCGATGGGGGCGGTGGTCGTGGTGTCCAGGTCGAAGTGCACGCGCCAGTGGCCGGCCACGCCGTCGGGCACGGGCTCGACGACGGCGGCGCCCAGTGTGCCTGCCGAGGCCGCGACCACGGCCTGGGGTTTGACGCCGAAGGGTAGTTTGACGAGCGGGCCGCCCAGGAATTCCACCATGAACTTCACGGTATGCGGCGGGGGAGGCAGGCCGGGCTCGCCGCCGCGGCCGATGCGCGTGGCCACGCAGTGCGCCAGCGGCGAGGGATAGGGCTCGTCCGCGGTCCAGTGCAGGCGGTAGCGCAGGTTGTAGCTCGAGCCCGCCGAGGCCTTCGCGGCGGGTACCCACATGGCGACGATGTTGTCGTGGATTTCGTCGTTGGTGGGGATCTCCACCAACTGCACCGCGCCCTGGCCCCAGTCGCCCAGCGGTTCCACCCACAGGTCGGGGCGGCGATCGTAGTACACGCCGTCCTGGTAGTGGTCGAAGTTGCGGTCGCGCTGCAGCAGGCCGTAGCCGCGCGGCGCCTTGTCCTGGAACGCCGACACCATGGTGCGCGGCGGATCGTTCAGCGGGCGCCAGATGTGCTCGCCGACGCCGGTCCACAGCGCCAGCCCGTCGGAATCGTGCACCTCGGGGCGCCAGTCTTCCAGCGCCGGGCGGGCAGTCTCCGAAAACCAGTACATCGAGGTGCATGGGGCCAGGCCCAGGCGCTCGACATCGCGGCGCAGGAACAGCGCGGCCTCCACGTCCATCAGCACGCCGGCATTGCGCTCCAGCTTGAAGCGGTAGGCGCCGCTGATGCTAGGCCCGTCGAGCAGGGCGCAGATCGTGATGGCCGCGTCGTCGTCCTGCGGCGTATCGAACCAGAAATCGGTGAAGGCCGGAAATTCTTCCACCTGTCCGGCCACGGCCACGTTCACCGCGACGCCGCGCGCCGAGAGGCCGTACTGGTACAGGCCGCCGATGGCGCGGAAATACGAGGCGCCGAGGAAGGCCACCCAGTCGTTCTTGCGCCAACTCAGCTTCTTCTGGTCGCCCAGGCGGCTCTCCTGCAGGCGGAAGCCGGCGAAGCCCGCATGCGGGCCCAGCTCGCGCGCCGGGCTGTCGGCCGGGGTGGAGAAATAGTCCGGGTCGTAGCGGATCTCGCGCGCCTCGCCGTGCGCGTCCACCACATGCATGCGCACCGGCGTCTGGAAATAGCGGCCCATCGCGAAGAAGGTGACGGGATAGCGCCCCGGTCCGTCGGCGAAGAGCGCGTCGTCCGGGTTGAAGCACAGCTTGCCGTGCGCGTCGTAGTTGATCTGATCCAGCACCTTGCGCGGGGGCTGCTTGGGGGGCTGGTAGCGCGCTCCGGCCATGGCGCGTGCGCGGTCGCGCAACGCCTCGAAGGAGAATTTCTGCGCGCGGCCGAGGCGCAGCGCCGCGGCGGTGGCCGGGGATGCCGCCGTCGCGGCCAGCGTGGCCAGGGCAGTGGCAGTGAACAGGAATTCCCGGCGGCTGAGCTGCCTAGCGTCTTGCGTCATGGTTTGGATGGCGGGTCAGGGATTGATCGGTGCGGGCTGGCGTCGGCCAGTGCAGGCTTCCGGGTGCTCCGTCTGGGGGCGTGCGGCATGGGAATAATACTGCGCCATGCGCAGCACGGTGGGGGTTCGCAGCTCTTCCGGCGTACAGGCCAGGCCGTGTGCGCGCAACGCCAGGCCGCCCGCATCGCGGCTGCCGCACACCACCAGCACCGGGCCCAGTATCAGCGCGCCGGCCACCGGCAGCAGCCACAATGCATTGATCGCACCCTTGCTGGCGGCGGCGGCAAGCACGGCCAGCGCCAGCAGCGCATAGGGCGCAAAGCGCTGCGTGGCCTCGTGCCAGCTTACGTCCACCGCCTCGCGCGGGGGCGAGCGCCATTCCAGCTTCAGGCCGGTGAGCGCGCCCAGCACGAAAAGGGTATGGCCCACCATCCGCATCGGGGCGAGCAGCGCGGACCATGCGGCTTCCAGCACCAGGCCGCCTGCCAGTGCCAGGCGTCCGCCATAGCGCGCGGCCTCGCGGTCGACCAGGATCAGCGCCAGCGCCATCAGGCGCGGGGCGAACAGCACCACGGCGGTGAGCGCCCACAGCGCATACTGCGCGGCGCTTATCGCGCCATCGTCCACGCAGACATCGGCGTTGACGGTCAGCAGCAGAGCGAAGCCGGTGAGCAGGAAGGCGGCCCACAGCGGCGCGCTGGCGTAGGAGAAGGCCCCGGTGCCGAGCATGGCGCGGTGCACGCCCTTCAGGCCGGGCTCGGCGATCAGCCGCGTGTTCATCAGATTGCCCTGGCACCAGCGGCGGTCGCGGCGCAGTTCCTCGATCAGGTTGGGCGGCTGTTGCTCGTAGCTGCCCTCCAGTTCGGGCACCAGCCACACTTCGTAGCCTGCGCGGCGCATCAGCGCGGCCTCCACGAAGTCGTGCGACAGGATGGGACCGGAAAGGCTGCCCGTGCCGGCCAGCGGGGCCAGCGCGCAGTGGCGCATGAAGGGTTCCACGCGGATGATGGCGTTATGCCCCCAGTAGTGCGATTCGCCGAGCTGCCAGTAGCACATGCCGAGCGTGAACAGCCGGCCCACGGCGCTGGAGGAGAACTGCTGCATGCGCGCGTGCAGTGTGTTCAGGCCGAAGGCCTGCGGCGCGGTCTGGATGATGCCGGCCCTGGGCTCCCGCTCCATCAGGCGCGCGAGGCTGACCAGCGTGTCGCCGCTCATCACGCTGTCCGCGTCCAGCACCACCATGTAGGCGTAGTTCCGGCCCCAGCGACGGCAGAAATCGGCCACGTTGCCCGCCTTGCGGTGGGTGCGGCGCAGGCGGCGGCGGTAGTGCACGCCGAGGCGGCCGGCAAACAGTGCGTGCAACTGCGCATGCGCGGCCACCTCGGCGGCGCACAGCGCGGCGTTGTTGCTGTCGGAAAGGATGTACACATCGAAATTCCTGCCCTGCCCGGTGCTCAGCAGCGATTCGCAGGTGGCGCGCAGCCCCGCGAAGACCGTGCCCACATCCTCGTTGCAGATCGGCATGACGATGGCCGTGCGCGCCTCGGGGCGCAGCGCCACCTGCTCCAGGCCTGCCAGCCGGAGCCGGTGGCGGTCGCCGTGCAGGTGGGCAAACAGCCCCATCAGCGCGGTGTAGAAGCCGGCCGCGACCCAGGCGATCAGCACCGTGAACAGCGCCACGCGGAACAGCCCCCAGCCTTCGGGGCCGCTGCTGTCCACTTCGCAGGCGAGCCACGCCGCGCCGATGGCGGAAAGGATGACGGCCACCAGCAGCGCCTGGCGGCGCCGGCGCGCGGCGTGTTCCCAGGGCCGCACGGCCTTCGCCGGGACGGCGCTGCCGCGATTCGCCAGCGCATGGCGGACGCCTTGCCAGAAGCCCAGCCACGGCTTGGCCGTCATGTGGCCGCGCTTGACGGGCGGGGCGCTGGAGCGGGCGGAACGGCAAGCGGACGCGGGGGCCGGTGGCGCGAGTGTGTGCGCTTCGTAGCGGCTTTGGCTTGGCATGCCTGTATGGGAGGACTCCATTGTTACCTTGGTCGTCGATATGTTTGGAAGAAGCCTGCTACCCACTTAAGCAAATTCGATGCCATGCAAGAAATGGGGCGCTAAATCAGCCTGTTACGCACAAGCCAAGGGGTCGGGACAGCGGGATACGCGGGAAAACTGTCGCCGAATGGCGACATGGGAGGAGCCGAATCGGCTAACCGGCGAATTGCTAAGGGAAATTCACTGTCACCGAATGGCGACAATGGAGGAGCAAGGATGGATTGGGTCTGCCGGCGTCCGGCGTCACAAGACGGCCCGCATCTGATTTTCGCCGATGGGGTAGGTCAGCACGGCATGGACCGGGAACAGTTCCAGTAGCTTGCCGATGTGCGGTTCCTCGCTGGGCCGCATGACGATGATGATCTTCGCCTTGGGCGCGACGGCCTGCAGGGTCCGGATGGTGACGTCCAGGTTCGAGACGTTGGCGCCCGCATAGTTGTTGCCCCAGCCGTAGACGAACTCGCCCACGAAATAATCCGGCAGCCGGTCCTTCAAGGCGCGGTGCAGCTTGCGGGCGGAGTCGAAGCGCACGGATTCGATGCCGAGTTCCCGGTACAGGTCGGGGAACTGGCAGGCCAGCGGCGATTCGAGCAGGGTGTAGAGGAGGCTCATGGGGCTGTGGACGCTCAGCCGAACCGATAGTGTTTCCGGATCGGAAGCCGTACGTCCCAGGTACAGGACATGCCGGCCGGGAAGGTGGCCAGATCGCCGGCCTTCACGGTGACGGGCGCACCGTCGTTCGGCGTGACGACGACTTCACCTGCCAGCACGTAGCAGGTTTCCTGTTCGTCGTAGGTCCAGGGGAAACGGGACACCCCCGCGCCCCAGGTTGGCCAGTTCTCGACGCCGAGTTCGTGCAGACGGTCGGGATTGGGGTTGTGTTCGAGTTCGATGTGCATGGTGGTCTTGTATCCTCAGAATCGCAGTCAGTCGATTTATCTGGGCTCGTCCGCCGAGTGCCCCCGCTCGCGCTGGTGCCGGATCGCCAGCACGATGGCGGTGTCGCGCATCACATCGTAATCGTACAGGGCCAGGTAACCGGTACGTCCACGGGAAATGACCAACTCGCGAAAGCCATCCTCCACCTTGTGCCCGACCAGGGGATGATTTTTCAGAATGGAAAGCCCGTCCAGCAGCAAGGCTCCCGTTTCGGCCGCGCTGTGCGGATCGCTTTCGACGAGGAAATCGGCCAGCCGCTCGATGTCGAGCAATGCGCGAGGGGCCAGGACAAGCCGGGTCACGTTACAACTTGGTCGGATCGGGGCGCGTGGCCGCTTTGCCATCCAGCCGATCCTGCAAGTAGCTGAACACGGCGTCGGCATCGTAGACCAGCCCGTATTGGGCGACTTCCTGCCGGGCTAGGTGGGCGCTCTGCAGGAAGTCACGGCGCCGCTCGGCCAGTTCGGTCTGGGCCTGGAGCGCCTCCACCATGAACGCATGGGGCGATTTGCCTTCGGCTTCTGCGATCTGGCCGATGCGGGCTTTCAGGTCGTCAGGGATTTTCAGGGTGGTGGTGACGGTCATGGGGAGTGGGGTGGGAATAGGGTATTACCAGAGTAATGCTGCGCTGCGGCTCGTGCAAGACCAGATATCTCAGGGGATTGAAACCGTGGTCAGTCCCCTATTGTTCTCTAATTGTTCCCGGCTTTTCAAAGCACCGCGTAGATACTGTTATCGACGTCAAGCCACGCCGCCATGCAATTTCGGGTCGAATGGCTTACCGGACTTCAACACGCCATAAGCGACATGGACCAATTTGCGCATCATGGCGCCGATGATCACCTTGGGCGCCTTGCCT
>DASVZA010000014.1:0-113808 GCA_036391875.1 Parasulfuritortus sp.
AGGCAAGGCGCCCAAGGTGATCATCGGCGCCATGATGCGCAAATTGGTCCATGTCGCTTATGGCGTGTTGAAGTCCGGTAAGCCATTCGACCCGAAATTGCATGGCGGCGTGGCTTGACGTCGATAACAGTATCTACGCGGGCTACGCTTGCTCCATCTCGATGAAACAGCAATTCATATGATGCCGACTTCAAAACAACTGATTGCGGGCTTTGCGACCACCATAATCATGCACGGCGCGGCCATCGCAGAAACGCCTGCGCGGCTTGATGGCGATCTGGGTGCAGCAACCTATGTCACACAAGGGATTCTGCGAGGTCAACAGACACAGCATTTGTTTCTCCCTTTTGCCTACCTTGACTACGGTAGGTTTTATGCCAGGGTCGATACTTTCGGCGCCAAATTATTGCCCGTGGCTTATGGTCAGATCGAAGTGGCCGGACGAGTCAGTTTTGAGGGCTATCAGGCCGGTGATACGAACATTCGAGGAATTTCGGATCGAAGCAATCCAGTGCCGATCGGCATCGGCAGTTTTCAAGAAACCCCCGTGGGGGCCTTGTTCCTGTATGCCTTCCATGACGTGACTTCATCCGGCTCACTGTTCGAAGCAACATACATGGCCGAACTGGATGCCGGCAGATGGACGTTCTACCCGGAATTGGGCATCGAACGCAGAAGCGCACAGTACGTGAACCATCTTTATGGTGTCTCATTGACCGAAGCCAGTAGCAGTGGCATCGCCGCCTATTCCCCCAATGCTGCTGTTGATCAGATTGTCGGATTGGCGGGGGAAATCGAGGTGCGTGGTCCTTGGCGAGTCAACTGGCAATGGCAATACAGGCGACTAGGGGAATCGATCAGAAACAGCCCTTTGGTCACCACGAAGTTCCAAAACACGGGATTCATCGCGTTGACCTATCATTTCGGCCAACAGTAAGGCGTCTTTGGCCGAAATGACCGTTCTTGTTGCGGTCAGGCCCCAATGCCGCGCGTCGATGCCGCCGACTGTATTTTCATTCGGCGTGTTCCGCCACGATTTCCAGCAGTTCCTCCCCGTAGTGCTCCAGCTTCGCCGCCCCCAGTCCTGAAACCCCGGCCAGGCTTTCCTCGTCCTCTGGTCGGATCGTGGCGATCAGACGCAACGTCCGGTCGTGCAGGATGACGTAGGCCGGCACGCCCTGTTCGCGCGCCTTGTCCAGGCGCCAGGTGCGCAGGGCCTCGAACAGCGGCAGGTCCTTTTCCAGCAGGCCTTCCGGCACCGCGCCGGCCTTGGCGCGGGCGGCCTTCTTCGACACCGGCTTGCTCGGCCGGCGCAGTTGCACGGTCTGTTCGCCCTTCAGCACCGGCCGGGCGGCTTCGGTGAGCTTGAGCGCGCCGTATTCGGTCAGGTCGGCCTGGAGCAGGCCTGCGGCCACGAGCTGGCGCAGGATGCCGCGCCACATGTGTTCGTCGATGTCCTTGCCGACGCCGAAGGTGGGCAGCTGGTCGTGGCCGAAGCGGACGATCTTTTCCGTGCTCTTGCCGAGCAGGATGTCGATCAGGTGGCCGGCGCCGAAGCGCTGGCCGGTGCGCCAGGCGGCGGACAGCGCCTTCTGCGCGGCGACAGTGCCGTCGAACAGTTCGGGTGGGTCGAGGCAGACGTCGCAGTTGCCGCAGGGTCGGCTGGCTTCGCCGAAGTAGTCGAGCAGCACGGTGCGGCGGCAGCGCGGGGCTTCGCAGTAGGCGAGCAGGGCGTTGAGCTTCTGCGCCTCCAGGCGCTTGATCTCGGGCGGCGATTCGGATTCGTCGATGCGGGCGCGTTGCAGGGCGATGTCCTGCAGGCCGTAGGTCATCCAGGCCTCGGCCGGTTCGCCGTCGCGGCCGGCGCGGCCGGTTTCCTGGTAGTAGGCCTCGATGCTCTTGGGCAGGTCGAGGTGGGCGACGAAACGGACGTCCGGCTTGTCGATGCCCATGCCGAAGGCGATGGTGGCGACCATGACGATGCCGGTTTCGCGCTGGAAGGTGCGCTGGTGGTCGGCGCGTTTTTCGGCCGGCAGGCCGGCGTGGTAGGGCAGGGCGGCGTAGCCTTCGTGCTTCAGCCACTCGGCGGTCTCCTCGACCTTCTTGCGCGACAGGCAGTAGACGATGCCCGCCTCGTTGCGATGGCTTTCGAGGAAGCGCAGCAGCTGCCGGCGCGGGTTGTCCTTCTCGACCACGGTGTAGCGGATGTTGGGCCGATCGAAGCTGGACAGGAAGACGCGGGCGGCGTTGAGGCCGAGCCGCTCGCGCATCTCCTCACGAGTGGCGTTGTCGGCCGTGGCGGTGAGGGCGATGCGCGGTACCTTCGGGTGGCGCTCGTGCAGTTGCGAGAGCTGCAGGTATTCCGGGCGGAAGTCGTGGCCCCATTGCGAGACGCAGTGCGCCTCGTCAATGGCGAACAGGGCGAGGCCGGGTCCGGCCTCGATCTCGTCGAGCAGGCCGAGGCAGCGCTCGGTGACCAGCCGTTCCGGCGCGACGTAGAGCAGCTTCAGGTCGCCCCGGCGGGCGGCGTTCTCGATATCGAGGGCGTCGCGCCAGTCCAGGCTGGAGTTGAGGTAGGCGGCGGCGACGCCGTTCTGCTTGAGCGCGTCGACCTGGTCCTGCATCAGGGCGATCAGAGGCGAGACGACGATGCCGACCCCTTTCCGGACGAGCGCCGGAATCTGGTAGCAGAGCGATTTGCCGCCACCGGTGGGCATCAGCACCAGGGCGTCGTTGCCGGCAGAGACGTGGTCGACGACGGCCTGCTGGTCGCCGCGGAAGGTTTCGTAGCCGAAGATTCGGTGAAGAATGGAAGAGGATGTCTCGGTCATTGTCTTAGTTTCGCCCTCTTCCCCAGCCCATCCCCTGGGAGGAGAGGCTGGGGGAGAGGGGCTTCATAGCCACCATAAACCGGGAATCTCCGACACCGGATTCCCAAGGCTGGCATCATAGTACGTGCCGCAAGGTCGGCATCCGTTAAAATCCTCCCCTTTGAATCATCGTTATCCGCCGTCATGCTGAAACTCTACAATTCACTCGCCCGCGACAAGCAGGAATTCGTTCCCATCGAACCGGGCAAGGTCCGGATGTACGTCTGCGGCATGACGGTATACGACTATTGCCACTTGGGCCATGCCCGCGTGCTGGTGGTGTTCGACATGATCACGCGCTGGCTGCGGGCATCCGGCTACGAGGTCGATTATGTGCGCAACGTCACCGACATCGACGACAAGATCATCAAGCGAGCCAACGAGAACGGCGAGCCCTACACCGCGCTGACCCAGCGCTTCATCGACGCCATGCACGAGGACGGCGCCGCGCTGGGCGTGCTGCCTCCCGACCACGAGCCGCGCGCCACCGAGTATGTCGGCAAGATGCTGGACATGATCGGCGCCCTGATCGAGCGCGGCCATGCCTACCCGGCGGCCAACGGCGACGTCTATTATGCCGTGCAGTCCTTCCCGACCTACGGCGAGCTGTCGGGCAAATCGCTGGAGGACCTGCGCGCCGGGGAGCGGGTCGAGGTCGATCCCAACAAGCGCGACCCGATGGACTTCGTGCTCTGGAAGGCGGCCAAGCCGGGCGAACCGGCCTGGCCCTCGCCCTGGGGCGACGGCCGGCCGGGCTGGCATATCGAGTGTTCGGCCATGGGCAACGACCTGCTCGGCGCCCACTTCGACATCCACGGCGGCGGCCAGGACCTGCAGGTCCCCCACCACGAGAACGAGATCGCCCAGTCGGAAGGGGCGAGCGGCTGCAAGTTCGTCAACTACTGGCTGCACAACGGTTTCGTCCGGGTCGACAACGAGAAGATGTCGAAGAGCCTGGGCAATTTCTTCACCATCCGGGAGGTGCTGGCCAAGTACGACCCGGAGGTGGTGCGCTTCTTCATCCTGCGCGCCCATTACCGCAGCCCGCTCAACTATTCCGACCAGCATCTGGACGACGCCAAGGCGGCGCTGACCCGGCTCTACACGGCGCTGCGCGGCATCGAGGTGCCGGCCGCGGCGGTGGACTGGAACGACGCCGACGCGACCCGCTTCAAGGCGGCGATGGATGACGACTTCAACACGCCCGAGGCGCTGGCGGTGCTGTTCGATCTGGCGACCGAGGCGAACCGGACGCGTTCGGCCGAAACGGCGGCCAAGCTCAAGGCCCTGGCCGGCGTGATCGGCCTGCTGCAGCGCGATCCGGACGGCTATCTCAAGGCCGGCAGCGGCGAGGGTGGCTACGATGCCGAACGGATCGAGGCCCTGATCCAGGAGCGGCTGGCGGCACGCAAGGCCAAGGACTTCAAGCGTTCCGACGCGATCCGCGACGAACTCAAGGCGGCCGGCATCGTTCTGGAGGACGGTCCGCAGGGCACGACCTGGCGGCGCGAGTGATCGGTGCCATGAGCGAAGCGGATACGGCCGGCCGCGTATTCCTGGGCGTGGCCGACTGGGAACGGCCGGACTGGCAGGCGGAGTTCTATCCGGAGAACCTGCCGGAGGAATGGCGCATCGCCTATTACGCCAATCGGTTTCTCTGCGTCTGGATCGGCTACGCGGCCTGGTCTGCCCTGGCGCCGGCCGAGGCCGAACGCTGGCTGGCGGAGACGCCGGACTATTTCCGATTCGTGCTGGAGGCTCCCGACGGCGCAGTCGGGGAGGGTGGTTCCATTCCGGATATCCTGCGGCCGCGCCTGGGGCGCATCTGCCCGGCGGACGACCCTGCCCTGGTCTGGTTCGATGCCGATACGGACTTGCGCGGCCTGTCGGCTGTGCTCCAGGCCCGGAACCTGGCCGAAGGGAATGTCTTCCTGTTCAGCCGGGACGGGAACCTTGCCCGGATTGAACAGGTCAATAGCCTGCTGCAATTGCTCGGCCTTTAGATTGCGTTGCTTTTACACGCACTCGGCCGGTGTTCGGAAAGTTTTACAGCGGCTCGGCCTGTGATTCGGTGTCCTGCTGCGTTAAAATAGCTGCCCAGAAAGCAGAATAAAAACCCCCGCCACTTTCATGCACGACAATCTAGTCGAAATCCAAGGGCTGCACTTTGCCTACGGCCGCCGCCCCGTCCTCAAAGGCATCAACCTGACCGCGCGTCGCGGCCAGGTCGTCGCCATCATGGGCAATTCGGGCTGCGGCAAGACCACCCTGTTCCGGGTCATCGGCGGCGCGGTCCGCGCCACCCAGGGCAGCGTGCGGGTCGACGGCGTCGACATGGTCGGTATCGACCAGGAAGGCTTGTACAAGCTGCGGCGCCGGATGGGGATGCTGTTCCAGTTCGGCGCGCTGTTCACCGACATCTCGGTGTTCGACAACGTCGCCTTCCAGTTGCGCGAGCACACCGACCTGCCCGAGGACATGATCCGGGACCTGGTGCTGATGAAGCTCAATGCCGTCGGCCTGCGCGGCGCGCAGGACCTGATGCCGTCCGAACTATCCGGCGGCATGGCGCGTCGGGTCGCGCTGGCGCGCGCCATCGCGCTCGATCCGATGCTGATCCTGTACGACGAGCCGTTTGCCGGTCTCGACCCCATCTCGCTCGGCGTGACCGGCAACCTGATCCGGCGCCTGACCGACACCTTGGGCCTGACTTCGATCGTGGTCACCCACGATGTCCAGGAGTCGCTGAAGATGGTCGATTACGTTTATTTCCTGTCCGAAGGCGTGGTCGAGGCGGAGGGGACGCCGGCCGAGATCAAGGCCTCGGGCCTGCCGTTCGTGCATCAGTTCGTCCATGGCGAAGAAGAGGGCCCGGTCCCCTTCCATTATCCGGCCGAGCCTTATGCCGCCACGTTGGGGTTGAATCATGCTTGATGCAATAAGAGGAGTCGGCCGACGGGTGATCGACGGGGTCTGGCGGATGGGGGTCGCGATGCGCTTCTTCATGCTGACTTTGCTGCATTCCGGCATCTGCCTGCGTCGGCCGCAACTGGTGATACGCGAGATATTCACCGCCGGGGTGTTGTCGTTGATCATCATCGTGGTCTCCGGCCTCTTCGTCGGCATGGTGCTCGGCCTGCAGGGCTACGAGACCCTGCAGACCTATGGTTCCGAAGAAGCCCTGGGCGTTTTGGTGGCCCTGTCGCTGGTGCGCGAGTTGGGGCCTGTGGTGGCCGCCTTGCTGTTCGCCAGCCGGGCGGGTTCGGCGATCACCGCCGAGATCGGCCTGATGGGCGCGACCGAGCAGATCGCGGCCATGGAGATGATGGCGGTCGACCCCGTTGCCCGCGTGGTGGCGCCCCGATTCTGGGGCGCCGTGATTTCCATGCCCCTGCTGGCGGCGCTGTTCTCGGCCATGGGTATCTTCGGCGGCTACCTGGTCGGCGTGGTGCTGATCGGCGTCGACGATGGTTCGTTCTGGTCGCAGATGCAGGCGGCGGTAGATTTTCGCGATGACATCCTGAACGGGGTGATCAAGAGCGTGGTGTTCGGTGTGGCGGTGACGGTCATCGCCCTGTTCGAAGGCTACGATGCCCCGCCCACGGCGGAAGGGGTGTCGAGGGCGACGACCCGTACCGTGGTGACCTCCAGCCTGGCCATCCTGGCGCTGGATTTCGTGTTAACAGCATTCATGTTCCGTGGAGTTTGAAAAATGGAGCGGACTACCCTGGATTTGTGGGTTGGGCTTTTCGTGTTGGCGGGTATCGGTGCCTTGATGTTCCTGGCTCTGAAGGTGGGCAATATCGGCTCGTTCGATGCCAACAAGACCTACGCCGTGACGGCGCGTTTCGACAACATCGGTGGCCTGAAGGTACGGGCGCCGGTCAAAAGCGCAGGCGTGGTGGTCGGCCGGGTCGGCGAGATCCGCTTCGATTCCAAGGACTACGAGGCCGAAGTGGTGCTGGATATCAATTCCGCCTACAAGTTCCCCGTCGACTCCAGCGCCTCGATCATGACCTCGGGCCTGCTCGGTGAGCAATACGTCGCCCTGGAAGCCGGTGCCGATGAAAAGATGCTGGCCCAGGGGGACACCCTGAAGATCACCCAGGGTGCCGTGGTCCTGGAAAACCTGATCAGCCAGTTCCTGTACGGCAAGGCAAGCGAGGGCAAGTCGACGGGCTCGGCCCAGTAGAAATGTCCTCTTGACGCGCGCTGCTTTGCCCGCAATATTGCCCATATCGAACGAACTTAGGTAACGACATGAAACGCATCCTGATATCCCTGCCCATCAGCCTGGCGCTGATGTTTTCCCTGCCCGCCCTGGCGGACATCGCCCCCGACGTCCTGGCCCGCAACACGACCAACGAGGTGGTGAGCATCGTCAAGAAGGATCCGGACCTCCGCAAAGGCAACAGCCAGAAGGTCGATGCCCTGGTGCAGGAAAAGATACTGCCCCATTTCGACTTCCAGCAGATGACCAAGATGGCGGTGGCCCGCAACTGGAACAAGGCGACCCCCGAGCAGCAGACGCAACTGGTCAATGAGTTCCGGACCATGCTGGTGCATACCTATGCCGCCTCCATTTCCAGCGTCGCCGACTATCAGATCAACTTCAAACCCTTGAAGATGACGCCGGGCGAGACCGATGTCACGGTCAATACCGAGGTCACCCGGCCCGGCAGCGCCCCGATCACCATCGACTACCGGATGGAGAAGCAGAACTCCAGCTGGAAGGTCTATGACGTCCTGGTCGATAGCGTCAGCCTGGTGACCAATTACCGCAGCAGCTTCAACTCGGAAGTGCGCCGCGCCGGCATCGACGGCCTGATCCAGGCCTTGGCCCGGCGCAACAAGCAAACGGCCAACTGAGCGTCATGCGGGTTGAAAACGGCGTCGCCTATCTGGAAGGCGACCTGACTCTGGCGCAGGTCGTGCCGGTCATGAAAGAGGGCGAGCATCTGCTGGCCGACGGGGTGGCCGCATTCGACTTGTCCGGCCTCGGCCAGGTCGATTCGGCGGCCCTCAGCCTGCTCATGAACTGGTGCCGGACTGCGCATACCCAGGGCCGCTCGCTCGATTTTCGCAATACACCTGAGAGTCTGCACAGCCTGGCCAAGCTGTACGGCGTGGCCGACCTGATCAAACTGTCCTGATGGCCCCGGCTATCCGCCTGCGCGCTTTGGACAAGCGCTATCCTTCCGTCCATGCCTTGCGCGGCGTCGATCTCGATGTGGAGCAGGGTGAGTTTTTCGCTCTGCTCGGCCCCAACGGCGCCGGCAAGACCACACTGATCAGCCTGCTGGCCGGCTTGGCCAAACCGACCGGCGGTACGGCCGAGGTCATGGGCTTCGACGTGGTCAAACAGTACCGCGATGCCCGCCGAAACCTGGGCGTGGTGCCGCAGGAACTGGTCTACGACGCCTTCTTCACGGTGCGCGAGATGCTCCGTTTCCAGTCCGGCTATTTCGGCCTGCGCCGCAACGAGGCATGGATCGACGAACTGCTGGAAAACCTCGCCCTGGCCGACAAGGCCGACACCTACACTCGGACCCTGTCCGGCGGCATGAAACGCCGGCTGCTGGTGGCCCAGGCTTTGGTGCACAGGCCGCCGGTCATCGTCCTGGACGAGCCCACCGCCGGGGTGGATGTCGGCCTGCGCCAGTCGCTCTGGGCCTTCATCCGCCGCCTCAATGGCGAGGGGCATACCATCCTGTTGACCACCCATTATCTGGAGGAGGCCGAGGCCTTGTGCGAGCGGGTCGCCATGCTCAAACAGGGGCGTATCGTCGCCCTCGACCGCACGACCAACTTGCTGCACGCCGGCAAGGAGCGGCGGCTGGAGTTGCGGCTGACCCCGGCCGAATTGCCAGAATCGATGGCGAGCCGAGTCGTCGAGCGTGAAGGAGATCGCTTCGTGCTGGCGCTGCCAGAGTACGACGAGCTGGAAAGCATGCTGGCCGAGTTGCGCCAGGCCGGTATCCGGATCGAGGAGATGCAACTGCGCCAAGCCGACCTGGAGGAGGTTTTTCTCGAACTGGTGGGAGGAGGGCGATGAGTTCGATGAGCGGTTTCTGGACCCTGCTCTACAAGGAGGTACTCCGCTTCTGGAAGGTGTTGCTGCAGACCGTCGCGGCGCCGGTGCTGACCGCGTTGCTCTATCTGCTGATCTTCTCCCACGTCCTGGAGGCGCACGTCCAGGTCTATCCGGGAGTGAGCTATACCGCCTTCCTGATGCCGGGTCTGGTGATGATGTCGATCCTGCAGAACGCCTTCGCCAACAGCTCGTCCAGCCTGATCCAGTCGAAGCAGAACGGCAACATCGTGTTCGTCCTGCTGCCGCCGATCTCCAATTTCGAGTTCTTCGCCGCCTATCTCATCGCGTCCATCGTGCGCGGCCTGGTCGTCGGCGTCGGCGTGCTGCTGGTCGGGCTGTTCTTCACCGACCTGCACATGGTCCATCCGCTCTGGGTGCTGATCTTCGCCGTCCTGGCCAGCGCGGCGTTCTCCGCTGTCGGCATCGTCGCCGGCATCTGGGCCGACAAGTACGACCATCTGGCCGGCGTGCAGAACTTCTTCATCATGCCGCTGACCTTCCTGTCCGGTGTGTTCTACTCGATCAACTCACTGCCGCCGTTCTGGCAGGCCATTTCCCACTACAATCCCGTCTTTTTCATGATCGACGGCTTCCGCTACGGCTTTCACGGCGTTGCCGATGTCGATCCCTGGCTGTCTCTGGCTGTAGTGCTGCCCACGGCCGCGATTCTGTCCTTGATCGCTTTGCAGCTTATCCAGAGCGGCTATAAACTCCGCAATTGACTTTTAAAGCGCACACCATGATGACTCCCCAGCAGATCGAGACCTGGATCAAGGCAGGCCTGCCTTGCGACCATATCCACGTAGAAGGCGACGGCCGGCATTTCGAGGCCGTCATCGTCAGCGCCGAATTCCGCGGCAAGATGCGGGTGGCGCAGCATCAATTGGTCTATCAAGCCTTGGGCGATCACATGCACAGTGATATCCATGCCTTGTCCATGCAGACCCTGACGCCGGAGGAATGGCAGGCCAAGAATGGATAAGCTGGTCATCCAGGGCGGCCAGCGGCTGTCCGGCGAAGTGCATATCTCCGGGGCGAAGAACGCAGCCCTGCCCATTCTCTGTGCGGCCCTGCTGACCGCCGAGCCGCTGGAACTGAGCAACGTGCCGGATCTGAACGACATCGGCACCATGCTCAAGCTGCTGGAACGGATGGGCGTCAAGGTCAGCCGCGACGGCAACAACGTCGTGCTCGACGCCGCCGGCCTGAACGATCCGGTCGCTCCCTATGAAATGGTCAAGACCATGCGGGCCTCGATCCTGGTGCTCGGTCCGTTGGTCGGGCGCTGCGGCGAGGCCAGGGTTTCCCTGCCAGGCGGTTGTGCCATCGGTGCGCGGCCGGTGGACCAGCACATCAAGGGCCTGCAGGCCATGGGGGCCGAGGTCGCCGTCGAGCACGGCTACGTCCATGCCCGGGCCAATCGACTGAAGGGCGCCCGCCTGTTCACCGACATGGTGACCGTGACCGGCACCGAGAACCTGATGATGGCGGCCTGTCTGGCCGAGGGCGAAACGGTGATCGAGAACGCCGCGCGCGAGCCCGAGGTGGTCGACCTGGCTCAATGCCTGATTTCGATGGGAGCACAGATTTCCGGCGCCGGCACCGATGTCATCCGCATCCAGGGCGTGGACAAGCTGCATGGCGCCCGACATCGCATCATGCCGGACCGGATCGAGACCGGCACCTTTCTGTGCGCCACCGCGGCGACCGGCGGCGAAGTGAAGCTGAGCGGTACTTCGAGCGGCTACCTGGACGTCGTCATCGACAAGCTGCTGGATGCCGGCTGCGATATCGTGAGCGAGAAGACGCCTGGCACCGAGTCCATAGTCATCCGCGCCAGCGGCCAGTTGAAGGCGGTTTCCCTGCGCACCTCGCCTTATCCTGCTTTCCCGACCGACATGCAGGCCCAGTTCATGGCCATCAACTGTGTCGCGGAAGGGGCCGCGGTGATCAGGGAAACCATTTTCGAAAATCGCTTCATGCACGCGGTCGAGTTGATCCGTTTGGGAGCCGACATCAAGATCGATGGCAACACCGCCGTGGTGCGCGGCGTCGCCAAGCTGCAAGGGGCCACCGTCATGGCGACCGATCTGCGCGCCTCGGCCAGTCTGGTCATCGCCGGCCTGGTCGCGGAAGGCGAGACCCATGTGGAGCGCATTTATCATCTGGACCGCGGTTACGAGCACATCGAGCGCAAGCTGACCGGCCTCGGCGCCAGGATCAAAAGAGTATCGGCATGAACCAGGTAACTTTGGCCCTCTCCAAGGGCCGCATCTTCGAAGAGACTCTGCCTCTGCTGGCTGCTGCGGGCATCACCCCGAACGAGAACCCGGAGTCCTCGCGCAAGCTGATCATCGGCACCAACCGGCCCGACGTGCGGCTGATCATCGTACGGGCCTCGGACGTGCCGACCTACGTCCAGCATGGCGCGGCCGACCTCGGTATCGCAGGCAAGGATGTGCTGGTCGAGCATGGCGGGGAAGGGCTGTACCAGCCGGTCGATCTCAATATCGCCAAATGCCGGATGATGGTCGCCACGCCGGTCGGCTTCGACTACGAGGCTGCGGTCCGGCGCGGAGCCCGGCTGCGGGTGGCGACCAAGTACACCCAGACCGCCCGCCTGCATTTCGCCGCCAAGGGCGTCCACATCGACCTGATCAAGCTTTACGGCTCCATGGAGCTGGCGCCCCTGGTCGGCCTGTCCGACGTGATCGTCGACCTGGTTTCGACCGGCGGCACGCTCAAGGCCAACAACCTCGTTGCGGTCGAGGAGATCATGCAGATCAGTTCGCGCCTGGTGGTCAACCAGGCTGCAATGAAATTGAAACACGATGCCATCCAGCCCATCATCGAAGCCTTCCGGGATGCCGCATCTGCTTGATCCGGCATCTATAATGCCCCTTTAGCCCCTGAAACAAGCATCCATCATGTCCGCGACCGCCATTACCCGTCTTGATTCCACCCAAACCGATTTCCAGGCTGCGCTGAAGAAGCTGCTGGCCTTCTCGTCCGAGACCGACAAGAACATCTCCCAGACGGTGGAAGGCATCCTGGAGGATGTCCGAACTCGCGGCGACG
This sequence comes from Parasulfuritortus sp., assembly GCA_036391875.1. GTDB lineage: Bacteria > Pseudomonadota > Gammaproteobacteria > Burkholderiales > Thiobacillaceae > Parasulfuritortus. The sequence continues at coordinate 12,043 of DASVZA010000014.1, forward strand.
CTGCCGTGCTCGATTACACGGCCAAGTTCGATCGGCTGCAGGCGGATGGTATGGCTGCGCTGGAACTGCCCAAATCCAGGCTCGAGGATGCGCTCAAGGGCCTGCCCCTGCGTCTCGAAAAGGCGCTGCGCGAGGCGGCCGGTCGGGTCCGTGCCTATCACGAGAAGCAACTCATGCAGTCCTGGACCTATACCGAGGCCGACGGCACCGTGCTGGGCCAGCAGGTGACGGCCCTGGACCGGGTCGGCCTGTATGTCCCGGGCGGAAAGGCGGCCTATCCTTCCTCCGTGCTGATGAATGCCATCCCCGCCAAGGTCGCCGGCGTCAAGGAATTGATCATGGTGGTGCCGACCCCGGACGGCGTGCAGAACGAACTGGTGCTGGCCGCTGCCGCCGTCTCTGGGGTCGATCGTGTGTTCACCATCGGCGGTGCCCAGGCGGTTGCCGCGCTGGCTTATGGCACGGATAGCGTGCCCCAGGTCGACAAGATCGTCGGCCCCGGCAATGCCTACGTGGCCGAGGCCAAGCGCCGCGTGTTCGGCATCGTCGGCATCGACATGATCGCCGGGCCGTCAGAGATACTGATCATCTGCGACGGCAAGACCAACCCCGACTGGATCGCCATGGACCTGTTCTCCCAGGCTGAGCATGACGAACTGGCCCAGTCGATTCTGATTTCACCCGATGCTGCGTTCCTGGACGCGGTTCAATCCAGCATCGACAAGTTGCTGCCGACCATGCCGCGCCAGGATGTGATCCGCACCTCGATCACCAACCGCGGCGGCATGATCAAGTGCCGCGATCTGGCCGAAGCCGCCGAGATCGGCAACTATATCGCCCCTGAGCACCTGGAACTGTCGGTGGCCGACCCTGACGCCATGCTGCCCCTGATCCGCCACGCCGGCGCCATCTTCATGGGCCGCAACACCTGTGAGGCGCTGGGCGACTACTGCGCCGGTCCCAACCACGTTCTGCCGACCTCGCGTACTGCGCGTTTTTCCTCACCCCTGGGGGTCTACGACTTCCAGAAGCGTTCCAGCTTGATCCATGTCTCTGACGTCGGGGCGAAGACCTTGGGCGATATCGCTTCGGCCTTGGCTTACGGCGAGGGCTTGCAGGCCCACGCCCGCTCGGCCGAGTACCGCATGGAAGGTTGATTCGGAATAGGTGACGAGCGGTCGAGTGTGTCTCGGCCTGAAGCATCTAGAAATAGAAAAGGGGCCCGTGAGGCCCCTTTTCTATCCATGTTCAGCTTGATTTCAAGACCTGTGGATCAGAACTTGTCCGCCAGTACGAATAGCCCGATTACCAAGGAAAAAGCGATGGAGAGGGCGATGACGACCAGCAGGATGCCAAGGCGCGATTCCGAGTTGTTGTCCGACATTGAGACCCCCTAGATTGATGGATCAGCATACCACCAACAGTGGACAAAGGGAGATTGGCAAAGTTTCTGTGTTGGCTGTGAAACTTGCCGATTGGCAGGCGGTTTTGTCGTCGCTGCGCCGAGGGGCAGGCTATGCAAATTTCAGGCGGTGCCCTTTGCAAAGGTATCGGCATGCCATCGGTTCTTGAGCGCAGACAAGGCGAGTTGGAACATGAAAAAGGCCCGCACAAGCGGGCCTTTTTCATCGAGTTTTGGCTCCCCGACCTGGGCTCGAACCAGGGACCTGCGGATTAACAGTCCGTCGCTCTACCGACTGAGCTATCGGGGAATTGAGAGCCCGCAATCATACTGATGGCGCAGCTTCAGGTCAACATGAAATCGTAATGTTCGCCAATTTTTCGCTGCTTCCGCAGCTTGGGTCATTCAGCGGTGTTGCTGCCGGTTCCGCGCGGAGCCGGGCGGGTGCTGACAGTCACTTGCCGGGCAGGGGAAACGGTGGAAATGGCGTGTTTGAAGATGGCTTGCACGGCCTGGTCGTTGCCGCGCAGCAGAACCATGTATTGATCGAAGGATTCGATGCGGCCAACCAGTTTGATACCGTTCACCAGAAAAATGGAAACGGTGGTGTGTTCCTTACGCAAGGTGTTCAGGAATACATCCTGAAGGTTCTGACGTTCGTTCATAATTATTCAAGTTTGTTTTGGGTAGAGCCAATGATGAATGATAGCACAATGCTTATATTGGACTTGAAAATCGGATAGGGTTCACACACTTTTAACTTATACGATGTTTGGTACGGCCGAAAGCGATGAAATACAAGGACTACTACAAGATTCTGGGTGTTGCCCGCGATGCCGCAACGGACGACATCAAGAAGGCATATCGCCGTTTGGCCCGGAAGTATCACCCGGATGTCTCCAAGGAAAAGGACGCCGAAGAGCATTTCAAGGACGTCAGCGAGGCCTACGAGGTGCTGAGCGATGCCGAGAAGCGGGCCGCGTACGATCAGTTGGGCGCCTACCGTAGCGGCCAGGAGTTCAGGCCGCCCCCCGATTGGGAAACGCGCTTCGGCCAGGGGGGCTTCTCCCAGGCCGATTTCGGCGGAATGGATTTCTCCGACCTGTTCTCGCAGATGTTCGGTCATGCCGGTGGAGCCCATGCCGGGCGCCATGGCTTTGGCGGGGCGGGTATGCGCGGCCGGGATGTCGAGGCGACCTTGCGCCTATCGTTGGAAGAGGCGTATCAGGGCGTGGAGAAGAGCCTGCAGTTGGCATCACCCGGCCATGCGTCGCGTACCGTGAAGGTCCGGGTTCCGGCCGGGGTGCTGCCGGGGCGAAGGCTACGGGTCAGGGGCAAGGGCGAAACCTCCATGCATGGCCAAGCCGGCGATCTGCTGCTGCAAATCGAGATCGGTGCCCATCCGCTATTCCGTCTGGATGGCAAGGACATCATGCTGGATCTGCCGATCGCGCCCTGGGAGGCTGTCCTGGGCGCGACTGTTACCGTGCCGACCCTGGGAGGGAGCGTACGGATACGTATTCCGCCTGGGGCCAAGGCAGGCCAGAAGATGCGTTTGACAGGAAAAGGCATGCCCGATCCTCATGGCAATGGGGATCTGTATGCGGTGATGCAGGTGGTGGTGCCGTCCAGCGTGACTGACGAGGAGCGGGAGTTGTACTCTAAGTTGGCTGGCCTGAGCCGATTCGAGCCCCGCCCGAACTTCCCCGGAGATTGAAAATTCGCCGGGGAAAGCCGGAAACGGGTTACGGGATTACTTGGCGCTAGGCAGATCGATCTTGGCGTTCTTGCGCAGGCTTTCCAAGTAGGTGCGGACGTCTTCCTTCATCAGGGTTTGCGCAATGCGGTCCTTGAGCTGGTCGAGGCTCGGCAGTTCCAGCTTGCGGGTATCCAGCAACTGGATGACGTGCCAGCCGAACTGGGTCTTGACCGGGGTCGGGCTCACTTCGTTCTTCTTCAGCTTGACCATGGTGGCGGAGAACTCGGGCACCAGATCGGTGGGAGTGACCCAGCCGATATCGCCGCCTTTGCCGGCCGAACCGGCATCCTTCGAGTATTTCTTGGCCAGTTCCTCAAAGCTGGCGGGCTTCTTGGCAGTCAGTTGCTTGATGATGTCATCGGCCGTCTTCTCGTCGGCGACCAGGATGTGGCGGACATGGTATTGCTTGTCGCCCACCTTGGCCTTGAACTTGTCGTACTCGGCCTGGATGCGCTGCTCGGAGACCGGGTGCTTCTTGGTGTATTCCTGGATCAGCAGCTTGCCCAGCGTGTCCTTGCGTTGCAGATCGAGCAGGGCCTTGGTTTCGGCCGGCTTGTCCAGGCCTTCCTTGACGGCTTCCTGAGCCAGCAGTTCATTGTTGATCAGGACGTTCTGGATATCCTCGTCGGAGAGCTTGGTGTTGCCGCGCGCCAAATCCTGGCGGACCACGTCGGCATAGATGGGGGGGATCGCCACGCCGTTGACGGTCGCGACCGGGGTCTGCACGGCGGCGCCGGCTGAGGCCTGATCGGCGGCGAAAGCGGGCAGGGCGGTGCCGAGGGCAAGCCCGATGGCGAATAGACGCGTAAGCAGTTTGGTCATTGTCTTTTCCTGTAGTGGTTGGAATTCAAATCTCATCGGGTGCGTAGGCTGAGATGCTCAAGGCATGGATTCGTTCCTTCATCATCTCGCCCAGTGCTTCGTAAATCATTCTGTGGCGGCCCACGACGTTCGTGTTCTTGAAACGGCCGGACACGATTATGAGCCGGTAATGACCTCCACCGCCAGCGGCGCCCGCATGCCCGGCATGCTGGGCGCTTTCGTCGACGATGTCGATGCGTTCGGGGGCCAGGACGGCGAGCTTCTGCCTGATGAGATCGATGGTGTCGTTCATGGCAGAGTCTTCTTGAAAGGGCGCACGCTGACCTGGGCATAGACCCCGGCGTTGACGTAGGGGTCGGACGAGGCCCAGGCCTGGGCCTCGTCCAGGCTGTCGAAGGCGGCGACGATCAAGCTGCCCGAGAAGCCGGCCGGCCCGGGGTCAGGACTGTCGATCGCCGGGAAGGGGCCGGCTAGCAGCAGGCGACCTTCGGCTTGCAGTGCCTGCAGACGTGCGACGTGTTCGGGCCGAGCGGCGCGGCGCTTTTCCAGCGTGCCCGGCGCGTCCTCGCCGACGATGGCGTAGAGCAGATTCATGGGGTTTCCTTGATGTGCCGGGACAGGTAGAGGCCCTGCAGCAGTATGAACACCAGCATCAGGCCCAGGGTGCCGAACATCTTGAAGTCGACCCAGGTCTCGGTGCTGTAGGAGAAGGCCACGACCAGGTTGGTGGCGCCGAGGAAGGTGAAGAACGCGGCCCAGCCCAGGTTGAGGCGGATCCAGATCGGGTCGGGCAGGGTGATCTGCTTTTCCATCATCATGCGGATGAAGTTGCGTTCGAACAGGACCGGCCCCAGTCCGAGCGCCAAGGCGAACAGCCAGTAGAGCACGGTCGGCTTCCACTTGATGATGTTCTCGTTGTGCAGCATCAGGGTGGCGCCGCCGAATACCGTGATCAGGCCGAAGGACAGCCAGAGCATGCCGTCCACCTTGCGGTGCCGGAACCAGCTCCAGGCGATCTGGATGCAGGTGGCCAGGATGGCGACCGCGGTGGCCAGGAAGACGCCGGGTTTGGCCGCACCGCCGAGGCCAACGCCGATGGCGTTGAGCAGCATGGTGGCTTGCTCGGGATGTGACTCGCCGAATTGGTAGGCCAGGAAGAAGAGGGCAATGGGGAATAGATCGAACAGCAGTTTCATGTAGTTATATTGCGTTTCGCGTGGAGCGCGTTAGTGGGGCCGCGGGCATTTTGCTATGATTGTCAGCCATACCTCAAGTTCATTTCTGCGTGATTTTCGATCTACACAGTCATTCGACCGCTTCGGATGGCGTCCTTTCTCCCCAGGATCTGGTTTGCCGCGCCGCCCAGCAGGGCGTCGACGTCCTGGCCTTGACCGACCATGACGAGGTCAAGGGCATTTCGGCTGCCCGCGCGGCAGCGACGGAGCAAGGCATCGAACTGGTGACCGGAGTGGAAATTTCCGTGACCTGGGCCGGGCGCACCATTCACGTGGTCGGCCTGCAGGTCGATGCCGAACATCCCGCCTTGCTGGCGGGGCTGCGCGTCAACCGTTCCGGCCGCCACGACCGGGCTCAGCGCATGGCCGATTCGCTGGCCAAGGTCGGCATCGCAGGTGCCATGGAAGGGGCCCGGCTGCTGGCCGAGAACGAGGATCTCATCAGCCGGACCCATTTCGCCCGCTTCCTCGTGCAGCATGGCTACGTCAAAGATGTGAAGACGGTGTTCAAGAAATACCTGGTGCAGGGCAAGCCGGGCTACGTGTCCCACGAGTGGGCATCGCTGTGCGATGCGGTCGATTGGATCAACCAGGCCGGCGGCATGGCGGTGCTGGCCCATCCCGGCCGCTACGATATGGGCAAGGAGAAGATGGCCTTGCTCCTGGGCGAGTTCAGGGATTGCGGCGGCAAGGGGCTGGAGGTTGTGACCGGCAGCCATACCGCCGACCAAGTGCCGGTCTACGCCGATTACGCGGTCCGCTTCGGTCTGCTGGCCTCGGTCGGCTCGGATTTTCATGCGCCGGGCGAAGGTGGCCGCGAATTGGGCCGCTTGAAGGATCTGCCGGAGCGTTGCCGGCCGGTCTGGCAGGATTGGTGAATCCGATGGCCCTGCGTCTATACGTCCACCCCGACAATCCTCAGCAGCGCCTGATGCAGCAGGCGGTCCGCATCTTGCGTTCCGGTGGGGTGATGGCCTATCCGACCGACTCGTCCTATGCCTTGGGCTGCATGATCGGCGACAAGGCGGGCATGGAGCGGATCCGCGCCATCCGCGGCGTCGACGACAAGCACCTGTTCACCCTGGTCTGCCGCGACCTGTCCGAGATCGCCAAATACGCCAAGGTCGACAACCGCCAGTATCGCTATTTGAAGTCGGCGACCCCCGGACCGTTCACCTTCATCCTGGAGGCGACCAAGGAGGTGCCGCGCCGTCTGCAGCACCCCAAGCGCAGCACGATCGGCCTGCGCGTGCCGGCCAATGCCGTCGTTGCGGCATTGCTGGAGGAACTCGACGAGCCCATACTGTCTATGACTTTGGCGTTGCCGGGCGACGAATACCCGCTCAACGACCCGGAGGACATACAAGACCGGCTGGAGAATCGAGTAGACCTCATCATCGATGCCGGGCACTGTTCCCTTGAACCGAGTACCGTGGTCGACATGTCCGGCGACGTGCCGGAACTGCTGCGCCGCGGCGGCGGCGATCCGAAAATATTAGGCTTTGAAGAATAATGGAACTCACACTGATCCAGAAAATAGCGATCTTCGCGATCCCGGTCATCTTCGCGATCACCCTGCACGAGGCGGCTCACGGCTTCATCGCGATGAAGTTCGGCGACAAGACGGCCTGGATGCTGGGCCGCGTCACGGCCAACCCGCTCAAGCATATCGATCCGCTGGGCACGGTGGGGCTGCCCCTCTTTCTGCTGCTGATGAGCCGGCTGACCGGCGGCCCCGCATTCCTGTTTGGCTGGGCCAAGCCCGTACCGGTCAACTTCGGCGCCCTGCGTCATCCCAAGCGCGACATGATCTGGGTCGCGGCGGCCGGTCCGGGGGCCAATCTGCTGATGGCCCTGTTCTGGGGAATGCTCATCCAGGTCGGCCACTTGCTGCAGGGCAGCTTCGTCGGGACGCCGCTGGTCCTGATGGGCGCGGCCGGCATCTTCATCAACGTCATCCTGGCTGCGCTCAATCTGCTGCCCCTGCCGCCGCTGGATGGCGGCCGCATCCTCGTCGGCCTGTTGCCGAAAGGGCCGGCGATCGCCCTGGCTCGCATCGAACCTTATGGTTTCTTCATCCTGCTCGGTTTGATGTTCACCGGCCTGCTGGGCATTTTCATGACGCCGCTGATCAATCTGTTCGTTTTCATCGTCGGCCTGGCGACCGGCCTGACCACCGGGCAAATCCAGTCACTTTTCATCCTCCTGCTTAATTGAGATCATGTACGAAGACCGCGTCCTATCCGGCATGCGCCCCACCGGAAGCTTGCATCTGGGGCATTACCACGGCGTTCTGAAAAACTGGATCCGGCTTCAGCACGAATACGAGTGCCTGTTCTTCGTCGCCGACTGGCACGCCCTGACCACCCACTACGACAGCCCGGGCAACATCGAGGACAACGTCTGGCAGATGGTCATCGACTGGCTGGCGGCCGGCGTTGATCCGTCGCGGGCCACCCTGTTCATCCAGTCCCAGGTGCTCGAACACGCCGAACTGCACCTGCTGCTGTCCATGATGACCCCGCTGGGCTGGCTGGAGCGTGTGCCGACCTACAAGGATCAGCAGGAGAAACTCGCCGAGAAGGACCTGTCCACCTACGGCTTCCTGGGCTATCCGCTGCTGATGAGCGCCGACATCCTGATCTACCGGGCCAACAAGGTGCCGGTCGGCGAGGACCAGATCCCGCACGTCGAATTCACCCGCGAACTGGCGCGCCGCTTCAACCACATGTACGGCAAGGAGCCCGGCTACGAGGAGAAGGCCGAGGCCGCGGTGAAGAAGCTGGGCGGCAAGAAGGCCAAGCTATACCTCGAATTGCGCACCCGTTTCCAGCAGCAGGGCGACGAGGCGGCGCTGGAGTCGGCCCGCGCCATGCTGGGCGAGACCCAGAATCTGTCGCTGGGCGACAAGGAGCGCCTGTACGGCTTCCTGGAGGGCGGCGGCAAGATGATCCTGACCGAACCGCAGGCCCTGTTGACCGAAGCTTCCAAGATGCCGGGGCTCGACGGCCAGAAGATGTCCAAGTCGTACAACAACACCATCTCCCTGCGCGAAGACCCCGAAGTGGTGAACAAGAAGATCCGCACCATGCCGACCGATCCGGCCCGGGTCCGACGTACCGATCCGGGCACGCCCGAGAAGTGTCCGGTCTGGCAGTTCCATCTGGTCTACTCGACTCCGGAGGTGCGCGACTGGGTACAGCAGGGCTGTACCAGCGCCGGCATCGGCTGCATCGAATGCAAGCAGCCAGTGATCGAGGGCGTGCTGAAGGAACTGGCACCGATCCAGGAGCGGGCCCGGGCACTGACCGAGGACCCGGACACGGTCAAGAACATCATCGCCGATGGCTGCGAAAAGGCCCGCGACCTGGCGCGTGAAACCATGCGCGACGTCCGTGCTTCGATGGGTTTGAGCTTCAGTTGAAGCGCTGAGGGCGGCCTGGTGCCGCCCTGGTCATTTTGTCGGGGTGAACTTCAGGGCGTCGCGTTTTGCGGCGTCGAATTGGGGCATTCCGGAACCTTGCCCCATAACGGGTCGCGCGAGAACGGCGCGCCGCAGTATTTCCAGCGGGCTTTGTCTTTGCAGGCTTCGCGCGAGAAGTAGTTTCCCTTGTTCTCACAGGCCGCCAATGCCTTGCGCAGTGTGATCACCCTGCTCGAGGCATGAAGCGGCGGCACCGGTTTCGCCTTGCTTTGTGCAGTGCTCGACTTGTCTGCGGCGTGGCTATGCTGCGCCCAGGCCAGGCAGGCGGCGAACAGCGCGATCAATGTCAGGCCGCGGCGGATAGGCGTGCCGAGCAGCAAGCCGGCGAAGCCGATGGAGTAGGGGAAGCCTTGCGGCATGGTTGGACGCGACATGTGATCCGCCTTGATTCAGAGCGATTACGCATCCTAGCAAGTTTTCAACGGCTGGGGCGGATCGGCGGGCTCGTGCCGGCCGGTTGGAAGGGGGAAGAGAAAGGGGACACCCAGGAAGGGCGTCCCCGGATTGCAGTTATTCGCTGCGGGTTTCCACCATGACCAGCGGCTCGGCCTGGGCCGCTTCCGCCTTGGGAACGCGGCGGCGGCGCGGGGTGCCGGCGGATTCCGGCGCAGCGGTTTCGGCCTGGGCTGGCGCCTCGGTCGGTTTGCTGACGGTTTCCACCATCATCATGGGCTCGGCGGCGCTTTCCTGCTGCGGGCGGGGGCGGCGCCGGCGACGGCCGACCTGAGCCGACTCCTCGGTTTGGATTTCGGGCGTGCCCGGAGCGGTTTCGGCCGACTGGGTTTCCACCAGTTCCAGCCCGGCGGCCTGCAGATTCAGCGGGGCCGGTTCGGCAGCCGGTTCCGGAGTGGTCGCGACGACGGGTTCGGCCACGGCGGCGGTCGCCTCTTCCTCGATCGCCGTGGGGGCCGTCTCAACTGCGGCAGGCTGGGCTTCGGCAACGGGCGCCTGGGCCGCAGGCGCAACCGGCGCCGATTCGATCGGGCTTGGGGGCGCTGCGGTCTCGACGGCCTGGGCCTCGGCCAGGATTTCGTTCACGGTTTCGGTGGCGATGGCGGTTGCCTCTTCCGTGCGGCCTTCACCGCGCCGGCCGCGGCCACGACCGCGACGACGGCTGCGACCTTCGCTGCCAGTCGCTTCCTCGCCACCGGCGGAAACCGCTTCGACTGGGGCTTGCGTCATTTCCTCTGCAGGCGGAGCAGGGGGGATCGGCGCGCGGCGGGGGCGCTCCTGGCGTTCCGGACGGGCCTGTCGTTCCTGTCGCTCGCCACGCTCCTGTTGACGTTCACCGCGTTCCTGACGTTCACCGCGTTCCTGACGTTCACCGCGTTCTGCACGCTCCTGCCGCTCGGGGCGCTCTTGACGTTCACCCCGACCCTCTGCGGCCCGGCTGCGTTCACGCTCCGGACGGCCTTCGGCGCCGGCTTCCCTGCGGCCCTCCGGGCGCTCGCCACGGGGCCGGCGACCTTCGCGACTGCCACGTTCACGCCGAGGCTCGCGGGTGTCGCGTCGGCCCGCCGGTTTCTTTTCTTCTTCGGCGGGCTTGGCGGGAGCGGCTTCTTCCTCGTTCATGCCGCGCAGCCAGCCCAGGATGCGACCGAACAGGCCGGGCTTGGCGGCAGCGGGAGCCGCCGGCGTTGCGGAGGGCGCGGTCGGGATCGGTGCCGGCTGGCTGGGCGTGATGCCCTGAACCATGGGCTGTGCGCGCTCAGGCTTTTGTGCGGCGGTGCCGGCGGTGGGCTCTTCCTCTGCCGGCCGCTCCATCATCCTGTAGCTGGGGGCGGTAATGTCGGACTGGTTGAGTTGGTCATGGCGCAATCTGACCAAGGTGTAGCGCGGCGTCTCGAAGTGGATATTGGGTATCAGGATCAGTTCCACCTTGTGCCGGGCCTCGATGCCGAGGATGTCGGTGCGTTTTTCGTTCAGCAGGAAGGTGGAGACTTCGACCGGGGCCTGAATGTGCAGTGCACCGGTGTTTTCCTTCATGGCCTCTTCCTGCATGATGCGCAGGAGGTGCAGGGCGAAGGATTCGGTACTGCGCACGTGGCCGGTGCCGGAGCAGCGCGGGCAGGTGACATAGCTGGTTTCGCCCAGCGAAGGCTGCAGGCGCTGGCGGGACAACTCGAGCAGGCCGAAGCGGGAGATCTTGCCGACCTGGACCCGGGCACGGTCATAGTGCAGGGCGTCGCGCAAACGGTCCTCGACCTCGCGCTGGTTCTTCTGGCTTTCCATGTCGATGAAGTCGATCACGATCAGGCCGCCCAGGTCGCGCAGGCGCATCTGGCGGGCCACTTCGTCGGCCGCTTCCAGGTTGGTGTTGAATGCGGTCGCCTCGATGTCGGCGCCACGGGTGGCCTGGGCCGAGTTGACGTCGATGGCCACCAGCGCTTCGGTGTGGTCGATGACGATGGCGCCGCCCGAAGGCAGGGGCACTTCGCGCGAGTAAGCGGTCTCGATCTGGTGTTCGATCTGGAAGCGCGAGAAAAGGGGGACCGGATCGGCGTACAGCTTCACCTTGTGCACGTTGTCCGGCATCACGTGGGCCATGAACTGGCGGGCCTGCTCATGGATGTTCGGCTCGTCGATGAGCAGTTCGCCGATGTCGGAGGTGAAGTAGTCGCGGATGGCGCGGATCACCAGGCTGGACTCGGCGTAGATCAGGAAGGCGCCTTTCTGGCCCTTGGCGGCGCCGTCGATCGCGGTCCACAGTTGCAGCAGGTAGTTCAAGTCCCACTGCAGTTCCTCGACGTTGCGGCCGATGCCGGCGGTACGGCCGATCAGGCTCATGCCGTTGGGGACTTGCAACTGAGCCAGGGCGTCGCGCAGTTCGTTGCGTTCCTCGCCCTCGATCCGGCGGGAGACGCCGCCGCCGCGCGGGTTGTTGGGCATCAGGACCAGGTAGCGCCCGGCCAGGCTGACGAAGTTGGTCAGCGCCGCGCCCTTGTTGCCGCGTTCATCCTTTTCGACCTGGACGACGAGTTCCATGCCTTCGCGCAGGAAGTCCTGCATGCGGCCACGGCCGACGTCGGCATTGCCGAGCGACGAGCGGGCGATTTCCTTGAAGGGTAGGAAGCCGTGACGTTCCGTGCCGTAATCGACGAAACAGGCCTCGAGGCTGGGTTCCACGCGGGTGATGATGCCCTTGTAGATGTTCCCTTTGCGTTGTTCTTTGGTGGCGGACTCAATATCGAGATCGATCAGCTTCTGACCGTCGACGATAGCGACGCGGAGTTCCTCCGCCTGCGTCGCGTTGAACAACATACGTTTCATTTTTGACCCCTGCGCAATCGCGCCCCGGGGCGATAAACCCAGCCGCGCGGGCGCGGCAGTAAGGCGAGGCAGGGGATTAGGCGGCGCGTGTCAGGTTGTCGCTTTGGGTCTCGTGCATATTGCGTTCAGGGTTTATCTTTTTACATTAATCGGCCAATCGATAAAGAGACGGCCAAGCTTAATATCCGGGTGCGATTGTCGCGTTAAATACGTTACCATTCGCTGCTTTTCGCGTTTCCCTCCACGACTGTACGTCCGCCTTGGCTTTTGGGGCTAAATGAGCCTCCCAAACAAACCGTGGACGTCGGTGGTCGAAACCGCGAACCGGTGAGCAGTATTAACCGGTGCTCGGAGGCTTGTCGGGGCATGATCTCCAACGCCCTCGGGGTGCCTGCACAAGCAAACGACAGTATACAGATTAATGCAAGAAACGCGCAAAGATGCCGTAACAAAAGTGGTCGCGGGCGAAGAGTCGGCCGACCAGCGTCTGGACAACTTCCTTTTCCGACACCTCAAGGGCGTGCCCAAGAGCCGGGTGTACCGCATGTTGCGCGAGGGTGAAGTGCGCGTGAACGGCCGCCGGGTGAAGCCGGACGATCGACTGCAGGTGGGCGACGAGGTGCGCATCCCGCCGGTGCGCGTGGCGGCCAAGCCCGAGGCGACCGACCTGCCCAAGATCGGCAAGAGCCTGCTCGGCCGTGTCATCTACCGCGACGAGGCCCTGCTGGTCATCGACAAGCCGGCCGGCCAGGCCGTGCACGGCGGCAGCGGGGTGAGCCTGGGCATCATCGAGCAATTGCGGCGCGAACTGCCGGAGTGCCGGTTCATGGAGCTGGCCCACCGGCTCGACAAGGAGACCTCCGGCGTCCTGCTGATCGCCCTCAAGCGCTCGGCCCTGGTCGAACTGCACCGCATGCTGCGCGACGGCGAGGTGCGCAAGACCTATTTCGCCCTGGCGACCGGCCATTGGCGCGACAAGCTGAGGAACGTGAAGCTTGCGCTGCGCAAGTACCACACCGACGACGGCGAGCGCCGGGTGACCGTGGACGAGGAGGGCCAGTACGCCCACACCATTTTCCGGCTGGTGCGCAATTACGGCGACTTCAGTCTGCTGGAAGCGGAACTCAAGACCGGTCGGACCCATCAGATCAGGGTGCATCTGGCCGCCTTGCAGCACGCCATCGCCGGGGATGACAAATACGGCAATTTCGAGCTCAACCGGGCCTTGAAAAAGCAGGGCCTGAAACGCATGTTCCTGCATGCGGCCCGGGTGGCGTTCGATCACCCCCTGACCGGCCAGCGGATGGAACTGGCGGCACCGCTGCCCGACGATCTGGGCAAATTCCTGGACACTTTGGATAAAACGACTTGAGCAAACGCTACGACTTACTGATTTTCGACTGGGACGGCACCCTGATGGATTCGGCCGGGGTCATCGTCGCCTGCATCCAGCAGGCCAGCGCCGATCTGGGCTGGCCGGTGCCGAGCCGGGAGGCGGCCAGCCACATCATCGGCCTGGGCTTGAAGGAGGCGGTCGAAATGCTGTTTCCGGACCAGTTGGAGGCGGAACACCCTAAACTGGTGGAGCGCTACCGCTACCACTACCTGGCCCAGGATCACGAGATTCCCCTGTTCGACGGCGCGGCCGACCTGATCCGCGACATGCACGCGCGCGGCCACATCTTGGCGGTCGCTACCGGCAAGGCCCGGCGCGGCCTGGACCGGGCGTTCGGGCACAGCGGCCTGGAGCCGTATTTCCACGCCTCCCGCACCGCCGACGAGACCTTCTCCAAGCCCCATCCCGCCATGATCCAGGAACTGCTGGAGCAGCTGATGGTGCCGCCCGAGCGGGCCATCATGATCGGCGACACCAGTCACGACCTGGAGATGGCCCGCAATGCCGGCATCGACGCGCTGGCCGCCGGCTATGGCGCTCATCCGCCCGAGACGCTGGCCGGATATCGGCCGGTCGCCCTGTGCGGCAGTTTTGCCGAACTGGCCGACTGGCTTCGGGCCAACGCCTGAGCCGGCTATAATCCTTTCCCGGTCAAACAGGACGCAAACCCATGTCTGAAGATACCCATGATTCCGAGCACGGTGCATTGGAACGGCTGCTGCTGGCCAACCTGCAGGAGCAACGCCGGGCACGGCGCTGGAGCCTGTTCTTCCGGCTGTTCTGGCTCGCCTTGCTGGTCCTGCTGCTGATGAGCGTCGTCTTCCAGAAGGACGGCGAGCTGACCTCGGTCGGGCCGCATACCGCTCTGGTGCAGATCGACGGCGAGATCGGCGGCAATGGCGGAGTCCAGGCCGACGACATCATCGAAGCCCTGGACAACGCCTTCGAGGACAAGAAGACCAAGGCCGTGGTGCTGCGCTGCAACAGCCCGGGCGGCTCTCCGGTCCAGGCCGGCCAGATCAACGACGAGGTCTACCGCCTGCGCGCCAAGTATCCCAACATCCCGGTCTATGCCGTGGTCGACGACATCTGCGCGTCCGGCGGCTATTACATCATTGCCAGCGCCGACAAGATCTTCGTCGACAAGGCCTCGCTGATCGGTTCGATCGGCGTCCTCATGGACGGCTTCGGCTTCACCGAGGGCATGAAGAAGCTGGGCATCGAGCGGCGTCTGCTGACGGCCGGGGCAAACAAGGGTTTCCTCGATCCGTTCTCGCCGGTGGACGTCAAGCAGGAGGCCTATGCCAAGAACATGCTGGAGGATATCCACCAGCAGTTCATCCAGGTCGTCAAGAAGGGCCGTGGCAAGCGCCTGAAGGACGACCCGGAACTGTTCAGCGGCCTGGTCTGGGACGGCACGCGCGGCATCGAGCTTGGCCTGGCCGACGGCCTGGGCAGCCTCGATTACGTGGCGCGCGAGGTGGTCAAGGCCAAGGACGTGGTCGATTACACCCCTCAGGAAAACCTGGCCGACCGCCTGGCGCACCGACTGGGCACCTCCATCGGCGATGCCGTCCGGCCGCACGCCGAGGCCATGTTCCATCTGCGCTGATGGCGGAGGGCTACGTACCGATCGCCTGCGTCGACCATGAACGGCTGGAGTTCGCCGTTCTGAAGCGGCGCAGGCTGCATCTGGTCTGCCGGACGGACGAAGGCCGCAGCGAATTCGATGCGCTGCCTCTGGATGTCTATACCCGGGCCGGCGCCGAATGGCTCCAGGTCCGGTCGGAGGAGGGACTGGAAACCACCCTCCGTCTCGATCAGATACTCGAATTCCGCGAAATCTGAGCCGTTTTTTCAATCCCACCCTTGAAATGCCCGCCATCGCCCCCATTCGTTGAGGGGTCGTAGGAGAGAGCCGATTATGTCTGAAGAAAAACTGAATGCCGCAGAGGCGGATACGCAAGCCGCTGCTGAACAAGCCGCCGCCAAGGACACCATGCCCAGCCTGGAGGAGTCGCTCCGCCAGGCCGAATTGCAGGCCCAGGAACATCACGATGCCTGGCTGCGGGCGAAGGCCGAAACCGAGAACGTCCGCCGCCGCGCCGCCGAGGACGCCGAGAAGGCCCGCAAGTTCGCCGTCGAGAAGTTCGCCGGCGAACTGCTGGCGGTCAAGGACAGCCTGGAGGCGGCGCTCGCCACCGGCGATGCGGCCAGCATCGAAAGCCTGAAGAGCGGCGTCGAGCTGACCTTGAAGCAGCTCGCCAGCGTGTTCGAGAAGAACAGCCTCGCCGAGGTGAACCCGCTCGGCGAAAAATTCGACCCCAACAGCCACCAGGCCATCGGCATGGTGGACGGCGAGGGCGAGGCCAACACCGTGGCCAGCGTCCTGCAGAAGGGCTACCTGCTCAACGAGCGGGTGTTGCGCCCGGCTTTGGTCATGGTCACCAAGCCCAAGGGCTGACGACTTTGCGCCCGGTGGGCTTGAAGTCCGGCGGGACATACCCATATCGGAAACAGTTCAATAATTTTTGAGGAATCACATCATGGGCAAGATCATCGGCATCGACCTGGGTACCACCAACTCCTGCGTCGCCATCATGGAAGGCGGCAAACCCAAGGTCATCGAGAACTCCGAAGGCGCGCGCACCACGCCGTCCATCATCGCCTATGCCGAGGACGGCGAGATCCTGGCCGGCGCCCCGGCCAAGCGCCAGGCCGTCACCAACCCGAAGAACACCCTGTTCGCGGTCAAGCGCCTGATCGGCCGCCGCTTCGAAGAGAAGGAAGTGCAGAAGGACATCGACCTGATGCCCTACAAGATCCTCAAGGCCGACAACGGCGACGCCTGGGTCGAAGTGCGCGGCGACAAGAAGGCCCCGCCCCAGATTTCCGCCGAAGTGCTGAAGAAGATGAAGAAGACCGCCGAGGACTACCTGGGCGAGACCGTGACCGAGGCCGTCATCACCGTCCCGGCCTACTTCAACGACAGCCAGCGCCAGGCCACCAAGGACGCCGGCCGGATCGCCGGCCTGGAAGTGAAGCGGATCATCAATGAGCCCACCGCCGCGGCCCTGGCCTTCGGCATGGACAAGCAGGAAGGCGACCGCAAGATCGCAGTGTTCGACCTGGGCGGCGGCACCTTCGACATCTCGATCATCGAGATCGCGGAGATCGAGGGCGAGCACCAGTTCGAAGTGCTGTCGACCAACGGCGACACATTCCTGGGCGGCGAGGACTTCGACCAGCGCCTGATCGACTACATCATCGAGGAGTTCCAGAAGGAGCAGGGCGTCAACCTGAAGGCCGACGTGCTGGCCCTGCAGCGCTTGAAGGAAGCTGCCGAGAAGGCCAAGATCGAACTGTCGTCCTCGACCCAGACCGAGATCAACCTGCCCTATATCACGGCCGATGCCACCGGTCCCAAGCACCTGGTGCTGAAGATCACCCGGGCCAAGTTCGAGTCGCTGGTCGAGGAACTGATCAAGCGCACCATCGAGCCCTGCCGGACCGCCATCAAGGATGCCGGCGTCAAGGTCACCGACATCTCCGACGTGATCCTGGTCGGCGGCATGACCCGCATGCCCAAGGTGCAGGAAGTGGTGAAGGAGTTCTTCGGCAAGGACCCGCGCAAGGACGTCAACCCGGACGAGGCCGTGGCCGTCGGTGCCGCCATCCAGGGCGGCGTGCTGCAGGGCGAGGTCAAGGACGTGCTGCTGCTCGACGTCACCCCGCTGTCGCTGGGCATCGAGACCCTGGGCGGCGTGATGACCAAGCTGATCGGCAAGAACACCACCATCCCGACCCGCCAGTCGCAGGTGTTCTCCACCGCCGACGACAACCAGAGCGCGGTGACCATCCACGTCCTGCAGGGCGAGCGCGAGATGGCCTCCGGCAACAAGAGCCTGGGCCAGTTCAACCTGTCCGACATTCCTCCCGCGCCGCGCGGCATGCCGCAGATCGAGGTCACCTTCGACATCGACGCCAACGGCATCCTGCACGTTTCGGCCAAGGACAAGGGCACCGGCAAGGAAGCCAAGATCACCATCAAGGCCAACTCCGGCCTGAGCGAGACCGAGATCCAGCAGATGGTGAAGGACGCCGAGGCCCACGCCGCCGAAGACCACAAGGCCTTCGAGCTGGCCAACGCCCGCAACCAGGCCGACAGCATGATCCACTCGGTGCGCAAGGCCCTGAAGGACTACGGCGACAAGGTCACGGCCGACGAGAAGACCAAGATCGAGGAAGCCATCACCGCCCTCGAAGCGGCGGCCAAGTCCGGCGACAAGGACGAGATCGACGCCAAGACCCAGGCCCTGGGCGAAGCCAGCCATAAGCTGGCCGAGCAGATGTACGCCCAGCAGGGCGGCCAGCCTGGTGCCGAAGCCGGTGCGGCCGGCGGCGCCAAGCCCGACGACGACGTGGTCGACGCCGAGTTCGAAGAAGTCAAGGACAAGTAAGACTGCGTGGGGGAGAAACGGGGGCGACCCCGTTTCTCCCTTTTTCCGTCCGACTCCTTCCTATCCCTAACTCCCACTTCCGCACATGAGCAAACGCGACTATTACGAAGTCCTCGGCGTGTCCAAGGGCGCTTCGGACGAAGAAATCAAGAAGGCCTTCAAGAAGGCCGCGATGAAGCACCATCCGGACCGCAATCCGGACAACAAGGATGCGGAGGAGAAGTTCAAGGAGGCCAAGGAGGCCTACGAAATCCTGTCCGATCCGCAGAAGAAGGCGGCCTACGACCAGTACGGCCACGCCGGGGTCGATCCGTCGATGGGGGCGGGCGCCGGCGGGGCCGGTTTCCGCGACTTCGCCGACGCCTTCTCCGACATCTTCGGCGACATCTTCGGCGGAGCCGGCGGCCGGGGCCGCTCCCAGGTCTACCGCGGTGCCGACCTGCGCTACAACCTGGAACTCTCCCTGGAAGAAGCGGCGCGCGGCACCGAGACCAAGATCCGCATCCCGGTGCTGACCGAGTGCGAACACTGCCACGGCAGCGGCGCCAAGCCCGGCACCCAGCCGGTCACCTGTCCGACCTGCGGCGGCCATGGCCAGGTGCGCATGCAGCAGGGCTTCTTCTCGGTGCAGCAGGCCTGTCCCCATTGCCACGGCACCGGCCGGGTGGTCGCCGACCCCTGCACCCATTGCCATGGCGAGGGTCGGGTCAAGCAGCACAAGACCCTGTCGGTGCGCATCCCGGCCGGGGTGGACGAGGGCGACCGCATCCGCTTGGCCGGCGAAGGCGAATCGGGGGTCAACGGCGGACCGCCGGGGGATCTCTACGTCCAGGTCCATCTGCGCCCGCACCCGGTCTTCAGCCGCGACCACAACGATCTGCATTGCGAGATGCCGATCTCGTTCTCGACGGCGGCCCTGGGTGGCGAAATCACCATCCCGACCCTGGACGGCCAGGCCACCATCAAGATTCCCAACGAAACCCAGAGCGGCAAGGTGTTCCGCCTGCGCGGCAAGGGCATCAAGGGCGTGCGCAGCAATGCCCCGGGCGACCTGCATTGCCACGTAGTGGTGGAGACGCCGATCAATCTCACCGACCGGCAGCGGGAACTGCTGCGCGAATTCGAGGAAATCGGCCGCGGTCACGAAGCCAAGCACAACCCCCGAGCCAAGGGGTTCATGGACAAGGTCAAAGAATTTTTCGGTTCGTAAAATTCTTTGACCTTGCGGCGCAGGCTAACTTGACGCCGCGAAGTTAAGGGCGTAGCCGGCCAGGCGCCCTGTCAGGCCGTCTTCAACTCCCATTCCTCGATCGGCACCGGCCGGCCGAACAGGTAGCCCTGGTAGGCGGTGCAGCCGTTCGCGAGCAGGAAGTCGCGCTGCTCCTGGGTCTCCACCCCCTCGGCGATCACCTCCAGGCCGAGCGACCGGCTCATGGCCAGGATGGCGCGGACGATGGCGGCATCGTTCGGGTCGCGGGTCACGTCGCGGACGAAGGACTGGTCGATCTTGACCTGGTCGAGCGGCAGGCGCTTGAGGTAGGACAGCGAGGAATAGCCGGTGCCGAAGTCATCGAGCGCGAAGCCGACACCCAGGCCGTCCAGTTGCTGCATGCGTTCGATGACCGCATCGACGTTGTCGAGCACCACGCTCTCGGTCAGCTCCAGCTTGAGGCGGGACGGGTCGGCGCCGTTGGCGAGCAGGCTCCGGCGGACCTGTTCGACGAAGTCGGGCTGGTGGAACTGGCGAGCGCTGACGTTGACCGCGATCTTCAGGTGCCGGGTGCGTTCGTCGGTTGACCAGTCCTGAAGTTGGCGGCAGGCCGTATCCAGCACCCATTCGCCGATCTGGACGATCAGACCGGTTTCCTCGGCCAGGGGGATGAAGTGGGCCGGTAGGACCACGCCTTGGGTCGGCGATAGCCAGCGGATCAGGGCCTCGGCGCCGATCAGGCGTCCATACTGGTCGACCTGGGGCTGGTAATGGAGCCGGAAATCGCCGTTGTCCAGGCCGCGGCGCAGGGCGCTTTCCAGCGCGGCACGCGAATCGATGGCGGCCTGCATGGCTGGGTTGAAGAAGCGGACTGCGTTGCGGCCCGCGTCCTTGGCCTGGTAGAGCGCCACGTCGGCCTGTTTCAACAAGATGTCGACCGGGGTGCCCTGACCGAGGAAGAGCGTCAGGCCGATGCTGGTCGAACTGTGGAATTCGTTTTCGCTGCCTTCGAGCGCATAGGGTGCGTTGAGCGCGCGGCGCAGTTTTTCAGCGACGAGTTCGGCCTGATTGGCCGCCGATTCCTCGGTCGTGCCGAGCCCCTCCAGCAAGATCACGTATTCGTCGCCGCCCAGGCGGGATACGGTGTCTTCCTGGCGCACGCTGGCCAGCAGGCGGCGGGCCGCTTCGACCAGCAGTTTGTCGCCGATGTCGTGGCCCTGGCTGTCGTTGAGGGTCTTGAAGTTGTCCAGATCGAGGATCAGCAGGGCGCCGAATTCATGGTTGCGGTTGCTGGCGATCAGGGCCTGGCCCAATCGATCCATGAGCAGGCGCCGGTTGGGCAGCCGGGTCAAGGGGTCGAAGTAGGCCAGGGTGCGGATCTGCTCTTCGGCCTGTTTGCGGGCGGTGATGTCGCGGGCGATGCCGAGGATGCCCAGCACCCGGCCGGCGCTGTCGCGCATGGGGGTCTTGATGGTTTCCAGCAGCACCCGGCGGCCGTCGCCGAGGTATTCCACCCATTGCTCATTGACCGTCGGGCCGCCGGCCATCAAGGCCTCGCGGTCAGTCTGCCGGAAACGGTCGGCCTTCTCCCCGGAAACGAAGTCGTAGTCGGTCTTGCCGACGATGTCGGCTTCCTTGGCGCCGTAAAAGCGCTCGAATTCGTGGTTGCAGCTCAGGAAGACGCCGTCCGGGCTTTTCAGCCAGACCAGGTCCGGGATGGTCTGGACCAGGGTCCGCAGGTGGCCGCGTTCCCGTTCGAGCTGCGTGGTCCGGCGTGCGACTTCGCGCCGGAGCAGGAACAGCAGGGCCAGCATCAGGGTACCGATCAGGCCGATGGCGAGCAGGATGTAGCTCAGGTAGCGGGCATAAGGCGGTCTGGACAGCGGCGTGCCCAGCCACTTGTCCTTCAGTGCCCTCGTTTCGGCGCCGGGAATGGCGGCGAATCCACGTTGCACCAGGGCCAGGGTGCTGCGGTCGCCCTTGTGCACGGCACGATGGAAATGCCCGCTGTATAGGATGAATGCCTTGCGGAAACTCCGGTCGGCGCCGGCCCGGTAGAGCAGGTAGCTGGCCGGCGGGCCGTCCAGGCAGAAAATCTTGACCTGGCCGGCGACCGCGGCGTCGATGATGGCCTGATAGCTGTCGTACAACTGCAGGGAACGGACGCCGCCGGCCTGGAGCCGGTCGATGCAGGCATCGCCCTTCTTGGCGCCGACCAGGAAGCCGCGCAGGGAGGCCAGGTCGGTGATCCCGGTGATCGATTCGTGGACGAAGATCGGCACCGGCAGTTCGGCATAGGGCTCGGAGAAGTCGTACAGGGCCTCCCGTGCCGGCGTACGGAATATGGTGTCGATGACGTCGGCCTTGCCCGACGCCATGATCTGCTGGGCCTTGTTCCAGTCGGTGGCGATCAGCCTGACCTGCACGCCGGTCTGCTTTTCCCAAAGCCGCCAGAGATCGACCAGGTAGCCGGTCAGCTGGCCATCGGCGTTGCGGAAGACATAGGGCGGGTAGTCGTCGTCGCTGACCACGGTGATGCGGGTCGGAACGGGGGCCGGCCTGGCGTTCTGCTGCAGGGCGGCCGCACTGCACGGGGAGGAGGCTACGGCCAGCCAGAACAGGGCGGACAGGCCGCCTGTCAGCGCCAGGCGGAGCCACCGGAGAAGTCGGGAAGAAGACTGGATATGCATGTTCCCCATGTCGAATCAGCCGCTTTTCCCGTCGTGCGGGTTCGCTCCCGAGCCGAGCCCGGCGGCATGGCCGTTGGCGCGGCGCGGCTGGTACGGCCCGGGTCTGCCTGACCGGGATGACATTTTGCTCAACCGATCTTGACCACGATGTCGTGCAGCGTGTTGGCGCAATGTTCCAGCTTGCCGCCGGCGCGGTCGAGGTGCTGGTAGATCTCGCGCCGTCTCAGCATGTTGAGGAAGTCCTCGCCCTGGAACAGTTCGGCCAGGGCCTTGCGGTAGAGCTTCTCCATCTGGCGGCCGGATTTCCGGGCACTGTCCGCGTCGATCGCCGCTTCGGCCGACTGGCTGCCCAATTTGCTGAAGCCGGTCGCCAGGGTCTGGCAGCCGTCCCTCAGGGTGGCGGCCAGTTCGTAGGTGTAGCGGTCGGGCGTGACGGCCAGCGCTTCCATCTCGTTCACGCAGTCCTTGCAGTAATTGACGATCTCGTCCAGATCCATGATGGCGCGGTAGATGTCCTCCCGGTCGATGTCGGTGGCGAAGGCTTCGTTCAGGGTATGCAGGTTCTGGACCTTGACGGTATCCGCGGCGTGTTCGTCCTTCCTGATCTGGCGGCAGATCTCCGGTGCGCTGGTGGCCATGAAGTCGACCAGCAGATTGACCGTGTGGGTGACCTGGGTCGCCTGTTCGGACAGCAGGTGGAAGAAGTCCGGCGCCTTGGGAAAGATCCGGTCGAGCACCCTGTGCATGATGGAGATGGGGTTGATCACGGCAGGCCTCTTTTCAGAATGGTGAAGATCAGGGCATAGACGATCGCACCGACCAGGGCGGCGGCCGGGATGGTCAGCAGCCAGGCGGTGACGATCTCGCGCGCCTTGCTCCAGCGGACGTCGCGCGGCCGTTCCGAGGCGCCGATGCCCATGATGGCGGTGGCGACCACGTGGGTGGTCGAGACCGGCGCGCCGATCAATGAAGCGGTCAGGATCACGCCGGCCGAGGTGAGCTGCGAATCCAGGGCGTGCAGCGGGCGTACCTTGTAGATGGCGAAACCCAGGGTGCGGACGATGCGCCAGCCGCCGGACAGGATGCCCAGGGTCATGGTGACGGCGCAGGCCAGGATGACCCAGAACGGCACTTCGAAGCGCGGGATGAAGCCGCCCAGGAGCAGGACCAGGGTCAGGATGCCCAGGCTCTTCTGGGCGTCGTTGGCGCCGTGCGAGAAGGCCAGCAGGGCGGCGGTCAGGTACTGGCCCAGGCGCAGGCGGCGGTTGATGCGCGGGTGCGTGGCGCGCACCGCATAGCGCATCACGGTGTGGAACAGGTAGCCGACGAAATAGCCGAGCACGGGCGACAGGACCAGGGCCAGGATGACCTTGGTGACGCCCGTGAAGTGGCCGTGCCCGAGTTCATGGAAGCCCCAGGCCACATGATCCGTGCCCACGGCCAGGACCACCGCGCCGATCAGTCCGCCGATCAGGGCATGGGAGGAGGAGGAGGGGATGCCCAGGCGCCAGGTGACCAGGTTCCAGAAGATGGCGCCGGCCAGACCGCTCAATATGACGGTCAGGGCCAGGTGGGCGGGCAGGTCGGACAGGGTGATGAAGTGGCCGATGGTGTCCGCGACCGCCGTGCCGCCCAGGAGCGGGCCGAGAAATTCGAAGACCGAAACCACCACCACGGCCTGGATGGGTGTCATGGCGCGGGAGGCGATGACGGTGGCGATGATGTTCGCGGCATCGTGGAAACCGTTCGTGTAATTGAACGCCAACACGACGAAGACGGCCAGCAAACATAGCAGGGTGACTGTATCCAAGCGCGGCGGGCCTATAATCTTAGAATTCTTACCGAATGATGACTCCCCATGCGCGTCCAAGTCAAAACCCCCGAATTCTCCGAGTCCGTGCAAAGCGGCACCCTGCTGGAATGGCGCAAGCAGGTCGGCGACACCGTCGAACGGGACGAAACCCTGCTCGACCTGGAGACCGACAAGGTCATCCTGGAGGTGTCGGCACCCGCGGCCGGCGTCCTGGCGGCGATCCACATGCCGAACGGCAGCGAGGTGAAGCCGGAGGACGTGCTGGGCGAGATCGAGACGGATGCGTCGGTGGCGGTGGCCGCTCCCGCAGCCAAACAGGAGCCGGCACCGGCGGTCGCCGAACCGGCCAGGGCCGAGCCGCCCAAGCCCGCCACGCCTGCCGAACCGGTCAAGCCGACGGTCTATCCGCCCGGTCGGGCCGATCGTAGGGTGCCGATGAGCCGGCTACGCCAGCGCATCGCCGAGCGCCTGCTGGAAGCACAGCGTAGCGCCGCCATCCTGACCACCTTCAACGAGGTCGACATGCAGCCGGTGCAGACCCTGCGCAAGCGGGTCCAGGAGGAGTTCCAGGCCCGCCACGGCGTCAAGCTCGGCCTGATGTCCTTCTTCGTCAAGGCGGTCTGCCGCGGCCTCAAGCAGTTCCCGGTGGTCAACGCCAGCGTCGACGGCCACGACATCGTCTACCACGATTGCTACGACATCGGCATCGCGGTCGGCTCGGAGCGCGGCCTGGTGGTGCCGGTGCTGCGTGACGCCGACCGGATGAGCCTGGCCGCCATCGAGCAGCAGATTGCCGACTTCTCCCGCCGGGCCAACAGCCTGGAACTGAAGATCGAGGAACTGGAAGGCGGCACCTTCACCATCTCCAACGGCGGCGTGTTCGGTTCGATGCTGTCGACACCCATCCTCAATCCGCCGCAGTCCGGCGTGCTCGGCCTGCACCGCATCCAGGACCGGCCGGTGGCGGTCGACGGCCAGGTGGTGATCCGGCCGATGATGTACCTGGCGCTGTCCTACGATCACCGCATCGTCGACGGCCGCGAGGCGGTGAGCTTCCTCAAGTCGGTGAGGGACGTGCTGGAAACCCCCGAAGTCCTGTTGATGGAGTAGCCATGCCGACCCGTGACGAAGTCATTGCCGCCACCCGCAACTGGGTCGAGAAGGCCGTCATCGGCCTCAACCTGTGTCCGTTCGCCCGTTCGGTCTACGTCAAGAACCAGGTCCGCTTCGTGGTCAGCGAGGCGCGCCATCTCGACGCCTTTCTGGAAGAACTGGACCGCGAGCTCGACCTGCTGGCCGCGACCGATCCGGCCGAGATCGACACCACACTGCTGATCCATCCCGAACTGCTGCCCGATTTCGAGGAGTTCAATGCCTTCATGGAACTGGCCGAGCAGGCTGTGATCGAGCATGACCTGGAAGGCGTCATCCAGGTGGCGAGCTTTCACCCGGCCTTCCAGTTCGCCGACACCGAGCCGGACGACATCGGCAACTACACCAACCGCGCGCCGTACCCGACCATCCACCTGATCCGCGAGGCTAGCATCGACCGGGCGGTGGCCAACTATCCGGACCCGGACGACATCTACAAGCGCAACATCGAGACCCTGCAGCGGCTCGGCCACGCCGGCCTCAAGAAGGTCCTGGACGGCGAAGAATGAAGCATGCCGCCATGCAGCTGATCCCGGAGATCCGGCCGGGCCAGTCGATCGAGCTGCTCAAGGAACTGCACATCCTGACCCGCGAGGGCCGGCTCAACCAGGACACCCGGCGCAAGCTGAAACAGGTCTACCACCTCTACCAGTTCATCGAGCCGCTGCTCGATGAGGTGCTCGAACGGCGCGGCGACCTCGATCTGGTCGACCACGGCGCCGGCAAGTCCTATCTCGGCTTCATCCTCTACGACCTGTTCTTCAAGCAGCGCGAGGTCGGCCACCTGTACGGCATCGAGACCCGGCCGGAACTGGTGACCAAGTCGCAGGAACTGGCCCATCGCCTCGGCTTCGGCCGGATGGCCTTCCTCAATCTGACCGTCGAGCAGTCGATCACGGACCCTGTGCTGCCGGAACGGATCGACGTCGTCACTGCCCTGCATGCCTGCGACACGGCGACCGACGACGCCATTCGCTTCGCCTTGGAGAAGTCGGCCGACCACGTCGTGCTGATCCCGTGTTGCCAGGCCGAGGTCGCCGCCGTCTTGCGCAAGCACAAGGCCGAGTCGCTCGGCCTGACGCCGCTGTCGGAACTGTGGCGCCACCCGATCCACACCCGCGAGTTCGGCAGCCAGGTGACCAACGTGCTGCGCTGTCTGCTGCTGGAGGCGCGCGGCTATCAGGTCACGGTGACCGAATTGGTCGGCTGGGAACACTCGATGAAGAACGAACTGATCATCGCCACGCGCAAGGGCGGCCCCAAGCGCAGCGCGCGGGAGCGGGCGCTGGCGATCCTCAAGGCGCTCAACCTGGAAGAGCTGGAAGGGCGCTTCGTCTACTGAACCGAATCGGCCTAAGATGACACCATGAATAAGAAGGCTCAGAAATTCCCCAAGCACCCCAAGCACCCGGAGCGGATCTGCTGGGGCTGCGACAAGTATTGCCCGGCGGACTCGCTCTTGTGCGGCAACGGCTCGGGCCGGACCGAACACCCGATCGAGATCCTCGGCGAGGACTGGTATACCTGGGGCGATTGGGGCTTCGAGACCGAGCCGGAAGCGGATAAGCCGGCAGACCCGCCGCATTGATGCGGGCAGTGGCTGATCTGGCCGAAACCGGGCGGCGTTCGCGGTCCGGTTCGGCGGTCTCATTTCGGCCAAGGCGCCATGGTTCCATTCCACAAAAGTGGGGCAGCTTCATGATTCCGCAATGTGCTGGTGCTAAAACGACAACCCCACCGCACGACACATGGTTATTTGCGATGAATGCCGATCCCCACTTCATATCCGATAAAAATGTGACGCCTAGCGGTTATCCAAAGAGCAGGCTGAAACAGCAACTGCTGTTGGACGATGCGCTCGAGAAAATCGAACCCATCATTCAGAACGGCGATTCCGAGAACGCTTCAGCCCGTTTCTATCGGATCATGCAGAAACTGCATAGCAATTATCCGTATCTGAATGGTGGCGAGTTGGAAGCATTGCTGCTGGGGTTGTTGAAGAAAAAGCATTCTGAAAACGCGCTGTAGAAGTTTTGCACGCACTGCCTGTTCCTCTTTTTCCATTGTCCTTATCAGGGCAGGAATTTCCGTTGCCGCGGTAACGGTTGTTTCGGCCGATTTGCGGCGATCAAGACAGCACGACGATCTTCACTCCTTGGCATACCATTGCGGCTTTACTGATCTATCAGCCTGTTACCTGTCATGCCAACCATGCAGTCTTCAGATACAGCGAGATGCGAGCATTGCCAGTATTACCTCCCCTATGAGCAAGAGGGGCATGGCGACTGCCGCCGTTTTCCTCCTATGTATGCGGGCGACAGCTCGCCCAACGAAAAACATCATTGGAAGCACCCAATTGTCGGTTTCTCGGACTGGTGCGGCGAATTCGCGGCGAAACCGTGCAATGCGGAATGAGGTGTTCTAGTGCGATGGCGGCTGTCTGACCGGCGCCGCCGATATCGAGTTTGGCCCAGCCATACAATCGGGCGTCAACTCGAATAGCCGCCGCCGCCCGGGGTTTCGAGCACGAATACATCGTCCTTGCTCAGTTCGAAACGGGCGATGCCCGGCAGTGCTTCAATGGCACCGTCGGCCCGTTCGATCCATTGCCGGCCAGGCTGTCCGGCGCCGCCGCCGTTCAGGCCGAACGGTGCGATCTCCCTGCTTAGGGCGATCAGGTTGCCCTGCATGGGAACCAGGAATCGGAGCCGGCGGACGATGCCGTCGCCGCCATAATGCCGGCCGGCGCCCCCCGAGCCGGTGCGGATGGCGAAGCACTCGAGCCGGACCGGGAAATTCAGTTCCAGCACCTCCGGGTCGGTCAGGCGCGAGTTGGTCATGTGGCTGTGCACCGCCGACGCCCCGTCGAATTCCGGGCCGGCCCCGGTGCCGCCGCAGACGGTCTCGTAATACTGGTGCAAGCCGTCG
This sequence comes from Parasulfuritortus sp., assembly GCA_036391875.1. GTDB lineage: Bacteria > Pseudomonadota > Gammaproteobacteria > Burkholderiales > Thiobacillaceae > Parasulfuritortus. Next base: position 39,664 of record DASVZA010000014.1, read on the forward strand.
CCGAAGCTGAAATTGTTCATCGTGCCCTGGCTGGCGGCCAGAGCGCCGAGCGCGCCGTACAAGGCGTCGACGATGTTCTGCGAGGTCTCGACGTTGCCGGCTACCACGGCGGCGGGCAGCCGTGGGTTGAGCAGCGAATCATCCGGCAGGCGGATGTCGAGCGGACGCAGCACGCCGGCATTGAGCGGGATGTCCACGTCGAGCAGGGTGCGGAAGACGTAGAGCACGGCCGAGCGGACGATGGCGGCCGGGGCGTTCAGGTTACCGGGGTGCGGACCGGAGGTGCCGGCGAAGTCGATGACGGCGCGGTCGCCGGCGATGCGGATCGCGACCCGGATTCGGCTGCCGCCGTCGAGCGGCAGTTCGAACGTGCCGTCCTTCAGTCGGTCGAGCAGGCGCAGCACGGCGGCCTCGGCGTTGTCCTGGACGAAGGCCATGTAGCGGGTCACCGCCTTGGCGCCGGTCTCCTCCTCCAGCCGGCGCAGCTGGGCCTCGCCTTGGGCACAGGCGGCGAGCTGGGCCTGAAGGTCGGCGACGTTCTGGTCCGGGTTGCGGGCGGCCGGCGCGGCCGAGGCCAACCAGGCGCGCACCTCGGCTTCCAGGAAACGGCCGCCGGCGGCGATGCGCAGGCCGTCCGACAGGCAGCCTTCCTCCTCGATCCGGGTGCTGGTGGCCGGCATGGAGCCGGGGGCGATGCCGCCGACATCGGCGTGGTGGGCGCGGGCAGCGGTGAAATAGCGCAGCGTGCCGCCGTCGGCCGAGAACACCGGCCGCACCACGGTGATGTCGGGCAGGTGGGTGCCGCCGGCGTAGGGCGAGTTGATCAGGAAGGCGTCGCCCGGCGCCAGGTCGGCGAAGCGGGCGATGATCGCCTCGACCGAGTCGCCCATGCTGCCCAGGTGGACCGGGATGTGCGGGGCGTTGGCGATCAGCTTGCCCTCGCGGTCGAACAGGGCGCAGGAGAAGTCGAGCCGCTCCCGGATGTTGACCGAGCGGGCGGTCATCTGCAGCACCCGGCCCATGTCCTCGGCGATGCTCATGAAGCGGCGGTTGAACAGGGTGAGCCAGGTCGGATCGGGGCGGTCGAGGTCCGGGCTGCGCTGGAGCCAGGCGGAAGAACTCAGCAGCAGGTCGCCGCGCCCGGTCAGCTCGGCCAGCCAACCGGGGTCGAGTACGGTGCAGGAGCCGGCTTCGACTATCAGGGCCGGGCCGTCGACACGCTGGCCGGCCATCAGGTTTTCGCGTCGATGGAGCGGGACCTCGCGCCAGTCGCCGTCCAGATAGGCGCGCACCGTCTCGGCCGGGACCGGTTGGCCGGCGGTGGCGTAGGGTGCCGCCTCGCCGCCGCCCGAGACGGTTTCGACCTCGATGGCGACGCAGACCAGTGGCCGGCCCGGATCGGCGAAGCCGAAGCGCTGGGCGTGCAGGGCATGGAAGGCGGCGGCCATATCATCCAGGCCGCCGAGGGGGACGGCCAAGGTGGTGTCCGAACCCTGATAGCGGAGCAGAGCGCGCCTATTGATCCCCTCTCCTTTCGGCAGAGGGGTTGGAGTGAGGGAATCCGGATCGAATGACGCCGGGCGGGGTTCCTCTCCCCCAGCCTCTCCCTCCGCGAGGAAGGGAAGAAGGCGTTCCACGGCGATCTGGCGGACCTCGCGCCGTTCCGCCAAGCCGATGCCGTAGGCCGACAGGACCGAGGCGAAGGGCGAGATCAGGATCCGGCCGATGCCCAGGCTGGCGGCGACCCGGCAGGCGAGCTGGCCGCCGGCGCCGCCGAAGCAGACCAGAGCGAAATCGGCCGGATTGACGCCGCGCTCCAGGGTGATGTGGCGCACGGCGTCGGCCATGTTCTCCACGGCGATGGCGAGGAAGCCTTCGGCCAGCCGTTCCGGCGTGTAGTCGAGATCGAGTTCGGCATTGACCCGGTCGGTCAGTCTTTCGAAGCCAGTCCGTACCGCTTCGGCATCGAGCGGCTGGTCGCCTTCCGGGCCGAACACGGCCGGGAAGTGCGCAGCCTGGATGCGGCCGAGCAGCAGGTTGGCGTCGGTCACCGCGAGCGGGCCGCCGTGCCGGTAGGCGGTCGGGCCGGGCCGGCTGCCGGCGGAGTCGGGGCCGACCATGAGCCGGCTGCCGTCGAAGTGCAGCACCGAGCCGCCGCCGGCCGCGACGGTGTGCACCGCCAGCATCGGCACCCGGACCCGACAGCCGGCGACGACGGTCTCGGCCTGCCGTTCCAGTTCGCCGGCATGGAGCGAGACGTCGGTCGAGGTGCCGCCCATGTCGAAGCCGATCAGCCGGTCCAGGCCGGCGGCGCGGCCGGCCTTGATCATGCCGATCAGGCCGCCGGCCGGACCCGACAGGACACTGTCCTTGCCCTGGAACTGCCTGGCCGCGACCAGGCCGCCGTTCGATTGCATGAACTCCAGGCGGCAATCGGCCGGCAGGGCGTCGGCCACCTGTTCGACGTAGCGACGCAGCGGCGGGGACAGATAGGCGTCGAGCACCGCCGTTTCGGTCCGGGGCAGGAACTTGATCAACGGCGAGGCCCGGTGGGACAGGGTGACCTGGCTGAAACCGAGCCGGGCGGCGATCGCGCCGGCCTCATGCTCGTGGACCGGATTCTTCCAGCTGTGCATGAAGGCGATGGCGCAGGCCTTGAGGCCGCGTTGCCGGGCATCGGCCAAGTTTCGTTCTAGGGCGGCGGTATCGAGCGGGCGGATGATCGCGCCCTGCGCATCCATGCGTTCGTCGGCTTCGACGACGCAGTCGTAGAGCGGTGCCGGCTTCTCGATGTGCAGGGCAAAGATGTCGGGCCGGCTCTGGTCGCCGATCGGCAGTTGGTCGGCGAAACCGGCTGTGGTGACCAGCAGGGTCGGCTCGCCGGTGCGGGTGAGCAGGGCGTTGGTGCCGACTGTGGTGCCCATCTTGACCGCTTCGATCAGGCCTTCCGGGATCGGCGACTCGCCGTCGAGGCCGAGCACCGTCCGGATGCCGGCGATGGCGGCATCCGGATAGCGTTCGGGGTTTTCGGAAAGCAGCTTGAGCTGGCGCAGTCGGCCGTCCGGCGAGCGGGCGACGATGTCGGTGAAGGTGCCGCCGCGGTCGATCCAGAATTGCCAGGACATCGTCCGGCTCAGGCCTCGTGGGTCAGCAGTTCGCGGATGTCGTCGCGCAGGTCGGCGAACTCGTGCTCGCTCAGGTCGAGGAACTCCAGCACGGTCTGGCTGAAACGCGGCCACTCGGCGTCGAGGTAGGTGCCGCTGTGGCTTTCCTCGATCGCTTCGGCGACGCGACCCAGTGCGACCAGGGTCCGGACATTGCGCGGCTGCGCATCATCGAACAGGCCCGGTTCGTGATGTAGTGCAATGGCCTGGCGCAGAACATCGGGCAACTGCCAGTTGCTGGCCAGGATCTTGCCGACGATGACGTGGTTGGTGCCGTGCCGCTCGTTTTCCAGTTCGATCAGCAGGCCGTTGCCCGAAGCCGCCAGTTCGAGCGTTTCCAGATAGTCGGGAAAACGCGCCAGCATGAGCGGGATCGCGCAGTCATGGAACAGGCCGTACAGATGCGCCGTTTCCTTGCTCACGCCGTGCAGCCGCTGGGCCAGCCAGGCACAGACCATGGCGGTGCGCATGCTGCTGTCCCAGAAGTGCTGCAGACCCGCGCAGGGTACGGCGGCGCGCAGCGAAAGGCCGGCAACCAGGGCGTCGATGTTGTTGAGACCCAGCATCGAGACCGCCTGGTCGATCGAGTCGATCCTGCGCGAAGGGCCGAACAGGGGTGAGTTGACCGTCTTCAGGACCGCGGCGGCGAGGCCGACGTCGTTGGCGATCTCGCGGCCGATGCGGCGGAAGTCCGGCTCGGCCTTCGCCTTCTCCTCCGCGATCGCGGCCATCGCCGCCGGCCTGGGCGGCAGCTTGATGCCGCCCAGGATACGTGCGCTATCGGCTTCGGTGATGGTGGTCATCCGGCGGCCTCAGATGCCGCGCAGCAGCTCGTTGATGCCGACCTTGCTCAGCGTCTTTTCATCCACCTTCTTGACGATCACGGCGCAGTACAGGCTGTACTTGCCGTCCTTGGAGGGCAGGTTGCCGGACACGACCACGGAGCCGGCCGGGACGCGGCCGTAATGGACCTCGCCGGTCTCGCGGTCGTAGATCTTGGTCGACTGGCCGATGTAGACGCCCATGGAGATGACCGAGTTGTCTTCCACGACGACTCCTTCGACGACTTCCGAGCGGGCACCGATGAAGCAGTTGTCGCCGATGATGGTCGGGCCGGCCTGGACAGGCTCCAGCACGCCGCCGATGCCGACGCCGCCGGACAGGTGGACGTTCTTGCCGATCTGGGCGCAGGAGCCGACGGTGGCCCAGGTGTCGACCATGGTGCCTTCGTCGACGTAGGCGCCGATGTTGACGTAGGAGGGCATCAGCACCACGTTCTTGGCGATGAACGAGCCCTTGCGCGCGGCGGCCGGCGGCACGACGCGGAAGCCGCCTTCGCGGAAGTCGCGGCTGTTGTAGTCGGCGAACTTGGAGGGCACCTTGTCGTAGTAGTTGGTGAAGCCGCCCTTGATGAAGGCGTTGTCCTCCAGGCGGAAGGAAAGCAGCACGGCCTTCTTGATCCACTGGTGGGTGACCCAGTTCTGGCCCTCGGCGCGTTCGGCGACCCGCAGCTGGCCCTTGTCCAGCATGTCGATCACCGACATGACCGCTTCCTTGACCTTGGGCTCGGCGGTGCGGGGGGTGATGTCGGTGCGGCGTTCGAAGGCTTCTTCGATGATGGCTTGCAGTTCTTGCATGATGTTTCCTTGTGGCTGGATTGGGTTAACGGTTTACGAAATCGACGATGCGGCGGGCGGCATCCTCGCATTGGCTTTGGTTGTCGACCAGAGCGATGCGGATGAAGCCTCGGCCGGGGTTGGTGCCCGAGGCCTCGCGGGCGAGATAGGAACCGGGCAGGACGGTGACGTGCTGGTCGCGGTACAGCTCGCGGGCGAATTCGGCGTCGTCGGCCCAGCGGGGCGATTCCGGCACCTTGGCCCACAGGTAGAAGGCGGCGTCGGGCGCGTCGAAGGTCAGCGTGTCCTGCAGGATCGGCATGAGCGCGGCGAACTTTTCCCGGTACTGGCGGCGGTTCTCGACCACGTGCGCCTCGTCCTGCCAGGCGGCGACCGAGGCGGCCTGGATGGCCGGGCTCATGGCGCTGCCATGGTAGGTGCGATAGAGCAGGAACTGCTTGATCAGCCCGGCGTCGCCGGCGACGAAGCCGGAACGCAGGCCGGGCACGTTGGAACGCTTCGACAGGCTGTTGAACACGACCAGGTTGGCGAAATTGCGGCCCAGCCGACTGGCGGCAGTCAGGGCGCCGAGCGGGGCGGCGCCTTCCTCGAAGTAGATTTCCGAGTAGCACTCGTCGGCGGCGATGACGAAGCCGTACCGGTCGGCCAGCTCGAACAGGTCGCGCCATTCGTCCAGGGCCATGACCTTGCCGGTCGGATTGCCGGGCGAGCAGACGTAGACCATCTGCACCGTCTCCCACATGTCCTCCGGCACCTGGTCGAAGTCCATGCGGTAGCCGTTCTCGGCCAAGGTGTTGAGGAAGTAGGGCTTGGCGCCGGCCAGGATCGCCGCACCTTCGTAGATCTGGTAGAAGGGGTTGGGCGAGATGATCCGCTTGACGTGCTTGCTGGGGTCGATGATGGCCTGGGCGAAGGCGAACAGGGCTTCGCGGCTGCCGTTCACCGGCAGGATCTGGCTGGCCGGGGCGAGCTCGACTCCGTAGCGTTGTCGGCACCAGCCGGCGATGGCGCCGCGCAACGCGTCGCTGCCCTGGGTTATGGGATAATTCGCCAGCCCCGACAGGTTGGCCGTCAGCGCTTCCCGGATGAAGCCCGGGGTCGGGTGCTTCGGCTCGCCGATGGAGAGGTTGACCGGAGCGAAATCCGGATTGGGGGTCACGCCAGCGAACAGTTCCCTGAGTTTCTGGAAAGGATAGGGCTGCAACTGGTTCAGGCGGGGATTCACTTCGGCATTTCCTGAGAATCAAAGGGCGTAATTATACGTATGTTCACAGTCTCACGCCGCCTGCTGGCACCCAGCGCCCTGATCGTGGCGGCCACTACCTGGGGCGTGCTCTGGTATCCCTACCGGCTGCTGGAGTCGGCCGGCCTGTCCGGCAGCCAGTCCTCGCTGCTGACCTATCTGGTCGGACTGCTCGGCATGCTGGCCGTCTATCCGCCCAGGCGGCCGTGGCAGACCGGCGACCGCTGGCTGTTGGCCGCCGTCGCCCTGGCGACCGGTTGGACCAACCTGGCCTATGTCCTGGCGGTGATCCAGGGCGAGATCATGCGGGTGATGCTGCTCTTCTATCTGGCGCCGCTTTGGACCGTGCTCCTGTCCCGCCTGATCCTGGCCGAGAAGGCCGGGCTTTGGGGCGGGCTGGTGATCGCCATGGCCCTGACCGGTGCCCTCGTCATGCTGCACGATCCGGACGGCGGCCTGCCTTTCCCGGCCAATGCCGCGGAATGGCTCGGCCTGTCGGCCGGCGCCACCTTCGCCCTGTCCAACGTGCTGGCCCGCAAGCTGAAACACGTCGCCACCCAGCGGCGCAGCGTCTGGATATTCGCCGGCGTGATCCTGATTTCACTCCTGCCGGCAACTGCCGAAGGCGATCTGGCCACTGGCGTCGCCGCCCTGAGCCTGGCCCAGTGGGGCCTGGTGCTGCTGACCGGGGCTCTGCTCGTGCTGGCGACGTTTTCGGTCCAGTACGGGCTGTCGCATACGCCGGCCAACCGCGCCATCGTCATCCTGCTGACCGAGCTGGTCGCCGCGGCGTTCTTCAGCTGGTACTGGGCGGGCGAAGCGATGAGCGGCCGGGAGTGGCTGGGCGGCGCCCTGATCGTGGCGGCCAGCCTGATTTCGGGAAAGATGGAGGGCAAGGCGGATGACTAGCATCGTCGGCTTGTTGCATGCGTCCCTGCTGATCGCGGACGTCGAGCGGTCACGGGCCTTTTACGAAGGGGTGCTGGGTTTGCGGGCCAACCCGGACCGGCCGAATCTGGGCTTTCCCGGGGTTTGGTACGACCTGGGCGGAGGCGGCCAGATCCACCTGCTTTGCCTGGCCAATCCCGATCCCGTATCTGGCCGGCCCGAACACGGCGGCCGGGACCGCCACACCGCTCTGGCGGTGCGGGGCTGGGAGGATATGAAGGCTGCGCTGGATGCCGCTGGAGTGGCCTATACCCTGAGCCGCTCCGGTCGGCGGGCGCTGTTCGTCCGGGACCCGGACGGCAACGCCCTTGAGCTGGTGGAAGTCTAGAGCCTGAACTGGCCGACCAGGGTGTTCAGTTCCCTGGCCAGGCTGACCAGTTCCTCACTCACGCCGCGGGTCTGCATGGCTTCGCTGGCGGTCCGGTCGGCGATCTGGCTGATGTTCAGCACCTTCTCGGTGGAGCTGGCGGTCAGGTTCTGCTGCTCCTTGACCGCCTGTGCCATGCGGGCGTTGATCTCGCGGATCTCGGTGACCTTGGTGACGATCTGGTCGAGGCTGGTCACGGCGCTTTCCAGTTGCCGACTGTTCTCTTCGGCGCTGCTGCGAGCATGCCCCATGGTGCTGGCGGCCTGGCGGGCTTCGTCCTGCAGTTGGCTGACGATGTCCTCGATGCTGCGGGTGGATTCGTGGGAACGGGTGGCCAGCTTGCGCACCTCGTCGGCCACCACGGCGAATCCGCGTCCGGCCTCGCCGGCACGGGCGGCCTCGATGGCGGCGTTGAGGGCCAGCAGGTTGGTCTGTTCGGCGATTTCCCGGATCACATCGAGCACGTTGCTGACGTTCTGGCTGCGCTTGTCCAGTTGTTCGATCAGGCCGGCGGTGGATTCGATCTCCTGAACCATGGCCATGATGCCGCGGATGGCGTCACGGGTCATGGAGGTGCCTTGGCTGGCCTGTCGCTCGGCTTCGACGGAGGCGCCGGCGGCGTCCTGGGCGTTGCTGCCCACCTCGTTGGCGATGCCGCGCAGGTCGCCGATGAACTGGGCGGTCTGGTCGGTCTCGGTACGCTGCTGGGCGGCCGCGTTGGCGGTGCCCTCCGAGACGCTGGCGATATTGTCGGCCGCCTTGGAAACCTGGCCAGCGGTGTTGGCGACCCGGCTCAGGCTGGTGTGGAACTTGCCCAGCATGCTGTTGATGGAGGCGGCCAGCATGCCGACTTCATCCTGGCCGGTGACCGGTATCTGCCTGGTCAAATCGGCATTCTGTTCGATGCCGTGCATGGTTTCCCGGATGCCGAGCAGGGGCTTGATGACGATCTGGCGCATGGTGAAGAAGACGAAGGACAGGCCGGCGACGAACAGGGCGATGTTGATCAGCGTGTTGACCAGCAGATGCTTGTGCAGATTGTTGTCCAATTCGGTCAGGGCGTAGGTGGTGCGTACCGCGCCGACCACCGTGCCTTCGGCCACCTGGTGGCAGTTGAGGCAGTTGGTACCCCGGTAATTGCTGCTGGCCTTGATCGGGGTGATGTAGGTGACGGTGTGCTGGCCGCCGGCCGCGCTCACCTCGGACACGGTTTCACCTTGCAGGGCCCGCTGGTCGAGTTCGTCCTTGGGCACGGCATCGGCGGGCGGGGTTTGGCTGATCTTGCCCGGGGCCTGGACGATGCGGAGTTCGAGGATGCCGGGTTCCGACATCAGCTTGGTGCGCAGGGCGCCACGCTGATCGAGGTTGCCGGTCAGCATCATGGTGTTGACGCCGTCGAAATAGGAGTTGCCGATCACCTTGGCCTTGTCGGTGGCGACACCCATGTCCAAGGTCCGTTCGGTCCGGTAGGTGAACAGGGTGGAAACTGTGAGAATGGCGAGAAAGGCGAGGGAGATCGCAATGGCGACTTTTAATTGGATCGAATTGGAAATCTGGCTTAGCAAGGTAAGCTCCAAAAATAAATATTCAAACTGAAGCTGTCATTACCATTAACGGTTATATGCTTATTCAACTTTAGGCGCGGACAAGAGGCATGTCTTAATTGCTTAAGGGATCGTTTCATCTTTTGAGGGACGGGGTGACGAAATTGCGACGGATGGTCATTGGAACGCTGTCGTTGCTGCTGGCGGCGTGCGGTGCCGGCGAAACCGCAAGTGTGGCAGCAGTTGAAGGCAAAGCCAAGGCCGACGAGGCGGCGGCCGGTAAACAGCTCGAGGCGCAGACCCAGGCGCAGGTGGAGCAGTCGCTGGCGGCGGACCGGAAGCGGCTCCTGGCGGCCGAGCAGGCAGGCCGCTGAGCATCGGTCTTGCTGATGCCTGCCGCGCCACTCATAATGCCGTCAAACAACAGAGTGCATCTTTGATGGAAAATCAGACCATTGCGGATTTCGAATTGCCCGGCACGGCGGACGTCGTGTTCAAACCGAGCGCTTATCACGGCAAATGCGTCGTGCTCTATTTCTACCCCAAGGACCATACCCCCGGCTGCACCACGGAAGGTCTCGATTTCGCCGCCAACCATGCAGCGTTCCAGGCCGCCGGCTGCGAACTGTTCGGCATATCCCGCGACAGCCTGAAGTCGCACGAAGGTTTCAAGGCCAAGCTCAATCTGCCGTTCGAATTGCTCAGCGATGAGGACGAAAAGGCCTGCGAGTTGTTCGACGTCATCAAGATGAAAAACATGTACGGCAAGAAAGTACGCGGCATCGAGCGTAGTACCTTCGTGCTGGACAGGCAGGGTCGTATCGCCAAATCATGGCGCGGCGTGAAAGTGCCGAACCACGTCCAGGAGGTATTGGCCTTTGTCCAGACGCTCTGATTTCTTCAACTTCCTCATACCCTAGCCCATGGCGCGCAAACCCAAAGCCCCGACCAAATTATTCGTCCTCGACACCAACGTTTTCCTGCACGACCCGACCTGCTTGTTCCGCTTCCAGGAACACGATCTGTACGTCCCGATGGCCACTCTGGAAGAGTTGGACCACAACAAGAAGGGCGTGACCGAAGTCGCCCGCAACGCCCGCCAGGCCAGCCGTTTCTTGGAGGAGATCGTCAGCAGCCAGGAACTGGACATCGCCGACGGGATCCCGCTCTCCGAGCATAGCCACAAGGCCGCCACGGGCCGCCTGTATCTGCAGACCCAGACGATCCAGAGCGATATCGCCTCTCTGTTGCCTGAGACCAAGGTGGACAACCAGTTGCTGGGCGTGGTCTCCCATCTCCAGCACAAGTTCCCGTCGCGTCCGGTCATCCTGGTGTCGAAAGACATCAACATGCGCATCAAGGCCCGGGCACTGGGCTTTCTGGCGGAGGACTATTTCAACGACAAGGTCCTGGAAGACACCGACCTGCTCTACAGCGGCGTGCGCGAACTGCCGGAAAACTTCTGGGACAGCCACGGCAAGGGCATGGAATCCTGGCAGCAGGACGGCCGGGTCTATTACCGGCTGACGGGGCCGCTCGCCCAGTCCATGCTGGTCAACGAATTCGTCTATCAGGAAGGCGGCAAGCCCTTTTACGCCCACGTCATGAACGTGACCGGCAAGACGGCCACGTTGGCCACGATCAAGGATTTCAGCCATCAGAAGAACAGCGTCTGGGGCATCACCGCGCGCAACCGGGAGCAGAATTTCGCCCTCAACGTGCTGATGAACCCCGAGATCGATTTCGTCACCCTGCTGGGCCAGGCCGGTACCGGCAAGACGCTGCTGACCCTGGCGGCGGGCCTGGCCCAGACGCTGGAAAAGAAGCTCTATACCGAGATCATCGTGACCCGGGTGACCGTGCCGGTCGGTGAGGACATCGGTTTCCTGCCGGGTACCGAAGAGGAAAAGATGACGCCCTGGATGGGTGCCCTGGAAGACAACCTCGACGTGCTCAACAAGGCGGACGAAGACGCCGGCGAATGGGGCCGGGCGGCGACCCAGGACCTGATCCGTTCCCGGGTCAAGGTCAAGTCGCTCAACTTCATGCGCGGCCGGACCTTCCTCAACAAGTTCCTGATCATCGACGAGGCCCAGAACCTGACGCCGAAGCAGATGAAGACCTTGATCACCCGCGCCGGCCCCGGCACCAAGGTGGTGTGCCTGGGCAACATCGCCCAGATCGATACCCCCTACCTGACCGAAGGCAGTTCGGGCCTGACCTACGTGGTCGACCGTTTCAAGGGCTGGCCCCACAGCGGCCACGTCATGCTGGCTCGGGGCGAGCGTTCCCGCCTGGCCGACCATGCCGCCGAAATACTCTAATCAAGAGGACTGAATTATGCCGCGTTTTAATGTTTTGGCGTTGACCGCCGCACTGTCGTTGTTATTCGTCGCCGGCTGCAATAAGGCCGATAAAACCGGGGCTGATTTGAAGCCGGCCGCCTTGGTCAACGGCCAGGCAATCGCCGCCGATCAGATTCAGTCCGAGGCGGAGAAAATCGGCCCGCGTTCCGACGCCCAGCCGCAAACGATCGCCAACCTGGTACTGAAGAACGTGATTGACCAGGAATTGCTGGCTCAGGAAGCGGATAAAGCGAAACTGGCCGAAAAATCCGATGTGCAATGGAAATTGGCCGCCGCTCGGCGCCAGATATTGGCCCAAGCCGAATTGGAAGCCATGACCGGGAATGCGGCGGCGCCGACCGATGCCGAGATCAAGGCCTATTACGACGGCCATCCGGAATTGTTCAGCCATCACAAGATTTACAAGTTGGCGAATCTGGTCGTCGATACCACGCCCGGTAATGTCGACAAGGTCCGTGAACTGGCAGGGAAAAACACCGACGCCCGGACTTTGGCGGCGGCGTTGCAAGCGCAGGGCTTCAAGGTCGGCGGGCAGGAGGTGGTGAAGGCGGCGGAGGAACTGCCCAAGGAACTGCTGGAAAAATTCTCCGCGCTGAAGGTGGGCCAGTCGCTGACCATGGAGCAGGCCGGCAAGTTCAATATCGTCATGCTGGAAGGGGTACAGGAACAGCCGGTTTCGCTGGATCAGGCAAAACAATCGATCGGCCAATATCTGATCAACGATAAAAAACGCCATCAACTGGAAACCCAGCTGGATAAGCTCAGGTCGCAGGCGAAAATCGAATACCGCGCACCTTATGCCGCGGCGGAGCAAGCCAAGAATTGAATTCGATTATTAGTCGGTGATTTGCATTAAAGAAATTGACATAAAATTACTCGGCGGAATATATTGAATCCAAGCTCGTAAATCGAGCCATATTCAATCAACAATATATCTCCGCCGAGGCCCTGTATGAAAATCAATCTTAAAACACTGTCCATTGCCGAACTCAAAACCTTGCAGGATGAAATTTCCATCGAAGTGGAATTGCGTCAGAAGGAAGAGCGACAGAAGCTGCTTCAGGAATTCCGCGACAAGGCCAAGAGCCTGGGCGTCAGCCTCGAGGAATTGATGTCCGGCCAGAAGGGCAAGACGCGTGCTGCCGGCAAGGTCGCCGCCAAGTATGTCCATCCGGCCGACGCCAGCCTGACCTGGACCGGCCGCGGCAAGCGCCCGCGCTGGGTCGCAGAATGGCTGGACAGCGGCAAATCCATGGATGACCTGAAAGTCTGATCGGGCAAAAAATCCGGGCTCGGACCGGGCCATATATCGGCTAAACTTGCCGGCCATGCGCCCGGTTCTCATCGCACTGGTCCTGTTCGTCCTCTCGGGCTGTTCGGGGCCGGTAAACAACCCTTATCCCGCGTCTGAAAGCGGAAAATCGATTTATTACTCGGCTTACTCCGAGCCGCCCAAGCATCTCGATCCCGCCCGTTCGTACTCCTCGAACGAAGCCACGTTCACCGGCCAGATCTACGAACCACCGCTGCAGTACCACTACCTCAAACGCCCTTACCAACTGATTCCGTTGACGGCGACTGCGATCCCCAGGCCGCATTATTACGATGCATCCGGCCATGAACTGCCGGCCACGGCGCCGGCCTCGGCCATTGCCGAAAGCGTCTACGAAATCCATATCCAGCCGGGTATCCGCTACCAACCGCATCCGGCTTTCGCACTCGATCCGATTGGCAAGCCGGCCTACATCCCGTTGGCGGACGGCGTGCTGGACAAGGTGCATGCCATTCCGGATTTTCCCGAGGTAGGCAGCCGCGAACTGACCGCGGCCGATTACGTCTATCAGATCAAGCGGCTGGCGTCGCCCCGCCTGCAGTCGCCGATCGCCGGTCTGATGTCGAACTACATCCTCGGCTTCGGCCGGCTGGGCAAGGAACTCGACGCGGCGACGAAAGCGAAGGGCTGGCTCGATCTGCGCCGTTTCGATCTGCCGGGCGCCGAAGTGGTGGACCGCTATACCTATCGGATCAAGGTGAAGGGCAAGTATCCGCAGTTCGTGTACTGGCTGGCCATGCCGTTCTTCGCCCCGGTCCCCTGGGAGGTGGACGCCTTCTACAGCCAGCCAGGCATGGCGGAGAGCAACCTGACCCTGGATAGCTGGCCGGTCGGGACGGGGCCCTACATGATGGCCGTGAACCAGCCCAACCGGCAGATACGCCTGGTGCGCAACCCGAATTTCCGGGGCGAGCCCTATCCCTCGGAAGGCGAACCGGGCGATGCGGCCGCGGGCCTGCTGAAGGATGCCGGCAAGCGCATGCCGTTCATCGACGAGGCGGTGTATAGCATGGAGAGTGAAAACATCCCCTACTGGAACAAGTTCCTGCAGGGCTACTACGATGCCTCGGGCATCAGCTCCGACAACTTTGACCAGGCGGTGCACACCGGGCCGGGCGGTGGTTTCGAATTGACCAAGGAGATGCGCGACAAGGGCATCGTTCTCAGGACCACGGTGGCGACCAGCAGCTACTACATGGGCTTCAACATGCTCGACCCGGTGGTCGGGGGGCTCGACGATCGGCATCGGAAGCTGCGCCAGGCCATCTCCATCGCCATGAACGAGGAGGAATACATCGCCATCTTTGCCAACGGCCGCGGCATCCCGGCGCAGGGGCCTTTGCCGCCCGGCCTGTTCGGCTATCGTTCGGGCGAGGCCGGCATCGATCCCTACGTCTACGACTGGAAGGACGGCCGGGCCCGGCGCAAGCCGATCGCCGAGGCCAAGCGGTTGTTGGCCGCGGCAGGCTATCCGGACGGACGCGATGCCGTGACCGGCAAGCCGCTGGTGCTGAACCTGGACACGGTCGCCACCGGCCCCGACGACAAGTCGCGCCTGGATTGGCTGCGCAAGCAGTTCCGCAAGCTGGACATCGAACTGGTCATCCGCGGCACGGACTACAACCGCTTCCAGGACAAGATGCGCGACGGCACGGAACAGATTTTCGAATGGGGCTGGAATGCAGATTATCCCGATCCGGAGAATTTCATGTTCCTGCTCTACGGGCCCAACCGCAAGGTCGGCGCCGGCGGCGAGAACGCAGCCAACTACGAGAACCCGGAGTTCGACCGCCTGTTCGTGCAGATGAAGGACATGGCGAACGGCCCCGCACGCCAGGCCGTCATCGACCGGATGGTGGACATCGTCCGGCGCGACTCGCCCTGGATGTTCGGCTTCCATCCGAAGAACTTCGGCTTGATGCACAACTGGCTCAAGAACGTGAAGCCCAACCTGATGGCCAACAACGAGCTGAAATATCTGCGCATCGATGCCGCGGCCCGCGAGGCGGCGCGCGCCCGCTGGAATCGGCCGGATTGGTCTGGCCCGGTCCTGCTGGCGCTGGTCATGGCGCTGGCCCTGTTGCCGGCCTGGCTGGTCTATCGGCGCAAGCAGTTGGAGGGTGCGCGATGACCGCCTACCTGCTGCGCCGCCTGCTCTATGCCGTGCCGATCCTGATCGGCGTCAACCTGCTGACCTTCGCCCTGTTCTTCCTGGTCAATACGCCGGACGACATGGCCCGCCTGCATCTCGGCTCCAAGCGGACGGCGAGCGCCGAGGCGGTGGCCAAGTGGAAGGCGGAACGGGGCTACGACAAGCCGCTGTTCGTCAATGCCGAGGCGCCGGGGCTGGCCAAGGTCACCGACACGATCTTCTTCGACAAGTCGCTGGCGATGTTCGCCTTCCGCTTCGGCATGTCGGACGACGGCCGCGATATCGCCAGCGAGATCAAGACCCGCATGTGGCCCAGCCTGGCGATCGCCCTGCCGACCTTCGTCATCGGCCTGATGGTGAATATCAGTGTCGCGCTCACCCTGATCTTCTTCCGCCGTACCTATGTCGAGTGGAGCGGGGTGGTCGGCTTGGTCGGCCTGATGTCCGTCTCCGGCCTGTTTTACATCATCGGCGGCCAATACCTGTTCGCCAAGATCTGGCAGCTGGCGCCGATTTCAGGCTACCAGGCCGGCTTCAGCGCCGCGCGCTTCGTCTGGCTGCCGATCCTGGTCGGCATCGTCGGTGGGGTCGGCTCCGGCGCGCGCTGGTACCGCACCCTGTTTCTGGAGGAGGCCGGTCACGACTACGTCCGGACCGCACGGGCCAAGGGCCTGTCCGAAGCGGCGGTGTTGTTCCGCCACATCCTGAAGAATGGCATGGTGCCGATCCTGACCGGCGCGGTGGCGGTGTTTCCGCTGCTGTTCATGGGCAGCCTGATCCTGGAGTCCTTCTTCGGCATTCCCGGCTTGGGCAGCTACACCATCAAGGCCATCGCCTCTCAGGATTTCGCCATCGTCCGGGCCATGGTCTTCCTCGGCGCGGTGCTCTACATCTTCGGCCTGATCCTGACCGACATTTCCTATACGCTGGCCGACCCCAGGGTGCGATTGTCATGAAGCCCGTGCTGCTCTGGACCGACGGCCTGATCTTCCTCCTGGTGGCGGGCCTGCTCGCCTTCGCCTGGCTGATCCGCCGCCACGAGCATCTGCGCAGGCCCTGGCGTACGGTGGCGGGCAACCCGGTAGCGGTGGCGGCCGCGGCGATCCTGGCCTATTTCACCTTGATCGCCGTGCTGGACTCGATGCATTTCCGCACGGCTCTGCCCGCCGGGCCGGACGGGAAGGTGCATTATTCGCCGGAGGTGAAGAGCGTGTTCGACGTGTTGTGCGGTCCGCTGGTGGATCAGCAGGAGACCAGCTATTCGGCACCATTCGCGACCCGGCTGTTCACCAAGGAAACCGTCACCCTGGCCGACGGCAAGCAGGCGCGCGAATACCCTCGCCTGAAATACGGCGGCGCGCATCTGGTTGATCCCGAGCGTGAAAAGGCCGGCGACATCGCCAAGCGCACGGCCTACGGCCTGGCGGGCGGTGGCGCGGCCTGGCTGCTGCTCTGGCTCGGCTTGCGCCGGCGACTCGGCCAGGGCGATGCCAGGCGCGCCCTGTGGGGCACCGTGCTCGGCCTGTGCCTGTTCACCGGTTTCCTGGTCGCGCTGGCGCCGTGCTACCACGTGCTGGGCACCGACAAGGTTGGACAGGACGTGCTCTATTCGACCTTGAAGAGTGTCCGCACCGGCGTCCTGATCGGTGCCCTGACCACCCTGGTGACGCTGCCGTTCTCGATCGGCCTCGGTGTTTCGGCCGGCTATTTCGGCGGCTGGGTCGACGACGTCGTGCAATACGTCTACACCACCCTGAATTCCATCCCCAGCGTGCTGCTGATCGCCGCCGCCGTGCTGATCATGCAGACCCAACTGGAAACCCATCCGGGCTGGTTCGAGACAGGTACCGAACGGGCCGACCTGCGCCTGCTTTTCCTCTGCATCATCCTGGGCATGACCAGCTGGACCGGGCTGGCCCGCCTGCTCAGAGGGGAAACGCTGAAAGTGAGGGAGCTGGATTACGTCATGGCGGCCCGGGCTTTCGGGGTGTCCGATCTGCGCATCCTGCTGCGCCATATCCTGCCCAACGTGCAGCACATCGTCCTGATCTCGGTGGTGATGGATTTCTCCGGCCTGGTGCTGGCCGAGGCCGTGCTGTCCTACGTCGGGGTCGGGGTCGATCCCACCATGTACAGCTTCGGCAACATGATCAACGGCGCCCGGCTGGAGCTGGCGCGCGAGCCGGTGGTCTGGTGGCAGCTGAGTTCGGCCTTCGTCTTCATGTTCGTGCTGGTGTTGTCGGCCAACCTGTTCGCCGACTGCGTTCAGGAGGCCTTCGACCCGAAAGCGAGGCGGCGGGCATGAAACAGGGCCTGATATTGCGCGACCTTAGGCTGGCGATCCAAGGCGATGGACGGAAGATCATGCCGGTCGACGGCGTCTCGCTTGAGGTGCCGGCCGGCCAATGCGTCGCCCTGCTGGGGGAGTCCGGCTGCGGCAAGAGCCTGACCGCCTTGGCTGCGATGCGGCTGCTGCCTGAGGGCGTGCAGGTCGCGGGAGGTGAGGTGAGCCTGGACGGCGAATCGCTGCTCGATCTGCCGGAGCGGCGGATGCGCACGGTGCGGGGTGGCCGCCTGGCCATGGTTTTTCAGGAGCCCATGACCTCGCTCAATCCGGTGCTGACGATCGGCTCCCAGGTCCGGGAGTCGTTGGCCGTGCATCGCGGCTTGTCCGGCCAGGCCGCCACCGAGGAAGCCGAACGGCTGATGGCGGCGGTCGGCCTGCCGGCAGGGCGCCTGGCGACCTACCCGTTCCAGTTGTCCGGCGGCCAGCGGCAACGCGCCCTGATCGCCATGATGCTGGCCGGCGATCCGGCGATCCTAGTGGCGGACGAGCCGACGACGGCGCTGGACGTCACCGTCCAGGCCCAGATCCTGCGCCTGCTCAAGCAGTTGCAGGTCGAACGCAACATGGGCCTGTTGCTGATCACTCACGATCTGGATGTCGCCCGGGACATGGCCGACCGCGTGGCGGTGATGTATGCCGGCCAGATCGTCGAATGGGCCAGTCGGGAACGGTTGTACGACGCGCCTTTCCATCCCTATACCCGGCGGCTGTTCCAGGTATTGCCGTCGATCGACCGGCGCGGCGCCCGGCTGAGCCAGATTCCGGGCAACGTACCGGGCCCGGGTGCCGACATCCCCGGTTGCCGTTTCGCCGACCGTTGCCCGTCGGTCATGCCGGTTTGCCGTACCGAGGTGCCGGCTTGGCGGACGCTGGCGCCGGGACATGAGGTCAGTTGCCATCTGACGGAAAGTGTTGCCCTTGAGGTGCCGCCCAATCGGCAGGACAAGGTGGAAACGATGGCGGAAGCCTCGCCGATCCTGTCTTTGCACAACCTTAGCGTGGCCTTCCCGATCCGGCAGGGTATCCTGCAGCGGGTGAAAGGGCATGTGCACGCAGTGGACGGCGTCAGCCTGGCCATCCGTCCAGGCGAGACCCTGGCCCTGGTCGGCGAGTCCGGCTGCGGCAAGACCACGCTGGCTCGAGCGGTACTGCGCCTGATCGAGCCCAGCGCAGGGCGGGTATGGCTGGATGGGGTCGACATCACCGACCTGGGCGGCCAGGAGTTGCGCCGCCGGCGGACGGATATGCAGATCGTATTCCAGGATCCGTTTTCGTCGTTGAATCCACGCATGCGGGTGGCCGAGATCATCCTGGAAGGGCTTTCCGCCCTGCGTCCGGACCGGGTCGGCGGCAACCCCAGGCCGGAACTGGCGCGCTTGCTGGAACAAGTCGGTCTGCCGGCCGATGCGCTCGACCGCTATCCGCACGAGTTCTCCGGCGGTCAGCGTCAGCGCATCGCCATCGCCCGGGCCCTGGTGGTGGAACCCAAGCTGTTGATCTGCGACGAGCCGACCAGTGCGCTGGATGTCTCGGTCCAGGCCCAGATCCTCAACCTGCTGGCCGATCTGCAGCGGGAGCGCGGGCTGAGCTACCTGTTCATCTCCCACAACCTGGCTGTGGTGGGCTACCTGGCCCATCGGGTGGCGGTGATGTATCTGGGGCGGATCGTGGAGGAGGGCGAGGCGTCTTTGCTGATGACTGCGCCGTCCCATCCCTATACCCGGATGCTCTTGGACTCGGCCCCTGGCAAAGGGATGCAGCTGAAGGCGGGCGAGATTGGAATCGCCGCCAGCCAGGCTGGCGGCTGCTCATTCGCCGGCCGCTGCCCAAGGGTCGAGCCGATTTGCCTGGCCAACGATCCTGAAATGAAGGTACTGGCGGACGGCCGGCGGGTGCGCTGCCACCTGGCGTGATCAGCCGTCGATGGGGATGTGGATTTTGCGGCCGGGACGCAGCGTTTTCAGCGGGCCGTTGAGTTCCAGGATGTCCGCGACCTTGACCTTGTACAGCCGGGCCAGACTGTACAGCGTCTCGCCCTTGCGGATCGTGTGAATCTTGACCCTATTGGCCTGCTGGTGGGGACGGGTTGCGGCGACCAGGGCGGCCGATTTCGTCTCCAAGGCGGCCGTGCTGGTTGCGGGCGGCAGCATCAGGGTCTGAGTCTGGGCCAGCTTGCCGTGTTTCAGCGCGAGCGGATTATGGTCCTTCAGCCATTGGATGGTGACATCGAATCGGCTGGCGATCTTGGTCAGCAAGGCACCCTTCGGGGCCTGGTAGGTGTGTAGCCGGATATTCCGGCTTTCGGTTTCGGCCAGATTGCTGTTGAACGTATCGACTTTGTCCGGCGGCAGCAAGAGGGTGTTCTGGGATTCGGCGTAGATGACCTTGCGCCGGAAGCCTGGGTTCAGGGCTAGGAAATCACTCAAGTCCATTTCGGCCAGTTTGGCGGCGGTCTTCGCCTCGATGGGGTAGGACAGCGTGACCTTCTTGAAGGACGGTGCATTGGGTATTTCGTTCAGGTCGACCCCGAACCGTTCGGGCTCGCGTATGACGTTGCGGATGGCCAGCAGGCGGGGTACGTAATTCCGGGTCTGCGGCGGCAGGTCCAGGCTGATGTAATCGGTGCCTAGCCCCTTCGCGCGATTCTTGGCGATGGCGCGGCTGACGCAGCCCTCGCCGCAGTTGTAGGCGGCCAGAGCCAACTCCCAATCGTTGAACATGTCGTGCAGGCGTTGCAGGTAATCGAGTGCGGCCCGGGTGGCGTTGACGATGTCGCGCCGGCCATCGTACCAGCCGTTCTGCTTGAGGCCGAAGTGCGCCCCGGTGCTGGGCAGGAACTGCCAGATGCCGGTGGCGTCGCTGGGCGATTCGGCCTGCGGGTTGTAGGAGGATTCGATCATCGGCAACAGCGCGATCTCCATCGGCATGTGCCGCTTGTCGACCTCGTCGACGATGTGAAACAGGTACAGGCGGGCGCGTTGCAAGGTCGCCGACATATATTTAGGTCTGTTGGCGAACCATTGTTCGTTGCGCGCCACCAGATCGTTGTTCATCTCCGGCAGATCCATGCCGGCCCGCAGGCGTTGCCACAAATCCCCGACGGGCTCCTCCTGAACCACGGTATCTGCGGTCTGCTCGGGAGGGGGGGCGGTTTGGGGGAGTGGGGTGGGGGTTTGCGGCGGGGGGGGTGATGCCGGGCTGGAGTTCGCTTGGTTTGCCGAGGGGTCGTCGGTGAGGTCGGCGGCCTGAACTTGCGGAACGATTAGCAGATAGGCAGACAGTAGGGTAAAGGCGATTCTGGTCATCGATCCGGTGGCGTGTCGGGCAGCGCAGCATCCATCGTTGAAGGCGATGCCTATTTTAGCCGGTTGTCAAAAATAGCACAAATCAATAATAACAATTGGTTATGATGATTTTGCAATGTTCTGGTTTATCCAAAATGGTCTTTTTCCCGACGCAGGGCGGCAAATGTCCGGCCTGCGTCGGTCAAGTCGGCCCGGCCGGTGAGGTCGGTCAGTCTGGCCTGGATTTCAGGTTGGCCGCTGCGCAGGAACGGATTGCGAGCCAGTTCGTCGCCCAGCGTGACGGGTAGGGTCGGGCGGCCTTGCCGGCGCAACAGTTCCGCCTGATCGCGCCACTTCATCAGGGCCGGGTTGCCCGGGTCGATGGTCATGGCAAAGCGGATGTTGTCCAGGGTGTATTCATGGGCGCAACAGACCAGGGTGTTCTCAGGCAGCTTGGCCAGGCGGCTCAAACTGGCATACAGGTGTTCCACCGTGCTGCCGAACACCTTGCCGCAACCGCAGGAAAAAATGGTGTCGCCGCAAAACAGCCAGCCATGGCCAAAATAGGCGATGTGGCCGGGCGTATGACCGGGAATCTCCAACACCTGGAAGCTGAGTCCAAGTTCCGGAATCCGGCAGGGCATGTTTTCGGTCAGCGGCTGGCGCACGCCACGGATCGCCTCGTGGGCCGGTCCGTATACCGGAACGTCGTACCGTGCCAGGAGTTCGGGCAGCCCGCCGCAGTGGTCGCCGTGGTGGTGGGTGATGAGAATGGCAACCGGCTGAATGCTTTGTTGTTCCAGCCACGCTAGAATAGGCGCTGCTTCGCCCGGGTCGACGAATAGGGCGGATCGTCCGTCGTGGACGGCCCAGATATAGTTGTCCTCGAATGCGGGGATGGGTTCCAGATGCATGACAAGATGATAGGTCGCTCGCCCATGATGGTAAACAGGCCATGACCGTGAACTGGTTCGATTCTGATGCCGGACGGTATGTACTGGGGAGGGAGCAGGATTGGTTCGATGCGACCTGCGTGGACATTTTCGGTTTCAATGCCATGCAGATCGGCCAGTGCCACGTCGACTTCCTGCGGGCGAACCGGATGCCTTTCCGGTTTTCCACATCGGTCGGCGACGGCGACATGATTTCCCGCCCGGAAGAGTTGCCGATCGCCAGCCAGACCATCGATCTGATCGCATTGCCTCATGCCCTGGAGTTTTCGCCCAATCCGCAAATGCTGGTGCGGGAAGTCGAACGGGTCCTGCGGCCGGAGGGGCGCCTGTTGCTGGCCGGTTTCAACCCATTGAGCCTGTGGGGCCTGAAAAGGGTGGCTGGATCAAAGCGCGGCTACCCTTGGAACGGTCGGTTCCTGCATCTGACCCGGATCAAGGATTGGCTCTCCCTGATGGGATTCGAACTGTTGTCGGGACGCATGATCTGTTATGCACCGCCGGTGAATCACGAAGCCTGGCTGCATCGTTTTCATTTCATGGAGGCGGCCGGAGACAGGTGGTGGGCGATGGGCGGCGGCGTCTATCTGCTCCATGCCGTCAAGCGGGTGCGGGGCATGCGCCTGATCACACCGCGCTGGGAAGACAAATGGCTGGCGAAACCATTGCTGGTGCCGCCGAGCAATCGCGTGATAAGAAGGAAGTGATGAACAACGACTGGATCGATATCTATACGGACGGTGCCTGCAAGGGCAACCCGGGCGTGGGTGGCTGGGGTGTGCTGCTGCGTTTCGGCGATCATGAAAAAAGCTTGTGCGGTGGCGAATTGGAAACGACCAACAACCGGATGGAGTTGATGGCGGTGATCGAGGGCTTGAGAGCGCTGAGCAGGACTTGCCAAGTGCGTGTCCATACCGACTCCCAATACGTCCAGAAAGGTATTTCGGAGTGGCTGAAGAACTGGAAGCGTCGCAACTGGAGGACCAGCACCGGCCAAGCGGTCAAGAACCAGGATCTTTGGCTGCAGCTCGACCAGTTGGCCGGGCAGCACAAAGTCGAATGGCATTGGGTGAAAGGTCATGCCGGGCACCCGGAAAACGAAGCTGCCGATCGGCTCGCCAACGAAGGCGTCGACAAGGTCAGGAAGGGGCGCTGAATGCGGCAGATCGTGCTGGATACCGAAACGACCGGTCTGAATCCCGAGATGGGCCATCGCGTGATCGAGATCGGTGCGGTGGAAGTGATCAATCGCCGGTCGACCGGGCGTACATTCCATCTTTATCTGAATCCGGAGCGCGAGATCGACGCCGGTGCGGTCGAAGTCCACGGCCTGACCTCGGATTTTCTTGCCGACAAACCGCATTTCGAAGATATCCGGGACGACTTTCTGGCTTTCATCGCCGAATCCGAATTGGTCATCCACAATGCTCCGTTCGATGTCGGCTTCCTCAATGCCGAATTGCGGCGTATGGATTCCGGCGACAATCTGGCCCGGCATTGCCATAGCGTACTCGATACTTTGAAACTGGCTAAGGAACTGCACCCAGGCCAGAAAAACAACCTCGATGCGCTTTGCCGGCGGTACGAGGTCGACAACTCGGGACGGGCCTATCACGGCGCCCTGCTGGATGCGCAGCTGCTGGCGGACGTGTACCTGGCCATGACGCGCGGCCAGGAGAGCCTGGCAATCGAATCGTTTTTGACCCCGCCGCCCCAGTCCCGTGAATTGGGCGTTCAGGCCGACATCAAGGTTCTACCGGCCAGCGCGACTGAATTGGCCGAGCATGAGGCGTACCTTGATAAAATGGCCAAGGATTGCGGGCGGCCTTTGGAATGGTGATATTGCAACTATTTGCAGAGGCAGCCATTGATCGAGAGGCAGGATAGAGCTAGCTTAGGCTCGGTTCCATTTTGTTTCGAATTCGAGCGCATCGTAGCCGGTGCTGGGCGACCACAATAAACTAAAGTCCGGCGGCTATGGATGGTGAATCAAGCGACGGTTTGGGTAGACCGGGTGCTAAATATAAATACGATGATTACAGGCGAGGAAAAGATGTCGGCCGGAGTGGAGCGGGTGGGCTTCCCATGATCAACAGCGGGTGGAGGACTCGGCTCGTTTTGCTCCTGGGTATGCTGATCCTGGCGATTCCTTCGCTGGCCAAGGCCGAGGTCGAGGGCCGTATTTTCGTCGTATTGAGCGAATCCGGTCGGGCCTATCGCGACGTGGCCGATGCATTCTCGGCGGCGGTCGCCCGTAAGTATCCGATTCAGGTCAGTCAGGTCGACGAACTCCAGGCGGCCGATATAGTACGGATGGATACGGCGGGCAGTCTGATCGTGCCGATCGGCGTCAAAGCCATGCGTTGGGCCTACGAGCTCCATCCCGCCCGAGCCTCGATCCTTTCTCTGATGGTCCCGCAAGCGACGGCTGCTGCCGTCAATGGCGACTCGGGCATGGCCGGCCGGGAGTCGGCCATCTATATCGACCAGCCGCTGTCCCGTTCGTTGGCGTTCATCCGTTTGTTGTTGCCGCAGGCGGAACGGGTCGGCCTGATCCTGTCGGACGAGACTTCGGCCAGATTGCCCGCCTATCGTCAGGAAATGGCCAGGAACAAGCTCAGCATGGTCGTGGAAACAGTGTCTTCTTCGCTTGGCGTGCCCCGCGCCCTGCAAAACCTGCTGCCGAAGGTGGATGTATTCCTCATGATGCCGGATTCGAAGGTGGTCAATGAAAATACCGTTCGCCATATTCTGTTGGCCAGCTATCGGCAGCAGATACCAGTCATCGGATTTTCCCGCGGTCTGACCAATGCCGGAGCCGTAGCTGCAGTGGTATCCGACCCAGTCGCGATCGGCCATGAAGGCGGGCTGTTGGCACGGCTGTGGAATCCAGTAAGCGGAAGCATTCCCGGTCCACGCTACGCGAGCGAATACGCCCTGGTGATCAACCATCAGGTTGCACGTTCGCTGGGCGTGGAGTTTCCCGAGGACGGTCAGGATTTGATTCGCTGGCGCAAGGCCATCGAATGATCAGGCTTCGGCTTGGTAACCACCGTCGTTGATGGCTTGGCGAATGGCGGAGGGGGTGACTTGGGCCGCGTCGTAATCGACATCGGTTCGGCCGCTGGCAAGATCGACCTCGACCTGACCGACGCCGGGCAGTTGGCCGAGCAGGCGTTTGACGCTGCTGACGCAACCCATGCAGGTCATGCCGCCGACTTTGAGAGTGATGTGTTCCATGTTCATACCTTGTCCAGGGTGTGTCCCGTTTGAAAACCGTTTTCCATGAGACCGTCGGCACCGTACAGCGTTCCCCGGTTTGCCGCGCTCTGG
Source organism: Parasulfuritortus sp. (assembly GCA_036391875.1). Lineage (GTDB taxonomy): Bacteria > Pseudomonadota > Gammaproteobacteria > Burkholderiales > Thiobacillaceae > Parasulfuritortus. Next base: position 64,332 of record DASVZA010000014.1, read on the forward strand.
AGTACGTCGAGCGCTTGCCGGGTGCGCAGCATATGGGCCTCGATCAGGATGCTGTTGGCCTTGTTGGTCTGTTCGGCCTTCTTGGCCAGCAGGCGGATTTCCTGCCATTTTCTTTGCAGGAGGGGAAAGGCCGTCAAGGCCCCTTCGACACTTTCGCCGCGCCTGGGGTCGATGCCGGCCGCGGCGACCAAGCGTTCCCAGGCCCTGTTCGCCTCCTCCGAGGAACGGGTTTTTTCGTACACGATGCCGGACAGGGTGTCGGTGTTGATCTCCTGCAGCGATTTGGATTCCTGTTCCAGGAGCAGGGTGAACCGGGCAAGGCATGTGCGCAGTTCGTCCAGCGCAGTTTCCAAGGCGGTCATTTTCTCCCCTGGCGTTTCAGGTGCTCTATGCTGCTTTGGACCAAGGCGTTCGCCACGGCCTCTTCATTGACCTGGAAGCGACCTTCTGCCACAGCCTGCCGGACGGCCTCGAGTTTGCCTGTTTCCGTGGTATCCAGTTGGTTCAGCGTATCTTCCATCTGGCTGAGTTGGGCCGAGGTGGTGGTGATCTCGACGCTGTCTTTGCCGTTCGAACTCGTGCTGGCAGGCGAGGCGGTAGTCTTGCCTTTGGCGCGGGTCCTCTGATTGGGGATGCTGGTAGTCGCCCCGGTCAAGGGATCTTCAATTTTCACGTCAGCCTCCAAGATCTCGATGCCGGCAATATCGGCAACTTGGCGCCAAGCTTTAGCCGGAGGGTATGCGGCCTCATGGCTTGATGTATACCGTCCCGTCTTCCTGGACTGTTCCCTGGATATAGCGGCCGGAAGCCAACTTCAGCCTGAGCAGGTCGCCAACGCCGGCCTGCTGCTGGGCGATGCCCTGCTGGCTGATCTGGAACCCCGGGCCATTGGCGACGATTCGGACTTCCTGGCCGGCCTGGATGATGGGGGGGGTCCGGAGGAGGTCTATGGTGAGCGGGGTGCCTTTGGCGATCGACATGGTCAGGGTCGAATTGCGCAGGCTGGCAGGATCGCGGGGATAGCGCCCGGGATCCATGTCGTATTCGATTTCGCGCTTGGCCAGATCCTGGGCGGTCGGGGTGTAATGGCTGGCCAAGGGGCGGAGGGCCACCAGCGCCGGGCCGCGCAAGTGGATCTTATAGCTCAGATACATGTTCCAACTGGTCGGGGCGTCGCATTGCACGCCCAGCATGCCCGTGCCCCATAGACTGCTGCCCGAGGTCACGAAGAAACTGACACTGGTGCACTCGGTCGAGCTCAATCGGTCGTTGATCGGCCCGATGGCGATTTCGGCCGTGCTGCCCGGATAGGCGGACGCGATCTGCCCTTCCAGGTATCGGCTGGCCGCGGCTTTGAGTGATTTGGGCCCATGGATCGTCTCGGCCCAAGCTGGAATCGGGCAAAACTGCATCAGTATTAGCAAGACCAGTAGACAACGCATACTGACTCCAATGATCATAGGTGGATATTGTACCTTTCAGCCAGTTCTTCGCTATGAAACAGTCCGCCCAACCCAACGATATCGCGCGGGAAGCGATCAAGCTGCTGGCTACCCGAAAACAGCCGCCGACGCCGGATAATTTCCGGCGCGCCTATTTGGAGGTGCAGGGGGCCGCTTCGGTTCAATCCAATTGGCCCGAGGCCATTCGTTCCCTGCTGGGCCAATGGGAAAACTACCAAGCCGGCCTGACCCAGGCCAAGAAGCGCGACATGCTCGATCGCGTTCTGATCAATTTCGGCAACGATTCCGACCAGTTGGCCGCCAAGCTGGCTGGCCTGGCGCGCTCCTGGAGCGAATCCGGCAGTGCAACGACGGTCATGGGCGATCTGGATGAATTGCCCCCGATCGCAGCCGAACCTGCCCAGCCGGGGACGACTCTGGTCCAGATGCTGCCGCCGACCACGGCCGAAACGGGTGATGTCGCGGCGCTGGGGCAACTGCTGGGCCGCTATCTGGAGGAACTGTGTGCCGGCTGCCGGGATCTATGGCCCGATTTGGCCGAAAGGGGGGAATCTCTGGCTCGTCGGCTGGGCGATAAGGCATACCTGCTGGCGGCGGCGGATATCGACGATCTGGCCGCTATTTGGCGCGAAATTGTCGTCCGCTCGGAGGATGACAACGAATTCCTGTTCGGGCTGCGCCGCTTGCTGAGCCTGTTGTTCAAGAATGTCGGCGAACTGGTCTCGGAGGATGCCTGGCTATCGGGCCAGATGGCCACCATGGAGGCGGCACTCTCCGAAGGATTGAACCCGCATGCCCTGTTTCAGGCTGAGGAAAGCCTGAAAGAACTGGTACAGAAACAGAAACAACTGAAGGGCAGCGTCGACGAGGCCAAGGAAAAGCTGAAGCGGCTCATTGCCACGTTCATCACCCGGCTCGGCGAGATATCCGAGAATACCGGGCAATACAATGCCCGGATCAAGGAGTATTCGACACGCATTTCGAAGGCCGAGGACATCGCGGCGCTATCCGACGTGATCGACGGCCTGTCGACCGACATGCTCCAGATCGAGAGCCAGATGGTCAGTACCCACCAGGAATTGCTGACGGCACGCAGCCATGTCGTGGAGGCGGATGAGCGCATCCAGAAATTGGAAAAGGAACTGGAGGAGGTCTCCGGCCTGGTCCGGGAAGATCAATTGACGGGAGCCCTGAATCGGCGCGGCATGGAAGATGCCTTCGACAAGGAAATCGCCCGGGCCGACCGCATGGCGGCGCCTTTTTCCATTGCCTTGCTGGATATCGATCACTTCAAGCGCTTGAACGACGCACTCGGCCATCAGGCGGGCGACCAGGCACTGGTCCATCTGACCAAAGTGGTTCGCCAACTGCTGCGCCCGACCGATTCGCTCGCCCGTTACGGCGGCGAGGAGTTCCTGGTTCTGCTGCCCAACAGCGATCTGGCCGATGCGGAGAAGATCATGCAACGGGTCCAGCGCGAATTGACCAAGCAATATTTCCTGCACAACAACCAGCGCGTGCTCATTACCTTCAGCGCCGGTGTAGCCCAAAGGGTGAGCGGCGAGCCGCAATCCGGTTTGCTGAAGCGGGCCGATGCCGCCATGTACAAGGCGAAGTCCGCCGGCCGCAATCGGGTCGAACGCGGCTGATCCGCGTTTTATCCGCCGCCACGCGTTCCCATAACCGGCAAATATTGCCTGCGCCTTGCCGCCGGCGACCGGCAAGGTGCGGGCTTTTGTCGATTGTCCTTTGAAAAACATATGGATATGTTTTGTCATCGGGGTGGCATGTGACTTGCTATTCCTCAGCCGAGGAGCTTGAACATGCTAAGCAAAATCGACCAGGAACTGAGTTTCGTACAAACCGCCTTGGACCTGCGGGCCCGGCGCCAGGAGGTGATTGCCTCCAATCTGGCGAATTCGGACACGCCGAATTACAAGGCGCGCGACTTTGATTTCGCTTCGGCCCTGCAGTCCGCCCTGGGCGGCACGGGCGGTTCGCTACCCCTGGCGACCACATCCAGCGGGCATATCCCGGGCTTGGCCGGCATGGGCGGAGCGGCGGGTGAAGAACTCATGTATCGCACACCACTGCAGCCGAGCCTGGATGGCAATACCGTCGACCCGGACCTGGAGCGGGCCAATTTTGCCGACAACACCATGCATTACCAGTTCCTGCTCGCCAACCTGACCGAATCCGTCAAGGAAATGAGTCTGGCCCTGAGCTCCAGTCCGACGGGGTAACACATGTCAATGAGCAACGTTTTCTACATCGCTTCATCCGCGCTGACGGCCGAGTCCATGCGGCTCAACGCGGTCGCCAGCAACCTGGCCAACGCCGACTCGGCGCATTCCTCCACCGGCGGCGGCTACAAGGCCAAGCAGGTCATCTTCCAGGCGACGCCGGTCGATGGCGCGACGCCTTGGGCTCAAGGCGTGAAAATGACGCAGGTGGTGGAGGATACGCGGCCCGACCGGCTGGTCTACGAGCCGCACAACCCGCTGGCCGATGCCAAGGGCTACGTCGCTTATCCCAACGTCGACGTGGTGGAGGAGATGACGAACATGATTTCCGCCTCGCGCGCCTACCAGACCAACGTCGATGTCATGACCACCGCCAAAGACCTCATGCAACGCACCTTCGCCGTTCTGTCGGCCTGAATGTAAGGAGAGATAAATGACCTCAACAGCCTCGCTGATCGCCGCATTGAATGGCACGAGCGCGAGTTCCTCGTCTGCCTCGAGTTCGAGCGCGGGAGGCAGTGCCAGCGACATCCAATCCTCCTTCCTCAAGCTGCTGACGACGCAGTTGCAGAACCAGGATCCGACCAACCCCATGGACAGCGCGCAGATGACCAGCCAGCTGGCGCAGATATCGACGGCGCAGGGGCTTGCCACGCTCAACACCACCGTGAGCAGCCTGCTCAACAACTATCAGACTTCCCAGTCGTTGCAGGCGGTGTCGCTGGTGGGCAAGAACGTCCTGGCGGAGGGCGACCAGGTGAGCCTGAGCAGTTCGCAGGGCTACGGCGCGGTGGATTTGGCCGGTGCCGCCAAGGACGTGACGGTGACCATCAAGGATTCGAGCGGTGCGACGGTGAGGACCATCGACCTCGGCGCGCAAAGCGCCGGTGTCAGCGCCTTCAGCTGGGACGGCAAGGACAATACCGGCAACACCGTGTCGGACGGCACCTACTACATGTCGGCCTCGGCGACCGACAATTCCGGCACGGCAGTGACCGCCACGCCGCTGTCGCTGTCGAGCGTCTCCAGCGTCTCGCTGAACAACGGCTCGCCCAAGGTGACTGTCGCGGGGCTCGGCGATCTTTCGCTCAGCCAGATTTATCAGGTTTATTAACGGAGGCTACCATGGGTTTTCAGCAGGGCCTGAGCGGCCTCAACGCATCCTCGACCAATCTGGATGTCATCAGCAACAACATCTCGAACTCGTCGACTGTCGGTTTCAAGGGGGCGGCGACCCAGTTCGCCGACGTCTATGCCAATTCCATCTACGGCACCTCCAACTTGGTGGCGGGCATCGGCACCAAGGTGGCGGCGGTGGCCCAGAGCTTCACCCAGGGCAACATCACGACCACCAACAACCCGCTGGACGTGGCGATCAGCGGCGACGGTTTCTTCCGGCTGTCCTCCGGTGGCGCGATCACCTATACCCGGAACGGCCAGTTCCACCTGGATGCCAACGGTTACCTGGTGACCAACGGCGGCCAGAACGTCACGGGTTACACCTCCCTGACCACCAACACCTCGGGTGCGGTGACGGGTGCCAGCAACCTGGGCAGCATCCATATCGATTTGAATAACCTGGCACCGAACGCCACCAGCGCGATTTCCATGGGCGTAAACCTGAACGCCACTTCGCCTACGATCTCCGGGGCATTCAATCCGGCCGATTCCACGACTTACAACTACACGACCTCGACCACGGTCTACGACAGCCAGGGCGGCAGCCACGCGCTGACCTATTACTTCACCAAGACCGCCAGCAATACCTGGAACGTGCATGCCACCCTGGACGGCACCAGCGGTACCAGTGTCAGTGTCAGCCCGAGTACGCTGACCTTCGGCACCGACGGCAGCCTGACCTCGTCGCCCAACCTCACGATCACCACGACCGGCTTGGCCCCGGCGGTGAACGAACTGAACATCGCGATGAATCTGACCGGCTCGACCCAGGTGTCGTCCAGCTCGGGGGTCAACTCGGTCAGCCAGGACGGCTATGCCGCGGGGCAGATCAGCAGTCTTTCGATCGACAACAACGGCATCATCTACGGCAACTACAGCAACGGCCTCAGCCGGCCCTTGCAGCAGATCCTACTGGCGAACTTCCAGAATGCAAACGGCCTGACTTCGATCGGCGACAACCAGTGGGTCGCCACGCAGGCAGCCGGTGCTGCAGTGCTCAATGCGCCAGGCAGTTCGGTGGCGGGTACCCTGCAGTCGGGCTCGACCGAGGATTCCAACGTCAACCTGACGACCGAGCTGGTCAACCTGATCGTCGCCCAGCGCCAGTATCAGGCCAACGCACAATCGATCAAGGCCGAGGACACGATTCTGCAGACCTTGGTGAACCTGGGTTGATGATGAGGCCGGACCAAGGGGTATAAATGGATCACATCGTCTATGTCGCCATGACCGGTGCCCGGGAGGTCTCCCGGCAGCTGGCCGTCGTTTCCGACAATCTGGCAAACATATCGACGGCCGGCTTCAAGGCCGAGTTGAACACCTTCCGCGCCCTGCCGGTCGTGGGCGATGGCGCCAAGACCCGCGCCTACGTGCTGGAGACGACGCCCTCCGCGGATTATTCGCCCGGCGTGCTGCGGGCGACGGGCCGCAACCTTGACGTCGCCGTGAGAGGCCAGGGCTGGATCGCGGTCCAGGATGCCAGCGGCAAGGAAGCCTATACCCGCATGGGCGATCTGCAGCTGTCCGTCAACGGCGTGCTGCAGACCGGCAACGGCCTGCCGGTCGTAGGCGACAGCGGCCAGATCGCCGTGCCTCCGGATCAGCAGATTCTGATCGCCAAGGATGGGACGGTATCCACGGTCCCGACCGGGCAGGGTCAGAATTCCGTGACCATCGCCGGCCGCATCAAGCTGGTGAACCCGCCCCAGGCGAGCCTGGTGCGCGGCGAGGACGGCCTGTTCCGTCTGCAGAGCGGGCAGCCTGCGCCGACCGACGAGAATGCCTCGCTGGCGGTGGGAAGCCTGGAAACCAGCAACGTCAACCCGGCCGACGCCTTGGTCAAGATGATCAGCCTGGGCCGGCAGTTCGACCTCCAGATGAAGATATTGAGTGCTGCGAACGACAACGACAAGGCGGCCAACCAGATCATCAGCGTCGCCTGAGCTTAAGGAGTAGCAAACCATGATGCGTTCCCTTTACATCGCCAGTTCCGGCCTCAACGCCCAGCAGACCCAGCTGGACGTGATATCCAACAACCTGGCCAACTCCAGCACCACCGGCTACAAGAAGGGACGGGCGGTGTTCGAGGATCTGCTCTACCAGACCATCCGGCAACCCGGCGCACAATCCTCGCAGCAGACCCAGTTGCCCAGCGGTTTCCAGTTGGGCGTCGGTGTCGGCGTCGTGGCGACCGAGCGCATCCATACCCAGGGCAGTCTGCAGCAGACGGGCAATTCACTGGATGTGGCGATCAACGGTTCCGGCTTTTTCCAGATCCTGATGCCGGACGGCAGCACCGCCTATACCCGCGACGGCTCGTTCCAGTTGGACAGCCAGGGCCAGATCGTGACTGCCAGCGGCTACCCGGTGCAGCCCAGCATCACGATCCCGTCGGATGCCCAGACGATCACCATCGCCAAGGACGGGACCGTTTCGGTGACCCAGCCCAACAACACGAGCGCATCCACGGTCGGCCAGCTGCAGCTGGCTACCTTCGTCAATCCAACCGGCCTGCAAAGCCTGGGGGAGAACCTGTATGCGGAGACCGCCTCGTCTGGGTCGCCGCAGGTGAACAATCCCGGTACCAGCGGTACGGGCACGCTGAATCAGGACTACATCGAAACCTCGAACGTCAACGTGGCCGAAGAGCTCGTCAACATGATCGTGGCACAGCGGGCCTACGAACTGAACTCGCGGGCGATCACCACCTCGGACCAGATGCTGCAGAACCTGGTCCAGATCGGCTAGCGCTGATTGATTTGCCGCACCCGCCGGCAAATCTTGCCGCATCCCGAGCGCAGCAAGCGGCAAGGGGCGGGCGGATGCCGGCGAATGCCGGCGCGGCAGGGCCGATGAGGCGGCTTGTGTGGGTGGCACGTAAATTGCACTTGCCCGGATGAACGCTTGAAAGTCGGAAATCCGCCATGACCAGATCTTGTTTCGTTGTCCTCTCAGTCGCCTTGCTGGCTGCCCTTGCCGGGTGCGCCACGCCGCCGGCGACCGACATCAAGGGGCCGCTGACCGCCCGGCCGGTGGCGAAGCCGACGACGATCGTGAACGACGGCGCCATCTATCAGCCGCAACAGGGTGTTTCGCTGTTCGATGATCGCCGCGCCCATGAGGTGGGCGACATCATCACCGTCAATCTGGTCGAAAAGACTCAAATTACTCGTAGCCAAGACAACAAGCAGAACCGGACCGGCAATGCCACGATGTCGTTCCCATCGCCCACTGTGCTTGGCTATACCAACGTGTTGGGCCCGACCTCGATTGCGCCGAACTCGAGCTCCAACACCGAAAACAAGACGCAGTTGACCAACAACAGCAAATTCAGTGGCGCGATGACCGTCACGGTGACCAAGGTATTGCCCAACGGCAATCTCGAAGTGGCGGGCGAGAAGGAGGTCTCCTTCGACAACGACAGCCAGTACATCCGGCTGGCAGGGGTGATCAACCCCAAGGACTTCGCACCGGACGGAACCGTCAATTCGAACCAGATGGCCGATGTGAAGCTTGAGTCGAAGGCTTCGTCCTCGCTGGACAAGTCGACGGTGATGAGCCTGCTGTCGCGGTTCTTCCTGGCCGTGCTGCCTTTCTAGATTCAAGCGGAGAATGGATGATGGAAATCGGTCAATTCGGCAAAACTTGCACTAGGCTGCGGCTGGTTGTCGGGGTTCTTGCACTGTGCGGCCTCCTGGCGACGGAGGTGTGCCATGCCGATCGCATCAAGGACATCGCCGACATCGCCGGCGTGCGTTCCAACCAGCTGGTCGGCTATGGCCTCGTGGTCGGCCTGGACGGCACCGGTGCGACCAGCCAGTTCGCTCAACAGAGCATCATTTCCATGCTCGGCAAGATGGGCGTGAATCTGCCCCCGGGCCAGACGCTCTCTTTGAAAAACGTCTCCGCGGTCATGGTGACCGCCGATCTGCCGGCATTCGCCAAGCCCGGCCAGCAGATCGACGTCACCGTGTCGGCCCTGGATAACGCCAAGAGCCTGCGCGGCGGCACTCTGCTCATGTCGCCCCTGAAGGGCGGCGACGGCCAGATCTATGCGATCGCCCAGGGCAACGTCATCGTGGCGGGTGCGGGAGCCTCGGCCGGCGGTTCGAGCCAGCAGGTCAACCAACTCGATGCGGGCCGCATCCCGAACGGCGCCACGGTGGAACGGGCGGTGGCCAGCCAGCTCGGCCAAGGCGGCATCGTCAACCTGGAACTGCACGAAACCGATTTCACCACCGCCAGCCGGGCGGCCGCGGCCATCGACAAGGCCTTCGGTTCCGGGACGGCGGTGCCGCTCGACGGACGCCAGATTCAGGTCCGGGTGCCGCAATCGCCCGGCGCCCGGGTCGAGTTTCTGGGCATGCTCGAGAACGTCGACCTGAACCCGGGCCGGCCCGTGCCCAAGGTGATTCTCAATGCGCGCACCGGCTCGATCGTCATGAACCAGCTAGTGACCCTGGATAAATGCGCCATTGCCCACGGCAACCTGTCCGTCACCATCAACAGCACACCCCAGGTCAGCCAGCCCGGTCCGCTTTCGGGTGGCCAGACGGTCGTGACGCAGCAGAGCGACGTGCAATTGAAGAGCGACCAAGGTGAACTGGTCGTGATGCCGGCAAGCGCCTCGCTCAGCGACGTGGTCAAGGCCCTGAACGCCGTCGGCGCGACGCCGCAGGACCTGCTGGCCATCCTGCAGGCCATGAAGGCGGCCGGCGCCCTCAAGGCCGACCTGGAAGTCATCTGATGCTGTCCTCGGGCGCCGATCTCTCCAGCCAACTTTCGTTCGACGTCCAGGGCGCGGCGGCGCTGCGCATGAAAGCCGCGTCGGGCGACCCGGCCGCCCTGAAGGCCGCCGCCCGCCAGTTCGAGGCGATGTTCGTCCAGACCATGCTGAAGACCATGCGGCAGACCCACTTCACTTCCGAAGGCGACGTGTTCGGCGACAGTTCGAGCCTGAAGCTCTATCAGGAGCTGCTCGACCAGCAATGGGCCCAGACCATCGCCGGCGGACGTGGCCTCGGCTTCGCCGACATGATCGTCAAGCGGCTGACGCAGGACGCCACGAACGAGGCCGCGGCGCAGAGGGCGGCTGGCGGCCAGGCGGCGCAGCAGGCGGACCAGACGAAACAGGCGGCGCACGAATCCTTGCACCAGCAGGTGATCGCCGCCCCGACCCTGCCCATGTTTCACCCTCAGGGCCAGACGGCCGATCCGTCCGGCGATGCGAACCAGCATTCTGCCGGCAAGAATCCACACCCGGGGCAGGGCCAGGAACGCAAGCAGCACTTCATCGAGGCCATGCTGCCCTATGCCCAGATTGCCGAGAAGGTGTCCGGCGTGCCGGCCGACTTCGTACTGGCCCATGCCGCCCTGGAGTCAGGCTGGGGGCGGCGGGAAATCGTCGCGGCGGACGGCACCGCCAGCCACAACCTGTTCGGCATCAAGGCCGATGGCGGCTGGAACGGCAACGTGGTGAGCACCACGACCACCGAGTACCGGCAGGGGCTGGCGATGAAGATCTCGGCCAAATTCCGCGCCTACGCCGACTATGCGGAGGCATTCACCGATTACGCCAAGCTGCTGAAAAAGCGCTACCACGATGCGGTTGAGGCCGGCAGCGACGCAGCGGCCTTCGCAACCGGCGTGGCGGCGGGTGGTTATGCCACGGACCCGGCTTATGCCGGGAAATTGCAGGAAGTGATACGCAGCGTGTCCAGGATGGGCGCATGACGAAGACTCGACCGACCGGTAAAGCTTTGCTGGATGTGGCCGTTAATAAAGCCATGGGAAACGGAGATTGAAATGACGACGGGCATCTTGGGTACCGCCCTGTTGGGGCTTAATGCGGCAAGGACCAGCCTCAACACGACCTCGCTGAACATATCCAACGTGGATACGACGGGCTACCACCGCCAGATCACCATGGTGACGACGAATACCCCCATGTCGTCCTCGACCGGCAGCATCGGTACCGGGGTCAACGTGTCGAGCATCGTCCGTGCCTACAACAGCTTCCTGGAAAAGCAGGTGCTCTCGACCCAGGGGCAGGTGTCCAATTACGAAACCTATACCCAATATGCCACGCAGCTGAATTCCATCCTGGGCAGTCAGGACAGCACGCTGTCCTCGGCCATGTCCGGCTTCTTTTCCAGCGTCCAGAATCTGGCCAGCGCCAGCGACCCGACTTCGACTGCCGCCCGCCAGAGCCTGCTTTCGGCAGCAACCACGCTGGCCAGCCAGTTCAGCAGCGTCAGCAGCAGCCTTGGCGACATCGCCACCAACGTCAATCAGCAGGTGACGTCGATTGCAGCCCAGGTCACCAACTATGCCAAGAGCATCGCCAATCTGAATCAGCAGATTGCCGCCTCGCAGGCCGGCGGCTCCGCCAACGATACCAGCACCAATGCCCTGATGGATCAGCGCGACGCGGCGGTGTCGGCACTCAACAAGCTGGTCAACGTGACGGTGCTCGATCAGGGCCGCAGCGGCTACAACGTCTATGTCGGCAATGGCGAACCCCTGGTGGTGGGTACCCAGGTCAATGCGATGGTCGCGAGTGCCAATCCGTCCGATCCGACCCAGTTGCAGCCGGCGATCCAGATCGGCAGCAACGCCGTCGTCCTGGATTCGTCGCAAATCACCGGCGGCCAGTTGGGCGGTCTGCTTTCCTTCCGCAACGATATGCTGGTGCCGACTCAGCGGGAACTGGGCACGATCGCCTATTCGCTGGCGAGCACCATGAATTCGATCAACGCCCAGGGCTATGACCTGTATGGCGCCGCGGGAGGCAATTTCTTCAGTACGCCGACCGTACAGGACCCGATCGCCAACCTGAAAAACACCGGCAACGGCGTGCTCAGCCTCACTCTGACCGATTCGAACAAGCTCGCCAACAGCGACTACAAGCTGAGCTTCGACGGCACCAACTACACTGTGACCCGCATGTCGGACGGCACCAGCTACAGCAACTCCAGCCTTGCCGCACTCAGTTCGACGGTATCCGCCAACGAGGGCTTCAGCCTGACGTTGAACAGCGGCACGATCAAATCAGGCGATACCTACCTGATCCGGCCCACCCAATATTCGGCGGCCAGCCTCTCGGTGGCGATCACCGACGTCAACAAGATCGCGGCGGCCGGGCAGGGCGTGACCGCCTCGGCAGCGGGCGGCAATACCGGGACTGCCACTATCAGCGGGGCCAGCCTGAGTTCCACGGTGACGCGCCCGGTCGCCAACGTGCCCATCACTTTGACCTACGCTTCGGCGACGGGCACCTTCACAGTCACCGATTCCACGTCGGCCACCCTGGGCACCTTCAGCTACACCTCCGGCAGCCCGATCACCTTCAACGGCATCTCGGTAACCGTTACCGGCGCGCCGGCCAACGGGGACAGCTTCACGGTCACCAACTCCGGCGCCTCCGCCGGCAACAGCGACAACAGCAATGCGCTGCTAATGGCCAACCTGCAAACCCAGAAAGTGCTGTCGAACGGCTCCAACACCCTGTCGTCCGAGTTCACCCAGTTGGTCACGCAGAACGCCACTCAGGAAAGCTCGGCTACGAGCAACCAGTCTGCCTACCAAGCCCTGAACACCCAGGCCACCTCGGCCCAGCAGTCCTTCTCGGGCGTCAACCTGGACGAGGAGGCCGCCAATCTGATCAAGTACCAGCAGGCCTACCAAGCCGCGGCCAAGGTGATGCAGGTTGCCTCGACCTTGTTCGACACCATTCTCAATTCACTCCAGTAATGTAGGAGGCCGCCATGCGCATCAGTTCCAACAGTTTCTATACCAGTACCTTGAGCGGCATCATGGACCAGCAAAGCGCGATCGCCAGACTCACCCAGCAGATCGCCAGCGGCAAGAAGCTGCTGAGCGCGGCGGACGACCCCGTCGCCGCCAGCCAGATCATGTCCTTGAACGACCGGATTTCGCTGAATACCCAATATTCGACCAATCAGACCAGCATCGGCTCGGTCCAGTCGGAAGAGACGGTCGTGCTCAATCAGATGCAGTCCTACCTGCAGACCGCCCAGGCGACCCTGTCCTCGGTCAATGCCAGCACCGACCAGAACAACAAGGACAGCGCGGCCGCCACGCTGGCCAGCATCTACCAGGAGATCAAGAACCTGGCCAATTATCAGGACACCAACGGCAACTACATCTTCGCCGGCTTCAATACCACCACCCAGCCATACAGCCATAGCGCGGCCTATGGTACGGGCGCGACCACCAGTTCGGCCACCACGTACAGCGGCGACAACGGCATCCGCCAGGTGCAGGTGTCCCAGGGCGTGACGGTGCAGGCCAACGACAACCTCAATTCGGTCATGTTGAGCGGCTCCGCCTCGGACCTGCTCCAGACCCTGGATCAGACCGCGATCAACTTGAAGGCCAATACGTCGACCCTGTCGACCGATCTGCCTGCGGCCTATACCACCGTGACCAATGCGCTGACCAACCTGAAGTCCATCCAGGTTTCCCTGGCGGGGCGTCAGACGCTGGTTACCAACCAGCAGACCACGACCACGAATCTGCTGACCTCCAACCAGGACACGCTGGGCAATCTGAGCACGCTCGATCAGGCGAAGGCCATCGTCGAATTGCAGACACGGCAGACCCTGCTGCAGTCGGCGGAGAGCTCGTTCGCCACTGTGTCCAAGCTGTCGATCTTCAATTACCTGTAATTTCGCTCAGGCTGGCCCGCACCAGGGCCAGCCGCGCATCCAGCCCTTCCGAGGTCTTTTCCAGCCTGAGCTTGTCCTGGCCCGCCAGCTTGTATTCCCGCTTGGTCTGGATCAGCTTGATCAGCCGGGCCGGGTCGATGGGCGGGTTGGGCACGAACTGGATATTGATCGACCTGTCGCCGGCGTCCAGCTTCTGGATGCCCAGCGCCTGGGTATCGAGGCGGAGGCGGTGGGTCTCCAGCAGGGCGCGGGCCGGCTCCGGCGGCAGGCCGAAGCGGTCGATAAGCTCTTCCTCCAGCGTCTGCAGGTCGTCCCGGCTGGCGCAGTTGGCCAGCCGTTTGTAGAGCACCAGCCGCTCGTGCACGTCCTCGCAATAGCTTTCCGGCAGCAGGGCCGGCACGTGCAGGTTGATTTCCGAGGTCACCGAAAGCGGCGCGGCCAGATCCGGCTCCCGGCCTTCCTTGAGCGATTTCACCGCCGACAGCAGCATCTCGTTGAATAGATTGAAACCGACCTCCTGCATTTCGCCGCTCTGGCTCTCGCCCAGCACCTCGCCGGCGCCGCGGATTTCCAGGTCGTGCATGGCCAGGTAGAAGCCGGAACCGAGGTCCTCCATCATCTGGATCGCCTCCAGCCGCTTGTTGGCGGAGGCGGTGATCTTCGCCTCGCCGGGCGGGGTCAGCAGGTAGGCATAGGCCTGGTGGTGGGAGCGGCCGACCCGGCCGCGCAACTGGTGCAGCTGGGCCAGGCCGAACTTGTCGGCCCGGTTCATGATGATGGTGTTGGCGGTCGGCACGTTGATGCCGGTCTCGATGATGGTGGTGCAGAGCAGCAGGTTGAAGCGCTGGTGGTAGAAGTCGCGCATCACGTGCTCCAGTTCCCGCTCCGGCATCTGGCCGTGGGCGACCTCGATGCGGGCCTCGGGCAGCAGCTTGGCTAGCTTCTCGCGCATGGCCTGGATGCTTTCCACTTCGTTGTGCAGGAAATAGACCTGGCCGCCTCGCTTCAGCTCGCGCAGCACCGCCTCGCGGATCAGGCCTTCCGACCAGGGCTGGACGAAGGTCTTGATCGCCAGCCGCTTCTGCGGCGCGGTGGCGATGACCGAGAAGTCACGGATGCCTTCCATCGACATCGCCAGGGTGCGCGGGATGGGCGTGGCGGTCAGGGTCAGCACGTCGACCTCGGCGCGCAGGGCCTTGAGCTGTTCCTTCTGGCGCACGCCGAAGCGGTGTTCCTCGTCGATGATGACCAGGCCCAGGTTCTTGAACTTGATGTCGGGCTGGATCAGCTTGTGGGTGCCGATGACGATGTCGATCCGGCCGGCCTTGAGTCCTTCGACCGCGGCATTGACCTCCTTGGCTGAACGGAAGCGGGACAGCTCGGCCAGCTTGACCGGGAAGTCGGCGAAGCGGTCGGAGAAGCTCTGGAAATGCTGCTCGGCCAGCAGGGTGGTGGGGCAGAGCACCGCCACCTGCTTGCCGTCGGCCACCGCGACGTAGGCCGCGCGCAGGGCGACCTCGGTCTTGCCGAAGCCGACGTCGCCGCAGACCAGGCGGTCCATCGGCTTGCCGCTGGTCATGTCGGCGATGACGGCATTGATCGCCGCCAGCTGGTCCGGCGTCTCGTCGAATTCGAAGCCGGCCGCGAAGGCGTCCAGGCCGTGCGGGTCGAGGCCGAAGGCCACGCCTTCCCGGGCCGCGCGCTGGGCATACAGGTTGAGCAGTTCGGCGGCCGTATCGCGCGCCTTTTCCATGGCCCGACGCTTGGCCTTTTCCCATTGCCCGCTACCCAGCTTGTGCAGCGGAGTGGTGTCCGGGTCGCCGCCCATGTAGCGGGCGATCAGGTGCAGATGGGCGACCGGCACGTAGAGCTTGTCGCCACCGGCGAATTCCAGAGTCAGGAACTCCTCCTCGCCGTCGCCGAGATCCATGCCGGCCAGGCCGAGGTAGCGGCCGATGCCGTGCTGGACGTGGACCACCGGGTCGTTGATCTTCAGTTCCGACAGGTCGCGGAGCAGGCCTTCGACCTGGGTCTGCTTGCCGGCCCGGGCGCTGCGCGCGGTCGGACTGCGGGCGTAGAGCTCGGTCTCGGTGAGGACCGTCAGCCGTGCGTCGGTGTCGACATAGCCGGCGGCGAGCGGGCCGGTGGTGAGCAGGAAGCTGCCTTGCGTCGACAGTTGTGCCGGCTGTAGCCAGCCTTCCAGCAGCGCCGGTTTCAGGCCGTATTCGGCCAGGGCATTGGCGATGGTTTCGCGCCGGCCCAGTGTTTCTGCGACCAGCAGGGTGGTGCCGTCGAAACCGGCCAGATGGCGATCCAGGCGGACATAGGGCTGTTCCGCGCGACGGTCGGTTTCCACCTGGGGCGGCGGCAGGAACGAGGTGCCGCCGTCGGCGGCGTTTTTAGTTAACTCCAGACGAGCGTAGGGCCGGATCCGGCCGAAGAACTGGTCCGGCATCAGGAACAGGGCGTCCGGCGCCAGCAGCGGACGGTCCCGGTCGCCCGCCAACAGCCGGTGCCGGCTCTGGGTGTCCTGCCAGAAGCCTTCGACCGCCTGCTGGATGTCGCCGTGCAGGACCAGGCCTATGTCGTCCGGCAAGTAGTCGAACAGAGTGGCCAGGCCGTCGAAGAACAAGGGCAGGTAATACTCGATCCCAGCCGGCGCCAGCTTGTTGGAGACATCCTTGTACAGCTTGCTGCGGCTCGGGTCGCCTTCGAACGTGTCGCGGAAGTTCTGCCGGAAATGGGTGACGCCGGCCTCGTCGAGCGGGAATTCGCGCGCCGGCAGGAGGCGCACGTCGTTGACCTTGTACAGGGTACGCTGGCTGTCCGGGTCGAAGGCGCGGATGGACTCGATCTCGTCGTCGAACAGGTCGAGCCGGTAGGGCAGGGCGGCGCCCATCGGGAACAGGTCGATCAGGCCGCCCCGGATGGCGAACTCGCCCGGGGTGAGCACCTGGTTGACGTGGCTGTAGCCGGCATCGGCCAGGCGGCTGCGGAAGGCGTCGACGTCGAGTCGTTCGCCCTGCTTGAACAGGAAGGCATGGGCCGCCAGGAAGGCGCGCGGCGCCAGGCGCTGCATGGCGGTGGCGGCCGGGGCGACCAGTACGTCGAGCTTCTTCTCCGAGGCCAGCCAGAGCGCGGCCAGCCGTTCCGAAATCAGGTCCGGATGGGGCGAGATCGGGTCATAGGGCAGTGTTTCCCAGTCGGGAAACAGAGTCACAGCAAGTTCGGGAGCGAACCAGGCGATTTCCTCCCGCAGGCGGGCGGCGTTCTGGGCCGATTCGGTCAGGATCAGGAGCCGGGACTTGCCGGCCAAGCGGGCCAGGGTCAGGGCATCGGCCGAGCCGGGCGGCATGGCCAAGCGTTGGCGTTGGCCGGGGGAGGGGATGGCAATGGCACTGGACATGGAAGGCGCGACGGATGAAAAAAACGCGACGCCGGGCTCAGCGGCCCGCCATCACATTGCCATTGTCGCCTGTTGCGCCCTTCCGGTCACGCACTCAATGCGGTTTGCCGCTTCTCCATCATCGCTTCCAGGATCGGACCGCAGATCACCGACAATGCCAGGCGCAGTTCGCCGCCCGGCACCACCAGCGTGCTGTGGCGGGTCATGCGTGAGCCGGGCAGCTTGGACAACAGGTTCGGGAAGTCGTAACGCTTGCGATCGCGGAAGTGGATCACCAGGGCGGACTCGTCCGGGGTCGGCACGTCCCGGGCGATGAACGGGTTCGAGGTGTCGACCAGGGGCACGCGCTGGATGTTGATGTCGGTCAGGCCGAACTGCGGCACGATGTAATGCAGATAGTCGTCCATCCGGCGCAGGATGGTTTCGACGCTTTCCTCCTGCGTGCAGTGGTGCTTGTCGCAGTCGCGATGGATCTTCTGGATCCACTCCAGGTTGACAGCCGGCACGATGCCGATCAGCAGGTCGACGTGCTGGGCGACGTTGATGCCGACCGCGTTCTTGCGCCGATCGACGTCGGGCGGGAAGTCGGCGTTTTCCTGGCGCCGGGTCCAGGTGTCGGCCTTGACGCCGCCGTGCTGGCCTTCGTACAGCAGGATGTCGCTGCCGGAGGGCAAGGGGCTCCAAGGGGTAAATTCGCCGACCGGTACGCCCAACTCCTGGGCATGGGATTCGTTGTGGGCATAGGCGCGCAGGATGCCGCTGCCGGTTTCGGCGTAGGTCCTGAACAGGGCTTCCAGTTCGGCGATGTGGTTGCATTCCGGGCCGAACCACGACAGGTGCCGGCCGCTGCTGCGGGCCTCCTGCAGCAGGGCGTTGAACTGGCGCTCGGTGTAGCGCCGAAACGAATCGCCGTGGACCAGCGCCGGCTTGATATCGAGCCGGCGACAGATGTCCTTGAAGGCGTGGCGCACCGTGGACAGCCCGGCTCCTGCCGAGCCGGTCACGGCGACAATCGGATGTTTTACGGACATTGGCGTACTCCCCCAGCACGTCTAGGTCGGACGGCTAGTGTAGCGTCACCGGCGCGGATGGGGAATATCACAGCGCTGTCGACTGGTTCATGCGTTGCAGGCGCTGGCAGAGTGAGGCGATGATCCGGCGCGAGAGCGGCGCCGAGAATTGCATCAATTCCTCCAGCATGGCGGGCGGCAGGAGCAGTGCCGTCGTCTCGGTTCTGGCCACCACGGTGGCGGTGCGCTTTTCCTTGAGCAGGTAGGCCATTTCGCCGAACAACTCGCCGGCACCGAGTTCGCCCAGCCTGTGGCGCTGGCCGTCGAACGACTTGAACAATTCGACCTGGCCGGAATAGAGGAAGAACGCCTCCTGGCCAGCATCTCCTTCCTGGATCAACTCCTCGCCCGGCGCATAGTTCCGGCCATACTTGGCCAGCAAACGGTCGGCACGGCCGAAGACCAGCGCTTCCAGCCGGCTGCCGCCCGGGCTGTCGACATCGAGAAAGAGTTTTTCCAGCGCGGCCACGTCCACCTTGCCCAGTGCCTGCAGGCATTGGGCCCAGAAATAGAAGACCAGGCTGGCGAAATAGCTGCCGATCAGGATGAATACCACGCCGCCCAGCGCGCCATACAGGCTGCGGTATTTTTCGATATGGAAGAACGATTCGAAACCGGCGAACAAGGCCGCCAGGCTCAAGGCGCAGAACAGGGCCAGCAGCATGGCGAGGCGGGCTCGAGGCGGCTTGAGCGGCAGGCGCCAGTAGGCGGCGAAGATCAGGCCCCAGATCGCGGCCAGGCTCAGAACGGTACCGGCCGATTTGAGCAGCAGCGTCCGTTCGTCGCCGAGCAGGTCGATCTCGGCCAGGAAGCTCAATACTCCCTGGCTGAGGACGGCCAGCATGACCAGCAGGAACACGGCGGGAATGATGATGAGCGGCAGCAGCCAGGAGGTCACCATGCGTCGCTTCGCCCCCTCGGGGAAAATGACCCGGAAAGCGCTGTGGGCCGCGTTGACCAGGCCGCGCGAGGATAGGACCAGGGTCAGCAGGCCGGCGCTGCCGGCACCGACCCGGGCCGTGCTCGGGATGAAGCCCATGGCCATCAGCCGGTCCAGATGGAACTGGTCGTAGAAGGCGGCGAGCAGGATGGTCGCGAGATTCGAGTTGGCCGCGAAATGGGCCAGAAGCTGGCCCGCGTAGCTGACCAAGAGGGCCATCGGTGCCGCCGACAGCAGGAAATAGAACGAGGTCGCCGCCGCGTGGTTCTGCAGCTCGTTCTTCTTGAACAGCCGCCAGGTGGTGTAGCCGACCTGGATCAGCCAGTCGCGGAGAAGCAGTGTCTTTTGCACGTCGGGCCTCGGAGTGCGGGCTGGGAGCGAAAAAATTTCTCCGTCGCATTATCCATCCAAAACCGGGTTGCAAGACAAGGCAGGTAAAATGGCGGCAAAACAACCGTTTCGAAGGAATCGACCAAATGCCCCTGATCCAGCCTTTCCCCGCTCTGCGACCCGCCCATGGCCGTGCCCAGGAGGTGATCGCACCACCTTACGACGTACTCAATACCGCCGAGGCGAGGGTGCTGGCCGAGGGCCGTCCGTGGAGCTTCCTGCATATCTCCAAGCCGGAAATCGACCTGCCGCCCGAGACCGATCCATATGCACCCGAGGTGTATGCCAAGGCGGCCGAGAACCTGCACAGGATGCTGGCCTCCGGGGTCCTGAAGCAGGACGGCAAGGCCTGCTACTACGCCTACCGGCTGATCATGGGCGAGCACGTCCAGACCGGCCTGGTCGCCGCCGCCAGCGTCGCCGAATACGACGTCAACCGTATCCGCAAGCATGAATTCACCCGTCCGGACAAGGAAGACGACCGGGTCCGCCAGGTCGAGGCGCTCAACGCCCAGACCGGCCCGGTGCTGCTGGCCTATCCCGACGCGCCCGAGGTCGACGCCATCCTGGCCGCCGCCAGCCAGGCCGCGCCCGACGCCGATGCCGTTTCCGAATCCGGCGTCCGCCATACCCTGTGGGTGATCGACGACGAGGCGACCATCGCCCGGCTGACTGAGCTGTTCGATGCCATGCCGGCCGTCTACATCGCCGACGGCCATCACCGCTCGGCCGCCGCCAGCCGGGTCTGCGCCGCCCGCAGGGCCGCCAACCCGCAACATGCCGGCAGCGAGGCCTACAACTATTTCCTGTCGGTGATCTTCCCCGGCCACCAGATGAAGATCCTTGATTACAACCGGGTGATCAAGGACCTGAACGGCCTCGACGAGACCGCCTTCCTGGAGAGGGTCGGCCGCTGCTTCACGGTCGAGCTGGCCGACGGCCCGGTCAAACCGGCGCAGACCGGCGAGTTCGGACTGTACCTGAACGGCGTCTGGCGCAGGCTGCGCATCCGGCCCGAACTGGTGCCCGCCGATCCGGTGCAGCGGCTCGACGTCAGCCTGCTGCAGAACAACCTGATCGCCCCGGTCCTGGGCATCGACGATCCCAGGCGCGACAAGCGGATCGATTTCGTCGGCGGCATCCGTGGCTTGGCCGAACTGGAAAAGCGGGTCGATTCGGGCGAGATGGCCTTGGCCTTCTCCTTGCACCCCACCGGCATGGAACAGCTGATGGCAGTGGCCGACGCCAACCAGGTCATGCCGCCCAAATCAACCTGGTTCGAACCCAAGCTGGCCGACGGCATGGCTTCGCACATGCTGTGATTTTTGCCGGGGCTCGGCCCCGGCAAAATTATTAAAGTTCGATGAAAGCCTCAAGTTGCAGCGGGTCGTGCCGTAATCCTTCCCAGAAAAAACAAATGTACTAGACTGGCATTTCGGCCAGCGAATTTAAAAACAACGGGTTGGCCATGTAAGTCGCCTGTAGAGGGAAAAACAAAATGAAGACTGTGCTGTGTGTGGATGATTCCACAACCGTTTTGTTGAGTCTGTCCGCGATCTTGAGCAAAGCCGGCTATGGTGTCGAAAAGGCAGCCAGCGCCGAAGAAGCGCTCGGCAAGCTGAAAGGTACGCTCAAGCCGGACCTCGTCATCACCGATCTGAACATGCCGGGCATGAATGGCATCGATTTCATCAAGCAGGTCCGGCTGCTGCCCAACCTGCGCTTCGTTCCCATCCTCTTCCTCACCACCGAATCCCAGCAGGCCAAACGTGCCGAGGCGAAAGCCGCCGGCGCCTCGGGTTGGCTGGTCAAGCCGGTCAATGGCGAAGAATTGATCAATACCATCAAGCTGGTCGTCCGCTGAGTACATCATGGCCGAACTCGCGAACCGGAAGGCATCACTGCGTGGGCAGGCGACGCTTGCCGTTGCCCTGGTTGCAGTCGCCGCCTTGGCCGTCTACCTCTTCAACGACTTTTTTCACCAGCAGATCGTGCCAGCCCTGGGCTTGTCCCGGGCGGCGGGCGACGCCATCGGCATGTTGTTGGCTGGGGCATCGGTAATCCTGGCCCAAGGACTGATTTCGTCGTATTTCAAGGATGCCCATGCCGACGACGGCCAGGCGGTCGCAGACAGTGCCAGGCGCCTGGGCTGCAAACGCGAGATCAGCGACGGCGTGGCAGCCGAACTGGAGCAGGTGAGCAAGTTCAACGATGTCGTCAGGGGGCATCTGTCCAGCGTGACCCAGGAAACCGAAAAGGCGGCCTACAACATCGTCGAGCAACTCCAGGCCATCGACGGCGTGGTGTCCCAACTGAACAATTTCGTCAACCAGAGCAGCCTCGATTCGAGCGACATGATCGCCCGCAATGAACAGCAGATGGCCGACAACTCCAAGCTGGTGGCAGCGCTCAACAAGTACATCCACGACCGCTCGATCGAAAGCGAAAAGGACCAGGAACGTATCAACGCCGTGGTGGCCGAGGCCCAGGAACTGGAAGGCATCGTCAACCTGATCAAGAGCATCGCCGCGCAGACCAATCTGCTGGCCCTGAATGCCGCGATCGAGGCAGCGCGGGCCGGTGAGGCCGGGCGGGGTTTTGCCGTGGTGGCCGACGAGGTGCGCAAACTGTCGCAGCAGACCGGCGATGCGGTCTCCCAGATCAGCCAGGGTATCGCCGGCGTGGCGGGGACCATCGAACAGCAGTTCGAGGAAAAACTGACGCGCAGCAATACAGAGGCCGAGCAGCGCCTCCTGTCCGGCTTTGCCGATCAGTTATCCGACATGGAGCAACGCTACGGCGCCATCGTCAAGGCGCAGAACGAGATGCTGGGTGTGATCGGCGGCAACAGCCAGAAGCTGGCCGACATGTTCGTCGACGCCATGGCCAGCGTGCAGTTCCAGGATGTCGTGCGGCAGCAACTGGAGCACGTCAGCCATGCCGTGACCCGGCTGGACAAGCACAGCCTGCAACTCGCGACGGCGTTGCGCGATCCTGAAGGCGGGGCGCTGCCGGACTCCATCACGAAACAACTGGAAGAAATGTTCGACGGCTATGTCATGGATCAGCAGCGGCAGGCGCATCAGCAGTTGCTGTCCGGACGGGCCGCACCAAATTCAGGGAGAGGTTTACCCAAGATCGAGCTGTTCTGACCGCATTCGACTCAACCGGGAGGAAGGTCATGGCTGAAAGCGCGCGTCTTGTCTTGGATGGTGAGATGACCATCTACAACGCGGTCGCCACCAAGGAGAAGCTCATTGCGGCCTTGGCGACGGCGCAGGAGCTCGAACTCGACCTGGCCCAAGTCGACGAAATCGATACCGCCGGCTGCCAGTTGCTGATCCTGGCCAAGCGCGAGGCGAACCGCCTCGGCAAGTCACTGCACCTGGTTGCGCATAGTGCGGCGGTCCTGGATGTGCTGAACTTCTACGACATCGGCGCCTTCTTTGGCGATCCGCTGGTCATTCCGGCCGGCGAAGCGGCCTGAGGAGAGGGCGATGGACGAACTGCAACAGGCCTTCGTACAGGAAAGCGCCGAACAATTGCAGCAGTTGGAAGACGTCCTGCTGTTGCTGGAACAAGCCCCGGAAGATGCGGAATCGATCAATACCCTGTTCCGGGCCGCGCATACCATCAAGGGCGCGGCCGGCGTCGTGGAATGCGATTACATCGTCGCCTTCACCCACATCATGGAGAACCTGCTCGACGAACTCAGGGCTGGCCATCTCGGCGTCACGCCGGAACTGATCGCCCTGCTGCTCAAGTCAGGTGATCACATCCAACGCCTGTTGGGCGTTTTCTCCGCCGGCGCGGGCCAGCCGGATGTCGATGTCCTGGCCGCCGGCGAACGGTTGTCGGCCGAGCTGCGCATCTACCTGCCGTCCCAGGCGCAGCCGCCCGGCGTGCCCGCCGAGCGCCGGGACAGCGTGGAGAGCGTGGGCGGCGGTTCGGTCGGCCACGACTGCTGGCACATTTCCATCCGCTTCGGTCGGGACGTGCTGAAGAACGGCATGGACCCGCTCAATTTCCTGCGCTACCTGACCGGGCTCGGCGAGATCGAGCATCTCACGACGCTGTCCGAAGGCATGCCGACGGCGGATTCGATGGACCCCGAGGACTGCTACCTGGGCTTCGAGATCGATTTCCGCAGCGACGCCGACAAGGAGGCCATCGAGCGGGTCTTCGCCTTCGTGCGCGACGATTGTGAACTGCACATCCTGCCGCCCCACACCCGGGTGGCCGAATTCATCGAACTGATCCAGTCCCTGCCCGAGGACACCATGCTGCTCGGCGAGATCCTGGTCAAGGCCGGGGCCATCACCCAGGCCGATCTGGTGGCCAGCCTGGTTGCCCAGGACCATCAGGAGAACCAATCGCCGGGCCGGCACAGTCCGATCGGCGAGATCCTGGTCGACAGGCAGGTGGTACAGAAGGAAGTGGTCGAGGCGGCCGTCGGCAAGCAGACCCAGGTCAGCGAGAAGAAGGCCCAGGAGGCCAAGCTGATCCGGGTCCAGGCCGACAAGCTGGATAGCCTCATCGACCTGGTCGGCGAACTGGTGATCGCCGGCGCCTCAGGCGAACTGATGGCCAAGAAAAGCGGCCAGGCCAGCCTGGTCGAGGCCTATTCGCTGATCTCCAGGCTGGTGGAGGAGATCCGCAACAGCGCGCTGCAACTGCGCATGGTCCAGATCGGCGAAACCTTCAACCGCTTCCACCGCGTGGTGCGCGACGTCAGCCGCGAGTTGGGCAAGGAGGTGGAACTGCAGATCGGCGGCGGCGAGACCGAACTGGACAAGTCCGTGGTGGAAAAGATCGGCGACCCGCTCATGCACCTGGTCCGCAACGCCATGGATCACGGCATCGAGACCGCCGACGAGCGCATCGCCAAGGGCAAGCCTGCCAAGGGCCGGGTTCGCTTCGATGCCCGGCACGATTCCGGCAGCATCGTGGTCGAGGTTTCCGACGATGGTGCCGGCCTCAACCGCGACCGGATACTGGCCAAGGCGGTGGAGCGCGGTCTGATCCAGGCCGGCGCCAGCTTGGCCGATTCGGATGTCTACAAGCTCATCTTCGAACCCGGCTTCTCGACCGCGGACAAGGTCACCAATCTATCAGGGCGCGGCGTCGGCATGGACGTGGTCCGGCGCAACATCGAAGGCCTGCGCGGCAGCGTAGAGGTGGAAAGCCGCCTGGGCGAGGGCACCGCCTTCCGCATCCGCCTGCCACTGACCTTGGCCATCATCGACGGTTTCCTGGTCGCCGTGGGCAAGTCCTCCTACATCATTCCGCTCGACTTCGTCGTCGAATGCATGGAGTTAGACCGCAACGACCTGGGCGGGCGGGACTACATCAACCTGCGCGGCGAGGTGCTGCCTTTCCTCCGTTTGCGGGAGTTGTTCGAGATCGAGGGCGAATCGTCGCGCCGTCAGAACATCATCGTCATCCAGTATGCTGGACAGAAGGCCGGGCTGGTAGTGGATCACCTGATGGGCGAATTCCAGACCGTCATCAAACCCTTGGGGCTGCTGTTCCGGCACCTGCAAGGCATCTCCGGCTCGACCATCCTGGGCAGCGGCGAGGTAGCCCTGATACTGGATGTGCAGGCGCTGGTCAAACTGGCCGCACAACGCGAATCCGGACAAACCCAGACCGGCCAGGCGAGTAGCCAAGCCGCCCATTGATTAACCCACGGTCCTAACCAGGAGACATCCATGTTCAAAAATATGCGTATCGGTACTCGCATCACGGGCGGCTACGCCATCGCCTTGATCCTGATGTTGGTCATCGCCGTGCTCGGCATCAGCCGAATGGGCAGGCTCAACGACAGCATCGGCGACATGGTCAACGACAAGTATCCGAAGACGGTCTGGGTCAACGATATCTATGCCAACGTGAATGTGATCGCGCGTGCCGTACGTAACGTCCTGCTCAACGACAATCCGGACAGCATGGCGAAACAGTTGGACCGCATCCAGGATGCCCGGGGCAAGATCAAAGACCGGCTGGAAAAGCTGACCGACTCGGTCAAGAGCGACAAGGGCAAGGAATTGCTCGGCAAACTTCAGGCGATCAGGCAGGCCAACTTGGCAAGCCAGGACAAGATCATCGCCCTGATCAAGGACGGCAAACATCAAGACGCGGTCGCATTCCTGAACGGCGATTACGCCAAGGATCAAAAGGCCTATTTCGATGCGCTGGATGAGTTGACCGCCTATCAAGGCGAACTGATGACCGATTCGGGGACCCGGGCCGCCGCTGAATACGCCTCGGCCCGCAGCATCATGTTCACCATCGCCATCATTGCGGTGATTCTGGCCGTGTCGATCGCGCTTTGGATCACCCGCAGCATCACCCGTCCGGTCAACGAAGTGGTCGGCGTCGCCGAAAAATTGTCCCAGGGCGACCTGACGGTGACGATCACGGTGGATTCGAAGGACGAAACCGGCCAGCTCAAGGCCGCCATGCAGGCCATGGTGGAAAAGCTGTCCAGCATCATCGGCGAGGTCCATGGCGCTACCGACAACCTGTCTTCTGCGGCCCAGGAAATCTCGGCGACCGCCCAGAGCCTGTCGCAGGCCTCCAGCGAGCAGGCCGCCAGCGTCGAGGAAACCACCGCCTCGGTCGAGGAGATGTCCGCGTCCATCAACCAGAACGCCGAGAATGCCAAGGTGACCGACTCCATCGCCGGCAAGGCAGCCAAGGAAGCGACTGAAGGCGGCGAAGCGGTCAAGGGCACGGTGGCCGCCATGAAGCAGATCGCCGACAAGATTGGCATCATCGACGACATCGCCTACCAGACCAACATGCTGGCGCTCAACGCCGCCATCGAGGCGGCCCGCGCCGGCGAGCACGGCAAGGGCTTCGCCGTGGTAGCGGCCGAAGTGCGCAAGCTGGCCGAACGCAGCCAGGTCGCGGCCCAGGAGATCGGCGAGCTGGCCAGTTCCAGCGTCGGTACCGCCGAGCGGGCTGGCGCCTTGCTGGACGAGATCGTGCCGTCGATCAACAAGACCTCCGATCTGGTGCAGGAGATCGCCTCGGCTTCCGACGAGCAGTCGACCGGCGTCGGCCAGATCAATACCGCGATGGGGCAACTGAACCAGTTGACCCAGCAGAATGCCAGCGCCTCCGAGGAACTGGCCGCGACGGCCGAGGAAATGGGCGGTCAGGCGGAGCAACTGCAGCAGCTCATGCAGTTCTTCCGGCTGGGCAACCAACAAGATGGGGGCGGGAGAGTCAAGCCCGCCACCAAGGTGGCGCACAAGGCTCTGGCCGCACCTCGTCAAACGGCTGCCAAAATCGACGCTGCCGACTTCGAGCGGTTCTGAACGGAGACGGCCATGACTCAAACCAATCAGCCGGAAAAGAACGCTTTGGCGGCTGTATCAGCGACTCAGTCCGGTGGCGCGACCGACAATCGCCAGTACCTGACCTTCAGCGTCGGGGGCGAGGTGTTCGCCATCGGTATCCTCAACATCAAGGAAATCATCGAGTACGGCAACCTGACCGAGATTCCCATGATGCCGGGCTTCATCCGCGGGGTGATCAACCTGCGCGGCGCCGTGGTGCCGGTCATCGACCTGTCGGTCCGCTTCGGCCGGCAGCAGACCCGGATCGCCCGCCGGACCAGCATCGTCATCATCGAAGTGGACAGCGAGAACGGCAAGCAGGATATCGGCATCGTGGTCGACGCCGTGCACGAGGTGCTGGAAATCATGGCCGGCGACACCGAGCCGGCGCCGGCATTCGGGGCCAAGATACGTACCGACTTCATCCAAGGCATGGGCAAGGTGGGCGGAAAGTTCGTCATCATCCTGAATATCGATCGTGTACTCTCGGTCGAGGAAATGGCTATGCTTGGCGAGGTCGGCGCAAACAGCACGTCAATTCAATCAGATCGATACTGATTTTTTTGAAAGTAAATTACTAGCATTTGCGCCGTACGCTGCCTGCAAAATCACTTTATCGCGCCGGGATGCCATGGCTTAATGCTCGAATAAGCCGTCCTGGCTGGCTTTGACCACCATGCGGGCCGTCCGAATGTTTTTGCTTTTTTTACGCCGACTTGAGCAATCTGACCATCACCGAGCAGGAGTTTCATCAACTTCGCCGTCTGCTCTATCAAACCGCAGGCATTTCACTCGCAGAAAGTAAGAAACTGCTGGTCGTGGGCCGCTTGAACAAACGGCTTCACAGCCACGGCTACGACAGCTTCACACCCTATCTGCGCCGGATCATTGCCGGTGACGAGTCCGAGTTGCGGGTGATGATCGACCTGCTGACGACCAACGAAACCTCCTTTTTCCGCGAGGCCAAGCACTTCGATCTGCTGCGCGAACGGGTGCTGGCGCGCCCCGACCGGCGATCGCCGATTTCGATCTGGAGCGCGGCCTGTTCGAGCGGCGAGGAGCCTTACACCATCGCCATGGTATTGATGAATGCGCTGGGCTCCTCGGTGTCCTGGGACATCCTGGCGACCGACATCAGCACTCGTATCCTGGAGCGGGCGCAGTCTGCCCATTACGCCATGGAACGGGCTCAGAACATTCCGCCCGACTATCTGCGCAAATATTGCCTTAAGGGTGTCCGCAGCCAGGAAGGTACTTTCCTGATTGCGCCCGAATTGAGGGAGCGAGTCCGCTTCCGGCACCTCAACCTGACCCAGCCCCTGCCCAACGAGATCGGCTCGTTCGACTATATTTTCCTGCGCAACGTGATGATCTATTTCGATCTTGAGACCAAAAAGAAGGTTGTTTCGGCGATGCTGCCCAAGCTGCGCAAGGGGGGATATTTCTTCGTCGGCCACTCCGAATCCCTGAACGGCATCAGCAACCAGCTCACGCCCGTCTGCCCCAGCATTTACCGGAAACCATGAGCGCCCACAACCATTTGGAAATCTTCCTCAATCCCGGCGAGTTCTATTTCGGCAGCGGCCATTTGCGCCTGTCGACCCTGCTCGGCTCCTGCGTGTCGATCACCCTGTGGCATCCATTGCGCCGGGTCGGCGGCATGTGCCATTACATGCTCGATTCGCGCGGCGTGTATCCCGATACCTATGATGGCAAATACGCCGACGAGGCGATGGCCATGTTTCTGGCCGAAATCAGGAAATACAAAACCCATCCGTCCGAATACCAGGTCAAGGTATTCGGCGGCAGCAACATGCTGGCAGCCAACAAGCCAAAGGAGGCTGGGCTGGAGATCGGCGCACGCAATGTCGAGGCGGCCGACTATCTGCTGATCCAATACGGCTTCAAGGATATCCGGGCACGCCACGTCGGCGGCAGCGGCCATCGCCGGCTCCTGTTCGATTTGTGGAACGGCGACGCCTGGGTGAAATACCACGCCTCGGCACCGAGTTGTACCATCGTCGGGACTTGAGAGAGGAAAGCATGAAAAAGATAGGCGTAATGGTCATCGACGACTCCGCCGTGGTACGCCAGGTGGTGAAGCAGGCGCTCGACATGGACCCTTCCATTGAAGTCATCGGTGCCGCCTCGGATCCGATCTTCGCCATGAGCAAGATGAAGGAGCGCTGGCCCGACGTGATCGTGCTCGACATCGAAATGCCGCGCATGGACGGGCTGACCTTCCTCAGGAAGATCATGGCCGAGCGGCCGACGCCGGTGGTGATCTGTTCCTCGTTGACCACCAAGGGTGCCGAGACCACGCTGCAGGCCCTCTCGGCCGGTGCGGTGACCATCATCACCAAGCCCACCGCCAAGCTGAAACAATTTCTGGAGGACTCCTCCAATCAACTGATCGGCGCCGTCAAGGCAGCGGCTCGGGCCAATGTCAGCCGGCTGTTGCCCAAGGCCATTACCCCCGCCTCCGCCGCGGCCGTGCCGCCCAAGCTGACCGCCGACGCGATCCTGGCGGCGCCTAGCTCAGGCGCCATGGCACAGACCACCGAGCGGGTGATCGCAATGGGTACCTCGACCGGCGGCACCCAGGCGTTGGAAGCGGTCTTGACCGCGCTGCCGCGCATCGTCCCCGGCATCGTGGTGGTCCAGCACATGCCGGAAAAATTCACGGCCTCATTCGCGGAACGCCTGAACAGCTTGTGCCAGGTCGAGGTCAAGGAGGCTCAGAACAACGACCGGGTGATTCCGGGCCGGGTGCTGATCGCCCCGGGGGGGCGGCACATGCTCCTGAAGCGGAGCGGGGCGCAGTATCTGGTCGAGGTGGTGGACGGCCCCCTGGTCAGCCGGCACAAGCCTTCGGTCGACGTGCTGTTCCGTTCGGTGGCCAAGGCGGCCGGCAAGAACGCCATCGGCATCATCATGACCGGCATGGGCGACGACGGCGCGCACGGCATGAAGGAGATGTTCGAGGCCGGCGCCCAGACCATCGCCCAGGACGAGCGGACCTGCGTCGTGTTCGGCATGCCCAAGGAGGCGATCAAGCTGGGCGGGGTCCAGGAAGTGCTGCCGCTGGAGGCCATCCCGGACTCGATCATCGCCGCCGGCCGCAGCATGGGCTGGAAGAACGCCATGTAGGACGATCCGGCGTGGCCGCCGCGGTCAATCCGCGGTGGCGTGCATGGCGACCGGTATGCGTCGAGCCCCGAACGGCCGGCCGAATTTCTGGAACCTCCCGGCCACGGCCGCGCCGCAGCGCGGACAGCAGCCGTCCTCGGTCAGGTGGTAGTCCGGAATCTCGTACCAGTCGCGCTGGATGACCGCGGTGCGGCAGGATGGGCAGTAGGTCGTGCCGCCCTCGGGGTCGTGCACATTGCCGGTGTAGACGTAATGCAGTCCGGTTTCCATGGCGATGCGCCGGGCCCGGGTCAGGGTCTCGGGCGGGGTCGGCGGCCGGTCCAGCATCTTGTAGTCGGGGTGGAAGGCCGAGAAGTGGAGGGGCACGGAGGGCCCCAACTCTTTCAGTATCCATTCGGCCAGGCGGTGCAGTTCGTCGTCGCCGTCGTTCAGGCCCGGGATCAGCAGAGTGGTGATCTCCAGCCAGACGTCGGTCTCATGCTTGAGGTAGACCAGGGTGTCCAGCACCGGCTGCAGATGGCCGCCGCAGTTCTTCACGTAGAACTCGTCGGTGAAACCCTTCAGGTCGACGTTGGCGGCATCCATCAAAGCGAAGAACTCGGCGCGCGGTTCGGCGTGGATGTAGCCGGCGGTGACGGCGACGTTCTTCAGGCCTTCATCGTGGCAGGCCCGCGCCGTGTCGATCGCGTACTCGGCGAAGATAACCGGGTCGTTGTAGGTGTAGGCGACGCTCTTGCAGCCCATCCGCTTCGCGGTGCGGGCGATTTCGGCCGGCGCCGCGGCGTCCATCAGGCGGTCCATGTCCTTCGATTTGGAAATGTCCCAGTTCTGGCAGAACTTGCAGGCCAGGTTGCAGCCGGCGGTACCGAACGAGAACACCGAGGTGCCCGGATAGAAATGGTTGAGCGGTTTCTTCTCGATCGGATCGATGCAGAAGCCGGAACTGCGGCCGTAGGTGGTGAGCACCATGGCGCCGTTCTCCATCTTGCGCACGAAGCAGGCGCCGCGCTGGCCTTCGTGCAGCTTGCAGTCTCGGGGGCAAAGGTCGCATTGGATGCGGCCGTCTTCGATCGGGTGCCACCAGCGGCCGGGGTGGCTGGTTTCAGGTATGGTCATGGCGTGTCCTCGTATTTGGCGACGGTGTAGCGGGAAATCTGCACCGAATCGGACCAGAAATCGGCCGGCAGGCCGGCCTTGCGTTTCAGTTGGGCGATGAATTGGCGCGGATCTGGCAACTGTTCCCAGACCTGGGGCAGGAAGGTCGCGCGGTGCCAGCCGGACTGCAGGACCACGCCGTCGGTGCCGGGGCGCAATTGGCCCAGTGCATCTTCTTCGCTGGTGAAATGCATGGCTTCCGGCGCACTGAGGATCGAAACCTCGATGTGGACGCGGTCCAGTTCGTCTCGTTCGATGGGCGTAAAGCGCGGATCGTGGAAGGCCGCTGCCTGGGCGTTGGCCTCCAGATCACGGCCCAGCGACCGGTGGGCCTCCAGCGAGCCGATGCAGCCGCGCAACTGGCCGTCCAGGGTCAAGGTGACGAACACCGCGCCGGGCTCTTCCAGCCAGGCGGGATGGGGCAGGGTGGGCGCATCGATGCCGAACTGGCGGGCGATCGCGGCCCGGGCCAGCTCGGTCAGCAGGCGGCCTTTGCCTTCAGTGTTCATGTGGCGCCTCGGTGAAGGCGATGGCCGCATAGCCCACCACCCGCTGCTTGTCGCCCGCGGTGTTGCCCGAATTGCGCAGGTCGAGCAGATGCGGCTGCAGGCCCTTTCGGCGGGCGGTCAGGAGCAGGCCGTTGATCGGATGCGCACCGCAGGCCTGTTCGCCGACCAGGTGGCTGTCCAGCTTGAGGATGGCCTCGGCGGTGGCCTGATCGGTTTGCCGGGCGGCATCGTAAGGCAGGTAATGGGACAAGTCGGAACTCACCACGATCAGGGTTTCCTCGCCGTCCCACAAGGTATCCAGCACCCGGGCCACCTGCTCCGGGGTGGCGCCGCCGACCAGCAGCGGCACCAGGCTGAACTTTTCGAGCACGGTCTGCAGGAAGGGAAGATGGACCTCCAGCGAGTGTTCCATGGCATGGGCGGACGCGTTGAGTTCGACGAAGGGCAGGCCGGCCAGTTGGCGGACCGCCTCGGTGTCGATCGGGATGCGGCCGAGCGGGGTGTCGAAGGAATCGGCGGAGGGCAGGGCCAGGCTGTCGACCCAGACGCGATGCACCGGCCCCAGCAGGACCACCCGGTGGACGCGCCGGGCCACGGATCGGAGCAAGACATAGGCGGAGGCCGCCACCGGTCCGGAATAGATGTAGCCGGCGTGAGGGACGATGATCGCCTTAGGCGTCAGGCCGGCCGGCTCGGCCTGGTCAAGCATGTCCAGGATATCGTGCCGGAGGATCCGCGGGTCGGCCGGATAGAACAGGCCGGCCACTGCGGGAGGTCGTATGCTTTGCATGGAAATCTCCGCCCAATCGCGTCATTGCTATTTAAAATCTAGGGCATTGAAACGATATGACAATCTATTCCGCTATGCCCCGATTCTTTGCATTGCTGCCGGCGGCCGGCGTGGGCGCCAGGATGGGGGCGGAATGCCCCAAGCAGTACCTGCCGCTGGCCGGCCATACCATGCTCTGGCATGCCATTAACGCCTTCGAACGGGCCGCGGCTGTGGAGCGGACCTACGTGGTGCTGTCGCCCGAGGACGCCTACTGGAACGGCCACGACTGGTCGGCCCTGGACAAGTTGAAGGTCTTGCGCTGCGGCGGCGCGACGCGGGCCGAAAGCGTGCGCAACGGCCTGCACGCCATTGCCGGCGAGGTGGCCGGGGAAGACTGGATACTGGTGCATGACGCCGCCCGACCCTGCCTGGGGCGGGAGATGTTGGACAAGCTGTTGGCCGAACTGGCGACGGACCCGGTGGGCGGTATCCTGGCCGCGCCGGTCGCCGACACCCTCAAGCGGCAGACGGCGGCGGGCCGTATCGCCGAGACGGTTTCCAGGGAAGGGCTGTGGGGGGCGCAGACCCCGCAGATGTTCCCGCACGGCCTGCTGCTCCGGGCCCTGGAACACGCCGGCACGGCCGTCACCGACGAGGCCTCGGCGGTGGAGGCGCTCGGCCTGTCGCCCAGGTTGGTGGAAAGCGATATGACAAACCTGAAGGTCACCTTTCCGCGCGACCTGGAAGTGGCCGAATGGCTGCTGGGCCGGAGGGCTTGACGATGTCGAAACGTGGTTCCGGACCGCCCCGCCGGCCGCGCAACCCGGTGGCCAAGGCGGTGCGCACCCCCGCCTTCAGGATGCGGGTGGTGCCGGACAAGCGCTGGCAGGAACGACTGCAGGAAGAAAAGCGGGAGCGGGAAGAAACGGCCGAAAACGTGCAGGACAAGGGTCCGGAAGAGTAGGGCTCAGCAGCATTCCTCTTCCAGTTGCAGCGGCTGCATGACTTTCCCGCAGCCGCTTCGTTGCCGGGTTTTGCCCGGGAAACTAACGGCGCCGGGCCTGGAATACGCCGCGTATCTGGGCGAGCTTGGCCAGGAATTTGTTCAATTGCTCGACGTCCTTCACCTCGAGCGTGAATTCCATGCGGGCGACCTCGTTCTGGCTCAGGGTGTTGACCCGGGTCACGTTGAGGTGTTCCTTGGCGAACAGTTCGGTGATGTCCTTGAGCAGCCCATGACGGTCGTAGGCCGCGAGTTCGATCTGGACGGCGAACAGCTCCTTGCCGGTCTGGCCCCACTCCGCGTGCAGCAGGCGCGCCTTCTGCTCGTCCGAAAGGCGCTCGATGACCGGGCAGTCGGCGCGGTGGATGGTGACGCCACGGCCGAGCGTGGTGTAGCCGACGATGGCTTCGCCCGGCGCCGGGTTGCAGCAGCCCGCCAGATGGGTGAGCAGATTGGCCTCGCCTTCGACCAGCAGCCCGGCTACCGAGTCGCGGCTCTTGCGGGCCGAAACCAGGGGCTTCTCGGCCGGCGGCAGGTATTCGTCCTGCAGCGACCGGGTCAGCTGGCCGGCGCCGAGATCGCCCCGGCCGAGGGCGGCGAACAGGTCCTCGGGCTTGTCGAACTTGAGCCGGGTTGCCAACTGCTCCAGGTTGACGTTGCTCAGGTTGAGCCGGTGCAGTTCCCGATCGAGGATCTCGCGGCCGTCCTGGACGTGGCTGTCGTGGTCGAGTTGCTTGAACCACTGGCGCACCTTGCTCCGGGCACGCGAGGAAGCCAGGAAGCCGAGATGCGGGTTCATCCAGTCCCGGCTCGGGCCGCCTTCCTTGACGGTAAGGATCTCGATCCGCTGGCCGGTCTTGAGCTGGGTGTCCAGGGGCACCAGCATGCCGTCGACCTTGGCGCCGCGGCAGCGATGGCCGAGTTCGGTGTGGACCGCATAGGCGAAGTCGATCGGCGTCGCGCCCTGGGCCAGGGCGACCACCTTGCCCTGCGGGGTGAGGACGAAGACCTCGTCCTGGAACAGCTCGTTCTTGAATTGGCGGGCCAGTTCGGCGCTGTCCGCCACTTCCTGCTTCCAGGCCAGCAGCTGGCGCAGCCAGGCGACCTTGTCGGTCATCTGGTGGCCCTTGCCGCCTTCCTTGTAGCGCCAGTGGGCGGCGACGCCCAGTTCGGCCTCCTGATGCATGTCGAAGGTGCGGATCTGGATCTCCAGCGCCTTGTTCTCGGGGCCGACCACGGCTGTGTGCAGGCTCTGGTAGCCGTTGCCCTTGGGCCGCGAGATGTAGTCGTCGAACTGGCCCGGGATGGGCTGCCACAGACTGTGGATCAGGCCCAGGGCGTGGTAGCAGTCCTTGAGGTCCTTGACCAGGACCCGGACCGCCCGGATGTCGTAGACCTCCTCGAAGTCGAGGTGCTTCTTGCGCATCTTGGCCAGGATGCTGGCGATGTGCTTGGGCCGGCCGCTGACCGCGACGGTGGCGATGCCGTCGCGGTGCAGTTCGGCCTTGATCTGGGCGATGACCTTCTCGATGTAGTCCTCGCGGTCCAGGCGGCGCTCATCGAGGAGCTTGGCGATGTGCTTGTAGGTGTCCGGTTCCAGGTAGCGGGTGGCGAGGTCTTCCAGCTCCCACTTGAGTTGCCAGACGCCGAGCCGGTTGGCCAGCGGGGCATACAGGTCGCGGGCATCCTGGGCGACCTTGCGACGCAGGCCGGGCTCGCCGGAAGCCAGCTCGCGCAGGGCCTGGCAGCGGTCGGCCAGCTTGATCAGGACGACCCGGATGTCGTCGGTCATGGCCAGCAGCATCTGGCGCAGGGCCTCGCTCTGGTCCTGGCCTTCCGGCTGGGTCTCGGCCAGCAGGCGATCCATCTGGTGCAGCCTGGCGGCCCCTTGGGCCAGGCGGCTGACCGGCTCGCCCAGGGCCGGCGCGAGCTGGTCGGCCGCCAGTTTCGCTACCGGCAGGGAGCAGATCAGGGCGGCGGCAACCGTCTCGGCATCGAATTGCATGCCGGCCAGGATGGCGGCGGTCCCCAGGCTATGGCCGACCAGGGGCGCGCCGGTATCGACAGCCAGGTCGCCGGCACGGCTCTCCAGCCAGTCGGCGGCCTTGTGCAACAGGGCGAACTGTTCCGGGGGATACTTGCTTTCCAGCGCAGCCAGCCAGCCGGCGGTATCGCCATGGGCGTGGGTGAGGGCGTGGGCGACCATCGGATCAGGAACTCCTGCGCGAATTCAAGAAAGTGTGCCGCGGCCGGCCGGTGTCGATCCGTTGCCGGGCGACCGTCGTCCGGCGCTTACCAGAAATGCCACCAGGCCTTTTTCTTGCCGAGGGCGCTGGCACCGGGCTTGGCGTCGTCCGGGAAATTTTCCTTCAGCACACGCAGCGTATCGTCGCGCAACTGGGTCAGCCCCATCTTGTCGTAGCTGTCGGCCATGATGACCAGGCCCTGCTTGACGGCCGGAGCCTGCTGATAGTGTTCCAGGACGTACTTGACCCGGTCGACCGCCGCGACGTAGGCGCCGCGATTGTAGTAATAGCGGGCGACGTGGACCTCGTGCGAGGCGAGCGCATTGACCAGATACCTCATTCGGCCCAGCGAGTCGGGCGCGTATTTGCTGTTCGGGAAACGGGTGACCAGTTCCTTGAATGCATTGAAGGCCTCCTCGGCCGACTTGGGGTCGCGTTCGCTCATGTCCTGGTCGGCCAGCGCCGAGAACGGCCCCTCGTCGTCGTGGAAGTTGGCCAGGCCCTTGATGTAGTAGGCATAGTCGACGCTGGGATGGTCGGGGTGCAGCTTGATGAAGCGGTCGCAGGCCGCGATCGCCGACGCCGGTTCGTTGTCCTTGTAATAGGCATAGGCGATTTCAAGCTGGGCCTGCTGGGCATAGGGACCGTAGGGGTAGCGGGCTTCGAGCTTCTCGTAATACTTCACGGCATCCGTGTAGTTCGAGTCCAACAACTCTTGCTTGGCCTTGTCGTACAACTTGGCGGCCGACCAGTTCTTGGTCTCGTCGATCTGTTCGGGAAGCAATCCGCAGGCGTTCAGCAACGTGGCGGCCAGCAAAACGGCTAGAATCTGTTTCATTTCAGCGCCTAGTTAAAAGATCGCAGGATTGTATCTCGGATGCCCCATAACTTCATTCTCTCGATTCCCGCCGAACACGCCGGGCGCCGCCTGGACCAGAGCCTGGCCGAACTGTTGCCCGACTATTCCCGCAACCGCATCCAGCAGTGGATCGACGAAGGCGGCGTCCTGGTCGATGGCGTCGCCGGCAGCCGCAAGGCCAAGGTCTGGGGCGCGGAACGGGTCGAAATCCAGGTCGAGGACCATCCCTCCGAGCAGCCCTACCAGGCTCAGGCCATGGACCTGGATATCGTCCACGAGGACGATTCGGTCATCGTGATCAACAAGCCGCCCGGCCTGGTGGTGCATCCGGGCGCCGGCAACTGGGAGGGCACGCTGCTCAACGCCTTGCTGCACCACGCACCGGAACTGGCGCATATCCCCCGGGCCGGGATCGTCCATCGCCTGGACAAGGATACGTCCGGTCTGATGGTGGTGGCCAAGACGCTGGAGTCGCAGACCGCGCTGGTCCGGGCCCTGCAGGCCAGGGACGTGAAGCGGATCTACTGGGCGGTGGCGTACGGCGTATTCGAGCGACCGGAAGGCGAGATCGACGCCCCGATTGGCCGCGATCCCAGGCACCGCACCCGGATGGCTGTGGTCGAGAACGGCAAACCGGCCCAGACCCGCTATCGGGTGCTGCGGCAATACGGCAACGCCGCCTGGGTCGAATGCCAGTTGAAGACCGGACGGACCCATCAGATCCGGGTCCATCTGACCCACATCGGCCACCCGTTGCTGGGCGATCCGGTCTATACCGGACGCAAGGCGCGTCATCCGGCCTTCCATCGCCAGGCGCTACATGCCTTCCGGCTGGGCTTCGTGCATCCCCTGAGCGGCGAACCGGTGGAATGGGAAGCCCCCATGCCGGACGATTTCCGGGCCTTGCTGGAACAACTGGAGCAGAACGATGCATCCTGACTGGATCGTTCCCGACTGGCCGGCACCGGCCAATGTCCATGCCTTCATGACCACCCGGGCCGGCGGCGTCAGCCAGCCGCCCTACGACAGCATGAATCCGGCCAGCCACGTCGGCGACCGGCCCGAGGCGGTGGCGGAAAACCGCCGCATCCTACGGGCCGACCTGCCGGCCGAGCCGCTCTGGCTGAACCAGGTGCACGGCAGTTGCGTGGCCGAGCGGGCCGAGTCGGCCGAGCCGCCCTGCGCCGATGCCGGCATCGCCCGCCAGGCCGGCGAGGTGCGCGCGGTCCTGACGGCCGATTGCTTGCCGGTCCTGCTCTGCGACCGGGCCGGGACGGTGGTGGCCGCCGCCCACGCCGGCTGGCGCGGCCTGGCCGGCGGCGTGCTGGAGGAGACCATCGGTGCGATGCGGGTGCCGCCCGGCGAGCTCCTGGCCTGGCTGGGTGCGGCGATCGGGCCGGACGAATTCGAGGTCGGCGACGAGGTCCGGCTGGCCTTCATGGATCGGCATCCGTTGGCCGCCGTGGCCTTCCGGCCGGCGCTGCCGGGCACCCTGGACGAGGCGCCGCGCAAATGGCTGGCGGACATCTACGCGCTGGCCCGCATCCGCCTGGCGGCGGCCGGCGTGGAGGCGGTGTACGGCGGCGGTCTGTGCACCGTCCGGGACGGCCGGCGCTTCTTTTCCTATCGCCGGGATGGGACGACCGGCCGCATGGCGAGCCTGATCTGGCTTGAGTAGAATGACGGCCCTGTTTTTGCATCCCTTTTAGGAGAATCTCCGATGGCGATCGAGCTGTACAACGATGGCCGGCACGTCTGCCTGATGTTCAACGACTTGGTGGACGATACCAACAGTTTTGCCGTGCAAGCCAATCAGTTCCTGATCGTCACGGACGGCGAGGGCGCGCTGATCGATCCGGCCGGCAACATGACCTACAACGCCCTGATCATGGGCATGCAGCCGTTCTTTCCGTTCAAGAAGCTGAAATACATCTTCGCCTCGCACCAGGACCCGGACATCGTCGCTTCGCTCAACAAATGGCTGATGTCGACCGACTGCGTGCTCTACGTGTCCAAGCTGTGGGAGCGCTTCGTGCCGCACTTCTGCACCCTGAACCGCTGGGAAGGACGCATCGTCGGCATTCCGGACGAAGGCATGGTGGTGCCGGTCAAGGACGCGAACATCCATTGCGTACCGGCCCACTTCCTGCACGCCGAAGGCAATTTCCAGT
Source organism: Parasulfuritortus sp. (assembly GCA_036391875.1). Classification (GTDB taxonomy): domain Bacteria; phylum Pseudomonadota; class Gammaproteobacteria; order Burkholderiales; family Thiobacillaceae; genus Parasulfuritortus. The sequence goes on from DASVZA010000014.1 coordinate 102,924, forward strand.
TCTACGACGCCCGTTCCAAGATCCTGTTCAGCGGCGACATGGGTGCCTCGCTGGTGCACCACGACGAGATCGTCAAGCCGATCACGACCGCTGCCGAATTCCGCGACCATCTCCGCAAGATGGAAGGCTTCCACCAGCGCTACATGGTTGCCAACAAGGCCTGCCGCTTCTGGGCCAACATGGTCCGAGGGATGGACGTCGACATGCTGGTGCCCCAGCATGGCCGCTGGTTCAAGGGCAGGGAGGCGATCGGCGCCTTCCTCGACTGGATCGAGAACCTGCAATGCGGTCTCGACCTGTTCAGCCAGGACAACTACCGGTTCCCGAAATGAGCGCCTTGCCCAAGGTCGGCTTCGTTAGTCTGGGCTGCCCGAAAAATTCCTACGATTCCGAGCGCATCCTGACCCAGCTGCGGGCCGAGGGTTACCTCATCGTGCCCAGTTACGACGATGCCGATCTGGTGGTGGTCAACACCTGCGGCTTCATCGATTCGGCGGTCGACGAGAGCCTGGAGGCGATCGGCGAGGCCCTGCGCGAGAACGGCAAGGTGGTCGTCACCGGCTGCCTGGGCGCGCGCGAATCGCTGGTCAAGAATGCCCACCCCAGCGTCCTGGCGGTGACCGGGCCGCATGCGACCGAAGAAGTCATGGCCGTGGTCCACGACCACCTGCCCAAGCCGCACGATCCGTTCACCGACCTGGTGCCGCCCGGCGGCCTGAAGCTGACGCCGAGGCACTACGCCTACCTGAAGATTTCCGAAGGCTGCAACCATCGTTGCACCTTCTGCATCATCCCTTCGCTGCGCGGCGATCTGGTCTCCCGGCCGGTCGGCGACGTGCTGGCCGAGGCCGAAGCGCTGGCCAAGGCGGGCGTCAAGGAGCTGCTGGTGATCTCCCAGGATACAAGCGCTTACGGAGTCGATCTCAAGTACCGAACCGGCTTCCACAACGGCCGTCCGGTCAAGACCCGGATGCTGGAACTGGTGCAGGAGCTGGCCAAGCTGGGCATCTGGATTCGCCTGCATTACGTCTACCCGTACCCCAGCGTCGACGACGTGATCCCGCTGATGGCCGAGGGCAAGGTGCTGCCCTACCTGGACGTACCGTTCCAGCATGCCTCGCCGCGCATCCTCAAGGCCATGAAGCGTCCGGGCGATGTCGAGAACACCCTGCGCCGGATCGAGCGCTGGCGGCAAATCTGCCCCGACCTGGTGATCCGCAGCACCTTCATCGTCGGCTTTCCCGGCGAGACCGAGGAGGACTTCGACGAACTGCTCGATTTCCTCGATGCGGCCCAACTGGACCGGGTCGGCGCCTTCACCTATTCCCCGGTCGAGGGCGCCAAGGCCAACGAACTGCCCGATCCGGTCGACGAGGACGTCAAACACGACCGTCTGGCCCGTTTCATGGACGTCCAGGCCGACATCAGCGCGGCCAAGCTGAAAAAGCGCATCGGCAGCGAGATGACGGTGCTGGTCGACGAGGTCTCGGGCGGTCGGGCCACTGCCCGCAGCTATGCCGATGCGCCCGAGATCGACGGCCTGGTCCACATCGCCCAAGGCAAAGGATTGCAGCCTGGCGATCGGGTAAGCGTTAGAATTACCCGTTCCGACGATTACGACCTTTGGGGTAAGCCACTATGAGCGAGACAATCTGGAAACCGCACGTGGTGGTGGCCGCCGTGGTCGAACAGGACGGCCGTTTCCTGCTGGTCGAGGAACAGACCGACAGTGGCATCCTGTTCAATCAGCCGGCCGGCCATCTGGAAGAGGGCGAGTCGCTGTTGGCGGCGGTGCGGCGGGAGATGTTCGAAGAAACCGCACACCATTTCGAACCGGAAGAACTGTTGGGCATCTACCACTGGCGCCATCCGACCAAGGACCGCACCTATCTCCGTTTCGCCTTCACCGGCACGGTGACCGGCTACGATCCGACTGCGCCGCTCGACACCGGCATCCTGCGCACGGTGTGGATGACCCCGGAGGAAATCAGCGAGTCGCGCATGCGCCATCGCAGCCCCTTCGTCGACCAGTGCGTGGCCGACTACCTGTCCGGCCGCCGTTTCCCGCTCGACCTGATCAACGAGTTTCCCCTGCTGCAATGAGCCGTATCGTCGTCGGCCTGTCCGGTGGCGTCGATTCGGCCGTCACCGCCTGGCTGCTGAAACAGCAGGGCCACGAGGTGGTCGGCGTGTTCATGAAGAACTGGGAGGCGGACGACCTGGAGGACGACTGCCCGATCGCCCGCGACTACCAGGACGTCCTGGCAGTGGCCGAGGTCATCGGCATCGAGGTCGAACTGGTCAATTTCTCCAAGGAATACCAGGAGCGGGTGTTCAGCTATTTCCTGGCCGAGTACCAGGCCGGCCGTACGCCCAATCCCGACGTGCTGTGCAATGCCGAGATCAAGTTCAAGGCCTTCCTCGACCACGCCATGGGCCTCAAGGCCGACCATCTGGCCACCGGCCACTACGCCCGGCTGGAGGGCGAGACGCCGAACCGCAAGCTGCTCAAGGCGGTCGACGGCAACAAGGACCAGAGCTACTTCCTCTATCGCCTGAGCCAAGCGCAGATCGCCAAGGCGCTGTTTCCCCTGGGCGGCCTCACCAAGCCGGAGGTCCGGACGCTGGCTCGGCAGGCCCGATTGCCGGTGGCCGAGAAAAAGGACAGCACAGGCATCTGCTTCATCGGCGAACGGCCGTTCCGCGAATTCCTGCAGCGTTTCATGCCCATCCAGCCCGGTATCATGCGTACCCCGGAAGGGCGCAAGGTGGGTGAGCATCAGGGCCTGATGTACTACACCCTGGGCCAGCGCCAGGGCCTGGGTATCGGCGGGCTGAAATGGGCAGAGGAGGGCGTGCCCTGGTTTGTGGCCGGCAAGGACATGGCCAGGAACGAACTGATCGTGGTGCAGGGCCACGACCATCCATTGCTGCTGAGCAAGACGCTGGTCGCGGCCGACCTGTCCTGGGTCGGCGCCGCGCCGGAGGCCGACCGCCGTTATACGGCCAAGACCCGCTATCGGCAGCAGGACGCCGGCTGCACAGTCGAAGCGCTGGCCGACGGCCGCCTGGAGCTGCAATTCGACGAAGCGCAATGGGCGGTCACGCCGGGCCAGTCGGTGGTCATGTACGACGGCCAAGTCTGCCTGGGCGGCGGCATCATCCAGTAACGCGCCCCTGCTAGAATCGCGCCCCACGGAGCAAAAAAACAATGCAGAACGAAGAAACCGAGATCGGCCCGGAAGACAGCGCACCTGACCGTGAGCAGGCGACCAAGCGGAGCACGCTGGTCAGCGTCGTGGTCAACCTGTTGCTCAGCCTGGGCCAGGTCATCGCCGGCCTGCTGTCCGGTTCACAGGGCCTGGTCGCCGACGGCATCCATTCCCTGTCCGATCTGGTGGCCGACTTCGTGGTCCTGTTCGCGGCCCATCACAGCCGGAAAGAGGCGGACGAGGATCATCCCTACGGCCATCACCGCTACGAAAACGCGGCCTCGCTGGTGCTGGGCCTGCTGCTGCTGGGGGTCGGCATCGGCATGATCTGGGCCGCGGCGAACAAGCTCGCCGAGCCGGAGTCGATCGCCAAGGTGCATGTCCTGGCGCTGTGGGTGGCACTGATCGCCCTGATCGCCAAGGAATCCCTGTTCCGCTACATGCTCCGGGTCGGCGAGCGGGTACGCTCCAGCATGCTGATCGCCAACGCCTGGCATGCCCGTTCGGATGCCGCGTCGTCGCTGGTCGTGGCCGGCGGCATCGTCGGCAACCTGACCGGCTTTCCGCTGCTCGACCCGGTGGCTGCCCTGATCGTCGGCCTGATGATAATCCGGATGGGATTCGGTTTTTCCTGGAGCGCGCTGCATGACCTGATGGACCGCGCAGTCGATGCCGAAACCCTGAACGGCATGCGCGCCATGCTGCTCAACACTCCGGGCGTCCTGGGCGTGCACGACCTGCGTACCCGCAAGATGGCGGATCTGATCGTGGTCGACGTCCACCTCGAGATCGACGGCGAAATCACCGTCCGCCAGGGCCATGACATCGCCGACGAGGCCGAGCGCAGGCTGCGCGCCGGGTTTCCCGTGTTGAACGTGATGACCCACGTCGATCCACGGTAAGGGAAAAATGGATTTATGTCCGGTCCGCATGATGGAAGTCCATCATGCGCTTCACCGCCCCGCGCCTACGTGCGCCAAGGCGAGAACCGTAATTCTCGAATCGGGGGCGTTCAGTCGGCCGGCGCGGTATCGCGGAAAGTCGGCCGCTGCATGATGCGGTCGTACAACTCGGACAGATGCGGCTGGGAGCGGCGCCAGTCGATTTCGGGAAAACGGAAGTCCAGATAGCCGAGCGCGCAGCCCACGGCGACGTCCGCCAGCGAGAAGGTCTCGCCCATGCACCAGTTGTTCATGCCGATGTCGTCGCTCAGGCTGGCCAAGGCGGCGTTGATCTTGCCTAGTTGACGGTCGATCCAAGTCGGATCCTGCTTGTCTTCCGGCCGCTTGCGCTCCAGGAAGATCAGGACTGCTGCATCACAGATCCCGTCGGCCAGCGCCTCGAAACGCTTCACCGCGATGCGCCCGCGGGCGTCGGTCGGAATCAGATGGCCGACCGGGCTGATGCCGTCCAGGTATTCGACGATGACCCGGGAGTCGAACAGCGTCTTGCCGTCGTCCAACACCCAGACCGGAACCTTGCCCAACGGATTGTATTCGGGAACATGGGTGGCCGGGTCCCAGGGAATGTCCACCACCAGATCGAAATCGATGCGTTTCTCAGTGGCGACGATACGCACCTTGCGGGCATACGGACTGGTCAGTGATGCGATGAGCTTCATTTTTTGTAGGGTGGCGGGCTTCTTGTCGTTTTTCATGATTGGAGTTTAGGTGGCAGGTGAGTGTTCCGCAGAGGCAGATATCGGGCCATGCCCTCGAGCGGCCAGGTCGTCAATGGCATCTGGCGCAGGACACTCGGAGCATCGTGCCGACGACGGGTCGGGAGCAGGGCGGAACAGATATGGATCATGAAATCCGGCGTGTTTCGAAACCGCCCAATTTTACTTGATTAAGACGGTGCGCGAATGTCAAAAAGGCTTTGACCAGTTTAGGGCGGCAAATTAAAATGCGCGACTCATTTGGGCGGTTAGCTCAGCGGTAGAGCAGTGCCTTCACACGGCAAAGGTCGGTGGTTCGATCCCACTATCGCCCACCAAATTAAAACGCCTCGTAATCCTATGTGAATTACGGGGCGTTTTGCATTGGTTCACAAGTGCAATCGGTCAATGGAGCCGCTACGCAGCCAACCTATCGGTTCGATAGGAGCCTCCACGAATCATTCGTCTCTCCCCTCGCTATTTTCCAGCCGTTGCAAGACTGGCAGCCATCTTGTCGATATGTGGCTCCATTGCTCATAGAACGTAGCCGTATTTCTCCCTATAACCTTCCTATCTGCCGAGGCTGGATGCCCTGAAGCATTACACGGACGGCAATTACGAGTGGAAGAACGGCAGCCCGACGAAGGGATATGGCCTATGTTTTACGGTAGGATATGCGGCCGATTAGGGGAATACGGCAAAGGCCGAGCGGCCTTGCAAAGCTGGGCCGATCAGGAGTGATCAGAATAATCGGCTAAGTGATCTAAATGAATGGCGGAAAGGGTGGGATTCGAACCCACGGTACAGCAAGCTGTACACCGGATTTCGAATCCGGCCCGTTCGACCACTCCGGCACCTTTCCATGGGGTTCCGGACTGTGTCACTTGGCATGACCAACCCGGAAGAGGGGCGCATTTTACATGTATCGGATTGGCTTGACGAGAAAGTTGCATTTTTTTGTGACCAGCAAGTCGGCGCATATGTGGTTGTTGCTGGCGCCGTTTGTCGTTGCGAGCCTTTATTGGCATTGGCGCCCGCTGGTTTCTCCCTTTGTTTCCGGGGAGTTGGTGGTCCTGACCCGAGAAAGCCCGACCACCTATTACCTCGACGCCGAAGGCAAACCAGCCGGTTTCGAATACGATCTGGTCAGTGCCTTCGCCAACGAGCACGGCTGGAAATTGAAGCTGGAGGTCGCCAAGGACATCGACAGCATCATTTCCGAAACCAACAAGGGCAGGGTGCATATCGCGGCGGCGGGCTTGACCGTCACGACGGAGCGGGCCGGCCGCCTGCGATTCGGTCCGGCCTATGCCCACGAGCAGGAACTGGTGGTTTGCGGCCCTTCGGTCAAGACGCCGCTTTCGTTTGCCGGCCTTGCCCAGGTTCGACTCGAGGTGATCAAGGGCAGCAGCCATGCGGAGCGGCTGATGGAATTGCGTCAGGCCTACCCCAATCTGCACTGGGTGGAAGTGGAAGACCATTCGACCGAGGAACTGCTGGAGCGCGCCGCATCCGGCTTGAGCGACTGCACGGTGGCGGATGCCAGCACCTACGACGTGGTGGCGAATTTCATGCCCGCGCTCGACGTCGCCATGACCCTCACCAACAACCGCGACATTGCCTGGGCGATGCCCTTGAATGCCGATATCCGCTTGCGCCAGGCATTGGCGGACTTCTTCCGGGAGGTCCGCGCCGATGGTCGTCTGGAACAACTCCGCGAGCGTTATTTCGGCCAGGTTCACCGAATGGCCGAAGCCAATGTCCAGGGCATCTTGCTGAAGCGGATCACCATCCTGCCCAAGTTGAGGGGTGATTTCGTCAGCGCCCAGGAGCAGAGCGGCCTCGATTGGCGCTTGTTGGCCGCGCTGGCCTATCAGGAGTCGCAATGGGACCCGTTGGCGACTTCACCGACCGGGGTGCGCGGCATCATGATGCTGACCAGCGATACCGCCGACCGGCTCGGCATCCCGGACCGCTTGGACGTCCGGGCCAGCATCCTGGGCGGTGCCCGTTATCTCAACATGTTGAAGGACGAGCTGCCGAGCCGGATCCAGGAACCCGATCGGACCTGGATCGCGCTGGCGGCCTACAACATGGGCATGGGGCATCTGGAGGACGCCCGCCGTCTGGCGCAAAAGCTCGGCAAGGATCCGGATTCATGGCATGACCTGAAGGATATCCTGCCCTTGTTGTCCAAGCCAGCCTATGCGGCCTCTCTGAGGCTGGGTTTTGCGCGGGGCGGTGAGGCGAGGATGCTGGCCGAGAACGTCCGCATCTATTACGCCATACTCAAGCGTTTCGAAACGTCCGATTTCTCGATCAGCAAAGATGATGTCGACAGCGGGAAAGGTTTCTCCCTGCTGCCTGGTTAGACGGGGCCGATTCTTTCCTGGCCGCCCATGAAGGGGCGCAGCGCCTCGGGCACGACGATGCTGCCGTCGGCTTCCTGATAGTTCTCGAGCACGGCCACCAAGGTGCGACCGACCGCCAGGCCGGAGCCGTTCAGGGTGTGGACCAGTTCCGGCTTGCCCTTGTCGCCGCGGTAGCGAGCCTGCATGCGGCGCGCCTGGAAGGCCTCGAAATTCGAGCACGAGGATATTTCCCGATAGGCGTTCTGGCCTGGCAGCCAGACTTCCAGGTCGTAGGTCTTGGCCGAGGAAAAGCCCAGGTCGCCGCTGCACAGCGACACCACGCGGTAGGGCAGGCCCAGCTTCTTGAGGATGGTCTCGGCATGGCCCGTGAGTTCCTCCAACGCCGCGTAGGAATCCTCAGGACGTACCAGCTGCACCATTTCCACCTTGTCGAACTGATGCTGGCGGATCATGCCGCGGGTGTCCCGGCCGTAGGAGCCGGCTTCGGAGCGGAAGCAGGGCGTGTGGGCCACCATCTTGATCGGCAGGTTCTCGGCCGGGATGATCTCGTCGCGCACGATGTTGGTCACCGGCACTTCCGCAGTCGGAATCAGATACATGCCGTTGTTCAGCTTGAACAGGTCTTCCTCGAACTTGGGCAGCTGGCCGGTGCCGCGCATGGAATCGGCGTTGACCAGATAAGGCACGTAGACTTCCTCGTAGCCGTGCTCGCGGGTATGGACGTCCAGCATGAACTGGACCAGCGCCCGGTGCAGGCGGGCCAGATCGCCGCGCATCAGCACGAAGCGGCTGCTGGCAATCTTAGCTGCGGTGGCGAAATCCAGCAGGTCGAGGGCCTCGCCCAGGTCGACGTGGTCCTTGACCGGAAAATCGAAGCGACGCGGCTCGCCTACCCGGCGGATCTCGACGTTGTCGGCCTCGCCCTTGCCGGCCGGCACGGTTTCATGCGGCAGATTGGGCAAGGTCAGCAGGATCGAGTTCAACTCGTCCTGGATGCCTGTGAGGCGTTCTTCCATCTGCTTGAGCGCATCGCCCAGGCCCGCCACCTCGGCCATGATGGGCGCCGTGTCTTCGCCTTTGCCCTTGGCGATGCCGATCTGTTTCGACAGACTGTTGCGCTTGGCCTGCAAATCCTGGGTCTGGGTCTGGATATCCTTGCGTTCCGCTTCCAGGGCAACGATGCGGGTGGTATCGAGCGTCATGCCGCGGCTGGTAAGCCGGTCGGCCACAGACTGGATGTCTTTGCGCAAAAGCTGAATGTCGAACATGGGCGTGAAAATCTATGGAAAGTGGTCATTTTAACCGGCTTGGCCGGCTAGAACCTGGTCGATTTCGTTCTTCAAGGCGATGAATTCGGCTTCCATGTCCTCGCTCAGCAACACCAGTTGCGAGGCCTCTCCCGACTTGGCCGCCTTTTCGATCGTCGAGGCCAGTGAACACATGGCGTCGCTTCCAAGATAGGCGCAGCCGCCTTTGATCTGGTGTGCCATGCGGGCAACCGTCGAGTGCTCGCCCAGCATGACGGCGTCGGCCAGTCTTTCGAGCTGCTCCGCCGTGCTGGTTTTGAACAGCTCAAGCATTTCCCTGATTTTTGCCGGATCGCCATTGCAGGTGTCTTCGACCTTGCACAGGTCGAAGCGCCGCATGGGTAATTCTGTCGCGCTCGGGGCGGGCGGGATCGAAGTCGCAATTGCCGTGGCCGGCAGCCATTTTCGCAGACACGCGAACAGCAACTGCGGATCGAGCGGCTTGATCAGGCAATCGTCCATGCCGACTTCGAGGCAGGCCCGATCGAAGCCGGCCATGGCGTTCGCAGTCAGGGCGACGATGGGAATGCGCATTGCCGATCCGGCCTGTTCCCACAGCCGCACCGCACGGGTCGTCGTCAAGCAGTCCCAGGCAGGCATCTGGCAATCCATCAGGACCAGATCGACCCCGCCGGCCCGGATGGCGTCATAGGCTTGTCTGCTGTCGGCCACGATCGACACGCTCAGGCCGTGCTTTTCCAGCATGCACTGAATCAGCTTCTGGTTGATCGGATTGCCCTCGACGACCAATATCCGGGCGGAGAAGAAGGCGGGCTGGGGCGCCAAGGCCTCCAGGGCACTGGCTTGAGCAATCCTGTGTGCCACGACCAAGGGCAGCGCCAGCTCGAACACGCTGCCTTGGCCGGCCCGGCTGCGGACGGTCAGCTCCTCTTCCGTTTCGCGCGACAGGCGGGCAGTCCGTTGCCGCAGCAGAATCCCTACGACCAGGGCAACGGCGGCGGCACCCAGGACGAGCATCAGCCAGAGGGTACGATTATCGGCCTCCTTTGCTTGTGAACTGGCAGTCGCGATGGTGCTTTGCTGGATGGCGGCCATCTGCGGCTCGCTCGAGCGGTATTCCCGGCGCAACCGGTCGATACGGGCCAGCACTGGCTTTTCCTCTGCCGTGCTCAACTGCCGTTCGAGCGCCTGGCGGACAAGGCGGTACTCCTCGCCCAGCCGGTAGAACCGCTCCAGTTCGTCGTATTTGTCGATGGCATCGGCAATCACCACGATGCTGAGCTGGGTGCTGGCGCGGGCCCGGAACAGGTCGCGCAAATCGTTGGCCAGGCGTTCCTTGACGGTGTTCTCGCTGGCCACCCGGCTGGGGCGGGCATCCGTCGCTGCCAATCCGAGCAGGCCGAACAGGCTGACTCCAGCCATGAGCAGCACCGACAGGACGGAGCCGGCGCCGATGGTGAAAAGCAGGCTGCGGGTCAGGACCGGTTCGTGGTTGGGCATGTGTCAGTCACGATGGATGTCCGGCACATGATACAGATACGGCTTACGGAGGAATGCCGCAAGCCGTTCAGAGCAAATAGCGGGCTGTCTGGTAGAAGACGAAACTGGCCAGCCAGGCCAGTGTCAGCGGCCAGAGCACGGCGGTAACCGCCACTTTCCAGCTTTTCGACTCCTGCTTGAGGGCCGCGACGGTCGACAGGCAAGGCGTATAGATCAGGGTGAACAGCAGGAAGCTGTAGGCCTGGACCCAGTCCAGGCGCTGGGCCAGCACACCGGACAGGTCGTTCGGACCGACGCTGAAGATGACCGCCAGCGCGCCGATCACGATTTCCTTGGCCACGAAGCCGAACAGCAGGGCGGTGGACAGCATGTTGTCGATACCCAGCGGTGCAAAGATCGGCCCCAGCGTGCGCGACAGCCAGCCGGCCAGGGTTTGCGGACCGGCGGCCGGAACGTTGAACGGGAAGTGGGTCATGAACCAGACCATCAACACGCCCATGACGATGAAGCCGCCGGCGCCCGCGACGAATTGCCGGGTGGCGCGCCATGCCTCGAATCCCAGGAAGCGCCAGGTCGGCAGGCGGTAAGGCGGCAGTTCGAGCAGCAGCGGCTCGTGGTTGCGGTAGCGCTTGCGCCAGACGAAGGCGGTCAGGAAGGCCGCGCCGAAGCTGGCCAGATAGAGCGTAAACAAGGCCACCGGCGCAGCGCGCGGCGAGAAGACCGCCGCCACCACGAACAGGATGACCTGCAGCCGGGCCGAACAGAGCGAGAACGGGATGATCAGCATGGTCAGCGTGCGCAAGGCCGGCGAGCGCATGATGCGGGTGCCCATGATGGCCGGCACGTTGCAGCCGAAGCCCATCAGCAGCATGACGA
>DASVZA010000015.1:0-2504 GCA_036391875.1 Parasulfuritortus sp.
CAAGCAGCCGCACGCCAAGCCGCCGACGCGGGGTCAGCTAAGGTCGGAGGCGGAAGCGCGACTCGCGCAACGCGTGCCCCCTTCCAAGCCTCCACTCACCGCAGAGGAACTCCTGCACGAACTCCGCGTTCACCAGATTGAGCTCGAGATGCAGAACGAACAACTTCGGCTGACCCAGACGGCTCTCGAGGAGTCCCGCGACCTCTATGCCGATCTGTACGAATTCGCGCCGGTGGGTTACCTCGCCCTGACCGGCGACGGCCGCGTCGCGCACAGCAACCATGTCGGCGCCAAGTTGCTGGGGCTGGCGCGCAAGGACCTGCTCGGGCGCCGTTTCGATCAGTTCGTCGCACCGGCCTGCGCCGAGCGCTGGCGGCGTCTGTTCACCGACCTGAAGACCGCCGATGCGCGGCTGATCGACGAACTGGAATTGCAGCCCGTGGGTGCCAACGCCGTTCCCGCCGAGGTGGAAGCCCAGCGCAAAGCCGAAGCCAGCGAGGAGTCCACCGTCGTTCGGCTCGTGTTGATCGATCTTTCGTCCAGAAAGGCGGCCACCCGGGAACGCCGTGTCGGTGCCGTCACCCTCAGTCTTCAGGACCGCCGGGCCATCGGCAACGAGGGCAATGCCTGGGAACAGGCCTTGACCGACCCCCTGACCGGCCTGCCCAACCGGCGCCTCATGATGGACCGCCTGCATCACGCTCTGGTGGGCATCTCCCGCTCGAAGCAGTGTTGCGCGCTGCTGTTCATCGACCTCGACAAGTTCAAGGCCCTCAACGACTCGCTCGGACACGACCTGGGCGACGAATTTCTGCGGCAGGTGGCGCAGCGGCTTTCATCCTGCGTGCGCGAGGGCGACACGGTGGCACGCCACGGTGGTGATGAGTTCGTGGTCATTCTTGAGAAAGTGGGCGAGTGTCCTGACCAGGCCGCCATTCTGGCGCGGAGCATCGGCGAGAAGATCGCCACCGCGCTCGACCCACCCTTCAAGCTGGATGGGCACGACTACCTGGGCTCGGCGAGCATCGGCGCCACGGTTTTCAACGATCCGCACGATGCGCCAGACGAATTGCTCAAGCGTGCCGACATGGCCATGTACGAGGCCAAGACAGCCGGCCGCAACGCCTTGCGCTTCTTCGATCCCGCCATGCAGGCGACGGTGGCGGCACGCGCGGCCCTCGAAGCCGACTTGCGAGGCGCGCTGTCCGGCGGTCAACTTCAATGCCATTTCCAGGGACAGACGGACGACGCGGGACGCATCCACGGCGCGGAGGTGTTGCTTCGCTGGCAACATCCGGAGCGCGGCTTGATGTCGTCCGCTGCCTTCATCCGCGTCGCCGAGGAAACCGGACTGCTGGTGACGATCGGCCAATGGGTGCTGGAGACCGCCTGTGCGCAGTTGAAGACCTGGGAAGGCAGCCGGCCTGGCCGGCACTTGCGCCTCGCCGTGAACGTCGGCGCCCGCCAATTTCATCAGCCGAGTTTTGTCGAGGACTTGCGCGCCGTGCTGGAGCGGAGCGGCGCCAATCCTGGCGACCTGACGCTCGAATTCAAGGAAAAAACGGTGCTCGCCGACCTCGACGAAAGCGTGGCCAGGATGGCGGCCCTCAAGAAGCTCGGCGTGCGGCTCGCCATCGATGACTTCGGCGTCGGATGCTCGTCGCTGTCGCAACTCACCCGACTGTCGCTCGATCAGCTCAAGATCGACCCTTCCGTCGTACGGCAGATCGGCGCAAGACCCCAAGACAAGGCCATCGTGCAGACCCTCATCGACGTGACCCGGAACCTGGAAATGGAAACGGTTGCTGAGGGCGTCGAAACGGAGGCGCAGCACGCCTTCCTCGAGCGACATGGCTGCCATGCTTTCCAGGGCTACCTTTTCTGCAAACCGGTACCGGCGGCCGAATTCGAGCATTTGCTGACCCTGCACTGACCGTCACAGACGGAACCCTCATGAAGCAGGCATGCCGGTGCGGCGTGGGGTAGCATGGCCGGAGACGCCCCCTTTGGGGTATGCAGGGAAATCTGTGGCACGAAAAAGAACAACATCCAAGACCGACGATCCGGCTGTCCCGGCGACGCCGGACGGTCTTTTCCCCATCGTCGGCGTAGGCGCTTCCGCGGGCGGGTTGGAAGCCTTCAAGCAGTTCTTCCATGAGCTTCCTGCCGACATCGGCATGGCCTACGTGCTGGTCTCGCATCTCGATCCGGACCACGCCAGCATCCTCACCGAAATCCTGCAGCGCACCACGGCCATGCCGGTGGTCGAGGCAAAGGACCAGATGCGGGTTGCCGCCAACCACGTCTACGTGATTCCACCCAATCGCGACATGGCCATCTTCCATGGAGTGCTGCAACTCTCCGTCCCCGAGAAACCGCGCGGGCAGCACCTGCCGATCGACGCCTTCCTGCGCTCCCTGGCGGACGATCGGGCCGAACGGGCCATCGGCATCATCCTGTCGGGCACCGGCACCGACGGCACCCTCGGGCTGCGTGCCATCCTC
>DASVZA010000016.1:0-280895 GCA_036391875.1 Parasulfuritortus sp.
CGCGCGCTGCTGCGGGCCGGCATCAGCGACCCGGAACTGGCCGACCAGATCCGCGCCGCCATCGCCCGCAAGCCGGAGCGGCACGAATTCCGAGAGGCGCCCGACCGCCTGGTGCGGGTCATGTCGCGCACCGGCGGCTGACGGCCATGCCCGGCTTCGACAAGCAGGCGCGCGGCGTCATCCAAGGCCAGGCAGCGATTACCGCCAGGCCGGACGCCTGACCGGCCAAGCAGAGAAAGGCAGCGCCATGCAGATACTTTATTTCGGACGGTTGCGCGAGGCGTTCGGCCTGGGCGAGGAATTCATGTCGCCTCCGGCCGAGGCCACGGTCGCCGGCCTGCTCGCCATGCTGCGAGAACGGGGTGGCACGTGGGCGGAGGAACTGGCGCCAGGCCGTTCCTTCCGGGTCGCGATCGACCAGGAGGTGGTCGCCGAGGCCGCGCCGGTCAGGGCCGACTCCGAGGTCGCCATCTTCCCGCCGGTGACAGGAGGCTGAACATGAAGGACGCAATCGGAGTTTCCAAGCAGGCAACGCATTTCGAGCTGACCGCGGACGGGGCCGGAGGCGGACGACCGGGGTACACCTGACATGCCAGCCGACAAGACCGCAACCTTCTCGTCCAACGCCGGGAAAGCGATGGACATTTCCGGCATACTGAAATTGACCATTTCCGGAAAGCTGGGCACCGCGTTCTTCCTGTTCCTGATCCTCACGCTCGGCAACCTGATCCTGGTGATGATGCTCTACAACGACGTCTCCGGCGCCTCGTCGCTCGTCAACGACAGCGGCAAGCTGCGTTATCTCAGCCAAGAGATCGGCTACTACGCCACCCGCACCGTGAAGGAGCGGCTTCAGGGCAAGCCCGTTTTCGACAAGCTCACCCAGACCTACGAGGACACCCTGACCAGCGTCGAGAATCAGGCCGCCAAGCTCAGCTTCCTGATCCGGAGCCAAAGCCACGACCTGATGTCCCGGCTCCGGGCATTGCGCACCGACTGGCAGGCCTACGACCAGGCCATCGACGATCTCGAGCAGGCGACGACCGGCCCCGCCGAAGAACAGGCGCTATCCAGGATCAACCGGCTTGCCCCGGCCATGCTGGGCCAGGCCGACGACATCGCGAACGGCCTGGCCGCCGCCTCGCAAAACTCGCACCGGATCATCGATCAACTGGTCTACACCCTTTTCACGCTTGACCTCGGCTTTCTGGCCCTGACCTTCCATTTCGTCCGCAGCCGCATCAGCAAGCCCATCGCCGGGCTGTCGCAGCTGGCACGGCGGTTCTCGAGCGGCGACTATTCGGTCCGGGTGGACTACCACGCCAGCGATGAGATCGGCGACCTGGTCCGGGCCTTCAACCAGGCGGCGTCGACCGTCGCCAGCCTGATCCACGACCTCAACGACCGTGTGCGGGAAACCTCCGCCCTGCACCGGATGGCGAGCCTGCTCCAGGACGAGACCCGGCCGGTCGCCTGCATCCTCCAGGAGATCGCCGAGCTGATGCCGTCGGCATGGCAATACCCGGAGGCGGCAGCGGCCCGGATCAGCCACGAAGGGAAGCACCACGCTTCCGCCGGTTTCCGCGAGACGCCGTGGCGGCAGGCCGCGCAATTCGAGCACGGCGGACGGCCGGTGCTGATCGAGGTCTGCTACCTGGGCGAGCGGCCCCGGCGCGACGAGGGCCCCTTCACCCAGTCCGAGCGGCAGCTCCTGAACGCCATCGCCGACATGCTGAAGGGCTATCTGGATCGGCACCAGATGCGGCAGATGCGGGCCATGTTGATCGCCATCCTGGAGGCGACTCCGGACTTCGTCGCGACCTTCTCGCCGGATCGCCATGCCTTGTACGTCAACAAGGCGGGCCGCCGCCTCCTGGGGCTGAACCAGGAGGACGATCTATCGCATCTCGTGTTCGGCAGCTGCCATCCGGCCTGGGCGCGGGAATTGATCGAGCAGACCGGGCTGCCCACCGCGGCCCGGGAAGGCGCCTGGGCCGGCGAGACGGTGCTCAGGGCGGCGGATGGCCAGGACGTGGCCGTCTCCCAGGTGGTCATCGCCCACCGGAATGCGGCCGGCGAGGTGGCCTACTACAGCACCATCATGCGCGACATCGCCCAGCGCAGGGCCATGGAGTCGCAGCTGGCGGAATCGCTCGCGGCCCTTCGGACGAGCGAGGAGAAGCTCGCCGGCGTGATGGCCTCGCTCGACGACGTGGTGTGGTCGGTTTCGGCCGAGGATTTCCGCAGCCTCTATTTCAGTCCCGCCATCGAGCGGGTCTATGGCCGGCCGATGGCGGACTTCCACGCCGATCCCGGCCTGTGGCTGGCCGCGGTCTGTCCGGAGGACCGCGATCGGGTCGAGCGGGCGGGCCGGGAGATCATGACGACCGGCAGCAAGGACCTGGAGTACCGGATCATCCGTCCGGACGGCGAAGTGCGCTGGCTCCGCGACCGGGGCCGGCTGGTGAAGGGGCCGGACGGCGCCCCCCTGCGGCTGGACGGCATCGCCACCGACATCACCGCGCACAAGCAGGCCGAGGAACTCGCCCGCAAGCTGATGCGCGCGGTCGAGGAGTTCGGCAGCTCGGTGATCATCACCGACCAGGAAGGCACCATCGAATACGTCAACCCGTGGTTCACCCGGGTCACCGGCTACACCTGCGAGGAGGCCGTCGGCCGCAACCCGAGGATACTCAAGTCGGGACAGCGGAGCGCGGCGGACTACAGCAAGCTGTGGGGGACCGTCCTCTCCGGCCAGCAATGGCGCGGCGAGATCATGAACCGGAAGAAGAGCGGCGAACTGTTCTGGGAATACGTGGTGATCTCGCCGGTCAAGAACGCCGACGGCGAGATCACCCACCTGGTCTCGACCCAGGAGGACATCAGCGAGCGCAAGCTGTCCGAGGAAAGCCTGCGTATCTGGAAGCGCGCCATCGAGTCGAGCGTCAACGCCATCATGATCACCGACGCGACCCGCGCCGGGAATCCGATCACCTACGTCAACCCGGCTTTCGAGCGGATCACCGGCTACCGCGCCGACGAGGTCATCGGCGCCAACCCGTCGTTCCTCCAGGGCGAGGACCGGGACCAGCCCGAGGTCGAGGCCATCCGGCTGGCGGTCAAGGAAAACCGGCAGGGCCGTGCCGTGATGCGCAACTACCGCAAGGACGGCAGCCTGTTCTGGAACGAACTGTTCGTCGCCCCCGTGCGCGACGAGAGCGGCCGGGTGGACCGCTACGTCGGGGTGCTCAACGACCTGACCGAGCACAAGGCCTACGAGGCGCAGCTCGAGCACCAGGCCAACCACGATGCCCTGACCGGCATGGCGAACAGGAATCTGCTGCGCGACCGCCTGGCCCAGGACCTCGCCTATGCCCGCCGCAACGAAAGGACGCTCGCGGTCCTATTCATCGACCTGGACCGTTTCAAATACCTCAACGACGGATTCGGCCACGCCGCCGGCGACGCCCTCCTGAAGAGCGTCGCCGAGCGCCTCGCCGCCTGCGTCCGGCGCCAGGACACCGTGGCCCGCCTGGGCGGCGACGAGTTCGTGCTGGTCCTCACCGACCTGGTGCACGAGGAGGACGCCACCTCCGTGCTCATGAAGATCATGGAAAGCGCCTCGCGGCCGTTCTTCGTCGAGGGCCACGAACTCTTCGTCAACTACAGCATCGGCGTCGCCCTCTACCCCCGCGACGGCGATTCCGTCGACGTCCTGGTCAAGAACGCCGACAGCGCCATGTATCGGGCCAAGGAGGAAGGCCGGAACAACTTCCAGTACTTCACCGCCGACATGAACGCCAGGGCGATGGAACGGCTCCTGCTGGAAAACAGCCTGCGCCACGCCCTGGAGAGGGACGAGCTCCTGCTGCACTATCAGCCCAGGCTGGACCTGCACAGCGGCGAGATGACCGGGGCCGAGGCCCTGCTGCGCTGGAATCATCCCGAGAAGGGCTTCATGGCGCCGGGCGGCTTCATCCCGGTCGCGGAGGAGTCCGGCATCATCGTGCCGATCGGCAAATGGGTGCTCGATACCGCCTGCCGCCAGGCCAGGCGCTGGCAGGAACAGGCCGGCAGGCAGATGCGCATCGCGGTGAACCTGTCCACGCGCCAGTTCCAGAGCCGCGACCTGGTCGAGACCGTCACGGCCGCCCTCGAATCCTCCGGCCTGGAACCCCGCTGCCTCGAACTGGAGATCACGGAAAGCATGATCATGCACGACGTCGACAAGGCCATCGCCACGCTGCAGAGCCTGAAGCGGCTCGGCGTCCTGCTCTCGGTCGACGATTTCGGCACCGGCTATTCGTCGCTGGCCTACCTGAAGCGGTTCCCGATCGATGCGCTCAAGATCGACCAGTCGTTCATCCGCGGCGTCATCGGCGATCCGGACGACGCGGCGATCACCAAGACCATCATCGCCATGGCCCACGAGATGCGGCTGGGCGTGATCGCCGAGGGCGTCGAGACCGCCGAGCAACTGTCCTTCCTGAACGACCACCACTGCGACGAGATCCAGGGCTACTATTTCAGCAGGCCGGTCCCGGTCGAGGAGATGGGCCGCCTGCTCGGCGCCCGGGACTGAGCCGCGGCCTTGTCCAAGATCAATTCAAGCGCCGCGGCAGGCGGCGAGAATGGTGTTCAACATCGGCGTCGAGGTTGTCATGGCTACTGAACTGATCCACGGCTATTGCGCCCTGTGCATTTCCCGCTGCGGCTGCATCGGCACCGTCGAGGACGGCATATTGACCCGGGTCGACCCGGACCCCGGCCACCCGACCGGCCAGGCCCTGTGCGTCAAGGCCCGCGCCGCGCCGGAGGCGGTGTACAACCCGGAGCGCATCCTGCAGCCGTTGCGCCGCACCCGCCCGAAAGGCGATCCCGACCCCGGCTGGCAGCCGATCGGCTGGGACGAGGCGCTCGACCTCGCGGCGGAACGGATGCGCGCCGCCATGGCCGAGCACGGCCCCGGCGGCCTGGCCTTCGGCGTGGCGACCCCGAGCGGCACGGCGATGGCCGACAGCTTCGGCTGGGTCCACCGCCTGGCCCATGCCTGCGGCAGCCCGAACATGGTGTTCGCGACCGAGAACTGCAACTGGCACAAGGACTTCTCGCCCGCCTACACCCTGGGCGCCGGCATCGGCATGCCCGACTACGCCAACACCGGCTGCATCGTGCTCTGGGGCTTCAACCCGGCCACCTCCTGGCTGTCGCAGGCGACCCAGGTCAAGCTGGCGCGCAAGCGCGGCGCCAAGTTGATCGTGATCGACCCGCGCCGGGCGGGCCTGGCCAACTCCGCCGATCTCTGGCTGCGCCCCCGGCCGGGCAGCGACGGCGCCCTGGCCATGGGCCTGATCAACCTGTTCATGCAGCACGGCGACTTCGACCGGGACTTCGTCGCCCGCTGGAGCGACGCGCCGTTCCTGCTGCGCGAGGACACCGGCCGGCTGCTGACCGCGGCCGGCCTGACCGGCGAGGCGGGACCGGACCGCTTCGTCTGCTGGGATACGGCCGCCGGCGGACCGGTCGTCTGCCCGGGCCGGCCTCCCAATGCCTCGCTCGATGTGTCGCCCGCGCTTTCCGGCCGCTACCGGGTCCGGACGGCGGACGGCGAGGTCGACTGCCGACCGGTGTTCGACGCCCTTGCCGAACGCGCCCTCGCCTGGCCCGTCGAACGGGTCGCCGAGGCGACCGGCATCCCGACCGAGCAAATCGAGGCCGCCGCCCGGATGATGGCCGACAGCGGCCCGGTCTCCTTCTTCACCTGGACCGGCACCTGCCAGCAGAGCAACGCGACGGCGACCACGCGCGCCATCACCTCGCTCTACGCCCTGACCGGCTCGCTCGACGCGCCGGGCGGCAACGTCTGGTTCACCAAGCCGCCGGTCGCCGACATCGCCGGCTTCGAGTGGCGCGCTGCGGAGGAACCTACGCTGGGCCTGGCCGAACGGCCGCTGGGCCCGCCCGGCCGGGGCTGGTGCACGACCCGCGACCTGTTCCGCGCCATCGCCGAGGACGCGCCCTACCCCGTCTCCTGCCTGGTCTCGTTCGGCAGCAACTTCATGCTCTCGAAGCCGCGCACGGAATTGACCGAGGAAGCCCTCGCCCGGCTCGACTTCTTCGTCCTGGCCGAGCTCTACGAGACGCCGACCGCCCGCCACGCCGACCTCCTGCTGCCGGTCTGCACCTGCTGGGAACGCGAAGGTCTGCAGCCCGGCTTCCAGGTCAGCGCCGAGGCCGAGGCCCTCGTCCAGCTGCGCCCCGCATTCGTGCCGGCGCAGGGCGAAAGCCGGTCGGACACCTGGATCGTGTTCGAACTGGCCAGGCGGCTCGGCCTCGAGGACCGTTTCTTTGGCGGCGACCCGAAGGCCGGCCTGGCCTTCGTCCTGGCCGGCACCGGCCTCGCCCCGGAACAGTTGCGCGCCGCGCCGGGCGGCATCTCGCTGCCGCTGGAAACCCGATACCGGAAATACCGCGAGGAAGGCTTCAAGACGCCCTCGGGACGGGTCGAGTTCTTCAGCGAGCGCCTGCGGGCGGCCGGCGCCGACCCGCTGCCAGATTACGTGCCGCCGGCCGAGGCGCGGCCGGCCGTCCTGCCGCTGATCCTGACCACGGCGAAATGGCCGCAGTACTGCCACAGCCAGCAGCGCAACCAGCCCTCGCTGCGCCGGTTGATGCCCGATCCGATCGTCGAGATCCATCCCGAGACCGCCGCCGCGCGGGGCATCGCCGACGGCGACTGGGTCTCGGTCAGGACCCGCATGGGACGGATGCGGGCGCGCGCCCGCCTGGACCGCCACCTGGCGCCGGAAACGGTCTGTTCCCAATACGGCTGGTGGCAGTTCGCCGACGGCGCCGGCAACGCCAACAGCCTGTTCGACGGCGAGATCTACGACCCGCTCTCGGGCTCCAACAGCCTGCGCCGCTGCCCCTGCGAGGTGGCGCCGTGGCCGGAAGGCGAAACCACCTAGGTCCTCATGCCGGCGGCATGACCGGCGCCCCGCCCTCGAAGCAGTGCGGCAGGATTACCGGCGCAGACCCTTGACCCAGGACTCCATGGTGTCGTTGGCGAACTGCATGGGCGCCTCCAGGAAGCTGACGACGAACCGGTCGCCCATGTCGGCCACGCCGATGGAGCGCGGCCGCACGGCGAGCACCTGGGGTTTGGGCAGGGCGACGCCGAAGCAGAAGACGACGTTGACCGCCGCCTTGATGTCGGGCGCGATCTCGCCGCCGATGGCCATGGTGTGGGCGTAGTGGTCGAAAAGGTCGATGAACGAGACCTTCTCGTTTGCCGCGATCCTGTCCCTCAGATAGGCCGCCACGGCGGCGACGTCCTGGCAGTCGGTCTCGTCCTTGGCGATCTCCGCGACGAAGATGGGGTATTTCTCCTGCAGCAGAGTCTGTTTCATTGGCGGGCTTTCTTTGGCGAGGGGAAGCATAGGAATGACGCCGCCGCGGCCCAGGGCCGCCGCGCAGCGCCGGTGGGGGGATTTGCCCCGGTCAGGCGTCCTTCACGACGAAATCGATCACGACGCCCTCCTCGCCCTGCTCCAGGTAGTTGATTTCCACCCGGTCGCCGTAGCGGGCCATCATCTGCTGCAGCAGGGGGATGGGATTGTGGTCGTTGATGAAGCGCATGCGCTCGCCCGGCTGCAGGGAATCCAGGGCGCCGAAGATGGCGGCATGGCGGAAGCGCTTGGCAATGCCGCGGGCATCGAAGCCATAGATGCCGTCGGGACGGTTGTGGTTGTGCACGACGGGCTGGACGGGGATGGAGATATTCATGTCGGTTCCTGTAAAAGTTGGGACGTACGAATTCTCGACTGTTTTTATCGGGTAGGCCTTGACATAGATCAGTTGCTGCGCCGCCACCTGAGGAAATCCAAAATGATGCCTATGTGCAGGCCTTCGCCAGATGGGCATCTGCTGGCAAGGAGGTATGGCGTCGTGGCCTTGAGCCTTGTTCAAAGCGACTCGTTAGCCACCGGCGCACTAACATGCGCCACGAACTCATCGACCGGCAACGGCCGGCCGAACAGATAACCTTGGTAGGCCATGCAGCCGTGCCGGTGCAGGAAGTCCTTCTGGTCGACGGTCTCCACGCCTTCGGCGATGACATGCAGGCGGAGCGACCGGCTCATCGCCAATATGGCTTCGACGATCGCGGCGTCGTTCCTGTCGCCGGGGATGTCGCGCACGAAGCTCTGGTCGATCTTGATCTGGCTCAGCGGCAGGCGTTTCAGGTAGGACAGCGACGAATAGCCGGTGCCGAAGTCGTCGAGCGAGAAGCAGACGCCCATGTCGTTCAGCTGGTTCATACGGGCGATCACCAGGTCGACGTTCTCCAGGATGACGCTCTCGGTCAGTTCCAGCTTGAGCTGCCTCGGATCGGCGCCGCTGGCGGCAAGGCTGGAGCGGACCAGATCGATGAAGTCCGGCTGGTGGAACTGCTTGGCGCTGACGTTGACAGCCAGGCGCAGGTCCTCCATGCCCGGCACATCCTGCCACCGCCGCAGCTGGGCGCAGGCGGCATCCAGCACCCATTGGCCAAGCTCGACGATGAGGCCGGATTCCTCCGCCAGCGGGATGAACTCGGCCGGGCTGACCATGCCCCGCTCCGGGCTCGCCCAGCGGACCAGGGCCTCGGCGCCGATGCAGGTGCCGTCGCTGTCGACCTGCGGCTGGTAATGCAAGGCGAACTCGCAGTTCGCCAGACCGTGCCGCAGGGCGTTTTCGAGAGCGGTGCGCCGCTCGATGTCGGCCTGCATGGCCGGGTTGAAGAACCGGATCGCGTTCCGTCCGCCGCCCTTGGCCTGGTAGAGCGCCACGTCGGCCTGCTTGAACAGCTGATCGACCGACGATTCCTGTCCCTTGAACAAGGTCAGGCCGACGCTGGCCGTGCTGATATAGCCTGGCACCCCGTCTTCGAGTTGATAGGGCTTGCGCAGCGCGTCGAGCAGCTTGGTCGCCAGATGCTCGGCCTTGTGCGCCGCGCCGAATTCGCTGTCGCCGAGCCTTTCGACCATGACCACGAACTCGTCGCCACCCAGCCGGGCGGCCGTGTCTTCCTGGCGCAGGGTCATTTTCAGGCGATCCGCCACCTGCACGAGCAGCCGGTCGCCGACGTCGTGGCCGCGGGTGTCGTTGATCTTCTTGAAATGATCGAGGTCGAGCAACATCAGCACGCCGTATTCCGCGGTGCGCCGGCTGGCGACCAGCGCCTGCCGCAGGCGGTCGTTCAGCAGGCTGCGGTTCGGGAGGCCAGTCAGGGGATCGAAATAGGCCAGGTGCTGGATCTCGGCTTCGGCGGCCTTGTGCTTGGAGATGTCGCGCATCGTCACGCGGCGGCCCAGGTATTCGCCGCCGCCGCCGTAGATCGGCCGGCAGGAATGCGTCACCCAGATGGTGTCGCCCTGCTTCCTGACCAGGCGGTAATCCAGCTCGACCACTTCGGGATTCTCGTCCGTATGCAGGTGGTTAAGTAGGTGCTCCTGCCAGTGCGCCTTGTCGTCCGGGTGGACGATCCGGTCCAGCAGGGACGGATTCCGCTCGAATTCCTCGGCCCGGTAGCCGGTGAGCGATTCGGCCGACGGCGTCAGGTAGTTGAAGCTGCCGTCCGGATTGACCCAGTACTCCCAGTCGATCGTCCAGTCGACCATGGTGTGGAACTTGGCCTCGCTCTGCAGCAGGGCCTGCTCGGTCGTCTTCCTGGCGGTGATGTCGTCCTTGATGGCGACGTAGTGGCTGACGCTGCCGTCCGCCTGCCGCACCGGGGCGATCACCGCGGATTCGACGTATCCGCTGCCGTCCTTGCGGCGGTTGACCAGCTCGCCGCGCCAGCTGCCGCCGGCGGTGATGGTGTCCCAGAGTGCCCGGTAGGTTTCCCGGGCGGTCTTGCCGGACTGCAGTAGGCGTGGGTTCTTGCCGAGTACGTCCTCCGGCCGATAGCCGGTGTTGCTGACGAAGGCGGCATTGACGTACTCGATGTTGCCGTCCAGGTCGGTGATGACGATGCTGGCCGGGCTCTGCTCGACGGCCATGTGGAACGTCTTCAGCTGCTCCTGCTGCGCCAGCAGCGCGCTGGTGCGCTCCCGCACCAGATCTTCGAGGGTCTCCTTGTGGTTTCGCGTGCTTTCCAGGTCGGTGATGGTCCGGCTCATCTGCCGGGCGAACGGCCTGAAGATCAGGAAGGCCTCGACCAGCAGCAGCAGGATGGAGAACAGCCACACGCTGTCCTCCGCCATCCTGAGGCGCTGGACCGACGCCTCTTCCTCCCGCTGGTACTGGCTGACGACGGCATCGAGCGCGTCGAGCAGGTCGGCCCTCGACAGGCCCTCGATCCGGAGCAGCAGGGCGCTGCCCGGGGTGAGCGATTTGTCGGGCTCGGCCAACAGCGTCCTGGTCAGGCCGACGAAGCGCCGGACGAGCCTGTCGGCCGCCTCGTCCCCGTCGAAATACAGCACCCGGATCTCGGGGGACATCGCCGCCGGCAGGTTCAGCCCGGCGTCGCCGTGGATGAGGGCCCGATGGTGGGCCAGCAGCAGGTCGACGGTCTCGGCCAGCCGACGGCGGATCGCCGGGCGGGCCGCGTCGGGCGAGTTGGCGAGCTGCTCGGCCAGCAGGGCCGAGCGCTGGCTCAGCATGCGCTGCAGGCCGCTGACGTTGAGGATGGCGGCGGCGTTCTTTTCCGAGGCGATCACCAGGCGCAGGCTGACGAAGGCGGCGGTCGACAGGAGCGCCATCAAGGTCAGCCCGATGACGTAGCGGATCGTGAAGGTTCTTGCCAGCCGGCGTTCCTGGGACATCAGCGCCCTCCTCCGCCGGGCATGGCAGTCGGCCCCCGGGCGCGGGGCACGGCCGGTCTCGGGGGCTGCGCGGTGGCGGCCATCGGCGTCAGGTCCTGAACTGGGCGATCGACTGGTTGAGCGCGGTGGCGAGCTTCTGCATCTCCTCGGCGAGCGCCTCGGCGTTCTCCGCGGCCGCATCGTTGCGTTCCGTCATCTGGGCGATCTTCTCGACGCTCACCGCCACCTGCCTGATGGCGGTGTTCTGCTCCTTCAGCGCCAGCGAGATGGAGCGGACGCTGTCGTCGACCTCCAGGGACTCCTTGTCGATCCGGGCCAGGGCGGCCTCCGTTTCGCCGACCAGGGCCATGCTGTCGTTGGCGATCCGGGTGGCCGACGCCATCGACTCCACGCTGGCGTCGACGCCGTTCTGCATGGCCTCGATGACCTGGGCGATCTCCCGGGTCGAGGCCGTCGCCCGCTCGGCCAGCTTGCGGACTTCGTCGGCGACCACCGCGAAGCCCCTGCCCTGCTCGCCCGCCCGCGCAGCCTCGATCGCGGCGTTGAGGGCGAGCAGGTTGGTCTGCTCGGCGATCTCCCGGATGACCGCGACGATGCCGCCGATCCGGCTCGACGAGGCCTTGAGGTCGGTGACGTTGTCCGCCGCCGAGCCGATCCTGGCGGCGATGTCCTTCATGTGTTCGACCGTCTGGTCCATCACCTGGATGGCCTTCTCGGTGCTGGCCCGGGCCGAATCGACCAGGCCGGCGACGGACTCGGTGTGCGACGCCGTCTCGCCGATGCTGACCGAGGATTGCTCGACCGCCGCCGCCACCACCGAGGTGGCATCCGACTGGGCCGCGGCACTGGCCTTCATCTCCAGGCCCGACGCCGACAGGGTAGTCGAGACCTGCCGGATGTAGTCGCTGGAACGGCTCAGGTCGGCGATGGTCTCCCGGAAATAGACGATCAGCCGGTTGAAGGCATCGCCCGCCCGGGCGACCTCCTCCGGGCCGGCGTTCGGGATCTGCCGGGTCAGGTCGCGGGTCGCGATGATCTCCTCGGCGATGGCGACCTGCGCCTGCAGCGGCCTGGCCACGCTGGCCGATATCACGAGGGAGGCGGCAAGCAGCCCCAGCAGGATCAGCGGCGAACTGACCACGTAGAGGATGAAGCGCCAGTGCTCGCGCGAGGCGGTCTGGCCCGCCTGCCGGGCGATGGTCGCGGCGATGCCGCCCTCGATGCCGTGCAGGGCGTCGATCTTCACGGTCATGGCCTTGAACCATGCTTCCGGCATGATGCCGAAGCCGCCGGTGGCCGATCGGGCGACGAGGGTGTCCAGCATGCCCTGGGTCGTCTTCGCCGCCGGCGAGGCCAGGACCTCGCGCAGCGCCTGGTTGTCGGCACTGGTCGCGAAGCTGGAGAAGAGGTCGAGGTAGGCGTCCTGCTTGTGGATGTGCTCCAGGATCTGCTTGAACTGATCCGCCGAGACCGAATCGGTCGTGAAGGCGACCGTCACCATGGCGCGTTCCAGCCCGGCCTGTTCCTTGGCGCGCACCAGCGAGAGGTAGGCGACGACCCGCCTCAGGTTGTCCGGATCACTGGTATAGCCGCCGGCCTGGCCGATGACGCCGAGCAGCGCGTCCACCGTCGTCGTGTAGTCGGCCACGGCCTGGCCGACGCCGATGCTGCGGCCGTCGATCCGGGCGCGCAGCGGAGCCAGGCCGCTGGCGCTGTTGCCGGCCGCCAGGACGGCCTGGTCGAGCTTGGTCAGGCCGGCGCCGGACAGCGCCTTGCCCTGTTCCGAGAAGCGCCCGAGCGCCGCGTCGGTCCTGGCCCGGATGGCGGGCAGCTGGTCGGCGAACTTGACGCCCTGCGACTGGAGGAAGCCCGAACTCGCGCCCCGCTCGGTCTGCATGGCGTGGATCAGCTCGCCGGCCGCCACCGCCGCGCCGAGCGCGTCGTAGGTGGCCGATGCGCCCTTGTAGTCGCGGTAGAACCGGTCGGTCAGCATCACCGCGGCCACGGCCAATGCGATCAGGGAGATCACCGACATCAGCAGGATTCGTTGTCTAACGCTTTTCATGGGTCAGTCCCCAAGTCGATGGGCGAGCTTCGCCCGGCTTGCCGGCGGCCGGACGCCATCGCGGCTCATCCGGCGATCCGCCCGAGCAGCGCCTGGCCCTTCTCGAGCACGGCGCGGCCGAACGGCAGCCGGCCCAGCAAGGCGGCCACGTCGGTGGCATCGAGCAGGTTCTTGGCCGTCAGCCCCAGGTCGGTATCGCCCTCGACCAGCAGGCGACGGTTGAAGAACAGGCTGTCCGGGTCCTCCAGGCGCAGGGCCAGGCGGCAGAAATCGAGGCTGGTGGCGGTGAAGGTCACCTCGGCCGGGCCGCCCGCCAACGGCACGAAGCCGCGGGCGCCGACCGTGAAATGCAGCCGCACCCCGGTGTCCCTGAAGCACAGGCAGAAGCGCCGGCCGCGCAGCGCGGACCAGTCCATGCCGCGCCAGGCAACCAGGTTGAGCGCGGCGGAAAAGGCCGCCGACAGCGGCAAGGCCGGCAGCCGGCCGACCAGCCGGGACAGCGGCACGGGGAATTCAATCGGTCGCATGGTGGGCTCCTCCGGCGGGAGCCGGCGGCTGGTAATCCAGCCCCGCCTCGCCGCGCCAATAGCCGTCGCAGGGGTTGCCCGGCAGGAATTTCAGCAGGGCGCCGGGATCGGCCGCCTGGCCCTCGACCAGGCGGCGGTAGTGGTCGACGACCTTGCCCATGTGCCGCGACTGGGGCGACAGGCGCAGGATGGCTACCCCGGCGTCGGCCAGCTCGGCCAGGCGGTGGCCGAGGCTGTAGACGCTGGCCGACTGGGTCTGGATGCCGTTGATGGTCAGGAAGCGGCCACCCTCGCGGGTGTCGAGGGCGAGCCCGTCCGGATGCTCGACGCAGCGGAACTGGCAGTCGTCCTTCTGCAGGTTGTAGTGCCGGGCGGTGAAGCAGCGTGCCGAATAGGCCAGCGGCAGCCGGCCATGGGCGAAGAGCTCAGTCTCCACGCCCGCCGGCACCGCCATCGCCATGAGCATGTCCCGGTTCATCTCGACCGGCGGCACCCAGCGCACGGCGCCCGAGGCGGCCAGCATGGCGAGGGTTTCCGGGTTGTAGACGTTGAGGGTCGGCCCGGCGACGAAGGGCATGCGCTGCCCGATGCAGAGCCGGACGGCGCCGAAGTCGTTGGCCTCGACCTTGAACCGGCCGTTGCCGACGATCTTGCGCAGGGCCTTGAGGTCCGATTCGGACTCGATCAGGGTCAGCGTCGACAGGACCACCTCCTTGCCGGCGTCGGCCAGCCGGTCGGCCAGTTCCAGCCAGTCGGCCAGGCGCAGCTGATGGCGGCGGGAGCAGACCGTCTCGCCCAGGTGGACGATGTCCACCGGCCAGCCGGCGGCGGCGGCATAGAACGCCCGGGTGTCCTCGGCGGACCAGTAGTAGAGCAAGGGACCGAGCGATAGCTTCATGGTCATTTCCAGGGACGGTTGTAGGCGCCCAGGGTATGCATGCTGCCCTCGGAGAGCTTGTCCAGCTGGGCGTTCCATTCCGGCCGGCCGGCGAAGCGGTCGGGCGCCTGTTTCACCGCGTCGATCGCCGCGCGCCAGACCGAAGCCACCTGGCCGACGTAGCTCGGGCTGCGCTGCCGGCCTTCGATCTTGATCGCCGCGACGCCGAGGCGGTGCATCTCCGGCAGCAGTTCCAGGGTGTTGAGACTGGTCGGCTCTTCCAGGGCGTAGTAGGTCTGGTCCTGGACCGCGAACCGGCCCTTGCACAGGGTCGGGTAGCCGGCCTTTTCCTCGTCGGCGTAGCGGTCGATCAGCACGCCGTTGAGCCGGGTCTCCATGCCCTGCGGCGTCTGCTGCCAGCGCACGGCGTGGCCCGGCGAACAGGCGCCGAAGGTGTTGGGCGAGTCGCCGCAGGCATAGGACGACAGCAGGCAGCGGCCCTCGACCATGACGCACAGGCCGCCGAAGCCGAACAGCTCGATCTCGGCCTCCGTGTTGGCGATGACGTTCTCGACCTGGGCCAGCGACAGCACCCGGGGCAGCACGGCGCGCTGGATGCCGAACCGTTCGCGGTAGAAGTTGATCGCCTCGTAGTTGGTGGCCGAGCCCTGCACCGACAGATGGAGGCGCAGGTCCGGATGCTTCCGCCGGGCGTAGGCCATCAGGCCGGGATCGGCCAGGATGACCGCGTCGACGCCCATGCCCGCGGCCTTGTCGACCGCCTGGTGCCAGCGCGCCAGGGTCGCCGGCTGGGGATAGGTATTGAGCGCCATGAGCACCTTGCGCCCCTTGGCCTTGGCGTAGCGGATGCCTTCCGCCAGCGACCGGTCGTCGAAATTCAGTCCGGCGAAGTTGCGGGCGTTGGTGTTGTCCTTGAGGCCGAGGTAGACGCCGTCGGCGCCGTTGTCCACCGCGGCCTTCAGGGCCGGCAGGCTGCCGGCCGGACAGATGAGTTCCAGCAAGGCCGTCATGACGGTTCTCCTTGTCCACTGCGCGCCCCTTGGCGGGTGCCGCGCCGCTTCAGTTCCGACACGACGGCGTTGATGACGGGCCATTTCTGCCGACACCAGTCCGGTGCCAGCAGCAGGTTCGCCGGAGCGGTGCCGGTAAGGCGATGGTAGAGGACATGCCAAGGCGTCATCTCGACCAGGTCCGCCGCAATGCCGGCATAGTCGTCGATCGCCAACGGGCGGTACCGTCCGGCCCGCCAATCGTTGGCCAGTGCCGTACCGCGCACGACGTGCAGGGGATGCAGCTTGAGGCCATCGGTGCCGACATCGAGCACCGCTTCCAGTGTCTTCGCGTTGTGCCAGGGTGTTTCTCCCGGCAGACCGACGATCAGGTGGGTACAGACCGGAATGCCACGCTGTCGCGCCGCCTTGCATGCCTGTATGTATTCCTTGAAGCCATGGCCGCGGTTCACCCTCTCCAGGGTATCGTCGAAGGACGACTGCAAGCCCAGCTCCAGCCAGACCTCGCGCCCCTGGTCCCGATACCGGCAAAGCAGATCGATCACTTCATCCGGCACGCAATCCGGGCGCGTGCCGATGGCGAGCCCGATCACATCGTCGTAGGCCAAGGCTTCGTCATACAAGCGCTGAAGGTTCCTGACATCGGAGTAGGTGTTGGTGTAAGCCTGGAAATAGGCAAGATACCTGCGCGCCCGGGTGCCCCGCTCGATGCCGCGCCGTCCGGAGTCCATCTGCGCGCCGAGCGTATCGCTGCGATGACCGATCGGGCTGAAGGACGAGTTGTTGCAGAACGTGCAGCCGCCGATGCCTTTGCTTCCATCCCGGTTCGGACAGGTAAAGCCGACATCGAGCGCGATCTTGTGGACCCGTTCGCCGTAGCGCTGCTTCAGCCATTGCCCGAAGGTGTGCACGTATTCAGTCAGGACCATGGCTATCGGGCGATGTCGACCTGTTTCATCTTGTGCGTCGGGCCATCCGAAGACAACGTCCACATCACCAGTTCGGCCTCGAACCATGCCAACCCGGCCACGCCGAACAAGCCAGACTCCTGGAAGCCGAAGAATGGAGCGATTGCCGACAGCAGGAACATCACCGCCCGGATGCCACTCCAGTGATTGAGGCGATGATTGTTGATGTATGCCGTTGTCGGCCGGTGCTTGGCTTCCTTCCAGGCGGGTATCAGATAGCCTGCCGCACCCGAGATCAACGGGAACACAAACCCCGGAAGGAAAATGTCGATCATGCCGATCGGCAACCTGGGACTGACCAGCATGCCGCCGAGTGACGCGATGTAGCCCAGCAGCGTGGCGCACAGCATCGGCGCCACCCCATGCAGCGCAAACACGTCCCTCCGGTATCGACGGCACCATATCCAGACCACCTGCAAAAGCGGCCATGACAGGAACGCCGCCCCCAAGGCATGCCCCCAAGGTTTCAGGAAATCGCCGAATGCCAGCATCGAAACGCCGAACAGGGCCCAGGGCAGCCCGCTCCTCAATCGCCTGCCAAGCGATGGATCCGGCCGGTTTTCCACGGCGGACATGAGAAATTGCAGCGTACCCACGGCGGACAGGCCGAGAAAGCCGTATAGGCTGATCCGTGTGTGGAGCGTACGAAGCGCGGCGGCCCATTCAGGTAGAAATGGCACCAGCGATGCGGCGACCAGGCCGCACGCGAGGCAAAGCAGAGAAGCCCTGTACCAGTCCAACGTAGGATGGTGACCAAGGGGCTCAAGCTTTTTTCTAATCCAGCGATCCAAATGCCAGAGCACCGCAAGAATGAGTACGACCGCCAGGATGGTGTATCGATCGCTGATCAGATGGACGGAAACCGCAGACACCAGGCAGCCGGCGACAAGCATGATGCCCGGCAGCAACTTGAGCTGTCCCGTGGCCAGCTGCCGCCGGGACAGCACCGCGGCAAAAAATATGATCGCCGTGGTGGACAATGGGAAGATCCCCGCGGCAAGTACGAAATGCAGCCATGGCTCGGCCGGAATCATGCCCAGCTGCGACAGGAGGCTACCTCCGATCAGAACCGCCAACAGAGTGCTAAACGTCAATAACATTGTCAGCATCGGGCCAGGGCTGTTCGATGGCGATACGATCTAGTGCTCGCCCTTGGTCTTGCGGACGCCTGCCAATCGATTGCCCTGTTTTTGCGGCCCTCCGATTGGAAAGATGTCGTGCAGGTAGCGGCTGTTGCCTTTTTCCGTTCCCCATAGCTCGCGGAAATGTTTGACCATGTCGCGCACCTGGGCCTGCACGCCATGCTCGTCGTAGTACGCCCGGATAAAGCGGATCACTTCCCAGTGTTCGCCGGTCAGAACCAGCTTCTCCTGCTCGGCCAATGCGTTGGCATAGCCTTCGGTCCACTCGTCCAGATTGAGAATGTAGCCCTCCGGGTCGGTCAGAACCGGTTGGCCATCGACCATGAGCGCCCGAGTGTAGATCGCATAGGGGCTCGTACTGTTCACTGCATCCTCGCGGTAATTCACTTTCGGCATTTCGAACATGGCTTGCTCCTGTAAAAAAGTCACCGAGCCCTATCCCGCGTGAAGAGGAGGTAGGAAGCGACAGAGGCACGGGATAACGCACGAGCCCGGTGACGTAAAACCGACATGATTGTCCTCAGGCCACCCGCTTGGCCCGCACGATCTGATAGGCGCGGAACAGATAGCCGACCGGCGCGCTCCAGATGTGGACAAGCCGGGTGAACGGGAAGAAGAGGAACACCGACAAACCCAGGAAGATGTGGATCTTGAAGACGGTGTCGAGCCCCTTGAGCAGATCCGGATTGGGCTGCAGCATGACGATGCTCTGGACCCACTCGGCCAGCCGGATCATCACCGACGCGTCGCCGTGCTCGGCATGGCCGATCGAGAACGGAATGGTCGACAGGCCCAGGCAGGCGGTCAGGACCAGCCAGCCGAGGATGTTGATGTCCATCCAGCGGCTGGCGGCGCGCACCCGCTTGTTGAAGACCCGGCGCAGCCAGAGCATGACCCCTCCGATCAGCACCATCAGGCCGAATATCGTCCCGAAGAAGATGGCGATGCCCTGGTGGGCCATGTCGGAAATGCCGAGGTTTCGGATGAACTCGTGGGGCGTGAGCAGGCCGACCAGATGGCCGAAGAAGATGCCCAGCATGCCGATGTGGAAGACATTGCTGGCGAAGCGCATGTACCGCTTCGACAGAAGCTGGCTGGAATCGCTTTTCCAGGTGTACTGCTCGTGGTCGAAACGAATCCAGCTGCCGAGCACGAACGTGGTCAGCGCGATGTAGGGATAGACCCCGTAGATGAGTTGATGCAGATCCATGATGACTCTCCTTAGGCGGCTGCTTTTACGAGTTGGGCGCGGCACTCGACCAGGCGGACCAGGTCGGCATAGGGGCTCTTCGCCTCGGCCAGATTCTCAGCCAGCTGTTTCAATACCTTGGCCCACTGCGACAGGAACATCTGGGCTTCCGACTCGTCGAGCAAGGCGGCGAACTCGAGCACCAGGGGCAGATAGTCCGGCAACTCGTTGGCCGCCAGTTCGAGGCCGTATTCCTTGTAGAACTCGGTCAGGTCGATCAGCGCCGGACCCCGGTTCTTGTCGTCTCCGAACAGATGGTGGGTCAGGTGCAGGGCGTGCTGCGGGGACAGGTCGAAGGTCAGCACATAGGCGGCCTGCAGCTCGGTCAACGGCATCGACTCGAGATACTCCAGGAAGCCGGCGAACGCCTGCCTTTCGGAAAGCTGCAGCTCCCGGTCCGATGTCAGTGCTTCCTTCATCTCGTCCAGCGCGCCCAGCATGGCCGGCTCGGGATAGTCGAGCAGCTTCGCTACGAATCGGTAGAACATGTTGGCTCCTTTCATTTTTCGTCGGCCGACGGCGCCGGTTGCTTGGATTCGACCGTTTCCTTGCGCCGCTCGGGGAAGAGCGAGTTGGCCGAGATGCCGGCCGAGGAATCGTTGCCGAAGGAGAAGCCGTTCTGGCCCTGGAAGCCGTAGAAGTCCTCCAGCGTGACCTCCTGGTGGCCGGTCGGGATGACGAAGCGGTCCTCGTAGTTGGCGATGGCCATGTAGCGGTACATCTCCTTCGCGGTGGCCTCGTCGATGCCGGCGGTCTTGAGCGCCGCGGTGGCGGGCTCGCCCTCGACGTGGACTGAACGCATGTAGCTGCGCATGGCGATCATCCGGTTCAGCGCCAGGCGGATCGGCTCCTCCTTGCCGGCGGTGAGCAGGTTGGCCAGGTACTTGATCGGCAGGCGCAGGGTGTCCGACTTCGGGATGCAGCCGTCGGCCTCGGTCGGCAGGCTGCCCTGGTCGAGATGCGACTGCACCGGCGAAAGCGGCGGCACGTACCAGACCATCGGCAGGGTGCGGAACTCGGGGTGCATCGGGAAGGCGATCTTCCAGTCCATCGCCATCTTCCATATCGGCGACTTGCGGGCGGCGTCGAGCCAATCCTCGGGAATGCCGTCCTTGCGGGCCTGCTCGATCACCTTGGGATCGTTCGGATCCAGGAAAATCCGCATGTGCGCTTCGTACAGGTCCTGCGGGTTGGGCGTCGAAGCCAGCTCCTCGATCCGGTCGGCGTCGTAGAGCATGATGCCGTTGTAGCGGATCCGGCCGACGCAGGACTCGGAGCAGACCGTCGGCATGCCCGACTCGACCCGCGGGTAGCAGCCGATGCACTTCTCGGCCTTGCCCGATTCCCAGTTGTAGAACACCTTCTTGTACGGGCAGGACGAGATGCACATCCGCCAGCCGCGGCACTTGTCCTGGTCGACCAGGACGATGCCGTCCTCCTCCCGCTTGTAGATCGAGCCGGACGGGCAGGCCGCGACGCAGGCCGGGTTGATGCAGTGGTTGCAGATCCGCGGCAGGTACATGTGGAAGGTGTTCTCGAACTGCTTGTAGATCTCCTTCTCCAGGTTGGCCATGTTCTTGTCGCGGGCGCGCTTCTCGAACTCGCCGGCCAGGTCGTCCTCCCAGTTCGGGCCCCAGGTGACCTTGTCCATCTTCTCGCCGGTGATCTGCGACACCGGCCGGGCGGTGGGCGCCGCCTCGGACAGCGGTGCGTTCTGCAGCCGGGCGTAGTCGAAGGTGAACGGCTCGTAGTAGTCGTCGATCTCGGGCAGGTCCGGGTTGGAGAAGATGTTGAGCAGGCGGTCCAGCTTGGAGCCGGATTTGAGTTGAAGCTTGCCGTTCTTCAACTCCCAGCCGCCCTTCCAGATCTCCTGGTTCTCCCATTGCTTGGGATAGCCGATGCCGGGCTTGGACTCGACGTTGTTGAACCACATGTACTCGGCACCCTTGCGGTTGGTCCAGACGTTCTTGCAGGTGACCGAGCAGGTGTGGCAGCCGATGCACTTGTCCAGGTTGAAGACGAAGGCGAATTGGGCTCTGACTTTCATGTTTATCTCCTACTGGACGATTACTTGGGGCCGATGCCGGCCGGGTTGCGCTGCAGCTCGCGCTCGGCGGTGAGCGGACGCTCCAGCCAGTCGACGTCGCGGTCCTCGATCTTGCGCACCACCACCATCTCGTCGCGGTTGGAACCCACCGGGCCGTAATAGTTGAAGCCGTAGGCCAACTGGACGTAGCCGCCAATCATGTGAGTGGGTTTCACGATCACCCGGGTGACCGAGTTCAGGATGCCGCCGCGCTTGCCCGTGGTGGGACTGCCGGGCACGTTCACATTCTTCTCCTGGGCGTGGTACATCAGCGCCATGCCGCGCGGCACGCGCTGCGAGACCACCGCGCGCGCCACGGTGGCACCGTTGGCATTGACCGCCTCGACCCAGTCGTTGTCCTTGATGCCCACGCTCTTGGCGTCCTCTTCCGAAATCCAGAAGTACGGGCCGCCACGGAACAGGTTCAGCATGCGCAGGTTGTCCTGGTAGGTGGAGTGGATGCCCCACTTGGAGTGGGGAGTGATCCAGGACAGCACCAGGTGGGGGCCCTTGGTGACGCTGGCCGGCACTTTCTTGTGCTCCTGCATGTCCACCGGCGGACGGAAGGTGCAGAAACCTTCACCAAAATCCAGCATCCACTCGTGATCCTGATAGAAGTGGGCGCGGCCGGTGAGCGTGCGGAACGGGATGTGCTCGTGGATGTTGGTGTAGCCGGCGGTGTAGGACACGTGCTCGGACTCGATGCCGGACCACGTGGGCGCGGTGATGATCTTGCGCGGCTGAGCGACGATGTCGCGGAAAGTGATCTTGTCCTCATGGCGCCCGGCATAGAGGTGATGATGGTCGATACCCGTCTTCTTCGAGAGCGCCGACCAGGATTTGTGTGCCACCTCGCCGTTGGTCTCCGGCGCCATGCGCATCACCGAATCGCACACCGAGATATCGTCCTCTAGGCTCGGCATGCCAAAGGAGACACCCGGCTCGGTGACGGTGCGGTTGAGGCTGGCCAGTTCCTTGTATTCCTGCTCGGTGTTCCAGTCTATGCCCTTGACGTTGTTGCCGATCTTGACCATCAACGGCCCAAGACCGATGTACTTGTTGTAGGTACTGGCGTAGTCGCGCTCCACCAACTTGATGAGCGGCATGGTCTTGCCCGGTATCGGGTCGCAGTCACCCTTCTTCCAATCCCTGACCTGGCCCAAGGGCTGGGCGAGCTCGAAGGGCGAGTCATGCTGCATGGGGTAGGCGACCACGTCCTTTTGGGTGCCCAGGTGCTTGGCCGCAAGACCCGAGAACTTTTTGGCCAGCGCCTTGAAGATCTGCCAGTCGGACTTCGATTCCCAACCCGGGCTGACGGCCTCGGACAGCGGGTGGATGAAGGGGTGCATGTCCGTGGTGTTGAGGTCGTTCTTCTCGTACCAGGTCGCCGTGGGCAGGATGATGTCCGAATAGGCGCCGGTGGAGTTGAGGCGGAAGTTGATGTCCACCATCAGGTCCAGCTTGCCGACCGGGGCCTCGTCGACCCATTTCACCTCCTTGCAGTTGTTGCCGGCGCCGCCTTCCTGAAGTACGCCGTTCTGGGCGCCGAGCAGGTGCTTGAGGAAATATTCGTGCCCCTTGGCTGAGGTGCCGATCAGATTGGAACGCCAGACGATGAGGTTGCGCGGCCAGTTGACCGGGTTATCCGGATCGGCGTAGGCGACGTCGAGGGCTCCGGATTTGAGCTGCTCGGCGACGTAACTGGCCACGGCCGCTTCATCGGCGGCGCCGGCCTTGGCTGCCTCGGCGGCCAATTCGATGGGGTTCTTGTTGAAATGGGGCGCAGAAGGCAGCCAGCCTAGACGCGTGGACATCACGTTGTAATCGGCCAGCGCATAACCCTTGTTGCGGTTCTTGCCTGCGGGTGAGAGCAGATCGTCGCCCTTGACCGTCTCGTAGCGCCATTGGTCGGTGTGGAAATAAAAGAAGGAAGTGGAGTTCTGCTGCCGCGGCGGGCGGTGCCAGTCGAGCGCGAAGGTGATCGGCGCCCAGCCGGCCTGGGGACGCAGCTTTTCCTGGCCCACATAGTGCGCCCAGCCGCCGCCGCTCTGCCCCACGCAGCCGCACAGGTGCAGCAGATTCGTGATGGCGCGGTAGGATTGATCGTGATGGAACCAGTGGTTGATGGCCGCGCCCAGGATGACCATGGACTTGCCCTTGGTCTTGGCCGCGTTGTCGGCGAACTCACGGCCGGTGCGCTCCAGATCGGCGCGCTTCACGCCGGTGACCTTCTCGGCCCAGGCCGGGGTGTAGGCGCAGCTGGCGTCGTCGTAGGATTTGGCCACGTTGCCGCCGCCCAGGCCACGGTCGATGCCGTACTGGGCCACCAAGAGATCGAACACGGAGGTGACGAAGACCTCGCTGCCGTCGGCCAGCACGACTCGGCGGGCCGGAACGTTGCGGTAGAGCAGTTCAGGTTCGCCGGGGCTGAAATGCGGGAAGCCGACCACGACGGTCTCGGCGCCGGCCTTGCCCTGGCTGGAGAGCTCAAGCCTGGTTTCCTTGCCTGCGGACTGCTCGAGCAGGTTCCACTTGCCCTCCTCGCCCCAGCGGAAGCCGATCGAGCCGTTGGGGGCCACGAACCGGCCGGAGAGCTCGTCGAAGGCGATGGTCTTCCATTCCGGGTTGTTGGACTCGTTGAGGCTGCTGGCGAAGTCGGAAGCCCGCAGGTTGCGGTCGGTGAAGAAGCCTTCGCCCTGCTTGCGCAGCATCACCTGCATCGGCAGGTCGGTGTACTTGCGGGCGTACTCCTGGAAGTAAGACGTCTCCTTCTGGATGTAGAACTCCTTCAGGGCGACGTGGCCCATGGCCATGAAGGCGGCCGAGTCGGTACCCTGCCGGACCGGCATCCAGAGATCGGCGAACTTGCAGAATTCAGCGTAGTCCGGCGCCATCGAGACGATCTTGGTGCCCTTGTAGCGGGTCTCGATGGCAAAGTGCGCATCCGGCGTCCGAGTCATCGGCAGGTTGGCGCCGGCGATGATGATGTAGGTCGAGTTGTACCAGTCGGCGGACTCGGGCACGTCGGTCTGCTCGCCCCAGGTCTGCGGACTGGCCACCGGCAGGTCGCAGTACCAGTCATAGAATGAACCGCAGGCAGCTCCGATCAGCGACAAGTAACGGGCGCCGGCGGCGTAGGAGATCATCGACATGGCGGGGATCGGCGAGAAGCCGTAGATCCGGTCCGGACCCCACTTCTTGATGGTGTAGACGTTGGCCGCCGCGGCGATCTCCAGCACCTCGTCCCAGGTGGTGCGGACGAAGCCGCCCAGGCCGCGCACCTTGACGTACTTGTCGCGCTTGCTCTGGTCGGCCTGGATCGCGGCCCAGGCCTCGACCGGGTCCTTGCCCGACTTGCGCTCGGCCCGGTAGAGGTCGAGCAGGCGGCCGCGGATCATCGGGTGCTTGATGCGGTGCGGCGAGTACAGGTACCAGGAGAACGACGCCCCGCGCTGACAGCCGCGCGGCTCGTGGTTGGGCAGGTCGTCGCGCGTCCTCGGGTAGTCGGTTTGCTGCATCTCGAACGACACCAGGCCGTTCTTGACGAAGATCTTCCAGGAGCAGCCGCCGGTGCAGTTGACGCCGTGGGTCGAGCGGACGATCTTGTCGTGGCGCCACCGGTTCCGGTAGGCGTCCTCCCACTTGCGGTCTTCGATGGTCTTGATGCCGTGGCCGTTCGAGAACGATTCACGGGGATGTGTGAAGTAGGTCAGTCGGTCGAGAAAGTGACTCATGGTTTTCTCCTGTGAATCGTGGAATCAGGGGTTGTGGATTTCGGAGCCTTTGCGCAGGTAGAACCACCAGTTCAGTACCAGGCAAAGGGCGTAGAAGATGGCGAAGCCATACATGGCGTTTTCCGGGGTGCCGGCCTTGAGCTGGCCCTTGATCACCTCGGGGGCGATGAAGGAACCGTAGGCCGCCACCGCCGAGGTCCAGCCCAGCACGGGACCGGCCTGGGCGCGGTCGAAGATCACGCCGACGGTGCGGAAGGTGGAGCCGTTGCCGATGCCGGAGGCGGCGAAGACGACCACGAAGGTGATCATGAACTGGCCGAAGTAGACCTCGGGCGTGGCCGAGTGGTAGGCCTGCATCATGATCCAGCCGCCGTAGACCGAAGCCGCCACCATGACCGCCGAAATGATCTGGGTGACGATGGAGCCGCCCACCTTGTCGGAGATCCAGCCGCCGATGGGGCGCACCAGGGCGCCGACGAAGGGGCCGATCCAGGCGTAGGTCAGGGCGGACGGCGCGTTCGGGTTCTTTACGTGATGCCAGGTCTGGGTGGCGGCGTCGAAGATGTGCTGGTTGCCGAAGATCACGGTGATCGAGAGCGGCACTGCAGCGGCGAAGCCGATGAAGGAACCGAAGGTCACCAGGTAGAGCGCGGTCAGCGACCAGGTGTGCTTGTTGGAGAAGATGGCGAACTGCTTCTGGATGCCGGCCTTCATCTCGCCGATGGCGAAGGCCCGCATCAGCAGCAGGGTGCCGATCATGGTCAGCGGCAAGGCGATCCACATGTTCAGGATGCCGAGCCCGCCGGTCTTGACCGGAAGATAGAGATAGAGGCCGATGGCGGCGGTCACCAGGGCGAGGCTGTAGAGCCAGATGATCTTGGCAAAAGCCTGTGCGGTGGAGCCGATGTTGGGCGAGATCGGCTGCAGGTTGTGCATCCCGAACCAACCCAGGAAGGCAAGCGGCACCAGGGCCAGGAGCCAGACGAAGCCGGCGTTCTGGATATAGGTGGCGGTGCCGGCCGGGATTTTGCCGAGGATCCAGCCCGAAGCCTTGACCAGCATCATCGGCTCGCCGCCGAACGAGCCGAACAGGCCCGCCGTCATCACCAGCGGAATCAGGATCTGCATGGTGGTGACGCCGAAGTTGCCGAGGCCCGCGTTCATGCCCAGTGCCGTGCCCTGCTGCCGTTTGGGAAAGAAGGTGCTGATGTTGGACATCGAGCTGGCGAAGTTGCCGCCGCCGATGCCGGACAACAGCGCCAGCAGTTCGAACACCCACAGCGGCGTGCTCTTGTCCTGCAGCGCCAGGCCGGTACCCAGGGCGGGAATCATGAGCAGGGCGGTGGTCAGGAAGATCGAGTTGCGGCCGCCGGCGATGCGGATGAAGAAGGAGGACGGAATGCGCAGGGTGGCGCCGGAGAGGCCGGCGATGGCGGTCAGCGCGAACATGTCGTCCTGGCTGAACGGGAAGCCGAGGTTGAGCATCTGCACCGTGATGATTCCCCACATCATCCAGATGGCGAACCCCATCAGCAGGCTGGGGATCGAAATCCACAGGTTCCTGCGGGCGATCGCCCTGCCCTCGTTCTCCCAGAACGTGTGGTCTTCCACATTCCATTCCTTGATCGTGTACCTGCTCATTTGCGTGGCTCCATGTGGTGGTTATTCCATGAGGTCTGCGCCGGGACGGCGTTTGTGCTTCGGGATGAGATCCATGCGGCGAACTTCGGTGGTG
Source organism: Parasulfuritortus sp. (assembly GCA_036391875.1). Taxonomy (GTDB): domain Bacteria; phylum Pseudomonadota; class Gammaproteobacteria; order Burkholderiales; family Thiobacillaceae; genus Parasulfuritortus. Next base: position 26,220 of record DASVZA010000016.1, read on the forward strand.
TACATCCAGATCAGGGAGACCCAGACGACGCCGTACATCAACATGAACACGGAGGTGCGCACGCCGGTCAGGTCGACCAGGGCGCCGAACATGATCGGCAACAGGAAGCCGCCCAGGCCGCCGAACAGGCCGACGATGCCGGACACCAGTCCGATGTTGTGCGGATAGTCGTCGGCGATGTACTTGAAGACCGAAGCCTTGCCGAAGGCGAAGGCGACGCCGACGGTGAAGAGCAGGATGGTGAACAGGGTCGGATTCAGCCCGATGTGGAAGGTCTGCGGCCCGAACACCGTCTGGACCGTGAGGTCGGTCTGCGGATAGGACATGATGAACAGGCAGACCCACGATACCCAAAGCACCCACCAGGTCACTTGGTGTGCGCCCCAGCGGTCCGAGAGCCAGCCGCCCACCGCGCGCAACACACCGCCCGGCAGGGAGAACGAGACGGCGAGCAGGGCCGCGCTCTTGAGGTTGAAGCCGTATTCGGTGACGTAGTACTCGGTCATCCACAGTGCCAGCGCGACGTAGCCGCCGAAGACGATGGAGTAGAACTGGCACAGTTTCCAGACGTTCGGGTCCTTGAGCGCCTGGAGCTGCTCCCGCAGACCGATCCGCTGGTCGACGCGGTGGGCCGGGTCCTCGTAGGTGAAGAGCCAGAACAGGATCGCCGTGACCAACATGGCCACCGCATACACGCGCGGCACCATCTGCCAGCCGTAGGCCACGACGATCGACGGCGCGATCAGCTTGGTCAATGCGGCGCCGCTGTTGCCAGCGCCGAAGATGCCCATGGCGAACCCCTGGCGGCCCTTGCTGAACCAGCGGGCGCAGTAGGCGATGCCGACCGAGAACGAGCCGCCGGCGATGCCGACCATCAGGCCGGCCAGCAGGTATTGCCAGTAGGTGGTGGCGTGCGGGATCAGCCAGATCGGCAGCACGGTGGCGAGCATGAGCAGGAAGAAGACCCGCCGGCCGCCGAACTTGTCCGTCCACATGCCGAGCGGCAGCCGGATCAGGGCCCCGGTCAGCACCGGCATCGAGGCGAGCAGGCCGAACTCGGTCTCGCTCAGGCCGAGCTGCTTCTTGATCGGGATCCCGACCACGGCGAACATCATCCAGATGGCGAAGCAGACCGTGAACGCCAGGGTGCTCATGGCCAAAACCGATGTCTGTTTTTGCTGATGTGGCGTCATTCCTTCGCCTCGCATTCGCCTTGCTGTTGCAGGTGATGCGTAGTCTAGGAACGCGAAAAATCTATGCTAGAGGGGGTAGTCGGCGGGCAAACGGGATGGCTACCACCTAATAGGTATGGCTACCACCTGCTAAATTATTGTTATATCGACTTAGACATCCCGAAGTGATGGTTTCGGGATTGGCGACATGTCTTTGTGGGTATCCCCACAAAGCCGACCGGAATGCATGCGGGGGATGGTTCCGAACTATCTCTTTCAGGCTAGGAATTAATCGAACACTACCTCTTGGCAGATACAGCCATGAAACTTGGAATTCTTTTTGAACACTCACTGGTCACCCGCATCGGCGGAGCGATCGCCGCCATCGCCCTGATGGCCACCCTCGGCATGGCGGTTTCCGGCATGGTGGCGCTGTCGACTCAGGGCAGCGGCGAGGCCATCAACCTGGCCGGCAGCCTGCGCATGCAAAGCTGGCAGATGACCAGCTACTTCCTGGCCCTGCGAGAACGCGACGATCCCGGCGCGCGCAGGCACTTGGCAGAGGCGATCAACCGTTTCGACGGCACGTTGAATTCGCCCAGCCTTCTGGCTTTGCTGCCCGGCAGCAGCGAATCCAATCTGGCTTCGAGCTACGGCATCGTCAAGCAAACCTGGCTGACGAGTATCCGTCCCAAGATGCTGGCCACCGTCGAGCAAAACGTCGTCTCGACAAACGGTGAGGAGACGCGAGCCACGCTCGCCGAAGTGGATGCGTTCGTCGGCCATATCGACCACCTTGTCCAGCAGATGGCGCAGGCCACGGAGGCCAAGATAATGGTGATGAGCATCGTGCTCGGCGTCGCTCTCGTCATCACGGTGCTGGTCGTTCTGCTTACCATCTACCTGATCCACACGGGCATGGTCATGCCGCTGCGCGCCCTGCTCGATGTCACCACCAAGGCAGGGAACGGCAATCTTGCGGTGCGCACCGACTATACCGGTGAAGATGAACTGGGGCGGCTGGGCCAATCCTTCAACCGCATGACCGAAGAACTGGCGAAGCTGTACCAGAACCTCGAAGCCCGCGTGGAGCAAAAAACCGCCGAGCTGAGCCGAAGCAACCTATCCCTCGAACTCCTCTATCACTCCATCGCACGGCTGCACGGATCGCCTCCGGAACGGGCGATCTACGATGCTGTGCTGAAGGACATCGAGACCGTGCTCGGACTGGGCCACGGCATCATCTGCCTGGGCACCCCGGGCGGCAACAACGGCAGACCGGTCGCAAGCACCTTGATTCCAGGCGATGTCAATCCATGCGACACCGGCGAGTGCACGTGGTGCCATAGCACCGCATCGCCGCGGCTCAGCGTGATGGGCAGCGGCCGCCAGTTGCTTACCCTGCCGCTGTCCGATTCGGAACGCCAATACGGTGTGCTGATCATCGAGGCGCAGGAAGGGCAACACCCGGAATCCTGGCAGGTCCAACTCCTGGAAGCTTTGTCGCGGCACATTGGCGTCGCCATCGGCGCTGAGCAGCGCGGCGAACAAACCCGGAAGCTCGCGCTGCTGGAAGAACGGGCCGTCATCGCGCGCGAGCTTCACGACTCCCTGGCCCAATCGCTGGCTTACATGAAAATTCAGGTAAGCCGTCTGCAAACCGCGTTGAACAACCCGGAGCGTTCCAAAGAAATGCCCGTCATGCTCAGCGAACTGCGCGAAGGACTGTCGGGCGCTTATCGCCAATTGAGGGAACTGCTGACCACCTTCCGGCTTCGCATGGAGGAGGAAAACCTTCAGGCCGTCCTGCAGCACACGATAGAGGAATTTTCCAATCGCGGCCGGATCCAGATAGATCTGAAGAGCGAATTCACACGTTGCCCGATGTCTCCAAACGAGGAGATTCATGTCCTGCACGTGGTCAGAGAGGCGCTCTCCAATGTGGTCAATCACGCCCAGGCAACCGCCGCCACGGTCAGCATGGGCTGCGACCGGGACGGGGCTCTGGAGATCGTCATCGAGGACAATGGCGTCGGCATATTGAAGTCCGCCGATGTGCATCACTACGGCATGACCATCATGGAAGAGCGTGCCCGTACCCTGAACGGCACTATAAGATATGAGCCACGTCCTGGCGGCGGCACGCGAGTCGTGCTCAGATTCATGCCTACCAGTCAGAAGACGATGCCACTGATTCGAAAGACCCTGCCATGACCCACGACCTGCCGCAAAGACTGCTTATCATCGACGACCATCCCTTGTTTCGCCGTGGCGTCTCACAACTCGTATCCACCGAGCCTGAATTCGATGTGGTCGGAGAAGCATCCGGCGGGCACGAAGGCATCGAGATGGCCCGCCGCCTGGAGCCGGACATGGTCCTGCTCGATCTCAACATGAAGGACATGAACGGCATCGAGGTGCTGAAAGCCATCAAAAGCAGCGGTCTCGAGAGCCGTGTCGTCATGCTGACCGTATCGGATCAGGCCGACGACCTGGTTGCAGCCTTGCGCGCCGGCGCCGATGGCTACCTGCTGAAAGAGATGGAGCCGGAGAACCTGCTCATCAAGTTGAAGGAAGCCGCCGAGGGCCAGGTTACCTTCAGCGAAGGGCTGGCCTCTCTGCTGGCCCACGCGCTGCGGACCGACAGCGGCCCAAAACCTCCTGACCAAGCTGGCCTGACCGAGCAGGAAAGCCGCATCCTCGATCTGATTTCGGCAGGCCTGAGCAACAAGGCGATCGCGCGGGAACTGAGCATTGCCGAGGGAACCGTCAAAGTACACGTCAAGCATCTGCTCAAGAAACTCAATCTGCGCTCCCGTCTCGCGGCTGCAGTTTGGGCGATCGAACATCGGCGGGTGGCGAGCTAGCCTCGGGCAGGATTGCAAGAGCACTCCTGCCTTCAGGCCGGCGTATCGGTGCTGTTTCCGATCGTCTTCCGTAGATACGAGAATCAACGCTCAATTCCAAGGCCAGGGTTGGTTTGCAGGGGGTTCCATCAACGCCGACCGCCCATCGATCCATCGGTTTTCCAGATGGATAACCCAACAAAATTTCGTTTGTCAGATAGCAAGGCCGAATCCTAATCTCCAGGCGTCGTCATCTCGGGGAAGAACAGAATATGAATCTGTTTGGTGGCCTGCGCCGTGCGCTCTTGCACTTCAGCCATAAGGATTTTTACCGTCCTGGACACGCTGAAAAAATCATCTCGGTGAGTGGTGGATTTTTAGGGATTCTGCTGATTCTGCTGGTCAGCGGACGGGTTCTTGATTTCCATGGCGCCGCTCTGGTTGTTGCCTCAATGGGCGCATCGGCAGTTCTCCTCTTCGCCACGCCCCACAGTCCTCTATCACAGCCGTGGTCTGTGATCGGCGGCCAAATCGTTTCAGCCGCGATCGGCGTCACATGCGCAAAGACATCGTTCAATCCGCTTTACGCCAGTGCCTTGGGAGTAGCGCTGTCCATCGGCGCCATGTATTACCTGCGATGCCTGCACCCGCCCGGCGGCGCCACCGCACTCGTCGCCGTCCTGGGCGGAGACCCGGTACATGCCCTGGGCTATGGTTTCCTGCTGACGCCAGTGCTGGTCAACGTCGTCATCATCCTCGCCGTCGCCATCGTGACGAACTATCCGTTCCACTGGAGGCGCTATCCCCAGTGGCTGGCTCACAAAGCCCACGTTACCAGCCTTAGCGCGAACCATGACGGCGAAAAGTGCATGATCGCCCATAGCGATCTCGTATACGCCCTCTCCGAAATAGATTCATTCATCGATATCAGCGAAGAAGATCTGCTGCAGATCTATCAGTTGGCGGTTCGCCACACCCACGCGTTACCCAACCCTAACGCAATACGCTAAGCGAGAGGACGAGCATCATGCAAAACGAAGAAGAACTGGCGCTTCCGTTTCCGAAAACCGCAAGCGACGACAACATACCGGACACCATTCAGGAAATATCACTGACCGCCGGAATTGAAATCAACGGGACAGCACCATGGGACATCCGGATACATGATCCCGCCGTTTTCCACCACATCCTGGCAAGGGGTTCGATAGGACTGGGTGAGAGCTACATGTCGGGTTATTGGGACTGCGAGCGGCTTGATCAGTTCTTCCATCGCATATTGCGCACCGATGCCGATGAATGTTTGACAGGCTGGGCCAAGCTCCGCTTGCTTGGGGACATCGTACGACATCGCCTGTTCAACCTCCAATCGCCCGGACGCGCCTTCCAGGTAGGAGAACGGCATTACGACATCGGCAATGACGTATTCGAGGCCATGCTCGATCCGACCATGAGCTACTCATGCGCATACTGGGGAAAGGCCACGACGCTCGAGGAAGCACAGCAGGACAAACTCGATCTGATATGCCGGAAGCTGGATTTGCAGCCTGGCGAAATCCTGCTGGATATCGGCTGCGGCTGGGGCGGTCTCGCTCACTTCGCCGCATCGAAATACGGAGTCCGCGTCGTCGGCATCACGGTGTCCAGGGAGCAACAGAAGATCGCCCGGGCCCGATGCTCAGGACTCCCCGTCCGCATCGAACTCATGGACTACCGCAATCTGACCGGCCGCTACGACAAGATCGTCTCGGTCGGCATGTTCGAACATGTCGGGCCGAAAAATCATGCGGCCTATCTCGATGTCGTCTCGAAGCTGCTGGCGCCTGATGGCCTCTTCTTGCTGCATACCATCGGAACCCATGCCACAGTCGCCAGCACGGATGGCTGGATCGACAAGTACATCTTTCCAAACGGCAAGCTGCCTTCGGCGCTTGAGATTGCCAGAAATCTGGAGCGGCGGTTCCTGATCGAGGACTGGCACAACTTCGGCCAGGATTACGACCGGACCCTGATGGCCTGGTGGAAAAACTTCGACAGGAACTGGCCGATGCTGGAGGAGCGCTACGACCAGCGCTTCTACCGCATGTGGAAATACTACCTGATGTGCTGCGCCGGCTTCTTCCGCAGCCGCCAGGGCCAGCTCTGGCAATTGATTCTGAGCAAGCGCCAGCGTGAAGAGACCTATCGATCCGTCCGCTGACCATCGCTTTTCCTGATATCGAAAGCCGGTTCATCCGGATCGCCTTTTCCACGGAAACCTTCAACTCATTTGGATTCGTCATGTCGCAACCGGTCGCAAATCGTAATGTTGCCGTGATCCAGCACTCGGCATTTGAGGACATCGGCATTTTTGGCGAGGTCATTCGCGACAAGGGTTGGAATGTGTCGGTATACAACGCCGGCATTGATGATCTGTCGCAGCCACTGCTTGATGCGGACCTGGCCATCCTTCTCGGCGGGCCCATCGGAGCCTATGAGACAGACCGCTATCCATTCCTGGTCGACGAACTTCACCGGCTCGAAAGACGCCTGGCCACCAATCTGCCAACCTTGGGCATCTGCCTGGGCGCTCAGCTCATCGCCTCAGCCCTCGGTGCGCGCGTCTATCCCGGCGCATACCAGGAGATCGGCTGGGGGGAGGTTCAACTCACCACGCAAGGACACGCTTCCTGCATTTCGCATCTTGCCGGGAACAACGTATTGCATTGGCATGGCGATACCTTCGACCTGCCCACCGGTGCCGATCGGCTGGCCAGTACCCGACATTACGAGAACCAGGCGTTCTCCTTCGGCAACAACGTTCTGGCTATGCAGTTCCACGCTGAAATCGAAAGCAGCCGCATTGAACAGTGGTTGATCGGCCACACCTGCGAATTGGCGAATTCCAGGATCGACGTCCCTCGGTTGCGGGCCAGCAGCCATCAATTGGCCCCCCATCTTCGCTCCCTCGGTGCCGGCCTGCTTTGCGATTGGCTGGACGAGCTGCTTTGGTAACCGCAGCAAGCCGAGCAACGAAATGGCGCCGCCCATGACTCGATCCCCTGGATACGGAGCCGCCGCCAACGCCATTAAACGAATGATGCCCCCTTTACCAATGACACTTCACTTTACCCCGAGAAAACCATGCTCTTGTCACGGACTAGCCAATACGCACTCCAAGCACTGGTCTATATGGCCACTCAACGTCCTGAGATGCCCATACTGAGTCGGGACATCGCGTTAAAAATCGACGTCTCGGCAACCTACCTGGCCAAGGTCCTGCAAAACCTGTCGCGACATGGCCTATTGAATTCCTATCGAGGAAAAAAAGGCGGCTTCAGCCTCGATGACAGTGCATTTTCGACCCGGCTGATGCAAGTCGTTTCCCTGGTGGAGGGCCCATTATTTCTCGAAGATTGCCCTCTCGGCCTGAGGCAATGTTCGGCCACGAAACCTTGCCCCATCTACACCACATGGAATCCCATAAAGGAAAACCTAGTCTCGATACTTGAACAGCTGACAATCGAGGAAATGGCTAAATCGGTGATCTCTGGACGATTCAGCCTCGCCGACCTTCCGGGATCCCTACTGGGACAGTGACCACAGAATCCAGCCGCAAAAATTCGCCCTCGTTCGTACAGCGCGCTTGCTGTTGACGCCCATTTGGTGCGACGCAATCGAACGCACTTGATAAAAGGCAAGAAATGGCTGTGGATCGCACCGGGCCCGACCTACAAAAACGTATATTTATTGATATTCTCCATCAATGAACACTACATATAGCGTTCATAACAAAAGGAGACAACATGACAACACCCCCCCATTCATTTGCGGATCCCACGTCAAAAACCGCGTCTTTACCCAGGGAAGCACTCAAGAGAGACGGACGACGAGTACCGTTCGAAGCGCGGAAAATCGGTTCCGCCATTCTGCGGGCTGGCCAAGCCACCGGCGAGTTCGGCCCCGACGAAGCCGAATTACTCACCGCGCAAGCGACCAAGGTCCTGATCCATCGCTTCCATGGCCACCCGCCCGCCATCGAACAGATTCAGGACGTCGTCGAGCAGACCCTGATCGCCGCCAACCATCTGCAGACGGCTCGGGCCTATATCGTCTACCGTGAGCAGCACGCCAAGCTGCGTGCCGACCGGAAAACACTGGTCGACGTCGCCTCCTCCATCAACGAATACCTCAACCGCCAGGATTGGCGGGTCAACGCCAACGCCAACCAGGGCTACAGCCTCGGCGGTCTGATCCTCAACGTGTCCGGCAAGATGACGGCCAACTACTGGCTGTCCCACGTGTATGCGCCGGAAATCGGCGAGGCCCATCGTGCCGGCGACCTGCATATCCACGACCTGGACATGCTGGCCGGCTACTGCGCCGGCTGGTCCCTGCGCACTCTGCTCCACGAAGGCCTCAACGGCGTACCGGGCAAGGTGGAGGCGGCTCCGCCCAGGCACTTCTCCTCGGCCGTGGGGCAGATCGTCAACTTCCTGGGCACCTTACAGAACGAATGGGCTGGGGCTCAGGCCTTCTCCTCCTTCGACACCTATATGGCGCCTTTCATCAGGAAGGACCATCTCTGCTATGACGAAGTCCGGCAATACATTCAGGAACTGGTCTACAACTTGAACGTCCCGTCGCGCTGGGGCACCCAGACGCCGTTTACCAACCTGACTTTCGACTGGACCTGCCCAGATGACTTGAAGGAACAGGTACCGACGATCGGCGGCAAGGAAATGCCTTTCCATTACGGCGATCTGCAGGCCGAAATGGACATGATCAACAAGGCCTTCATCGAGGTCATGACCGAGGGCGACGCCAAAGGCCGGGCGTTCACCTTTCCGATTCCCACCTACAACATCACCCAGGACTTCCCGTGGGATTCCGAGTACGCCGACCTGCTGTTCGACATGACCGCTAAGTATGGCCTGCCGTATTTCCAGAATTTCGTGAACTCGGAACTGAAGCCCAACATGGTGCGTTCCATGTGCTGCCGGCTGCAACTGGACTTGCGCGAACTGCTCAAGCGGGGCAACGGTCTGTTCGGCAGCGCCGAGCAGACCGGCAGCCTGGGCGTGGTCACCGTGAACTGCGCCCGCCTGGGCTACCTGTATAAAGGCGACGAAGCGGGAATGCTCTCGCGTCTCGACGAACTGCTCGAGATGGGCAAGAACAGCCTCGAGATCAAACGCAAGGTGATCCAGCGGCTCGTCGACCAAGGTCTGTTCCCCTATACCAAGCGCTACCTCGGTACCCTGCGCAACCATTTCTCCACTCTGGGCGTCAACGGCATCAACGAGATGGTGCGCAATTTCACGCGGGACGCGCACGACTTGACCACGGATTGGGGCCGCGATTTCGCCGGCCGGCTACTGGATCACATCCGTGCCCGCATCGTGCAGTTCCAGGAGGAAACCGGGCATCTCTACAACCTGGAGGCCACGCCTGCAGAAGGAACGACCTACCGGTTCGCCAAGGAGGACAGAAAGCGCTGGACCGACATCCTGCAGGCCGGCACGGGCGACCAGCCTTATTACACAAACTCGTCGCAACTGCCGGTGGGCTATACGGACGATCCGTTCGAAGCACTGGCCAGCCAGGAGGCGTTGCAAGCCAAATACACCGGAGGCACCGTCCTGCATCTGTACATGAACGAGCGGATATCCAGCGCAGAGGCCTGCAAAACCCTGGTTAAACGTGCGCTGACCAACTTCCGGTTGCCCTATATCACCGTCACTCCGACCTTTTCCATCTGTCCCGTTCACGGCTACCTCTCGGGCGAGCACAAATACTGTCCCAAGTGCGACGCCGAGATTCTGGCGAGGAAACGCCAGTTGAAGGCGGCCTGACAGTTGCCCTCCTGTCACGAACGGGACCAGCGAGGGCTTTACACAATCAAGGAGATGCAATGAACGACATGACCAATCCAGCAAAGAGCGAAATCGAATTGAAAGACGAGGAGCGCCAGCCTTGCGAAATCTGGACCAGGGTGATGGGCTACCACCGCCCCGTCGCAAGCTTCAACACCGGAAAGAAAGGCGAATATACTGAACGCCAGTTCTTCCGCGAAACAGCATGCCAGTTGAACGGCTGAACCCAGGCGAATTCGATGCGGAGGCGCGGGACGAATCGGGTCTCCGCATCGGTGGCTTCGTTCCGTTTTCCACAACCGATTATCCGGATCAGCTCGCTGCCGTGGTTTTTTTGCAGGGCTGCCCATGGCGATGCGCCTACTGCCACAACCCCCATCTGATTCCTGCAAGCGGCCCCAGGCATCACACCTGGGCCGACATACTGCATTTTCTTTCGCGGAGACGAGGACTACTCGATGCCGTGGTGTTCTCAGGGGGCGAGCCTACTCTGCAGAACCACCTCTTTGCTGCCGCCCGCCAAGCCAAGTCGATGGGATTTCGCATAGGCCTGCATACCGGAGGCATGTATCCGCAGCGGCTGGCCAAAATTCTGCCGTTGCTGGATTGGGTCGGTCTTGACGTAAAAGCGCCCGAGCATGTTTATGATCGAATAACGGGTGTTGTCGACAGCGGCCATGCCGCATTCGAAAGTTTGGAGAAAGTTGTCGCTTCAGGGGTGGACTACGAATTGCGCTGCACGTGGCACCCGGACCTACTATCCGCTGCCGACCTGGAGAACATGGCTGATCAAGTGATTCATTCGGGCGCCGACCGATTGGTAATACAGATCTACCGGGCAGTCGGAAACACCGGAACACTGTCACACATCGATACCGGTGATTTAAGACACGGCAACTTCAGCTCTCTGGCAAAGCGGCTGCGCCAATTCACGATACGCAAATAGTGCCGTCCATCACCTCCGGTTTGAGGCATCACCAACCGTATCTGACGGATGGGCATTGCCTACTCGACAGCAGGGAAACTCAGGCTGAGCCGGGAATGGCGGTCACGCCGCTGGATATCGTTTTACGCGACACGCTTGCCGTTCGCTAAATCCGGGTTGAAGAACCATTGCGTTAAACCTGGAAATCTATATAATCCGCAGTCTTTCGACGCGCTCGTAGCTCAGTTGGATAGAGTACCTGGCTACGAACCAGGGGGTCGTGGGTTCGAATCCTGCCGAGCGCGCCAAATTCTTGAGGGCCTACAGCGATGTAGGCCCTTTTCATTTTCCAGCCTGTTCAACGTGACGGCTGCGTTCATCCCGATCAAACAAAACGGGCGGTGCCGGATGCGGCACCGCCCGTTTTCGCTTGTCGCCAGCCCCCGGTCAGGCCAAGGTCGACAGCGTGCCGCTCGACGAACTGCTGGGGCTCTGGCCGTAGGCCTGCATCAACTGCATGATCATCTGCATGAGATTCGCATCACTGCTGGACAGCGTGGATGAAAATGTCGAGCGGCTCGAATCGGACGTCGTCGAACTGCTGGTGCCGCTGTCCGAACTCGACGAATTGCTGGAGCTGGCCAAATCCATGGGTGGCGGGGGCGGCGGCGGCATGTTGCCGACGCTCGTCGTGCTCGCCGAATCGCCCGAACTGCTGGCACTGGTGGAGTCGGCCGAAGCGCTCGAGCTTGAGGAATCGCTTGGCGGAGCGGGCGGCGGCATGTTGCCCATTCGCATGTTGTCGTATTGGCTGTTTAGATCGCTGGCCAATTTCTGCAGGCCGCTGGTCAGTTCGGCCTGGGTGACCTTGCCGTCGCCGTTGCCGTCCAGCTGACTGAAAATGTCGCTGGCGCTGGCACTGGTGCTACCGGAGGAAGAACCCGTCGAGCTGCTGCTCGATGAACTCGTAGAATCCAGCGCGGACTGGAGATCGCTCTCGGTGAAATAGCCCTGGTTTTTGCTATCCAGCTTCGAAAACAACGTGCTGGCAAGCTGCGAAGCATACGAACTACTGCTAACACTGCTGATCATGATGGACTCCTTAGTATTTGCGGGTGGAAATTCACATGGCGACCAAGCCCAGTCGGCCCATCGCCAGTCATCGCCGCAGCCCGACTCAATTCGGGCCGGACATCGCGCGGCCGACTTCTGCTTCCCTGCAAGATATCGGCCAATAAACGTCATACTTATCTATGCTTTAGGTTAATCAGGATAAATAATTGTTAAGTGAATTCGGATTGGCTCAACACAGAAACCGCTGCCCTCTCCTCAAGTGCGGCCCCACATCAAAATCGGCAAACGGCCATCCGCATAGCGGCAAAAATCGCCCCCTGGCCGTACCTGCCCCAGCCACTTGCCGCGGCGAGTTGAAAGGGGCCTGACGCTCAGACTTTCGGAACACGTTCCGCCCCCGCAGCGGCAATTTCTGCCTCTCGTACCAAGACCGGCCCAGATCACCCAGGCTGAACTTTAAGGATGCTGCGGGCCTGGAGGCAGCGCATCGGACCATCTCGGATGTCCATCAGGCGCATTCCGGCCGGCGAGTTGCTTGCGTTGCTCGGGAGTCAGGGCGGCGTAAATTTGATGGTCGGCCCGGATGCGCATCTGCATCACAGCCGCCATGGCCTTGGCATTCGTTTCAGCGAGCGCTTTCAACCTGGCGTCGCTGTAATCGTCCGCATGAGCCAGTTTGGCCAGCGCCTCGCGCGATTGCCGGATCAGCTTCAACTGCTCGCGCATCGCGGGTTCGATGGCGTACAGGATGGCGAATACCTTGTCGCTCTGCGCCTCGGTCAGTTGCAGAGCATGCAGCCTCATCGGCAACGACAAGGCGGCAAGGGGCGGGGGCGGCATCATCGCCATGGGCAGGTCGCGGCCAAGTCCATCGCCTTGTGCTGGCGGAGCGGTCCGGTCGTCCGAACAGGGCCCTAGCCGCACCGGACCGGGCCCGTAGAATGGCATGACCAGGTCAATCTCATCGGCCAGGACGGGGTCCGTCTGTTGTTCGGCCCATGCCTTGACGGGCAGCAGCAGGGTCAGGGCGCCAGCAAACAGCATGGTTTGAACGGGATGCAGGAACAGCTTCATTTTCGCTTCCTTTCCATAGAGTCCGAGAGTAATAGCCAGTGCCGGAATCGTTCACTGGCTGCACGGGAGCATTCTCGGGAAAGGCCAATTAAAGCGCCGTCAATGACAGGTAAATTATTGAAAAGCCGGTTTTTTTGGCTGTTGGCAATGCCGGGGCGCCCACGAGAGGAAAAGGCTTGGATTGCGTTAAAAAATTTAAAAAACCGGGACCTGTCGGCGCTGTCTCCGGGCCGGACGGCTATGATTCAGCAAATCAGGAAATCCAAAGGCCAGACCCCGATGAGTAGAGTGCTGTTGGTGGATGACGATGTCGAGTTGGTCGGCATGATGCAGGACTATCTCTCCAAGGAGGGCTTCGACGTCGAGACGACCCATAACGGCGAAGAAGGCTTGGACAGGGCGCTGGACGGCGATTTCGACATCACCGTCCTGGACGTCATGATGCCGCGCCTGAACGGCATCGAAGTGCTGGCCCGGATCCGCCGCAAAAGCCAGATGCCGGTGCTGATGCTGACCGCCAAAGGCGACGACACCGATCGCATCATCGGCCTGGAACTGGGGGCCGACGACTATGTGCCCAAGCCCTGCACCGCTCGTGAACTGACCGCCCGGATACGCGCCATCCTGCGCCGCTCCGGCAAGACCGAAGCCTCCGGCAACCAGCCGATCGAAGTCGGCGGGCTCACCATATGGCCCGAGCAGCGGCTGGCGAAATGGCAGGACGCGCCGCTGGAACTGACCAGCACCGAGTTCAATCTGCTCGAAGTGCTGGCCCGCAACGCCGGCCACATTGTCAGCAAGAACGAACTTTCGGAACAAGGGCTCGGCCGTCCCTTGACCAAATTCGACCGCAGCATCGAAGTGCATCTGAGCAAGATCCGGGAAAAGCTGGGCACCCTCGCGGATGGTCGATCCATCATCCAGACCGTCTTCAGGCAGGGCTACCAGATGATCCGGGAGTAGCGCTTGGGGCGCCTGTTCTGGAAGTTTTTCTTGACCCTGTTCATCGCCCAGATCGTCACCACCGTCGCCGTCGGTATGTTGTTCTGGTTTCTGGTGCCCGGCCACGGCCGGCCGCCGCGGCCGGCCGAGCCGGCCATGCAGGGATCCAGCCGTGCAGACGCCCCGCCATCGCACCCGGCAAGGCGACGGGAATTTCCGCTCATCCCCATCGGCGTCGGCCTGCTCGCCAGCCTGGTATTCGCCTTCCTGTTGGCACGGCACCTGGCAAAACCCATCCTGGGCTTGCGCACCGCCTTTCAGGAAGTCGCCCGGGGCAACTTCGAGGTCAGCCTGACGTCCGAAATGGGCAACCGCAAGGATGAGCTGGCCGATCTCGGCCGCGACTTCGACCGCACGGCGAAACAGCTCAAGCAGCTCATCGACAGCCAGCGCCGCCTGCTCCACGACGTATCGCACGAAGTCCGGTCGCCCCTGGCCAGGATGCAGCTGGCCATCGACCTGGCCCGGCAGCAACCGGAGAAGGCCGAAGCCGCAATCGAACGCATCGAACGCGAATCGGGCCGCATCGACCGCCTGATGGAGGAATTGCTGACCCTGTCGCGGCTGGAGGCCGGCGCCTACGGCACACTGGATGATCCGGTCGACATCGTCGAACTGATCGCCGAAATCGTCGCGGATGCCCAGTTCGAAGCCCAGGCCAAAGGCTGCCGGGTCGAACTCGCTGCGCTGCCCCACGTCGTTGTCAAAGGCCGGATCGAACTGTTGCAGCGGGCCATCGAAAACGTCATCCGCAATGCGGTGAAACACACCCGCGGGAACACCCGGGTCGGCGTCGCCGTCACCCGTGAAGGCCATGCACTGGCCATCCGCATCAGCGACCAAGGTCCCGGGGTCCCCGCCTCGGCCCTGGCAAGCATTTTCGAACCGTTTGTCCGATACCATGAGGACAGCGGCAACGATGGCTACGGACTTGGCCTGGCCATCACCCGGGAAGTGGTAGAAGCCCACCACGGGAGTATTCGGGCGACGAACCGGGAGGGCGGCGGCCTATGTGTCGAAATCATCCTGCCGCTGCGCCCGCCGGAAAGCGATGGGACTGAATAGCCGTCTTCCGCTGCTCTTCAGGGCCGCAGAACCGGATGGCATTGTTGGATTTTGCCGGTCGCTTATCTAGAATGGCCACTATCTCGGCATGGATAAGTTTCATCCACAGAGCAGCCGGCGCCGGGCAGATAAAAATTACCCATAGATAAATTAGTGAGGTTGGTTGCCGCATGAAGCACAGATACAACATCGGCCTGTATCAATTCGTCTTTTCTTTGTCTCAAGCCCTGGACCTGATCAATCCGGCCATGGCCAACCACCACAAGCGGGTCGCCTATATCGCCTTGCGCCTGACCGAAGCGGTCGGCATGACCGGGCGCAGCAAGGAGGACGTCATCGTGGCGGCCGCCTTGCACGATGTCGGTTCGCTGTCCGCCTTGCATCAGCACTGCGAGGACTGCGCCGATCTCGACCTGCGCTACGCCCGCTTCGGCTACCGCCTGCTGCAGAAGTTCGAGCCCTTCCGTGCGCCGGCCCACATCGTCCGCTTCCACAATGTGCCTTGGTCATGGGGCGAAAACCGGGAAATCGAGAATCACGAGGTCCCTGCAGGTGCCCACCTCGTGCACCTGGCCAACCGTGTCAACCGTCTGTTGGACAACGACCTGCCGATATACCGGCAGACCGGCCGGATAGCCGAGGAACTGCAGGCGCTGAAGGGACCTGAGCTGATGCCCGAATACGTCGATGCCTTCCTGAAACTGGCTTCGAGCGACGCCTTTTGGCTGGACCTCGAGTCGCCGGATCTGCTGCAGCGGCTGTTCGAACGCGCACCGCTGTCGACGGTGGAACTGGACCTGGACGGCCTGCTCGACTTCGCCGAACTGCTGGCCCAACTCATCGATTTCAGAAGCCGTTTCACCGCCACCCATTCCAGCGGCGTGGCCGCCACGGCGGCCACGCTCGGCCAATTGTTCGGTTTTCCGGAAGTGGATTGCAAGCGACTCCAGGTCGCCGGCTATCTGCACGACATCGGCAAACTGGCCATCCCGACCGAGATGCTGAACAAGGAAGGCAAGTTAACCGACGAGGAATGGCACCTGATGCGCAGCCACCCCTACTACACCTACCGCATCCTGTCGCCCATCACCGGCCTGGAGGACATCGCCTCATGGTGCGGCTCCCACCATGAACGGCTGAGCGGCGAAGGCTATCCGTTCCGCACCCCCCATACCGATCTGCCGCTCGAAGCCCGCATCCTGGCCGTAGCCGACATCTTCACCGCGCTGACCGAGAACCGCCCCTATCGCAGCGGCCTGGCCGAAGCGCAGGTCATCGAGATACTCGGCGAATTGGTCGGCGACCACGCCCTCGACGGCACGGTGGTCGGCACCCTCAGGCGGTATTACGCCGAAATCAACAACAGCCGGGCCGCGGCCCAAGCCCATGCGTTGCAGGAATACCAGAGCTTCATGAGCGGACTCGGCGTCCTCGACCTCTATGGCGCATGCGTCGTGCACCTCACCTGGAAACAGCGCCTGCGCGCCTATCTGGACGGGGCGACCATGCCGGATCGCGAACAACTGATGAGCCACCGCAACTGCGAGCTCGGCAACTGGTATTACGGCGAGGGCCTGCAGCAATACGGCCATATCGCCGAGATGAGTGAACTGGAAACATCGCACAAGGAATTGCACGACCTCATCCACACCCTGATCGAACATTTCGACCAAGGCCGGAAGGAATATGCAGAGGAATGCTACCGGCAGATCGAGCCGGTCTCGCGCAGAATATTGGCGCTATTGAAAGCCATCGAAAACCGGGCGCTTGCGACTGCTGTCAACACCTAGCGATCGGTCGTGCCGACCGCTTCATTCCAATCCCGCGGAACGCAGCGCGTCGGTATCCTTGATGAACAGCCGATTGTCTTTCATCTCGATGTAGCCCAGGTCGGACAGCTTGTGCAGCAGGCGCGACAGGGTTTCGGGCTTGACCCCGATGCGCGAGGCGATCACCTGCTTCGGCGCCTCCAACTCCACGACCGTCCGGCCGGTTTCGTCCGGATCGGAATGATCGAGCAGGTATTGCAGCAGACGGTCCGTGCCCTTCATCAGCGTCAGGCCGTCGATCTCGTTGACCATCTTGTGCAGCCGGGCGCTCATGCCGGCCAACAGCTTGAAGCAACGCTTGGCGTCCTGGCCGAGCCAAGCAAGGAAACTGCCACCGTCGATTGCGATCAGTCGCGTGGCGTTCTGGGCGGTCGCATTGACCGGAAATCGCCCCCCCATGAACAGGGCCGCCTCGGCGAAGAAACGGTCCGGCCCGATCAGTTCGATCACTTTCTCGTCACCCTGGGGCGAACAGCGGTAAAGCCGGATCAGGCCCTCGGCGACCCAGTAGAACGCCCCCACCGGATCTCCCTGGGAAAACAGCAACTGGCCGGCGGCCAGTTCGATCGGCTCGGCATGCGTCATGATTTCACGGTACTGACCGTCCTCCAGGCCGGAGAACAGGTAGCTGCGGCGCAACGCCTGCCAATCGTGGTCCAAAACACTCGTATTCATATCGGCATCACTTCGGAGAATCGGGCAATGGCCGGGAATTCCGCCGTATCCTTGGGCGGCAGCTGGGTATCGGGCTGGCGGATGGCCAACAGGTGGCGTATGCCGTAGGTCGCCGCCGAGCGCAGCACTGGCAGGCTGTCGTCGGCCAGCAGGGTATGCTGCGGCTCGAACGGCTCGACCCGGCGCAGCTTGTCCCAGAACGACGGATCCTCCTTGGCGACGCCGAAGCTGTGCGAGGAATGGATGGCATCGAAATGCATCTCCAGGCCGGTGCGCTGCATCTTCAGGGCCAGGCTCTTGTGGTGGGCATTGGTGACCAGCGCCACGCGCTTGCCGGCCGCACGGGCCGCGACCAGGAATTCGGGCACGTCGGGATGGATCTGGATCAGGTGGCTCAGTTCTTCCTTGAGGCTGACGATATCCAGGTTGAGGGCCTCGGTCCAATAGTCGACGCAATACCAGTCCAGGCTACCGGCCTTGGCGTTGTAGCGGCGGACGCATTCGGCCTGCGCTTCGTCCGGGTCCAGGCCGTGTCGCTCGGCATACTTGGCCGGCACGTAGACCTGCCAGAAGTGGTTGTCAAAATGCAGGTCCAGCAGGGTTCCGTCCATGTCCAGCAGGACGGTTTCAATCTCGGGCCAAGGCAAGTTCAAAGGAGGCCATCCTTGACGATCCCGTTCCGGCGCAGGATGCGGCGCAAGGTCTGCAGGCCCTCCAACTGGATCTGGCGGACCCGCTCCCGGGTAACGCCCAGATGCTCGGCCAGTTCTTCCAGCGTGGCGAGCTCCTGGTCGTTGAGGCCGAAACGCCGTTCGATGACCCAGCGGTGCTTCTCGCTCAACTCGCCCAACCACTCATGGACGTATTGTTCCACCTCGAAGGCCTGCAGCATCTCCTCGGGCATCTCCGAGTTTTCGTCGGCGATGGCTTCGCCGATGGACAGACTGGGGTCGATGTCGAGCGGCGCATCGAGCGAGGCCATGCGGTCGTTCAATTGCAGGACCCGGCGCACGTCCTCGACCGGCTTGCCGGTCAGCGCCGCGATATCCTCGGGACCGGCGTCGGGCATGCCATGGGTTTCCAGGTGACGCTGAGCCCTCAGATAGACATTCAGTTCCTTGATGACATGGACGGGCAGGCGGATCGTGCGGGACTGGTTCATGATCGCCCGCTCGATGTTCTGCCGGATCCACCAGGTTGCATAGGTCGAGAAACGGAAGCCCCGCTCCGGCTCGAACTTGTCCAACGCGTGCATCAGGCCGAGATTGCCTTCTTCGATCAGGTCGAGCAGGGTGAGTCCCCGGTTGACATAATGCTTGGCGATGTTCACCACCAGCCTCAGATTGTGCTCGATCATGCTCTGGCGGGCATTGAAATCGCCCTGCCGGACACGCTGGGCAAGATCCCTCTCCTCTTCGGGTGTCAGCAACGATTCGCGGCCGATCTCGTTCAGATAGAGCTGGGTAACGTCATGGGTCTCGTCTAAAAAGCTGTCCAGATCGGCCGCCGGCTCCGCCATTTCGGGCGCCTCGCTTTCCGGCATCGGGACCACTTCTTCCGGTTCCACGAATTCGTCTTCCTGCATCCTCACATCCTCTCCTCAACCCGGGGTCCCGGCTAAATACGTCAAGGGATCAACTGGCTTGCCATATTCCCTTATTTCGAAATGGAGCTTCACCCGATTGGCATCGGTATCGCCCATCTCGGCAATTGGTTGGCCTATTTTTACGTTCTGCCCCTCAGTTACCAACACCCTGTCGTTATGACCGTATGCCGACAACAAAATTTTACTATGTTTGATGATGATCAGTTTGCCGTAACCTCGCAAGCCCGCACCGACATAGATGACGCGCCCAGGTGCCGCAGCGAGGATCGGGCTGTCCAGTTTGCCTGCGATATCGATGCCTTTTGCGCCCGCTTTTTCGTTGAACTCGGTCACGACCTGGCCCTTGGCCGGCCAGACCCAGCGTTCCGGCGCTTCCTCCGATATTTCGTATTTGTCGGCCGTAGTCTGCTCAATCCCGGGGGTTGGCGCAACAGAATTTTCGGCCTGCGCGCGAGCCGTCGGAGCGGCCGCGACCGGTGTTTTGTCGGGCGGGTGTTTTTCGGGCGGCGCCGTCAGGCGCAGGGTTTCACCGACCCGTATCTTGGACGGATCGTCCAGACCGTTCCATTGGGCCAGTTGGCGATAATCCAGGCCGTGGTCGAATGCGATCCGGAACAGGGTGTCTCCCGGTTGGACGACGACATGATCGGCGGTCGGCCGGGGCGGATGCCTGACCGTATGAGCACGCGGCGCCCAATCCCGGATCGGCGCCGCCGGTTGGCTGAACGAACAGGCCTGCAGGCCCGTCACGCACAGCAACAGCAAGCCGATCCGCCGCATCAAGCCACGCCCGGCAATAACGGCACGAACTTCACCGCCTCCACGTCGCGTTCGGCGTAGCCGTTTTCCCGGGCATCGATCACCATCAGGTGCTGCGTCTCGCCGCGCCCGACCGGCGCGACCAGCCGGCCGCCCGGCTTGAGTTGGGCCTTCAGTTCGTCCGGGATGTAGGGCATGGCCGCCGCCACCACGATGGCATCGTAAGGCGCGCCGGCCGGGTAGCCCAGGGTACCGTCGGCGTTCTTGATCAACACGTTGTTGATGCGCAATTCGCGCAGCGTGTGGCGGGCCTTGCCCACCAGCTTGGCGATGCGTTCGACGCTCACCACCTTTTTCGCGATCCGGGCCAGCACCGCCGCCTGGTAGCCGCAGCCACCGCCGATCTCCAGGACGATCCCCATGGGCTTGCCCTGGCAAGCCAGTTCGCAGGTCTGAGCCACGGTATACGGACTGGAAATGGTCTGCCCCTCGCCGATCGGCAACGGCGTATCTTCGTAGGCCCGGTGTTGCAGGCCCTCCTCCAGGAACAGGTGGCGGGGCACGGTCGCCATGGCATCGAGCACCAGCGGACTCTTGATGCCTTGTTCCTTGAGCCGATCCACCATGCGCACCCGGGTGCGCTGCGAGGTCATGCCGATGCCGCTGTGCAGGTTCATTTGCCCAACCATTCGCCCACGACCGCGATTTGCGGATAGTGGGTCAGATCGAGTTGCAAAGGCGTGACGGATACGAGGTTGCGGGCCACGGCATGGAAATCGGTACCCTCCCCCGCATCCTGGGCGGCACCGGCGGCTCCCACCCAGTACATGGTCTGGTTGCGCGGGTTGACCGTCTTGACCGTGTCCTGGGCCTTGTGCCGGCGTCCAAGGCGGGTGACTTCGATGCCGGCAATGGCGTCGGCCGGCACATCCGGCACATTCACGTTGAGCAGCACCGGTTGCGGAAAGGGCTGGGCCATGAAACGCCTGACCAGTTCGACCGCCACGCCGGCCGCCGTATCGAAATGGTCCTGACCGCTGGTCACTAACGAAACGGCGATGGACGGAATGCCCAGCAGGAAACCCTCGGTCGCGGCCGCGACGGTACCGGAATAGACCGTATCGTCGCCCATGTTGGCGCCGTGATTGATGCCCGAAAGCACCATGTCCGGCATTTCCGGCAACAGGCCGGTCACCGCCAGGTGCACGCAATCGGTCGGCGTACCGTTGACGTAATGGAAGCCGGACGGAGTCTTCCGGACCGCCAGCGGGCGGTCGAGGGTGAGCGAATTGCTGGCCCCGCTGCGGTCCCGTTCCGGCGCCACCACCGTGACCCGGTGGCCGCTTTCGGTCAATGCGGCGGCCAGGGCGGCCAGCCCTGGTGCGAAATAACCGTCGTCGTTGCTGAGCAGGATGTGCATGAAAGGAAAAAGTGATGCGAGTTGGGCGGGTGTATTTTTATCGGATTCTACTACCGGGCACCTCGAAAAACCTACCCCATGCCCGGATTGCGCTGTTGCGCATTGCACGCCGGCAGGCCATTGGCCACACCGGTCCCGGCCATCGACTTTCGGCGCAGGCGGCAAATCGCCGCCTGCGCCGGCCCTGCAGAGCCCTCTAACGCCGCCCCCCGCCCGAGGCCCGCGTCAGCACCCAGTCCATGGCCCGCACCGGCAGGCAGCGCTTCAGCCACCAGAACAGCACCGACGGCACGGTTACCGGATAGCGCGGCCGCGGCCGGCGGCTCTCCAGGGCGTGGATCACGCGCGTCAGCACGGCCTCCGGCGGCAGGGTGAACGGCGCGGCCGGGCCAGGCTTGTTGAGGCGCTCCAGTTGACCCTCGTACTGGGCCCGGTGCACGCTGTGGCGCCAGTCGATGTGCTTCTCGAACGGCTCCCGGCAGTTTTCCCGGAAGCGCGAGATGATCGGACCCGGCTCTACCAGGCTGACCCCGATGCCGGTGCCGGCCAGCTCCAGGCGCAGGGTATCGGTGATGCCCTCGACCGCGAACTTGACCGCGTTGTAGGCCCCCCGATAGGGGAAAGCGGCATAGCCCAGCACCGAACTGTTCATGACGATGCGACCATGGCCTTGGCGGCGCATGACCGGGATGGCCAGGTTGGTCAGTTCGACCCAGCCGAACAGATTGGTCTCGAACTGTGCCCGCAATGCATCGCGCGGCAGGTCCTCGACCGCACCCACCTGGCCGTAGCCACCGTTGTTGAACAAGGCGTCGAGCCGGCCGCCGGTCCGGGTCATCACCTCGGCAAAAGCCGACCGGATCGAATCCGAATCGTTCAGGTCCAGAACCAGGCTCTCCAGCCCCTCTCCCTGCAGCCGTTCGACGTCATCCGGCTTGCGCGCCGAAGCGAACACCCGCCAGCCGCGCGCCTTCAGACCGTGGGCCACGGCATGGCCGATGCCTGTCGAACAACCGGTGACGAGTATGGATTTCGTTGCCTGATTCATGGCCGGCACCCTACCCGAATCCGCTTGACGCAGCCAGTGGCCTGGCCCCTAATCGGGCAATTGCGGATCGGAGGCCGAAACATGAATGCGAAGATCGACGAATTGCTGTCGAAAATCCGCGAACTCCAAAAGGAGTTGGAAACCGACCTTGAACAAAAACGGGGAGTGTTCCGCTACCACCTGGAAAACCATCGGGCCCGCTTCGAGCAGGACATCCTGGCCCTGCACCGCAAACTTCGCGTCAGCAGCATACGCTACCTGCTCGACGCCCCGGCGCTGTTCATCTTGACCGCCCCCATCATCTACGGAGCGATCTTTCCCATGCTGCTGCTGGATTTGACCGTCAGCGTCTACCAGGCCATCTGCTTTACGGTCTACAAGATTCCCAAGGTCCGACGGGCCGACCACTTCACCTACGACCGCCACCTGCTGCCCTACCTGAACTGGATCGAACGGATGAACTGCCTGTATTGCTCCTACGGCAACGGCCTGATGTCCTATAGCCGCGAGATCGTCGCCCGGACGGAGCAGTACTGGTGCCCGATCAAGCATTCACGCAACCTGCGCGACCCGCATAGCCGGTACAACGATTTTTTCGACTATGGCGACGTCGAACGCTTCCGGGCCGAACTGGAGCAGTTGCGCAAAAACTATCCGGAGGACTAAGGCCGACCGGGGTTACACCTCGACCCAGACCCGGCCGCCCTCCAGCTTCACGGCATAGGTCTTCAGCGGGCACTGCGCCGGCTCGTTGAGCGGCTTGCCGCTGGCCAGATCGAAATAGCTGCCGTGCAAGGAACATTTGATCGACTTGCCCTTGATGCAGCCGAACCAGAGAGAATAGTCCTCGTGGCTGCACATCTCGTCGACGCAGAAATGCGTTCCCTCGGCATTGCACAGCAGCAGCTTCCTGCCGCCGACCTCGACCCGCTTCATCTGGCCGGGGCGGAGTTCGTCGGCACCGGCCGCATCGACCCAGGCCATCATTTCACCCGGGCCAGAGCCTTGCCGGAATCCAGCGCGGCGCGCGCCATGTCGGCAGCTTCGACCAGCGAACGAGCCTTGCCGACGTGATGCAGCACCATCGCCGCCACCAAGGCAAGGGAGTCGTAGGTCGGCCCCTTGTTACCGGCCAAGGCCGCAAGGCCGGCCTCGGCGGCGGCGCGCGCCGTAGCCTGGACGTCGACCATGATGGACACCTCGTCGCCTCCCCGTTCGGACTTGGGCAGATCGTCCGGCAGGGGTACCGCGCGCACGGTCTGGCTGATGCCGAGAGCGGCCGGATCGATATCGAATTCGACCTCCTCGCCACGGTCCTGGTAGGCGGTGTACTTGCCGGCCTGACGCAGGGAAGGCATTACGCCGCCCTCGACACCGCGGATGATCAGGGCCGAATCGAAACCGGCATGGCGAGCCAGTTGGGCATAGATCGGCGGATAGGGCTTGTGCACGTAGCCGGTGACGAAATGGGTGCGCTTCCTGCCGACGATGGGCTTGGCCTCGGTTTCGACCGTGGTCACCACCTGGCGCTTGATCATGCGCTGGCGCAGGGGAAGGATGTCGTGCAGCTTGGGACAATATCTGGCCTGGTCGACATAGGCCCAGCCCAACGCCGGGTCGGACAGCCGGGCGGCGGCCTCGGCTGGACTCAGGTCGACGTTCACGCCGGCGGCCTTGAGCACGTGGCGGGCGGTCACGCCGTATTTCGGCCCGACGGCGTCGAGGCCGTGGTTGACCGCCGGCACACCCAGTTCGGCCAGCAGCGCAGGCAGGAAGGGGGCGGCGGGCAGGCAGCGGTTGTAGCCGTCGTAGGGATCGGCGATGTCGACCACGTCGTCGACCTCGGCCGTGGCGCGCAGGGTGGCATTGAGGATCGCATCCAGGACGCCCTTGAACTCGTCCATGGTTTCCCGCTTCATGCGCAAGGCGATGAAGAAGATGGCCGACTGGACCGGGTCGACGACGCCGTCCAGGACCGCCTGCATGCCGATCGCGGCCTCTTCCTCGCTGATGTTCTTGGACAGTTCGGGGCCGGTGGCGATGCGTTGGATGATGGAATGCATCACCTTTTTGGGGTCCTGGGATTCGATGGGGGCGTTCATAAGCAACTCCTGAAATAATCCACGCAGGATATTTTTTACTGGCGGTCACAGTCAACCGCTAAGGAACCCTAATTTTTTGCAGGCTGATCGCCGGCGCCGCTCAAGCGCCCAGTTTGCGGTACAGCGTCCGTTCGCTGATACCGAGGCTCAAGGCCAACGCCCGTTTGTCGCCGCCCATCTGCGCCAACGCCCAGCGAACGTACTCCGTCTCGACCCGATCCAAGGGCATGACGGTGGACAGCACCGCCGGCAACGCGGCACCCCCATAACCCGGCATGCTGGCGGTCATCTCTTCCGGAAAGTGTTCCGGACGCAGCGTATCGGCATCGGCCAGCAGCACGGCCCGTTCCAGCAAGTTGCGCAGTTCCCGGATGTTGCCCGGGAAGTCGTAGGCCATCAGCCGGGCCATGGCCTCGTCGCTGAGGTGCATGGGCCGTTCCGGCGCCAGCCTGGCCAGCAGGCTCTCGACCAGGATCGGGATGTCCTCCCGGCGTTCGCGCAGGGCCGGCAGGTGGATGGGGAAGGCGGAAATGCGGTAATACAGATCGCGCCGGAAGGTACCGTCCTCGACCATTTTCTTCACCCCGCGATGGGTCGCCGCCACCAGCCTGAAATCGGCCCGCAGCGTCTCCACCCCGCCGACCCGGCGGAAGGTGCCGGTTTCCAGCAGGCGCAGCAACTTGACTTGCAGATGGAGAGGGATGTCACCCACCTCGTCGAGGAACAGCGTCCCGCCTGCCGCCGCCTCCACCAGGCCGATCTTGCGCTGGTTGGCTCCGGTGAAAGCCCCTTTCTCGTAGCCGAACAGCTCCGACTCGAACAGGGTCTCGGTCATGCCGGAACAGTCCACCGGCACGAACGGCTTATTCCGGCGCGGACTCAGCGAATGCAACGCCTGGGCAGCCAGTTCCTTGCCGGTTCCGGACTCGCCCAGCAGCAGCACGGGGGTCATGGCCGGCGCCGCCCGATTGATGAATTCCACCATGTGGTTGAAGGCCGGCGAACGCCCCACCATGCCCGAGCCATCCGCTTGTTTGCCGATCTCGCGCAGGAAATTCATGGTTTCCACGAAATAGGCCAGCTTGCCGTCCTTACCGTGGATCGGGATCAACTCGACATCCACATACTCCTCGCCCCGTGGCGTGAAGTGCAGATGCAACACGCGGCTCGGCTCCCCGCTCTTCTCCGCGGCCGTGCGCGGGCAAGATTCGCCGCATTGGTCGCACGGCCTCTTGAAGTGATGGGATACCTCGTAGCAAGTCCGGCCGATGATGCTGCGCGGATTGCCGAATTCGCGGCGGTAGGCCTGGTTGGCGGCCATGATGCGGTATTCGCTATCGACGAGGATACGGGGCTCGGCGAGGGCGTCGAGCAAGGATAACAACTCTACGGGAGGGGTCATGTCGTTATGGGCACAGGGACTGACAACATTGTCAGCAATTTATGGCAAAGCGGTCAACACCCATTCGCAGCCAGACCGGCCCGAGGTGCGACGATATACCGCATTCCTTCCAAGGGCCTGAAAAACTAAGCTTTTTAAGCCGATTTAAAGGTCCGATTTAGATTGGCACGCCGTTTGCCATAACAACCGCACCCAAACGAGGAAGAAACCCATGAACCGATTCCGAGCACCGACCCTGTACCGGGACATCACCCTGATCCTGGCAGTGAAGGCGGCACTGATTTTCGCCATCTGGTTCCTGTTCTTCGCCCAACCCAACCATCCCGGCACCGAGGGCACGGCACGCGCCCTGCTCGACCGCCCGACCATGGATAGGAATGCCACCCATGAATGAATCTTTGATAGAACTATCCCGGCTGCAGTTCGCAGCGACCGCGCTGTACCACTTCCTGTTCGTCCCCCTCACGCTGGGATTGACCTTCCTGCTGGTCATCATGGAATCCACCTACGTCATGACAGGCAAGAAGATCTACAAGGACATGGTGAAATTCTGGGGCAAGCTGTTCGGCATCAACTTCGCGCTCGGCGTCACCACCGGCATCACCATGGAGTTCCAGTTCGGCACCAACTGGGCCTACTACTCGCACTACGTCGGCGACATCTTCGGCGCGCCGCTGGCCATCGAGGGCCTGATGGCCTTCTTCCTGGAGTCGACCTTCATCGGCCTGTTCTTCTTCGGCTGGGACCGGCTGTCCAAGCTGCAGCACCTGATGGTGACCATCTTCACAGCCATCGGCTCCAACCTGTCGGCGCTGTGGATCCTGATCGCCAACGGCTGGATGCAGGACCCGGTCGGCGCCCAGTTCTCCTACACCACGATGCGCATGGAGATGTCGAGCTTCTGGGATGTCCTGTTCAATCCGACCGCCCAGGCCAAGTTCGTGCACACGGTATCGGCCGGCTACGTCACGGGCTCGCTGTTCATCCTGGGCATCTCATCCTGGTACCTGCTCAAGGGCCGGGATGTCGAATTCGCCCGCCGCTCCTTCCGGATCGCCGCGGCATTCGGCTTCGCCGCCTCGCTGTCGGTGATCGTGCTGGGCGACGAGGCGGGCCACACGGTGAATCACGCCCAGCCATCCAAGATGGCCGCCATCGAGGCCATGTGGGACACCGAGCCGGCGCCGGCCAGTTTCAACCTGTTCGCCATCCCGGATGAAAAGAACGAGGTGAACCACGCCGACATCCGCATCCCCTACGTCCTCGGCCTGATCGCCACCCGGAGCACGACCCAGCAGATTCCGGGCATCAAGGAGATCCGCGAGGACAACAAGGCGCGCATCGAGTCCGGCATCCTGGCCGTCAGCGCGCTTGAGCGGCTGCGCAAGGATGCCAGCGACGCCCAGGCCAAGGCCATCTTCGAAGCCCACAAGACCGATCTCGGCTACGGCCTGCTGCTGAAGAAATACGTCCGCGACGTCTCCAAGGCCACGCCCGACATGATCGCCGAAGCGGCCCACGACACCGTGCCCAAGGTCGCTCCGCTGTTCTTCGGCTTCCGCATCATGGTCGCGCTCGGCTTCGCCTTCGCCGCCCTGTTTGCCCTCTCCTTCTGGTATTCGTTGAAAGGCAATTTCACCGAGCAGAAATGGCTGCTGCGCTGGGCGGTGTGGTTCATCCCGATGCCCTGGGTCGCCGCCGAGTTGGGCTGGTTCGTAGCCGAGTACGGCCGGCAGCCGTGGAGCATATTCGGCGTCCTGCCCACCAACCTGTCGGCCTCCACCCTGTCGGTCGGCAGCCTGTACGGCTCCATCGCCGGCTTCATCGGCTTCTACACCATCCTGCTGGTGGCCGAGATGTACCTGATGTTCAAGTTCGCCCGCCTCGGCCCCAGCTCGCTGGGCACCGGCAAATACCACTTCGAACGCGCCACCGCCGCGGCCTGATCCAGAGGAGAACCGGCAAATGTTTGATTACGAAACCCTGAAACTCATCTGGTGGCTGCTGGTAGGCGTCCTGCTGCTCGGCTTCGCCATCATGGACGGCCACGACATGGGCGTCGGCACCCTGCTTCCCTTCGTCGGCAAGCACGACACCGAACGACGCGTGGTGATCAACACCGTCGGACCGCACTGGGACGGTAACCAGGTCTGGTTCATCACCGGCGGCGGCGCCATCTTCGCCGCCTGGCCGCTGGTCTACGCCACCGCTTTCTCCGGCTTCTATTGGGCCATGCTGGCGGTGCTCTGGGCACTGTTCTTCCGGCCGGTCGGCTTCGACTATCGGTCCAAGATCCAGAACCCGACCTGGCGCAGAACCTGGGACTGGGGCCTGTTCGTGGGCGGCGCAGTGCCGCCGTTGATCTTCGGCGTGGCGTTCGGCAACCTGCTCCAGGGCGTGCCGTTCCACTTCGACGAAAACCTGGTGTCCTACTACACCGGCAGCTTCTGGGCCCTGCTCAATCCGTTCGCTCTGCTGGCCGGCGTGGTGAGCTCATCGATGATCACCTTCCACGGCGCCAACTACCTGATGCACCGGACCGAAGGCGCGATCTTCGAACGCGCCCGGAAGTGGGCCATCGCCACCGGCATGATCACGGTCGCGGCCTTCCTGCTGGCCGGCGTGTTCGTCGGTGGCCTACCCGGCTACGTCATCACCTCGGCGGTCGACCCCAACGCCCTGCCCGACCCGCTGGCCAAGACCGTCGCCATGGTCCAGGGCGCCTGGCTGAACAACTTCCGCCAGATGCCCATGCTCTGGTTGGTGCCGACCCTTGGCGTAGTGGGCGGCCTCGCCGGCGTCGCCTTCGCGATGGCACGGCGGACGCTGCTCGCGTTCGTCGCCTCCGCCCTGGCCATGGCCGGCGTCATCGGCACCGCGGGCGTCTCGCTGTTCCCATTCATCATGCCCTCCTCGACCGATCCGCGCTCCAGCCTGACCGTGTGGGACAGCGTCTCCAGCCACCTGACCCTCGGCCTGATGCTGTGGGCGACGATCATCTTCATGCCGCTGATCCTGATCTACACCTCCTGGTGCTACAAAGTCATGGCCGGCAAGGTCACCGAGAAATTCATCGAGGCCCACGACAAGGCCGCCTACTGAGAAAGGAAACGCACATGTGGTATTTCGCCTGGATTCTTGGAGTCTCCCTGGCCGTCACGCTGGCCGTGCTGAACGGCATGCTGTGCGAAGCCCGGGAATGCGCCGCGAACCATCCCGAGCAGGACGAGTAACATGAAGATCGCCGTCACCAGCCAGAACCGCAAGACCATCACCGGCCATGCCGGCAGATGCCGCAATTTCTGGATTTTCAAAGTGGATGGCCTGACCGTTCAGGCCCGCAGCCTGCTGGAACTCCCGATCGAGCAATCCTTCCACGAAACCCCTGGTGACGGCCCCCATCCGCTTGATGAGATTGACGTACTGATCAGCGGCGGCATGGGCGACAACCTGCACACCCGCCTGAAAAGGCGTGGGATCGACGCCCTAATCACGCCCGAAACCGATCCCGCACAAGCCGTGACGGCCTACTTGCAGGGCCGTCTCGAAACGAGCGCACCCGAAACCCGAGATCACGGGCAAGGCCATCATCACTGACACAAACAACACAAAGGCAGAAGAAGCACCCTATCCCGCCCCACCCATGGGGTGGGTTTTTCATTTTCAGTTTCATTCGACATTATTCGGGAACGACTCCTGATGTCCTGCGGCCCCGCCAGGTTGCCGGACTGAACCAGACAGAAGAGGCTCACCATGACTACAGCAGCCCGCATCGTCATCCTCGGCGCCGGTTTCGCCGCCCTCACCGCCGTTCGCGAACTGCGTAGGCGCGCCCCTCGGGCCCGCATCACACTGATCGCCCCCAAGGCGGAGTTCGTGTATCTGCCCAGCCTGATCTGGGTACCCACCGGCATCCGCAAAGGCAGCGATCTGGTCCTACCCTTGGATGCCTTCATCAAGGACCATGCAGTCGAATTCATTCCCGCCCGGGTCATCGGATTGGAGTCGGGCGGACGGACGGTACTGACCGACCAGGGACCGGTCGGGAACGATGCCCTGATCATCGCCACCGGCGGCCGCTTCATCAAAAAGCTGCCCGGCATCGAACACGCCTTGACCTTGTGCGAAGGCGTCGCGGCAGCTGAGGCAATCCGTGAACGATTGAATCGCATGGAAAGCGGCCGCATCGCCCTGGGCTTCGGCGGCAATCCGAACGAACCGTCGGCCATGCGCGGCGGCCCCATGTTCGAGCTGCTGTTCGGCATCGACACCTGGCTGCGCCGCCAGGGCAAGCGCGACAAGATCGAACTGACCTTCTTCAACGCCGCTGCCGAACCGGGCAAGCGGCTGGGCGAAAAAGCCGTGTCCGGGTTGCTGTCTGAAATGGCCAAACGCCGGATCGACACCCACCTCGGCCACAAGCCGCTGGGCTTTTCGGAAAAAGGGGTGGATACGGAAGGCGGCCACGTAAACGCCGACCTGATCCTGTTCATGCCGGGCCTGACCGGGCCCGCCTGGGCGCCGGACAGCGGCCTGCCCCTTTCCTCCGGCGGCTTCATCCAGGGCGATGAATTCTGCAGGGTGCCGGGGGCCGAGCGGGTATTCGTGGCGGGCGACGCCGGCAGCTTCCCCGGGCCGGACTGGCTGCCCAAGCAGGCCCACATGGCCGATCTGCAGGCGAAGGCCGCGGCAACCAATCTGTTGCTGGCGCTGGACGGCAAGGAACCTACCGCAAGGCCGCGTCCCGAACTCATCTGCATCGTCGACACGGTCGACTCCGGCATTCTCGTCTATCGGGATCTAAAGCGCTCATGGCTATTGCCACCTGCGACCATCTTCCATTGGGCAAAACGCTATTTCGAGCGTCACTACCTACGGATTTTCCGACGCTGAGGCTGATCGCATCCGGTCGCAGCATCGCGGCCGGATGCGATCAGCGACCATAAACGGACATTGCGATCCAAGACACCAATAACAAATCCGGACACCGATGTCCGTCACAATTGACAGGGCGAGCAGACACCTTTTTTATGCGCCCCTGAACAAATTAAATTTATCTTTCATAATCAATGCGTTTCTTATTTTAAACCCAAAAAAACAAGCTGGCACGGTATATGCATATAGTTATACGCAGCCCGAAAACAGCTGTTGTCATTCGATACGCGGGACACGTTCGGTGGCAATGGTGGGTTGTATGACTTTTCTCCTCATCAAGGAACTCGGGGAGGGGCTCTTTCTCCTCCTTCCCCTCCCCGATCTTTTTTCCTTGGCCCGAAAGATTTACCTCAGCGACCACACTTTGTCCAGCAAAGACCAAGTAAAATAATCGGACGTTGAATCCAATTTTTTGATCATGTTTCAAACCCACTACGAACGGATCGGCGGCGAGGCCAAGATCCGACAGCTCGTCGACCGCTTCTACGCCATCATGGACGAACTGCCCGAAACCTATGGTATCCGCAAGATGCATGGCGCCGACCTCGGCACGTCCGGGCAAAAACTGTTCGAGTTCCTGTCCGGCTGGATGGGCGGCCCGCAGCTTTATGTCGAGAAATACGGCAACCCTTTCCTGCGCCGGCGCCATCTTCCTTTCGCCATTGGCGACGCCGAACGCGATCAATGGCTCATGTGCATGAATCAGGCCCTGGATGAAGTGGTCGAATCGCCTGAATTGCGCCGGGAACTGTTTGCCGCCTTCACCAAGGTTGCGGATCACATGCGCAACCAGTCACCCGCCCTGGCCATCCATCCCCACTGAAGCCCGTACATCGACAAGCGCTGCCATGATTCGGCCTAATGCTTCGCGCCTGAAGCACTTTCCCGTCGCCTGGTTTGCTGTGGTCATGGGCTTGGGCGGGCTCACCATCGCCTGGGAACGGGCCGAAGAAATACTGCAATTGCCTTTTCGCGCCAGCCCTGCGCTGCTGGGCCTGGCAACCCTGGCCTTTGGCGTCCTGACCGTTCTGTACAGCGCCAAATACCTGAAATACCGCGATGCAGTTAATGCGGAATGGAAGCATCCGATCACGCTGAACTTCGTGCCCACCTTCTCGATCGGACTGATACTGCTCGCCATCGCCTGGCTGCCCTACAACACGACCTATTCGTATCTGCTCTGGACCACCGGCAGCGGCGTTCAACTGTTGCTCACCCTGTATATCGTTTCCCGCTGGGTACACCACAGCCAGTTTGAAATCATCCATCTCAACCCGGCCTGGTTCATCCCGGTGGTTGGCAACATCCTGGTGCCGATCGCCGGGGTCCAGCATGCCCCGGTCGAAATCTCCTGGTTCTTTTTCAGCCTGGGCCTGATGTTCTGGCCGATCCTGCTGGCCATCATCTTCTACCGGATCATCTTCCACGGCAGCCTGCCGGAACGGTTGCTGCCGACGTTGTTCATCCTGATCGCACCGCCGGCGGTGGGATTCGTGTCCTACGTAACGCTGACTGGAACCGTCGATGCCCTGGCCCAGATCCTGTACAACGGCGGCCTGTTCTTCACCCTGCTGCTGTTTTTCCAGGCCAGGTGGTTCGCCCGCTTGAAGTTCTTCCTGTCCTGGTGGGCCTATTCGTTCCCGCTGGCCGCCGTGACCGTGGCCAGCCTGGTCATGGTCCGGCACACCGGCAGCCTGGTTTACCTGCGTCTGTCCGGCTTGCTGCTGGGTATCACCAGCGTCGTGATCGCAGGTCTGCTGGTCAGGACGATGCTCGCAGTCCGGCGCAAGGAAATCTGCGTCGAGGATTGATCTCGACGCAGCAGAAACGGAGCCTTTTCGCCCCGTTCCGGATTCAGAGCTTCTGGTGGCTGCCGTCGCACAAGGCGCCGTTGCCGCTGTGCTTGCAGCCGCAGAAGTAGACGGTGCCATCCTTTTCGGCCTTGTATTCCACCGGGCCGAACGACGTGCCCTGATGAGAGCCGTCGCAGAACGGCTGGCCCTTGCTGAGGCCGCAGGCACACCACCAATAGCTCTTGCCGGCCTCGACTTCCATTGCGAAGGGGGATTTTTGGGCAACGGTCGGTTCGCTCATTTCTTGATCCTTATTTTTTGAATGCTTCGATGGATACGGTGATGGTCACATCGTCGCCGACATAGGGCACGTACTTGCCCATGTTGAATTCGGAGCGCTTGACCACGGTGGTCGCGTTGGCGCCGATCGCCTCGTGCTTCATGATCGGGTTCATGCCGTGCTGGAACCCGGTGACGGTCAGGGTCACCGGCTTGGTGACGCCCTTGATGGTCAGGTTGCCCGCCACCGCGACCGGCTTGTCGCCGTCGAACTTGACCGAGGTCGACTTGAAGGTGGCGGTCGGATACTTGGCCGTATCGAAGAACTCCTCATCCTGGATGTGTTGGTTGAACAGCTTGCTGCCGGTATCCACCGATTTCATGTCGATCACCAGGTCGACCGAGCCGGTCTTGGCCGCGCTGTCGAGCACCACTTCGCCGCTGGTGGTGTTGAAGCGGCTTTGCTGGGTCGAGAAGCCGAGGTGGTTGTAGGAAAAGTGCTCGAAGGTGTGGTTGTTGTCGATGACGAAGGTTTCCGGCGCGGCGTAGGCCGAGGCCGAAAGCGCCAGGGCGAGGATCGAGGGCAACAGCAGTTTCATGGTGTATCTCCTGGTGGGGTGGTTATTTCCGGGCCGCGGACTGGCCGGCCTGGATCTGGAAAGCGACTTGCACTTCGTTGGCGACGGTACTGAAATCGGCCCACTCGCCCTCGCCGATGGCGAAATCGGCCCGCTTCAGGGTGAAGCCGCCGTCGAACCGGGCGGTCGCGCCCTGGCCGGCATAGGTGAAGGGCGCAGCGATGGTCCGGGAGCGGCCCTTGATGGTCAGCGTGCCGATCGCCTCGTAACGGTTGCCGCCCAAGGCATGGACGGCACTGGAAACGAAACGAGCGTGCGGAAAGGCCTTGGTGTCGAACCACAGCTTGCCGGCCACTTCGTCGTTGGCGTCCGGCGAACCGGCATCGACGCTGGCCAGGTCGACGTCGATCACGGCACTGGCGGCCGTCGGCTTGGCCGGATCGAAATTCAACTGGGCGTTGAAGCGGCTGAAGCCGCCCTTGATCGCCACGCCCATCTCCTTGAAGGTGAAGCCCAGCCGGCTCTTGTCCAGTTGGACCGTATTGAATACCGTCGCCTGCGCCGGGAGCGCCATCACGGTCAGCACAAGCAGGCCAAGCAATCGGATATGTTTCATTTTTGCTCCTCCTCGTTCTTGAGACGGCGACCGAGCCCGGGCGCCATGCGGATCAGGACATCGTCATGGTCGAACAGATGATGCTTGACTGCGGCAGCGGCGTGGCCGGCGACCAAAGCGATCATCGTGTAGTTGAGCCATTCGTGTACGGCCGCCAGCTGGTCGCCGAGTTCCTTGTTCTTGGCCAGCAGATCCGGGATCGGCAGGACACCGAAATAGACCGTCTGAAAGCCCTTGGCCGAACTCATCAGCCAACCGGTCAGCGGCACGGCGATCATCAGCAGATAGAGCAAGCCATGGCCGGCATGGGCCGCCTGACGCTGCCATAAAGATATCGATAGGGGCAATGCCGGCGGCCGGTGGGTAGCACGCCAGGCCAGTCGGACCAGCAACAACAGGAAGGCCGTCACCCCGGCCCATTTGTGCCAGGAATAGATCCTGAGCTTGAACGGCGACAGATGCAGGCCGTGCATGTACAGGCCGACGCCGAAGGTGCCGAGGATCAAGACTGCCATCAGCCAATGCAAGGCAATCGCGGTACGGGTATAGCGGGTATTCGTGGTGCCGGTTTTCATAAAGGCTCGAAGCAATACCGTAGTGGTTTGATCGGACTTTAGACCAGCAGCAAAAGCAGAAATAGGAGACAATCAGCAATTATTTGTTGCCAAATAAACAACAATGGACCAACTGGATGGCATGCGACTGTTCGTCCGGGTCGCGGAACAGGGCAGCTTCTCGGCCGTCGCCCAGCAGATGGGCGTGGCCCGCTCGGTCGTCACCCGGCGGATCGCGGGCCTCGAAGCCCGCCTGGGCACCAAGCTGATCGCCCGCAGCACACGGCGGCTGAGCCTCACCTCGGCCGGCAGCGTCTATCTGGAGAAGTGCCGGGAAATATTGAACCTGGTCGAAGCGGCCGAGACCGGCCTGGATGCAGAACGCCAAATGCCGCGTGGCGCCATCCGGATCAGCCTGCCGCTGAGCTTCGGCCAACGCTACCTGGCCCCATTGCTGCTCGAATTCAGCGAACGCTATCCCGAAGTCGCATTGAACATGGATTTCACCGACCGGCGCAGCAACCTGATCGAGGAAGGGGTCGACCTGGCCATCCGGATCACCGACCATCTCGGCCAGCAGGAAGTCGCCCGCCGGCTCGGCTCGGCCCAACTCGTCGTGGTCGCCTCGCCCGCCTACCTGAAGCGATACGGCGAACCGCACCATCCCAGCAGTTTGACCGGCCACGAATGCCTTGCCTACACGCTCTCGGCAAGCGCATCCTGGCAATTCATCGTGGACGGCAAGATACTCAACGTCCCGGTCCACGGCCGCATCCAAGCCAACAACGGCGACGTACTGTTGCAGGCGGCGATCAATGGCCTGGGCATCACCTACCAGCCCAGGTTCATCGCCGTGGATGCCATCGCCAGCGGTGCGCTGAAAGAGATATTGACCGACTACGCCATACCCGAAATCGGCATCTATGCCATGCTCCCGGGCAACCGGCACATTCCATTCAAGGTCAGGGTATTGATCGACTTTCTGAGCGAACTGCTCAAACCCGGATGGGCCTGAACGACTCGAGCTGACCCCGTAAACATCCGCCACATGCCGCTGGCGAATAGCGCGAAGGTGATCTCCGTCCTCGTGGGAATTGTTCAGGCAAACGAGAAATTTGTCATATCCCGGATGGCTATCCATTTGGCGGAGGCGGTGAGATTCGAACTCACGGAGGGCGTCAACCCTCGCCGGTTTTCAAGACCGGTGCATTCAACCGCTCTGCCACACCTCCGGTGGCGCGATTCTACCTTCGAATCGCCGCCCAGCACAGCTTTGCCGGGCTCATCCGGGGAACGGTATTAGCCCACCGGCATACGGTTCGGGCATGGCAGAGCCCACCCTTAGCCGCTATCATGCCTTCATACCAACTCGGACCGGACGCTCCATGAACCCGGCACGAGCATATGGAGTGTTGAGAGGCGGTCATGTCCCCCATACCGAGTGAAATCCACAAACGCAACAACACTCAGCGTCCTGCGTTCGGTTTCGGAGGAATTGCACGACGTTCGACCGATCTGGCCACTCTCCTGAACCCGGTCCGGCCTGTCTCGAACGGGGCATCGGCATCATGACCTTCATGACCTGGAGCAACGACCTGGCCACGGGGATCGATATTGTCGACCGGCAGCACCTCGGCCTGCTGGACATGATCAACTCGGCTGCCCGGCTGATGCTCGAAACCACCGAGCGGCAGGAAGCCGAAATCGGCCGGTTGTTCGACGCCCTGTTGGACTACGCCGCCCTCCATTTCCACACCGAAGAGGACATGATGCAGGCACTCGGCATCGACAGCCGCGTCCTCGAGCACCATCGCCGTACCCACGCCAGCTTCGTCGAAAAGATTGGCGATATGGCGAATAAATTCCGGTCCGGCACCCTGCCCGGGGAAGACCTGCTCGGCTACCTGGCCGGCTGGCTGCTGTTCCATACCCTCGGCGAAGATCAAACCATGGCTCGCCAGGTCCGCGCCATCGACGCCGGCCTGCCGCCCCAGCAGGCCTATCAGGAGGCGGGAGGCGCCCGCCTGGAACCCGACCAAGGCGCCTTGGCTCGCAGCATGGTCAGGCTGTACACCCAGCTGTCGGGACAGATACGGCAACTCGGCCAGCATGGCCAACAGCTCGAAGGACTGGTCCACGAACGGACCGCACATCTCAACGCGATGGCCCACGACCTGGCCAAGGCCCGCGACGCGGCCGAAACGGCCAACCGGGCCAAAAGCCGGTTTCTGGGCGCCATCAGCCATGAACTGAGAACACCGATGAACGCCCTGTTCGGTTTCTCCCATGTCCTGCAAAACGCCGAGCTGCCGGCCAAGCAGGCGGAACTGGCCGGCAAGATCGCCGATGCCTCGGAGCATTTGCACAAGCTGATCAACGACATCATCGACTATGCCCGCATCGATACAGGAACCGACTCGCCGCAAACCATCTCCTTCTCGCTCTGGGAGTGCATCGACGAGGCGTGTTCCGCCGCCTTCGCGACCGCCCGCCGCAAGGGGATCGCCTGCCGCCTGGAGATGGACCCCGATCTGCCGGTCCAATTCAAGGGCGATGCCCAACGCATCGTGTCGATCCTCAGGCAGTTCGCCGACAATGCCGCCAAGTTCACCGAACGCGGCATCATCATTGCCAAGGCCCGCCGGCGAGCCTCGGCCGCAGATCAGGTGCTGGTGCGGCTGGCCATACAGGACACCGGCATCGGCATCCCGCCGGAACAACAAGCCCGCCTGTTCCAGGCCTTCCAGCAACTCGACGACAGTCCGACCCGGAAATATGCCGGCATCGGCCTGGGCCTGGCCTTCGCCCAACACCTTGCCCAGGAGATTGGTGGCGAGGTCGGCGTGCAGAGCCTGCCCGGCAAAGGCAGCCTGTTCTGGCTGGATGTCCGGCTGGCCGGCGAGACGGACAGCGCCCCGGTCGCCCCACCGCGACCGGCATCGGTCGTCGATTCAGTGGAAACGACGTCGCTCGCCATAAGCCACCCCGCGGCGGATGAGAAAAAAGCCGGCATGCTGGCCCGCGTCCGCGAATTGCTGCAGCAGGGGGATACCCGGGTGGCCGAATTTTTCGAGACGGCCGCTCCACACCTGGAAACGCTGCTGGGCAGCCATTACGAAGAAGTCGCCAGACAGATCGCTGCTTTCGAATATGATCGTGCCCTGGCGACGCTCGATGAATTCGAACCAGGGCAAGCAAACGACTCGGAGGCGCAACGATGACCGAACCGGAACACCGTACCACCATCCTGATTGTCGACGACGAGCCAACCAATCTCGCGGTCCTGACCCAGATCCTGCAGTCGGATTACCGGGTCCGCGCCGCCCGTTCCGGGGAACTGGCACTGCGTGCCGTGGCAAGCGAACCGCGCCCCGACCTGGTCCTGCTCGACATCATGATGCCGGAAATGGACGGCTACGAAGTGCTCTCCAAGATTCGCGACCAGCCCGCTACCCGCGACATCCCGGTCATCTTCGTCACCGCCTTGAATGCCGACGAGGACGAAAAACGCGGCTTCGACCTGGGCGCGGTCGACTATCTGACCAAGCCGATCCGCCCCGCGATCGTGCTGGCCCGGATCCAATCCCATCTCGAACTGAAGGCGGCCCGCGACCGCCTGGCGAACCAGAATACGGTCCTCGAGGCCAAGGTGGCGGAACGGACCGCCGAGCTCAAGAACGCCCTGACCAAGGTCGAGGCGGCCCACACCAGTCTGAAAAAAACCTACTTCGGCACCCTGATGGCCATCAATTCGCTGGTCGAATTGCGCGGCGCCTGGCTCGGCGCCCACGCCCGGCGGGTGTCCGAGATCGCCCGCCAGGTGGCTCCGCAGTTGGGCATGTCGGCCACCGAGACCCAGGATGTGTTCGTCGCCGCCCTGCTCCACGACATCGGCATGATCGGCCTGCCGGACGACCTGTTGCACAAGCCGGTCAGCACCATGGGCCGGGAGGAGGCGCTGCTCTACCGTCGCCACCCGATCATGGGTGCCGACACATTGAAACGGATCGAGGCATTGTCCGGCATCGCCGAGATGGTCCGCTATCACCACGAACATTACGACGGCTCCGGCTTCCCGGAGGGCCTCAGCGCCCTCAACATCCCGCTCGGCGCCCGCATCATCGGCCCCATCAGCGACTACGACAACCTCATGCACGGCACCCTGACCGCCCAGCCGATGTCATCCAAGCAGAGCTGCCAGTTCCTGATGGACAACCGCGGCACCCGCTACGACCCGCGGGTACTCGACAAGCTGGCGCCGATCCTGGCCGTCGAAGGCCAGTTCGAGATCGACGAGATGCCGATCAACGCCCACCATATCCAGGAAGGCATGCAGCTCACCCGTGACGTCATGCACCCGGATGGTTTCCTGCTGCTGTCGAAGAACACCATCATGAGCCATTCGCTGATCGACCAGCTGGTCGAAGTGGAGAAGCAGGCCGGCATCGATCTCAAGGTGTTCGTCAGCCGCGAACGACAGGCCGGCTGACGCACCGCAGGCAAACCGTCACGACGGCCTAGGTGCGCGCCACGCCCTAGGCCGGCATGTCGCCCGGCGCTCCGAGCAGTTCGAGCAGCGGCGCCGCCTTGTCCAGGCACTCCTGATATTCCTGCCCTCCGACCGAATCGGCGACGATGCCGCCGCCGACGCCGAAGCTGATCTCGTCCCCCATGCCGACCAGGGTCCGGATGGCGATGTTGGTGTCCATGTCGCCGCTGAAGCCGATGTAGCCGATGGCGCCGCAATAGACGCCGCGCGGTGCCGGCTCCAGTTCCTCGATGATCGCCATGGCCCGTCGCTTGGGTGCACCGGTGATCGAGCCGCCCGGGAAGGTCGCCCGCAGCAGGTCGAGCGCGTCGCTGCCCGGATCGAGTTCGCCGCTCACGGTGCTGACCAGATGATGGACCTTGGCGAAGCTCTCCACGGCGAACAGGTCGGGGGTGTGCACCGACCCCGTCCGGCAGACCTTGCCCAGATCGTTGCGCAGCAAGTCGACGATCATCAGGTTCTCGGCCCGGTCCTTGGTGCTGGCCGCCAGTTCGGCCGCCAGCTCCCGGTCGCGGACAAGGTCCGGACTGCGCGGCCGGGTACCCTTGATCGGCCGCGTCGTCGCCTGCCGGCCGCGCAACTCGACGAAGCGCTCGGGCGAACTGGACAGAATCTGGATACCGGACGGATTGAGGTAGGCCGAAAACGGCGCCGGATTGAGCCGGCGCAATGCCCGATACACAGCCCAGCGCTCGCCCACCACTTCGGCGGCATAGCGCTGGGTCAGATTCACCTGGTAACAGTCGCCCGCCTCGATGTAGGCCTTCACCCGATCGAAGGCCGCCTGATAGCCACCCCGGGAGAAATTCGACACCGCCCTCCGCCGGACCTGGAAAGCATCGTCGACAGCCGGCTGCGGCCTGGAAAACAGCTCGACCAGGGCATCCCAATCGCGCGCCGTCCGGGCATCCCGGCCGGCCCCGACCAGCACGGTGTCCTGCGTCGCGTGATCGACCACCACCGCCCAGTCGTACAGTCCCATGGCCATCTCGGGCACATCGCTCCGCGGCCCGGCGGGCAGGTCGCCCCAGTTCCTGGCCAGGTCGTAGGCGAGATAGCCGATCGCCCCGCCGGCAAAGGGCAGCGACGCCGGCAAGAGTTCGGTCCGGCCCAGTTCGGCACGCAGCAGCGAGAGCGGCTCGCCGCGTTCGACCCTGACCCCGGCGGCGGTCCTGATTTCGGTCTGACCGGCCCGGGTCACCAGCGTCGCATACGGCCGCGCCGCCAGGATGTCCCAGCGTCCGCTCCGGATCGCCGGCCGGCCGCTGTCCAGGAAGACCGACCACGGCTCGCGGGCCACGGCTTCGAACAGGGCGGAGCTATCCGGGTGATGAGGCAGCCGGGCAATGCGCATCGATCGGTCGTTTCCGAAAAAGGTGCGACATCATACAAGCCCCCCCGGGCTGCGGCTTATTTGGCGACGGCGCCGAACACCTTCTTGAGCAGATCGGTGGTGCGGGCGACCGGATTGGTCCGGATCGCCTTCTCCTCGATGGCCAGCTTGGCGAACAGGCCGTCCAACGCCTTGTTGGTGACA
The DNA here is from genome assembly GCA_036391875.1 of Parasulfuritortus sp. Taxonomy (GTDB): domain Bacteria; phylum Pseudomonadota; class Gammaproteobacteria; order Burkholderiales; family Thiobacillaceae; genus Parasulfuritortus. The sequence goes on from DASVZA010000016.1 coordinate 66,912, forward strand.
TAGCCGTCCAGATCGTTGGAATTGCCCAGCATGATGGCCAGCATGCCGCTCTTCGCCATCATGCGTTTGTAGGCCGAGGTGACGCCGGCCTTGTCGGTCGCCTCGGCCACGATCGGACGGAAGCGCTCGGTCAACTGGGCCTCGCTCTTCTTGCGGAAATACTGGGTGGCGGCGTCGTCCGGACCGGTGAGGATGGCCTTGGCGTCGTCCAGGGTCATGGACTTGATGGCGTCGGCGAAGATGCCGGCGGCCTGCGGCACCGCCTTTTCCGCGGCATGGTTCATGGTCGCCACGAATTCGTCGGCCAGCTTGTCCTGATGCAGGCTGCGCATCAGCTTTTCCACCTGGGCCAATTCGGCCGGCATGGGAATCCGGACGCTGGGGTCGTTCAGGAATCCGCCATTCTTGCCCAGTTGGGCGATTGCGTTCTTGACCCCCTTGGACAAGGCCTCCTTCAACCCCTGCGCCATCTCGGCCTGGCTCAAGTTGGACAGCGCCGGCTTGCCGGTTTCGGTCGCGGCCGGACTGCCGCCTGCCCCCAAACCGAGCTGTTTCAGCATGTCCTCCTTGAAGCCGGCCTGGGCATGGCCGACCAGCAGCAGAGTACTGGAGAGGACGAAGGCGAGGCGAGCGGCGATTCGGTTCATGTTGTTGGACCCCGTTTGGTTGCGCAATACAACCATAGTATGTCGGAGACGGCCGTTCCGCCCGAAAACCGCGCAAAGGCAAACCTCAACGGGGCGCGTGAATCGCCGAGAACACCCAGTCCCGATAGCTCGTCGCCCCTTCGAAGTCCTTGTCCGCAATGGGAAAACCCGCCGTCTTCAGCGGCTTCGCCTTGGACAGGCTGTAGACGCCGGTGATGCCCCCGGCCGCATCGGTCACCAGGCCCCACTGCTTGCGCCCGGTGACCGGATCGGGATAGGGCCTGCGCAGGTAGCGGACGGTATTCGCGAAGCGCGGATCGGCCAGCAGATCGGCCAGGCTGCGCGGATAGCGGGCCTGCCCCTGGGGCGAGGCAAGCCGGAAGGCGGCGATCGCCTGCCGGTACTGGTCGCCGACGAAGAGCAGTTGCTGTTCCCGCTCGCGCGCCGCCAGGGTATGCCACTCGGTGCCCAGCGCCGCCATGCCGATGCCCAGCGCCACGACGAAGAACAGCGCCCAGAGCAGCGTGAAGCCGCCCTGCTTCGCCCGGCCGGGATTGCCCGTCTCGCGTCCGGCCATCACGCTCACCAGGTTGCGTAGGCGGTGCCGTCCAGGCCATCGCCCTGGGCACCGCTGTGCAGGTCGTAGACCCCATCACCGCCATTGGGCGGCGGCACCAGCAGCCAGGTATCGGTCCGGTCGGTGATCGGGTCGAGCGGCAGGCTGCGCAGATAACGATGGCCGACCAGGGTCTGCAGATCGGCCGGCCAGCCGTCGGTATCGGCGTGGAACTTGTCGATGGCGTCGCGCACCGTGGCTAGATCCTCGCGCAGCACCGTCTCCCGGGTCCGTTCGACATGCTGGTAATAACGCGGCGTGGCGATGGTCAGCAGCAGGGCGATGATCGCCATGACGACCAGCAGCTCGATCAGGGTGAAGCCGTTCTTCATCGGCTACCACTCCCGGTAAGGCACGCCGTCGAGGCCGATCGCCTCGGAACGCGAATAGACGTCGAAGACATCGTCCCCCTCCGCCGGGGCGTCGTACGGACTCTCGTAGCTGCGCTTGCCCCAGCTCTCGGCCGGTGTGGCGGCTGGATCCGGATTCATCGGATCCCGGGGCAGGCGGCGCAGGAAATAGATCGGCGCGTTGTCCGGCCTGGTGATGTCCGGCACGCCCTTCACCAGGCTGTCCAGGCTGGGCGGATAGCCCGAGCCATCGGCCGGCGAGTCGATGCGCTTGTCGAGCACCGCCCGGTGGTAGGCATCGATCGCGCCGCGGATTTCGCGCAGGGCGGTGCGCAGTTCGGCCTCCTTCTGCCGCTGGACGGTCGTCTCCAGCAGCGGCACCGCCATCGCGGCGAGCAGGCCGACGATCGCCACCGTGACGACCAGTTCGATCAGCGTGAAGCCGCCTGTCCGGTTCATGGCGAACCTGCAGGCTGCGTTTCCGGCGCCGGCTGCGTCGCGGGGGCGACCGGCGCGGCCAGGCTGCCCGGGATCGGCGCGGTCCGCTCGATCATCGGCCCCAGCACGCGGGGCGTGGCCGAGGGCACGTCGTCCGTCCCGACGAAGAACTCCGACTTGGCCAGCGAGGGACGCTCGACGTTGCGCAGCACGTGGGGCGTGATGAGCAGGACGATCTCGGTCTTCTTCTTGCTGTCGTGGTGGTCCGCGAACAAGTGGCCGAGCAGCGGGATGTCGGCCAGGCCGGGCAGCTTGCTCATGTTCTTGCGGTCCTCGTCGGAGATCAGGCCGGCCAGCACCTGGGTCTCGCCGTCCTTGAGCTGGAGCATGGTGTTGGCGTTGCGGTTGCCCAGCTGGTAGGTGACGGTGCCGTTCGCGCTCTGGATCTGCTGGGCGATGTCGGACACCTCCAGCTCCACCTTCATGTCCACCTCGCCGTCCAGGTGGACCCGGGGCTGCACCTCGAACTTGAGGCCGACGTCGAGATAGGACACCGACTCCGAGGTCACCCCGGTGGCGGTCACGTTCGAGGTGATGACCGGCACCTTGTCGCCGATGTGGATGGTGGCCTTCTGCATGTTGCGGACCCGGATGCGAGGGTTGGCGAGGATGTTGACGTCGCCGTCGGTGGCCCCGAAGTTGACCGTCGGCGTCGGGCTGATGCCGATCGAGCTGCCGTTGAGGTGGGCCAGCATGTCCAGCGTCTGGGGCACGTTGATGTACTGCGCGCTGGTCGCGATGGTGCCGCCGGCGGCATTGATGGTCTGGTTCTGCTCGAGTATCTGGTTCAGCACCGAGAACTGGTTCGGCCACTGGACGCCGAGATCGAGCAGCTTCGAGCGGCTGACCTCGAGGACCTCGACGTCCAGCATCACCTCCGGATCGGGCTGGTCGGCGACGTCGATCAGCTTCCTGACCACCTCGACCGCCTGCGGTGAAGCCCGGACGAACAGGATGTTGCGCGTCTCGTCGACGTATAGATCGTTGTTCTTGGTCATGGTCCGGACCATGTTCATGGCGTTCTTGGCGTCGAGGTTGGTCAGGAAGAAGGCGCGCACCACCTGCTCCTGATACTCCTTCCGCTTGGCGGGCTGGTCCGGGTAGATGAGGATGGTCTTGCCGTTGAGCACCTTCTTGGCGAGCTGGCCGGAAGTCAGCAGCAGGTCGAGCACATCCGAGATCGGGATCTCGTGGGCCACCACCGTGACCATCTGGTCGGGACGGACATCGCGGTCGAAGACGAAATTGACCCCGGTCTGGCGCGCCAGCACGTCGCAGATCGCGCGCACCGGTGTGGACCTGAATTCCACGCTCACCCGTTTCTGGAACTCGGGTCCCAGATGGGGCATCTCGCCCCCCTGCGGCATGCCCTCGCGTTCGTCGACGACCTTCAGCAGCGCCCTCGCCTCGCCGTTCCCCGGCGACTGGACCAGCACCCGGCGCAGCAAGGTGCGCGCACCGTCCAGGTCGTTCTTGGCGACGGCGGTCCGGGCCTCGTTCACCAGCGCGGTATCGCGCCGGGCGACATCGATCGCCGCCAACCCGGCCAGGGCCCGGGCATCCTCGGGATGCAGCTCGAGCATCTCACGGTAGCGGCCCGCCGCGTCGTCAGCCTTGCCTTGCCGGATGGCGAGGCCGGCCTGGGCATTGAGCCGGTCGAGTTCCGCATCCAGGGCCCGGTAGTAGGCCGCCCGGTACTGGAGGTTGTCGGGATTCGACTTCATCGCCCGGCTGAACTGGTCCAGCCCTTGCCGGGTCTTTCCCTCCTGGATCAGGCGCTCGCCGTCCCGATAGGTGTTGTCGGTCGCGCAGCCGGAGACGAAAACCGCCGCCAGCGTGAGCAGGAGTAGCCGATGTTTCATGGCGATAGCCTCATCGTTCGTTGCATGTTCATTGGCAGATAGGAGAAGACGAGCTGGTCGGGCCCGGCCGTGTCCAGGCGCCAGGGGCCATTCTGGCCGCCGAGATGCAGACCGAACTCGCCGCCGCCCTGGCTGAAGAAATAGGTTTGCCGGCCGCCTTCCTGCCAGGCGCCGAGGTAGGTGAACGGCAATGGCGGCGGGCTGGGCGGGGGTGGCGGCGCGGCCGGTGGCGGGGGCGGCGGCGGCGGACGCCAGCTCTGCACGGGAAACGGATTGGCGTCGGCCAGCCCGCGTACCGGCAGGGCTGCCGACGCCACGAGCCCCGGCCGCGGCTGCCCGGCATGGGCGGCCTTCGGCGCCCTCACGGCTGCCACATCGGCCACGGCCGGCCCGCCCTCGTCCTGCGAAACGTGCCAGACCAGGAACAGGGTCGCCGCGAGCGCGGCGAAGATGAGCACGCGCCTGCGGTTCACGGCTTCCTCTCGAGGAACAGGGTGACGTGCACCTCGGCCTTGAGCGTGTCGTCCTCGACCGAATCGCGCGACAGCTTGAGGCTGTCGAGGGCCAGGGCCGGCTGCGCCAGGGCCTTGTCGAGGAAATCGCGGACCGCCGGGTAGGCGCCCTCGATCGGCAGCACGACCTGGTACTGGCCCAGGCCACTGTCCTTGGCGTAGACCAGATGGTAGCTGCCGTTGTGCAGCGTGAGCCCCGCCGCGCCGGCCGCCGCGAACAGGGCGGCGATGTTGTCCGGCACCTTGTCGGCCGGTTCGATCCGGCCCGACGCCGCCAAGCCGGAACGCCGGTCCTTGCCGGAGGCGCCGGCCCTGGCCGCGGCCGAGACCTGCGCCGCCAAGCCCCGGCTTTGGTCGTCGATCAGGCGCACGACCACGAACTGGCCGGCGAGCGCGGCGAGCAGCAGGACGACACCCAGCATGCCCGGCAGTCCGAGGCGGTCGAGCAGGAATGGCCCCCATTGCCGGACGACGCGGTTCACGGCCGTCCCCAGGCCAGGTGGATGGTGAAGCGCACGACACTGTAGCCCGGGCCGTTCCGGATCTCGTGCTCGGCGAGCTCGGCGTTGCCGAAGCCGTCGACCTTTTCCAGCCGCGCCAGGAAGGCGGCCATGGCGTCGGCGTCCCGGGCCTCTGCGCGCAGCGTCGCCTGGCCGCTGCGCCCGTCCGCTTCCAGGGCGAGGTAGCCGATGTCGGGACCGCGTGCCCGATCCAGGTTCGTGATGAGGCTGGACCAGGGCAGGCCCAGGCGGCTGACGACGTCGGCCTCCTGATGCTGTGCCGCGGCCCTGGCCAGACCGGCCGCGCTTCGGCCGGCTGCCCGCACGCTCGAATGGGTGGCCGCCAGCCGCCGCTCAAGCAGCTGATGGCGCTGTTCGGCGGCCTGATAGTTCCATGCCGCCCAGCTGGCGGCCGCGAGCCCGAGCAGCAGGGCCAGCCAACCCGGGAGCGAGGCGCCCCCTGCCGGCCGCGAGAAATCGAAGCCGAGTGCGCTCATGACAGCTTCGCCGCGCCGTGCAGCGCGACCGCATCGGGAAGCTCGTGCACCGTCCGTCCCTTGCTGCCCAGCATCTGCCATCGGCCTTCGACGCCGCCGACGTCGAGCCAGAGTTCGCCCCTGTGCTCGATGCCCTGGAGCAGCGATTCGCGCTTGATCATCCTGCCGAGCGAGCGGGCCGGATCGGCGTCGAGCTGGCGCTGGCGCAGGCCGACCGTCTCCCCGGCCTCGAGGCGCAACAGGCAGGCCATGCCGGGCTCGACCAGGGCATACCAGCCGGTGGCCTTGCGCAGCTCCTTGGCCCGCCGCTGGTAGGCGACCGTCAGCCAGGGCACGATGGCTTTCGATTTGACGCCGGCCTCGGCCAGCGTCCGGCCCAGGTCGTCCAGGTGGCGGCGCCGGATCGCGCAGACGGTGACCGGCCGCCCGGGGCGCTTCGCCTGCCAGCTGAGCCGCCAATCGCCGGCGCCATCCAGCGGCACCTTCAGCTTGTCCTCCAGCCAGGCCTGCATCTCTCTGCGGTTGAGCCAGACGGCCGGCGGCGGCAGCAGGAAGCAGCGCATGAAGTGCTGGGACAGGATGACCGAAGCGGCCCCCGGCGAGGACTGGGCGGCGAGCAGGCCGGCCAGGGCGGCGAGCCCGCCCTCCCAGCCGGCCTGGCCGCCCCAGGCCGAGTACGCTTCCTGGCGCTGCGCGACGGAGGCGCGCCCGGGCGACAGGGCGATGCGCAGCCTAGGCGACAGCAGTGACACGGTTGACCTCCTGCAGGGTGGTTTCGCCCCGCCGCACCAGTTCCAGCGCCATCTGGCGCATGCTGCGCAGGCCGGTGCGGGAGGCCGCTTCCTTCACCTGCCGGATCGGCGCCCGGGTCACGATCAGTTCCCTGATCTCGTCGTCGAGCAGCATGACCTCGGCGACGGCCTTGCGCCCCCGGTAGCCGGTACCGCGGCAATGGCCGCAGCCCTTGCCGGCCCGGAAGCCGAACTTGGCGGCCGCCTCGGGCGTCAGGCCGGAACTCGCCAGCACGCCCGGCGCCGGGACATAGGGCTCGGCGCAGTGCGGGCAATTGATGCGCACCAGGCGCTGGGCGAGGATGCCGTTCAACGCGGTGACGAAGCTGTACGGATCGACCCCCATGTGCATGAAGCGGCCGATCACGTCGAATACGTTGTTGGCGTGCACCGTGGTGAACACCAGGTGCCCGGTAAGCGCCGACTGGACCGCGATCTGCGCCGTCTCCAGGTCGCGGATCTCGCCCACCATGATCTTGTCCGGGTCGTGGCGCAGGATGGAGCGCAGGCCGCGGGCGAAGGTGAGGCCCTTCTTCTCGTTGACCGGGATCTGGAGCACGCCCGGCAGCTGGTATTCGACCGGATCCTCGATCGTGACGATCTTGTTCTGGCCGTCGTTGATCTCGGAAATGGCGGCATAGAGCGTGGTCGTCTTGCCGCTCCCGGTCGGGCCGGTGACGAGGATCATGCCGTAGGGTTCGTTCGACAGTTGGCGCAGCTTGGCCAGGCTGACCGGATCGCAGCCCAGCTGGTCGAGATTGATGCCGCGCATGCCGTCCGCCAGCTGGCGCCGGTCGAGCACGCGCAGCACGGCGTCCTCGCCGAACACGCCGGGCATGATCGAGACCCGCAGGTCGATGTCGCGGTCACGCAGGCGGACCTTGAAACGGCCGTCCTGGGGCACCCGGCGTTCGGCGATGTCGAGTTCGGCCATGACCTTGACTCGCGAGATGACCTGCTCCGCCAGCTCCCGGCCGGTCGGCCGCGCCACCGTGTTCAGCACCCCGTCGATCCGGTAGCGGATCGCCAGACCCTGGGCATCGTTCTCCAGATGGATGTCCGACGTTCCGCTGGACAGCGCGTCGTACAGCGTCGAGTGGACCAGCTTCACCACCGGCGAGGAATCGGCATCGATCGCCAGGAGCGACAGTTCCTGGATCTGCTCGTGGGCGGCGCCTTCCGCCGTCGACGTCGCCAATCGGTCCATCGCCCGCATGCCTTCCCCGATCTGGTGCAGCCACGCCCCGAGATCCTCCGGCGAGGCCAGGGCCACGCCGAACGGCGCGGCGATGCGGTGTTCGGCCCAGTCCAGCAGATACGGATCGAGCGGATCGGTGATCACCAGCCACAAGCGTCCCTTCGGATCGCGGCAGGCGACCGCCTCGCGCTCGATGGCGACGCCGTAGGGCACCAGGTCGAAGACCGGCTCCAGGTTCCGCAAGCCGGCCATGTCGACGGCGGGATAGGCGAACGCTTCGGCCAGCATGCCCAGGAAGGCCGCCGGCGCCAGGCCGAGGGTGTCCCTCAGCCAGCCGAGCGCGCCTTCTTCCCCGGCCTGCTGGCGCGCCTCGCGCACCAGGTCGGCGCCCAGGCAGAGGGACACGGGGGCATTCAATTCAGGCTCCCCGCCAGGTCGAAGATCGGGATGTAGAGCAGGACCAGTATTCCACCGATCAGCAGTCCGATGAACAGCATCAGCAGCGGCTCGAACAGGCGCGCGAACCATTCCAGCGCACGCGCGATCTCGTCGTCGTAGAAGGCGGCGATCGACTCCATCATCTCGCCCATCCGACCGCTCTTCTCGCCGACCCTGAGCATGCGCGCCGCGACCGGGGTCGTCAGCCCGGCCGACTCCAGCGACCTCGAAATCGGCTGGCCTTCGCCGATATGGCCGGCCGCGCCGTGCAGCTTGCGGCGCAGGTCGCGGCCCAGCAATCCGTCGGCCATGCCGAGTGCCGTCACCAGGGCGATGCCGCCCGACAACAGCATACCGACCGTGCGATAGAAGCGGGCCAGCTGGAAGATGTGCAGGCGCTTCCCGAGCGTCGGGATGCGCCACAGCTGCTTGGCGAGCCAGGCCTGCACTCGCGCCATCTTCAGCAGGCCGAACACGGCCCCGCCCGACACCGCAGCGACCAGCGAGAGTTCCGGCGCGTGATCGGCGATGAAGGTGCCCGACGCCATCAGCACGCGCGACGCCATCGGCAGCCGTTCGGTGTTGCCTTCGTAGACGAGCGAGAAGCGCGGGACCACGTAGACCATCAGGAACAGCGCCACCAGACAGCCCAGGGCGAGCAGCAGCAGCGGATAGATCGCGGCACCGATCAACTTCTTGCGCGCCAGCTCGACCTGCTCCTCGTAGCTGATGTAGCGCGCCAGCCCTTGCTGCAGGTCGCTGGTCTTCTCCGAAGCGCGGATCGTGGCCACGAACAGGGGCGGGAAGTACTCGCCCTGCTCCGCGACCGCGGCCGAGAACGGCTCGCCTTCGTGCAGGCTGCGCAATACCCGGCCCAGGACGGTCTTGGCTTCGGGATGCTCCTCCTTCTCCTCGAGCGTCTGCAGCGCCTCGACCAGCGACAGGCCGCTGGCCAGCAAGGCCAGCAGTTCCTTGCCGAACAGGATCAGCGGGAAACGGTAGCGCTGCCTGGACAAGCCCAGCCGCCGTCTGGCGTGCACGGCCAGGACGGTGACACCCTTATGCTGGCGACGGGCCTGGTCGGCCGCCTGTTCGGCGCGGGCGGCGTCGACCAGGATGCGCCTCCGCCCGGCATCGGTGAGGACCGTGACTTCGTAGCGCATGGCTCACCAGTTCCGTATCGCGGGGGGGGTGTCGGCCGTGCCTGCCTGGCCGTCCTCGCCCAGGGAATAAAGATCGAAATCGCCGTGCTCTCCCGGCATGCGGTATTGATAGGGGTGGCCCCACGGGTCGTCCGGCACCGCTTTTTTCAGATAGGGCCCGGCCCAGCGCGTTTCACCCGGCGGCATGCTGTCCAGTGCCGCGAGGCCCTGCGCCGTGGTCGGGTAATGGCCGACGTCAAGCCGGTATTGGTCGAGGGCGTCCCCCAGCCCCTTGATCTGGGCCCGGGCCACCTTGACCTCCGACTTGCCGATCTGGGAGAAATATCTCGGGGCGACGTAGCCGACCAGCAGGCCGATGATCACCAGGACCACCAGCAGTTCGAGGAGGGTGAAACCCTTGCCTCTTGCTCGCGCCATCATGTTTCCATGTCCTTTCACATCCAAAGAGACAAAGCAGCCGCCATCGAGGCCCGGAGGCTTCGAGAGGCCGACGCGGATTCGCTCCGCGCCGGCCTCCTTCGGTCACGTGTCAGCCCGGCTCAACCGCCGTTAGGGCCGTTGTGGCAGTCGTAGCAGTTCATCTGGTGGCCGGCCGCGAAGGTCTTGGTCCCGTTCTCCACGGTGAAGGTGCGCGACACCTTCAGTTCCGACAGCACCGAACCGCGGTAGTCGGCGCCGTGGCAGTAGGCGCAGGTCGTCTTGTTGCTCTTGGCATAGGACTCGTGCGACTTCACCCAGGCCTGGCCGACGGTGTGCATGCCGTGCGGTCCGCCGTTGTTGGTCGTGGGAACCGTCTGGTGGCAGGCGGTGCACTCGGCGATGGTGCCGGAATGACCCTGGACGTCGTTGGCCAGGATGTTGTCGTTGACGGTCGAGGTCGGGTACACGGCATGGGTCGCACCATGGCAGGCTTCGCACTGCAGACCACCGTGGCCGGCACTGAAGCGATACAGCGAGTACGGTGCCTGCGGCGCGTTGGCGTTGGTAGCGAACGTGGCATCGGTCCAGACCTTGAGGGCGCCGCTGCTGTCGACCGCCGAAGTCTCCCGGGTGTCGTCATGGTGGCAGGACTGGCAGTTGGGCTCGTCGAGCCAGCCGACGCGGCCCGCCTTGCCGACGTTGCTCATGACGCCGTGGCAGCTCTGGCATTGCATCAGCTGGTTGCCGTTCGCATCCACCGCGCTGCCCATCGCGCCGCGCAGGCACTTGGTCTGCGAGCCGGGGTGGCACTGGTAGCAGGAATTGCGGTTGGTCACGCTGTCCATCTTGGTGCCGGTCGCCGGATCGATCACGCTCGCATGATGGCTGTGAACGGCCTGGGTCAGCGGCTCCACGCCAGCGGCACCGGCCGTTCCCAGCGCATTTGAGCTATGGCAGGAGGCGCACAGCACCGGGGTTCCCGAGAGCACCGTCGCCAGCAGGCCGGAAGACGAATAGTTCGAGGTCTTGAGCGCCGCCTGGTAGGTTGCATCCTGGGCCTGCTTCTCGTCATGCAGCTGCAGGATGTTCTTCTTCCAGGCGATTTCCGGGTTCGGATCGGTGATCCAGCCCGCCTTGGGCATGGCCGCGGTGTTGGTCGAGCTGGGCGCGTGGCAGCTGGCGCAGCTCATCTCGTCCGAGACGGGCAGCACCACGCGGGCCTGCGCCAGCACGTTGCCGGCACTGTCCCGTGCCACGACCTTGACCATGGGGTAGTAGTTCGTGTTCATCGAGTCGTCGTACGGCGTCATCGGGATGGCCGTCGCCTCGAACCAGTTCTCGGTGGCGTTGTAGGCCATCGGGTTCGGGGTGAGCGACGTCACCTTGTTGCCGGTCAGGCCGACGTCCGGCGCCGGATTGAGACCGAACAGCTTCTGGACGTATTGCCAGAAGTTGGTCTTCGTGGAGGAGATGGTGTTGAGCGAACCGGTCGTCGGATCGGCCAGCGACTCGTAGGTCAGCGTCACGCCCGACGTCACCAGCTTGTTGGTGGCGGTATTGATCAGCTGTGCGTGCAGGTTGTTGTACGGCGGCAGGATCGAGAACACCGAATAGTCCTTGCCGTCCATGCAATGCATACCCAGGTCGTTCCAGGCCAGCAAGGTATAGGCGCTGGCCGACGTCGGCGGCGTCGAGCTGACGGTCACGCCGATCGTGATGGAGTACTTCGAATCGCTCACCGTGATCTGGGTCGTGCCCGCGCTCTTGCCCGTCACCGTCAGGGTCGTGCCGCTCAGCGTCGCCGTCGCGATGGCGGTATTGGCCACCTTGGCCGAGATCGTGCCCGAGGCATTGAGGATGGAGACCGTTGCAGTCTGTCCCGGGGTGAGGCTCACCGCCATCGGACTGGCCGAAAGCACCGGTACCGGCACGCTGCCGACCACGGTCACCGAAACCTTGACCGCTGTATTGCGGGAATCGTAGATGCTCAGCGTGGTCGAGCCGACCGACCTGGCGGTCACGGTCACCGACGTACCGGAAACCGAAGCCGTGGCGACCTTGGTGCTCGCCACCGAGACGCGCACCGTCCCGACGGCATTCGATACCTTGACAGTCGCATGCTGCCCGACCGCGAGCTGCAGGCTGGTCGGACTGACGGCAAGCGCGCTGCCCGAGCCCTCTTCGGACGAACTCCGGGTTCTGTAATGATGGGAACCTTCCGCCAACGCTGCGGTACTGATCAAGAAAGGCAACAGCCACGTCAGTAGCCACCGGAACGCATATAACCTACCCATTTTTTCTCTCCTCGGAGCTGGCTGAAATCAGCGGGAAATCCAGGCACAACAATCAAAAAAGTTGTGATGTAATGCTGTACCCATGACCTTAGTGGGGCATTAATCCAAGCTTAAAAAAACCTTAAGAAAGGATGGGTATGCGCATATTGATCGTCGAGGACGACCCCCATCTGGGCGACGGACTGAAAAGCGGCCTACAGTCGATCGGCTTCAGTACCGACTGGATGCGGGATGGGCCTTCGGCCTGGCATGCCCTGGCCGCCGAGGATTACTCGGCAATGGTTCTCGACCTGGGCCTGCCCCTGGAGGATGGCTCACACCTGCTCTCCAGATTGCGCAGCAACGGGAAGAACCTGCCGGTCCTGATCCTGACCGCCCGCGACGCCATCGCCGACAAGCTCGCCGGCTTCAACGCCGGCGCGGACGACTACGTGGTCAAGCCGGTCGACATGGAGGAGTTGGCGGCCCGCCTGCACGCCCTGATCCGCCGGGCGCGGGGCCAGGCCAGCACCCGGCTGGTCGCGGGCCGGATCGAACTGGACACCCATGCCCGCCGGGTCTGGCTTGCCGGGAAGCCGGTCAACGTTTCGGCCCGCGAATTCGCCCTGCTCGAGAAGCTGATGACCAACAGCGGACGGGTGCTGTCGAAGGCCCAGTTGGAAGCCAGCCTTTACGGCTGGGGCGAAGGCGTCGAAAGCAACACGGTCGAGGTCCACATCCACCACCTGCGGCGCAAGCTCGGCAGCGACGCGATCCTGACCCTGAGAGGCATCGGCTACATGATCGAGGAGTCTTGATGCGCTCGCTGCAACGGCACGTCATCCAGACCACCGGCGCCGTCCTCCTGGTCTGCGCACTGCTGGCCGGGGTGGGCGGCTATCGCTCGGCGGTGACGGAAGCCAACGAAGCGCTCGACAACCAGCTCGCCCAACTTGCGCAAACCATCCTGTTCCTGACCGATTCGGACCAGGAACAGGACTCAGGCGACATCGGCCTCGGCCACCAGCCCAAGCACGGCGGCATCGTTTTCCAGGTCTGGAAATTGAAGTCGAACAACGATACCTTCATCATTCCGGGGCGCATCTTCATCCATCGCGAAAGCGATCGCCCCTATCCCCAGCTGATATTGCGCTCCGGCTCTATCGACTCCAGGCTGATGCTCGACCGGGGAGAAGGCTTCAGCACCGCCCAATGGGCCGGCCACACCTTCCGCATCTATGCCCAGACCTCCACCAACGGCGAGCTCAAAGCCGTCGTCGGGCAGGACATGGTCGACCGCAACGAGATCATCGACGACATCGCATGGAGCAACGCCAGACCCTACCTGTTCGTCATTCCCTTCGGAATCATCGCCTTGGCCTGGAGCACCCACCGCGGCCTGTCGCCCTTGCGCCGGATAACCGAGGAAGTCAGTTCCCGCGCCCCGAACAATCTCGAACATTTCTCGATTGCCGAGGCACCGCTTGAACTCCAGCCCCTCATCGGCGGATTGAACCTGATGCTCGACCGCCTCAACTCGGGGATCGAACTCGAACGCCGCTTCACCGGCGATGCCGCCCATGAACTGCGCAACCCCATCGCCGCGCTACGGGCGCAGCTCGACGCGATGCGGCTGGCGACCACGCCGGAAACACGCATCCAGGCCGAACGCAATGCCTCGGCCTCGGCCGAACGGCTTGCCCGGCTGATCAATCAGCTGCTGACCCTGGCCAGGCTGGATGCCAACAGCGGCATTCCGACCACCTCATTCGACCTGGCCGAACTGGCCCGGGAAGCCTGCAGCGACATCGCCCCCCAGGCAGTCGCCAAACAGATCGACCTGTCCCTGCAAGCCCAGCCCACCGAGATGGCCGGCACGATCGATGCGTTCCGCATTCTCATGCGCAACCTGTTGGAGAACGCGGTGCGCTACACCCCCTCCGGGGGGCAGATCGAAGTCCTCGTCGCAAAAGGGAAGGATGAAATCCTGCTATCCGTTGCCGACAACGGCCCGGGCGTACCCGGCACCGAGATTGCCCTGCTCGGCCGTCGCTTTCACCGTCTCAGCCAGTCCGATCCGGCCGGGGTCGGCCTGGGACTATCGATCGTCTTGAGGATTGCCGAGCATTGCCGCGGCAGGGTCAGCTTCGGATCGGGCCTGGACGGCAAGGGGCTGAGGGTCACCATCACCGTACCCTCTGCAGCAGCTCCGAAAAAAGAACCGCCCCGTCTCGTTTGATCAGATAGAGCGTCCAGCAGCGCTGCTCGCTCAGGTCTTGCTGCCTTTGAACCTGGTTACGACCGCGCTGTGCTCCTGGAGGGGCTCGCCTAGTTTAGCGCGTCGCGTAATGCAACGAATCCCGCCGGATGCCATTGGACAACACAGAAATAAAAACCCCGCGAATCCTTGATTCAACGGGGTTCGATGGGCTTTCCAAGGCTGCTTTGGGTTTTAATTTGGTGCCGACAGTCTGACTCGAACAGACGACCTACCGCTTACAAGGCGGTTGCTCTACCAACTGAGCTATGCCGGCAGGTATTACTTGACGACCCTCAGGCTGGGCCGGCCTTTTTTCGGTCGATCCGGACCGGACGTGGGCGGCTCGTCCGTCTCGGTGGCCGCTTCGGAAGAGTTTTCCGGAGCGGCTTCCAGGTTCTGGCTGAACGACATGCCTTCGCCTGTTTCCCGGGCGTAAATCGCCAGGACGTTGGCCACCGGCACCTCGATGGTCTGGGAAACCCCGCCGAAGCGCGCCGAGAAGGTCACCCAATTATTGTCCATGTTCAGATTGCGCACGGCAGCCGGGCCGATGTTGAGCACGATCTGGCCGTCCTTGACATAGGCCGGCGGCACCTTGGTGCCCTTGTCGACCTTGACGGTGACGTAGGGAGTGAAACCGTTGTCCACGCACCATTCGTACAGTGCGCGGAGGAAATACGGCTGCTGCGAGATCGTGCCGGCATCCATGGAGCGAATCACCGGAAAAACGATACGCCGTCGATCACTTGCGCATGGCCTTTTCGATCGGCGTCAACGCGGCGATGAACGCCGGCCGGCTGAAGATGCGTTCGGCATATTTCAGCAGCGGGGCCGCCTGCTTGGGCAGGCTGATGCCGTAGTGCTCCAAGCGCCACAGCAAGGGGGCGATGGCCACGTCCAGCATGCTGTACTCCTCGCCCAGCATGTACTTCTGCTTGGCGAAGATGGGAGCGATCTGGGTCAGATTGTCCCGTACGATGCCTCGCGCCTTTTCGGCCGCCTTGCCGGTACCGGTGGCGATATCCGAAATGTGGTTGAACAGGTCGCGCTCGATATTGAACAGGAACAACCGGGTCCGCGCCCGCATCACCGGGTCGGCCGGCATCAGCTGGGGATGGGGAAAGCGCTCGTCGATGTATTCGTTGATGATGTTCGACTCGTACAGCGTCAAGTCGCGCTCGACCAGGATGGGTACCTGGTTGTAGGGGTTCATCATTGCGATTTCTTCGGGTTTTTCCCGGAGATCCACATCCTTGATCTCGAAGTCCATCCCTTTCTCGTGCAGCACGATGCGGCAACGATGGCTAAAAGGGCAGGAAGTACCCGAATACAGAATCATCATTTGATCAAACCCCTAACAACCGGACCAGCCGGATTAATGCACGTCTTTCCAAAATTCCTTCTTGAGATAGAAGGCCACTACGAAGAACACACCCAGGAATATGACCACGAACAAGCCGACATGCAAACGCTCGTTCTTGGCGGGCTCGCCCATCCAGGCCAGGTAATTGACCAGGTCGGCCACCGCTCCGTCATATTCCGCAGGTGTCATTCTACCGGGTTTGGCCAGTTCCAGATGATCGATCACTTGGCGGTCCTTACCCTCTTCGTCCTTTACGGTGTGATACACCGGCACCATGTCGCCCTGCAGGTCATGCAGCACCCAGGGCATCGCTACCTTGTCGAACACCACGTTGTTCCAACCGGTCGGCCGGCTGCTGTCGCGGTAGAAGCTGCGCAGATAGGTGTAAACCCAGTCAGCGCCGCGGGCACGGGTGATCACGGACAGATCGGGCGGCGCGGCGCCGAACCAGGCCTTGGCCTGCTTGGGCTGCATGGCGACACTCATGGTCTCGCCCGGCTTGTCGGCGGCGAACAGCAGGTTGTCCTTGATCTCCGGCTCGGTCAGGCCGATGTCCTGCAGCCTGGAATAGCGCATGTAGTTGGCGCTATGGCAGGTCAGGCAGTAGTTGATGAACAGCCGGGCCCCGCGCTGCAGCGATTCGTTGTCGTTGAGGTTGATCGGCGCATGATCCAGCTTGGCGGTTTCCTCGGCGGCGAAGACCGTCATCGGTAGGACCAACAGCAGCATCAACAGTTTCTTGGCAAAGTTGGCTTTCATTTGTCGGTCACCCTTTCCGGTTCGGTCTTGTAGCTGTCGTTCTTGGTATACCAAGGCATCAACAGGAAGAAGAGGAAGTACACCACCGACAGGATGCGGGAAATAAGGGTGTAGGTGGGCGACGGCGCCTGGGTGCCGAGAAAACCGAGGCCCAGGAAGGCGATGACGAACAGGGTCAGGGCGAACTTGAACTTGGGACCGCGGTAGCGGATCGATTTGACCGGCGACCGGTCCAGCCAGGGCAGCGCGAAGAAGATCATCACCGACACGCCCATGGCGGCCACGCCCGGGAACTGGGAGCCGAGCAGCGGCGGCACGGCACGCAGGATGGCGTAGTAGGGCGTGAAGTACCAGACCGGGGCGATGTGCATCGGGGTCTTCAGCGAATCGGCCGGGATGAAGTTGTTGGCTTCCAGGAAGTAGCCGCCCATTTCAGGGGCGAAGAACAGGATGGAGGTGAACACGATCAGGAAGACCGTCACGCCCAGGATGTCCTTGACCGTGTAGTACGGGTGGAACGGGATTCCGTCCAGGGGATGGCCGTTCTCGCCCTTGTGCTTCTTGATCTCGACGCCGTCCGGGTTGTTGGAGCCGACTTCGTGCAGCGCGACCAGGTGCGCCGCGATCAGGCCGACCAGGACCAGCGGCATGGCGATGACGTGCAGCGCGAAGAAGCGGTTCAGGGTGGCGTCGGACACGACGAAATCGCCGCGGATCAGGGTCGACAGGCTGTCGCCGACCAAAGGCACCGTCGAGAACAGATTCACGATCACCTGCGCGCCCCAGTAGGACATCTGGCCCCAGGGAAGCAGGTAGCCGAAGAAGGCCTCACCCATCAGGCACAGGTAGATCAGCATGCCGAAGATCCAGATCAGCTCACGGGGTTGCCGGAATGAACCGTAGATCAGGCCGCGGAACATGTGCAGGTAGACCACGATGAAGAATGCCGAAGCGCCCGTCGAGTGGGTGTAGCGGATCAGCCAGCCCAGCGGCACGTCGCGCATGATGTACTCGACCGAGGCGAAGGCCAGATTGGCATCCGGCTTGTAGTTCATGGTCAGGAAAATGCCGGTCACGATCTGGATCACCAGCACCAGCAGCGCCAGGGAACCGAAGTAGTACCAGAAGTTGAAGTTTTTCGGCGCGAAGTATTCCGACAGATGCGCCTTGTAGGATGCGGTCAGCGGGAATCGCGCATCCAGCCAGCTAATGACTTTCTCCATTTACAGATCTCCCCCAGAAATCAAGCTTTGTGGTCTTCGCCGACCAGGATTTTGCTGTCGCTCAGATATTTGTATGGCGGGACAACCATATTTTTAGGAGCCGGCGAACCCTTGAATACGCGGGAGGCCAGATCGTAGCGAGAGCCGTGACAGGGACAGAAGAAGCCACCGGGCCAGTCCGATCCCAGATCGGCGGGAGCGATTTCCGGACGAAAGTTCGGCGAACATCCAAGATGGGTGCAGATGCCCACGCCCACGAAGTATTCAGGTTTGATGGCACGGGCGGGGTTCTTGCAGTATTCGGGCTGCTGATCGTCCATCGAATTCGGATCGGTCAGCCGGTCGTCGTGCTTGGCCAGCATCGCCAGCATTTCCGGGGTGCGGTGCACGACCCAGACCGGCTTGCCGCGCCATTCCACCGTGACGATCATGCCGGGCTCGAGCTTGCTGATATTCACCTCGACCGGTGCGCCGGCCGCCAACGCCCGCGCGCTGGGCATCAGGCTGGCCACGAAAGGAGTTGCTGCGCCGACTGCCGCCACGCCCCCCACGGCCGCGCTCATCGCCACCAGAAAACGGCGTTTTGAACCATCTACACTCATCTCGCTCATAATTCCATCTCTCCTACCTTCGAGTGGTCCCACTTCAATTAATAATTTAGCGATCCAATCGCCATCGACGATCAGATCTCCGCCGGGTCCGGGCAGGTCCGGCGCTGCCTTTTTATGGCAAAAAAACCGGTTTATTGTACATGAAACACCATAGCGACTTAAACCACATGCGTCGCCGGCCGCCATTGCGGGCCGGCATGCGCTAGAATTTTCCCCTCCCTCGTTGAACCACCGGCCAACCGGAGCCCGCTCGATGAAAAACCATTGGCTCACCTTTTCCCAGATCATTGCCGGCGTCGCCATCGTGCTGGCCGCCCTGTTGGCCTTGAACATGTTCATCCCCGGCCTGCTGCCCTATCCGCGCGGCAGCGTGGTCATCCAGGAAGTCGCCCCGAGCAGCGCCGCCCCGAAGATGACTTCGTTCGCCGATGCGGCCCAGAAGTCGTTGAGTTCTGTGGTCAACATATTCACGACCAAACAGGTACAGGCCCCGGTCAATCCCCTGATGAACGACCCGTTCTTCCGGCACTTCTTCGGTCCGAACCTGGAAAACCGTTCGCAGACGGTCACCAGCCTGGGCTCCGGCGTCATCGTCAGCAAGAACGGCTATATCCTGACCAACCACCACGTGGTCGAATCGGCCGACGAAATCCAGGTCGCACTGCCGGACGGCAGGAAGATCGACGCCAAACTGGTCGGGAGCGATCCGGACACCGACATCGCCGTGCTCAAGATCGATCAGGACAATCTGCATCCGATCACCTTCGCCCAACCCAACAGCCTGCGGGTAGGCGACGTGGTGCTGGCGGTCGGCGACCCCTTCGGTGTCGGCCAGACCGTGACCATGGGCATCGTCTCGGCGCTGGGCCGCAACCACCTGGGGCTCAACACCTTCGAGAACTTCATCCAGACCGATGCCGCCATCAACCCGGGCAACTCGGGCGGTGCGCTGGTCGACTCCACGGGCAATCTGGTCGGCCTGAACACAGCCATCTACTCCCGCAGCGGCGGCAGCCTGGGCATCGGCTTCGCCATCCCGGTCTCGCTGCTGACCAAGATCATGGAACAGATCGTCAGCCACGGCAGCGTCGTACGCGGCTGGGTCGGGGTCGAGGTGCAGGACATCACGCCGGACATCGCCGAATCGTTCAACCTGAAGGTTAGCAAGGGGGCGCTGATCGCCGGCGTGCTGCAGGGCGGCCCGGCGGCGCGGGCCGGAATCCGGCCCGGCGACATCCTGCTGGCGGTGAACGGCCATGAGGTGACCGACTCCAACAGCCTGCTGGAACAGGTTTCGGCCCTGGCTCCGGGCCAGACCGCCAGCCTCAGGGTGCTGCGCCAGCAGGCCGAGCTGAACCTGAATGTCCGGGTCGAACAGCGTCCACGCCAGCAGCCGCAACAGCAGCAGTCTGACGATTCAGAGCCATAAACCTGGCCAAGGCATTCACAGGCTGTTGCGCCACTCCGTGTCTTCGGAGTCGAACAGCCGGTTGGCTTCCAGCGGCCCCCAGCTTCCGGCCGGGTAGGTGTGGATGAAATCCCGCTCCTGGGCCCAGTATTTCAGGATCGGATCGACCACCCGCCAAGCCCATTCCACCTCGTCGAAACGGATGAACAAGGTGCGGTCGCCCTCGATCACGTCGAGCAGCAGGGCCTCGTAGGCATCCAGCGGCGACTCGTCCGCCGTGCGGTAACCTGCATTGAGCCGGACCACCCGGGTTTCCATGCCAAGCCCGGGCTGCTTGGCGTGGATCTCCATGTGCATGGTCTCCTCCGGCTGGATCGACAGCACGATCCAGTTCGGCTCCAGGATCTCGAGCGGCGTCTCGCGGAACAATTGCTGGGGCGGATGGCGCAGGCGGATGGCGATGGTCGACAACTGCTTGCCCAGCCGCTTGCCGGTGCGCAGGTAGAACGGCACCCCGCGCCAGCGCCAGTTGTCGATGTAGAACTTGGCCGCGGCGAAGGTCTCGGTCACCGAGTTGGGCTCGACCCCCGGCTCGTCCTGGTAGCCGGGCACCTGCTGCCCGTCGACAACGCCGGCCTTGTACTGGGCCCGGAAGGCGTGGGCATGGACCGAACGCTTGGAGATCGGCCGGATGGAACGCAGCACCTTGACCTTCTCGTCGCGCAGGGCGTCCGCCTCCAGGGCCGGCGGCGGCTCCATGCCGACCAGGGTCACCAACTGCATCAGGTGGTTCTGCAGCATGTCGCGCATCGCCCCGGCCTTGTCGTAGTAGTCGGCCCGGGTGCCGATGCCTACCTGCTCGGCCACGGTGATCTGGACGTGGTCGATGAAGTTGCGGTTCCAGAGCGGCTCGATCAGGGTGTTGGCGAAGCGGAACACCAGCAGGTTCTGCACCGTCTCCTTGCCCAGATAATGGTCGATGCGGAAGATCTGCGACTCGTCAAAATAACGGTGCAGCAGTTGGTTCAGCATCTGGGCCGATTCGATGTCGACGCCGAACGGCTTTTCCACCACGATCCGGTTCAGGCCGCGCGGCTTGGAGAGGCCGACGCCGTCCAGGTGCTTGATCACCGACTGGAAGTCGTTGGGCTTGATGGCCAGGTAGAAGACCAGGTTGGAGCAGACGCCCAGCTTGGGCTTGGCCAGCAACTCCTTCAGGCGCGTATAGGCCTCGGGGTCGTCCAGGTCGCCGCGCAGGTAGTCGAACCGGTTGACGAATCTCTCCAGGACCTCGCCGTCGGCCTTCAGGCCGTCGGTCAGTATCTTCCGCATATTCGCGCGCCAGGCATCGTCGTCCCAGTCGCGCCGGGCGAAGGCGACGAAATTGAGCGAATCGGGCAGCTTGCCGGCCAGTTCCAGCCGATACAAGGCGGGCAGGAGCTTGATGGTGGCCAGGTTGCCGGTCGCGCCGAAGATCACGAAGTTGCACGGCGGCAGGGGCATCTCCAGGTCGAACATCTCAGCCCTCCTTGACCGCGTGGCCGCCGAAGCCCTTGCGCATCATGGCCAGCAGCTTGTCGGTGTAGTCGGCCTTGCCCTGGCTGGCGAAGCGCATCATCAGCGCCAGCGACATGACCGGCGTCGGCACGCCGCGTTCGATCGATTCGGCCACGGTCCAGCGGCCTTCGCCCGAGTCCGAGACGAACGGCTCGATGCCGTCCAGCTTCTGGTCATCCTTGAGGAAATCGGCGGTCAGGTCGAGCAGCCAGGAACGGACCACCGAACTGTGCCGCCAGAGTTCGGCGACGGCGGCCAGGTCGAGCTGGAATTCGTCCTTGGCCTGCAACAGGGCGAAGCCCTCGGCCATGGCCTGCATCATGCCGTACTCGATGCCGTTGTGGACCATCTTGGTGAAATGGCCGGCACCGACCGGGCCGGCATGCAGCCAGCCGTCCTGAGGACTGGGCGCGAGTATCCTGAGGAAGGGTTCGACCCGGGCCATTGCCTCGGATTCAGCGCCGGCCATCAGACAGTAGCCGTTGGCCAGCCCCCAGATGCCGCCGGAGACGCCGACGTCGACGAAGGCGATCCCCTTCTCCGCCAGGATGGCGGCGCGGCGCTGGGCCTCCTTGTAGAAGCCGTTGGCGCCGTCGACGATCAGGTCGCCCGGCGACAGCCGCCCGGCCAGGGCGTCCAGTGCGGTGTCGGTCGCCGCGCCGGCCGGCAGCATCAGCCAGACGATGCGGGGCGCCGGCAGCTTGGCGACCAGATCGTCGATGCTGTCGCAGACGACCACGCCGCTTTCCTCGGCCGCCAGCCTCTCGGCCACCTCCCGACTGCGGTTCAACGCCAGCACGCGCACCCCGCCCCGACTCAGGCGACGCGCCATGTTGCCACCCATACGACCCAGTCCGTAGAGACCGATTTCCAGCATGACCTTCTCCTGTACGTATCGCTATTCAGGCGAATATCGACCCGAATCCGGAGAAGTTCAAGCCTTGTGGCGTCGCGTCAGATAAATTTCATGTACGGCATTAGACCTTCACGTATACCCAGCCCTGGCGCATGCGATCGAGAATCTCGCTGATCGCCGACGAGGTGGTATCCGCCTCGGGGATCAGGACCACGTTCACCCCCTCCCGCTTGAGCCTGGCCACCGTCTGGCCGCAGGCCAGGAAGGACAGGTTGTCGTATTCCCTCGATAGGCGGTCGATGGTCGCCCGATAAGGCGTGGTGTCGGCCCGCAGCAGATTGAGGCCGTCGCTGTTGGCCACCACCTCCACCCTGGCCTTGGCGCCATGCACCTGCAGGAAGCTGTCGGCCATTTCGAGCACGCTGGCGAAGCGGGTCGGGTCGGCGGAATCCAGATGCAGGACCAGCTTGTCCGGGTCGACGCGGGTCGCCAGGGATACCGGGGTATAGCCGGCCGGCAATCCGGAGACATGGACGTAGGCCCCGGGCATTCCGGATGCGGCCTGGCCGTGGGCTAACCAGCCGCCGCCCAGACCCAGCGTCAGCAGCAGCCCGGCAACCAGGGCCTGCCGCCAGCCCGGCGGACAACGCGACACGGCCGGCGCCTTATGGACCGGGATATCGGCATAGGCGCCCTGCACCAGCTCCTTGAGGGTGCGCAATTCGCACACCGCGTTCTTGAACTCGCCGTCGCCTTCAAACCGGGCCAGCGCCTCGTTGCGCTCACCTGCGGTCAATTCGCCGTCGACCAGGGCATTCAGGTATTCCTTGGAGTCCGTGTTCCTCATCTCGACCTCCTGGCAATGGGGATAACCTGGGCGGATTCTTCCGCCATCAGGATGTTCTTGAGCGCCTGCCGGGCGCGTGACAGGCGGCTCATCACCGTGCCGACCGGGATCTCCAGCACGGCCGCCACCTCGGCGTAGCTGCATTCCTCGATGTCGACCAGGGTCAGCACCTGGCGCTGGCCGACCGGCAGCCGGGCGATGGCCCGCTGGATGCGGTTGGCGGCCTGATGGCTGGCGTACAGCCGCTCGGGCGTCACGTCATGGGCCCAGACCGACTCGTCGATCTCGTCGATGTCGACACAGTTCTTGCAGCAACGCAGGTAGTCGCGCCAGCAGTTGTTGAGGATGGCGAAGATCCAGCTTTCCAGCGCCGCCTCATCCTTGAGCTGGTCGGACCGGTCGAGCGCCCGGGTCAGGCTTTCCTGGGCCAGGTCCTCGGCCAGGTGGCCGTCGTGGCACCAGGCATAGGCCAGCCGGTACAGGCGCGGGCGCATGGCGATCATCCGCCGGCGCAGATTCGAATTGAACAACAGCGTAAATTTGCTCACCTTGCCGCTCTCAAGACAGTGGGTTGGCCCGGATCAACATGACACCGGTTAAAACCAAAGACGAACCAGCCGGAACTTTATTCCAAAATATTTTTCGGACCGGAATCGCCCTGGCCCATCGAGTATGATGGCCGCCGTTCCATCCGCCAATACCCGCTAACCGACATGCAAACCGAACCGACCGATTCCGCCGCACCGGCCGCCAGGACCAAGGTGGTCTACCACGTCAACGACATGGCCGTCGTGCGGGCCACCCTGCGCTATCTCGAAAACCACCTCAATGCCGACCCGACGGTCGACATCGTCGTGGTCAGCCACGGCAAGGGCATCGACTTCCTGCTCAACGGCGCGGCCGACGGTCAAGGCGCGTTCGGTCCCGAGGTCACCCGCCTGGCGGCGCGCGGCGTGGCCTTCAAGGTCTGCAACAACACCCTGAAGGGCAACGACCTCACCCCGGCCGACGTGTGCGCAGCGGCCGAGGTGGTGCCGGCCGGCGTGGCCGAGATCGCCCGCCTGCAGGCCCGGGAAGGCTACGTCTACATCAAGCCCTGAGCGCCGCCGCGCCGATACACAACCGTCAAGCTCAGCCCCTATACTTGGGCCGGTAATTCACCCGGAATACGTGACATGCCCTCCATCCTGTTCGCCACCTCGGAAGCCCGCCCGCTGATCAAGACCGGTGGCCTGGCCGATGTCTCGGGCGCCCTGCCCAACGCACTCAAGCACATCGGCATCGACTGCCGCATCCTGCTGCCCGGCTACCGGCAAGTCATGGCCGCCCTGCCCGACCTGCGGCAAGCGGCCTACTTCCACGAATTGCCCAATTTCGGCAACGTCACCTTGCGCGAAGGCACCCTGCCGGGCAGCGAGGTGCCGGTCTACGTGATCGACTCGCCCTGGCATTACCAGCGCGACGGCGGCCCCTACCAGGATGCCACCGGCCGCGACTTCCCCGACAACGCCTGGCGCTTCGGCCTGCTCTCGCGCATCGCCGCGCTGCTCGCCGGCCCCGACTCGCCGCTCGACTGGCATCCCGACCTCCTGCACGGCAACGACTGGCAGACCGGCCTGGCGCCGGCCTATCTGCACTATGCCGGCCACCGCACGCCGACCGTCATGACCATCCACAACCTGGCCCACCAGGGCATCTTCCCGCCCGAGATGGTGGAGGAACTGGGCTTGCCGCCGGAGAGCTTCGACATCTCCGGCGTGGAGTACTACGGCAACCTGTCCTTCCTCAAGGCCGGCCTCTATTTCGCCGACTGGATCACCACGGTCAGCCCCTCCTACGCCCGCGAAATCCAGCACGCACACCTCGGCATGGGCATGCAGGGCCTGCTGTTCGGCCGTCGCCACAGCCTGACCGGCATCCTCAACGGCATCGACACCGCCGATTGGGATCCGGCCAACGACCCGCACCTGAAACACCCCTATTCCGCCCGTGCCACGTCGGGCAAAAAGCAGTGCAAGCAGGCGCTGCAGGAAGAAATGGGCTTGACGGTCGATCCGCACGCGCCCCTGTTCGGCGTGGTGTCGCGCCTGGCCGACCAGAAGGGGCTGGACTGGATACTGGCGGTCGCGCCCGGAATCCTGGACCGGGGCGGCCAACTGGTCGTGCTGGGCACCGGCGAAAAGCCGATCGAAAAGGCCCTGCGCAAACTGGCGCAAAACCGGCCCGGCCGGATGGCGGCCTTCATCGGCTACGACGAGGCGCTGTCGCACCGGATCGAGGCCGGCATCGACATCTTCCTGATGCCGTCCCGGTTCGAGCCCTGCGGCCTGAACCAGATGTACAGCCTGCGCTACGGCGCCGTGCCGGTCGTGCACGCCACGGGAGGGCTCAAGGACACCGTCGCGGACGGCGTGACCGGCTTCGTCTATCACAAATCGGATGCCCACAACCTCTGGCTGGCCATCGAACGGGCCCTGGCCCTGTATGCCGACAAGCCCGCCTGGCGCAAGATGATGCTGGCCGGCATGCAGCAGGACTTCAGCTGGGAGAACAGCGCGCGGCAATACGCCGAACTGTACGGCCGATTGCTGGCCTGACGCGCCGGGATCGGCGGGGCCTCCGCCCTGCCGCCGGCCCGGTTACAGCCAGAGCATCAGGCCCAGTTCGAACGGGTGGGTGAGGTATTCGTGGCAGGGATAGGCCCGGATACGGTAGATCAGGCGGCCGCAATATTCCGGCGTCATCCCCAGGGTGAACACCCTTTCCTTGCCCGTCTGCCCGGTCGCGGTGAACGGGAGCGTCCTCAGCTCCTCTTCCTGGCCATGCCGCGAGGCGCGGCCGACCAGCAATTCCACCCTGACGTCCTCGGCCGTCAAGCCGTTCAAATCGACCGCGACCTGAATCTCGACCGTGTCGTTGAAGGTGATCCGCTTGGCCGGTTCATCCAGGCGGCGGATGGTGACGCCGCTCCAGGCCTGCTGCACCCGAGCCTTCCAGTTGGCCAGGGTCCGGGCCGCCTCGAAGTCGTTCTGGCGGAACCGATGCCACTGGCGGCTGGCCGGGCCGTAGAACTTGTCCATGTACTCCCGCACCATGCGGTTCGAGTTGAAGCGCGGCAGCAAGGTGGCGATGGAGCGCTTGGCCATGTGCACCCACTGCGGCGAGAAGCCCAGGTCGCCGCGCCGGTAGTACATCGGGATGACCTGGTCCTGCAGCAGTTCGTACAGCGTCTGGCTGTCCTCCCGGTTGCGCCGGCCGTCGTCGTAATATTCCGGTGCCGGCTTGATGGCCCAGCCGTTGGTGCCGTCGTAGCCCTCCTCCCACCAGCCGTCGGTGACCGACAGGTTCAACACCCCGTTCATGGCCGCCTTCATGCCCGAGGTGCCCGAGGCCTCCAATGGGTAGATCGGATTGTTGAGCCAGACGTCGCAGCCGGACACCAGGCGCCGGGCCAGGCTCAGGTCATAGCCTTCGACCATCAGGAACTTGCCTTCGAACTCGGGCCAGCGCGAGATTTCGTGGATGCGCCGGATCAGTTCCTGGCCCGGCTTGTCGGCGGGGTGCGCCTTGCCGGCGAAGATGAACAGCACCGGCCGACCGGCATCGTTGATGATCTCGCGCAGCCAGTCCATGTTCTCGAACAGCAGCGTGGCCCGCTTGTAGGTGGCGAAACGGCGGGCGAAGCCGATCACCAGCACGTTCGGATCGAGCGGATTGGCCAGCTTCAGCATGCGGTCGAGGTGGGCCTCCGAACCGTGGTTGCGTAGGTGCTGCTGGGTCACGCGGTGCTGGATGGTGTGCAGCATCTGGGTCTTCAGGCCCTGGTGCACCGACCAGAAATGGTGGTCCGGAATATTTTCCACCTGCAGCCAGAAATCCGTATCGGTGATCCGCCGGCGCCATTCGTAGCCGAGCTTGATGTCGAACAGGTCCTGCCATTCCTGAGCCAGGAAACTGGAGATATGGACGCCGTTGGTGATGTAGTCCATCGGCGACTCTTCGGGCGCGATCTGCGGCCAGCGGTCGCCGCAGATCTGCGACGAGACCCGGCCGTGGATGCGGGACACGCCGTTGTGATGGCGCGAACCGGCCAGGGCCAGCTTGGTCATGTTGAAGTCCTGGCCATGGCCGGCGCCGCCCAGGCGCATGAAATCCTCCCGGCTGATGCCCATGTCCTCGCAGCAATGGCCGAAGTAGTCCCAGATCATTCCTTCCGAGAAATGGTCGTGGCCGGCCGGCACCGGGGTATGGGTGGTGAATACCGTGCTGGCCGCCACCATCTCCAGGGCCGCCTGGCTGGTCAGCCCGTGTTTCTGGACGTCGCGCCGCACCCGCTCCATCACCAGGAAGGCGGCGTGGCCCTCGTTGATGTGGTAGACGGTCGGGTGGATGTTCATTTCCTCCAGGGCCCGAACCCCGCCCACGCCGAGCACGATCTCCTGCTGGATGCGGGTCAGCCGGTCGCCGCCGTAGAGCTGATGGGTGATATGGCAGTCCTCGGGATTGTTTTCCGGCAGATCGGTATCGAGCAGGAGCATGCGCACCAGGCCGACCTGGGCTTCCCACACCTTGACGATCACCTTGCGGCCGGGGAACTCGAGTTCGACATGGACCTCGCTGCCGTCGTGGCGCATGGCCGGCCGGATGGGCAGGTCGTCGAAATCGGAATCGGTGTAGGTGGCGATCTGGTTGCCGTCGTTGTCGATGCGCTGGGAGAAATAACCCTGCCGATAGAGCAGGCCGACAGCAACGAACGGCAGGCGGAGGTCGGAAGCCGCCTTGCAATGGTCTCCGGCCAGGATGCCCAGGCCGCCGGAATAGATCGGGAAGCTCTCGTGGAAGCCGAACTCGGCACAGAAATAGGCCACCAGGTCGCCCGCTTCGAACGGCAGGGTGGCATCGCGATGCAGCGGTTCGCTCATGTAGGTGTCGAAGGCCGACAGCACCCGGTTGTAGCTGCCCAGGAAGATGTGGTCGCCGGCGGCTTCGACCAGACGGTTCTCGTCGACCCGTTTCAGGAAGGCCTTGGGGTTGTTGCCCACCGCCCCCCACAAGCCGGGATGCAGCCGGGCGAACAGGGTACGGCTGGGCCGATCCCAGCTGTACCAGAGGTTCTCGGACAATTCCTTGAGGCGGGCAAGCCGATCCGGGATGTGCGGATTGACTTCCATGGAGAAAGGGGTGCCTGGTTTCATCGTTCGATATCCCTACGGTCGTTATGGTGAGTCCGTGCAGCCGCCTTGTCCGAAGCCGGCGCGGCTCAGTCCAGCCGGATGAAATGCTCGCGGTAGTACTTCAATTCCTCGATCGACTCCAGGATATCGGAGAGCGCCGTGTGCTTGTTCTCCTTCTTGAAGCCGTCCATGATTTGAGGCTTCCAGCGCTTGGCCAGTTCCTTGAAGGTCGAGACATCCAGATTGCGGTAGTGGAAATAGGCCTCCATCTTGGGCAGGTAGCGGGCCAGGAAACGGCGATCCTGGCAGATGGAGTTGCCGCACATGGGCGAAGTCCGCGCCGGAACATGCTTCTTCATGAAGGCGATCATGGCATCCTCAACGTCGTATTCGGTCAACAGCGAGGCCTTCACCTTGTCGATCAGGCCGGACTTGCCATGGGTGCCCTTGTTCCAGTTGTCCATGCCGTCCAGCACCGCGTCGGGCTGGTGGACCACCAGCACGGGGCCTTCCTCGACGAGGTTCAGATCCTTGTCGGTCACCACCAGAGCGACTTCCAGGACGCGGTCGTTGTCGGGGTCCAAGCCGGACATTTCCATGTCGATCCAGACCAGATGGGTATCGTTCTTTGCCATGGGCGTTCCAAATTTTAGGGGCGTTCAATTGTGGCATAATCAGCCGCACAGCGTCATACGACCAAGCTAATGCCTTCATTTTCCAGCATTTTTATTGCAGCATTCATACTCACCTTCGGCCTCAAACTGTGGCTCGCCCTGCGCCAGATGCGGCACGTCTGGCAATACCGGGGCAGCGTACCGCCCGCCTTCGCCGGCAACATCAGCCTGGAGCAGCACCAGAAAGCGGCCGACTACACCCTGGCCAAGGGCCGATTGTCCCTGCTCAACCTGGTTCTGGAAGGCGGCCTGCTCCTGCTCTTCACCCTGGGCGGCGGCCTGCAGTGGCTGCAGGACCGGGCCGCTGGCCTGACCGCCAGCCCGATCTGGCAAGGCACCCTGCTGCTGCTCGGCCTGATGTTCGTCGCCTCGGCCGCCGAGCTGCCCCTCTCGCTGTACCGCCAGTTCGTGATCGAGGCCCGCTTCGGCTTCAACCGCCAGACCCTGGCCGGCTTCTTCGCCGACCTCGTCAAGCAGGGCCTGCTCGCCCTGGCCATCGGCATCCCGCTCATCCTGCTCACCCTGTGGCTGATGGGCCGCATGGGCGCCGAATGGTGGCTGTGGGTCTGGCTGATGTGGATGACCTTCAACCTGCTGGTGCTGGCGATCTACCCGACCTTCATCGCACCGATCTTCAACAAATTCACCCCGCTCGAGGATGCAAGCCTGCGCAGCCGGATCGAACGGCTGCTCGACCGGGCCGGCTTCCGCGCCAGCGGCGTGTTCGTCATGGACGGCTCCAAGCGGTCCAGCCACGGCAATGCCTATTTCACCGGCCTGGGCCAGTCCAAGCGCATCGTCTTCTTCGACACCCTGCTGGAACAGCTCGACGCCGATCAGACGGAGGCGGTGCTGGCCCACGAACTGGGCCACTACAAGCACCGCCACGTGCTCAAGCGCATCGTCCTGATGTTCGTCTTCAGCCTGGTCCTGCTGCTCGGCCTGGCCTGGCTCAAGGATGCCGGCTGGTTCTATGCCGGCCTGCACGTCGCCAGCCGGACCGACGCCACCGCCCTGGCCCTGTTCTTCCTGGTGCTGCCGGTGTTCCTGTTCCCGGTCACGCCGCTGATGAGCCTTTATTCCCGGCTGCACGAATTCGAGGCCGACGCCTTCGCCGCGCGGCAAAGCCGGCCGGAATTCTTGGTCTCGGCCCTGGTCAAACTGTATCGCGACA
Source organism: Parasulfuritortus sp. (assembly GCA_036391875.1). GTDB lineage: Bacteria > Pseudomonadota > Gammaproteobacteria > Burkholderiales > Thiobacillaceae > Parasulfuritortus. The sequence goes on from DASVZA010000016.1 coordinate 96,583, forward strand.
ACGCGTCGACGCTGACACCGGACCCGATCCACTCTATCTTTTATGACAGTCACCCCAGGGCCGCGGAGCGGATAGCCCGCCTGCAGACCCTGGCCGATGTCCCGCCCCAGCCCATCGGGGCGCAATAACGAGGAGGAAAGTCATGAAACCGTACAAGGCATCCCTGCTGTTCGGCCTGTTCCTGGCCGGCGCCGCCCAAGCGGCCGCACCCTTTGCCACGGGCAACGCCGCCCACGGCAAGACGCTGCACGCCAAGGACTGTGCCGGCTGCCACGCCGCCCGCTTCGGCGGCGACGGCTCGGCCATCTATACCCGGCCCGACCACAAGATCCGCAGCGCCGCGGCGTTGGCCCAGCAGATCGACATGTGCAGCGCCAACCTGGGCAACAAACTGTTCCCCGAGGACGAGGCCGATATCGGCGCCTACCTCAACCAGACCTACTACAAGTTCAAATGATGCGGAGATGCGGCGCATGAGGCACGGCGGGTGACGGGGCAACTGACCGGCCGCGTCGTCGCCGCACACGGCAGCCATTTCCTGGTCGAGACCACCGAAGGCACACTCGACTGCGTCACCCGCGGCAAGAAGGGCGGCATCGCCTGCAACGACCGCGTCGCCTGCCGGGCGACCGGCGCGGCGGGCGGCGTCATCGAGGCGGTCCTGGAACGGGACAACCTGCTCTACCGTTCCGACCGGTTCCGCTCCAAGCTCCTGGCCGCCAACGTCGACCAGATCTTCGTCGTCACCGCGGCCGTGCCCAGCCCCAACCCCGACCTGCTCAACCGCTGCCTGGTCGCCGCCGAGGCGGCCGGCATCCCGGCCCGGATCGTGGTCAACAAGACCGACCTGGCGGAAAGCGCGGCCCTGCTGGCGCGGCTGAAGCCCTACGAAGCACTGGGCTATCCGCTGATCGCCCTGGCCGCGAAACGGGACATCGAGCCGTTGCGCGCCTGGCTGGCCGGCAAGGCCTCCATCCTGATCGGCGCGTCCGGGGTCGGCAAAAGCACCCTGGTCAACGCACTGGTGCCGGCGGCTGAAATCGCCACCCGGGAGATTTCCGAGGCGCTCGATACCGGCAAGCACACCACGACCAACACCCGGCTCTACCACCTGCCGGAGGGCGGCGACCTGATCGACTCGCCCGGCATGCAGGAATTCGGGCTCGGCCACCTGGACAACGCGGGGCTGCAGCATGCCTTCCCGGAGTTCCGCCCCCTGATCGGCCAATGCCGGTTCTACAACTGCCGCCACCTGAAAGAGCCCAATTGCGCAATCCTCGCCGCCGTGGAAAATGGCAGCATTCTTGAGGAGCGCTGGCGCAGCTATCGCACCCTGGTCCAGGAACTGGACGCCCCCAGGTATTGATGCCATAAAGGATGTGGTGCGCCTCCCGTCCAAGCGGCAGCCGGCGGCGTCCGCGACACATTGAATCACGAACGAGAACGACATCATGAAGCTGAATGTCCTCGCCACCCTCCTGGTTTCCGCCTGCTTGCCGGCCCTCCCGGCCAATGCCGCCGACATGCCGCAACGCAATTCCGGCCTGTGGCAGATCGACACCCGGACCGATGCCGGCGGCAGCGTGTCGCTGCAGGTCTGCGTCGACAAGAAGACCGACAATCTCGCCGCCGGCAACGGCCCGAACCGCAACGTGCGCCCGCAGTGCTCGAAGCTATCGACCCAGCGCCTGGGCGACCGGATCGTGGTCGATTCGGTCTGCACCTTCAACGGCACCACCGCCATCAGCCATGCCGTGGTCACGGGCAACATGACCGACGCCTACCACATGGACTCGACCACCCGCTTCTCGCCCGCCGTGCAGGGCGTCGGCCAGAGCCATGCGGTGATGGACGGAAAATGGCTCGACCCCTGCAAGCCGGGCCAGACGCCCGGTTCGGTGACGGTCATGGGCATGCCCAGCGGCGGCAATTTCCAGCTCACCCCCGAAATGATGAAGCAGATGCAGAAGATGCAGCAGCAATACGGCCGATAAGCCGGCCGCTGCGGCGACCGAGCTAAAACCGGCCCTCGAACACGGCAGGCGACAGATGGCAACGACGAGCACCGACCACATCAAGAAGATCCAGGTGGCGCAACTGCGCCCCGGGATGTACATCCACGACATCAACTGCGGCTGGATGGACCATCCCTTCGTGGGCAACCATTTCCCGGTCAAGGACGCCGCCACCATCCGCAAGATCGTCGAGATCGGCATCCACGAGGTCTACATCGACGTCGAACGGGGCGACGACGTGGCCACCGATGCGCCGACCAGGCAGGAAGTCCAGGAAGAGATCGCGCACCAACTGTCGAGCATCGCCGAGGACAGCCGCCGGCAGAAACGCGCGCCCCTCGCCGAGGAACAACAGCGGGCCCTGCGCCTGCACAGCGAAGCCACCCGGATCGCCCGCGACATGCTGAGCGACATCCGGCTCGGCAAGCAGATCGAAATGGAGAAGATCGAGCCCCTGGTGGAGAACATGGTCGACTCGATCTTCCGCAATCCGGATGCCCTGCTGCCGCTCGGCCGCCTGAAGGAGCACGACGCCTACACCTTCCAGCACTCGGTCTCGGTCTGCACCCTGCTGATCGCCTTCGCCCGGGCCATGGAACTGGACCGCCCGACCATCAAGGAAGTCGCCATCGGCGGCCTGCTGCACGACGTGGGCAAGGCCAAGGTGCCGGACGCCATCCTCAACAAGCCGGCCAAGCTGACCGATGCCGAGTTCGCCAAGATGAAATCCCACGTGGTGCAGAGCATCATCATCCTGCAGAACACCCCGGGCATCTCGCAGATCGCGCTCGACGTGGCCGGCCAGCATCACGAACGCTTCGACGGCACCGGCTACCCCAACAAGCTCCAGGGCAACGGGATCTCGCTCTACGGCCAGATGGGCGCCATCGTCGACGTCTACGACGCCATCACCTCGAACCGGGTCTACCACAAGGGCATGGAACCGACCGAGGCACTGGGCAAGCTGCTGGAATGGAGCAAGTTCCACTTCGATCCCGAGCTGGTCCGCCTGTTCATCAAATCGGTCGGCATCTACCCGACCGGTTCCCTGGTCCGGCTGGACAGCGGACGCCTGGGCGTGGTGCTCGAACAGCATCCGGAAAAACTGATGAACCCGGTGGTCCGCGCCTTCTACCACGCCGGAAAGAGGCACTACCTCGAGCCGGAAACCATCGACCTGGCCCAGCGGAATTGCCAGGACAAGGTCATCGGCCACGAGTCGTTCGAGGCCTGGAACATCGACCCCCTGAAATGGGTGCCCCCCCGGATCTAGGTCACCCCCACAGCCAGGCCGCGCCGCGCACCCCGCTGGAATCACCGTATCTCGGCGGCAGCAGCCGGGTCGCCACCACATCGGAGAAGACATACCTGCCCCAGATCCGGGGCACGTTGTCGTACAGCCGCGCGACGTTGGACAGCCCGCCGCCCAGGACGACGACCTCCGGGTCCAGGATGTTGATCACATGGGCCAGACCGCGCGCCAGCCTGTCTTCGTAACGCTGCATGGCAGCCTCGCAGGCGGCATCCCCGGTCGCCGCCCGGGCCGCGATTTCGGCCGCCGGCAGGACCGGGCCGGCCGCTGTCTGCAGGTCTCGGCTCAGGCCCGGCCCGGACAGCCAGGTCTCGATGCAGCCGGATTTGCCGCAATAGCAGGGCGGCCCTGGCCGCTCGTCGTCGCGCGGCCAGGGCAGCGGATTGTGGCCCCATTCCCCGGCGATCGCGTTGGCCCCGGTCAGGCTGCGGCGGTTCACCACCACCCCGCCGCCGCAACCGGTGCCGATGATCACGCCGAAGGCCACCCGGGCTCCGGCCGCCGCGCCGTCGGTCGCCTCGGACAGCGCGAAGCAGTTGGCGTCGTTGGCCAGACGCACCTCGCGCCCGAGTGCGGCCTGCAGATCGGCCTGCAACGGCTGGCCGTTGAGACAGGTCGAATTGCAGTTCTTCATCAGGCCGGTGGCCCGGGACACCGCTCCCGGCGTGCCCACTCCGACGCTGCCCCGTCGGCCCAGTTCGGCTTCGGCCTGTTCGACCAATTGCACTACGGCCAGCACGGTCGCCCGGTAATCGCCCTGGGGCGTCGCCGCCCGCCGGCGCAGCAGTTCCCCGCCCGCTTCGGCCAGGGCGATCAACTCGATTTTGGTACCGCCGAGATCGATCCCGATCCGCATCCGGAACTCCCCCAATTACCCACCGAGTGCTATTCTGACGGTCTTTCCGAATTGGCAACAGCACGATGGACTCCCCCACTTTCGAACCCCGCAACGAGCTAGAGCACCTGCTGCTGGACATGATCAGCATGGAGGCGGACCCCGAGGCAAGCGCGCAGCGGCTGATCAACATGCAGGTCTTCATGCCGGTCAAGGACGAGAAGCACCAGATCGCCGGCTTCCAGCGCTCGACCCAGGCCGAACCCATGGTGCTGGAGGACGACGAAGGCCACCGGGCCGTGATCCTGTTCTCCGCCCCCGAGCGGGCCAAGGATTTCCTGAGCCAGTTCCCCGACTACAGCGGCGGCCTGCTGACCGAATTCTCCTGGGTCCTGCGCCGCATGGGCGAGAACATGAGCATCGCCATCAACCCCGGCATCGACGAAGGCTTCGACTTCGACCCGCACATGGTCGCCATGCTGGTGGCGCTGCTGGGCGAAGAAACCGAATGAGCGAAGTCCACACCTTCGTCCGGCCGGAAACGCCCTCCAACCTGCCCAAGGTCGGCGAGGCCTATGCCCCCGGTTTCAACACCTTCGAGGAAGGCGTCCGCTACGTCTACCAGGACGGCGCCCATCATCTGACCCTGTTCTGGCGCCAGCCCAGCTCGGCCGAGATACTCGGCCTGCGCGACCGGCCAATCGAGGTCGCCTTGTACAGCAACGGCCCTGCCGCCTTCCTGCTCTACAAGATCCAGGATGTCTGCGAATGGTCGGACGCGGCCTTCAACATCAACCTCTTGCCGGAAGACGAGCGGGAATTGCCGGCCGAGTCGCCCGGCGACCGCGCCCGTCTGTTCGTCACCCTGGTCGACGCCGCGGACGGCATCGTCCGCGGACGGCGCCTGGTGTCCCTGGACAAGGTGATGACCCAGGCCCTGCGCCACGCCATGACCGAACAGGCCAAGGGCACGTTCATCCGTCCCCTGTACGACATCGCCGTGCAGGAAGCACACGCCCGCTTCCCCGACACGGACGCCATGGTCCGGGCCGCCGAAGTCGTGGAGCCGACCCTGGGCTGAACGCCTGACCACCATGCTGACCGACAGACTGCGCAATGAATTCGTCGCCCTGCTGGGCGAGGACCGGGTCCATACCGACCCCGCGACGCTGGCCCTTTATGCCAGCGACGAAACCCCGAAATTCTGCATCCCCGAAGCCGTGCTGTTCCCGGCCGGCCACGACCACGTCGCCGGCATCGTCCGCATCGCCGCGCGCGAGAAGCTGCCGATCACGCCGCGCGGCGCCGGCTCCGGCAACGTCGGCGGCGCCCTGCCCACGTCCGGCAGCTTGGTGGTCAGCTTCGAGTGCATGAACCACATCCTCGAATTCGACCCGGACAACCGGCTCATGGTGGTCGAGCCCGGCGTGGTCACCGACGACATCGACGAGTTGGCCGCCACGGCCGGCCTGATGTACGCGCCCGACCCCGGTTCCGGCGCCTACAGCCGGATCGGCGGCAACCTGGCCATGAACGCGGCCGGGCCGCGTACCGTGAAATACGGCGCCACCCGCGACCACGTGCTCGGCCTGCGCGCCGTGACCGGCGACGGCCGCGAACTCCGTGCCGGCAGCCGGACCACGAAATACGCCACTGGCTACGACCTGACCCGCCTGCTGATCGGCTCGGAAGGTACCCTGGCCCTGATCACCGAGGCCACCCTCAAGCTGATCCCGGCCCCGCGTCAGATCGCCAGCCTGCGCGTCTGCTACGCCGGCACCCGCAACGCCTGCGAGGCGGTCATCCGCGCCATGCGCCAGCCCATCGTGCCCTACACCCTGGAATTCATGGACAGCCGCTCGATCGAGGCCCTGCGCGAATACGGCGGCGCCGAGGGCCTGCCGGCCGGCACCCGGGCAGTCCTGCTGGCCGAGGTCGAAGGCGACCGCGAGGACATCCCGCGCCATCTGGCCGCCCTGGAGGAAGCACTGCACGGTGACGGCCTGCTCGAAGTGCAGAGCGGCTTCTCGAAGGAAGAAATCACCCGACTGTGGACCGCGCGCAAATCGCTCTCCCATGCGGTGAAGAAGATCGCCCCGCTCAAGATCAACGAGGACGTGGTGGTGCCGGTCGGCAAGCTGGCCGACCTGGTCGCCGCCATCGACGACATGGGCCACCGCCACGCCGTGCCGGTGGTCGCCTTCGGCCATGCCGGCAACGGCAACCTGCACGTCAACATCATGGTCCATCCGGATGATGCCGAAGAGCTGACCCGCGCCCGCGCCTGCCGGCTGGAGCTGATCGAAACGGTGCTCAGGCTGTCCGGCAGCCTGTCCGGCGAACACGGCATCGGCAGCGAGAAGCGACCCTTCGTCGGACTGGAGTTCGACCCGGTCACGCTCGGCTTCATGCGCGACCTCAAGCGCCTGTTCGATCCTTACGGGATACTCAATCCGGGCAAGAAGCTGCCGGACTGAAGCCCGACTCGGTTCATCGTCGTGCCCGACCAACGGGACGCCGGTGGAGACATCCCGGCGTCGCTTGATGCCGCTGGCCTACACCTTGAACTGCCGAACGCCTTCCTTCAATTGGTTGGACAGGTCGACCAGCGTCCCCGAGCGGCGGCTCGACTCGGTCGCCGCGGCATGCGTCTGTTCGATCCCTTGGGCGATCTGCTCGATGCGCTGAGAGATATCCGTACTGGCCGAAGTCTGCTCACGCAGGGCCGAGGCGATGGACTCGATGGCGCTGCTCACCGCCACCGAAGCCCGGTCCAGTGCCATCACCGCATCGCGCACTCCATCCATGTCGGCCACACCGCCGAGGGCCAACTGCTTCGCCCGCGACATGGTCTCCATCGCGGCATCGGTCGTCTGCCGCACTCCGCCGACGATATTCGAAATCTCCTGGGTCGAGGCCGTGGTCCGCTCGGCCAGGTTGCGCACCTCGTCCGCGACCACGGCGAAGCCGCGGCCCTGCTCGCCGGCCCGGGCAGCCTCGATAGCGGCGTTGAGCGCCAGCAGGTTGGTCTGGTCGGCGATGTCCTGGATGGTCTGGACGATGCTGTTGATGCTCGACACCTTGTTCGAGAGTTCCTCCATCGTGACCGAGGCTTCCTCCATGCCGCCAGCCACCGTCTTTATCCTGCCGCTGGCGGAGGAAACCAGATCCAGGCTGTCGTGGGCCTGGCTTTCCGATTGGGAAGCCAGGCGCTTGGCATCGTTGGCGTTGTCCGACATGACGCCGATGCTGACCGTCAGTTGCTCGACCGCCGCGGCAATGGCCGATGCCGCCGAACTCTGCGTTTCCGCGGTTTGCGACAGACGTGCGGCATCGGCCTGGATCGCGCCGCTCTCCTGCACGACCGACTCGGCGCTGGTCGCGGTCTTGCCGATCAACTGACGGATCTGGGACTGCATGCTGCGCATGGCGGCCACGATGCTGCTGCCATCGCCCTCGCGCGACGGGATATGGTGGGTCAGGTCGCCCTGGGCGATGTGCTGCAGGGCCGTGGCGGCATAGGCCGGCTCGCCGCCGACCTGGCGGAAGATGGCGCGCGCCACGAAGGCCGTGATCGCCGCCACCATCACCAGGCTGATCAGGCTGAGCACGATGGAAAACGTGCTGGAGCTGTCGAGGTTGCCGATCAGATTGACGCGGTCCTGCTCCGCTTCATCGTCCGAATGCTTGACGATGCCGAGCAGGTCGCTGCGCACGATGCGCCAGGCCGGGGTTTCCTGGTTGACCACCAGGTCCTGGGCCTGGGTGGTGTTGCCAGCCTGGATCAGGTCGACGGCCTGCTGCTGGAGCGGCGCCCAACGGTCGATGTCGCCCTTCAGCTTGGCCACGGCCGCATCGCCGCCGTCGCTCTTGGCGAGCAGCGGAGCGAGCTTGTCGATGTCGGCCTTGAATGCTTCACGGGTCTTGGCGAAGACCTGGTAGGCCTTTTGGTAGGCTGGGTTGAGCAGGATGTTTCGCATCGACATGCCCATCAACAGGCCGTCGTCGTAGGCCAGGGTGGCGGACCGGTTGACGGCGAGCTTGCCGTCCACGAAGTCGTCCAGAATGCCCTTGCTGTGCTGGACGTGCCAGATTGAAGACGCGGCCAGGATGGCGACGCCCAGCGCGCTGACTATGCCAAGCAGCCAGAGGCGTGCTTTCATCGATTGATTGTCGAACATGGATTTCCTCGGTTGATAACGGCCGATCCAGCGCCGGCCGCCGCGAAGCAAACGAACAGCCAAGACGGACAGTAAAAACCGCCGTCGCCTCAAGTTTTTGTTGCCTGTGGAACCGCTTCGTCCCTGGATATCCTGCGGCCTGGACGCCCAGCCATTCCTCCACCGCCCGGCGCCGAGCGCGCGGGCGGAGGGGTGTAAGACGCGGAACGCGCAGTTTTTATTCCATAAAATTCGGCGACATCTTCAATGCGCCATGCGCGGGGCCGATCCGGCCCGGGTCAAACGGCCGATTCCCCGGTCTCGCCGGTACGGATCCGAACCACTTGCTCGACGTTGGTGACGAAGATCTTGCCGTCGCCGATCTTGCCGGTGCGAGCCGCTTTGACGATGGCTTCGATGGCGGTCTCGACCAGGGAATCGGCGACCACGATATCGATCTTCACCTTGGGCAGGAAGTCGACCACGTACTCCGCGCCGCGATACAGTTCGGTGTGGCCCTTCTGGCGACCGAAGCCCTTGACCTCGGTCACGGTGAGACCGCTCACGTTGATGGCCGACAAGGCCTCGCGCACTTCATCCAGCTTGAAGGGCTTGATGACGGCTTCGATCTTTTTCATTGCTGTCTCCTGTCAAAATGGTGCTTGATATTTATTGGTGATGGGATAGCGCCGGTCGCGGCCGAAGCCCCGCTCCGTGATGCGCACTCCAGGCGCCGACTGCCGGCGCTTGTATTCCGAACGGTCGATCAGACGCACCACCTGGCGCACGGTCGCCTCGTCAAAACCCTGCGCCACGATGTCGCGCGGCGCCATGTCCTGCTCCATGTAGCGCTCCATGATACCGTCCAGCACCTCGTATTGCGGCAAACTGTCCTGGTCGGTCTGGTCGGGCCGCAATTCGGCCGAGGGCGGCCGGGTGATGATGCGCTCCGGTATCACGGGAGAGATGGTATTGCGATATCGCGCCAGCCGCCAGACCAGCGTCTTGGCCACATCCTTGAGCACGGCGAAGCCGCCGGCCATGTCGCCGTACAGCGTAGCGTAGCCGGCCGCCATTTCGCTCTTGTTGCCGGTGGTCAGCACCATCCTGCCCGACTTGTTGGACAGCGCCATGAGCAGCACGCCGCGCACCCGGGCCTGGATGTTCTCCTCGGTCAGGTCTTCCGGCAGGCCGTGGAACTCCTCGGCCAGCGAGGCGCGGAAGCTGTCGAACATGGGCCGGATGGGCAGCACGCTGTGCGACACGCCGAGGTTTTCGGCCAGGGCCCGGGCATCCGCCAGGCTCATGCCGGCCGTGTATTGCGACGGCATCATCACCGCCCGGACCCGCGCCGGGCCCAAGGCGTCGACCGCCACGCACAGGGTCAGGGCCGAATCGACGCCGCCCGACGAGCCGATGATGACGCCCGGGAAGCCGTTCTTGCCGACATAGTCGCGCACGCCCAGCACCAGCGCCTGGTAGACGCTTTCCTCCAGGCCGGGCAAGGCATGGCGTTCACCCTTGGGTACGCCGTCGGCCAGCTCGACCAGATACAGCCCTTCCTCGAACAACGGGAACTGGGCACTCAGTTCGCCCCGGCTATCCATGGCGAACGAACCGCCGTCGAACACCAGCTCGTCCTGGCCACCCACCAGATTGACGTAGACCACCGACACGCCGTTGGCCAGCACCCGCTGGCGCACGACCTCGTGGCGCAGCAGCTGCTTGTTCTTGTGGAAGGGCGAAGCGTTGAGCACCAGCACGCATTCGGCGCCGGCCGCCCGGGCCTGTTCCACCGGGCCGGATTGCCAGACGTCCTCGCAGATGACCACGCCGAAGCGCACGCCGCCGGCCTCGAACACCACCGGCTCCCGGCCGGGCACGAAGGTACGCATCTCGTCGAACACCGAATGGTTGGGCAGGCGCTGCTTGCGGTAGATCGCTTCGATACGGCCGCCGCGCAGGACGGCGGCGGCGTTATAGCGGCCGTCGCCATCCATGTAGGGCAGGCCGACCACTGCGGTCAATCCGGCCGGCAGTTCGGCGGCGAGGTTGTCCAGATAACGGGCGTTTTCCAGGTAGAAATCCGGCCGCAGGGCCAGGTCCTCGGGCGGATAGCCGCTGACGGCGAGTTCCGGCGTCACCAGGATGGCGGCCCCGGCAGCGGCGGCCTGCGCGGCCATCTGCCTGATCTTGCGGATGTTTCCTTCGAGGTCGCCGACTACGGCATTGAATTGGGCGAGTGCGATTTTCATGGCGGAATGATGCACTGCCGACATAACGGCATCAAGCCGCGCCATTGCGGCAATCCGCCCCCTATGGCGGGCAGCGGGCTAAAGCAGGAGAATGGCCGCATCGCATCCCGATGCCCAAGACCATGGATACGCCCCCGATGCAGGACATGCGCCAGACGCCGGAATCGCCCGACCCCGGCAATCTGTTGACCCTGGCCCACGTCATGTACGGCCTGCACGCCTTCAGCGCGCTGACCGGCCTGATGAGCGCCGCCTTCGTGGTGACCGCCTTCCTGACCGGCTGGCCGTCCATCATCGCCGTCATCATCAACTACGCGAAGCGCCGCGACACGCGCGGCACCTGGCTGGAATCCCACTTCCGCTGGCAGCTCAGGACCTTCTGGTTCGCCTTGCTCTGGTTCCTGATCGCAGGCGGCTTCTGGCTTACCATCATCGGCATTCCGGCTGCCTTCCTGCTCATACTCGGCACCGGCATCTGGGTGCTCTACCGCATCGGGCGCGGCTGGCTCGCCCTGCTCGACGGCAAGCCCATGCCGGTTTACTGAATAAGACGAAATGACGTGCGATTCCGGATTGCGACTCGGAACCGATCCAGCGCGAGGAAGCCCTGACCATCGCCTGTGCTGCTTCGGCCAGTGGCACGGCAACCTGCCCAGATCACTGCCGACCCTGGAACGCGTTCAGTCGGCCGACTGGCGCTTTTCCAATTCCTCCCAGCGTTCCAGCAAGCCGAGCAGTTCCAGTTCGATCTCTTCCAGACGCGCCTTGTGGCCGGCCACCGCGGCCGGATTGTCGCGGTATAGCGCGGGATCGAGCAGGCTGGCGTTCAGTTCGGCCTGCTCCGTTTCCAGCTGCGCGATCTGCACCGGGATCGTTTCCAGCTCCTTCGTCTCCTTGTAGCTGAGCCGGCTCTTTTCCGTCTTCTTCGGCGGGCTGGGCGCCTCTTTCGGCTTTTCGGCCCTGGCCGCGGCCGGGGCGGCCTGGCGCGCCTTGTAGGTCTGCCAGTCGCCATAGCCGCCGGGGATTTCGGTCAGCTTGCCGTCGCCCTCGAACACCAACGACTGGGTCGCGACGTTGTCCAGGAAGGCCCGGTCGTGGGAGACCAGGATCACCGTGCCGGCGTAGTCCTGGAGCAGGGCTTCGAGCAGCTCCAGGGTGTCGATGTCGAGGTCGTTGGTCGGCTCGTCGAGGACCAGCAGGTTGGCCGGCCGGGCGAACAGCCGGGCCAGCAGCAGGCGGTTGCGCTCGCCGCCGGACAGGGCGGAGACCTTGGCCCGGGCCCGTTCGGGCGGGAACAGGAATTCCTCCAGGTAGCTGATGACGTGCTTCTTCTGGCCGGCGATCTCGACGTAGTCCGAACCGGGCGAGATGGTGTCGATCAGGGTCGCGCCGTCGTCCAGCCGGTTGCGGAACTGGTCGAAGTAGGCCACCTGCAGGTTGGTGCCGAGGCGCACCCGGCCCTGGTCCGGCGCCAGTTCGCCCAGGATCAGCCGGATCAGGGTGGTCTTGCCGCAGCCGTTGGGGCCGATCAGGCCCAGCTTGTCGCCCCGGATGATGCGGCAGGACAGGTCGCGGATCAGCATCCGGCCGGCGTAGCCGTGGCTGACGTGTTCCAGTTCGGCCACCAGCTTGCCGGAACGTTCGCCGGCGTCGAGCGCGAAGCCGACCTGGCCGAGCCGGTTGATGCGCACCTCGCGCTCGCGGCGCAGGGACTCCAGGCGGCGGACCCGGCCTTCGTTGCGGGTGCGGCGAGCCTCGATGCCCTTGCGGATCCAGACTTCCTCCTGCTTCCAGAACTTGTCGAACTTGCGGTTCTGGGCCGCCTCGACTTCGAGTTGTTCCGCCTTCTTGATCTGGTAGGCCGAGAAGTTGCCCTGGTATTCGCGCAGTTGGCCGCGGTCCAGTTCGACGATGCGGTTGGCCACGTTGTCCAGGAAGCGCCGGTCGTGGGTGATGAACAACAGCGCGCCGCCGTAGCCGTTGAGCAGCCCTTCCAGCCATTCGATGGCGGCGAAGTCGAGGTGGTTGGTCGGCTCGTCGAGCAGCAGCAGTTCCGGCTCGGCGACCAGCGCCCGGGCCAGTGCGACCCGCTTCTTCTGGCCGCCGGACAGGGTGTCGACTGCGACGTCGGCCGGCAGGTCGAGCCGGCTCAGGGTCTCCTCCACCCGGCTGCTCAGGCGCCAGGCGTCGCATGCCTCCAGCTCGTGGCTGAGCCGATCCAGTTCGGCCAGATCGCCCTCCCCTTGCGCCACCCGATGGGTCGCTTCATGGTAGGCGAGCAGCAGCCGGCTGGCCTCGCCGACGCCTTCGGCGACCGCCTCGTAGATGCTGTGGCCGGGCGCGAACACCGGCTCCTGCGGCACGTAGCCGAAGCGCAGGCCGGGCTGACGCCAGACCTCGCCGGCATCGGCCGTCTGCTCGCCGGCCACCACCTTGAGCAGGCTGGACTTGCCGGTTCCGTTGCGGCCGATCAGACCGATCCGCTCGCCCCTGTCGATGACCAGGGAAGCGCCGTCCAGCAGCGGCCAGTGGCCATAGGCCAGTTCGAGTTTGTCGAGAATGATGTAAGGCATGAATGGAAAAGGCGGCCAGGCCGCCTTTCTTGGTTATCCGGTCGCCGCGATTCTACAGCGAACCGTGCGCCGGACTGGCATGCGTCTTGTCGTGGGCCTCCTGGCAGGCGATGCAGCGGACCGCGGCCGGATTGGCCACCATCCGGGCGATCGGGATGGCCGCACCGCAATCCTGGCAGACGCCGAAATCCGGCTTGGCCATGCGTTCGGCGGCGGCATCCAATTCCCGCCATTGCCTGACGTCCAGATTGAGCCGCGCGGCGGCGACATCGGCCAGCGAAGTGGCCAGGGCCTCATCGCTGCTGTCTCCGGCCGACTGGCCGAGGACGGCAGCGAACTGGAGCTGCTCGCTTTCCGAAAGACCCGACTGGACCTGTTCGATCAGCGCCTGCCGTTGTTGTTGCAGGGCATCACGTACCCGTTGCAGTTCTTTTGCAGAATAAGTGGACATGATCGTTTCCTGATTTTCTATCCGGGCTCGCCTGAAGAGAATTCTTCACGTATCCCTATAAATCATTATGGGCCGGCCATGTCCTGCTTCAAGACGAATTTACCAGGACACGGCAAATGAACCGGGCTTAAGATTCGAGCCGATAGCAATCTTTTAATTCCCCTGGATTTCATGCCCCTGGACAAAAGTTCGCTGATCACCCTGCTGCTGTTCGGCCTGGCCGAACTGGCACTGGCTGCCCTGCTGGCGGGAGGCGGCCCGGCTTCGGCCAGGCCGGACGGGCTGCGCCTGGCCCTGATCGCCGCCATGCTCCTGGTGCCCGTTCTCGCTTTCGTCATCGTCCGCCTGCAGGAGGCCCGGAATCGGCAGCAGGATGCCCTGGAGCGCTCCGAACAACGTGCCGATCTCGCCCTGGAGGGGGCACGTCTCGCCTACTGGGACGTCGATGTCGCCACCGGCCGGGGCGTAGTCAACGCGCGCTGGCACGAATTGCTCGGCACCACGCCGGAAGAAGTCGGCGACGACATCCACAACACCTGGGCCGCCATGCTGCACCCCGACGACCGGCAGCGGGTGCTGGAAGTCGGCCGACGCTACAAGGAAGGCAAGCTGCCCTTCTACGAGGTCGATTACCGCTGCATCACCCGCCAAGGCGAAACCCGTTGGTTCAGCTCGCGCGGCATGCAGATCGGACACGGCACGGCCCGTTCGCCATATCGCATCGTCGGCGTGTTCCAGGACATCTCGGACACCAAACGGGCCGAACTCGCCTTGCGCCAGGCCAAGGAGGAAGCCGAGGCCGCCAACCAGATCAAGTCGAAATTCCTGGCCAACGTCTCACACGAAGTCCGCACCCCGCTGAACGGCATCATCGGTCTGACCCGCCTGTTGCTCAACAGCCCGCTGACACCCAAGCAGTCGTCGCAGCTCAACATGGTCCGCGACTCCGCCGAGTCGCTGCTCGAAATCATCAACGACATCCTGGACTTGGCCCGGATCGAGGCCGGCCGGCTGGAAGTGATCCTCGAACCGGCCCAGATTCGCGAGATCGTCCGTCTGACCCTTCAGCCGCTGCTGCCCCTGGCCCAGACCAAGAATCTGGAATTCATCGTCCATATCGCCTCAGACGTACCCAGGCAGGCAATCTGCGACCCGCTGCGCCTGCGCCAGGTACTCACCAACCTGCTCGGCAACGCCATCAAGTTCACCGAACACGGCCGGATCGAACTGCAGATCCACAAGCTGTCGGAAAGCGGCGGCAAGGTCCGGCTCGAATTCGCCGTGCAGGATACCGGCATCGGCATCCCGCTCGAGATGCAACAGCATATCTTCGAGGCCTTCCGTCAAGCCGACAACGCCGGCAGCCGGCGTGCCGGAGGGTCTGGCCTCGGCCTGTCGATCGCTTCCCAGCTGGTCGGTCTGATGGGCAGCCGCATCGAATTGAACTCCAGCCCGGGCCAGGGCAGCCGATTCAGTTTCAGCCTCGACCTGCAAACTACGGCAGACCAGGAAACTTCGCCGTCTGACGACAACAACAAGCTGCACCCCGCCCGCCAGGCAGGTTAGAATTCCGCCCCTCGCCTCCGTAGCTCAGTGGATAGAGCATCCCCCTCCTAAGGGGAGGGTCGCACGTTCGATTCGTGCCGGGGGCGCCAATTGCAAGAAGGACGACCTGCATAGCGCGGGTTACGCCGCGCTGCATCAGGGCGATCTGCAACAAAAAGCCGCCCAAGGGCGGCTTTAATCATTCAATCTTGCCTGACCGATTATTTCGAAGGTGCCATATGCTCGGCCGTGGGTTCGACAGCCTTCGACTCCTTCATTTCCAATGCCTTGATGCGGTCGTTCAACTTCATGATCTCGACCTGGCTGACAACGGCCGAGACCCTGGCCTCCCGAATCCCGAATACAGCGAGCAGGAGCGCCACAAGAGCAACCCCCAGTGTAGTCACCACCCAGGTTCCCATGCGGTGAGGTGCGATAAAGCGATTACGTGTTTCCATTTGAGTCTCCTTATTTGATTTGAAACCATGTCTGCACTACAGGGAAAAGCATCATTACTTTGCCGACGCTACAAAAACCCGCTTTGCCGAGGGTTGGTTCCAGGCCAACGCGGAGTCCGCTCCCAGAACGACCCGCATGTCCACTCTTCTATACACCGTCGAGCCGAACATGATCTTGGGCTTCCCTGGCAATACGGCTGCCAAGCGGGCGGCCTCGGTCCGCAACTGGTACTTGCAGACGATGAAGGTCCTGGGTTTATCAAATGGCTTGGCATTGGTGATGCGCGCCACGTTCACCCCCGCATGTCTGATTTCCTTGCCGATGGCGCGCGCCATGCCCTCGACGCCGTTACCGTTGGAGACCTCTATGCGCAGACCCGACAGGGCGGCCGGTAAAGCCGCGTAAGCGCCGCCGGAGGCCTGGGCGCTGTCCGTCCGTGCCCGGGTGGAAGGTATCGTTGCCCGAGCGCCAGTGATCGCCGGATTCCGGTCAGAATCGGATGCGATCGCCTGGCGAGTGGATTGGGGGCTGTTTCCCGCAGCCATGGCCGGGACGCGAACGCCGACCGCCTCGTCTTCCGCCGTATCCGCCTTCGCAGGGATACTCCGTGGGGCGACCATGGTGACGCGACTCGGATCGACCACCTTGCTGTTCATGAGCGGGGTGATCGAACCTGCCGCCTGCGCGGCGTTTTCCGCCACTGTGACGTTGCCTCTCCGCACGGATTGGGCTTGCAGAACCGGCGGCTGCGCGGCCGCCACGGCCGGCTTCATTTCAGCGGCCATCGCGGAAGCCGGGGCATTCGCGGGAGCGCTGGACGGTGCGGCGGTTTCAGCCGACGCTGCCTGAACAGGAGCGGGCTTCGCCGCGCCAACCTGGGCGACCTTGGTTTCTGCCCCAAGACTTGCCAGATAATTTCTCGCCACGGTGTTCGCCGGATCGATTCTGACCGCCTGCTGCAGGGGATATACCGCTGCCGTCTTGTCTCCGCGCAGGATCAGCGAATAGCCCAAGTTCGCCCAGACATAGGCCGCATCGGGCTGAATCTTGAGCGCCGCCCGGTAAATCTTCTCGGCGACATCGAACTTGCCCAGCCGATCGTAGACCGAAGCCAATCCATTCATGGCATCGATATTGGACGGATCAAGCCGCAAAGCATCCTCGAAGGCCGCACCCGCCTTATCCAGGCGATCCTGGAAATAATAATATTTGCCCAATGCATAGCGGCCCTCCGAAGTCCCGTCGCCACGGACCAGGAGAGGCATGGCACTGATTTGCGGCTTGCCGTAAAGCGTCGCTTCGGCACTGTGTTGCGTGTCGTTCAAGGCGCAGCCGGCCAGGCCGGAAATCAATCCGGTCGTCAGCATCACGCCCACCACCCGGCGCAATTTCGGGTGCCGAACACCGACCACGTCCCCCTCGGACGCCGAAGCTGCCACATGACTGATTCGAAGTTCTTCGTTTCGCATCATCTAACCCTCCAACCGCTAACACCGGCTATGCAAGGTCACTCGCCTACTAATGAATACTCGCAAACATTTTCCCAATGGCAAGGACGGACGGGCCTAGGAGCACCAGAAACAGAGCCGGGAAGATGAACAGTACGACCGGGAAAACAAGCTTGACCGGCAGTTTTTGCGCCGCCTCCTCCGCTCTCAGCATCCGTTTCGTCCTCATGCCGTCGGCATGAACGCGCAGCGCGTCCGCGATGCTGGTGCCGAATTTGTCCGTCTGGATCAGCATCGCGACCAGGGTATCGATATCCTGAACCCCGGTACGCAAAGCCAGGTTGCGCAAAGCCGCTTCGCGGCTGAGACCGGCCCTCAGCTCAAGATTGGCCAGACGGAATTCGTCGCCCAGCGCCGGTGCGGCCGTACCGATTTCCTCGCCGACCTTTGCGATCGCCGCATCCAGACCCAGGCCGGCCTCGACGCACACGACCATGAGATCCAGCGCATCCGGAAAGGCTTCGAAAATCTGCCGTTGCCGTTCGCGTATCCGCAGGATGAGGAATACATTCGGGGCGTAGTAGCCGACGAAGATGGCCATGCCCAACATGAGCGGCAAGCGCGTGTCGGCATGTGGCGCCATCAGCAAGAACACCAACAGAGGCAGCAGAAGCGCCAGGATCGTCTTCGACGCAAAAAACACGATCGGCACCTCGCTGCCGCGATAACCCGCATTGATCAGGCGGAGGCGGATCCGGGAGTGCATCCACTCCTCCTTCGGCTGGGTGAGCTTGGCGGCCGGCTTGAGCCATTCGGCCACTTTGGGCAGCCATGGCACGGATGTCTCCCCCGCAGCCAAAGGCGCCCTCTCGATGCGCTCCATGCCCGTCTTGACCGGAAACAGGAGGCGGATCAGGGCGCCTATGCCGAAAGCGACCGCAAGAAACAGAAGGAGCAACAACAGGGGGTAAAGGATGCCTTGTCCCATATGGCCTCCGGCTAGATACGGATGCGAATCATGCGCCACATGACGATGATGCCGAACACCATCATCAGCGCCGCAATGGCCAACAACACCCTACCCGCCTCCTCATGCCACAAGAGGGACATGAACTGCGGCCATAGGGTGAACATGATGCCTGCGACCGCGAAGGGCAGGATGGTCATGATCCAAGCCTCCATCCGCCCCTGAGCGGAAAGCACGCGGACACGCCCGAGCAGGCGCAGGCGCTCACGGATCAACTCGGCGATTTTGTCGAAGATCTCCGCAAGGTTGCCGCCGCTTTCCCGCTGGATCAGCACGGCGATCACGAAGTAGCGGATATCCGGAATATCGACCCGCCGGGCGAGATTCATCATCGCCTCATTGAGCGACAGGCCGAAATTCAGTTCGTCGAAGGTGATGCGGAACTCGGTCGCGATCGGATCCGGCATCTCGTCGCCCACCATCTTCAGGCCACCGGAAAAGGCGTGGCCGGCGCGCAAGGCGCGCGAGATCAGGCCCAGGGCGTCGGGCAGCTGCAGCAGCAAAGCATATTGGCGCTTGAATTTGGCGCGCAGGACGTACAGCAACGGGAAGGCGGCGAACAGCACCGCGACCGCGACCGCGAACCAGAGCATTTTCGTGAACCACCAAGCGAGTCCGCCGAACAGCAGGGCAAAGACGATTTCCCACAGCAGGAACGCCGAGACGGACAAGTTCAGGCCGGACTGCACCAGCAAGCGGTCCAACAGATCGGCCCGGGGCAAGGTCAGCAGCCAGCGTTCAAAGCGCGGCAGCTTGGAGACATCCCGCTTCTTGAGAACATCCAGTTCCTCCGCGGCATGTCCGCCGGCGGACATGAGGCGGAGCCGCTGCGCCACCCGCCGGGCCTCGGGCCCGCGGTTGACGTTCCACACGCCGTACAAGGCCTCAACCGCCAGGAGGCCGGCGATGAAGGCCACCACCATCACGACATAGTAGAGTGCCATCTCATACCTCGTAGACGATTTCGGGATCGAACCACGCGTCGTCCACCGGCACACCGCGGACACGCAGCCGATCGACGAACTTGGGTCTGATACCGGTAGCCCTGAAGTGCCCCTTCACGACGCCGTCCTTATCCACCCCGGTCTGCTCGAAGATGAAGATCTCCTGCATGGATATGACATCGCCTTCCATGCCGGTGATTTCCTGGACGCTGATGATCTTGCGCTTGCCGTCGCTCAACCGCGCCAGCTGCATGACCACGTTGAGCGCGGAGCTGACCTGCTGGCGCATCGCCTTGGGTGGAAGATTCAAGCCGGCCATCCCGATCATGTTTTCGAGGCGGGTCATCGCGTCGCGCGGCGAGTTGGAGTGGATGGTCGTCAGCGAACCTTCATGGCCGGTGTTCATCGCCTGGAGCATATCCAGCACTTCGGCGCCGCGGACCTCGCCGACGATGATGCGGTCCGGCCGCATGCGCAGCGAGTTCCTCACCAGCGAACGCTGAGTGATCTCGCCCTTGCCTTCGATGTTGGGCGGCCGGGTTTCCATGCGTACCACATGCGGCTGCTGCAACTGGAGTTCGGCCGCATCCTCGATCGTGACGATGCGCTCGGTGACCGGGATGTAGCCCGACAGCACGTTGAGCAAGGTGGTTTTGCCCGAACCCGTGCCGCCCGAGATCAGGACGTTCTGCCGTGCCTGGACGATCCCCTCCAGGAGATTGGCCATGACGGGCGTGAGCGTCTTGAAATTGATCAAGTCGTCCATGCTGAGCGGCACGACCGAGAAACGCCGGATCGACAACATCGGCCCGTCCAGCGAGACGGGAGGAATCACCGCGTTCACGCGCGAACCATCGGGCAGGCGCGCATCCACCATGGGGCTAGATTCGTCGATGCGGCGCCCGATGCTGGAGACGATCTTGTCGATGATCTTGAGGACGTGCGCATTGTCGCGGAAGGTGATCGGCGTCAGCTCCAGCTTGCCGCCGCGCTCGATGAACACCTGGCGATAGGTATTGACCAGGATGTCGGAGATCGTCGGATCGGCGAACAACGGTTCGATGGGGCCGAGCCCCAAGACCTCATGCTGGATATCCTGGATCAGCCGTTCCCGCTCGGCGGCGTTGAGCGGCGTACTTTCCTCCTCGCTCAAGCGCTCGACCAGCAACTTCAGTTGCCGCTTCAATTCGTCCAGCGGCAGGGTTTCCATGACGGTCAGATCCATCCGCTCCAGCAGCTTCTGGTGGATCCGGACCTTGTATTCCTGATAAGCCTTGTCGGCCGGACTCAACTGGAAGGACGTCCCGCTCAAGGCAGTCGGATTCTCCATCCCACCTTTTTCCAAGCGTTCTCTCAAGCCGGCCATACGTCACCTCTCAATCTATTCAACCCGTGCGCCAAGTCCCATCCCGGCCACGGCGCAACTTTCTTGCCCCGCCCCATCATCGGAACAGGGACCAATGCTTTTTGGGCTTCGACGGCGCATCAGCGGAAAGGAGTGCTTCAGCCAACCCCTTCAAGCTTTTCCCCGCAGGCGAATGCGGATACAACTCGTCGATCGAAATTCCCTGATTAACCGACTCGGCAACGTGTTTGTGATCGTTGGGCATCTTCCAGAACGGCTCGCCAATCACACGGCTTGCGTCGCCCGCCCCCAAGTCCCCTTGTCCTCCGTAGCGATTGATCACCCAGCGGACCTTGTTTTCAGAATAGTTCAGACTCTTGAAAATCACATTCATCCGCTGCGCATCGCGAATCGAAGGCAGGATAAGCTGCAATACCGGATAAACCTCGTCCGCCAGATCGAGCGCCTTCAGGGTCACCGCATCGAAAAACCGGCCCACATCCAGGATCACGAAATCGAAATGTTTTCGTGCCGCAGCGACGATCGACTCGATGTGTTCGGGCTTCACCAATTCCGCATCGGCCGGGTTCTCCGGCGCGGCGAGCAGCCGGACCCCGGAAGCCAGGCGGACCACGGCGGATTCCAGAAACTGATAATCGAAACGCACGAAACTGCCGCACACCTCGCCCAAGGTGTTTTTCGGCGTGTGATCCATGAGATAGAGGTAAGCGTCGCCGAACTGGAGGTTCAGATCGACCAGCAAGACCTCCTTGTTGAACTTGTCGGCCAGAATGTGAGCCAGGTTGGCGGCCAGGAAGGTCGCACCGCTGCCCCCCTTGCATGGAATGAACGCAAGGACCCGCGCCTTGTGCGCATCCTGCTCCTGCCAGTGCTGCGGCTTGCCGAGGCGTTTGACGATGGCGGAAATCTCGCCCGGCTGGAACGGCTCGAAAAGGAATTCCTTAACCCCGGCATGCAGCGCCTTCACCATCATGTCCGGGTCCTTGAAAGGCGCCGAGAGGATGATGCCCGTGGCCGGGAAGCGCTGGATGAAATGCCCCAGGAATTGGTAGAAATCCTCCGACCTCTTGGTCTTTCGGATGATCAATACGTCGGGCGGCGTTGCCTGCTCCAGGTTGTGCAGGGCCTCGACGCCGCCCTGCAGGAATGAAACCTGCATATCCGGCTCATTCTTCAGCGCGTGCTGTACTTCGTCCAGAAAATCTCTGGAAAGGCCTAGAACCTGAACCTTCAGCTGCGTCATTTTTTGTTGTCTCGTTAATATTGTGACTTGATCATGGATTTTCCACGCCCATCGACTCTGCGGGCATCGTTGTGCACGAGTTGGGCTCGTGGATGATGCGCGTGTTCTTCATCAACGCACCCAAGAGACCAAGTTGCTCAAGATCCCCGTGTGCGCACACTTGGACAAACTTGACGCAAGTTGGACTACTTGGCCCTGCGCATGCGGTAACTTGATCGTCCGGTGGCGTCACCGGGTCACAGGCAGTATTGGTTTGCCCATTGCTATCCCCACAGAAATAGTCGATGGAAAAGAGGCCAGTCATATCGGCGGCTGTCAGTTGATAGAAAGGCCAGAAAGTACCGTTCCCGCCCGGTGGCAACATGCACGCGCGGATAGCGGAAGCCGATTGGCTTGGCGCCGTCACGACGGCTTTCCGCGCGATGCAGCGGGTCAGATGTTGCGTGCTGTTGCGGACGTAGAAATCGCGCCCGAATTCGAGAATCCCCCACATCACCAGGAAGAAGATGAAGGCCACCAAGCCGAACTCGACGATTGCTGCACCACGCTGAACCCCGATCCTGTTGACTTTCATGCCAGCCACCTTCAATAGTTCATCAATGGCATTGCCGCATAAATCTGCGTATGCAAAGGGTTGTGCGCCGCCACAGCGCCTATCTGCCACCAGCTGGGCCACTGATACTGCACCAGAATCCCCACATACTGCGGGGCGGTTTTGGAAACTCCCCACTGGCTTGTATTGCTGTACTCGGTCCCGTCCAACGTCATCTTTACCGTCATGGGCCTGCCTCCGCCAGCGTCCGACGTAACCCATGCGGAGCTTGCATCGCTCGTGACGACGCTAAGACAGGCGTCTGCTGCATCCCTTGCGGTTTGGGTGTCTTCCCATTTATCCACGGAAAGGCATCTGGCCCCCTCACGCGCAGCCTTCTGGAGTGCGCTGTAATACCAAAACGCGCGGCCGATCTCGCTGATGCCTACGGTTAGGAGCAAGAGAAACACCAGCACGAGCGCTAACTCGATGATCGCGACGCCATGTTGGCGACGTCCCTTTGCCTGGTTGATATCTAACATAAGCTGATCTTTCTCGCGCTAGCGGTACAGCCTGATTTGGGTGGTAAATTGGCTAATCGGGACAATCTTCCGAAACTCCACGTACACATCCTTATCAGTTGGAAGACTCGCTTGGCGTGTTAAAAAGAACTGCCCCACTGCCAGGACCTTGATGGGCCGACAACTACCACCGGCGGCCTGACAATCGACAATCACCATATTCATCAGTCGGCGATGCGCCTTCGGGGTGTAGGTGATCCCCATTTCCGCCGGATTGATGCTGCAGTCGATGCCCCCTGTTACACATTTGCCGGCAATGAATTGCGTATTTGGCACGTCATACGGAGAATTGCTCGCTGGGTAATAACCGGTTCGTGTTGAACGGCCATAAGTTGGTGAGGTACCAGGTGCGACGGAGGACCAGACGATTCCTTGGTGATCGGACGTTTTAGTTGTCACTGTCACACTCTGCTGTGTGGCCTCACCCTGTGCGTTCACGAACGTGGTGCTGAGTGGTGCCATCCAGTTTGGCACCACTTGGTCTTTCTTAGTCTTATCGGCCGTCAACTTGCAAGGATCACCGCCTGTACCCGTTTTCCTACAGAAATACTGCATAACGTTTGTGTCGGGCGGGGCAGCAACTGGGTCCGTGCAATTGCTAGTGCCATTCGTGCCGTAGTTAACGCCAAAACGTGCATCGAGCAGCGTTCTTGTCGTTGACGTTCCTGGGTTGGTGTACACGGTGCTTCCAGTTAGTCCGCTGATAGCGGATTTGCCGGCACAAACGAAGGGATTAAATTGGCTTGCGGAAGAATAGCCACATGTCGGCGACCCCATTGGGTCGATATCGAGCGGGGTTCCCGGACCAATGGGGTTCACGTTGGATGACCGATACTCGAATCCAATGTCATACCCGCAGTTGCCTGTTGGTGGGCACAGGCTAGTATCAATCGCGCACATTGCGAGTGGAGTGATATCGATGTTGAAGCGGCCCGCAACAGCCATGGCTCTGGACGCATTTGTCGCAATCCCTATAACACCGGCCAGGAAACTGGAAATTCCCGATTTCGCCGTTGTGACCTTGGCGAAGGTGTAATTGTTGGGGTTTCCGGTGGCATCGTAAGCCTCGGAAAAGCAGCTGTCGGCAATACACGAGCCGAACAGGACATGAACTTCAGAAGTGCCCGGAGTGGTATCAAGGGCGGCCGTGCCGAGTAGAAAGTCATTCTTGCCCGCCGCAGTCAGGCCGGCCGCTCGAGCGTCATTCAGTGATCCGCCAGTGTCGAGCACCAATGCCGCCTTGAGTGCCCCGGCGTCCGCCGCGTTCTGCAACTGGCTCTTGACGATGTACATGCGGCCCACGTCGAGCACGAACGCCGCGATGCCGAACAGCAGCAACAAAGAGAAAGTCACCAGCAACAGCACCGCCCCGGACTGCCGGCGCGCCGTCGAGTGGATGTTCCGAATCGAGGATGCGTGTCTGATCTTCACGGCCGTGACTCCTCCTCGCAGCGCAGCGCCCGGCCGTGGCCCGGCCGGAGGTGCGTGCCACCATCAACCTTCGATTACCTGCCGGTGCCAGTGACAGGGCCTAGCGTCGTGCCGGTGCCGCCGACACCCAGGTTGAAGATATTGATCGCGGTCGGACGCTCGAAGCTCCTGTGGTAGCGGCCCACGAGGGCGCTGGCCGTCTCGCCGTCGATCATGACTACCGACCGGGTGTCTTGCGACGCCTCTGGATTCAGTATCTGCTCTGCGAGCGCCGTATGCACCGACTCGCCGAGTTGGTTGTCCAGCGTCACCGGCGTGGTGGTACCGCAGCCGGCCAGCAGCAGGGGCATCAACAGGTATAGAAGTTTGCTTGCTTTCATGTCCGTCTCCTTACTTCAGCTGGTGCCCATCTGCATTGGCGTCCGGCGCGGGTGCCGGCGCAGGAGTCGGCGCAGGTGCCGGTGCGGCTTCGCCTTTTTCCGGCGTGCCTTCCATCCGGCCGCCCAGGAAGAACTGGGCACGGCTGGGTTCCTTGAAGGCATCCGTCGGCAGGGCGTAGTTCGGTGAAAGCGGCTTGACCAGATGCGGCGTCACCACGATCAGAAGCTCCGACCGATCGGTCTGGTACTCGCTGCTGCGGAAGAGCGCGCCCAGGATGGGAATCTCGCCCAGGATCGGCAGGCGATTGATCGCTTCCTTGACGTTGTCCTTCAACAGGCCGCCGATCGCCAGGGATTGGCCGTCGCGCAGTTCGACCGTGGTCGAGGCGCGCCGCGTGGTCAGGGTGGGCACGACGGCGGAACTGGTGCCGACATTGACGGTCTGGAAGCCTTGGACTTCGGTGACCTCCGGCAATACCCGCATGTTGATGCGCCCGTCTTCGAGCACGGTCGGCGTGAAGCGCAGGCCGACGCCGAAGTCCTTGGTCTCCAGCGTCACGGCACCTTGGGTGGAGGCGACCGGGATCAGGATTTCGCCGCCCGCCAGGAAGCTGCCTTCCTGGCCGCTCATCGCGACAATGTTCGGTTCGGCCAGGATCTTGACCAGGCCGTCCTGCTTCTGGGCCTCGACGCCCACTGCGTTGCCGGTGCCGCCTTTATGGTTGAAGCCGAGGTTCGGGGTGAGCTGGTTGCCGTTCGCGTCGACGCCGACGAACTGGCTCAGCATGTTCCAATCGATCTTGCCCACCGCGCCGTTCAGGGCGAGGTTGATGCCGAGCCGATCGGCCAGGGTGCGGTCGACTTCCGCGATCTTCACCTCGAGGATGACTTGCTGCACACCGTCCACGGAGAGCATGTTCACCGGCTTCTTGCCGGCGATGGCTTCAGCCAGTTCGGCCACTTTCGCCGCCGTCCTCGCGTCGGGCACATGCCCCTCCAGCAGCAGCGTGTGGCCGACGGCACGCACGCGGACGACGCCGCCGTTGGCGACGCTCTTGATCTCGTGCTGGATCACGCCCACGTCGGTCGTGACGTAGATGTCATAGACCGCAACGACTCTTTTGGCCTTGTCCCACAGCGTGACGTTGGTCAGCCCGGTCGACTTGCCGAGCACGTAGATTTCCTTCGGGCTCAGCACCTTGACGTCTGCGACGGCGGGATCGCTGACTGAAATCCGCGAGACGGCCAGTTCGGATTTCAACAGGATGGACTTGCCTTGGTAAAGGTCCAGTTCCTTCACCGCACTGCTCGCGGCGGCGGGCCCCGGTTCGACGTCCGCCATGGCGGACGGCATCCCGGCCTGGATCAGAAATGCGCTAGCCATCACCACGCCCACGCCCTTGAGTGCGGCCCCCAGATGTTGATACCAACGATCCTTGAAATTGTCTCGCATGGTCATTACTCCCTCTCGCTCATCGCGCGTCAATGCCAACAGTCCGCATCACTCTTGGACCTTGAAGTGTTCGACGGTCGTGGACGTGCCCCGTATCACTTCGACCTTTTCCGTTTCGGCTCGAACCTTCTTGTTCTTGACGCGGACCGGAACCCGTTTGACGACAACGTGGTGGACGACTTTCGGAGGCTCGGCTTCAGGCGGGGCGCCCAGCAATTCGCGCTTGTTGGTGGCTGCCGTCGCGACGACAGCGGTATCCACCTGGTTGCGCAGGACGAGCGTCAGCGTGCCGACGCTGCGCGCCAAGTCGATCTTCTGGGCCTGCTCGGGAGTAACCTCCAGCGTCACCGCGTTGACGACCTTGGGCTTGGTGTCGTCGCGGGTTGCCTGTTGGGCGACCGCGAGCACCAGCACACGCTCAAGGACGATCTTCGATATCTGCTTCGACGTATCGCGCGTCTTCTCGTCCTGGGTGTTCACCAGAATGTCGACGTAGTTGCCCGGCAATGCGAAGCCGGCCACGCCGACGATCTCGTTCACCTGCACCGTCATGGCACGGCTGCCTTCCTTGATCACGGAGGCCAGGCCGCCGGTCGTACCGATCGGGGCCAGCTTGGTCTCCAGGATCGGCTCGCCGCGCAGCACGTTCGTCTTCACGACCCGGGTGGCCACCCTGTCGACGTTGTCGAACGCACCCTGCGGGACACTGTCCTTCGGCCACGGCACGGCCTGCATCATGTCGGGCGTAAGCCGGGTTCCAAGATCGAGATCCTTGGTCGCGACGACCACTTTGACCCCGCCGGCTTCGGCGGTTCGCTCAGTGAGCCATCGATTCGCCAAGACGACCGCCGCGATACCCGCAGCGATTGCCACCAACAACACCACCAGCGCTCTCATGTTTCTCACGGCTTTCTCCCTCGCCACGTAAACAGTAGCCCGCAATCCCCGCAGGCCCATGACCTGCATACTTCATTCGTAGACCAGCGACGACAACTTCCGATTTTTCTAGCGCGCCACCCGATGGAATGGGCTTTTTGAAGCGGAAGCTCGCAACTTCTTTTCAAACATAGGTCACGAAAAACAAATAGCAAACGACTCCTGCAGCGATCGCCAGCCCATATGGAATCGATTCGGAGCGCACACTGTTTTCGAGCGTCTTGACGGACGCGGAGCGCGTCAGGACGGCGAAGCTCCCGCGTAGCGCTTCGCCCAGCCGGCCCTGCCTAAGCGCGGCCAGCGCGGCGATGAAACCGCCGACGACCGCCACGACCAGGGATGCATAAAAGGCATGGCTCGGGCCGAGAAAGGAACCGACCGCAGCCATCAGTTTGACGTCGCCCGCACCCATGCCGCGAGCGAGATAGAAAGGAAAGAACAAGACGAAGCCGACCAGCATGCCGAGGGAGGCATGGGCTACTCCATGCCAGCCTGCCAACCAAGTCCAGCAGATGAACCCGAGCGCGATGCCGTTCAGGCTGATCAGATTGGGAATGCGCCTGGTGCGGATGTCGATGACGGTCACTGCGCACAGCAGCAACACCAGCGGCAGGTAGACAAGCGGGGGAAGGTCAGCCATGAGCGACCTTCCCTCTGCCCCGGATTCGGATTACACCGGTCGAGAATCCCGCCACAGGCGCGGATTCTCAGCTTGCGTTCGCCGCGTTGCTCAAGGCGTCCAGGATCTTGTTGTAGATGGTCGTCAACTTGTCGCTGAAGCCCATCAGGATTGCCGCGACGACGATCGCGATAAAGGCGGCCAGCAGACCATACTCGATGATGTCCTGGCCTTCCTCGTCACGCATGAAGGCGGGAACTGTTTTGTAGAAATTCAACATTTCACTTCTCCTTATCAATTGGCCAGAAAGAACCAAACACCATCGACTCACTAACCGCTCGCGAGGTTAAGTGCGTTGAGGACCTCTTCATACAAGGTACTTAGAGGCGACTTGAAGCCGTACAGCAAGACCAACACCACAATCGCGACCAAGGAAGCCAATAGCCCGTATTCGATGTTGTCCTGGCCATTCTCATCATTGAAGAATGCGCAAAGCGACTTTCGATTCATTGCTTCCCTCTAGGTCCAACCGCGGCCGAGAATTTCCGCGATTATCGATGTTTCAAGCGCCCCTTCTTTATCCTCGATCCCACTATAGGAGAGGCTTTTTAACTATCAAGAAAAAAGACCACGAATTATCGGGGTATTTCACGGCAAATCCCGGCCGAGTGATGAACGGCGAACGGTAAACAGCAGAGCCCTGCGCACGGCGAAGTTGTAGACGAAGACCAAAACCGCTGCCAGCGCTTTCGAGGCCAGGTAATACAGTCCGATCCAGCCCGTGAAAAACCAGATCAGGGCATCGTTGAGACCGAGCCCGACGACGCCGATCAGGACGAAGGCGCCCAGCTCCAGCCCCTGGCGGGAAAGGGCGCGCTCGGAGAATACCCAGCGTACCGAGAGCCAGTAGTTCACGAGAGCCCCGACGACGAACCCCGCCGTAGCGCCGACCAGATAGTGGACGCCCAGCAATTCGACCGATCCGGCGAGCACCGCGCCGTCGACCAGAAAGGCGAATCCGCCCACGAGAAAATAGCGTTGAAACTCGCGCCATACGGTCCTGGTGCGCGGCGCCGGACCGGGCGCCGAAGCAAGCCGATCGGACATCGATTTATCGGCGCTCACCGATGCTCCATCTTTCACCCCACTCGCCCTTCGCAACCAGCCTGGCCGAGTTCGAGAAACCGCGGGCGACCGCAGCATTCCTGTCGTGCCCATTGCTCACCATCATCAGATCCTGATCCGAAAGGTAGGGTTCGTTCTGGACCAGGTCACGCCTGTAGTAGCCGCCCTTCAACTCCACGAACGTGATCGTTCTGCCGGCCGAGGTTTGCCGGGGAATCTGGGCCAGGTGGTGTTCGATGAAGGTGTCGACCTGGTAAAACTGCAAGGCATTGCCGAGCAGCACACTCGCGATCGCGACGACGCCGACCACGTCGATCAACCGCGCGCGCTCCTGGCTCTCCTGGGCGTTGCGCATCGCCAGGGCCGCCAGCACCGGCAGTATTCCCCAGGCGGAATGGAAATAGCGATAGCCCCAACCGTGGCCTTGGTCGAACGGAACGATGAAATAGCCGATGAAGGTCAGCAACGCGGAAGCCAGCAATAAGCGCGGGATGGTCTCACCCTTCGTGGACCGATATCCCGCCCAAGCCAGCAAGATCAGGCCGGGCATGGCCCATAGCCAGAGTTTCTGCATCCCGATAAGGCGAAATATGATCACCACCACGTCGGGAACGGTAAACACCTTATCGAGCAGGACGAGCCAGGAATGCCAGGCCGCCTCGAGAATACTCGCGTGATGGGCATGGCTTGCGGCAGCGGCATCTTGCAGCTCGGATCCGAAGATCACCCAGCCCGCCCCCAAGGGCAGGGCCACCAGCAGGTAGCCCAGGGAAAGCCAGCCCAGCTTGCCGAATTCGCGCCGGTACAGCATCCAGGCCAGCCAGGGCAGCGCGTAGAGCATATGCGGGAAGGGATTGTGCAAAACCAGCGCCAACCCGCCGATCAGCCCGGCAAGAAACGACCAGGCACGGGTGCCTCTCAGCAACGCCAGGGTGAACAGCAGGTTGAGCAACAGATGCGCCGACATGGAATAGTAGGAAATGGCGCTCACGACGAAGACGGGCGACGCGATCGCGAACAACATCGCCCAGCCGGCCGTCCGTTCGTCCCCCGTCAATTGGAATGTCAGCCGATGGAGGGCCAACAGGGAGATCGAACCGATGGCGGGATTCGCAGCCCAGGGGATGCCGAGATAGGTAAAAGGCGTCAGCAGCAATGCGAATCCCGGCATGTAGGCCGAGATCACTTGCCCGGAGCCGTGGGACACGAAGAAGAAATAGTTCTGCGTGACGGGCGGTATCAGCCAATCCAGCAGCTTTGCCGGATACTGCCCAGTCAGATGCCCGCTGGCGAAAACCTTGCTCTGAAAAAGCGCAGCGTATTCGTCCATGCTCAGCGGGTAGTCGTGGTAGACCAGCAGGGAGCCCGCGCAAAGGACGATGAAGAAGACCGCGGACGTCCAGAGCGGACACCGCCCCAGGACGCCGGCCAGGCGATCGGTGCGCGTCGCCCCGCGCGACAGAAATGCGAACATCAGGATAGCCAGCATCAGCCAGCTCGCCCAATAATCCTGCGTGAGAAACAGATACAGGAAGATGGGCAGCGCAGTCGGGTTCCCGAGGCGCAACCGGAGCACCGCGATGACGACGAGGCAGCCGACGGTCACCATCGCGCTCATGATCAGGTACTTCCTGGACAGCTTCGATGCTGCGGCGGGGGGGGGCGTTCCGGGGGACTGTGCAATGGACATCTTCATGACCCTCCCTATCGGAAAACGAACGACTTGTTGAGCGCGAAGTTCAGCAGCGTGCAGATCGACAACGCGATCGCGCCGCCGAGGTAAGCACTTCCCGTGATGCCGCTCTCCAACAGCAGCGTGATGATTCCTGTGTTGGCGAAGTACACCAGGATGAAGACCGCAATATACCTGGCCAGGCGATTGCCGCCGTGAAAGGAAAACACGAATCTTCGTTGGAGTGCATAGCCGGTCAAAAGTGGGATGACGCCGCCAAGGAATACCGCCAAGGCGTAATGCATGCCGGCATAGATCGCGAGCGCATAGATGAGGTATGCGAACAGGGTATTCAGCCCGCCTGCGACGATATAGCGTACGATTTGAGCGGAGGGTTGGTTGTCCGTCATCTAATTGCGGTGTGCCGTGCCGATGCCGATCAACTGCTTGTACACGATGACCCGCAGCATTTCATTGATGTGGGCCATGAACTTGCTCAACAGTAGATCGAGCCTGGAAATCCGGCGATCCAGAGTCGCCAGCTTTTCCGCGAAACGGACAAACTGCCGCCGCCGTTCATGGCCGAGTCTCACACTCCAGTTCTCGCCCGAGAGGCGGAAGGTGCACAACGCTTCGGGAATCGCGTAGGCAGCCCCCAGGCGAAGCAGCCTGACCCAATAATCCAAATCCGTGACATAGCCCAGGGTCGAATCGATCGGCCCCACTTTGTTGCCCACTTCGCGGCGGAACAGAACGGCTCCGGGCTCGCCGATAATATTGGTGCCGTAACGAAGCGTCTTCCTCACCAGCTGATCGCCGTCGATGCGCCCCTCACCCGCAAACTTGGCCCGCAAAACTTTTCGGCCATGGGCATCGATGATGTCGCGCGCGCAATAGACCAGGACGACGTCGCGGTTCGATTCGTTCTCGAGGACCTCTACCTGCTTCTGTAGACAGTCTGGATAGATGGTATCGTCACCGGGCAGAAGCTTTACATAACGGCCCTTGGCCAGACTCAGGACCTTGTTCCAATTTCCCTCCAGGCCGAGGTTCGTGTCGTTCCTGTAGACCCTGAGACGGGAATCCTTGATCTCGCTGGCGATGCGGTAGGTGTCGTCGGGCGAGGCATTGTCGATAACGATTAACTCAAAATCGGGAAAGCACTGGTTGAGTACCGACTGGATAGATTCGAAAATGAATTTTTCGCAGAGATAGACTGGCATGCATACGGATACCATCGGTGTGCCGGCCTCAGTCATCTCTTTCCCCGACCACTACGAATTCACTGTAAGGAAAGAAATGCACAACCAGGAGTGGGAAAAGAAACGAAATGAATCTTACCGGGGAAAAGCGGTGCGTCTCCATCAGCCCCTCCAACTTTGCGAAATCCATGAATTCGACGTGTGAAGCGTCGCGTTTGAATCCGGCCCCCTGCGGTGCAATGAATAGTATTTCGACCGTCGTTTCAGATAAGGGATGAATCGTCCGACCAGGGCGCTCCCGTCCATCAGCGACATATGTTCCAGGACGTGGGAGAACAGCAATGCATCGAACTTGTCGTTCGAAGGATCGTATTTCTGCGCGAAGTCTTGCGGCGAGTAGGCTTCGAGGCCCCTTTGCCGGCAGACTTCCACCGCCAGGCTGTTGTGGTCGACGCCCACGCTTCCGGCTCCGAGTTCCCTTAGGTTCCGGCCAATTCCGCAACCGATATCGAGCGTCCTTCCCAATTGGAAACGCCTGATGTTCCATAGATATGGAGCTTGCACATGCAAGGCCCGTTTCCAGAAAACTGCATCGTTGCGCAGCAGCTGACGTAGGTAAGCCTCGGACCGAGTATCTTCTTCGCGCATGGCAACGACCTATTTGTGATTGATTTCTTCTTTTATCAACAAGTTGAGAAGAAAGGCGGTGAACATGATGTTCATCCCGAGCACGATGGCCGAGGAGGCGACAAATGCCGGATGAACCGTCTCCTCGAAGGGCTGATTTATCTGGCCGATCCATTTCACGAAGATGGCCAGGTCGCCCAGGAAACCAGATGCGGCAATCGCGCCGCCGACCAGGAGAAGGGTCTCCAGGTTGTAGTGCCCCTTCAGCCAATTCATCAGAGGGCTGCGCAATCTCGGGTGTTTGTGGCTGACGACGGCCTTGCCCACGACGCCGAAGCTGAGCAGGTTGAAGCCGGCGAGCGTCAGCAGACCGCCCAAAGCCAGGAAGTGGATGCCCATTGGGAATCCGAACAGATCGACGGGGCCTCTGAACAACAGTCCCTGCAAAACAATTCCGACAATCATGAACAGGCTGCCCGGGAGAAAGAAAACCAGATCCGGCGCATACGTCATGATGAATCTCAGATGCCTCCAGCCGTCCCGGAAGGATCGCAGGTGGGGCGGCCGCGACCGCTTGTCGGGATATAGGTGGATCGGTATTTCGGTAATCCTGAGCCCGTTGCGTGTCGCATTCATCACCATCTCGGAAGCGAATTCCATTCCTGTCGTCGCCAGGTCCATCTGGTCGAAGGCATTCTTGGTGAACGCCCTCATCCCGCAATGGAAGTCTCCGACCGGGGCGTGGGAAACCAGGCGGGCAACGCCCGACAGGAGCGGGTTTCCGATGTAACGATGCAACGCGGACATGGCGTGTTCCTCGATGCCGCCCTTGAAACGGTTTCCCATGACGAGGTCATAACCGGCTTTGATCTTTTGCAGGAAGGGTTCGATATCGCCCCAGTCGTATGAATCATCCGCATCGCCCATGATGATCACGTCGGCATCGGCGCCGCTCACGCCGGCAAGCAAGGCTGCGCCGTAACCCTTGATCGGCTGATGCACGACCTTGGCGCCCAGGCTGGTGGCGATCTCGACGGACCGATCCGTCGAGCCGTTGTCAGCCACCACTACCTGGCCGTTAATGTTCATTTTTTCGAAGGACCGCATCGCCTTCGCGATGCAAATCCCCAGCGTTTCCTCTTCGTTGAGACATGGCATGACAACCGATACTGCGGGCTTGGCGTCAGCGAGATCGTTCTTCATGGTAGTCCTGCTCCGTGTTCACGCTCCAAAGCGCCGTCTTGTCGGTTCGCCCCTCGACGATGCTCGCCACGGCTTCGCGCGCGGTGAGCATGGAGTGGTCCTGGTTGTTGTAGCGGTGCATGCCGTTGCGGCCGATCAGGTAGAGGTTGTCGATCTGGTCCAGATAGGCGCGCACTTCTGAGAAGCGGGCATAGCTGCCGAAGTAGGCGGGATAGGCCTTCGGCATCCGAATGACGACGGCATCCAGGCAATCCTTTTCGTCGGCCAGGCCGAGCTTGGCCAGTTCGGAGACGGCCAGTTGCTTCAGGTCTTCATCGCTCCGGCCCCAGAGCGCATCCCCTTCGCTGCAGAAATACTCCAGGCCGAGCCAGACATGGTCCTGGTCGGCGACCATGGCTGGGCTCCAGTTGTTGAAGACCTGCAGCCGGCCCACCAGGACATCGGATTCCTGGACGTAGATCCAATTGTCCGGCGGCATATGGCTGTGGGTTCCGGTGGACGTACCTGCGTGCGGCCTCATGCCGGAAACGAGCACGCCCACGATGATGAAATCACGGTAGGGCAGGTTCGCGGCTATCTCGCGCACGTTAGCCGGCGCGGGGGGATCCAGGCCGGCGACCAGGTCCTTGATCGGCATGCTCGAGATCACGTAGTCGCCGGGGACGCGCCGGATCTCGCCGGTATCCTCGTCGAGGACGCGCAGTGCGCCGATGGTCCCGTCCTTCACTTCCAGGCCGACGACGCGGTGGCGATAGTGGATCTCCCCTCCCCGCTCCTGGACTCGTTCGGCCACCTGTTCCCACATCTGGCCGGGGCCGTGCTTGGGATAGAGGAAGCGTTCGATCAGGCTGGTCTGCTCGCCTTTTTGGGCTTCGATCGATTCGCCGAGGAACGGCTTCTTCAGCATGTGCAGCAGCGCTTTGCCGATGGACAGGCCCTTGATGCGTTGGGCGCCCCATTCGGGGCTGATGTCCGTGCAGGCGACGCCCCATACCTTTTCCGTGTAGGACTTGAAGAAGGTCAGGTACAACTCGCGGCCGAAACGGTTGATGAGGAAGTCCTCCAGCGACTTCTCCGGCCGCGGGAACAACATCGCCCGCAGATAGCTGAGGCCGATGCGCACGGTGCGCGCCGGACCGAGGTTGGCGAGCGTCTCGAAACTGAGGCTGATCGGGTATTTGAAGAAACGCCGGTTGAAGAAGATGCGCGACAGGCGGGTGCGCACCAGCATGACTGCGTCCGGATCGACGGGTGCGCCGTGCCGGGCCTGGAAGGCATGGCGCCGGTTCTGGTAGCGGATATCCACCGCCGTGCCCTGCACGCTTTGCTCCAGGGGCAGGACGTTCTGCCACCAGTCCATCACCCAGTCCGACTTGGAGAAAAAGCGGTGCCCGCCGATGTCGATGCGGTTGCCCTTGTAGTTGACGGTACGGCTGATGCCCCCGGCCTGGCTGTCGGCCTCGAAGACGATGGGCTTGTATGCGCCCTGCCCGCCGCCGTGGCCGCCCAGCAACTCGAAAGCCGCGGTCAGTCCGGCAGGCCCGGCGCCGATGATGAGGACAGTCTTTGCGTCGCCATTCATCGCTCGCCCTGCCGCCTGATCGATTTCACGAAGACGACCGCATTGCCGTCCGCATAGCGCACCGTCCACTCCGGAGACAGGCGCAGCAGCGCCGCCAGGGGGGCATCCGCCTGCCAGAGGACCACTCGCGCGCCGGTCGCGTCGAGCCGCTTCTGCCAACCCGGTTTGCATTGTCTCAGCTTGTCGTATTCGTCCCAGAAGGCGCGGCGGTAGAGTTGGTTGCGGCCATCGATGTACACGGGATAGGCGGGCGACAATGCGTGGATCAGATAGCCGCCCCAGTTGAAGTCGTTGAGCATGGGCCCGGACGGCCGGGCTTTTAGAAGATAGGCGACGGCACCGGCCGGGTAGTCCTTGTCCCGTTCCTGGAGCAGGCGGCCGCGTTCCCGGTCGTACTTCACGAACGGCGCCGCGAGCAGCAGCGCCAGCAGGACCGCAATGAGCCAGTGCGCGACCCCCTTGGCGACTGCAACGGGCGAAACGAAGCTGGAAGCGAGAGATGCCGCCTGGCCAGGCTGGGGCCAGGCCGCGGCCACATGCTCCACAGCCAGGGGCAGCATGACGATGATGAAGAACGGGATATCCCTGATTGCGAACAGCGCGCGGAAAAGCAAAACCAGGAACAGCAGCAGCGTGAGGGCCGGAGGCCGGCGCCCCGAACCGGCGAAGGCGAGCGAGAACAAGGCGATCCACAGGAACAACATCTGTCCCGCCCAGTTGTGGAAATCCGGCGACTGGAGTTCCTGGATCACGTTGCGCGGCCAATTGTCGGTGGCATGCGCGGCCAGCGGCAGGATCTCCCGGAAAAGCGTTGCGCCGTAGGGATTGAGCAAGGGCGCCAGGCTGGCCGCAAGCGCGATGCCGAGGCCATAGGCCGACGGCAACGGGTCGCGGCGACGGCCCTCCAGCAGCCAAGACAGCCAGGGCCACAGCAGCAGCAGCCACATCAGGCCGAGGCCGACGACAAAATAGATATGCAGGTTGGCCCACAGCGCCATGATGGGAGGCAGGAACCAGAACGCGCGCCGCGCGCGATTCTGGCCCCACCAAAGGACCAGCATGGTCGCGGCCATGAGCAGGAACGAGAACATCTGAGGGCGCGCCCACCAAGGTATCAAGGGAACGACTGCGAAGGCCGTCGCCAACAGCGCGAGGCGGGGGCGCCGGCTGCGGCAGTGGGCTTGGACGTACACGAGCCCCAGGGTGGCGGCCGCCACCAGCCCCTGGATCGCCTTGAGGCCCAATGCCGGGTCGTAGCGGTCGATCAGATAAAACCAGACCTCAGCCAGCCAGCTATAGGCGACCCAGAGGACGCCGGCGGTATGCGCGCCGAATGGATCGCTCCAGGGCACGGCGCCGTGCTGGACGATCCACTCGCCCGTCTTCAGGTGCCACCAGATGTCCGGATCGCGCGTGCTCGGATAGGACAGACCCAGGGCGAAAGCGGCGATCAGCAGCGCGGCGGTGGCCAAGGCGTGGCTGGTCGGCGCGCGCAGCCGCACCGCTTGCCGGTCGGGAGTGTTGTCCACTGCCACGGTCTCCGCCCTGGGCGATTACAGTTCGACGAAGTAGTTTGCCGCTGCTGCGTCGATGGCTTCCCTGGTCAAGGCCGGTTTGATCTTGAGGAAACGCGCCCGGTCCAGTATCTGATCCACCAGGTCGCGTGGATGGCTGCCGACGAACGGGCGGCCAGTCTTGCGGTAATAGGCATCGATCAAATAGTCCGTGGTCTCGGCGTCGAACTCGAGGCCATGGAATTGACAGACCTGGCGCAGGATCTCGATGTATTCGGCCTCGGTCTGGTAATTGACCTTGATCTTGTGCCGGATGCGCCTGAGGAAGGCTTCGTCCACCAATTCGCTGGGCTTGAGGTTGGTGCAGAAGATCGATATCTGGTCGAACGGCACTTCGAATTTCTTGCCGGTATGGAGGCTCAGGAAATCCGTGCCGCGTTCCAGCGGGACGATCCAGCGGTTGAGCAGCATCTTGGGGGGGACCATCTGACGCCCGAAGTCGTCCAGGATGAAAACACCGTTGGATGCCTTCATATGGATGGGCGCTTCATAGAACTTGCTGACCGTGTTGTACTCCAGATCGAGGGAGGACATTTCCAGTTCGCCGCCCACCATGACGATGGGCCGACGGCAGCGCACCCAGCGCGGATCGTAGTTCAGGGTGGCATCCAGATCCAGTTGCGGCCCCTTGTCGCGAACGGTCTCGATCGGGCTATGGGCCTCGGCGTCGAAGACGCGGATCAACTGCTCGTCGACCAGAATCGCATGCGGAATGAACACCTCGCCGGGAAGCTCGCTGCCCATCGCCTCGGCGATGCTGGACTTGCCCGTGCCGGGCGGACCGTACAGGAATACCGAACGCCCGGAATTGAGCGCTGGGCCGAGCTGCATGATCATGGAGTCGTTGAGGACCAGCTGGTTCAAGGCATGCCGGACCCACTTTTCGTCGATGTCGATCTGCCGGATGGATTGATGCGCCACCATCAGGCTGTAGTCCTGCAGAGGAACCGGCGCCGGGCCGGCGTACTGGGATTGGCCGATGGCCGCTTCGGCCCGCTGCCGACCCAGTTCGGTCAATTCGAAAATATGGCTCGCCCGTCCGAGGCCGTTGGCCGACCGGATGGCGATCAGGCGCTCGGTCTTGGCGAGATCGGCCAGTTCGTCCACCACCGATGAAGACAGGCGTATGTTCTGGGACATGCTCAGCAGGGTGAAGACCCCGCCCTCGAAATAGGAGATCTTCAGCATCAGGTCGATGAGGAATATCTCGCTCAGGCCGGTCTGCGAGACCTTGTGCGGTACCGGCGGGACATTGCGGAAAAACCGTTCCAGCATGTCGTCGCCGACGAATCCGAGTTCGACCAGGACCTCACCCAGCCGGCCGCCGTTTTTCTTTTGCGTGGCCAAGGCCTGAGCCAGCTGGACGCTTGAAATGATGTGTTCCCTTACCAGGAGTTCGCCTATGGTTACAGTCATGGTGTTTTCCCTTTTCTCTGCGTCGAGCCAGACAGTCCGCCATTGAAGGCGACGACGCCTTCGCCGGTTTCCTTCCCATTTTTCGTTGCCGGAAAACGCCCGGACAAGCCCGCCAGCCAGCACATCCAGCCGGCTTTTGTCCTGTCTTCAATCACCTCGACAGCGGCGCCTACTTCCAGGCCGATTCGACGGCAAGTTCCGGCGGGAACCTCCAGTACCCACTTGACCGGCGTTCCCGAATATTCCGTATGGCGTGTATGCGGTACCAGTTCATGGGCGATCTTGCACACCTTGCCGTCGGCCGCGATGAACACCGCATCCAGCGCCAGGTGGGTACCCACCATCCAGATTCCCGTCACCCTGGGCCAGGGATAGACGAACAGCATCCCGTCCGAGCCGTTCCAAGCGGTACGGCCCATCAGCCCCCTTGCCCTCTGGAATAAGGTGTTGGCCGTCTCGACGGCAAAACGATACGACATCCCGTTCGTCGTGTTGACTACCACCCTGCAGCGTCTCCCGCTCATGGTCCCCGTCGTCCCCCGAAATGGATGTCGTCCATCCAATATAGACACGGGATGGCGTCGGCGCGGCTGCGCGACGGGATTTTGTTCGGTGACCGGCGACAGGACGGGCCTGCGTTTCCGCCTGTTTGATAGGCTGAAGAAGAAAGGCAAGGCGGGCGTCGGCAATGCACTGGAGCTTCGATTCCTCGCCTGCCACTCAATTTTTCCCGCGGTTTGCCGTTAATGACCCAAGCCATTGCGAGGCGGCCGCAGATTTACCGCGACGCCCCGGCTGGAAAGTAGAGGTCAAAATGACGAACTATGAAACCGTGCTCGACCACATGGCCCATGGCACCACCTATTCCTGGGACCTGACCGTGCTCATGGGCCTCGGCATCCCCGTTTCCGACCACCTGCGCATGCTGGTGCTGCAAAGCAGGACCACCCCGGACGAGGCGGCCTATGTCAGGTCCGTCTATGCCGGAAAACTGTTGGCCGGCCTGCCCAGATAATCCCATC
Source organism: Parasulfuritortus sp. (assembly GCA_036391875.1). Taxonomy (GTDB): domain Bacteria; phylum Pseudomonadota; class Gammaproteobacteria; order Burkholderiales; family Thiobacillaceae; genus Parasulfuritortus. The sequence continues at coordinate 135,571 of DASVZA010000016.1, forward strand.
CAGCCGACGCTGACGTATACTTCGGGACCATCCCCGGCGCTGCCTCGCGCCGCCGCCAACCACATGCATGTGAGACCCGGATGCGACTCCCGAATGCAAAACTGATCTGGTCCATTCTCGCCCTGGGCAGTCTGGGGCTGGTCGTGGCCACCTTCATCATGACCGCCAAGCTGAATCTACACCCCTGCCATCTGTGCATCCTGCAGCGCCTGCTGTTCATGCTGCTGGGCGGCTTCGCGCTGCTGGCCGCGTTCTTCTCGCGCAGCCTGTTCGGACGCTTGATGGGGATTTTGGCGATCGTCAGCGCCGGCACCGGCATCGGCGTGGCGGGCTACCAGGTCTGGCTGCAGGCCCAGCCGGTGGACCCGTTCTCCTGCACCTCGGGCACGCCCGAACTGGTCGAGCACATCGTCGACTGGCTGGGCCAGAAGGCGCCGGCCCTGTTCATGCCGACCGGCCTGTGTCAGGAGGTGGAGTTGCGGATCATGACCCTGTCGCTGGCCGGCTGGGGCGTGATCCTGTTCTCGGCCGCCCTGCTGGTCGGCCTGGTCGCCCTCTGGCGGAGCGGCCGGAAGCGGAACTGACCGGTCAGGAAAAACTCACCAGGGAATTGAGCTTGTCGCGGGCCAGGCCGCTGGCCAGGACTTCGCGCGCCTTGCCGACGCCGGCCGACAGGCTGCCCGCCATGCCGGCCGCATAGATCGCGGCGCCGGCGTTGAGGGCGACGATGTCGCGCTCCGGTCCGGGCACGTTGTCCAGCACCTTGAGCACCCGGTCGCGCGATTCTTCCATGCTCGACACCTGCAGGGTGGCGATGTCGTGCACCGCCATGCCGAACTGGCTGGGATGCACGGTGTACTCGCGCACCTCGCCGTCCTTGAGCTCGCCGACCAGGGTCTCGCCCGAGATCGAGATCTCGTCCAGGCCTTCCCGGCCGTGCACGACCAGGGCGTGCCTCGCGCCGAGGCGCTGCAGGACGCGGGCCTGGATGCCGACCAGGTCGGGATGGAACACGCCCATGACGTAGTTGGGCGCGCCGGCCGGATTGGTCAGCGGGCCGAGGATGTTGAACAGGGTGCGGACGCCGAGCTCCTTGCGCACCGGCGCGGCATATTTCATGGCGCCGTGGAAGTTGGGCGCGAACATGAAGCCGAGGCCGACCTGCCCGATGCAGCGGGCGACGTCGTCCGGCGCCAGGTTGATGTTGACGCCGAGCGCCTCCAGCACGTCGGCGCTGCCCGACTTGGACGACACCGAGCGGCCGCCGTGCTTGGCCACCCGCGCGCCGGCCGCCGACGCGACGAAGGCCGCGGCGGTGGAGATGTTGAAGGTGTGGGCGGCGTCGCCGCCGGTGCCGCAGGTGTCGACCAGATGTTCGGTGTCGGCCACCGGCACCTTGGTCGAGAACTCGCGCATCACCGTGGCCGCGGCGGCGATCTCGCCGATGGTCTCCTTCTTGACGCGCAGCCCGGTGATCAGCGCCGCCATCATGACCGGGCTCATCTCGCCCGACATGATCTGGCGCATCAGCACCAGCATCTCGTCGAAGAAGATCTCCCGGTGCTCGATGACCCGGGTCAACGCCTGCTGATGGGTGATCGCGGTCATGCCCGCACCTCGGTCAGGAAGTTCTTCAGCAACTGGTGGCCGTGCTCGGTCAGCACCGACTCGGGATGGAACTGCACGCCTTCCACCGCCAGTGTCTTGTGGCGCACGCCCATGATCTCGCCGTCCTCGGTCCAGGCCGTGATCTCCAGGCAATCGGGGAGCGTCTCGCGCTCGATTACCAACGAGTGGTAGCGGGTCGCCGTGAACGGATTGGGCAGGCCGCGGAAGACGCCGATGTCCTTGTGCTGGATGGGCGAGGTCTTGCCGTGCATCAGCTGCTTGGCGTGGACGATCCGGCCGCCGAAGGCTTGGCCGATGCTCTGGTGGCCGAGGCAGACGCCCAGGATCGGCACCTTGCCGGCCATGGCCTTGATCAGCGGCACCGAGATGCCGGCCTCGTTGGGCGTGCACGGCCCGGGCGAGATGACGATGTGGTCGGGCTTCAATGCGGCCACGCCGTCGAGGTCGATCTCGTCGTTGCGGATCACCTTCACGTCCTCGCCCAGTTCGCCGAAATACTGCACCAGGTTGTAGGTGAAGCTGTCGTAGTTGTCGATCATGAGCAGCATTATTCGGCCCCCCCGTTGATGCCGGCCAGGGCCAGCTCCGCGGCGCGGACCACCGCACGCGCCTTGTTGCGGGTCTCGATCCATTCGTTCTCGGGCACCGAGTCGGCGACGATGCCGGCCCCGGCCTGGACATAGAGCGTCTTGTCCTTGACCACCGCGGTGCGGATGGCGATGGCCACGTCCATGTCGCCGTTGAAGCCGACGTAGCCGACCGCGCCGGCGTAGACGCCGCGCTTGGTCGGTTCGAGTTCGTCGATGATCTCCATGGCCCGCACCTTGGGCGCGCCGGACACCGTGCCAGCCGGGAAGGTGGCGCGCAGCACGTCGATGGCGGACAGCTCGGGCTTGAGCTTGCCCTCGACGTTGGAGACGATGTGCATGACGTGGGAGTAGCGCTCGATGACCATGTTCTCGGTCACCTTGACGCTGCCGATCCGGGCCACCCGACCGACGTCGTTGCGGCCCAGGTCCATGAGCTGGACATGCTCGGCGCGTTCCTTGGGATCGGCCAGCAGTTCCTGTTCCAGGCGCAGGTCGTCCTCGCGGTCGACGCCGCGCGGACGGGTGCCGGCGATCGGCCGCAGGGTGACGGTGTCGCCTTCCAGGCGGACCAGGATTTCGGGCGAGGAGCCGACCACGTGGAAGCCGCCCATGTCGTAATAGAACATGTAGGGTGAGGGATTCAGGCTGCGCAGGGCGCGATAGAGCGACAGCGGATGGGCGTGGAACGGCCGGCTCATGCGCTGCGAGAGCACCACCTGCATCACGTCGCCGTCGGTGATGTAGCGCTTGGCCTTCTCCACCGCGGCCTTGAAGCCCGCCTCACCGAACTCGGATTCGGCCTCGGCCGGCTCGCCCTGCTCGTCGCGCGGCGGCGTCACCGGCTTGCCCAATTGCTTGGCCAGGTCGTTGAGACGCAGCTGGGCCTTGGCGTAGGCGTCGTCCTGCAGCGGATCGGCGTAGACGATCAGGGTCAGGCGGCCGGACAGGCTGTCGACCACGGCCAGTTCGTCGGTCAGCATGAGCAGGATGTCCGGTGTGCCGAGCACGTCCGGCTTGACGGTGTCGGCCAGCCGCTTCTCGATGTAGCGCACCGTGTCGTAGCCGAAGTAGCCGCACAGGCCGCCCGGGAAGCGCGGCAGGCCGGCCAGCGGCGCGGCCTTGTAGCGGGCCATGAAGGATTCGATGAAGGCCAGCGGATCGCCGCTGTCGTTCTGCTCGACCGGCAGGCCGTTGGTCTCGACGCTGACGAAGTGGCCGTGCACGCGCAGCACGGTCTTGGCCGGCAGGCCGATGAAGGAATAGCGGCCGAAGCGCTCGCCGCCCACCACCGATTCAAGCAGGTAGGTGTAGGGCTGGTTGGCCAGCTTCAGGTAGATGGAAAGGGGGGTGTCCAGGTCGGCGGGCAGTTGCCGGAAGACCGGGATGCGGTTGTAGCCCTGGCGGGCGAACTCGATGAATTCCTGTTCAGTCATGATCGCTCTCTGAAAAAAGGTGAAGTGAATGCGTGAGTCGGGAGCGGCTCAGGAACGCCATCGCCACGACGGGCGGATCACTTTTCCGATTTCCAAAGAGGATGACTTCATTTCTTCACGACCAGTTTCGATGCTTCTTCAAGACTCGCCACGACGGCGTCCAGGTCCAATTCTGCCACCGGACGGCCACGATTGTAACCATAGGGCACGCAGAATACCGGGCAGCCCGCGGCGCGGGCGGCCTGGGTGTCGTTCAACGAATCGCCGACCAGCAGCAGCTCGGCCGGCTCGACGCCGAAATACTGGCAGGCGTGCAGCAGCGGCAGCGGCGACGGCTTGCGCTCGGGCAGGCTGTCGCCGGACAGGACGATCTCGAAGAACGGGAACAGGCCGGTGTCCTTGAGCAACGGCACCGTGAAGCGCTCGACCTTGTTGGTGATGCAGGCGACGTGCAGGCCCATGGCCTTGAACGCCTGCAGACCGTCGACCACGCCCGGGAACGGCCGGCTCTTGCGCGACACCCATTGGCCGTAATAGCGCTCGTAGACCGGCATGGCGCGGCCGAACAGTTCCTTGTCCGGCTCGGCCTCCATGTCGCCGGTCAGCACACGCTTCACCAGGCGCGAGACGCCGTTGCCGATGTAGGTCTTGACCGTGGCGGGATCGACCGGCGGCAGGCCCAGTTCCTCGGCCATGGCGATGGCCGAGTCGGCCAGGTCGGCGGCGGTGTCGAGCAGGGTGCCGTCGAGGTCGATGACGACCGCCTTGATCGGCAGCGGGAAAGCGACCGCCACGATCAGGCCTTGGCCAGTTCGGCGCGCATGGCGCCGACCACGGTGTCGTAGCGGTGCGGGTCGCCGTCCTTGGCGGCGCCGAAGATGGCGGAGCCGGCCACGAAGGTGTCGACGCCGGCCTTGGCGACTTCCAGGATGTTGCCGGGGCCGACGCCGCCGTCGATCTCCAGGCGGCAGTCATACTTGCCGGCATCGATCATGGCGCGGACCTTCCTGGCCTTGTCCAGGACGTAGGGGATGAACTTCTGGCCGCCGAAGCCGGGGTTGACCGACATCAGCAGGACCATGTCCAGCTTGGGCAGGGTGTATTCCAGCACGTCGAGCGGGGTGGCCGGGTTGAATACCAGGCCGGCCTTGCAACCGGTTTCCTTGATCAGGCCGATGGTGCGATCGATGTGTTCGGAGGCTTCCGGGTGGAAGGTGATGTAGCTGGCGCCGGCCTTGGCGAAGTCGGGGATGATGCGGTCGACCGGCTTTACCATCAGGTGCACGTCGATGGGGGCGGTGACGCCGTGCTTGCGCAGGGCTTCGCAGACCAGGGGACCGATGGTCAGGTTGGGTACATAGTGGTTGTCCATCACGTCGAAGTGGACGATGTCGGCGCCGGCGGCGATGACGTTGTCGACCTCCTCGCCCAGCTTGGCAAAATTGGCGGACAGGATGGAGGGGGCGATCATGTATTGCGTCATTTTTTATTACCCGAATTCGTTGCAAAGGGTTGATTTTACCTGCTCGACCTTACTCTGGACAGAGATCGACAATTCGTGTGCAATGACCGTCGATCCAGCATTTCTCCCGGAATAACCATGGCCGACAGCAGGAAATACCACATCACGGTGACAGCGGTAACCCACTACATCCCCGAACAGTCGGATGAAGCGGCCAATCGCTACGTGTTCGCGTACACCATCACCATCGCCAACACCGGCACCGTTGCCGCCCAGCTGATCTCGCGCCACTGGATCATCACCGACGCGGATCAGTCGATCCAGGAAGTCCGCGGCATCGGCGTGGTCGGCGAGCAGCCCCTGCTGCAGCCGGGCCAGAAATTCGAGTACACCAGCGGCACGTCCATCGCCACGCCGGTCGGCAGCATGCGCGGCAGCTACCAGATGGTGGCCGAGGACGGCGAGCACTTCGAAGCGGAGATTCCGGAATTCCATCTCAGCATGCCGCGCGTGCTGCACTGACCCGAGCCACCGAAACCGAATACCCGGTTGTACATTCCCATGCGTTATCTGCCTTATCTGCTTGCGGCATTCCTGCCGCTGGCGGGTTGCCAAACCGTACCCGCCACTCCCCCTGCTCCCGCCACCCCTAGCGAACAAAGCGCACCCGCCGCACCGGCTGCCGAGCCGACCGTGGCGCCACCCGCCGCGGCATCCCCCACCCCAGCCAGCACGATCATGAACTGGCTGAAGCCGGCCCGCTGGAACGACCTGCCCGGCTGGAAGGCGGACGACCTCAAGGCCGCCTGGCCGGCCTTCCTGCAATCCTGCCGGCCCCTGCAACGCCAGGCCGCCTGGCAGGCGGTCTGCACAGCCGCCGGCCAGATGGCCGATCCGGACCCGGCGACGATCCGCGCGTTCTTCCAGCAAAACTTCAAGGTCTACCAGATCCAGCAGGCCGAAGGCGGTACCGAAGGCCTGATCACCGGTTATTACGAGCCGCTGCTGCGCGGCAGCCGCGAACTCACGGCCAAGTACCGCTACCCGGTCTATGCGCCGCCCGACGACCTGCTGTCGATCGACCTGGGCGACCTCTATCCGGAACTGAAGAACCTGCGCCTGCGCGGCCGCCTGGAGGGCAAGAAGGTGGTGCCCTACTTCACCCGGAGCGAGATCGACGCCGGCAAGGCCCCGGTGCAGGGCAAGGAACTGGCCTGGGTCGACGACCCGGTCGAACTGTTCTTCCTCCAGGTGCAGGGCTCGGGCCGCATCCAGCTGGAGGACGGCAGCACGATCCGGGTCGGCTATGCCGACCAGAACGGCTACCCCTACCGTTCGATCGGCAAATGGCTGGTCGAGCATGGCCAGCTGACGCTGGACAAGGCCTCCATGGAAGGCATCAAGGACTGGGCCCGCGCACATCCGGACCGCCTGCCCGAATTGCTGGCGGCCAATCCCAGCTACGTCTTCTTCCGGATCCTGCCCAACCAGGACGGCGGCCCGCTCGGTGCGCTGGGTGTACCGCTGACGCCGGAGCGCAGCATCGCCGTCGATCCCCGGGCGCTGCCGCTCGGCGCCCCGGTCTGGCTGGCCACGACCAGGCCCAATTCGAGCGAGCCGCTGAACCGCCTGGTCATGGCCCAGGACACCGGCGGCGCCATCCGCGGCAACGTGCGGGCGGACTTCTTCTGGGGCTTCGGCAACGATGCCGGCAAGCTGGCCGGCGCCATGAAGCAGCAGGGGCGCATGTGGCTGCTGCTGCCCGAGAGCTATCCCTTGTCCACGGCCAATGGCCCGAACGGGAAAAATGGCCTATAGTGGCCTTGTCATTGTTTTACGCATCTGACCGAATCATGGACAGCATCGCTTCCGCACTCGCCGTAAACCAGGCCGTCTACCAGAACAACCTGGGCACGTCCGTCCTCAAGATGGCCATCCAGAGCGACCAGCAGATGGCCGCCTTGATGGCTCAGACGGCCCAGGCCGGCCAGGCCAGCAACCCGGCCCACCTCGGCCAAAGCCTCGACACCTACGCCTGAAACCTAGGCCTGACCCGGCGGACGCAGCAGGTAAGTCGGCCGGATGGCGCCGTATTCGACGCGGTCGCCGGTAATGCCGCCCGGCACCAGGGCGGAATCGATGCCCACCCGGTTCGCCCCCAGGATGTCCGTCTCCAACTGATCGCCCACCATCAGCACCTTGCGGCTGCCGGCCAGCCGCATCGCCGCCTCGAACAGTTCCGGATAAGGCTTGCCCAGGCGGACGAAGCCGAGCCCGGCCCGCTCCGGGTAACGGCGCTGCAGCGCCGCCTCCATCATCACCGCCACCGCTCCCGAAGTGATGCCGCAACCCCGGCCGGTCGGATAGACCAGGTCCGGATTGGGCAGGATCAGGGGCACTTCCCGGCCGGCGTCGAACTTGGCGAACAGCCGGCTCAACACCTCGTCCACCGACTCGACGAAGTCGAAGCCGGCCTGGTCGGCCACCACCAGCGCATCGAAATCCTCGCCCGCGCCGACCACCACGCCGCCGGCCAGTTCGGCATAGCGCACGCTGTCGGCCGGGCCGAGCAGGCGGATGCGCTTGCCGACCAGGCCATGTTCCGCGAAATAAGGTCCGAGCAGCATGCCCGAACTGAGGATGCGCTCGGCCGGGATCGCCAGGCCGAAGCCCTGATAGCGGGCGGCGGCACTTTCCGGCAGGCGGGCCGCGGTGTTGCTGACCAGCCAATAGGGCTTGCCCCGCCGGTTCAATTCGTCGATCCAGAGCGAAGCTCCGGGCAGCGCACCGTCCAGGTTCACCAGCACGCCGTAGGCGTCGAGCAGGATGGCGTCGTAACGATCCAGAAGTTCGAAAAAATCGGTGCGGGCAATGGCTTCGGGCATGGCGACAATCGCTGGGTTTGACTCGCGGCGGGCCTATGTTAGCCTGAAATCATGATTAGCAAGCTTTCATTACTGACCCGTTCCCTCATCGCCGCCGGCGCCATCGCACTGACGGTGATGGCGCCGGCCCAGGCCGACGTCGCCACTGCCACCGAAGCCGCACAACCCGCCTTCGACGCCTGGCTGGCAGCCTTCCGGAAACAGGCCGCCGAAAACGGCATTTCCGAGGCCACCCTGGATGCCACCCTGACCGGTCTGCAGCCCAACGCCAAGATATTGGAATACGACCAACGGCAACCCGAGTTCATCCAGACCTTCTGGAATTATCTCGATGCCCGGGTCACCGACAAGCGGATCGAAACCGGCCGTGCCATGCTGGCCCAGAATGCCGATCTGTTCACGTCGGCCGAACGGCGCTTCGGCGTTCCAGCCCGTTATCTGGCCGCGTTCTGGGGCCTGGAAACCAATTACGGCAGCCACATGGGCAAGCTCGCCATCATTCCCGCCCTGGCCACGCTCGCCTACGACAACCGCCGCTCCGATTTTTTCCGCGCCGAGTTGCTGGACGCCCTGCGCATCGTCGATGCCGGCGACATCCCGGCCGACGACATGATCGGCTCCTGGGCCGGCGCGATCGGCCACATGCAGTTCATCCCGTCCACCTTCCTGCGCTACGGCGTGGACGGCGACGGCGACGGCAGGATCAACCCGCGCGAATCGCTGGCCGATGCCATCGATTCCGCCGCGAACTACCTGAAACAGGCCGGCTGGCGCAGCGACCAGGGCTGGGGCCAGGAAGTACGGCTGCCGCCGGGCTTCGACTGGAGCCAGGCCCGACTGGATCGCCGCAAGCCGATCCGGACCTGGGCCGAACTCGGCGTCACGCAACCGGACGGCAGCCCTCTGCCGGACAGCGGCCAAGCCGCCGCCATCATCCTGCCCCAGGGCTATACCGGTCCGGCCATCCTGGTAATGCACAATTTCGACGTCATCCTGCGCTGGAATCGTTCGGTCAACTACGCCCTGGCGGTGGCCCAGTTGGCCGACCGGCTGGATGGACTGCCCGCCTTCAGCACCGGCCGCGACGCGGACAACCGGAGACTGAGCCGCGAGCAAGCCGCCGATCTGCAGAAAAGCCTGGTCATACTCGGCCTCGACCCCGGACCTGCCGACGGCGTGCCGGGCCGCCGGACCGTGAATGCCATCCGCAGCTACCAACGCTCGGCCGGCTTGCCGGCCGACGGCTATCCCTCGGTCGACTTGCTGGACAAGCTGCATGCCGACCTGCAGGCAAGATCGCTGCCACTGCCGGACAGTTCGTCGACGCAGACCGAAGCCGGCCCGGCCATCCTGGCCAAGGAGGCCCATTGAACGGCTTGACCTGCTGGAAATGCGGCGCCGATCTCAAGGCGGTGTCGCTGCCGTTGGGCCGGCGCGCGGAGTGCCCCGCCTGCCATGCCGAGCTGCACGTCTGCCGGATGTGCCGCCACTTCCTGCCGGGCAAGGCCAGGCCGTGCATGGAACCGATGGCGGAGCCGGTAAAGGACAGCACCCGGGCCAATTTCTGCGACTGGTTCCAGCTAGGCCGCAACCCGATGGACAAGGTGGCCGGCGGCGACCGCAGCGCCCTGGACGACTTGTTCGGCGAGTCTTCCCAGTCCTCGCCCAGCGACCCGGACAGCGCCCGCAAGGCCCTGGACGACCTGTTCGGCAGCTAGGGCGTGTTCGCATCTGACTGCGTTGAGGCGAGTAAAAACAAATTACGACCGGGAGCTGTATAAACGGCGCGACCGAATCGAGCGTCGTTCCGTCGGCTGAAAGGCTGCTGCCGCTTCGTCCCTCGGTTCGAAAAGCCGGACGCAATGTTCATCGGCTTCATCGACTTCGTCCTCATCGCCCTAGGCATTTGTCGACAGGTCCTAGTGATCCGCGACGCGAATGACGACCTTGCCGAAGTGCTGCCCGGACTCCAGATGGGCGTAGGCTTCACGCGCCTCGTCGAAAGCGAAAACCCGATCCACTACCGGGTGAATGCCGGCAAGGTCCGTAAAGCGAACCAATTGCTCAAGCCCGGTGCGGTTCCCCACGAAAATCCCGATCATTTTCCGTGCGCCCCCAATCAGGTCGAAGGGACGAAATTCCCCACCGAACCCACTGACGCCCCCGATGACCGCGACACTGCCTCCCATCCGCGTGCAGGAAACGGAGCGGGCGAACGTTCCCGCGCCGCCGACTTCCATGACCAGGTCCACACCCCGGCCGTCGGTCAAACGCAGTACTTCGTCCTGCCACTCCGGATTAGAACGGTAATTGATCGTCGCATCGGCGCCGAGCGCGCTTGCCCGACTCAACTTGGCGTCGTTCGATGAAGTAATGATGCTGCGCAAACCGGCCGCTTTCGCGAGTTGCAGCGCCCAGATCGACACCCCGCCGGTGCCGAGCAGCAAGACCGAGTCGCCTGGCCTGAGGTGGGCGGACTGGAAGAATGAGTTCCATGCCGTCAATCCCGCACAGGTCAGCGTGGACGCCTCGACGTCGTCGAGGCCGTTCGGGATTCGTACGAAGGCTCGTTCGTTCAGTACGAGTTCCTCCGCGAGCACCCCGTCGGCACCAGCGCCCAAAGCGCCGGCAGTCTTCTCGGGGGTTGGCTCGCCGTCGATCCAATTCGGAAAGAAACTGGTGATCACCCGATCGCCGGTCTTGAACCGGGTTACGGCGGAGCCGACTTCAACCACCTCGCCGCTCGCGTCGGACATCGGCACGACAGCCTGATCCCCCGACACGAGATACGTACCCTTGGCAACCATCAGGTCGCGATAGTTGAGCGAGGCCGCGCGCACACGCACGCGTACCTCATCGGCGCCAGGCGTGCGCGGCCGGACGTTGTGAAGCTCCAGACTGTCGATCCCGCGCCCGGGGTGAATCTTATAAATCCGCATGGTCATTTGTTTTCCTTCGATGTCGAATGTGAACCCGCGCCGCACAACCCGAATGAGCGATGGACCGGGTGAAAAACACTATAAGTTCGCCTGCTTGTCGACAGTGATGGAATAATGGAAGCACTTTGATTCCAGGATGGCGCCAATGCGCATCACTGACTCGCTGAGCGGTATCAACGCCTTTGTCCAATCCGTGGATTCGGGGAGCTTCGCGCTCGCCGCCAAGAGGCTCCATCTCACACGCTCCGCGGTCGCCAAAACCATTGCGCGCCTGGAGGAGCGGCTTGGCACGCGCCTGTTCCATAGAACCACTCGAACGCTGAATCTGACCGAGGATGGACAGGCGTTTTATGAACGCTGCGTACGTGCGCTTGCCGAACTCGAGGCCGGCCACGCGGCATTGGAGTCCGGGCAGCGGGAACCCACTGGACTTCTGCGCGTGACCGCCCCGCTGCTTTTCGGGCGCTACGCAGTGGCACCGGCATTGCTGCAACTATCCGACGCCCACCCCAGGCTAAGCGTCGATTTGTCGTTGAGCGACAACGTCGTGGATATCGTCGGCAGCGGCTACGATCTGGCAGTGCGGATCGGCGCACTGCCAGACAGCGCAACGTTGGCGTCGCGGCGCCTGGGCGTTCAAAGGATGTTGATTTGCGCATCGCCGCACTATCTGGCGAAGCATGGATCTCCAAATACCATCGACCAATTGTCCGGCCACCGGGCGATCGCCTACGGGCAAAACGGCAATCCAGTACCTTGGCCACTGCGCGACGACAACGGGCATGCGCTGGAAGTGGCGATCGACGCCCGCTTGTGCTTCGACGACCTGCAGGCGATCGCGGACGCGGCCGCAGGCGGGCATGGACTCGCTTGGCTGCCTTGTTGGTTGGCGTCTTCCTACCTGAAACGCGGAGAACTTATCCAGGTTCTCGATTGTGCCCACACCGCCTCGGTCGATGTGCATGTCCTCTGGCCCCAAACTCGCCACTTGCCGGCGAAAACCCGGAGTGCGATCGACATTCTCGTCGAGGAGGTGCCGATATCGCTGAATTCCTTGGCAGGGGCGGCGTGAGGACCGGCTGCCAGATCGTCGTACCGCCCGGTCAGGCGCAGGGCGCTTTGCGGGACGCCCGGCCGTTCAGGGATGTGGTCGGGCCGGCAGCCGCCCGGCGAACTCGGCGCCAACTGCGCCAATGCGAGTGGCCGAAATCGCGCGTAAGCATTGTGTCTAGTTGTCCCGTTTCGAAGAACGCCACTGGTCCAGCAGGGCCAGGGCGGCCTCGTAATCGAAGCCGTCGACACTGTGCTGGATTCGCTCCACCAGATCGGTGCCCAATACGCCGGAGAGCGATGCCTTCTGCTCCCGCACCAGGCCTGCGGCCCGGACATTGCCCTCGGCCAACAGGTGAACGATATCCTTGATCAATTCATTGACGTCGAGGGGAGCGACTTCGCCGGCCAGGTCGTCCTGCGGCAGGTATCCCGCAAGCGCGGCCGCCAGGGCATCATAGGCAGCCTGCACGGCGATCAGGGGTGATTCCAGCGCCGTCTCGCTGCCCGTATTCCGGATCTGCCGCTCCAGTGACTCGGCCTGGCGGGCGATCTCGTTCAGCCCGAGTGTGCCCGCCGCTCCCTTAAGGTTATGCGCCAGCCGGCGCGCTCCCCCGCTATCGCCGTCGGCCAGCAGGCGACGCATCTCCCGCGCATCCTCGGCATGGAAGCGCAGGAATTTTTCCAGCAGCTCCAGGTAGGTCCGCACCCTGCCCCGCACGTTGCGCAATCCGAAGGTCACGTCCACACCGACCAGGTTTTTCAATTCAGCGGGCAGTTCGACGACCCCGGGACCCGTCCGCCTGATGGCCACCGGCAGCCAGCGCTGCAGGGTGGCGAACAGCAGATCGGGATCGACCGGCTTGGCCACGTGGTCGTTCATGCCGGCATCCAGGCAGCGTTCCCGATCCTCGCCGAAGGCGTTCGCGGTCATGGCCAGGATGGGTAGGTCGGCCCGGCCAGGCAGCTTCCGAATGATGCGGGTCGCCTCCAGGCCGTCCATCACCGGCATCTGCATATCCATCAGGATCAGGTCGTAATCGTTGTTCCGGACTTTCGCCACCGCCTGGGCGCCGTCGTCGGCGACGTCCACCTGCAAGCCGCCTTCGCGCAGCAGGGCCACGGCCACCTCCTGGTTGATCGGATTGTCTTCGGCCAGCAGGATCCGCGCGCCGCCGTGTTCATAGGCCATTCGCTCCTCCGAAATCTCGGCCGACAGCTTATCGACCAGTTGCTGGGGCGCCACGCCGTCGCGTCGTCCGAGCCGGGCGGTGAACCAGAAGGTGCTGCCCCGGCCGGGGATGCTTTCCACGCCCGCCTCGCCGCCCATGAGTTCGGCCAGGCGGCGGGTAATGGCCAATCCCAGGCCGGTGCCGCCATAGCGGCGGGTCGTGGAGCTGTCGGCCTGCTCGAAGGTCTGGAACAGATTGGCCAGTTTGTCGGCCGGAATGCCGATGCCGGTATCGCTCACCTCGAACCGGGCCAACAGATCGGTATCGGTCGTTTCCAGGACTTTGGCCCGCAGGCTGATGCCGCCCCGCTCGGTGAATTTCACGGCATTGCCGAGATAGTTGAGCAGGGCCTGGCGGAAGCGGGTGAGGTCGCCGCTCACCACCGGCGGCAGGCCGTCGGGATCGGCCTCGAAGTTCAGGCCCTTGTTCTGCAAGCTTTCCCGGATCAGCGAGTGGACTTGGTCGAACAAGGCCGCCGGCGAGAAGTCGTTGATCTGAAGCTGCAGCTTGCCGGCCTCGATCTTGGAGATGTCCAGTATGTCGTTGATGACGCCGAGCAGGTGATTGGCCGCCTCGTTGATCTTGCCCAGCTTGTCCAGTTTTTCTGGGTCGCCAATGTGCCGGGCCAGCAGGTGGGTCAGCCCCATGATGGCGTTCATGGGGGTCCGGATCTCATGGCTCATGTTGGCCAGGAAAGCGCTCTTGGCCCGGCTGGCGGCCTCGGCCACCTCTTTGGCCCGCTCCAGTTCGTGGGTACGGCTTTCCACCAGATCCTCCAGATGGTGTCGATACTCTTCGAGTTCGGCCTCGACCCGCTTGCGTTCGGTGATGTCCTCCTGCAGCGACAGGTAGTGGCTGATGCGGCCATCCTGCTGGCGGATCGGCGTGATATGGGCGGCTTCGGTATAGAACTCGCCGTTCTTGCGCCGGTTGACGAACTCGCCCGACCAGGCCTGGCCTTCGCCGAGCGCCGCCCACAGACCGGCATAGGTCTCCGCGGGCGTGAGCCCGGAGCGCAGGAGCCGGGGCGTCCGGCCGATCACCTCGTCGCGGCTGTAGCCGCTGACGCGGACGAAGGCGTCGTTGACATATTCGATGCGCGTCTCGGTATCGGTGATGACGATGCTGTCTGGGCTTTGCTCCACCGCCATGGAAAGCTTGCGCAGCTGGTCTTCCATGAGCTTGCGCTCGGTGATGTCCGACAACATGCTCAGCATGCGGGGCCGGCCTTCCAGTTCGACCATGTCGAGCGAGATGATCAGGTTGCCGGTCTCCCCGCTCTTGCGCCTGAAGCCCGCTTCGAAACGCTGCGCCTGGCCTTCCTCCTTGAGCCGGGCCACCATGGCGGTACGCTGCTCGACATCGACCCACAGGCCGATATCGAATACGGTATGGCCGATCACCTCTTCCCTGGCATAGCCGAAGGTGCGCAGAAAGGCCTCGTTGATGTCGACGATCTGGCCGCTGTCCGAGTCGCTGATGACGATCGCGATGGGATTGGCGTGGAATACCGTCGAGAAGCGCTGCTCGCTGGCCTTGAGGGCGAGTTCGGTCTTCTTGCGCTCCGTGATGTCCTCGCTCAGGGCGATGAACTCGCCCGGTGCCGGCCGGTAGACGCCGTACGAGAACCATTTGCCCAGTGCCGCGAGGTAATGCTCCAGGTACTCGGGTTCGCCGGTCTCCGCCACCCGGGCGAAAACCGTCATGATGCCGGCGTTGTCCTGCACGTAGCCGGGGATCACCTCGCTCACCTTGCGGCCGACCACATCGTGCAGGCCGGTCATCCATTCGAAAGCGGGATTCACGGCCAGGTATTGGTAATCCACCGGACGGCCGTCCCGATACGCCAGCCGGCAATGGGCGTAGCTGTTCAGCATGTTGTTGAACAGGGAACGGTAGATTTCCTCGCTCCTGCGCAAGTCGTCCTCGCGCGCCTTGCGTTCGCTGACGTCGCGGCAGGCGCAGAAGAAACTGCCGTTCGGCAGGCTGACCGCATTCAGGTCGACCGGCACGGGGTGGCCGGTCGCGCCCTGGATGCTGCATTCCAGGCGCATGAAGCCGGTCGCCACCAGGTGATCGAAATGCGCCTTGGCCTGTGCCGCCTCGCTGTCGGGCACGATATCCGAGACCCTCAGCCCGAGCAGTTCGGCAACGGGCTTGCCGGTCAGCTTGCAGGCCTGCTGGTTGGCGTAGATGAACCGGGCCTGGCGGTCGATGATCAGCACGCCATCGGCGGCGTTGTCGAGTATCGTGTGATACAGCGCCTCGCTCGCTCGCAAGGCGTTTTCCGCAGCCTTCCTGGCCTCCAGTTCGGCCACTTCCCTGAGCGCGCGCCGGATCGCCGGGACCAATCTGGCGAGGTTGGCCTTGAGCACGAAATCCCAGACGCCGATCTTGAGCAGCTCGACCGCCTCTTCCTCGCCGACGCTGCCCGAGATCAGGATCACCGGCAGATCCGGGTGGATGGCCTGGATGCGCTGCAGGCTGGTCCGAAAATCCATGCCCGGCACCTTGTAGTCGGACAGCAGGACATCCCAATCCGACGCCAGCGCGGCATCCAGTTCCGGATAGCTGGCGACGCGCCGGATTTCGATCTGGTCGAAGCCGTTCTGGCGCAAATTCCGCTCGGTGAGCAGGAAATCAGCCGGCTCATCCTCGATTGCCAATATCCGCAGCGGTTCGTCCTTGCCCATTGATGTTACCTACCCTTGTATACGTCCCAGGCCGGGGCTCCATGCCCATTTTCCATCGTCTTCTCGATCGCCTTGCGGCGGCCGTCAGGCAACGGGCGGCGGCTCGTTGGTCATCAGCCAATACATGCCGAGACGGGCCACCGTCTCGGCGAACTCGGTGAAGTCGACCGGCTTGCGGACGAAGCTGTTGGCGCCGTTCTCGTAGCTTTTCAGACGGTCCCGCTCCTCGTCCGAGGAAGTCAGGATGACCACCGGCAGCAAAGCGGTGCGGGCATCGGCCCGCAACCGTTCCAGCACCTCCAGCCCGGACAACCGCGGCAGGCCGATATCGAGCAGCACCACGGCCGGTAGTTCGGGGGCGCCCAAGCCGGCGAATTCGCCCTGCTGGAACAGGTAGTCCACGGCTTGCTGGCCGTCCCGGACGACATCCACCTTGTTGCCCACGTTGACCTTGCGCAGCGCACGCAATATCAACAGTTCGTCCTGCGGATTGTCTTCCACCAGCAATATGCTTTTGCTCATCAAACCCTCTCCTGTTCCGTCGTGGTCGTAGCCGGATCGGCAAGCGTGAAACAAAAACGGGCGCCCCGGCCGGGGGCGCCTTCGGCTTCGATCGTGCCGCCATGCCGGCGCACGATGCGCTGCACGGTGGCCAAGCCGATCCCGATGCCGGTGAACTCCTCCTGCCGGTGCAGGCGCTGGAAAGGTTGAAACAGCTTTACGGCATGGCTCATGTCGAAACCGGCACCGTTATCGGCCACGCACACCCTCCCCCTCCCGTTTTCCTCAGCATAGACCTTGATCTCCGCCTTGGCGGTCCTGGCCGTATATTTCCAGGCGTTGTCCAACAGATTTTGCATGACCACCCCGACCATGCGGGGATCGCCCTGGACGGTCAGGCCCGGCTCCACCTGCCATGCCAGCGTGCGGGCCGGCTCGGCTTCGGCCAGTTCCGCCAGGATGCGGCCCGCCAAGGCCGTGATGTCGACCGGCTCGCGCTCCAGCTGGTTGCGGGTGCTGCGCGACAAGGTCAGCAGGCCGTCGATCAGGTCGCTCATCTTCTGGCTGGCGATGCCGATCTGGTCGAGATAAAGCTTGGCTTCACCGTCCAGCTTGGCGCCGTAATCCTCCTGCAGGGCCCTGCTGAAACCGTTCATGGCCCGCAACGGTGCCCGCAGATCGTGCGAAACTGCATAGGCGAAGCTGTCCAGTTCGGTGTTGGCCGCCGTCAATTCGGCCGTCCGTTCCAGCACTCTCTGCTCCAGATCGGCGTTGAGGCGGCGTATTTCGATTTCCGCTTCCTTGTCGCGGGTGATGTCCTCGGAAAACAGAACGATGCCGCCCACCTCGCCGTCGCTCCGATGCCAGGGCCGCACCTCCCAGCGCAGCCATTGCACGCTGCCGTCCTCGCGCTCGAAGCTGTCTTCGTCGAACTTGACCACTTCGCCCGCCAGGCTGCGGCGATGCGCCTCGCGCCAGCTGTCCGGTATTTCAGGGAATATTTCGTAGTGGGAATGGCCGATGATGTCCCGCCCGCCGAGCCGGTAATCGTCCAGCCAGCGACGGCTGACCGCGAGGTAGCACATCTCGCGATCGAACATCGCCAGCGAGGCCGGCGCATGCTCGACGAACAGTTGCAGCCGTTCTTCGCTCTCGCGCAGGGCGGCCAAGGCCCGGTTGCGTTCGGTGATGTCCAGCACCATGCCGATGACGGCCGGGCGGCCCTTGTAATCGAATTCCCGGCCATGCACCTCGGCATCGATGCGCCGCCCGTCCCGCCGGAGGCCGGCGAAGGTATAGCGGATGTCGCTGATCTCCCCGTCCAGACGGCGGCGCACGTTTTCCGCCACCCGGGCACGGTCTTCCGGACTGACCAGGTCGGCGACCGGGACCCGATCGACCAGCTCGTCGGCCGAATCGTAGCCGAAGATCGCCGCGAAGCCCGGATTGACGTAGCGGAACACGCCGCCCTGGATCACGTAGATGCCGATCAGGGACTGCTCCACCAAGCCCCGGAAGCGGCCCTCGCTTTCACGCAGGGCCAGTTCGGCCTGCTTGCGCTCGGTGATGTCCTGCACCGTGCCGTGCAGGTTGACGACATTGCCGTCGGCATCCCGCGTCGCCTCGCCCCGGGCGACGATCCAGCGGTGCACGCCATCCGGCCGGACCACTTCGGCATCGCAGGTATAGCTGTCGCCCTGGGCCAGCCCCCGCTCCACCTCGGCACTCAGGCGCGCCCAGCTCTCCGGGGTAAAATATTGCGCGACTTCCGGATAGATCGCCGGCGGCAGATCGGTCGAGCGGCCGTAGATCCGGAACACCTCCTCCGACCAGGTATGCCTGCCGGTGCCGGTATCCCATTCCCAGCTGCCCACGCTGGCGAGTTTCTGCGCCTCGTTCAAGGCGATCGCGCTGTCCCGCAGTGCCTTTTCCGACTGCTTCTGGGCGGTGATGTCGCGGGCGATCTTGGAAGCCCCGATGATGCGCCCCGATTCGTCCCTGATCGGCGAAACCGAGATCGAGGCGATGATGGTCCGGCCGTCCTTGCGGACCCGTTCGGCCTCGTAATGGCTGACCCGCTCGCCGTGGCTGATTTTATCCAACAGGTTCGCCTCGCCATTCTCCCGGCCGGGCGGATAGAGCATGCGAATGGAGCGGCCGATCGCTTCCTGGGCCGTATAACCGAAGATGCGCTCCGCCCCCGGGTTCCAGCTGGTGATCCGGCCGTCGAGATCCGTGCCGACGATGGCGTCGTCCGAGGAATCGATCACCGCCTTGAACCAGGCCTCCGCCTTGTGCAGCGACTCCTCCGCCTGCTTGCGGAGCTGGATGTCTTCGATCACCGAGATGAAATAATCCGGCGCCCCCGCCTCGTCGCGCGCCAGGGCGACGGTCAGGTTGACCCAGACCATGCCGCCGCCCTTGCGCAGATAGCGCTTTTCCATGGTGTAGGTGGCGATCTCGCCGGTCAGCATTTTTTCCACATAGGCCAGATCGGAGTTCAGATCGTCCGGATGGGTGATGTCCTGGAAGCCGAGCAACTGCAACTCGTCCCAGCCATAGCCGACGATATCGCAAAGCTTCTGGTTCACCATCAGCCAGCGGCCGTCCGGCGCGACCAGGGCGATGCCGACCGCGGCCTGGTCGAACGTGCTGCGGAAGCGCCGCTCGCTTTCGCTCAGCGCGTCCTGGGCCGAGCGGGCCTGCCGCCAATGGTTCAGCGCCGTGCGCCGGGTGCGATGCAAGGTTTCGCTGAGTGCGCTGACCAGGACTCCGTTCGAGAGCAGGAAGAGCCATTGGACCAGGTCGTGGATCTTGCCGATCATCAGGCTGCCCTGAGGCGGAATCGCCAGGTAGTCGATGCCGATGGCCGCCGTCGCCGTCGCCGCAAGGCCGGGACCTAGCCCGCCCAGCAGGGCGCTGAGAATGACGGGTAGCATGAAAATGATCAGCAGCGGCCGATCGCCGAAGTTCACGGCCATTGCCGACCGAAACGCCAGGAAGGCCAGCGACACCCCGATCGCCAAGGCATAGATCTGCCAGCGGGGCAGGCCGGTCCGGGTCAAATCGAGCATGATCGATCCACCCGGCAGGCTACCGCTATCGCAGGTCGACAGACTCCTGTCCTTGCCCATCACCGCCTCCCGTTTTATTGGTCATGGCCGACCGCAGGATGCCCAGGGCCGTCTCGTAATCGAAATTCTGTATCCGAAACTGGATTTCCTTGACCGTGCTTTCGCCCAGCCCGCCGCGCAGCAGCGCCAGGTTGTCAAACAGCATCGTTTCCGAACTGACGTCGCCTTCATCCAGCCGTCTTTCCAGTTGCGGCAGCAAGGCTGCCAGCGCCCCCCGATCAAACGGCCGTTCGGCCTCCGCCGTCACGCCCAGGGCGGCGACCGCCTGCGCCAGGTCGGCCTGTTCCTGCTCGATGGCCGTTGCCAGGGTGTCGATCTCGGCTTTCGAGTCGACCAGTTGCAGGGCGCGTTGCAGATCGATCGCCTTCTTCTGGATCCGGGTCAGGCCGAGGGTACCGGCGGCCCCTTTCATGGCATGGGTCAGTTGCCGGGCCCGCTCGACATCCCCGGCCTGCAGGCTGTGCTGCAGTTCGGCCATGTCGGAGCCATGATGTTCGACGAATTTGCGCAGCAGGCGGCAATAGACCGGGACATTGCCGCGCACGTTGCTCAGACCGAGCAGATAATCGACGCCAGGCAGCTTCTCCAGCTTGTCGGCCCAGTCGCCCTGCCCCGGCAGCGGCGCCGGCGCAGCCGATGCCCGGCCGGGAGGCAGCCATTTCAGCAAAGCGGCATAAAGCGTGGGCGGGTCGACCGGCTTGGCCACGAAGTCGTTCATGCCGGCCTCCAGGCAGCGTTCACGATCTTCGCTCATGGTGTTGGCGGTCATGGCCAGGATGGGCACCGCCGCCTGCTCCGGCATGGCGCGGATCCGCCGGGTCGCCTCCAGGCCGCTCAGCACGGGCATCTGCATATCCATGAGGATCAGGTCGTAATGGTTCCGGCCGGCCTTGGCCACGGCCTCGGCGCCATTCGCCGCCACCTCGACGATCAGGCCGACCTCGCCGAGCAGCGCCGTCGTCACTTCCTGGTTGATCGGATTGTCCTCGGCCAGCAGGACGCGGGCACCGCGATGGCTGCGTTGCAACTCGGATTCGGCCGAATAGCGTGCCACATCGCCCGGCTTTCCGGCTCCGGCCAAGGCCGCTCCTTCCCGTCGCCCCAGGCGGGCGGTGAACCAGAACGTGCTGCCCTTGCCGGGCTCGCTTTCCAGTCCGGCCTCGCCGCCCATGAGTTCAGCCAGTTGCCGGGTGATCGCCAGGCCGAGGCCGGTACCGCCGTATTTGCGCGTCGTCGAGTTGTCGGCCTGTTCGAAGGTCCGGAACAACTGGCTCTGCTTGTCCCGGGGAATGCCGATGCCCGTATCGCTGACCTCGAACCGGACCAGGATCTCGCGCCCGCCCGCATCGGCGACCCGCGCCCGCATCGCGATGCGGCCCCGGTCGGTGAACTTGATGGCGTTGGCCACGTAATTGAGCAATGCCTGCCGCAAGCGGGTCACGTCGCCCTTCAGGACCGACGGCAAGTCACCGACATCGAGGCTGAGTTCGAGCCCCTTGGCCTGCAGGCTGTCCTGGACCAGCGAGTGGATATGCTGGAACAGGGCATCGGGGCTGAAATCGACCTCCTCCAGGCGCAACCGGCCGGCCTCGATCTTGGAGATGTCGAGTATGTCGTCGATGATCGAGAGCAGGTGGTTGGTGGCGCCGTTGATCTTGTTCAGCTTGTCCAGACTGTCCGGATCGGTCAGGCGCCGACCGAGCAGGTGGGACAGGCCCAGGATGGCGTTCATGGGGGTCCGGATCTCGTGGCTCATGTTGGCCAGGAAGGCGCTCTTGGCACGGCTGGCGGACTCGGCGATCTCCTTGGCGTCGGCCAGTTCGGCGGTGCGCCGGCTCACCATCTCCTCGAGGTGGAAGCGGTATTGCTCCAGTTCGGCCTGCACCCGCTTCTGCTGGGTGATGTCCTCCATCACGGCCAGGTAGTGGGTGATCCGGCCATCGGCCTGGCGGATGGGGGAAATCTGGGCCAGCTCCACGTATTCCTCGCCGTTCTTGCGCCGGTTGATGAACTCGCCCTTCCAGGGATGGCCCTGGGCCAGGGCCATCCACATGGCCTGATAGACCGCCCGAGGCGTCCTGGTCGACTGCAGGATGCGCGGGTTCTGGCCGAGCAGTTCCTGCCGCGCATAGCCCGAGGACTGGATCGCGGCCTCGTTGACGTATTCGATCCGCGCCTCGGTATCGGTGATGATGATGCTCTCCGGCGTCTGCTCCACCGCCATCGACAGCTTGCGCAATTCGGCCCGGGCCTGGAGCTGGGCCGTGGCATCCCGGTCGATGCCGCGATAGCCGAGCAGTTTGCCCTGCGGGTCGAGGATGGGCGTGCCGCTGGTCAGGATGTGGCGCAGGCTGCCGTCCCTATGCCGGTTGGTGTTCTCCAGGTCGCGGAAGGCTTCGCGCCGGCCGATGATGGCTACGAACATAGCGCTCACCCGGTCCGCCTCGGCGGGCGGCATGAAGTCGAACGCCGTCCGGCCGAGCACCTCTTCCGGCCGATAGCCGAGTATGTCGACCACACTTTCCGAGGCATAGGTGAAACGGCCCTCGGCATCCACTTCCCAGATCCAGTCCGCCGAGACGGTCACGATGTCCTTGAAACGCTGCAGGCTGTCCTGCAAGGCCCGCTCCGAGCGTTTCTTTTCGGTGATATCGGTCCAGATGACCAGCACATAATCCCTGTCCTGGACGGCCACCACTCGCTCGCTGGCATGCAGGTCGCGCAGGCTGCCGTCCTTGCTCCGATGCTGGCTGTCGAACTCCAGCAATGCCCGGTCGGCCATCAGGCCGACCAGCCTCGATCGGGCCCGCTCGGGCTCGGCGCTGATGTCCAGTAAATTTAGCGATGCGAATTCCGCGCGGCCGTAGCCCAGTCCCTCGCAGGCCGCATCGTTGAATTCGACGAAGCCGAAACTGTCCGGGTCGATCAGCAGGATGCCGTTGCCGGCTTGGCCGAAGATGGCGCCGAGCATCTGCTCGCGTTCCCGCAGCCGATCCACCATCTGCTTGCGTTCGGTGATGTCGTGAGCATAGCCGTACCAGATGGTCCCGCTGTCCGCCTCCTGTTTCGGCACCGACCAGCCCTCGATCCAGCGCAGTCCCTTGGCCGGATGCCGATAGCGGTATTCGTCGTGCCAGGGCTGCATCGCCTTGCGGCTCTCGGCGATCCCGTCCGTGATGCGCTGCAGGTCGTCCGGGTGGACGTGCGCCATCAAGGGTGCGCTATCCTCGGCCACCGCCTCGGCAGTCACGCCGAACAGGTCCTCAATCATGGGCGTGGCGAACGGGATGCTGGCCTTGCCATCCGCCCGGACCTTGAACGAGAAGATGAGACCGGGCACGCTCAGGGCGATCTTCTCCAGTTGTTCCTGCAGCTCGCGGTGCTCGTGCTTGGCGGTGATGTCGCGGCCGATGCCCAGGACGCCGATGATGCGGCCTTCGCCGTCCAGCATCGGCGTCTTGATGGTTTCCAGCAGCGCCAGGCGCCGGTCCTCGGCGAAGACGACCCATTCCTCGTTGATGCTGGGGCTGCCCTTGGCCATGGCCCGCTTGTCCATCTCGCGGAAGAAGTCGGCCATGTCCTTTTCCACGAAATCGTAGTCGGTCCTGCCGACGATCTCGCTCTCCTTGGCGCCGAAGAAACGCTCGAAGGCCGGATTGCAACTTTGAAAGACGCCGGCCGTGTCCTTCAGCCAGATCAGATCGGGAATGGTATCGATCAGGGTCTTGAGTCGGATTCGTTCCGCCTCGGCCTGATCGCGCGCCATTTTCAGCGCCGTGATGTCGCGCACGATGCCGAACATGCCGATCACCTCGCCGCGCTCGTTCCTCAGCGGCCCCTTGATGGTCGAGAAGACCATCTCGCCGGCCGGCATGGTCAGCACCTCCTCGCGGGTTTCGGTGCGGCCCTCGGCCATCACCAGGCGGTCCATCGCCATCAATTCGCGCGCCTCCTCGGGGGGGAACAGGACGGTGTCGTCGTGGCCGATCACCTCCTCCCGATGCTTGCCTGTGAAACGGCAGGCCGCTTCGTTGAACAGGATGTAGCGGCCTTGCAGATCCTTGGCGACAATGGCATCGGTCGCCGATTCGGACAGCGCGGACAGCACCTCCATGGCCCGCAGCGTCTCCGCCTCCTGCCGGCGCTGATCCAATACCCCGCGCAGCATCCACCGCTGGCGCAGCATGTAGGCGCCAACGATCAACCCGGCCACGGCCAGCAGATCGGCCAGGAAAATCCAGGACACCTCCTGCTTGATGCCGGCGTAGATCTCGGAGCGGTCCTCCTTGACCATCATTTTCCAGGGCGTTCCCTCGATCGATTGGGCCACGCCCAGGACCGGCACGTGACGATAGTCGACCCCTTCCAGGACCGCGCCCTGGCGGGATCCGCCCCGCGCCATCTGCACCGCCAGCACCTTCGAATCGCTCAGCGGAATGTGCAGCGAGAGCGCACTATCCTTGCGGAAGCGAAGTTCGTTCAGGTAGAGGAGCTCGTCGCCGTCGGGCCGGAACAACAATATCTCCCCACTCGCACTCTTCCCCGGCCAGGCCTGCAACATCGGATAGAAATCGGTTTTGGGTGCGGTCTGGAGTACCAGTGCCATGTTCTCCGGCCGCGGCAACGGCACCACGACATCCAGATTGACGGCATCGCCCGCGCGATACAGATCGGTAATCTCTATCTGGTCAGCCGCCAGTGCCCGGCTGACGGAGTCCGTCAGCGCCGGAGCCCCGACCGGCGCATCGTTTCCCGTCGCCATGCGCACCCTGCCCCGCGCGTCGACCAGCAGCACGGCCCGATAGCCCAGGCTGCGGCGGATATTCTCCAGATGGGCCAGGATGAGTTGGGCATCGGCCGGATCCCCGGCCGCCAGCCAGCGCTGCAGGGGTTCCTCGAAAATAACGGAGCGCCGCAGCGCCTGGCCGATCAGCCGGTTTTTTTGCAGCCAGCCGACGACCTCGTCGTGCTTCAGGCTGGCGATGGCCTCGAGCCGCTTGATCTCGCCGCCTTTCCACTTTTCCACCGTGTAGTAGGCGACGGCCAACCCGGCCACCAGGAACGCGGCGGCCAGCAGGCCGGTGATCGCCATGAGATGACGGGGCAGATAGGACGCGGCGAACTTGTCCTCCGACCGACTCGGCCTGCCTCCGCCGACCGTGCGTTGCAGCAGGATCAGCAGCAATGCTGAGGTGGCCACGACGAAGGCCCAGCCCTTGACGGTGCTGGCCAGGATGATGGTTGCCGGGTCGCTGAACAGCCACCTGACCGCCTGGTCCGAGAAAAGAATCCACAGCGCGGAAAAGGCGGCATAGACGATCACGATACGCGAGGCTCCGCCGCTGAGTACACGACGTAAAACGCTATCCCGACTTGGTGTTCTATCTGGAGCCATGTTTTGTTGTGGGGCAGGACTCAGCCCACTATAGCCCGCTTTGCCAGCGGCGACACGGCCTGCATGGGCCTCGACGAATCTGATCGCGCCTCCTACTCCGCTTCCGAATAGCGCATGGCGATATCCCTGAAGGTCTCCTGCAGATCGAGGTAGGCATCCACCACGTCGGGATCGAATTGCTTGTCCCGCCCATCCAGGATGATCTGTTTGGCGTCCTCGAAGGAAAAAGGCTCCTTGTAGACTCGGCGATTGATGAGGGCATCGAATACATCGGCCAGGGTCATGAGCCGCGCCGAGATGGGGATGGCATCGCCCTTCAAGCCGTCGGGATAGCCCGAGCCGTCCCAGCGTTCGTGGTGCCAATGGGCGATTTCCTTGGCCAGGATCAGGAATGCCACCGGCCGCTCGGCATCCCGCTCGGCCTGTTCGATGGCCTCGGCGCCGAGCTGGGCGTGGGTCTTCATGACGGCCCATTCCTCTGGCGTCAGCTTGCCGGGTTTGAGCAGGATGTGATCGGGAATGCCGACCTTGCCGATGTCGTGCAGCGGCGCCGACTTGGTGAGCAGTTCGATGTTCGTGTCGGTCAGGAATTCGGCGAACCGGGGGTGGGACTGCAGATGCTGCGCCAGGGCGCGGACGTATTCCTGTGTGCGCCGGATGTGGTTGCCGGTCTCCGGGTCGCGTGTTTCCGCCAGGCGAGCCAGGGCGTGGATACTGACGTCCTGGATCAGCCGGTTCTCGCCCATGCGCCTGGCCACCTCGCTTTCGAGAAAGGCATTCTGGTCGCGCAGGAAGTCGCTGGCCCGCTTGAGCGCCAGTTGGGTATGCACCCGGGCCAGCACGATGCGCGGCCGCAGCGGCTTGGCGATGTAGTCCGCCGCGCCCATTTCCAGGCCCCGCTCCTCGTCTTCCACCGCATTCATGGCGGTCACGAAAATGACCGGGATGCCTCGGGTGTGCGGGTCGCCCTGCAGATGGCGGAAGACTTCGTAGCCGTCCATGTCCGGCATCATGACGTCGAGCAGGATCAGGTCCGGCCTGGGTTGGGCAGCCGAAAGCTTGAGCGCCCGCGCGCCCGAATTGGCCGCCAGCACCCGATAGTCGGGCTGCAGCAACTCGGCCAGCACGGCCAGATTTTCAGGCGCGTCGTCGACGATCAGAATCGTATTCTGTTCGATCCCTGGTGTTGTCGAGTTCATGATTCAACATGACTTAATTATTGGTAAGTCACAGTATGGGTGATTCCGGCTGGCCCGCAACCACTATCCAAGTGTGCCAATGTTAATTGTCACAGTACGGGGTTATTGTCTTAATATGAATTTTCGACAGTTGGCTATGTCTCAACTTTCCAGGACGGAGGAGAAAAAATGGCACACGTAATCATCATCGGCGGCAGCACCGGCGGTCTGCCGGCGGCCTACGACATCAAGGCCGAACTGGGCAGCGGCCATCAGGTCACCGTCGTCTCGGCCGGACCCAATTTCCATTTCGTCCCCTCCAATCCCTGGGTCGCGGTCGGCTGGCGGACACGCGACGACATCAGCTTCGCCTTGGAAGGCCCGCTCAAGAAGAAGAACATCGATTTCATCGCCCAGCCGGTGACCGAGATCAAGCCGGACGACAACCAGATCGTCCTGCGCGACGGCCGCACCCTGCACTACGACTATCTGGTCATCGCCACCGGCCCGAAGCTGGCCTTCGAGGAAGTCGAGGGCCTCGGCCCCAAGGGCCATACGGTTTCGGTCTGCACCGTCGACCACGCCGAGGAG
Source organism: Parasulfuritortus sp. (assembly GCA_036391875.1). Lineage (GTDB taxonomy): Bacteria > Pseudomonadota > Gammaproteobacteria > Burkholderiales > Thiobacillaceae > Parasulfuritortus. The sequence goes on from DASVZA010000016.1 coordinate 162,283, forward strand.
GCCCACGACAAGTGGAAGAAGTTCGTCACCGACCCCGGCCCGATCGTGGTCGGCGCGGTCCAGGGCGCATCCTGCTTCGGCCCCGCCTACGAGTTCGCCATGATCATGGACACCGATCTGTGCCGCCGCCAGATCCGAGACAAGGTGCCGATGACCTACGTCACCTCCGAACCCTACATCGGCCACCTGGGCCTGGGCGGCGTCGGCGACTCCAAGGGTCTTTTGGAAGCCGAGCTGCGCCAGCGCCACATCAAGTGGATCTGCAACGCCAAGGTGACCAAGGTCGAGGAAGGCAAGATGTTCGTCGCCGAGCACAACGACAAGGGCGAGGTGATCAAGGAACACGAACTGCCCTTCAAGTATTCCATGATGCTGCCCGCCTTCAAGGGCGTGGACGCCGTGGCCGCGGTCGGCGAGAACCTGGTCAACCCGCGCGGCTTCGTCAAGGTCGACCAGTACCAACGCAACCCGAAATGGAAGAACGTCTACTCGGTCGGCGTCTGCATCGCCATCCCACCGGTCGAAGTCACCCCGGTGCCGACCGGCACGCCCAAGACCGGCTACATGATCGAATCCATGGTCACCGCCGTGGCCAACAACATCAAGCACGACATCAAGGGCGAAGAGCCCGAATCGGTCGCCACCTGGAACGCCTTCTGCCTGGCCGACATGGGCGACACCGGCGCCGCCTTCATCGCCCTGCCCCAGATTCCGCCGCGCAACGTGACCTGGGCCAAGCAGGGCAAGTGGGTGCACTGGGCCAAGGCCTTCTTCGAGAAGTATTTCATCTGGAACATGAAACGCGGCAACACCGAACCGCTGTATCAGAAGCTGGCCCTGAAGATCATGGGCGTCGGCCGCCTGAAGAACAAATAGACCCGTCGGCTCCGGCACGCCAAAGGCCCGGCTATCGCCGGGCCTTTAGTTTTTCTATCCGCCCCGTCAAGAAAAAATCACACAAAAGTAGTTGCTAGTGAAACTATTTCCATAGTTATCATTGTCGCCAGATTCAACCGGAGAGGGATGTAAGTGAAGCTGGATTTCTCCCAATACGAGCAAGGCATCGAGCGCATCTCCCGGCAACTGCCCGGCATGCCGCAGGACCGGGTCGTGCTCAACCGCCTGTTCTTCTTCATGTTCAAGGAGCTGGACGAAATCTATAACCAGCTCCTGGCCGAGTTCGGCCTGAACAGTTCCTCCTTCCTCGCCCTCGCCATGTTGATGAGTAGCCAAGGCGGCCAGCTCAACCCTTGCGATCTGAGCGGCGCCCTGATCGCCTCCCGCACCAACGTCACCCGGATGACCGACGAACTGGTCAACGCCGGCTGGGTCGACCGCAAGCCCAGCACCGGTGACCGGCGCCGGGTGGAACTGTCGCTGACCGAGGCCGGTCGCCAGCTGGTGCTCAAGGTATTGCCCCCGGTCTGGAAACTGATCGAGCGGCAATGGGCGGATTTCAGCCCGGCCGAGGTCGCCGAATTCGATCGGCTGCTGCGCAAGATGCTGGCCAGCCTCGACCGGTTCCGGGAATCGCTATGAAACCGGCCTCGCCCATTCCCACAATATTTCCACGCCTCTTCCGTCTACAGGACATGGATACCTACTTCGATCAACCGCATCACCGCGGCGCAGCCCGGAATGAGCGTTCGCCGCGGGCGCGGTCGGGAGCCTTGCGCACCTCACGTGGCGATTTCATGAAACGCTTGCTGCCCATGCTGCTGCTGGGCCTGGCCGGCTGCGCCCAGTTGCCGCGCGACCTGCCGCCACGCCCGAGCATGAGCACGCCCGAAGCGGCCAACACCATGTCGACCCTGGCCGGCGACATAGGCCCGACTGCCGGCAAGCCGGCGACGGACCACTGGTGGCAGGCATTCGGCCTGGCCGACCTGGACCGTTTGATCGACACCGCGCTCAAGGACCAGCCCGACCTGGCCGCCGCCCAGGCCCGCCTGCGCCTGGCCGACCAGGCGGAGCGCCTGGCCCGCCTGGAAGCCGATGTCCATTACTCCACCGACGCCTCCATCGTCCGCGAGCACCTCAGCCGGAACGGCCTGTTCCCGCCGCCGATGGGGGGCAGCACCATCAACCTGACCGACGTCACCCAGAACCTCTCCTACAACCTCGACTGGTGGGGCAAGAACCGGGCCCTGATCCGGGCCGCCGGCAACGAGAAGCAGGCCGCGCTCGACGAGGCCGCGGCCGTCCGGCTGGCGGTCGCCGCCGCCGTGGCCGATACCTATTTCGCCTGGGCCGACGTCCACGACCAGCTGACGGTCGCCCGCGAACTGGAGCAACGCCACCGCCAGGAACACGACCTGCTCCAGGCCCGCTTCAAGCTGGGCCTGGATTCCGCCCAGCCCCTGATCGACGCCCGCAAGAAACTCGATCTGGATAGCGACGACATCCAGGCACTGGTCTATCTGGACCGTTCCCTGAGCTACCGGATGAGCGCCCTGATCGGCTCAGACCCGGATCATGCCGCACTGCTGCCGACGCCCAGCCTCAAGGCCCAAACGCCGGCGTTGCCTGGAAGCATGCCGCTCGGCTGGCTGGCGCTCCGGCCCGACATCGCCGCCCTGCGCGCCCGGGTGGAAGCCGCCGCCGACCAGAGCGACGCAGCCAAGGCCGATTTCTATCCCAACCTCGATCTGCGCATGATGGTCGGCCTGGAAACACTGGACCTGAGCAAGCTGCTCCAGGCCGGCAGCCTGCAAGCCTCGATCGGCCCGTCGCTGCACCTGCCGATCTTCAACACCCACACCCTGCGCGCCAAGCTGGGCATGCGGGAAGCGGATTACGCGGCCGCCGTCGCGGCCTACAACCGCGCCATCCTCGACGCCGCGCGCCAGGCCGCCGACGCCTATGCCCTGGTCGCCAGCCTGGAACAGCGCAACCAGGCCCAGCAACGGGCCATGGCCGAAAGCCGGCGGACCTACGCCCTGGCCGAGCAGCGCCAGCGGCTCGGCCTGGCCGCGCCGCTCGATGCGCTGGAAGCGGACAGCGCCCTGCTCGGCCAACAGATGAGCGACATTGAAACCCAAGCCTCCCGCCTGCGCGCCCGTGTGGCGTTGTTCAAGGCACTGGGTGGCGACGCCACCATCAAGGACACGACACCATGACCCTGCACACCCCCGAGGCCAATCCGGCAAAGCGCAAACGCCAGCTGACCATCCTGGCCCTGATCTTCGCCGCCACGGGCCTAGCCTGGGCCGTCCACTGGTACATCCACGGCCGCACCCACGAGAGCACCGACGACGCCTACGTCGCCGGCAACCTGATCCGCATCACGCCCCGGGTGTCCGGCACCGTGGTCGCGGTGCTGGCCGACGACACCGACCACGTCAAGCAGGGCCAGGTCCTGGTCAAGCTGGACGACACCGACGCCCGCCTGGCCCTGGACAAGGCCGAGGCGGCCCTGGGCGAGACCGTGCGCCGGATCAGCCAGACCTTCGAGGCCCGCACCCAGCAGGCCGCCAATGTCGCCGTGAAGCAGCGCAACCTGGAGCAGGCCGAGGCCGACCTGGCCCGGCGCGAACAGGCGGTCGCGGTCCAGGCCGTCTCCCGCGAGGAAACCGAACACGCCCTCGCCGCCCGCGACAAGGCCAAGTCCGAACTCGAACTGGCCCGGGCCCAGTTGGCCGCCTCCGACGCCGCGGTGGCCGGCACCAGCGTGGAGACCCATCCCGCCGTGAAGCAGGCCGAAGCGCAGCTGCGCGAGGCCTGGCTGGCCCTCCAGCGCTGCCTGATCACGGCGCCCGAGAGCGGCCAGATCGCCAAACGCTCGGTCCAGGTCGGCCAGCAGGTCGCCCCGGGCACGCCGCTCATGGCCCTGGTGCCGATGAGCCAGCTCTGGGTCGAGGCCAACTTCAAGGAGGACCAGCTCAAGGGCATGGCCATCGGCCAGCCGGTGTCGCTGACCTCCGACCTGTACGGCAGCGGCGTCACCCTGCACGGCACGGTGGCCGGCCTGTCGGCCGGCACCGGCAGCGTGTTCTCCCTGCTGCCGGCCCAGAACGCCAGCGGCAACTGGATCAAGATCGTCCAGCGCCTGCCGGTGCGCATCGCGCTCGATCCCAAGGACATGGCCGCGCACCCGTTGCGGGTCGGCCTGTCGATGAAGGTGGAAGTCGACACCGGCGCCCGCGGCAAAGCCGGCGAGCTGCCGCCCACCCGATACGTGACGCCGGTGGAGGATACCCGGGGCGCCGACGCGCTGATCCGTGCCATCGTCAAGGCGAACCTGACCCGCCAGGGCTGAGCCTGGACCATGGACCACAAGCCCCTGCACGGCACCCCGCTGTTCCTGCTGACCCTGGGCCTCAGCCTGGGTACCTTCATGCAGGTGCTGGACACATCGATCGCCAACGTGGCCCTGCCGGCCATGTCGGGCGACCTCGCCGTGAGCCCGAACCAGGGCACCTGGGTCATCACCTCGTTCGCGGTCAGCAACGCCATCGCCCTGCCCTTGACCGGCTGGCTGTCTCGCCGCTTCGGCGACGTCCGCCTGTTCGTCGCCTCCACCCTGCTGTTCACCATCGCCTCCTGGCTGTGCGGCCTGGCGCCCACCTTGCCGCTGCTGATCGCCGCCCGGGTGCTGCAGGGCGCCGTGGCCGGGCCGATGATCCCGCTCTCGCAAAGCCTCCTGCTCAGCAACTATCCGCCCGAGAAGAAGGGCCTGGCCCTGGCGCTGTGGTCGATGACGGTGATCGTCGCGCCCATCCTGGGCCCGATCCTGGGCGGCTGGATCACCGACAACATCAGCTGGCCCTGGATATTCTTCATCAACCTGCCGGTCGGCATCGTCTCCGCCTTCCTGACCTGGACCCTCATCGGCAAGCGCTCCAGCGCGACCCAGATCGTGCCGATCGACAAGGTCGGCCTGGTCCTGCTGGTGCTGGGCGTGGGCGCACTGCAGATCCTGCTCGACAAGGGCAACGACCTGGACTGGTTCGAATCGGGCACCATCGTCACTCTGGCCGTCATTTCGGTCGCGGCCCTGTGCGCACTGGTGATCTGGGAGCTGACCGACCGCCACCCGGTGGTCGATTTCCACCTGTTCGGCCAGCGCAACTTCCTGGTCGGCACCATCATCCTGAGCTTCGGCTACCTGGTGTTCTTCGGCAACGTGGTGGTCCTGCCGCTCTGGCTGCAGACCAACATGGGCTACACCGCCACCTGGGCCGGCCTGGCGGCGGCGCCGATCGGCCTGCTGCCGGTCTTCCTGTCCGCCGTGGTCGGCAAGAACATGCACAAGGTCGACCTGCGCGTATGGGCCACCTTCAGCTTCGCCGTTTTCGCCGCAGTGTCGTTCTGGAACAGCAATTTCAATTCCGACGTCACCTTCCAGCAGATCGTCATCCCGCGTCTGCTGATGGGTTTCGGCGTCGCCACCTTCTTCGTGCCGCTGACCGCGCTGACCCTGTCCGGCATCCCGCACAACCAACTGCCCAGCGCCACCGGCCTGTCCAATTTCTCGCGCATCCTGGCCGGCAGCTTCGGCACCTCGCTCAGCATCACCCTGTGGGACCGGCGCGCCGACTTCCACCACAGCATCCTGGCCTCGCACATCTCGGCCTTCGACCCCTCGGCCGGCGATGTGTTCGGCAGCCTGTCCAATCCGGCCACCGACCCGGCCATGCTGAACCAGATGATCAACCAGCAGGCGGTGCTGATGGCCACCAACGACATCTTCTGGCTGTCCGGCTGCTTCTTCGTGGCGCTGATGCTGCTGGTCTGGCTGGCCCGGCCGCCGAAACATCCGGTACAGGCCGCGAACAGCGGCGCCCACTGAACTCCGGGCTGCAACCGGCCCGCTCTCTCGCGTTCGCCGCAACGCGGCCTCGGCCGCCATCGGGTGCGCCATTTTTTGTTTTCAGGCAAGCACGCGCTTGTCACACGTGGGCAACAGCTCCGCAGGCCAGGCACAAAAAGACGATGACCTTATCCTGAAAAGAAATAAGCGACGGCGATAATCCAGACCCGAAGTAGGGTCATAGTCAATTCGTACCACCGCCTCGCCCGTCATGGACATGTCACACGCCTTAGCTTACGACCGCATCGCCGCTTTCCATGCCATCACCAACGATCCCCAATCGTCCCTGCTGGAAAAATGCAATGCCCTGCTGGAACTCGGCCAGCAGACCTTCGGCCTGGCGATCGCGCTGATCGCGCGCGTCCATGACGATGTCTATGAGGTAGTTGCCGCACACCCGTCCGACGCGCGTCTGTTTCCCGGGGCGCGTTTCCCGCTTGCCCATACCTATTGCAGCGTCACCATCCGCTCCGACGAGCCGGTCGGCTTCGACCGCGCCACGGGCGGCGACTGGGAACTGCACCCCTGTTTCCGCGAATTTTGTCTGGAGGCCTATCTCGGTGCCGTGATCCGGGTCGACGGCAAGGCCTGGGGCACGGTCAGCTTCGCCAATTTCACCCCGACCGAGCATCCCCACCCCGAGCACGACTTCCTGTTCCTGAAGCTGATCGCCCAGTGGCTCGGCCAAGCCATCGAAGCCGAACTCCGCCAGGAAAGCCGGGCGGCACTCGAGGCGGAAGCGGCCACCGCCCGCCGGCAGGCCTTCTTCCGCGACATCGTCCATGCCATCGGCGAAGGCGTCTTGGCGGTCGACGCCGTCCCGCCGCACCGCATCCGTTTCGTCAACAGCGTGGCCGAGACCGTGATCGGCCATGCCGAAACCGATATCGTCGGCCTGGCGCTCGCCGATACGATCCGCATCGCGTCGCAAGGCGAAGCCGGGCTGCCGGCCCGGCTGGCCGAAAGCGGGCCGTTCGAAACCCTGGTCAGCACACCCTGGCGCAAGGAACCGTTTCCGATCGCATTCATCTCCGCCCGGCCGATCGCCCAGCCCGGCATGATCGTACTCACCTTCAGGGAAATGAGCGCCGAATGGCAGGACCGCGAAAACCTGCGCCTGGCCGAACAGGTATTCGAATACAGCCCCGAGGCCATCCTGGTCACCGATGCCGACGGCACCATCCTGCGCGTCAACCCCGCCTTCACCCTCATCACCGGCTTCCGCCCGGAGGAAGCGATCGGCCGGAATCCGAGAATCCTGCGTTCCGGCCGCCAGGACGGAGCGTTCTATCAGGCGATGTGGCGCGACCTGCTGGAAAAGGGCCATTGGCACGGTGAGATCTGGGACAAGCGCAAGAGCGGCGAGATCTACCCGAAATGGCTGTGCATCAACGCCGTCCATCTGCCGGCCGGTGGGTTGCGCTTCGTCGCCCTGTTCGCCGATATCTCGGAACGCAAGGAACACGAACAGCGCATCGACTATCTGGCACATCACGACGTCCTGACCGGCATGGCCAACCGCCGCCAACTTGAGGATCGCGCCGGCCACATCCTGGCCCGTACCCGGCACGACGATGCCGGCGTGGCGCTGCTGCTGATCGACATGGACCGCTTCAAGCCGATCAACGACCAGTTCGGCCATGCCATCGGCGACCAGTTGCTGGTCGAGGTCGCCCGCCGCCTGAACGGCTGCATACGGGTCAGCGACGTGGTCGCCCGTCTGGGCGGCGACGAATTCGTCGTCCTGGTCGACCGCATCGGCCATATCCGCGATGTCGCCCAAGTGGCCGAGAAAATCCGGGGCGCCCTGGCCGCGCCCTACGAGATCGGCGGCCATTCGCTGCTCGCCTCCGCCAGCATCGGCATCAGCCTATGTCCGGCCGACGCGACCGACCTGACCGGACTGCTGGAGGCGGCCGATCTCGCCATGTACCAGGTCAAGCTGGACAGCGGCAACGGCTGGCGCTTCCATGAGGACAACATGGACGAAGCCGTCCGAGCCCGGCACCAACTCGAAATCGACCTGCGCACTGCGCTCGAACTGGGCCAGTTCCGGCTCCATTACCAGCCCCAGTTTGACCTGGACGGCGCCCGCATCATTGCCTGGGAGGCCCTGTTGCGTTGGCAGCACCCGGTACACGGCCTGATCGAGCCGGAACGGTTCATCGCCCTGGCGGAGGAAACCGGTCTGATCGTTCCGATCGGCAAATGGGTGCTGGAAACGGCCTGCCGCGACGCCCTGACCTGGAACGGGCCGCGCAACGAAGAGGAAAGGATCGCCGTCAACGTTTCGGTCCGCCAGATCGAACACGAAAAGTTCGCCGACGACCTGGCCTCCATCCTGGCGCGCACCGGCTTGCCGGCCCGCCGCCTGGAACTGGAATTGACCGAAAGCGTGCTCATGGCCAATACGTCCCCGGTCCGGAAAAACATCGAGCAGATCAAAAAACTCGGCATCCGGTTGACGCTGGACGATTTCGGCACCGGCTACTCGACCTTCTCCAACCTGACCCATTTCACGGTCGACCGGCTGAAAATCGACCGCAGCTTCATGGCCGATGTCAGCAAGCCGAGCAACGCGGCGATCATCGCCGCGGTCGTGTCGCTTGCCGCCGTCCTTCAGTTGGAGGTCGTTGCCGAAGGCGTGGAAACCGGCGATCAAATGGCGTTTCTGCTGGAAAAAGGCTGCCTGCGCGTTCAGGGTTTCCTATACGGCAGCCCGATCCCCAGCGACGAGGTGATGTGGTTCGGCATCAACTAGGCGACGCAAGACCATGACAGGCAGAAGGTTGTCGGTTCCGCGATGCTTGGCTATATCCACATTATTGGTAACCATTCTCATTTCCACACACCCCAATAAGGAAGCCGAAGATGAAGAATAAAAACGGCACCCACCCTGCTTCAGAACGCGGCAACGTCAGCCGACGCGACGACCTGCTGCAAGCCGCGGCCCGGCTCATGCGAACCAAAGGCTACGCGGCCACGACCATCCGCGACATTGCGGGCGCCGTCGGCATGGGCTCTGGCTCGCCCTTCTGCCATTTCCGCAACAAGCAGGAAATATTGAATGTGATCGCCATCCAGAGCATGGCGGGATTGCTGGCCGATGCGGAACTGCTGCTGACCCGGGAAATGGCGCCGCGCGAACGGTTGCAGGCCCTGATGAAACTGCATGCCGCCTTCGTCCATGGTTCGGACAGCGATTTCACGGCGGTCATGCTGCATGAGTGGCACATCCTGCCGTTGGAGACGAAACAGCATCTCGAACAACTGATGCTGCGTTACGAAGCCATCTGGCAGCACTGCATCGAGGCCCTGGACCACGCCGAGCATCTGAGCAACGACACCGCACTGTCCGTCCGCCTGATATTGGGCAGTCTGAACTGGTCGCTCAACTGGTTCCGCAGCGACCGGACCCAGGCCGCAGCGAGCGATCTGGCCGACGCAGCGGCATCGGTATTCCAGGTTGCGCCGGCGCCCGACATGCCGCCCTGACGGTTCGGCAACCGCACTCTATCGCTCGTCGCCGACGATAGCGCGCAAAGGCTGCAGGTGTGCGGCGAAATGCTGCCAGCGGGCCACCGATGTCCGGTAGATGGGCGAACGGACCTGGGCCGCGCTGGCCGTCTTGACCAGGCCCGAACCGGCATGGAATTCGAGACAGGCCGGGTCCCAGGGCAGGCCGAGGTAAGCCAGCAGGCGCCGGGCCTGGCCCTCTGTGTCGGCCACCATCTCCTCATAGTGCAGATCGAGTATGCGCTCCGCCGGCAGGACTTCATGCCAGTGGCGCATCAGCCTCATGTAGCGCAGGTAGTAGCGCCCCAGCGTGCCCAGGTCGTTGGTGAAGTCCAGCCGGTTGCTGAACAGCTTGGTGAAGCAGGATAGGCAGGAATCCATCGGATCGCGCATGGCGTGAACGATGCGGGCGTTAGGCAGCGTCAGGTGGATGAGACCGAGAAAGAAGAAGTTGTCCGGCATCTTGTTGACGATGTAGCGCGCCGTCGGCGCAAGGCGCCGGGTATGCGCCAGGTAGTCCGCGCCGAGCGCCGCCAGTCGTTCCAGCGAGGCGACGGCCGCCCAATCTGTAAAACGCTCGTGGCCGTCGGCCCGTACGGCGGCATCGACCGCCCGGGCGAAGTCATCGATCTCGCCTGCGCCGTGCATCTCCGGCAGCGTGTTCAGCACACGCTCCAGCAACGTCGTGCCGGATCTGGGCATGCCGACGATGAACACGGGGATGCAGTCGCCGGCCGGCGCAGGCGTGCGGGCGGCAAGGAAATCGGCAGTGAACACGGCCATCACGTCCGCTGCCAGACGGTCGGCCGCGGCCTCGTCGTAGGGCCGCCGCTCATGCAGCAACCGGTTGCCCTCGGCATAGGCGGCGAACGCCTCGTCGTAGCGGCCGATGTCCTCGCGCGCCTTGCCCAGGGCGAACAGCAGGCGGATGCGGTCGGCCTCGGGCACCTCGGCCAGCGGCATGGCTTCGAGCTGGAGCAGATGCGGATCGCCGGGCTGGTATTTGCGCACCGTCGACAGGTTGTGATGCGCCTCGGCGTAATCCGGCCGGACCCGGATGGCCGACTCGAATGCGGTGCACGCCTCGGCCAGCCGGCCCTGCTCGCTGTAGAGGGCGCCGAGATTGTTGTGCGCCTCGGCGTAGGCGGGCCGGAGCACGATGGCGCGGACGAAGCAGTCGGCCGCCTCGGCATGGCGGTCCAGGCGTTGCAGGACCAGGCCTCGGTTGTTGTGCGCCTCGGGAAAGGCCGGCTTGAGCGCGATCGCCCGATCGTAGCTGGCCAGCGCTGCCTGATGATTTTTCAGCGCCATGCAGGCATCGCCGCGGTTGTACCAGGCCTCGGCGAAATCCGGCCGGGCGTCGAGCGCGCGCTGGTAGTCGAGCAGGGCATCGGCCGGACGGCCGAGTTCATTGAGGACGATGCCGCGGTTGTTCCAGGCATCGGCGAAATCGGGTGCCAACTGGACCGCTTTGGCGTAGCTGCGCAGCGCTTCGGCCAGCATGCCGGCACGCTGGAAGGCATTGCCCAGGTTGTTCCAGGCACCGGGCTGGTTCGGATCGAGGGTCAGAGAACGCTGCAGGAAGCGGATACTCTGCGCCCCGTCGCCCCGGTCGAGATGGAGTGCGCCCAGATTGCTCAGCAGACCGGGATCGTCCGGCAGGAAGGCACGCACCTTCTCGTAGCTGGCCCAGGCGGCATCGAGCTGACCGGCCTGGTGCAGTTGCAGGGCTCGGCCGAAAGCCGCATTCAGCTCGGCGGCGAGCTCCGGCGTCAGGGCGAGCGGTGCGCCGGCCGTTTGCGGCGCGTTGTCATCTGGAGCCTTCTCGTTCATGCCGGCGATTGTGGCATAACCGAAACCCGATGGCCCACTCGGCTCAGGCGAAGGCCGCCACCCGCTTCAGTGCCCGCCGGCGGCCGCGCCGCATGTCGACCGTCGCCAGCAAGGCCAGGCCGATCACGAAATAGATCGCCAGGGTGAGCATGGCGAAACGGTAATTCCCGCCCGTCAGCCACACCGCCAGACCGTAGGTGACCGGGCCGAGGATCGACGACAGCTTGACCGCCAGCCCCCACAGGCCGAAGAACTCGGCCCGCCGGGCGTGCGGGCTGAGGTAGCCGACCAGCGCCCGGCCGGCCGACTGCGAGGTGCCCATGCACAGTCCGGCCAGGTTGGCGGCGATCCAGAAGCGCGTGGCATCGGTCGCCTGCCAGGCCAGGACGATGGTCGCCAGCCAGCCGACCAGGGTCAGGGCGACCGACAGCTTGTGGCCGAGCCGGTCCTGGAGGTGGCCGAAGGCCAGCGCGCCGACGGCGGCGGTAATGTTCACCACCATGACCAGCAGGATGGTCTGCTGGGTGGTGAAATGCATGGCCTGGTCGGCATAGACCGCGGCCAGGGTGATGACCGCCTGCACCCCTGCCTGGTAGAACACGATGCAGATCAGGAAGCGGGCCGCGTCCGGATAGTCGCGCAGGGTGCGCAGGGTGGCCAGCAGGTGGCCGTAGGCATCCTTGATCGGATGACCCTGCATGGCCTGCGGCGTGCCGCGCTCCTTCAGGAACAGGAAGGTCGGCAGGGCCGCCAGCAGGAACATGCCCGCGGTGATCCAGAGCGTCACCGGCACGAAGTCGTCGGCGCCCTGCCCTCTGGCCTGGGCCTGGCTGACCCAGCCCAGGCACAAGCCCAGGGTCAGCAGGCCGCCGATGTAGCCCAGCCCCCAGCCCCAGCCGGAGAGCCGGCCCATGCCCCGGCCGCGGGCCAGTTCGGGCAGGAAGCCGGCGATGATGTTCTCGCCGCTGCCGAAGAAGAAATTGCTGACCATGACCAGTCCCGCCGCCAGCCAGATGTCGCCCGGCCCGGCCCAGCCCAGCGCCACCGTCGCCGCAACGCAGCCGAGCGTGGTCCAGAACAGCAGCTTCTTCTTCGCCAGGCGCAGGTCGGCATAGGCGCCGAGCGCCGGGGCACTGACCATGATCAGGGCATAGGACACCGCCAGGGCCGAGGTCCAGGCCAGGCTGGCCCAGGCGGCGTTGCCGGCGATGCGGCCGACGAAATAGGCGTTGAACACGGCCGTGATGACGACCGTGGTGTAACCCGAGTTGGCGAAGTCGAACATCGCCCAGGCCCAGGCCTCGACCTTGCCCACGCCGGGATTGAGCGTATTGGAGGACACGGTGGAATTCCCCGAAATTTGACCGGGCGAAAGCTTAGCGGGTAATTGTTGCTTTAAACAGGCAGACGCGCGTCGGCCATCCCGCTATTCGATGAACTCCAGATTGGCCGCCACCCAGTCGCGGGCATTGGCATAGACCTCGCCGTCCGGGCCGATGGCCACGTAATCGGGATGGCGCACCACGATCTTGCCTTCCAGGGTGGCCAGGACCGCCGTCCAGCCTTCCGGCACCTGCACCAGCCGGCTGGGCGCCGACTTGCGGTAGCGGCCCGGCGCCACCGCTTCGTAGGTCCGGGCGAAGATGGCCTTCTTGATCGGGTATTCGTCGCCCGATTCCTCGACGGCGACATAATCCTCTCCGGGCCGCGCGGAGAGCGTGCCCCAGGGTTTGGCGAAGGTTTCGTTGCCGCTCGGTTCGCGCAGGCTGATCGTTCCCTTGCGCACGGCGGTTCTCGGCCGGCCCCATTCGGCCGGAATATGCGCTGCGCCTTCGATCCGCACCGATCGCTCGCTCATGGCGGCATCCCCGGGCGTCCCGGGCTCACTCCGCCTGCCGGTGGACGACATCCACGATGTTGCGCCGCCCCCGCGCCCGCCGGACCAGGTTCTCGTCCTCGCCGGTGGCGCCGAGCCATTCCACCAGCCGGGTGAGCGCGTGGCGGGTGGTGGTGGCGTCGCGGCAATTGGCCAGGAAGATCATCTGGATCTTCTGCACCGGGTCGGCGACATAGACGCCGAACGGGGCGACGACGATGGTGGCGTCCGGAAAACCCAACTGGCGCATGGCCTGGGATTCGCTGACGGTCTTCAGGCAGGCGACCAGATGCACCGGCCCGGCCAATTCGCCGACATCGCCGGACCGGTTGTAGGCGTGGTCCTTGAGGAAGGGCTGGCCGACCAGCTCGCGCGCCGGCGCCACGCCGAACGCGGCCGGCAGGCCGTGCAGGATGGCGAGCAGCGGTTCGTCGGCCACGGTCCAGGCCCAGCCGTCCTCGGCCGGCTCCGCGCCCAAGTCGTGCAGGGCCTCGCCCAAGGCGGTTTCCATGGCCCGCTTGCGGGCGACGAAGTCGAGCCGGCTCCAGTCGAGCGCGGTGCCGTAGGCATAGCGGCCTTTGCGCGCCTCGCGCACGCCCAGCCTGGCCAGGCCGGCCACCGCCTCGCGCACGCCTTCCAGGCTGCGGGCGACGATCTCATCGGCCGTGTGCGCCTCGGGCGAGGTCGGATTGAGGCTCTCGAAGAATTCCCGGAAATGGCCGTCCCGCATCTTCTCCGCCTGTTTCTTGCTCCCCTTCGGCTTGGCGCCCGGCACGCGCACCACCTTCAGTCGGGCCGGGCCGGTGTTCCAGACCTCCTGGAATTCGGCGTGGCAGACGCCGATCTCGCCGTCCTTCGGCGCCCAGCCGGCCTCGCCGGTGTAGAGCACCAGCACGATATCGGCCTTGCGCACCTCCGACAGCGACTTGTCCCAGGCGGTTTCCAGGTCGCCCTGGGACTGGTCCTGCTCCTGGTCCGATATCCAGACTTCGAACAATGGATAGCCCAGCAGCTCTTCCCCCTCCAGCGTGTCGCGCAAACGCTTGCGGACCGTGGTCATGCTGACCTCCTTGCCGCCGTCCGGCACCAGCGAAGTGCAGCGGCTCGAAATCATCACTCGGATTTTCTTGAACTCGGCCATGTTCTCGGCTCCTCGAATCGAACTCCGGCTTACTCAGGTCATTCCGGCTTTGCCCGCCCGCGCGACCGGACAGCTTGGACCTTCATGCCACGCTCTCCCGCAACCCCGTCACATAAATCCAGCGCCCGCCGTCGCGGATGTAGCTCAGCAATTGCCGGCGGTTCGGTCCTGTTTCAGGCGGCTTGAGCGAAATATGCACCCAGCCCGAGTTGGGGCCCTCGCGCGGGTCGTAGCACTCGCAGATGATCTGGTCGTATTCGGGCAGGTTGTCGGCCGCCCATCGCGCCAGTCCCAGCGTGCTTTTGCCGGCGATCTCGACGTCGCAGGCACAGCCCTGGGTGTGCTGGCTGGTGCTGAGCCAGCCCGACGGCTTGTGCTTCAACGCCCGTTCCAGGGCCTGGCTGCGGAACACGCTGTTGGGCGTGAAGCTGCCGAACGCGTCGCGGATCGGCTGCAGCACCTCGCGCGCCAGATTCACCGCCGCGCGCATCTCGCGGTCGTCCGGAAAGCGGTTGTCCACGCCCAGGCGGCTGGCGAGTTCCGACCTGGTGAGTTCGTAGAAGCGGAAGTTCGGCGCGACCAGGTCGGTCGGCGCCAGTTTGGCGAGGCTTAGGTTTTCCAGCCGGGTCTTTGCGTAATTGGCCATGACGTTCTCCTTGGCGGGTTCCGCTCACAGTGCCGCGCGCAATGCGGCGAGCGCACCAGCCAGCGGGTCGTCGCCGAGCAGGTCGGCGACGAAGTCCAGGTGTTCCAGCACCGAGGCGTATTCCCTCGGGCTGGCCCCGCCGCGAGCGGCGGCACGGTATAGCCCGGCGATGCGTGCGGCATCGGTCTGGGCCGTGGCCGGGTCGTTGCCGGCCAGCAGCAGGACCAGTTCGCAATCGGCCTCGGCCACGCCGTCCCAGAAGCTGGGATTGGCTGCGTCGCGGTTGCGGGCCTGTTCGATCATGCGCCGGCAATCGTCGACCAGCCTTTCCTGCCAGCCGCCGCCCTGGCCGGGATCGAGCCGGACGGCGAGCAGCTTGGCAACGGCCCAGTTGGCAAACGGATACGGCTCCTCGTCCCTGCCCAGGTCGAGTGCCTGCCGGTAATAGTTGGCCATGTTGACCAGCGCTTCCAAGCGCGGCGCCGGGTCAGTCTCTATCCTGGCCAGCCGCTTGCAGGCGCTGCCCAGCAGACTCAGGCGTTCGGCGGTGGGCGCACGCTGGGCGATGAGGTCCAGTTCGCGGATGGCGGCTTCGATGCCGTCGACCAGCTCACGGCCGTCGACATCGGCCTGCGTGGCCAGCCCTTCGCGCCAGCGCTGGCCGGCCAGCCGCACCCGGAAGCTGGCGCACTGCTCCACCGCCCGTATCGGGCAATCGCCCTCGGCCGCGTGCATCGCCCGCTCCAGCCACGATATGGCCTCGGCCAGGACACCGGCCTCGCCCAGGGCGAAGCCGAGTGCGGCGGCGACGTCGCCGCGCGCCAGCCAGTCCTCGCGCACGGTCTCCGGCACGCCGTCGAGCAGTGCCGTTATGCCACCGTGCATAACGGCAAGATCGGTCTCGTCGTCGCGCTTTTCCTTGATCTGCATGCGGATCGACTCGGCCTGGTTGACCAGGTCGGCGACCAATTCGGCCGGAGCATGGTAGAGCCATGGCCCGCTTTTCGGCGCGGCTGAGCCATCGCCGTGCAGGCGGAAGCCGGGGTCGCCGTAGCACTGGTAGGCGCCCCAGGTGTTGACGTCGGCGTAGCGCCGCCAGATTTCCGCCCTTGCCGCCCGTACCGCATTACCGAAGGTTTCGCCGGCCAGCATATGGCGGTAGAAGGTCTCGGCGAAGGTATTGGCAGCGGCATCGTCGACCGCCCAGCCGGCGGCCACCACCGCCCTGACTCCCATGCGGATGAACTGCACGCCCAGGTTGGCCGCCAACAGACCGTATTCGCCGTGGCCGCCGGCCTGGGTCTTGCCCAGGTGGCAGCAGTTGATGAAGACCAGCTCCGGCACCCAGCGCATCTGCTCCACGTCGCCCGGGGTGAGGAAGGTGTTCTTGCCGATGACCATGCCGGAGACGCAGGTCTGGCGCCTGTCGTCCGGTTGCGCGTCGCCATCGGCGCAGCCCCGGCCCTCCGGATCGCCCTCTTCGACCTCCAGCGGCATGCGGTATTCGCCGTGGCCGGCCAGGTGCAGGATGCGCCAGGCCGAGCGATGCAGGCCGTCCAGGATGAGCGGGTATTTCTCGTCGATGCAACTGACCACCCGATAACCGCCGGCGGCAAGCAGGGTAGCGACCTGTTGCGCCTCCTGGCGGGCGCCGGGCAGGTCCGGGAACAGGCGCCAGCCTTCCAGGTTGGGGTTGCCGACGACGAAGGCGGTGGCCTCCGCGGCGTGCACCGTGCCCGCACGGAACGACGGCGTCTTGAGCTGCCTCACCAGGCCGGCCGATACCGCCGGCGGCGTGCCGGTCTGGCTCCAGCGGTCCTCCAGCAATTCCCAGGGGTAGGCGGCCGAGGCCTCGTCCACCAGCAGGACCATGTCGGCCTGCTTGGGCGCCAGTTCCTTGAGCCGGTTGGGCAGCAGCATCTCGAACAGGGTCTTGGCCGCATCGGCATCGCGGCCGGGCGATTGCGAGGCACGGCGGATGAAGCTGTCGGCCAGGCGCAACTGGCCGGTGGCCTGGGTGACTTCGGCCCGTGCCCGGTCGGTGGAAGCGATGAAGCGCAGGCCGCCGCCCGCCTCATTGAGGATCTCCAGCCGGTGCCACCAGCCCGGCGCGTCGTCGCAGCGGACCCGTCGATGCCGGCCCTCGCCTTTCTCGACCACCCGGTTGGCCCAGTCGACGTTGGCGGCCAGCTGTCCGTCGCCCAGGATCGCCGCCAGGGCCTCGGCGGCGACGATGGCCACGTCCTCGTACAGCTCCAGGAATTCGACATGGTCGATCAGCACGCGGCCGTTGAGGGCGGATTGCTCCAGCCGCTGGTTGGCGGCCACCGCGGCGCGCAGGATGGCCTCGACCGAGTCGCGCACCGTCACGCCGCCGGGGCCGGTGCCGACCAGCAGGCAGGAGACGGCGGCCGAGCGCACCCCCTCACCGCCGAAGCGGTCGTCCGGCCATTGCGCCACCTGCAGGGCATAATCCAGCAAGGCGCGACGCACCCCGCTTTGCAGCAAGGCGGTGGACAGTTCGCCCACCTGCCCCAAGCCGACGACCAGCGCGCCGCCGGGATGACCCAGCCGATTTTCGTTGAAGAACACGGCATGGCTGCCCGGCTGTCCGGGATAGAGTCCGAGTTGCAGGCGCCGGCTCAGGGCATGATCGAGCCTTTCGTCCAGGCGCCGTTCGGCGTTGATGATGGTGTCGCCCAAGTAATGGCCGACCAGCACCGGGTGCCGGGCGTAGGCCAGATCGCCGTGCCGCAGGTTGACCCGGATCGCCGGCACCACGGCGCGTTCGTCCTCGACCCACGGCCGGCCGGGGCCGAAGCCAAGATGGGCTACGGCGGCCTCGTCAGGCAGGTCGTCGGTAGGCGGCGTTTCGGGCATCGGGAACAGTTCGGGCCCGGCCGCCGCCGCCCGGGCGCCGGCGGGCGGCGCATCTGGCAGACGCTTGGTGGCGCCGGTCATCAGCAGATCGAGGTAGCCGGGCAGCGCATCCTTGCGGCTGCACAGTTCGTCGTGGGCGGTGTCGTTCACGTACCAGACCGGGACGCCGGGCAGGAAGCCGGACTTCCAGGTCACCGTGCCGTCGCCTCGCGCCGTGGCATCGAACACCAGGCGCTTGCGGCCGGCCAGCCAGTCCTCGTCGTAGTCGGCCAGCCGGTAGTCGGCCACCGTCGCATCCTGGCAGCCGGCGACGTAGATCATGTGTTTCGGATCGGGTGCCGCCTGCTTGAGCAGGCTCCATGCATCCCGGGCCTGACGCAGCCGGGCCGCGCCGGCCGTCGGCCAATGCGCCTTGAGCGCCTGTTTCAGTTCGGCCCAGCGGCCGGCCTGGCTGAAATCCGGGCTGCCCGGATCGAATGGCAGCAGTTCCAGCAGGCCGGGGAAATTGTTGACGATGCCGATGATCTGATCGGTGCTGTGGGCGAAATCGAGCAGGCTGATCTTGGCCTCGGTCGGATTGCAGCCGGTCAACCAACGTACCGCCTCGTAGGAACCGAGGTTGGGCGTGCCCAGCATCATGAAGCGGCTGTTGGGCAGGGCCGTGATGCGCCGCCACAAGGCCGTGCCGCGGTCGCCGTCGGCAATCATGGCGCGCACCACCAGGCCGCCCATGGAGTGCGCGACCAGGTGCACCGGCTGGCCCTGGCGCTCGATCTCGGGCAGCCAGATTTCCAACTGGTCGGCCAGCCTGGCGGCCGCGTCGCGGATCGACAGGCGCCAGTCATAGGGAAATATCTCCACCCGGTGGCTGCGGGCCAGGAACTCCAGCATCGGGCCGTAGAAATCGCTCAGCAGGTCGGTCGATTCGACGCCGGTCGCCTCCATGCGCAACCTGCCCAGGCCGCCCTTCAGCAAGGCCCAGTAATTTAGCCAGACACCGTCGCCCTGCACCTTGAGGGCGCTGCCCATGGTGCCCGGCAACACCACCGCCAGTGGCCGCGGCGCCGTGCCGGCCCGACTGCGCCGGACCGCTTCGCGCCACTTCGGCTCCTCCTTCCTGGCCACCGCCATGGGCAGGAATCCGCCATCGCTGCCGTCGGCCCGGGTCAGTCCGTCCACCAGCCAGCCGATGCTATTCTTGTGCGTGAAATAGTTGAAGTGACAGACCTCGGGCCCCTGATCGAACCGGAAGCGGGCGCCCTTGTCCGGCCGACGGATGCCGCCGTACATGGAGCCGGTGTTCACCACCAGGTCGTGATCGGCGCCGTAGAACCAGTCGGCCGCCAGCAGCTTGATCTGGCCCCACAGGGTGTCGCCCTCGATGTCGCCGGAGATCACCGACAGGTCGGCCGCGGTCACCAGCGCCGGGTGCTGCAGCAGCCGGGTCAGCGCCGAGCCCGGCATCATCGCCTCCAGGCCCGGCAGGATGCGCGGGTCGGTCCGTTCCTTGACCACTGCCAGCAGGAAATCGGCCGCATCGCCGAGCAGGCCGTTGCCGGTGAAATGGTCGAGCACCGACAGCCAGCGGTCCAGCCGGCCCGAGGCCAGCGTGGTGCCGCGCGCCGGGCAGGCCACGCGCACGAAGCGACGAACCTTGATCCGACGCGCATCCAGCAGGTCGAGCAGTTCCTTCAGTTCGGCGCACTCGGCGGCGTAGGCGGCGTTGCGTTGCGTTTCTGCGTCCGGATGCAGCGGGCCGAGGCCGAGCTGTTCGGCGACGGTGCGGTCGGCGGCGAACAAGGCATCCAGCAGCTCGTTTTTCAGCGGGTCGTCGCTCTTGTCCCGTTCGCCCAGGCAAAGCAGCTCGCCGACCAGGCCGCCGCGCGAGTGCGACACCAGATGGACCTGCGCGTTTTCCGGCAAGTGCTTGAGCAGATCCAGCGCGTTCCGGATCGGACTCACCGTCAGCGAACGGTGTTCCAGGGCATAGACCCGATCGCCGTACAGCGCCTTCATCTGCCTACGCGCAACCGCGCCATCCGCGCCCTGCCACAGCTTGCCGAAGCTGCCGGCGCAACTGGAGCCGGTGCCGTGGATGAAGATCAGGAGTGGCTCAGACCCAGACGGCAACAATGCATCGTCCGGCAGCGCGTTCAATTCGAAGGCGTCGTCCAGGGTGCAGCGATACAGCCCGGGCGCATTGCCGTCCAGCTGCTTCAACTCCGCCTTGTCGCCCAGCAGCGAGGCCGCCTTGCCTTTCAGATCGATGCCGA
This sequence comes from Parasulfuritortus sp., assembly GCA_036391875.1. Taxonomy (GTDB): domain Bacteria; phylum Pseudomonadota; class Gammaproteobacteria; order Burkholderiales; family Thiobacillaceae; genus Parasulfuritortus. The sequence continues at coordinate 182,260 of DASVZA010000016.1, forward strand.
AAAAATCCAGCACCTTGATGCCCAGACCCAGCCAGCCGCGCGTGCCGGCCTTGGCCGAAGACGGCCGGAGGTCGATGGTCCAGCCTTCGCTGCCGTCCCGGCCCGTGGTCTTGCGGCCCCGCTCCCGGACCAGATCGTCGGTCCGGGTCCAGAGCACGAAGCCGTTTTCCAGCTCCACCCGCACCACCTCGTCGCCGGCGGCGCTGATCCAGCCCGCCCCGGCCTCGCGGCCGAGGCCGGGCATGAGACGCCTGTGGCCGGTGATCGCTATGTCTTCGGTAGCCGGTGCGGCAGCGCCTTGCTGCACACCGCCGCGGATTTGATAGGTACGGATCATGGTTGCCTCCTGATGATGTTTTTACCGCCGGCTGGCGCGATGATTCGCGGCCTGCCTCCCGTCTATTCCAATGTGATCTTGACCACGCGACTGTCGGCGCCACCGCACAGCGTCATGCTGGCGACCACCAGGTCGGACTCCCCGGACGAACCCGACCACAGCCCGGCCAACCTGGCGAAGATGCGGAACAGGGCCAGGGTGCGGGGACGGACCTTTTCCTTGCCGAACAGGCTGGGGAAATCGCCCTCCACGTTATCCGCCGCCTGGAACATGATGGCCGACTGCCTGGCCTGCCAAATCTCGGCGGTCCAGCCTTTCATCTCCTCCGGATCGGTCAGGTACAGTTGCCGCATTGCGGCCAGCACACCGGCGAGTTCCTCGCACTGATCATGCAGCCTGTTTATTTCAAGCACGTATTGGGTTCCCCGCTCCCCGAATTCGTAACCACCCCCGACCGAGTGCTCAAGGCCATGCAGGATCAGGTCGGACAAAGGCGGCTCCACGTGATAGCCGATCCGGCCCAGCGCAGCGATCACGTCGCTCTCGGTAGTCCTGCTCGCCCCCAGTTGGCGCAATATCTTCACCTTCTCTTCCGCCGCCACCCGTCTCACCAGATCGCCATCTGCGGCGGCACCGTCGGTGCCCAGCAGGCGATCCAGCGCCGCATCCTTGATCACCAGGCCGACGTCCAGGCGCCCTTCCCGGCTGCACGAGGGGTTGGCGTCACGCAGTTCGCGGATCGATTCGACCGCCCGACGGGCGCTGCCGCTTGTCATCAACTGCGCGCCGACCAGACTGTTCAGGAAACTCTCGGCCTCGGTCACGTCCAGTTGCTTGTCCTCATAGGAAAACGTGACCTCGATCGCCAGGCTGCGGGCCCGTTTGGCCGCTGCCAGGACGAACGCGTCGGCGAAGCGCAGGGTCTTCTTCTCGTCGAACAGGCTGCACTGGCGCTGGATGGCGGCATTCGATTCCACCCTGATGTTGCCGCTCAGATCGCTGTCGATGCGCGTGTCGCCGCCGATCAGGTCGACCATCGCCAACGAGAAGCCGAGCACGGACACCTCCAGGTCGGTTTGCGCCGTGTTCTTCAGCACCCGGCTCAGCTTGCAATCGACGATCTCCACGCCTCGGCCGCCGGCCCCGGCAAACTCGAGCGCGGTCTCAAATGCGCCGAGGACCGCGTTCCGATAGGCCTCTTGCGCTTCCGTCCGAGCCGGATCGAAGCGCAATACCAGGTCTGCGTCCCGTTTCCCATCCTGGCTCGTCTTGCGCTCCAGACTGGCCTCGACCTTCAGTTGCGTCGCGCCCTCGACCGCCGCATAGAGCTTGGCCGCCAGTTCGCGGTAGCGCTTGACCAGCAGCTTCAGCGCCGCCATCCGGCCATCGATGGTATCCATGGATTGCTTGAACTTGTCGCCGGCCTCGCCCAGCGCATCGCTGATCTTCCGGGCTCTCTTGTCGTCGGCCAGTTTTTTCAGTTCCTTTTCGGCGTTCTTGCGCAGATCGGCCAGGGCCTCGTCGATTCCGGTCCATAGCTTGTCCCGGACCGTCTGGCACTGCCCCTCCGGCAGACCGAGACGGAGGCACAAGCGGTCGAGCAAAGCATCCGCGCTGGTCTGCGTACTGTCTCCGATGTCGGCGCAGGTCTTGGCCACCTCTGCGGACAAGACCTGGACCAAGGCCTCGGTCACGCCGCGGCCCGGCTCGAAGCCGAGCAGGGCATTGAGCGGCGGCTGGAGAAGTTTCCCGCCCTCCCCGTCCAGACTACCCAGGCGCTGCTGCAATTGGCTGCGAATCCGGCTGCCGGGTTCCAGCCAGGCTTCGGCGCCTTCCAGCGCATCTTCCAAATTGCCCAGAAGCGGCAGGGTTTCCGTCCGGATGCGCTGGTAGGCGCTGTCCATGTCCACGCCCACCTTGGCGCCGATCTGGCGGACGGTTCCGGCGGCGCGACGCCGGCTGACGTGCAGCAGCACGGCGTCGGGCTGCCTTTCGTCCGGCCGGACCAGATAATCGAACTCGCCTGACAAGATCGCCGAATAGCCGTATGCCAGTTCGCCCAGGCTGATATTCCGGCCCAGGCTGACCGGCGAAGCCAGGGCGATTTCACCTTTCAGGCTGACGCTACCCTTGCCGTTCAAGACGATGCAATGCAGTTCCCTGTGCCTGAAACGCCGGGCCACGGCCGCCAGATCGTAGGGCTCCGTCTCCAGCCGCCCCATGTCGGCTGCCACAGCGGGTGCGAAGCGCATGTTGCCGGCGTGCAGGCTGTAATAGGCGCAGCCGTACGAACCGCTGGCCGCCGCTTCGGCCGACGCTTCGAAGCGGCCGACGGGGAGGCTGGCCCCCAGCTTGACGTCCAGTTCGCCCGCCACCGCGACCTTTACCAGACTCTGGCCGACCGGTGCCGGCCCGGCTTTGTCGGGCAGGTCGGGGCAAACCTCCAGCCTGGCCTCGGCGTTGCTCCGCAAGCCGAGCTTCAACTGGACGTCGGGCCGGACCTGTTGGTCGGCATCGCTGTCCAGCGGCCAGGACAGGGTCATCGGATTGCCCTGCTTGTTCTTGCAGTAGTCGGCCAGCGGCAGGAGCAGCATACGCAGCCGGTTGCTGCCGTGATTCTTCTCGACGGCCTTCGCGAACCAGCGTTCGAGACGCGCGACCAGTTCGGCGACCTCTGGCCTGTCTTTCAGGCCGGATACGACTTCCGACAAGCGGACCTTGTCCAGGAGCGCGATTGCATCGTCTGTGCCATCCGTCAATGGCTTGGCGGCCAACAGGGCGCGCAATTGCTCCAGGTCGGCCGCATCCTGTTTCTCTTGCCCCAGGTCCAGCAACCTGCCGATTTGCGCAGTTAACCAAGACATATCGCCCTCCCGCGTTGTCCGGTAGATATCTTCCGGAGACTCGCCGCCTCCGGTTCGCTTCCGCTCCCGATCCTCAGGCCCGGCGAGTGATGGTCAGCCGCAACGGTCCGCCATCCTCTTCGGCCAGAGCCCTGTTGTTCCAGTACATGCCGCACCAATCGTTGGCAAACAGGTAAAGCTGGCGGTCGACCGGGAGCTTGGCCGGCACCGTCCACTCGCGGCCTGGACCGATCTCGAACGCATTGCTGTCGTCACGCCCCACCACGCCGCAGAGCAGGAAGAACGCCCTGCCCGGCAGGCGGTTGAAACGGGCCAGCCAGTTGCCGCCCCAGCCTCCGGGTCCTGAAACCTTGAACCAGTCCCGCCAACGGCCGCGTGCGACGAAGGCATAGCGCTCGCCGGGCGATACCTCGATGCCGCTGGCCACTAGCGGCTCTGCGGGGTCGACCGTGAGAGCGATGGCTTCATCGATGGCGAGCTGACGCATGACCTGTTCCCTGTTTGCGGCTTTGACCTCGTTTTTTGTATTGATACTAGTTCATCCATCCGGACCTGCCCGGATGGTTTGCCGCGCCGTCGGCGCACGCGTCGAGCAGGCCCGCCGCGGTTTCCGTACAATATCGGCTCTTTACCCAATTGTTCGCCCCGCACATGAGCCGCAAAATCCTGGTCACCTCCGCCCTGCCCTACGCCAACGGCAGCATCCACCTGGGCCACCTGGTCGAATACGTCCAGACCGACATCTGGGTCCGCTTCCAGAAGATGAGGGGCAACGAGTGCCATTACTGCTGCGCCGACGACACCCACGGCACGCCGATCATGCTGCGCGCCGAGAAGGAAGGCATCACCCCGGAACAACTGATCGAACGCGTCAAGCAAGAGCATGAGCGCGACTTCGACGGCTTCCACATCGGCTTCGACAACTACTACAGCACCAACTCGCCCGAGAACAGGGAGTTCTCCGCCCTGATCTACGGCCGTCTGAAGGAACGCGGCCTGATCGAGAAGCGCACCATCGAGCAGTTCTACGACCCCGAAAAGGCGATGTTCCTGCCCGACCGCTTCATCAAGGGCGAGTGTCCGAAGTGCCACGCCAAGGACCAGTACGGCGACTCCTGCGAGGTCTGCGGCGCGACCTACCAGCCGACCGAGCTGATCAACCCGTTCTCCGCCGTGTCCGGCGCCACGCCGGTGCGCAAGGAGTCGGACCACTACTTCTTCAAGCTGGGCGAATGCGGCGAATTCCTGCAGGGCTGGACCCGCTCCGGCACGCTGCAGGCCGAGGCCGCCAACAAGATGGGCGAATGGTTCAGCGCCGGCCTGTCCGACTGGGACATCTCGCGCGACGCGCCCTACTTCGGTTTCGAGATCCCCGATGCGCCGGGCAAGTACTTCTACGTCTGGCTCGACGCGCCGGTCGGCTACATGGCCAGCTTCAAGAACCTGTGCGCCAGGAGCGGCCTCGACTTCGACGAATACTGGAGCAGGGATTCCAAGACCGAGCTGTACCATTTCATCGGCAAGGACATCCTCTACTTCCACGCCCTGTTCTGGCCGGCCATGCTGGAATTCTCGAACCACCGCACCCCGAGCGGCGTGTTCGCCCACGGCTTCCTGACCGTGAACGGCGCCAAGATGTCCAAGTCGCGCGGCACCTTCATCACCGCCGAGAGCTACCTCAAGCACCTCAACCCGGAATGGCTGCGCTACTACTACGCGGCCAAGCTGAACGGCTCGATGGAGGACATCGACCTCAGCTTGGAGGACTTCGTCGCCAAGGTGAACTCGGACCTGGTCGGCAAGTACGTCAACATCGCCAGCCGCACCGCCGGCTTCATCGCCAAGAAATTCGGCGGCAAGCTGGGCGACGTGGACCCGGCGGCCATCGCCGAGTTCGAAGCGGCCTGGAAGGCCGGCGAGATCGCCAGGAGCTTCGAGAGCCGCGACTACGGCCGCGCCTTGCGCGAGATCATGCGTCTGGCCGACGTCGCCAACCTATACATCGCCGACAAGAAACCCTGGGAGATGGCCAAGCAGGAAGGCCGCGAAGCCGAACTGCACACGGTCTGCTCGACCGCGCTGACTCTGTTCCGCGACCTGACCCGGTACCTCAAGCCGGTGCTGCCCAAGCTCGCCGCCGAGGTCGAGGCCTTCCTCAACATCGCACCGCTGACCTGGGCCGGCGACTGGGCGGCATTGCCCGCCGGCCACGCCATCAACGAATACCGTCACCTGATGACCCGCATCGACCCCAAGCACGTGGAGGCCATGGTGGAAGAGAACAAGCAGAGCCTGGAGCCGACCCCGGCGCCCGCCCCGGCCCGTCACGCCGAACACCAGCAGCACGCTGCCCAGAGCGACGAAGCCAAGGGCGCGGAAACGAACTACATCGGCATCGACGATTTCGCCAAGATCGACCTGCGCATCGCCCGCATCGTCTCGGCCAGCCACGTCGAGGGCGCCGACAAGCTGATCCGGCTGGAACTGGACATCGGCGAAGACAAGCCGCGCCAGGTGTTCGCCGGCATCAAGTCGGCCTACGCGCCGGAAACCCTGGTCGGCCGCCTGACCGTGATGGTCGCCAACCTGGCGCCGCGCAAGATGAAGTTCGGCATGAGCGAGGGCATGGTGCTGGCCGCTTCCGGCGACGCGCCCGGCCTGTTCATCCTGTCGCCGGACAGCGGCGCCCAGCCGGGCATGCGGGTGAAGTGACCGCCGGGTTCAGGACTCCGGATCGAGCACCCGCTCGATCCGGCGATCCGGCACCAGCCACATCAGGGCGACCCCGACAAAAATTGCCTGGGACAACCGCTCGTCGACGAAGGCGAGCGGAACCGATGCGGCATAAAGCAGCGGCGACAGTTTGCCCTTGAAATCGCGCCCCACCGCGCGGGCGAGCAGGGAACCGGCGCCCTGCTCGGCGATGATCGCCCGTTGCAGCAGCCAATAGGCGATGGCAGCCGACAGCAGCACCGCGCCGTACAGCGCGGTCGGCAGCGGCGCGAAATGGTTTTCGCCCATCCAGCCGGTGACGAAGGGAAACAGCGACAGCCAGAACAGCAGGTGCAGGTTCGCCCAAAGGATGGTGCCGCTGATCCGCCCGGCGACATGCAGCATGTGGTGATGGTTGTTCCAGTAGATGCCGATATAGGCGAAGCTCAGGATGTAGCTCAGGAACACCGGCAACAGCGGCCGCAACGCCTCGATACCGGCGCCGTGCGGCACCTTCATCTCCAGCACCATGATGGTGATGATGATCGCCAACACCCCGTCGCTGAACGCCTCCAAGCGGTTCTTGCCCATGTCGTATCCCTTTCCTCCACGATGCCGGAATCAGGGTACGGGGATCGCCTGCCGCCGCGCAACCGGCCGGGGAGCGCATGGCGACCCGGCAATCCCATGCAGCCATCATGCCTTGTGAGGTGAAGGCCGGGCAGGCAGAATCGGAGACAACCCAGAAATTTCACATCGCCATGAGCCTGCTCAACAACGAATTCATCTCCCTGGAAGAGGCTGCCGCCAGCGGCACCGCCGGCCGCGAGCCGCTGGACCGCACCACCGGCCGCGATTTTGCCGCCATCGAGTTCACGCTGCACTGGCAGTCCGAGCACGCCAGCCATACCGATCTGTATGTCGCCAACCAGTTGAACCTGTGGCGGGATTGGTTCCCGCCCGAACTGGAGGCTGTGGTGGTCGACAAGCCGGTCGGCCACAGCGAGTCGGTCGCCTTCGCGCCCGGCCGGCTGGTGGCACCCTACGAGACCGTCCTGTGTCCCGTCATCGATGCCAAACGCTTCGAACGGCGGGTGGTCAACGGCCGGGCGCTGGAACCGCATGCCGGCCGCTTCTATCCCAAGGGCCTGATCGCCGGGGTGCGCGACATCACCTCCGACGACATCACCCCCTTCCGGGTCGGCATGATCGAAAACGACCGGATCACGGCCGACCTGAACCATCCCCTGGCCGACCGGCCGTTGACCGTCACCGCCCGCATCCTCAAGGCCTGGAAGGCCGGCAGCCAGCGCGGCGGCACGGCCCAGGACGTGCAGGAACTGATCGCCGGCCGCGGACCGGGCATGCAGGCGCGCTGGCGCGACCTGGCGACCGACTTCTTCACCGCCGACGCCTTCGAGCGCAGCAGCACCGAACCGGATGGCCATTTCTACCAGGTGCCGCGCATGGTCGACCACCTCGACCGCACCGCCACCCTCCAGGTGGAAAGGCTGTATGGCCGGCTGCTGCCCGAAGGAAGCCGGATACTCGACCTGATGACCAGTTGGAAATCCCATCTGGATACGGTCCGGCCAGCTTCGGTCGCCGGCCTGGGCATGAATGCCGACGAACTGGCCGCCAACCCGGTCCTGAGCGAACGGGTGGTGCAGGATCTCAACGAGAACCCGCGCCTGCCCTTCGCCGACGCCGAGTTCGACGCCGTGGTCTGCACCGTGTCGGTGGAATACCTGATCCGGCCGCAGGAGGTATTCGCCGAAGTGCGCCGGGTGCTCAAGCCCGGCGGCCGCTTCGTGCTCTTGTTCTCCAACCGCTATTTCCCGCCCAAGGTGATCCGGGTCTGGGCCGACGCCCACCCTTTCGAGCGGACCGGTCTGGTGCTGGAATACTTCCTGCGCGACGGCGGTTTCGCCAAGCTGAACACCTTCTCCCTGGCCGGCCTGTTCCGGCCCGAGGACGACAAGTACGCCAGCCAGACGCCGTGGTCCGACCCAATCCACGTAGTCTGGGGTGACAAGCCGTGAAGATCGCCCGCCGTCTGGTCATCTCGGGCAGGGTGCAAGGCGTCTGGTACCGCGAATCGATGCGCATCGAAGCGGAACGGCTGGGTGTCACCGGCTGGGTACGCAACCGGACCGGCGGCAGCGTGGAAGCGGTCGTCCATGGCGACGAGGACGCCGTTTCGGCCATCATCGCCTGGGCCTGGCAAGGGCCGCCCGCCGCCGAGGTCAGCCACATCGAGATCAGTGAGGACAACGGCGAATACGGCGTATTCGAACGCCTGCCCAGCGTTTGATACGGCCGTCCGGCCAGCGCGCCTGGGCGGGAAAACCCGATCGATTTACTTTACAATCAGCTTACTTAGCCACTTATCCGAACGGCCTTTGATCAGGCTGGAGAACATGTCGATCGTCATCAAAACTGCAGCGGAAATCGAAAAAATGCGGGTCGCCTGCCGGCTCGCGTCCGAAGTGCTCGATTACATCACCCCTTATGTCCAGCCCGGCGTCACCACCGGCGAACTGGACCGGCTCTGCCACGACTACATGGTCGACGTGCAGGGCTGCATCCCGGCCCCGCTCAACTACGCCCCGCCCGGCCACAAGCCCTATCCGAAGTCGATCTGCACCTCGGTCAACCATCAGGTCTGCCACGGCGTGCCAGGCGAGAAGGTCCTGAAATCGGGCGACATCGTCAATCTCGACATCACCACCATCAAGGACGGCTGGCACGGCGACACCTCGCGCATGTTCGGCGTGGGCGAGATATCGATCCAGGCCAAGCGGCTCAACGAGATCACCTACGAATGCATGTGGAAGGGCATCCAGGCCGTCAAGCCGGGCGGCCGGTTCGGCGACATCGGCGCCGTGATCCAGAAGCACGCCGAGGCCAACGGCTTTTCCGTGGTGCGCGAGTTCTGCGGCCACGGTGTCGGCGCCAAGTTCCACGAAGAGCCCCAAGTGCTGCACTACGGCAAGGCCGGCACCGGCGAGCAGCTGGTGCCGGGCATGATCTTCACCATCGAGCCCATGATCAACGCCGGCAAGAAGGACATCCGCCAACTGGGCGACGGCTGGAGCATCGTCACCAAGGACCATTCACTTTCGGCCCAGTGGGAACACACCGTGCTGGTCACCGAAACCGGCTGGGAGGTGCTGACCGTCTCGGCCGGTTCGCCGCCGCCGCCGGCATTCGTCATCGGCGCCTGAGCCCATGGTGGAATTCGCCACGCTGACCGGCTGGCGCCAGCAGCATGTCGAAGAACGCAACCGGCAGATCCAGGTCTACCTGAACCGGCACCGCGCCGCGCCCCTGCTGCGCGGCCTGGCCCGGGCCGCCGACCGCCTGCTGCGCCAGGTCTGGGAGGCCAGCGACCTGCCCGAGAATGCCGCCCTGGTGGCGGTCGGCGGCTACGGCCGCAACGAGCTTTATCCGCATTCCGACGTCGACCTGCTGATCCTGCTCGACGACACCCTGCCCAGCCACGAGGAGGCCCGGTTCGAACCCCTGATCGGCCTGCTCTGGGACCTCGGCCTGCACGTCGGCCACAGCGTGCGCCGCCTGTCGGAATGCCTGAGCGAGGCGGATGGCGACATCACCATCCAGACCAACCTGCTCGAATCGCGCTTCCTGGGCGGCGACCTGCTGCTCTATATCCGCTATCGCGAGCGCTACGCCGCCCACCTCGATCCGCTCAAGTTCTTCGAGGCCAAGTCGCTCGAGCAGAGCAACCGGCACGGCCGTTTCGCCGACCGGGCCCTGCTGCTGGAACCCAACCTGAAGGAGAGTCCGGGCGGCTTGCGCGATGTCCAGACCGCGGGCTGGGTCTGCCGCGCCGCCGACCTGCCGACCGACTTTGCCGAACTAGCCGACGCCGGCCTGTTGACCCGCGAGGAAGCCAGACAGATCAACGCCCGGCTCAGCTTTCTCCAGCATCTGCGCATCCGCCTGCATCTGACCTCGAAGCGGCGCGAAGACCGCCTGCTGTTCGAGTTCCAGGAGCAACTGGCGGCCGACATGGGCTACCGGGCCCGCGCCCGCCAGCGCGCCTCCGAGCAGCTGATGCAGCGCTACTTTCAGGTGGCGCGGGAACTGAGCCTGATCAACGAATTCATCCTGGGCTGCGTGCACGAACGGCTGCAGCCGAACGAGGCGACCACCGCCATTCCCGGCAGCGGCGATTTCATCCGCAAGGGCAACCGGCTGGAAATCGTCGACGCAACTCTGTTCGAACGACAGCCGTCCTGCATCTTCGACGCCTTTCTCACCCTGCAGCGTCAGCCCGACCTGGGCGGCTTCGGCGCCAAGACCTTGCGTGCCATTTGGCGGGCGCGGAGCCACGTGGATGCCCGATTCCGCGGCGAACCTGCCAACCGGGCCAAGTTCCTGGCCCTGTTCCGCGAGCCGCGCGGCCATACCCTGGCCCTGCGCCTGATGCACCGGCTGGGCATCCTGGGCCGCTACCTGCCCGCCTTCGAGCGAATCACCGGCCAGATGCAGCATGATCTCTACCACGTCCATCCGGTTGACGAACACACCCTGATGGTGCTGCGCAACCTGCGCCGGCTGGCCATGCCCGAGTTCGCCCACGAGTTGCCCTTTGCCCATCGGGTCATGCTGGACTTCAAGCGTCCCGACCTGCTCTACCTGGCCGCCCTGTTCCACGACATCGCCAAGGGCCGGGGCGGCGACCATTCCAAGCTGGGTGAAATCGACGCCCGCCGCTTCTGCCGCAGCCACGGCCTGCCTGAAGACGAGGTGGAATTGGTGACCTGGCTGGTGCGGGAGCATCTGACCCTGTCCAGCACGGCGCAGAAACAGGACCTGGCCGACCCCGAGGTGATCGCCGCCTTCGCCAAGCATTGCGGCGACCTGACCCACCTGACCGCGCTATACCTGCTGACCGTTTCCGACATCCGCGGCACCAACCCGACCATCTGGAACTCCTGGAAGGACAAGCTGACCCGCGAACTCTACCTGGCCAGCCGCCGCCGGCTGGAGGGCGAGATCCCCCATACCGACCTGGTCGAGGCACGCAAGGAAGAGGCCCGCGCCACACTCCGGCTGTACGGCTTCGCGCCCGGCAGCGAGGCCCGCATCTGGGATCAACTCGACGACGTCTATTTCCTCAGCCACGAGGCCCAGGAGATCGCCTGGCAAACCCGCCGCCTGCTGCCGGTGGTCGGTCGCGAGGAAGTCATCGTCAAGGCCCGCCTGGCCCCCATCGGCGAAGGCGTCGAGGTGCTGGTCCACACGCCGGACGAAAAGGCCCTGTTCGCCCGCATCTGCGGCTTCTTCGCCGCCATGCGCTATTCCGTGCTGCAGGCCCGCATCCACACCACCCAGGACGGCTACGCTCTGGACAGCTTCCTGGTCATGGACGAGAGCAGCCGCGTCCCCTACCGGGACATCCTCAGCTACATCGAATTCGAGCTGATCGCCCACCTCAAGAAGCACGCCCCCCTGGAAGACGCCCCGCCGGGCCGCTTGTCCCGGCAACTGCGTGCCTTCCCGCTGCAGCCGGAGATCAGCCTCAGCGCCAGCCTAGGTGCAAGCACCTGGCTATTGTCGGTCACTGCCGGCGATCGACCCGGACTGCTATACGACATCGCCCGGATCTTGAGCGCGCACCAGGCCAATGTCCGCAGCGCTCGGATCAACACCCTGGGCCAGCGGGCCGAGGACGTGTTCGTAGTCGAGGGGGAAAGCCTGGGCCAGCCGGAAAACCGGCTCAGGATCGAACAGGAGTTGATGGAAAAACTGGAGGTGGCAGCCTGATGCACCGCCCCGGGTGGAATCAGGCGAAGCCGGAGTAGCCGGTGTACTCGTTGGCCTTCGTATCCATCGCCAGTCCGGTCGCATCCTTGCCATTGAACGTGAACTGGATGTGCGACGGATCGATCGTGGCATCCGCCGCGCTGTTCTGCGTCACAGTAAACAGCACGGTCGCCGTCAACGTATCCTTGTTGTAAACGACCGCGGTCGGCCGATAAGGCAACAGCGTCTCCGTAGAGGACAGTGGCTGGCCATAATTATAATTTTGGCTCGCGAACGTTCCGCTCGAACGCATGATCGTCCAATTCAACACATCCTGCACCGATGCAGCGTCCATCGGCTTGCTGAACTGGAAGTCGACCGAGAAAGTCTGCGAGGCATCCGCGATCGCGAGATTGAGGTTGCCGAGCGACGACACCTGGGTGCCAGGCCCCAGCCCGGTCAGGAATGGCGTACCGATCTCGCCGTAGGAATACGACGTCATCTGCGGCTTGGTCTTGCCATAGATGTAGACGTTGAGTTGCGATGCCAGGCTGGTCGAATTGTTGTTATTGAGGGTGGTCACGACGTCCTTTGCCTTGTCCAGCTGACCGCTGTCGGCCAAGGCATAGCCCATTTCCGAATAGGCGTTCCAATACTGCGGCGCGATCTTGATCGCCTTCTGGAACGAAGTGATCGCATCCTGATATTGACCTTGCTTGGCGTAGACCTGCCCCATGCCGAAGTCTCCGTACGGCTGGGTAGGCGCGAGACGGCGGACCTGTTCAAACGTTTTTATCGCATTGTTGTACTGGCCGTCGGCCATATAGCCTTGGCCTAGCGAATATAGGTTCGCGGACGAATCATTCAGCTTAGCGGCCTTCTCGTACTGCTTCACGGCCGAGCTGTAATCGCCCTGGGAATAATAGATATTGGCCAGCGAGCTATGGGTCGTATCCAGGCTGGGATCGGCAACGATGGATTTCTTGTAGGTCTCGATCGCCTTGTTGGTTTCACCAAGCTGCTGGTACGACTTCGCCATGTAGTCGTAGGCGTTGATCGCGGCAGTCGAGGTCGGAGAATAGCCGATCGCCTGTTGGAACACGCTGATTGCTTTGCTGTATTTCCCATCGGAATAAAGCTGCAACGCCTTGACCAGCGTGCTCTGCGCGTAGGAATCCATTTGCCCGCTCTGCGGCAGGGAAGCATTAAACACGCTGCTATCAAACGTAAGTGCCGACATCCGGGAAAAATAGGTACCCATTCCGCTACCTCCCGGCTCTCCGACATTCGATCGTTTCAAGCACCATTGCGCACCTCATCTTACCAACCGACTCCTTCAGGTACTTAAATATAGCATCTACGCCTCCCGGCCATCGCACTGATCTGCAATCATGTACCTGCAGAACAAGCACCCACGGCAAATCAGCTAACTTTGCTTTCCCCGGCCGGCACCGTCGTGCTGTCAACCCCCTGTTCCAGCCGGTAAAGCCAGGCCAACAGTTCGGCCACGGCGATATACAAACTGGGCGGAATCCGATCGTCCAGATCGACCTGCATGAGCAGGGACACCAATTCCGGCGATTCGTGGACGAACACCCCGGCCTCCTTGGCCCGGGCGATGATCTCTTCCGCAATCCGACCGCTGCCCTTGGCCACCACGCGCGGTGCACCGTCCTCGACCTCGTAGGTCAAGGCGACGGCATGGGGGCGGCGTTCAGGCGTTGTCATGGGCAGGCCTCACCTGCAGGCTGGTCAGGTTCAGTTCGGCGGTCCGCATGCGCTGGGCCAGTTCCGGCAACGCGGCCTTCATCTCGGCCAGGGTTTCGGGCGTTTCCGCGGTCAACCGGATACGCAGCCCCAAGGCCCCGACGTCCAGCGCGGCCGATACGCCGCCAAGCCTGGGCAGGGTCATGTTCAACTGCGAGTGCCACTTCTGCATCTCCTCCTCGCCGGCATTGCCGCCGCCGTCCCGCTCGGTCACCTGCCATTCCATGTTCTGTCCCGGCCAGGGCTGTCCCTGCCAGATGAAGGTGCCGCTCTCCAGCATGCCCAACTGGCGGCTGGCCATGTTCGCCGCCTTTTCGGGCATGCCGGCCAGATCGGGCAGATCGAGCAGGTGCCCCGGGGATTTCGCCAAGGCCGCCTGGGGTTCGCGCAGGATGTTGTCCAGGCTGACTTCGCCGCGCACCCATTTGCCCAGGTGGGACTCGTAGAACATCCCGCTTTCCTTGAGCGTCTGCTGCAAACGCATGGGCAGGACGTAGGCGACCGAAGCCTGCTGCGCCGCCACGCCCTGGGCCGAACTCAGGTTGGGATTGGTGGCCATACTGGCGTAGGCGCCGCCGACCACCTCGCTGCTCGACATCATGGACGGGATCGCGGGTCCCGCGACCCCCGTGGCCGTACCCGCGACCACGGGCGATCCCGCCAGCAGCAGCGACGGATTGGCAATGATCGGCTTGCTCGCCGCAGCCGCCTGTGCGGCCGTATTGGCCATTGTCGTCGCGGCATTGGCGGCGGTCGTGGTCATTTGCGCCTGGGACGAGGCGGCGGCGGACGTCCCCGCTGCAGACGACGCTGCCGCCGCGCTCGTCGTCGCAGCCTGCGGCGCCGCCGCCTGGGCAGTGGCGCCTGCGGCCGTGGTCGATGCCGCGGCCTGCGCCGTCGTGGCCACGGTCACGGAAGGTGTCGCGCTCGCCGCCGAGGTCGGCTCGTAGCGGACCAGGGCGCTGACCTGCTGTGCCGCCTGGCTCACCGACACGGTTCTCGGCAGCGGTGCGGCAGGTTCGGCGTTCAGCATGAAAGTCGGCCTGGGACCGGCCTGGAGGAACGTCAGCCGGACGACATCGCCCGGCTGGGCCTGCTGCGGCAGCAGCATGTCGAGCTTCTGATTGGCGACCTGGACCAGGTTGCGACCGTTGGGCAGGCTGTCCAGGACCTGTCCCTCGTACTGCTGGCCGGGCGTGAACTGGCCCTTGGCCGGCGGCTCCTTGCCGGCCTGCAGCATATCCACCCCCTGGTTCTTGAACCAGGCGAGGATGATGTCCGGCAGGGCGCCGATGTTCACGCCGCGCTCCGCCGGTTGTTGGTCGAACGATTATCGCCCACAGCAACTCCGAATAGATGATCCCTCACCTGCATTATCGGCAGATCAGCCACAGACTTTAGACAAATCAACGGCGTAGGACAGCAGGGCAGCCCGTACGGGGCGATCAGGACTCCCCGTTTCGCCGGTGCAAGGCGACGATCAGGGTCGCCTCGTCCTGGGAAATGCCGCAGCGGGCGGCGATTTCGGGCGCGATCATGCCTTGGCGGGCATACTGGACCGCATAATCGTAGGTGGAATGAACGGTTTCCATATCCGGCGCATCGGCCACGCCGGTTCGCGCCTCGAACTCGTCGAGCCGGCGCTGGAGCGCGACCACCTCGGCGCGCAGCCTATGGACCTCGTTCTTCAGGTCCGTTTCGGCTGCAGCCCGAGGCTTACGCCGGCGCGACAGGATGAGCGTCTCCATCAGGTAGACCACCGTCGCCAGAACCAAGGCGATCAGCAGCTCGGGCCAGGTAATCGTCAATGCCATGCGCTTGCCGCCAGGTCAGGAAGGCAGCCAGGCGTCGAGCCAGCTGTCCAGGTTGTCTTCCAACATCCAGTTGGCGGAAATGTAGTCACGCAGTGCATCACCTTGCCGGGCCAGTTCATCCATATCCGAGACAAGCGCGCGGATCGCCTCGACCCAATCCTTGAAGCGGTTCTTGACCCGGGTCACGGGATAGGCCCCGCGATAGGGCGTGATGTCGGTACAGACCACCGGATAGCCGAGCACGCCGTATTCGAGCAGGCGCAGATGGCTCTTGCCGTGGTTGAACGGCACGTCCTCCAGCGGGGCGATGGCCAGGTCCAGGTTCAGGCTGGCGAGCTTGACCGGATAGTCCCCGATCGGCACGCCGGCGTGGTATTCGACCTGCTTCCGGACACCTTCCGGGCAGAGTCCGAGGAATACCCAGTCGACCTCGTCGGCCAAGGTCTTGACTACATCGGCCACGATCGCCAGGTCAGCTTCGTGAGTGACGCTGCCGGCCCAGCCGACGCGCGGCTTGCGTCCCTGCCGCCGTTTCGGCGCGAGGCCGTACCATTTGGCGCGTTCGATGTAGTTCTGGGCGACCCGGATCTCGGTCTTGAACTTGCGGAACTCCTGGGCGAGAAAGTCGGTGGACACGACGAACCGGTCGCACATGTCCAGGGCCTGCCGGAAACGCTTGACCAGATCCTTGTCCAGGTAGCCCTGCCTGGCCTGGTTGCCAAGCTGGATGTTGGTCATCAGGTCGTCCAGCTCGAATACCCGGAAGGCATTGGAATTACGCCGGTAGAGTTCGATGAGTTGGACCTGGTGAGGCTTCACCTGGCGCTGGAAGATCACCACGTCCGGCGACATGCGGGCCAATTCGGGAATGGACAGGTATTCGCTGGTGTCGAAGCCCTGGATCCTGGCTGCATTCGCCAGTGCGCGCATCGGCGCGATGACCCGGTATTCGCCGCTGCCGGTCCGGTCGCCGGTCAGGCCGAGGATGCGCGGTACCGGCCTGAATTCGGGATCCCAGGTCAGGGCCGGAATCGTCTCGATCTCGAAGGCGCCGGAAACCAGGCTCAGGTTCCGGTTGTAGGCCGGGTCGAAGGCGATCCGGTCCCGCCAGCGGTCGAACATGACCTGGGCCTCGGGGGTCGGCAGATCCCAGATCCGCTGTTGGCCCGCCACCTGTTCCACACCGCTGCCTGTCGTCTTTGGCGGCTCGAACATATGTTCCTGCAGCAGCAGCGCAAAAGGCGTCCAGACCACGGCGAGCCCGGCCTTGCCGACCTTCAGGCAGTAGTCCACGTCGCTGTAGCTGCCGGCGAGCGATTGTTCGTCGAAACCGCCCAGCCGCTCGAACAGCGCTCGCTCGGTCAGCATGCAGGTGGCGGACACGGCGGACGGCGTGCCTGGTACCTGCAGGCCGCCGAAATAGCCCAGGGCCTCGGGCGTCGCATGGAGGTCGTGCAGCCCCGCCGGCTTGCCCTCCAGGCCGAGGATGTAGCCGGCGAAGGATACGTTGCTGTCCGGCCCGATCATCTTCGCGCCGACGGCACCGACATCGGCCTGGACTGCGTAGCCCAGCATCTCGTCCAGCCAGTCCCGGCGCAGCGGCGCCGTGGCATCCGACATGAACAGCAGATAGCGGCCCCGCGCTTCGCGGACCCCGGCGTTGATCAGCGAAGGCAGACCGACCGTGCGTGGCTGCCTGACGATGCGCACCGCGTCGCCATCTGTTCCGCCGAGGAAGCCGAGATATTTCAAGGTGTCCGGATCGTCGCTTTCCTGATCCACGACGATCAGTTCCCAGTTCTTGTAATCGGTGTTCTCGACGATCGCGCCGATACAGCGCTGCAAAAACCCACCGCCATTCAGGGTCGGGATGATGATGGAAACCGTCGCCTCCCCGTCATGGCGGTAGCGGATGCGGAAGGTACCCGGCAGGACGCTCGGCTCGACGTCGGCAGGTAGCTTCAGCCGTTCGAAATGCTCGACCAGCGCTTTGTGCCTGAGTGCGATGATCTCGTCCTGGGACAACGTGCCGTAACCGCCCAGGGACGACCGGTGATAGAGCACGTCGGCGGCATGGCCAAAGCCCAGACTGCCGATCACCTCGAAGGCGCGTAGGGTCAGATCGAATAGCTCGACACCCTCGAACGCCTCGTTCACCCCAGACAACCGTTGCAGCAGGTCACGCCGGAAGGAGAGGCCTGTACCCAAGGCATAAGGTGCAGAGCGAAGCGTGTAGATCGAGAACTCTGACTTGAAATAGGGGCGTTTGCTGTCGTTCGCCTCAGTCAGATTATCCTCATCCGGGTAGACAACGGCCCAGTCAGGATGTCTCACGATACATTCCGCCAAAGACGGCAAGGCATGCGGTGCGAGGCAATCGCCCGCGGCCAGGACACCGAACCAATCAAAGCCACCACTCATTACAACCTGATTGAGTGCACCGCAAAATGCAGGCTCCGACACTGTCAGCCAACGCAATTCATTGGTATCTGTGAACCCCGGCGGTGCCGGGTCGTGCGATAGGACGCATACGGACCACCGCGAGTAGGCTTGCTGAGCGATCGACTCCAGGGTGTGGGTCAGGTCGCCGATTTGGCCATCCAGCAAAGGGATGGCGAACTGGAAGAATGGGAGCGACTCCTGCTTTCCTAGCACCTGCTCCAGCAAAGCAAGCGCTCCCCCCTCCGCCGGATGCCTTGTCTTCCAAAGCGCATACTTCACCTCGGCCGACGAAACCTCGGACTGCGATTTCAACGTCTCTGCCAGCACATCCTTGGCATAGGCCGGCATTTCCGCTTTGGTCATACCGAGGAAACCTTTGACGTAATCCACACTTTCCGATGGCCCACTCGCCCTCACCACCTGGCTTCTGCTCTGAGTCTGCTCGATGAACCGGGCAATTTGATGCCAGGCGGTATGCTGCTTTTCCGCCAAGCGGGCAACCGAGTCCCCAAGAGTCGCCCTAGCCCGTTGCGCACTGCCAGGACCTTCGGCCAGCGCGATCCCTGGTTCCAGAAGATGAGGATCATCAGCACCTATCCGCCAATATTCCGTGGGCACCAAGAGCACCGGGCAACCACAAGCCAACGCCTCATGGATGATGGCGGACGGCTCGTAGCAATACAGCACATCGGAACGACGAAGAATCGCAGCGAGTTCCTCCGGACTGCGGGGTATGTCATGACAGAGACTGGTCAAGCTTTGATGTTCTGGAAGAATCTTCCCGCCGAAGGCAAGATATTTATGCGCGTAATAGCATGCCCCTGAACGTCGAATGTCCTCCGGATTGTCTTCATTGTTAAAAAAACGGGTATCTACCGTCGGCAACTCAAGCGGAGTACCCGACATTCCTTCCGGCAAACACCAGTCCGCGTAGTAATAGACAAGATCGCCGTCGTCATAGACCGTATCCCCCCCCAAGTGGCCGGGGACATTCAACAGCCATCTAGCCACAACCGGAGCCTTCAGTGGATTGCCGGCCACCACTTCGGGATAGAGGGCTACCGGTGTCCTTCCGCTCTGATGGTGCCTGCTGACTGTGTCGGGCGTAAGTACCGGGGTCCGAAGATAGGACGAGGTGATTTTGACATTGACCAGATAAGCCTCTTCACCCAATTCATTCAGGGCATGACACAGGTAATGCAGGCATCGGATGCCGGATGACGTATGCCGATAGTCGCCGGCAAAGATGTAGTAGGGATCGTTTTCCGTCTTAAATAGATCTCGGGATCGCGTCAGGGGATCATGGGAACCGGCTTTCTGATAGACCCGGCGCAAATCACGCTGGTAATAAAGCCACCCCCCGGACAAATCGCTGTCTTCCAAAAATTCACGCACCGTTAACGCGTCACTGAACAGACCCATCCAGCCATATTTGCTTCCTGGCGCATCCGTCACTGTATACAGCCGAACCGAATCGAAATCGATGTCGTCCCCTGCCGCAGCTCGCTGACTGCCGCTGAGTTCGTACAATACGCTCGGTCCCAACACCCGATAGGGGACATTCTGGGTGTCAAGCACCCCTGTAAATGCTTCGGCCAAGGTCCGAACAATGTCCAAGTAGGTGGGCTGCTTACTCTCCGGGAAACCGGCAGCGGCAAAAGCCGTCGGCAACTGCCCTGCGAGCATCCGCCGGGCCGATTCCGGCAACGCCACAAACCACAGAGCCAACCGTGGCGAGACACCGGGGGCGGATTGCCCCCCATCGGCAGCTCCCTCTAGATCGAGATAGCCGGGCGCCAAAATACGGCCCTCACAGAACGCTTCCTCAATCAAAGCTGACAGGTCGCTTGCTACCAGCGTGTTTGGCGGACAATAGATGACCAAGTCGGTGGCGTACTGCTCCTCGTCCAGGAATGAAATCGGCCAGTAATAGCGATATGCGTTAAGCACGCCGGCAGACGGCCGGCGGAATTCCACCGGATATTTTGTCGCCAGTTCGGAGCACTGCCGCTCGGTCTCATCTGATGCGGCCGGCGAAACCAGGATGGTGAAGCGGATCTTGTCGTAGTACGGCCCCGCCTTCAGCTTCCAGGACGCCAGAAAACAATCCAGCGCGGTCCGAAATGCTGAATGCTCGGTGGCAAATGTCACGACTCGAATATTCATGTCCAACATCTCAACTCATCCCTTGGAATCTGTATCAGGAATTTGACGGCATCATGTACATCACGCCACGGTGGGCAAATTTTGGCGCAGGAGTCAGCTCCCTTCTATCGCCATTGCAATCACACCCCGCGCGACAAACGGTCAGTTTTTCAATTCTGTCAGGCAAGCATCGAGCCCCGGCAAAGAAGGGCGCAATGCTTTAGCCCGTACAAAATACGACCGGGATTCTTCTATCCTGTCCATGGCTCGGCAAGTAAGTCCAAGTTCATATAAGACACTCGGCCAATCCGGCACCAGCACCAATGCTTGCAGGAGGGCCGATCTCGACCCTTCTAGGTCACCCGAACGACGCAACGCCACACCATAGAGTTTCCAGGGCGCCTTGAGCGACGGTAACCGTTCGCACACTTCCCTCAGGATGGAAACGGCTGGGCCAATATTTTTCAAACGGGCCAAGCACGCCTCCAGCGAATCCCAGACCTGTAACCGAACCCCCGGCAACCGTTGCTGCAACTCGACGCACAATTCGAGGGCAGCATCGAAATTATTCAAACCAGCCAGCAAGTAGACGTAACCAGCAAGCGCATCGACGCTCTCCGGCTGCAACCGCAACGCCAATTGATAATACCGCGAAGCCTCTTCCGTTCTTCCAAGTTCAAACGCCAAATGCGCCAACTCCAGGTGAGGAGGCAACCACTCAGGATCGAGTTCAAGCACGCTGTGAAGTTCTCGATAAGCCTGTTCGAGGGCGCCACCCCGCCTGTCGATCAACGCCAGTTCGAAACGTGGGGGAGCCCAGTTCGGAGCCAATTCGCTCGCTCGGCCGAAAGCGGCACGCGCGGGTTCGATCGCTTGCCGCAACAATTCGATCCTGCCGAGTTGATGAGGAGGGTCAGCCCACTCCGGTTCGCATTCGGCCGCAGCTTCAAAAAAAGGCCAGGCCGCTTCCGAATGGCCAGCATCGAGCAAGCACGCTCCAGCCCTGAAAGCCGCCTTGGCGTCGTCCGGAGTTTCCGCAACGACATCGCGAAGCTGGGCCACACATTCGTCCAGGCGTCCCTCGGCAAGATAAACGCTAGCGAGATCGGTCCGGCCCCAGCGATATCCCCTCGCAAGGCGCGGCCACATGCCAGGTCCAGCTCGCTCCAAGCCGCCGCCGCATGCCTCGATCATCGCCAGGGGGTCGAACGTTTCATCTACATAAGCATCAACAAGGTCCGCCACCTCGTGCGGCGGCTCGTCCAGAAAAACAACGGCAGGACCGGATGTCAGCCGGGTCAGAATGCGGCTGGTGCACACTTTAGGCCGGCCTTCTATTTGGCGCATTGCACCGAGCATGTGCCAGTTGAGCACATCATGCAGAAAATACGCGCTGCCTTTGTGGCAGAACGGCATGATGGCATCGACATCACGCACCAGTTGCTCGTTCACATGCAAACCGTCGATCAGAGCAAAATCTACCCGGCCATTAAGGTGTTCGTTGACTACTGTCCCAACATCGCGCGGCGAAAGCGCATCGACCACAGTCACATTCAGGCCTTCCTCGACGGCGATGCGCGTAGTCAGTGCCAGACCGTCCCGCGAATCGGACCCCTCCAGAGCGGCGTCGATGGCGACCACTTTGGCGTCTGGACAAGCCATCGCCACGGCAAGCGTGCTCCAGCCGAAAGCATTACCGATGATAAGGATATGCTCGACGCGACGCATGGCAGCAAGCAACTCTTCCAGGAACATGATCTCGAGTGGCGCCAGTCCACGGCCAGTCAGCAGGGGATGGCCATGCCGGTACAACAACGTCAGGCCTTCGTCCGGGTCCGCCAGATAATACGGATTCAGACCGGTCCGTACGGCATAGTCGTGGCGTCGGTAAGCTGCCAACAGCCTTCGAAATACCTTACTCATGAACGTATGCCTCCGCTCTCACTCGATCGGCTCTAGCGCATCGTCCATCCCGGTTCGTTTCGGTTGCATCAACAGGACCGAACGATTTCATCGAAAACCGGGATAACAATTCGGCTCAGCATATTCAGCCGCACCTGTTCCAGCGTAACGAAACGTGAAATCTCATCAACCGTTTCCAACCGATAGGGATGGAGTGCGTCTGGAAAATGAACCGGGTCGCAAATGTCTCCGAAAGCACATATTGATGGGTAATCGACTCTGCGCTCGGCGTCCAGCCAAAGCATCATTTCCTTGTAAAGCCCGGGGCTTTGACCCAGAAAACGCTCGGCGAACACATCGCGTTTGAAAAAATAATCGAACACGTAGCACAGCGCCATTATGTTCAACCTGTCGCACATCGGGTGGTACGGAGCACCGTCCAGACACTTGAAAACGGCTGGCGCTGCCATGACAGCAGCACCGATTTCCATTCCATCCGTATCCATCCAGGCGTTAATGACTGGCAAGAAATAGTCGCGCGCCTTAACCACTCTCTCCGCATAGCGCCGGAGTGTTTCCAGCAAGTCATCCGCCCGGACATCCTTCGCGATGGACGAGGCGTTCACCCGGGCAATTAACAGCGTCGTGTACTGACGGACATCGGACAGCATACCCAGACGCATCAGCGTATCCACCACTACTCGGACGCCAAGATAATAGATTCCACCTGCAATCGGCTCATCATAATCGTGAAAAGCGACGATGGCGTCTGGTTTCAAATGTTTGGCCCAACCGGTGAAATCGGCAAGCGCATCAACCAGCCTATGCCCACCATCCACGAATAGGAAATCGACCGGCTGATCCCAGGCCGCAGTCGCGGCCGCCGTAGTACCGCTCAACAATCGGACGCCGGCTTCACGCAACCGCTCCCGGTCCGGCAGGTGCACCTGGTTGACATCCAGACTATAGAGGGTAGCTGACCTGGGCGCACTGTCCCTCAGCAACAGCGTCGAGCCCCCCAAACCGGTGCCGATTTCGACAATCACACCTCTTTCCGGAACGCTTCTCGCGCATGCCGACAAGCGATCGATCTCGTCCTTCGAGTGTAACTGAGGGGATGGAGCGGTCATCTTCTCTCGTTCATAAACAGACATAAAACTCGCTCAACACGTCGGGAATATCCTTTCCACGCGTCGCCCTATCACGGCCAAGCGCAGTGGAGTCAGGTATCTGATCGATGGATGTCAGGTGCTGCAGCATCGAACCGCCTGGAGAGCACGTTTATCCACTTCGTTTCAGTACGGCAAAAAAAAGTGTGGGTTTCGCCGGGCTCGATTTCCAGCACATCACCGGCATGCAGTCTCACCTCTTCTGCCGCATGGCCCGGCCGCTGCGTCACTACATCCACCTCGCCCTCGATGATGAAGAACACTTCGCGTGTCACCTTGTGGTAATGGTTGCCACGCACCTCCCCGGACCGGGTCTCCAGGTAGTTGAACTCTTCCCAGGTGCCCTCGTTAAGCAACCCAATCAGTTTGCCCCGTATATCCTCCCGTTCCATGTATGGTTCGATTTTTCTCATGCCTTCAGCTCCAGACCTTGCAGGCATTCTTCGTGCTGTCCAACTGATACATCCAGCACCTCGCGGGTCAGTGTGTTTTCAAGGGAAATATCGGCAAACAGAAATGGTGCATTTTCACGTATCCGACTGGCCTGATGAACCAATGACTGCTCGTAATTGGAAACACGCGCGAACAACTTGGCGAAGAAATAACGGGAAATTCGTTGCCCGCACGCATGGTATATGCGTCGACCGAGCGTTGGCGTTTCGACCAGCCTCTCCAGCACCTTGAGGAAATCGCCATAATAGGTCGGCGAATAGAAGGCATCCTCGAAGCAGTCGACCGCCTTGCCCTGGCTCAGCGAGTCACTGAGAAAGCGCAGGAAGGTCGCATTGCCATCATACAAGGCGCTCAGACGCAGCACGTAGAAGTTCGGGCTGAGGGTCAGACCAGACAGTTCGGCGCAGGCCTTGGTCCGGCCGTACACGGTGACCGGGCCGACGGGATCGTCCTCTCGGTAACCACCGCGGTCGCCCGAGAAGACGTAGTCGCTGGAAATGTAGATGATCCGCGACTCGGGAAACACCTGGACCAGGTTGATCGTAGTCTGAACATTGGCGAGATAGGCTTCGCCGGGCGAGGTCTCGCATTGGCCGATATTCTTGTTGCCCGCTGCGTGGACGATCACATCCGGAACAACGCGCTCCCTCAAACGCCGGACCTGTTCGATGTCGGCGAGGTTGCACTGATACTGCCCCGCCGCCTCGCTCGCCCGCGCACTGACGCCCGCCATGTCCCACTTGTTCCCCAGGCCGGCGCACACCAGTTGGCCGACGTAACCGGTCACGCCGGTCAACAGTACCTTCATGCGAATACCACGCTCCATACAGGATGGTTGAGATCGTACAGCGGCAGGATGCAGCTCATGGCCTCGTATTGCTGGATGGCAGCATGAATGCTTGGGCCGGACGAACCGGCCGCCAAAATGACCACTTCGGGCCGCTCTGTGCCGATATCCGCCGGCTGCAAGACCCGCACGCCATTGAACTGAGCCGCGTTCAGCGAACGATCGATGATGCCGGCGAACGAAAAATCGGGTATCTGCTCCGCTACTTTCATCGCAACCTCGCCCATCCCTGAGATGCCGTACAGAACGACACGCCACCTCAACGAGGCGCACCTAGGCAGCAATGCACGCAAGCGCCGGGCATATTCTAGATTCCTGACCCCGAGGCGGCGCTGTTCATATCCCTCCGGAACAGCCAGCAGGACCTCGGTCACGACGCGGCCGGTCGGCACCGGCCACAACTGGTGAACGGCCTCGACCGAGCCGGCATTGAAGGCCGCCAGCAATTCGTTCAATCTGCCGCGCGGAACGACGTGGTTCACCAAGAGACGCGCCAGTCCTTCCGTATTGGTTCCCACGAAGCTGCCTCCCATGCCGTCCAACAGGTCGAATTCGAATTCTCGGATATCGATGTCGCCGGCAAGGATATCACCGTCGCCCTCGATCAGTTTGGGTTGCAGCGGATTGTCCGCCAGGCCGTCGAAGTCCATGAAGGTGTTCACGGCCAGCACCTGATCCGGCAACGTTCGAAAAAAAGGCTCCAGTACCGCGTAGTCGGTTTGCACGTGCTTGAATTCGCCGCCAATCACATGCACCCAATCCGCCGACTCGGGGATGGCGGGGACTTGCGCGGGGTCTTCCGCCCAACGCCGCAGGGTCGCCGTATCCTTCAACCTTATCGTGTGCACGACTGCGGGTTTAGCCCGCACGACCGGAGCCGGCGGGTACAACTTGCCCACATGGCCGAACAAGGCCTCGACCCGGTGGTCCAGGGTGTGTTCCCCCATCGCTCGGGCATGGCCAGCGGCAGCGATTGTCTCCCGGAGGGCATCGTCGGCCACGAAGCGCTCGACTTTGGCCAACAGCTCGTCGTCGTCGCGATAAAAGACGATTTCCTCTTCCGGCACGAACAGTTCGGCCAATTCCGGATTCGCATTGGTGATCTGGAACGCGCCGCATCCCGGCACCTCGAAGTGGCGCAGCTTGGTCTGAACCGCATTCGGATTACCGTCCGAGGACCAGGCAGGGTTGAACACGACCTTGCTTTCGTTCAGCACCTGGTTCATCCCCTCCTGGGATAGCACCCCGCCAGCAAACCGCTTCAGTTGCGGGTGCAGCTCCCAGCCATGGCCGAACACCCGGAAGGTCCATCCGCGGCGCTCGCAGTCCTCGGCCAGACGGACCAGTATCTGTTCCCGCTGCGCGCCGTCCTCGACGTGGACCTTGCCCTGCTTGTCGTTGACCTTGTGCTTGCCGATGAAGACGACATCGTATCGCTTTGGAGTGCCGGGAATGGCGAAACAGGTCCTCGGGTTATGCCCCCAAGGGAGGTACATGGCCCGTTCGCCCCACCCCGCCTTGCGGCGCCGGTCGACAGCCGCCGAGGAATGCGAGGCCACCACGTCGAAATGGTGATCGTAGGCCGAATTGCGCGCATACCAATGCTCGGGTTCGTCGTCCGGATGGAAAGCGACGGTCTTGACTCCCGCCCGCCTCACCTTGTCGAAGAAGGCATCGGGGTAATCGCCGAATATCCAGTCGTGATAGAAGAACAGGTAGTCGAAGCGGTCCCGCCTCAGCAAATCGTATACATATGCCGAGTGAAAGCCCTCGGGCTGCCCCGCATGCGTCGCCTTGCCCGCCAGCAGGGGGCCGGCATTGACGCAAACGGCCTGCGTGCCCAGCACGCGCCGGATTGCGTCGAACCAGTTGTCGCGGATGTAGGGCACCCAGAGGGCGCCAAGTGCCAGTATCTTCAATTGCCGAAGGAAAACAGATTGCCGCGCTGGCTGATGCCGGCGACGATCCGGCCAGCCATGGTTTCCGCGAGTTTTTCGACGTCGCCGTAACCGTCTCGCGATTCGAAGGTATAAGGAATGAAGGCCCCCTGGAACCCTTGGCTGGCACGCAGATTTTGTGCCCAGTCGGCCAACATGTCGTACTGGAAGTGGCTGTGGCCCGAGAAAGAGTGGATCTTGTCGTTGCCAAGCAGTGAGGAGAACTCGTCCTTGAAACGCAGGGGGGTCGCCAAGTGCACGTCCAGACCCCGCGACTGCAGGGTACTGACGAGCCAGCGGGTCAGCGGCACGCGCGAAGCCTGCATGACCACAACGGGGGTTCCTGCCTGGAGTCCGGCCGCGACCGAATTAAGTCGCTCAAACGCCGAGCCGTTGGAGAAGCTCCGTTCCACCTGCGCCTTGTCGAACCGGCGATAGGCCTCGGCCACATAGTATTCCAACTGCTCGGCGGTGAAATTCTCGGTTCGCGAGACGGCGACCTTCGAGCCATTGTAGTCGTCCCAGTTCTTCGAAACGATCCAGCCGCGCTCGTCGTACATCCGGTACATCTCGGTGCCCGGGAACGGCGTGGCGATGGAGAACTGGACCGTGTCGACCGGCAGCGTGCAGGCCAACTCGATGGTCTTCTCGATGGTTTCCACGGTATCGCTGGGCAGGCCGAACGTGAAAGTCAGATGGACGCGGATGCCCAGTTCCTTGGTCAGCCGGATCATCTCGATGTTCTTCTCGAAATTCATCCGCTTGTCGATCTCGTCCAGGATGCCCTGGTCCGCCGACTCGACGCCGTACTTGATGCTGAACAGACCGGCATCGCGCAGGGCCTCCAAAGTCGGCCGATCCATCAGGTCCGCCCGGCCCATTGTCGACCACGGAATCCGCCCGCCGATCCCGGCCTCTCGGATCTTGGTTGCCAGCTCGACCACATACTCCTTGCTGATGTTGAAGGTATCGTCGTCGATGTAGATGCTCTTGTACGGCACCTTGGCCAGATTGGCCAGAATCTCGTCGACCACGTCCTGGGCGGTACGCTTGCGGTAGCGCGGTCCGCGGAACAGCATCTGCGGCCAGGCGCAGAAGATGCACCCGAAAGGACACCCCCGCGTCGCCATCAGTTGCAGCTGCGGGCGCTCCAGACCGCAGACGCCATCGAAATAGTTAAGGTTCGGCAGGCCCTCGCGCTCGGCCCACGGGAAGGTGCTCAGATCCGGTAGCTTGGCGAACGGATTCTTCTTGATCTTGATCACGCTGGTGCCATCGGCCTGAGCCGGCACGTCGTCCCGGTTCTTCGTCACGCCGCTCTCTCCGCGATAGATCAGCGCGGGAATGTCGCTCAGGTCTTCGCCGTCGCGCAGGGCGCAGAGCAGCTTGATGGTCGGTACCTCATACTCGCCGTAGATCGTGAAATCGATTTCGGGATGCCGCTCAAGGAAGCTTTCCTCCTCGAACTCCATGTGCAGGCCGGTGAACAGGATCTTGACCGCGGGCACCAACTCCTTGATCCGGGCCGCGATCTTCAGGTCCGGATTGACGGTCGGGGTCGAGCTTTCCAGGACCACGACCTCAGGCGCGAACGATTCGACATAGGCGTAGAAACTCTCATAGGTCTCGCCCATGGAAAGCGAATCGCGGATGACCGATTCGAATCCTTCCCGCTTGGCGAAGGCGGCGGCGGTGGCGAGCCAGACCGGGAACGGCAGATAGCCGCCGACCAGTTCCTCGATCAAGCCATCGCGGATGGTATGGGAATGGACCTCGAAGGTATGAGGCCAGCGGGAGCCGGCCCGCACGCCACGCCAACCGGGTTCGGTTTCGGTCGGCGCCTTGTACCAGGGTGGATTGGCAAACAGTACTTTCATGAATTCTCTCCTCCTGCCTACGACAGGGCAGCTAATGTCGTTGATCTAGATTCGGACCGTCCGCAAAACGCTGGCGGCGGTTCTGCCGATAGCGGTCTCCAGGTCCGTCCACACGTCCAACCCCAATTCTTCCCGAGCCCGGGTGATATCCGGTACATAACGGTTTCTCACTTCATTCCCCACACTTCCACTCGCCAGGCCCAGCACGACGACCGGCTTGCCCGGCGCCACGACCGATCGCACCAGATCGGCCAGATCGCGTATCGCGATCCCTCGATCCGAGCCCACGTTGTAAATACGGCCCTTTTGCCCCCGGTCGAGAAGCGCCAACAACCACACCACCAGGTCCGCCATGTACAAGTAGGATCGCTCCTGCGTGCCGTCGCCCTGGATCGTAACCGCATCATCCCACAAAGCATGGCGAATAAAATTACCTATCGCATAGTGGATATCCAGCGGCAGAAAGGGGCCGACGAACGAGAAGCAGCGAGCGATCACGCACTCCAGACCGTGTTCCCTCGCATAGCAGGTGACCAGCAACTCGGCCGCCCTCTTCGCTTCGCCCAATGCCGAATCCGGATTGGTGGTATCCGGCGCGCCGGCATAGGTTTCAGGAGTCCGCTCAAGCCCGCTGGCGCCGTAAGCACTACCCGAACTGAGAAACAGAAGGCGTCCGACATCGGACCGTACAGCGAAGTCGAGAACGTGTCGGGTGCCGTGGACCAAGGTGTCAAACTTGGCCAGGGGCCGCTCGCCGCGGAACGTTTCCTCGGCCGAGGTGGCGGCACCGTGGATGAGCAAGTCGTAGCTCCGATCCGGAAAGACGAAATCGCGGACGTCGCCGGCCAAAAGGGTCACCGCCGGATCACTGGCCAGATGGGGCGCGCGCGCGGCGAAGCCCTGCGGATTACGGCTCAATACCGTGATCTCGAGATCAAGACCACGCAACCTGTTGGCATACGTCAATGCTTCCAGCAACCAACGACCGAAAAGCCCCGTCCCTCCTGTCATGAACAGCGACGCGCCGCGGAACCGTTCCCAGTCGTCCTCCAGACGCAACAGCGCCTGTTCCAGATCTTCGGTCAGAGGGTCGAGTGCGGCCGCGGACATGACTGACATCAACGGACCGCGCCGGGCACCAGGTCTTGGGGCCGATCGAACCGGCGGCAACCAGGCATCCCTTGCCCGCCTCCACCATACCCCCAAGCGGCGTAATAGAACGGCAAGCCGTTGGCCGCCGCCGCGTGACCATCCTCGTCCCTGTCTCCTACATAGACTGCGGCCGCAGCATCGATCTTCTGGTCGTTCAGTTGTCTGGCCAACACCTGCGGCTTGCCGGCCGGCCGGGGATCATACAGATCGATGGCGTACACCGAGACGAATCGGTCGGCCCACTCTAGATGATCGAGGATGGCGCGAGTAACCGAATATCGCTTGTTGGTGCAGATATGCAGATCCGCTCCGGTCGCCGACCATGCATCCAGCATGGCCTCGACGCCCGGGAACGGCTGCGTCGCCAGCACGCCCGCAGTGTCGTAGTGGCGTTTGAAACCGGTTGCCAGGGAATCGATCAATTCCGGCTCACGACGACCGCTCAGCCGGGCCAAGGTTTCGGCCAGCGGCGGTCCGATCAAATCGTGAGAAAGCGGCGCCACCGGCTCCAAGCCGTGTTCGGCCAGCACCGCCGCAAACGAGTCGAGGATGGCCGGAGCGGAGTCGATCAACGTTCCGTCCAGGTCGAATATCACCGTTCTGAGCATGTCTTGCACCGGCATCATTGGTTCCCTCAGCCAAGCACGACCAGGCCGCTGGACCAGTATTCGGCAACTCGGCCGAAGTGCGGCCGGCGGTTGAAGGTGAGGTTGTAGCCATAGGCCTCGTAATGGTACCCGAGCTGCTCGCTTTCGCCCTGCAAGGCCGCCAGCCAAAGCAAAGGCGGATAACCATCGGTGCGGAGCAGCAAATCGGGTGAACCGACCAGCGCGGCACTGGTGTCGTACCCCCCCGCCAGCAGAAACTTGTCCGGCAGGCTGGCCATCTGCTCGATTGCGGCGGGCACCGAATACTCGGTGAGACAAGGGAAGAAATAGCCGACGACCGGGCCGTGTGCCATGGCCTCGACCAATCGGTCATGGCGTGATCCCGACACCACGCTCAGCTTGCCGGCCAGGCCGGCTTGGTGGTGATTGGTGAAGGCGTAATGAGGAAACGCCTCGCTGAACGAAGCGCTCACCGCCTGCAGATAGACATCCTGAAGCGCCTCGCCTACGTCCGTATGGGCTTCCCGCGGCAGCAGAAAGGGCACGCCCACGCCATTCAAAAGCGGTGCCGTCGCCGGGTCGTCGCGCAGTTCCCGCAAAATGGCCGAGGCACGCCATTCGAACTCGGCCTCGGATGGACCTTGCGCGGAGCCGAGATGTTTTGCAGACCGGCGGTAGATGGCGGCATAGTCGATCGCCGGTTGGTTGACGATGAAATAACGGCGCGTATTGCGATGCACGCCAGCCTTCAGTTCGGCAGGCAGGCAACGACCATGCGCATCGAAGTAAGGCGCCACGACGACCGCCGGATCGGCTTCACTCGGCGCACAGACACTGCAGTTCATAGACACGACCTAATCAAGCGGCAAAGGAGCCTGCAGACCAGTACTGCGTCGCAAAGGCACAATAGTAAAGAAACGCATCAGTCACAGAGCGAATCGTCATCCGAGAACCCCTGCCCCCATGGCACCGGCAAATGGGTCACGCCTTTGGTCCGTTCCATATGGAGCTTGATGAACTGCTGATCCTCGCCAATCAGGCAATCCGGCCTGTACGGGCCGAGCCAGGGGTTGCGCATACCGCGGGCGAGGATTTCCTTGAGCGAGGTTTCGCGCAGATTGCCCAGCGAAAAATCGATGTAGGGGCACGGCGTCACTTCGAAGGTGGAGGTCACCGTGATGATGCCCTTGACCGTGATGCATCCCTTGAACGAGCCGTAGCTCGGAGTCATGTGTGTGAACACGTTGTAGTCCTTTTCCAACTCGCGCAGGACGTCGGCGTCCTCCTTGTCGATCACGAACTCGGGATGCTCGGTGCAGGAGCCGGTCGGCTTGGCATAGGACACGTACAGGCCGATACCCCGCTCGGTGGCGAAGCGGCACAGGCTGAGAAATTCCTCCGTCTTGGCCCGCCCCCTGACCAGCACGGTCGACAGCAGCAGGTTGAGCCCGGCATCGAGCGAGGCGTCGATCGCCCGCATCACCCGCTTGTACGAGCCCGGCTTGTTGCGGAAGGCATCGTGCTGCTCTTCGATATAGCTGTCGAGGGACAACTGCACTTTTTCCACGCCGATTTCCTTGAGGTGGCGTGCCCGTGCATTGTCGAGGAACCAGCCGTTGGTATCTGTGATGACGTAATGCTTGTCCGGGTCGATGGCCTCGACCACCGCGTCGAAGTCCTTCATCACGAGGGGCTCGCCCCCCGTGATCACGAACCGGGCCAGGCCCAGTTCGTCGGCCTGTCGGGACAGCTCGCGGATATCGGTCAGATCGATCTTGCGCCGAACGTCCTCGATCTTGAACACCTTCTTTTTGTGCCGGTCCATGTAGTACTCGGCCGAACAATGCGTGCACTGGAAATTGCACAGATAGCTCTTTTCCAGCCGGATGATGGGGCTGATCTCGCCCCGCTCCTCCATGGCCGCGATGTTGGCCAGCTTGGCCGCTACATAGGGCTTTCTCGCCCGCAGCCCTTCGCGCTTGGCGCGTTCCGCCGGCGTCAACGTATTGTCCGTCGTTTCAGCCATCGCCATCATGGCCAGGCTCCTCTCATCTCAACTTTCGGGGTGCGCCCGGCATCCATCAACCGCCTTCCAGACAACCGATCCCGCACCGTCAACCGATATACTTTCTGTAAACCTCGTGCTGCCCGATCAAATTCGCCGGGCACACGGCGTGCCAGGCCCATTCGCCGTTACGCGGTCCATCCGACCGGCACGCCAGCGACGGATCGGGCTGCCCCGCAAGACAGCACGCATACAGCAGCGAAATGAAATGCCCTCGGGTGTCCCTGCCGGCCGCCATCAGTTCGTTGACAGCCAGCGGAGCCGGATCGAAGGTCACGCTCGTTCCTAGCTCCTTTCGGGCCACGATCTCGATCCGGTTCGCCAGCGGCTCCTTGAACCTCACGATTCCGCCCGGGACATGCCATCCCGGTCCGTAGTATGCATCGTCCCGCCAGGTTAATAACGTCTCGTTTTCGGAATTCTTTACCAGCAAATCCACGTTCACCATAGGGGTTAGCCGGCTGACGAACTGGAATACTTCATCCGGCAACCCCTGGCGCGGATTGCCGATCTGCGCTTCGAGCGCGGCGATCAGTTGCCGCAGGTCCATGTCAAACCCGTTCCAGGCCGGAATCGCGCAGGATCGCCACCTGCATCGAGCCGCCCCAGTCGCGCCGGATGATCGCTGCCACTTCGTCGGAATAGCTGGCCGCCATGACGATGACACCGGCCACCGGCTCGGACTGCAGGCGTTGCGGTGGAACAATGGGGATGTGGCTGGCCGGTGTGTACCGGCCCTGCTTGAACGGCGCCGAATCGACCACATAGCGTATCTCGCCGGCCAAACCGAGCAGGGCGATGGTGGCCAGCGCCTGGTGGCCAGCGCCCCAGATCGCGACACCGCCCGAGCCCTGCTCCCGGATGAAGCCGTCGATTTCCGTCTTGAGCCGGCGCCGGGTCGTATCGAATGCGGAAACGTCGCAGCCGCTCCGTTTCCTGACCACGGCGGAAAGGATGTAGCCGTACCAGACCGCCGAGCACTCGATCACCTCGAAGCCGTTGAGGCGTAGCAGGGTTTCCAAGGTTTCCTGGGTGAAATAGCAGATGTGGTCGCTGATGAATTCGGTGAACAGGTTGAGGCTCAGGATCATGTCGAAGTTGGGTACTTCGACCAGGCCGATGCCGCCCTCGCGCAGATTGTGGGCGATGCCGCTAAGGCCGGCGTTCGGATCAGGCCAGTGTTCGAGGAAATTAAGCACCGCGAAGGCGTCGAAAGGCCCATCCTCGAGCACATAGCCAGGCTGGTCGACGAACCCCCGGGCCACCTGGAGGCCGCGCCCGGTGCAATACTCGACCGCGCCTTCGCCATATTCCAGGCCATGGGCATCGACGCCCGCCTCGGCGAACAATTCGAGGTATTCGCCGCGCCCGCAGCCGATCTCCACTAGCCGTTTGCCGCGCAGGCCGTGAACTTCGATGAATCTGGCAAACTGGTCGCGCCGGAAGGCCTTCATCTCCTCCGAAAACGCGGCCGCCCGCACCACCTCGCGGTAATAGGGCACTGGTTCGCCGCCGATCTGCACCAGCCCGCAGGCCGGACACTGGAATACCGGCAGGTCGATGCCGACGTCCTGTTTCAGCGACTGCGCATCGGGCAGGAACTGGGCTGCGCGGGGCATGTTCTCGAAATGCAGCAGCGGCGAACCCGGCAATGGCCTCCCGCACACCCTGCATGACTGCCGATTCATCGCCGCACCCTCAGGCTTTTCTCGCCGCCAGCGAGAGATCGGTCAACTCGACCACCATCTCGGCCTGGAGCGCGGCCAGCGGCAGCAGGGGCGTCATGTCCTCCAGCGGCATGGAGCGCATCGAGCCATCCGGCTGGGGAAGCGCCGATACCTTCGGAGCCAGCGCCTCGTTCGAAACCAGTTGGACATCGACCAGCACCGGCCCCGGGCCGGCCAGCGCCCGCCGCAGTTCGGTATCCAGATCCGCCGCATCGGTGATGCGCAGGAACGGCAGATCGTAGGTGGCCGCGACCTTTTCCAGGTCGGGCAGCATCAGGCCCGCTTCCGGGCCGGTGCCGACGAAACGGCCTTGGAAGTAATTGCGCTGGGTGTTGCGGATCGAGGCGTAACCGCCATTGTTCATGATCACCAGGCAGATGGGCAGGTCGAAGGCCCGCAGGGTCGCCAGTTCCTGAATGTTGAGCTGCAGGCTGCCGTCGCTTTCCACCGCCACCATCGGCCGGCGGCCGTCGGCGAAGCAGGCGCCGATGGCCGCCGGCAGGCCGTAGCCCATGGCCCCCAGCCCGGAGGTGAGAAAGACCCGCTGCCCTTCCTTGTTGCGGAAGATGGTGTAGAACGCCTCGACCGCCAGGCCGGAACTGCCAGTGCTGACCAGGGTGTCGGCCGGAATCGCGTCGGACAAGGCGTCCATCAGCCGGTAATGGCTGATCGGGCCGCTCGCCGGAAACGGCGCGCCGTCGTTCACCGGATAGCGGCGCTTCCAGTCGGCGCAACGCGCTTTCCATGCCGTCCAGTCGGCGTGGGCGACCGGCTTGGCGACCAGCCAGGCCGACAGGAATGCGGCCGCGTCGGCCGCGACCGGAAGGGCGATGTCCATGTCCAGCTTTTCGATCTCGTGCCGGTCGACGTCGACCACGACCTTCCTGGCCGCACGGGCGAAGCCGCGCGGATTGTAGGCGGTGATGATGTTGTCCAGCCGGCTGCCGATGCTGATCAGCAGATCGCAATTCTGGACCGCGAAGTTCGGTGCACGCAGGGCGACCACGCCCGGCCGGCCGACCAGCAACGGATGGTCGTAGGGCAGCAGATCGAGCGCATTCCAGGTGGTCACCACCGGGATCTCCAGCCCTTCGGCCAGTTCCCGGAACAGGCGTGCGCCGCCGGCCAGGCGGATGCCGTGTCCGGCCAGCAGCACGGGCCGCTTCGCTTCGCCCAGCATGGCCTGCAGCCGCTCGATCTCGGCGGAAAAATCCATCGCGTCCAGGCTCGGCGCATCGTCCTGCCAGGCAGGCAGGGTTTCAGGGTCGATCGGCGCGCCCTGCACATCCAGCGGCACGTCGATCCAGACCGGCCCGGCCCGGCCGCTGCGCGCCAGATGCGCGGCCCGTTCCAACTCGATCCTGATGTCCTCCGGCCTTTCCACCGTCACCGCATATTTGGTGATGCTCTTGACGATGCGGACGATGTCGACCTCCTGCACGCCGCCCTGGCGCAGCGGTGAATCACGCAGCATGTCGGCGCGCTTGACCTGACCGGAGATCACCATCATGGGCACGGATTCGATCCAGGCCCCGGCCACGGCGGTGACGGCGTTGGTCGCGCCGGGGCCGGTCGTGACCATGGCCACGCCGATGTTCTCGTTGATGCGGGCGTAGGCCTCGGCCGAGATGGCCGCGGCCTGCTCGTGCAGACAGGCCACCGCCTGCAGGCCCTCGCATTTGCCGACGGCGTCGACCAGATACATGGCGCCGCCGCCCGGCAGCAAAAATACGTGCTTGACGCCGAGCCCGGCGACGAAATCGGCGATGAAATCCGCAACCCGGTAGTTTTCGCTCACGTCGGTCAGCCCATCCAGTAGGTCAGCTGAGTCTTGCGCTGCTTGTTTTCCATGATCGCCGGATCGGTGTAGAACGAGTCGTTCTTGTCATGCGTCGTGGAAATTTCCTCGATCACAGCGCCGCTCTTGGTCCGGAAGGCATGTTTCACCCCTGGCTCGATGGTCACCACATCACCGGGCCGACAGACCATCGGCACACCGTCCAACTCAAGCTCGATCTCGCCATGCAGGATGTGGAAGGTCTCCTCTTTCTGCTTGTGGTACTGCTCGGGATGCGCCTGGCCGGGAAAGCTGACCAGCAGCTTCTTGCAATAACCGCGGTTGACCACGGTGATCAACACCAAGCCGAACTCATCGAACCTGTCCAGGCCGTAGTGATAGGAAATCTCGAGATCGGCGCCACCCGGCACCGTAATATTGCTTTCGGCCAGCATCGCCTTTACCTGCTGCGCGATATCCCAGACACGCGCCCGGCAGTCTTTGCGTTCGGTGTTGGACGGTGCGATGACCCCATCCTGGGAGATTGCCGCGGTTGCGGTGAAGACGATGTACTTCGAGTAGTCATTGGCGGTGAACTGATTGGCTTGCGGCGGAAAGGCGAAATAGACGTCGTCGTCGGTGATTGTCTCCCCGGCTGCGATCGGTCTGGCCGCGAACACTCCACGGCGTAGGGACTGCAGGCTGGCAGCCTCCTCGGGATTCGGCGGCAGGCGGTGGTTGCCCACCCCGCACAGGGTCCAGGCCCGCCGGGCCTCTTGCAGCCAGTTTCTTACCTGATCCGGACTGGCTGAATAGGCATTGAGTGGATAGGCCTCCGTCGGCAGACCGACGTGTTTCTCGAACAGGGTGACGCCTTTGGCCACCGCCAGTTTGACTATGTCAGTATGGTCTGGGTGCTCGTGGGTCGAGAAACCGACCCGCACGCCCGGATAGCGGGCCTTGAGGAAATCGATTTGCGACAGATGCATGTGTTCGTCCGGGGTCGGATATTCACCGACACAATGCAGGATGGCGAATTCTTTGCGACGGTGCGCGAAAAAACTCACCACCCGATCGATGTCATCCAGATTGGCACCCGCGGTCGAGGCGACAATCGGGCGGTTACTCGTCACCACCCGCTCCAACAATGGCCAATCGGTGAATGAGCAACTGGCGATCTTGATGATGTCCAAATTCTGGGCCTCAACAAGATCGACCGACGCTTCATCGAACGGAGTCGATATGACGAGGAAACCACAGGCCCTCATCTCGGCGATGAGGCGGTCGAAATCCTGGCGGCCGAGTCTCGTCTCGGAGAAACGCTTGACGTATTTGATGTCGTCGCGCCCCTTGGCTGCCGGATGAATAAAGGTATCCAGGTCGCGGTACTGCAGCTTAAAGGCAAAGTTATAGGGGAAATCGCGACAGACCTTGCCGAAGGCACGCACCACGGCCAGCCCATGCTCGACGTCACCCATATGGTTGTTCGCCATTTCCAGCACGAACAGGGGGGTCGGAATAGTCTGGGTCATATGTGGTCTCCTTTGTTCTTTCTTACGGCCACATCCGGTCTCTCTGTCTTACGTTTATGGCTGATTTCGTTCACCTGCGGCCATTCCACACCGGTTATACACGCGACAAGGAAATCGGATTGGGAAGTGAACTCAACAACCTATGTTCCGGCCCGGAACTGCCGCAACACAGTACTTGTGGCCGGGACGCCACATGGTGGGCGAAAACACACCGCATCTTGGATGCGCACCGCCGATTGAGATCCAACATTACTGTCCGCGCAAGCCGGCTGCGATGTTGTGGTTGATGTTGATCAGAACATCAAGTTTGTCGGCTGACGGATAGGCGAGCGCATCGAAAGTACGTCGGTCGATGAATACCGACAGAGTCAGCAGGTTCCGCTTGACCTCCGGCGGCAAGGGATTGTCCGGGCTCGTCAACTCGACCTGGAACACCGTCCAGATGCGTTGGTTGTACTTGAGCGCTTCATCCAGCAGGGTACTCCTGTCCGGGCTATCCCACTGATCCTGAACTGCGCGCAAACGAACCGCCGCCTTGGTCAGTACGGCCGCCTCCAGTTCCCTACCACCCAGGGCTTCCTTCTCGATCTGTTGATAGGCCTCAATCGGATTCTCTGCCATTCCCCAACAACTCCTTTTCAATCGAGATCAGCTTGCGGGCCGCCTTCATCGCCTGATAGTAGTCGCCCTTCGACACCAAGGCATGGATCTGCTCGAGATGGGCGCGCGCATCCGGGAATACCACAGCGACCTCCGAGGACTGCTGGCTCAACGCCCTTTGGTAATCAGCCATATTCGGCTGATCGATGTAAATCAACTGCACCAGAAAATAGACCCGTTTGCACGCCGTATCCGCAGCCTCTTCGGTCAGGATATCCCGCTCGCGCAAAACGGCTGCATCATTGAGCAATACCAAGTCGGCCTTGGTCTCACCATTCACGATCACGGCCCCATTGAGAAACAGTTTCTCATGTGGTCGTAGCGTCAGCCTCAACGGCACCTGTCACTCCGAACCCGAAACAGCAATTGCAAGCATATTACCCGCATACATGATCTCTGTGGATAGATGACACCGAGCCTGCGAACCGCCTGGATGCAACAATAATAAGGACCGCGCCCAATTCGACCCATGCAAAAAAGCATGGCGTCCGGGGCGTTCCAGTCACTGCAATCCCCCAAGACGACCCACCTGAAATTTTAATCAAGCTGGGCAACCGTGCACTTACGACGCCGCCAAGCGAAAAACCATCGAATGGACACGCCGTCGCGATAGCATTTCGTTTAACACCGATTTACCCACCAAACGAACAGGGGGCCGGGAAACTTCCTCCCGGCCCCCTGAAGCATCAAGCTCCTAATGGATTAGAAGAGCCTGAGAACCGACTGAGCCGCTTGCGAAGCCAGGCTCAACGCGGTGACACCCAGCGACTGACGGGTCTGCAGCATGAGCATGTTGGCGCCTTCGGCGTTGGTATCGGCCGCAGTCAGATTGCTGGCACCATCCTGCAGGGTGTTGATCATGCTGGACATGAACGTTTGCCGGGTCTGCAACACGGACAGGTTGGAGGCCAGGGTCGTGGCATCGGCCTGCAGGGTCGCCAACGCGCTGTTCAGGGACTTCTGGACATTGGCGATGCCGGAGGTGGAGCTGATATTACTAGTGGTCAGAGTACCAATGCTACCGGCCGTCGCCGCAGCGCCGGAAATCGCCAGACCCGAGGTCGATGCGTCAAAACCACTCAGGGTGATGCTGGTCGTGGAAGTTTCGTTGAAGTTCACGGTCAGCGTGGTGCTCGACTTCAGGAAGTTCACGCCCTTGTAGTTGGAGTCGGTCTGGCTCAACTGGTCCATCTGCTGGATGATGGTGTTGTAGGCGTTGACGGCGGACGTCAGCAGAGTGCCGCTGGTGGATTGGCCCAATGCCGAGCTCGCCTGGGTCAACTGGCCTTGCAAGCTGCTGATCAGGGTTTGCAGACCCGTCACACCGGTGTTGGCGGTGTTGATCATCTGCACGGCTTCACCGATGTTGTCCTTCAGGGTGCTCAACTGGTCGGCACGCTGGTTGTAGCCTGCAGCGGCGAAGTAGCTGGCCGGGTTGTCGATGGCCGAGTTGACTTTCAGGCCGGTGGACAGACGTTGTTGGGTTTGCGATTGCAACTGGGCAGTCTGTTGCAGACTGATCAGGTTGGCGCGCATCGCGGAGGTCAGATTGACGGTCGACATGATAAAGCTCCTGTTCTAGGGTGGGTTAGCGAGGAATTCTTCCTCGTCACGACTACCGGAAAATTCCGTTGTCACCCACGTTATCGGACGTCGCCGGAAAAACTTTAGTCCATCCCAGCAAAAAACTATTTATGCCCTTGCCTCGGCCGGGAAATCCATGCAGGCGATCAGCGCCAGCACCCGGCGCACCCGGCCCATGATCTGCTGCATCGTCGCATCGATGCCCTCGGCGGAAATCGCCGATTCGCTGTCGCCCCGTCCGGCCGCCCAGTTCACCGACGCGGCGATGGCCGCGTAGCAGAGGCCGATCTCCCGCGCCAGATAGGCTTCGGGCATACCGGTCATGCCCACCATGTCGGCGCCGTCGCGTGCCATGCGGTCGATCTCCGCCTTCGTTTCCAGGCGCGGCCCCTGGACGCAACCGTAGGTGCCGCCGGCGAATACGTCCTCGCCCGCAGCTTGGATCGCCTGGATGCAGCACTGCCGCGTCGCTTCGCAATACGGCCAAGTGAAGTCAAGGTGCGTGACCTGCTGGTTGCCGTAGTCGGCGAAGGTCGTTTCCCGACCATGGGTGTAATCGATGATCTGCTCCGGCACGGCCAGCCGGCCGGGCAGCAGGTCGGGATGGATAGCCCCCACCGTCGCCACCGAGACGACATGGCTAACCTTCTGGGCATGCAGGGCCCAGATGTTGGCGCGGTAGTTCACCAGGTGGGGCGGAATGGTATGGCCGTAGCCATGCCGGGCCAGGAAAACGATCGGATGACCGTCCAGTTCGCCGAAGGTCAACGCACCTGAGGGCGGACCATAAGGCGTCCTTATCACCTCCCGGCGCTGGATGGACAGCCCGGGCAATTGAGTCAAACCACTGCCGCCGATGATAGCGAGCATTCAATCCTCCTTCATGGCGTAGATGCCGGGCAGGTTGCGCCACAGGCCGTAGGCATCCATGCCCATGCCGAACACGTAGCGGTTCGGCAAAGTCAGGCCGACATAGTCGGCCTGCACGGGTTTTTCCACAGCCAAATGTTTCTCGGCCAGAACGGCGATCTCGACCCGGGCAGCACCCAGTTCCAGCATTCGCGCCTTGGCGGCTGCCAGGGTATGGCCCTCGTCCAGGATGTCGTCCAAAAGAAGGACCACCCGGCCGTCGATCTCCTTGCGCGGCATGGCATACCAATGGATGCCGCCACCCTTGGTATCGTCGCGATAGCGGGTGGCGTGCAGATAATCGAATTCCAACGGGAACGCCAGGCGCGGCAACAGCTGCCCGGCGAAGACCACTGCACCGCCCATCACGCACAAGGCCACCGGGAAGCTGTCAGCCAGGCGGTCGCTGATCCGTTCGCCCAGGCGATCCAGGGCCGACTCGATTTCACTCTGCCCGTAGAGCAGTTCGCTTTGATTGAAAATCGCCCAAGCCCGATCCGTATCCATTTTGCTCATCTTTCCAATAGGCTGCGCTGACGGCGCGCTTCATAAAGACAAACCCCGGCGGAAACCGATACGTTGAGGCTTTCCACCTGGCCGAACATGGGGATCCGGACCAGGACATCGCAGTGCTCCCGGGTCAGGCGCCGCATGCCCTCGCCCTCGGCACCGAGCACCAGCGCCGCCGCACCGCTGAAATCCGCCTCGCTGACGGCCAAGGCACCATCCTGATCGGTGCCGACGATGAGGATGCCGCGCTCCTTCAGTTCCCGCAACGAGCGCGCCAGGTTGGTCACCGGAATGTACGGCACGCTGTCGGCGGCACCGCTCGACGCCTTGATCGCCACCGCGCCCAGACCGGCCGCCCGGTCCTTGGGGGCGATGACGGCATGGGCGCCGAAGGCATCGGCACTGCGCAGGCAGGCCCCCAGATTGTGGGGATCGGTCACGCCGTCCAGCACCAGCAGGAGCGGCGGCTCGGTCAGATCCTCGAGCAGTTCGTCCAGATTCTTGGCCAACTGGATCGGCTCGACGAAGGCGACCACCCCCTGCGATTTGCCCTTGGCCATCTCCTCGAGGCGGGAGGCCTCGCTGCCGACCAGCTTGACGCCCTTCTCCCCGGCGTAGCGCCGGATATCCTGGGCCCTCTTGTCGCGCCGAGCCTCGTCCAGGTAGATGACCTGGATGCTCTGCGGGTGATGTCGCAGACGCGAAATGACGGCATGAAAACCGTAGATCAATGTGCGTTGGCTCATGACCTGCCTCCCGAAGCGGATGCCCCAGGCATCGCCAAGGAGGTTTCGGTGCAGGCTAACCTGGCGCACGCCAGGTTAAGCGAGCCATGCGAGCGGCCGGAGCCAAAACCGTAGATCAATGTGCGTTGGCTCATGACTGAGTCCGTTTCTTGGCTGCAGCCGGTTTCTTCTTGCCGACGGCAGGTTTGGCCGCGGGTTTCTTGGCATCCGTCCCCTTGACCGTCTTGGCCGATTCCGACTGCGGCTTTCTGGCAGGCATCGTTTCATCCACCAGCACGAAATCGATCTTCGAACTTTCCAACTCGACCTGGGCCACCTTGATCCGCACCTTGTCGCCCAAGCGGAAACGCTTGCCGGTGCGTTCGCCCAGCATCTGATGACGCGCCGGGTCGAAATGGAAATAGTCCTGGCCCAGTTCGGAAACGTGGACCAAGCCCTCGACGAATACATCGTTCAGGGCCACGAAGACACCAAAGCTGGCGACACCCGAGATCACGCCGTCGAACTCCTCGCCCAGCTTGTCGCGCATGTAATAGCACTTGAGCCAGGACACCACGTCGCGGGTGGCCTCGTCGGCCCGCCGCTCGGTCATCGAACAATGGGCGCCGATGGTCTCCCAGTTGCCCGGGGCATAGGTCTCGCCCTCCAGACAGGCCCGGATCGACCGGTGCACCAGCAGGTCGGGATAGCGGCGGATGGGCGAGGTGAAGTGGGTGTAGGACTCGTAGGCGAGGCCGAAATGCCCCATGTTCTCCGGGCTGTACACGGCCTGCTGCAGCGAACGGAGCATCACGGTCTGCAGCAGTTGCTCGTCCGGCCGGCCCTTGATCTTGGCCAGCAGCTCGGCGTAATCCTTGGCCGTGGGTTCGTCGCCGCCGGTCAGGACGAAACCGAACTCGGCCATGAACTCGTGCAGTGCCTTGAGCTTGACCAGGGTCGGGCCCTCGTGGATGCGATAGAGCGTGGCATGCTTGCGCTTCTTGAGGAACTCGGAAGCGCAGACGTTGGCCGCCAGCATGCATTCCTCGATGATGCGATGGGCATCGTTGCGGGCATAAGGGACGATCTTCTCGATCTTGCTGGTGGTCTCGTCGAAGATCATCTTGGTTTCCAGCGTCTCGAAGTCGATCGCGCCGCGCTTGCCGCGCGCCTTGAGCAGGACGTGGAACAGCTTGTACAGGTTCTCGATGTGCGGCAGCAGATCGGCCTTGTCCCTGGGCGCCTGTTCCGGCGCGTTCAACCAGTCCCAGACCTGGTTGTAGGTCAGCCTGGCCTTGGAATGCATCACCCCCGGGAAGAAACGATATTTCTTGATCGAGCCGGTGCTGGCGATCTCCATCTCGCAGACCATGCAGGCGCGGTCGACGTTCGGATTGAGCGAACACAGTCCATTGGACAGTTCCTCCGGCAGCATGGGGATGACCCGGCGCGGGAAGTAGACCGAATTGCCACGCTCAAAGGCCTCTTTGTCCAAGGCCGAGCCCGGCTGGACGTAATGCGACACGTCGGCGATCGCCACCCACAGCTTGAAGCCGCGGCCCATCGGCTCGCAGTACACGGCATCGTCGAAATCGCGTGAATCCTCGCCGTCGATGGTCACCAGCGGCAGGTCGCGCACGTCCTCGCGCCCCTCCAGGTCGCGCTTGGTCACGCCCTTTGGCAGCTTCTTGGCCTGGGCCTGCACTTCTTTCGGGAACTCGAACGGCAGATCGTGCTTGCGCAGTGCGATCTCGATCTCCATCCCCGGGTCGGCGTAATTGCCCAGCACGTCGACGATCTGGCCCATGGCCGGAGCATGCTTGGTAGGCTGTTCGACGATGTCCACCATCACCACCTGGCCGAAACCGACCTTGAGCGATTCGGTGGGCGGAATGATGATGTCCTGGTTGATCCGCTTGTTCTCGGCCACCACCCACTGGTGGCCGTGCTCGCGGTAGAGGCGGCCGACCACGCGGCTGTTGGCCCGTTCCAGCACCTCGACGATCTTGCCTTCCTTGCGGCCGCGCCGGTCGAGGCCGTGCTCGCGGCACATCACCCGGTCGCCGTGCAGGACCTGGTGCATCTCCTTCTCGGACAGGAACATGTCGCCCGAGCCGTCGTCCGGGATGAAGAAACCGAAGCCATCCGCGTGACCTTCCACCCGGCCGGCCTTGAGTTCGATCTTGTCCGGCAGGCAGATGTCGCCGCGCCGGTTGATGACCAGTTGGCCGTCGCGCTGCATGGCGCCCAGGCGCCGCTGGAAGGCCACATCCTCGTCCGGCTCGATGCCGAGCTGGAAGGCCAGGTCGTCGGCCGGCACGGGCCCGCCAGCATCGGTCACCAGCTGCAGGATGAATTCCCGGCTGGGCAGGGGATTTTCATATTTCTCGCGCTCCCGCTGCAGGTAGGGATCCTGCCAGCGCAGACTCTTCTGCCCGCGCCCTTTTTCAGTACTTTTTTTCTTCGACATTAAAAACCCGTAATTAAAAATTGAAACGCCGTTGACACATCCCGCAAAGCGTCGCTAGAATGCGCCCCTCTTTGCCCAGATGGCGGAATTGGTAGACGCACTAGGTTCAGGTCCTAGCGCCGGCAACGGTGTGGAGGTTCGAGTCCTCTTCTGGGCACCAAAGCAAGACAAAAAGCCGGCTTTCGCCGGCTTTTTCATTTCCAGGCTCATTCGAACGGGTGCCGACGCACGATGGTCTCGGCCCGGTCCGGACCGGTCGAGACGATGTCGATCGGCACGCCGCACAGTTCCTGCATGCGATCCAGATAGACCTGGGCATTCTTCGGCAGGTCCTCGAAACGGGACACGCCCACGGTGCTCTCCTTCCAGCCCGCCCACTCCTCGTAGACCGGC
Organism: Parasulfuritortus sp.; assembly: GCA_036391875.1. Classification (GTDB taxonomy): domain Bacteria; phylum Pseudomonadota; class Gammaproteobacteria; order Burkholderiales; family Thiobacillaceae; genus Parasulfuritortus. The sequence continues at coordinate 226,413 of DASVZA010000016.1, forward strand.
TCGCAGCCGCTCAGGGCCTCGGAGCCGACCGGCAGGATGTCGCACACCTCGCCGTCCAGCTTGTAGCCGGTGGCGATACGCACGGTCTCCATGCCGTCCAGCACGTCCAGCTTGGTGACGCACAGACCGGAGATGCCGTTGATCTGGATCGAGCGCTTGAGCGCGGCGGCGTCGAACCAGCCGCAGCGGCGGGCGCGGCCGGTGGTGGCGCCGAACTCGTGGCCCTTCTCGGCCAGCCACTTGCCGTTGTCGTCGAACAGCTCGGTCGGGAACGGACCGGAGCCGACCCGCGTCGTATAGGCCTTGGTGATGCCCAGGATGTAATGCATGCTGGACGGGCCCATGCCGGTGCCGGTGGATGCGCCGCCGGCGGTGCAGTTGGACGAGGTGACGAACGGATAGGTGCCGTGGTCGATGTCGAGCAGGGTGCCCTGGGCGCCTTCGAACAGCAGGTTCTCGCCGCGCTTGTTGGCCTCGTACAGCTTGCGCGGCACGTCGCCGATCATGGGCTTGATCCGCTCGGCCAGCTCCATGGCCTGATCCAGGGTCTTGTGGAAGTCCACCGTCTCCCACTTGAAGTAGTTCTTCAGGACGTAGTTGTGGTAGTCCAGCACCTCGCCCAGCTTGGCGGCGAAGCGTTCGCGGTGCAGCAGGTCCTGCATGCGGATGGCGCGGCGGGCGACCTTATCCTCGTAGGCCGGGCCGATGCCGCGACCGGTGGTGCCGATCTTGCCGGCGCCCTTGGCGGCCTCGCGGGCTAGATCGAGCGCGACGTGATGAGGCAGGATCAGCGGACAGGCCTCGGAGATGGTCATCCGGCCGGCGACGTCGATGCCCTCCTTCTCCAGCATCTGGACTTCCTCGATCAACGCCTCGGGCGAGCAGACCACGCCGTTGCCGATGTAGCAGTGCACGTTGTCGCGCAGGATGCCCGAGGGAATCAGGTGCAGCACGGTCTTCTTGCCACCCACCACCAGGGTATGGCCGGCATTGTGGCCGCCCTGGAAACGCACCACCCCTTGGGCGCGATCGGTCAGCCAATCGACGATCTTGCCCTTGCCTTCATCACCCCACTGGGTGCCGATCACCACAACGTTCTTGGTCATTTTCGTATCCGTGAAATCAATTAATTACAAAGGAAGCACTTGCCAGTTTCCCGCCACCCGCGCCAGTTTCCGGTCACAACCGGTTTCAGCGGGGAGGGACGGCCGGCCAGAGAATTCGACGACTACACGCTCGCCGGCTTGGCGCAGCTCGGCGATTTTCGTTTTCAGTTCGGCATCGCCATCCTGGGGCGCAAGGATGCCGGATCGCAGCGCCGGTTCCGGCATGCTGGCCAGGATGCGGCGCAAATCCAGACTGAAGCCGGTGGCCGGTCGCGCCCGCCCGAATACCGCACCTGCACCGTCATAACGGCCACCCAACGCCACCGACGAAGCCTGGCCGCCGACATAGGCGGCAAAGACCACGCCGGTGTGGTAGCCGTAACCGCGCAGATCGGCCAGGTCCACGCTCAGATTGGCCTCGCCATTGGCCGCCAGCAGCACCGCCAGGTCGTCCAGGGCCTGCACGATGCCGGGCAGAACGGGCAACTTGCTGCGTGCTGTCTCGATGACTTCGGGGCCGCCATACAACTCGGGCAGGAGCAGAAAGGCCGCACGTAATGGCTCGGCCAGGCCGGCGGTCAGCTCCATCAGGGTCGGCATGTCCTTGGCCCGCAAGGCCTGGAACAATGGTTGACCGACCGCGCCGTCCAGTCCCGCCGCCGCGGCCAGGGCCCGGAACAGGCCGACGTGGCCGAGGCTGACCCGGATGTCGACCAGTCCGGTCGCCGCAAGGGAGGCCAACAGCAGCTCCAGCACCTCGAGATCGGCTTCGATGCCGGCATGGCCGAACAGCTCGGCACCGATCTGGTAGGGCTCGCGCGACGACAGCAGGCCGGCCGGCTTGGTATGCAGCACCGGCCCGGCATAGCAAACCCGGGTCACGCCCGGGCGGTTGAGCAGATGGGCGTCGATCCGTGCGGCCTGAGGTGTCATGTCGGCCCGTACGCCCATCATCCGGCCGGACAGTCCGTCCACCATCTTGAAGGTTTTCAGATCGAGATCCCCGGCCACGCCGGTCAACAGGGAATCCAGATACTCGATCAGCGGCGGACAGACCAGTTCGTAACCGTAGCCGTCGTACTTGTCCAGCAATTGCCGGCGCAACGACTCGGCCTGCCGGGCATAGGGCGGCAGGATGTCCTCGACATATTCGGGAAGCAGCCAGGGATGGTTCATTGGGTCAATACCAAAAGCAAGAGCCCCACCAGCATGGAGGCCAGACCCATGAAACGGATCTGGCCGTCCTTCATCTGGATCATGCGGCTGAAGGCTTCACGCCAAGCCGTCGGAGCCAGGAACGGCAACACGCCTTCCATAACCAACATAAGTGCCAGGGCCGGCACGAAGATTTCCTTCAGATTCACTTACCGCCGCCACGGGGGGATTTCATGTAACGGAAGAAGTCGGAATTCGGCTGCAGCACCATCACGTCGCGCTTATCGTTGAAGCTGGCCTTGTAGGCCTGCATGCTGCGGTAGAAGGCATAGAACTCCGGATTCTTGTCGTAGGCCGACGAGTAGATGGCGGCGGCCCTGGCATCGCCCTCGCCCTTGAGCTTCTGGGCGTCGCGGTAGGCGTCGGCGATGATCACTTCCCGCTGCTTGTCGGCATCGGCCTTGATCTGTTCCTCTTCGGCCGCGCCGGTGGAACGCAACTCGTTGGCCACCCGCTTGCGCTCGGCTTCCATGCGCCGGTAGACCGATTCGCTCACCTCGGTGGGCAGCTCGATCCGCTTGATCCGGACATCCATGACCTGGACGCCGAAGCGGCGGGCATCCTGGTCAGCCTTCTCGCGCAGCTGGTTCATGATCTGGTCGCGCTCGCCGGATACCACGTCGTGCACGGTCCGCTTGCCGAACTCGGCCCGCATGCCGTCGTTGATGGTCTGGGCCAGGCGGATCATGGCCCGCTTCTCGTCGCCCGAGAAGCTGACGTAGAATTTCTTGACGTCGATGATCCGCCATTTGACGAAATAATCGACCAGGACGTTCTTCTTCTCGGAGGTGATGAAACGCTCCGGCTCGGCCGCATCCATGGTCAATATCCGGGTATCGAAATAGCGCACGTTCTGGATCAGCGGTATCTTGAAATATAGCCCCGGCTGCTTGTCGATCCGGACCACTTCACCCAACTGGAACAGCAGGGCAGCGTGGCGCTGGTCCACCGTATAGATCGAGAGCGACAGCAGAAGCAGCGCCAATACGGCCAGGACGATGACATTGCTCAATGCTTTCATGGCCGCTCCTCCCGATCTCGGCTGCGGAAGGCATCCCGGCTGCGGCTGCCGGTGTCCGATGTGGTATTGGCCGGCGCAGGCTGCGGCGCCGATGCAGCCGGTGGGGTATTCGCGGTCGATGCCGTACCGGCCGCCTGCATCAGCTTATCGAGCGGCAGGTAGAGCAGATTGCCGCCCTGCTTGTCGTCCACCATCACCTTGGTGGTATTGGTCAGCACCTGCTGCATGGCGTCCTGGTACATGCGTTCGCGGGTCACCTGCGGCGCCTTGTTGTACTGCACCAGTATCTGGCTGAAGCGATTGGCCTCACCCTCGGCGTCGGCCACCACCCGCTGCTGGTAGCCCAGCGCCTCTTCGTGCAGACGGGCCGCCACACCCTTGGCCCGGGGAATCACGTCGTTGGCGTAGGCCTGGCCTTCGTTCTTCAGGCGTTCCATGTCCTGGCCGGCCTTGACGGCGTCGTCGAACGCGGCCTGGACCTGCTCGGGTGGCTGGGCGTTCTGCATGTTCACCTTTTGGATATCGATGCCGGTCTTGTAGCGGTCAAGTATCTGCTGCATAAGCTTGGTCGCTTGGTCGGCCACCTCGGCCCGGCCCTCGTAGAGCACGAAGTCCATCTTGCTCTTGCCCACGACCTCACGGATTGCGCTTTCCGCCGCCTGCTTGACCGCCTCGTCCGGGTCGCGGTTCATGAACAGATATTGGACCGGATCCTTGATGGTGTATTGCACGGAAAACTGCATGTCGATGATGTTTTCGTCATCGGTCAGCATGAGCGATTCGGACAGCACCTTGGCGCGCACGTTGTTGCGATAGCCCACTTCCACGGTCCTGACGTTCTCGACGTTGACCACCTCGACCGATTCGAACGGATAGGGCAGATGCCAGTTCGGCCCCGGCATGGTGGTTTCGATGTACCGACCGAAACGCATCACCACGCCCCGCTCGCCGGCATCGACGATATAGAAGCCGCTGGCCAGCCAAAGCAGGATCGCCAACACGACCAGCAGGCCGGCACCGCCCGGAATCCGGAACTTGGGCATGCCGCCGCCCTGGCCACCACCGTCCCCGCCGAAACGGCCCTTGCCGCCCAGCAGGCCGTTCAACCGCTGATTGAAGCGTTTCCAGATCTCATCCAGATCGGGGGGGCCGCCGCTGCCGCGATCGTTACCCCACTGCGGGTCATTCCATGCCATCGTGATCGATTTCTGTGTGTTGTAGGTCATCCCGGCGCCGAGCTTGGGCGAACTGGACCAGGGCCTGCTTGAGCAGGTCCACGCCAGCACCGGTTCTGGCACTCAACGAGATGCGGGAAATGTTACCACACTCGTCCAAGGCAACTGCGGGCTCCATCCCGATCAGATCGATCTTGTTCATGATCACGATCTGGGGCACTTCGCTGGCGCCGATTTCCTTCAGGACCTTGTCCACCTCTTCCATCTGTCGGTCCCGGTTGGCACTGGCCGCATCCACGACATGCAGCAGCAGGTCGGCCTTGGCCGTTTCCTCCAGCGTGGCATGGAAGGCCGCCACCAGGGTATGCGGCAGATGGGTGATGAAGCCGACGGTATCCGACAGGACCACCTGGCCGGCCTCGGGCAGCCAGATTTTCCGGGTCGTGGTATCCAGGGTGGCGAACAACTGGTCGGCGGCGTAAGCCCCGGCATGGGTCAGGGTATTGAACAGGGTCGACTTGCCGGCATTGGTGTAGCCCACCAGGGAGACCGACAGCACGCCGCCCCGCTGCCGCCCTCGGCGCTGCAGGGCCCGGCTCTTCTCCAGCTTGGCCAGGCGGGCCTCGATGTTCTTGATCTTGACGTTGATCATCCGGCGGTCCAGCTCCAGCTGGGTCTCGCCGGGGCCGCCCCGCATGCCGATACCGCCTTTCTGCCGCTCCAGGTGGCTCCAGCCGCGCACCAGCCGGGTGGCGTAATGGCGCAACTGGGCCAGTTCGACCTGCAGCTTGCCTTCGTTGGAACGTGCCCGCTGGGCGAAGATATCGAGGATCAGTGCGGTCCGGTCCAGCACCCGGCATTGCATGCGCTTTTCCAGGTTGCGCTCCTGGACCGGGGACAAGTCGTGATTGAAGATCACCAGTCCGGCGCCGACCTCCTGGGCCCGTAGACCGATCTCGTCGGCCTTGCCGCTGCCGACAAACAGGGCGGCATCGGGCCGGTCGCGTTTACCTTCGACCACGCCGCGGATCTCCAAGCCGGCACCGCTGGCCAAGAGCTTCATTTCCGCGAGATTCTCGGCATAGTCGGGTTCCCCGAAATTGACGCTGGCCAGAACAATGACCCGACCATCCCCGGGCCGGTCCGGGACCGGGGGACGCTCAAACATCATGCCTCAGCGGGAAGCACCTGAAACGGACGGAAATAACGGATCAGTCCTCTTCGCCGGGCTGCCGATAGAGCACCGGGCGGGCAGGAACGATGGTGGAAATGGCATGCTTGTAGACCATCTGGGTGACCGCGTTCTTCAGCAGCACCACGTACTGGTCATAACTGTCGACATAGCCTTGGAGCTTGATACCGTTAACAAGATAAACGGAAACCTGCACCTGTTCCTGGCGCAAGGCATTCAAAAACGGGTCTTGTAACTGCTGCCCTTTACTCATGGGTATTTTCCTTATCAAATCAATTTCAGCATTTTCTTATGCAGGTCGGAATTCTACATTATTTGCAAAAAATCCATCACCGACCGGCGGAACTACCAATATATGCCACCCGCCAGCCATAGCAACCTGCAAACTCTAGCTATGGACGCGGCAAGTGCGGCCGAGTTCAAAAAAACGGCCCGGCTTTTCCTCAGCTACCGAATGCCTTGTTGCGCCGGCGCCGCAAACGCAATGCCTTGTGGATGTCGCCCTTGCTCGGCGGCGCCTTGGGCTTGCGCCCTTCGAATGGATTCGTGCCGCCCCGGAACTCGACCCGCAACGGCGTGCCCTGCAGATTGAACGCCTCCCGGAAGATGTTCTCCAGGTATCGCTGGTAGGCGCCGGGCATGTGTTCCACGTGATTGCCGTGGATCACGATGATGGGCGGATTCATGCCGCCCTGGTGGGCGTACTTCGGCTTCGGCCGGAACTGGCCGACCCGGGGCGGGTTATGGCGCGCCACGGCCTCCTGCAGGACTTGGGTCAGTTTTGGCGTCGGCAGCTTGGCCATGGCGGCGCGGTAGGCCTCGTCGATCGACTTGAGCAGGGGCGGGATACCGGCGCCCTTCAGGGCAGAGATGTAGTGGAACTTGGCGAAGGTCAGGAAATCCAGCTTGCGGGCCAGTTCCCGTTTGATCTGGTCCCGCCGGTAGTCGTCGGTGTCGTCCCATTTGTTGATCGCCACCACCAGGGCCCGGCCGGCTTCCAGGACGAAGCCGGCCAGATGGGCATCCTGTTCGGCGATGTCCTGGGTAGCATCCAGCACCAGCACCGCCACGTTGGCGTCCTCGACCGCCTGCAGGGTCTTGATGACGGAGAACTTCTCGATTGCCTCGATCACCCGTCCCTTGCGCCGCACGCCGGCGGTGTCAATCAGGGTGTATTTGCGCCCGGCCCGTTCGAAATCGACATAGATGGAATCCCGCGTGGTGCCCGGCTGATCGAAGGCGATCACCCGTTCCTCGCCGACCAGGGTGTTGACCAGGGTCGATTTGCCGACATTGGGCCGACCGACGATGGCGATCTTGGGGTGATCCTGCACCGACGAGTCTTCGGGCTCGATGGCGAACGGTTCCAGGACCAGTTCCATCAGTTCCCGCACGCCTTCGCCGTGGGCGCTGGACACGGCATAAGGTTCGCCCAGGCCGAGTTCGTGGAACTCCGCCACCGCGCTCGCGGACGGCATGCCCTCGGTCTTGTTCACCGCCAGGAACACCGGGCAGCTCAAGCGGCGCAAACGGTCGGCGATGATCTTGTCCTGGGGAGTGACGCCGGTCCGGCCGTCGACCAGGAAGACGATCGCGTCGCCCTCGTCCACGGCCTGCAAGGTCTGGCGCGCCATCTCGGCCAGGATGCCGGTGTCCGCCACCGGCTCGAAACCGCCGGTATCGACCAGCAGGTAGGGCTTGCCGCCGACCAGGCCGTGGCCGTAATGCCGGTCCCGGGTCAGGCCAGGCAGGTCGTGCACCAGCGCGTCGCGAGACTTGGTGAGGCGATTGAACAGGGTCGATTTGCCGACGTTGGGACGGCCGACCAGAACGATAGTGGGTTTCATGTCATCCAGCCCGCGGCCAGGCTGCCGGCACTCGGCCGGCAACACCCGCGGGCGCCGTTATTTGATCCGGAAGGCGTATACACCGCCCTTGTCCGTTTGCACGATCAGGCCACTCTTCAGACCCAGTATTCGGCCTGAAACGGCGCTATTGTCGGTGGCCGCACGCCCGACCAGGGAGCCGTCGTCCTGACTGATCAGGTGCACGTAACCCTGATAATCGGCGACCGCGATATAACTGGACACCACGGTCGGCGTCGTCAACAGCCTGTCGCGCAGGGTTTCCTGCTTCCAGGGACTGGCCCCGCCGGTCGTGTCGAAGCCTTGCACCATGGCGTGCTCGTCGGTGGCGAAGATGTAATGGTCGCCCAACTCGACGCCACTCAAGCCGGAGAAGGTGCGGACCCAGACCGGATTGCCGTTGGCCTGATCGAAACAACCGATGCGCCCCTGATAGGCGGCGGCGCAGACCACATGATCGTCGGCGGCGAGCGGGCCGGTCACGTCGGAGATACGCTCCAGGTCGGTTGCCCCCTTGGGCACGGCCACGCTGGTCTCCCAGAGCGGCGCGCCGTTGTTGAGGGCCAACGCCACCATCGTGCCGCCCGGATAACCGACGAACAGCGCCCGATCGGTGAGCAGCAGGTTGCCCGGCACGCGCAGGATCAGAGGCGGCAGGGTACGGGTGTACTCCCAGCGTTGCTTGCCGTCGGCGGCATTGAACAGCCAGACGTTGCCATCGTTGCTGCGCACGGCGACCATGCCGTTGGCGGCGACCGGCGGCACCAGGATCTCGCCGGACAGCTTGGCCGACCAGGCCAGCTTGCCGCTGTCGCTGTGGTAGGCCAGCATCTCGCCCCGGGGCGTGCCCACCAGGATCAGGCCGTCGCCGACGCCGACGCCGCTCGACAGGGTCTGCCCGGCCTCGATACGCCATAGCTCATGGCCGGTAGCCGGATCGATCTTGACGATGCGGCCATCCTTGCCGGCCGCGTAGATCGCCTGGCCGTCCCCGGCCGGAGAGAACACGTAGGGCGCGCTCTTGCCGACGTTGACGTCCCACATCCGGATCAGGCCGACGGTTTCCTTGAACTGGGTCAGCGGTGCCGGCTTGATCTTGGGCGTGTCGGAGCCGGACATGCCGAACCAGCCGCCGATCGTGCTGCAGCCGCTCAGGCCGGCGGCCAGGATGAATGCCAATGCGATGCGCCGTTTCATGTCAGCCTCCCACGCCGTCGAGCTTGATTTCCACCACGGCCTTCATCGGACTCTTGGGGTCCAGTTTGGCCAGCGCCAGCTTGTAGGCCTCGCGCGCCTCGGCGGTCTTGCCCTGGGCGACCAGGACATCGCCTTTCAGGTTGGCGAACAGCGGCACGAAAGCGTCGTCATGTTCGCCGTTCAGCAGCTTCAGGGCGCCGTCGTAATCCTTCTCGTCGAACAGCACCGTCGCCAGGCGCAGACTGGCGAGCGCCTTCAGGCCGGGGTCGCCGGCATGGTCCAGGGCATATTGATATTGGGCCTGGGCGCTCTTGAGATCGCCGGCGGCAACGTTGGTCTTGCCCGCCAGCCAGGCGGCCGGCAGGGCGTAGCCGGTCCGGCCGTAGTCGTCCATGATCTTTCCGGTCAGTTCCTTGACCGCCTTGGGATCGTTGGCCAGGGCCGCCTGCATGGCCCGCTCGTACAGGCCCAACGCGGCGTTGGACTGGCGCGCCATCCAGATCTGGTAGCCCTTCCAGCCCGCCGCGGCGACGACGAAAAGGGTCGCTGCCCAGACCACGGCGTTGCCGTGCTTGCGCCACCAATCCTTCAATGCTTCGAGTTGTTCCTGTTCTTCGAGATCGAGAGCCATCCTTGCATCCTTATCCGGAAATGTATTTGCCCAATTCGGCCAGCGCCACGCGCCGTTGTTCGCCTTCCATCCGCAGCGGCTTGACGCTGGCCTCGCCGGCCGCCGCCTCGTCGTCGCCGATGATGACGGCGTAGCTTGCGCCGCTGGCGTCGGCCTTCTTCATCTGCGATTTGAAACTGCCGCCGCCGCAATGCAGCACGGCCTTGAGGCCGGCGTCGCGCAGCGCTTCGGCTGCCCGCATGGCGAAGTGTGCGGCCTGCTCGCCGACGTTGACCACGTAGGCGTCCGGCCCGTTCGCCGGCACCTCGACAGCCAGTTCGGTCATCAGCGCCAGCAGGCGCTCAATGCCCATTGCGAAGCCGCAGGCCGGGGCCGGCTTGCCGCCCAGCTGGGCGACCAGGCCGTCGTAGCGGCCGCCGGCGCAGACCGTGCCCTGGGCACCGAGGCGATCGGTCACCCATTCGAACACGGTGTAATTGTAGTAGTCCAGGCCCCGCACCAGGCGCGGGTTGACACGGTAGTCGATGCCGGCCGCCGCCAGTCCCTGCTTGACCGCCTCGAAGTGGGCCACGGCCGCCTCGTCCAGCTCGTCCATCAGCTTGGGCGCGGCCTCGACCAGGGCCTGCATGGCCGGGTTCTTGGTGTCCAGGATGCGCAGCGGGTTGGCGTGCAGGCGCCGCTTCGCGTCCTCGTCGAGCTGATCCTGGTGGGCCTCGAAATAGGCGATCAGCTTCTGTCGGTGGCTGGCACGCGACTCGGCCCCGCCCAGGGTGTTGATCTCCAGGGTCACGGCCTCGGCCAGGCCGAGCCTCTGCCAAAGCCGGGCAGTCATCAAGAGGTGCTCGATGTCCATGTCCGGGCCGGCGAAGCCCAGGGCCTCGACGCCGACCTGGTGGAACTGGCGGTAGCGCCCCTTCTGCGGCCGCTCGTGGCGGAACATCGGGCCCTGGTACCAGAGCCGCTTGCCGCCGTCGAACAGCATGTTGTGCTCGACCGCGGCGCGCACGCCGGAGGCGGTGCCTTCCGGCCGCAGGGTGAGCGATTCGCCGTTCAGCTCATCGACGAAGGTGTACATCTCCTTCTCGACGATGTCGGTCACCTCGCCGATGGCCCGCTTGAACAGGCCGGTATGCTCCAGGATCGGGGTGCGCATCTCCTGGTAGCCGTAGCCCGCGAGCCAGTCGCGGACCTGGGTTTCGAAATGCTGCCAGAGGCCGATCTCGGCCGGCAGGATGTCGTTCATGCCGCGCACGGCGCGGAGGGTGTCGTTAGCCATAATGCGATTTCACATAATCCTCGACGATGGCCTGGAACTCGGCGGCGATGGTGTCGCCCTTGAGGGTGACAGTCTTTTCGCCGTCGACGTAGACCGGGGCCACCGGCACTTCGTTGCTGCCCGGCAGGGAGATGCCGATGTTGGCGTGTTTCGATTCGCCCGGGCCGTTGACCACGCAGCCCATCACCGCGACGTTCATGTTCTCGACCCCGGGATACTGGTCGCGCCAGGCCGGCATCTGGGCGCGCAGCCAGTTCTGGATCGACTGGGCCAGCTCCTGGAACACGGTCGAGGTGGTCCGGCCGCAGCCGGGACAGGCGGTGACCAGCGGCGTGAAGGAGCGCAGGCCCATGGTCTGCAGGATTTCCTGGGCGACCTGGACTTCGGTGGTGCGCGACTCGCCGGGACGCGGCGTGAGCGACACCCGGATGGTGTCGCCGATGCCTTCCTGGAGCAGGACCGACAGGGCCGCCGTGGAGGCGACGATGCCCTTCGAGCCCATGCCGGCCTCGGTCAGGCCCAGGTGGAGCGGATAGTCGCAGCGGGAGGCCAGGTCGCGGTAGACCTTGATCAGGTCCTGCACGCCGGACAGCTTGCAGGACAGGATGATCTTGTCGCCGGCCAGGCCCAGCTCCTCGGCCCGCGCCGCCGACTCCAGGGCGGAGGCGATCAGGGCGTGGCGCATCACCTGATCGGGTTCGTGCGGCTCCGCCCGCTTGCCGTTCTCGTCCATCATCCGGGCCAGCAGTTCCTGGTCCAGGCTGCCCCAGTTGACGCCGATCCGGATCGGCTTGTCGTAGCGGCAGGCGGCTTCGATCAGCATGGCGAACTGGTCGTCGCGCTTGGCGCCGCGACCGACGTTGCCCGGATTGATGCGCAGCTTGGCCAAGGCCTCGGCGCATTCCGGCACCTGGGCCAGCAATTTGTGGCCGTTGAAATGAAAATCGCCGATCAGCGGCACCGTGCAGCCCAGGGCGTCGAGCTGCTCGCGGATGACCGGCACGGCACTGGCCGCCTCCACGGTATTGACCGTGATGCGCACCAGCTCCGACCCGGCTTGCCACAAGTCGCGCACCTGGCGGACGGTGCCGGCCACGTCGGCGGTGTCGGTATTGGTCATGGATTGGACCACGATGGGGTTGCCGCCGCCCACCGGGATGCCGCCCACCAGAACCCGACGGGTGGGGCGCCTGACGACTGGATGACTCATTGCAGGGTCAACCTCGCTACTTTTTCGCCGGTGTACGGTTGCAGATTGATCGGCTTGTCGTCGTACGTGATCTGCACATGGGCCGCATTGCCGACTACCACCTTCAACGGTTGCGCGCCATGCACGGTCAGCTGCTCGCCGGCATGCAGCAGCTTGGCGTAACGCTTCTGGTCCGCCGTCGTCACTTCGACCCAGGAATCCTCGTCCTGCACGGCGAAATGCACGGCATGTTGCCCGGCGGCCGTCGAACCGAGTGCATACGACGACGGAGCGCCCGGTGCGGGCGCAGCCGCGGTGGCGGGTTGGGATTGGGCACTGGGAGTGGCGGCAGGCGCCGGGGGGGCCGCCTTGGCGGGCATGGACGGTGCCGTGGCGGGGACGGTGAGCTTATCCGGCAACGGCGGAGTGGGCGCCGGTCCGGGTTGGGCCGGTTGGGCCGGTTGGGCCGGTTGGGCCGGCGTGACGGGGGCCGGCGGCAGCGCTGCGGACGCGGCCGGTTTCTCCGGCGGCAACGGAATGGTCGCCGGCACGGCCGGCTGCGCCACCGGAGCCGTATTGGTCAGGTAGGCATCCTCGCCGCGCCGCAACCAGTTATACAGCGCCGCCACCAAGGCCAGGAACAGGACCACCCCGGCCAGGGGCAGGATAAGCCAGCGCCGCACCGGCGAGGTGCGGAAGACGAGATCCTCGGAAGGCGCAGTAATGGTATTGGTCGGTTCCACCGTCGGCTCGCTCACGCCGGGCAGAGCATCCACCGATATACCCAACAGGCGGGCATAATTCCTGGCGAAGCCGCGCACGAAGACGGCGGAGGGCAGACGGCTGTAATCCTCCGCCTCGAGTGCCTCCACCTGGCGCGCGGTCAGCTTGAGTTTTTCCGATATGTCGGCGACGCTCATGCCCTTCGCCGCCCTGGCCTCGGCCAGGATCCGGCCGAAGCCTTCCTGTACGGCTTCTTCGCTCACTGCCGGCCCTCCTGCATGTCGAACCGGCCGGACAGCAGCCAGCCGCTTTCCTGGGAATCGGGGAACTCCCGGCGCAACCGGGCACCGTACTCGGCCGCCGCTTCCCTGTTGCCGTCCTTGCGCTCCAGTCTGACCCCCAGCCAGAGACCGGCGGCATCCAGGTGGCCCCGAGTATCGGCTTGGCTGAGCAGGCTGCGCGCCATGGGAAGGTTGCCCTGGCGATATTGGATCTCGGCCAGGGTCATCAGCGCCGTGCCTTGATTAGGATCACGCACCAGGGCGCGGCGGGCATAGTTTTCCGCCTCGTCCACCTTGCCCATGCGCAAGGCACATTGGCCGGCATTGGCCAGGGCCATCTCGGGCGTAGCATAAAGCGGATTTTTCCAGGCCTGCTCGAACTGGGTCAGCGCTTCCTGGTAACGCTTGCGGGAACACAGGAAATAGCCGTAGTTGTTGTGTGCCTCGGAATACATCGGCGCAATGCTGATGGCGCGTTGGAAGCTGTCTTCCGCTTCCTTGTACTCGAGCAGCGCGTCATGCAACAGGCCCAGCATGTTGTAGGCCGGGGCATAGTTGCTGTCCGCATTGAGCGCCTGCCTCAATTCTTCCAGAGAAACGGAGTACTGGCGCCGGGCGTAGTATTGCGCCGCCAGTTCGGTATGTATCCTGGCCCGATTGTTGACCGCGTCCAGCATCTCGGTATCACTGCCCTGATGGGGCTGCCGCTGCACCGGGGTCTGGGCACAGGCCGCCAACAGCAAAGGCAGTGCCAGAAGAAAATACCGATTCGCCTTCATACCGCACCCTCCGAAAGATTGCAGATATAAACGATTTGCCAGGCCGGTCGCCGGCGGCATTCGCGGACGCTCGCCCCCCACTGCGTGGGGCCCCGGTCGCTGCTCATGCCGCCACCCCCATGCGCTTGATCACCCGCCGGCTTTTGTCTTGCACCTGGCCGGCCAGTTGGCCGCAGGCGGCGTCGATGTCGTCGCCCCGCGTCTTGCGGGTCGTGGTGACGATGCCTTCCGCCATCAGCCGGGAGGCGAAGGCCCGGACCTGTTCCCGGGGCGAGCGGCGGTAGCCGGAGTTCGGGAAGGGGTTGAACGGGATCAGGTTGAATTTGCAGGATACGCCGCGGGTCAGTTCGATCAGTTGCTCGGCATGATCGAGACTATCGTTGACACCGTCCAGCATCACGTACTCGAAGGTGATGAAATCGCGCGGCGCGTTTTCCAGATAGCGCTTGCAGGCGGCCATCAACTCGGCCAGCGGATACTTGCGGTTGATCGGCACCAGTTCGTCGCGCAGCGCGTTGTTGGGCGCGTGCAGGCTGACCGCCAGGGCCACCGGCATGTCGACGCGCAACCGATCCATGGCCGGCACGATCCCGGAAGTGGACACGGTCACCCGCCGGCGCGACAGGCCGTAGGCGTGGTCGTCCAGCATCAGCGAGACAGCGGTGACGGTGTTTTCGTAATTCAGCAGCGGCTCGCCCATGCCCATCAGGACCACGTTGGAGATGATCCGTTCCCCTTTCGGGTCGCGGCCCAACTGCTTGTTGGCCCACCACAGCTGGCCGATGATCTCGGCCACGCTCAGGTTGCGGTTGAAGCCCTGGCGGCCGGTCGAGCAGAAGCGACATTCGAGCGCGCAGCCGACCTGGGTCGACACGCACAGCGTGCCGCGCTCGCCGTCTGGGATGAAGACGGTCTCGACGTGATTGCCGGGACCGACTTCAAGCAGGAATTTGCGGGTGCCATCCTCGGAAGCCTGTTCCTTGAGCAGCACCGGAGGCCGGATCTCGGCCATGTCCTGCAGCTTGGTGCGCAGGCTCTTGGCCAGATCCGTCATCTGCTCGAAATCGTCGGCGCCGTAGTGGTGCAGCCAGCGCAGCACCTGCTTGGCGCGAAAAGGCTTCTCGCCGATTTCCTGAAACCAGTCGGCGAGCCCTTTGAGATCGAAGTCGAGCAGATTGACGGTCAATGCCGGCTCAGCGGGAGTAGATCTGATGGCCGGGGAAGAAATAGGCGATTTCCACGGCGGCCGTCTCGGGCGCATCGGAGCCGTGCACGGCGTTGGCGTCGATGCTCTGGGCGAAGTCGGCGCGGATGGTGCCCGGCTCGGCCTTCTTGGGATCGGTGGCGCCCATCAGTTCGCGGTTCTTGGCGATGGCATTCTCGCCTTCCAGGACCTGGACCATGACCGGGCCGGAGATCATGAACTCGACCAGGTCGTTGAAGAACGGACGGCCCTTGTGCACGGCGTAGAAGCCTTCGGCCTCGGCGCGGGACAGATGGATCATCTTGGACGCGATGATCTTCAGGCCGTTGGACTCGAAGCGGCTGTAGATCTTGCCGATCACATTCTTGGCGACGGCGTCGGGTTTGATGATGGAAAAGGTGCGTTCGATTGCCACGTTGTATTCTCCGGAAGGTTGTCGGATCGAGGTTGAAAAAGCTGGAAAAAGGTGGGGGAAAATAGCACGAAAAGCCTTTAAAATAAAGGCAGATCCATGACAGCGAGGAGAGCAACTTGGCCGAGGAAACCGCCCAGGAAGACAGCGGCGACATCCGCAGAAAAGCCTTTGTCCGGCTCGGCATCGCCGCCGTGGTGACCGCACTGGCGCTGGGCGCCCTCTGGTGGCTGGACAACAGCGGCAAGCCTGCTTCCAAGCCCAAACCGGCCAGCCCGGCCCCCATCGTCGCCGCGCCGACCCGACAGCCGCCGGCGGAACCCCAACCCACGGTAGAACCGCAACCGGCGCCCGAAATCCCGGCCCCGCCCCCGCCACAGGAAGCGGCGCCGACCACCCCGCCGCCGCCGCCCAAGGTGAACGAGGCCCCGGCGCCCCACGCACCGCATGCCGCGGCCCCGGCGCCCCACACACCGCATGCCGCGGCCCCGGCGCCCCGCCGGAGCGGGGAATCCGCGCCTGCCCCGCAAGCGACTGCCCGTCCACCCTCGGCACCGGCCGCCGCCGAGGATCACTACGTGGTCCAGATCGGCGTCTTTACCAACCTGGCTCACGCCCAGGAACTGGTCGACCGGCTGAACAAGCAGGGTATCCATGCCTATACCGAAACCCGGGTCCACGTCGGCCCCTTCGCCAGCCGGGCCGAAGCCGAGAAGGCCCAGGCCACGCTGAAAAAGCTGGGGATTACGGGTCTGATCGCCCAGCCGGCAGCCACGAAATAAGCCAGCCGGGCTCGCCCGGCCCGGCCTGGAAGGCACAGTCGACGCCGATGCCGGCCATCCAGGCCGGCTGATCGGCGATCGACAGCAGCGGTAGACGCAATCGTTCGTCCGGCGGCAACCCTGCCTCGCGCAGCAGATTCTTCAGCGTCCGCCGGGGCCGGCGGCAATCGGGCTTCAGCTTCTCCCCTCCCTCTCGCCAGCCGACTACACCACCCTCGTCCGGCAGCCGGTCCGCCGCCAAGCCTTCGCCCACTGTCGGCCGGAACAGCAGCCGGCCGTGTTCGGCCAGCACCAGTTCCGGCTCGCCCCGCCAACGCCATTGGCCGCCAGCCGGCGCCGCCTCGACCCCGAGTTCGATTAGGCCGCGGTGCCGGCGCAGCACCAGTCCGCCCCAGTGCCACTTCGGCTGCCGGTCCGGCCCGGCCTGCAGCAGTTGGCTCAGCAGTTCCTCCAAATGGGCGGCGTAGGGCGCCATGCCGGTCCGCTCGCGCAACCAGTAGCGCAGCATGTTCCGGGCGCGAGCGGCGCCCAGTTCCGCCAGGACGGCGAGATCGATGCCTGTGCCGCGGGCCGCCCGGCCCAGATCCAATCGGGCCAGATCGTCCAGCAGGTCGGCGCTTTCCGCCAGCCTCGACGCGGTCGCGGCCAGCACCTCCCGGCAGGACGGGAAACGCGTCTCCAGGTCCGGCAGGGCCTTGCCGCGCAGCCAGTTGCGGCTCAGCGACCAATCGGCATTGCTTTCGTCGTCGATGTGGGCCACGCCATGGCCGAGCGCATAGCGCACCAGTTCGGCCCGGGACACGCCCAGCAACGGCCGCAGCAGACGCGCTTCGGCCAAGGCCCGGTCGTCGGCCATGGCCGCCAGGCCATGCACGCCGGCCCCGCGCAGCAGGCGCAACAGGAGGGTTTCGGCTTGGTCGTCGGCGTGGTGGGCGACCAGGATGAAGTCGGCCGGCCGGCCGGCGAATACGTCATAACGGGCCTCGCGTGCCGCCGCCTCCAGGCCTTGGCCGTCGGTCACGACCGCGACCCGATGGATCTCGATGGGCACGCCGTACCGTTCGCACGTCGTTCGGCAAAACTCCGCCCAGTCGTCGGCATGGGGCGACAAGCCGTGATGGACGTGCACCGCATCCAGCCTGAAGCCCAAGGACTGGCGCAGGCCGACGAGCAGATGGAGCAGGACGGAGGAATCCAGGCCGCCGGAATAGCCCAGGCAGAGCCGGGCGCCGGGGAACAGACGGGGAGCGAGAAAAGCCCGGAGCCGACCGGAAAGGTCAGCGGGCCCGGGTTTCCTTGTACTTGCCATAGCCCATCAGGCGGGCGTAACGGGCATTGAGCAGGGCATCCAGAGGCTGCTCGCGCAGGTCGGACAGGGCCGCGACCAGCGCATCGCGCATGTTTTCCATCATGGCGTCCGGGTCGCGGTGGGCACCACCCAGGGGCTCGCTGACGATCTTGTCGACCAGGCCGAGCGACTTGAGGCGCGGCGCGGTGATGCCCAGGCTTTCCGCCGCCAGCGGCGCCTGCTCGGCGCTCTTCCAGAGGATGGAGGCGCAGCCCTCGGGCGAGATGACCGAATAGGTCGAATACTGCAGCATCATCACCACGTCGCCGACCCCGATGGCCAGTGCGCCGCCCGAACCGCCTTCGCCGATCACCGTGCAGATCACCGGCGTCTTCAACTCGGCCATGGCGTACAGATTGCGGGCGATGGCCTCGGACTGGCCGCGCTCTTCGGCACCGATGCCGGGATAAGCGCCCGGGGTGTCGATGAAGGTCATCACCGGCAACTGGAACTTCTCGGCCATACGCATGAGGCGCAGTGCCTTGCGATAGCCCTCGGGCCGCGGCATGCCGAAATTGCGGTACTGGCGCTCCTTGGTGTCGCGGCCTTTCTGATGGCCGATCACCACCACCGGCTCGCCGTGGAAACGGGCCAAGCCGCAGACGATGGCGGCATCGTCGGCATAGGCCCGGTCGCCGTGCAGTTCCTCGAAATCGGTGAACAGGGCGCTGATGTAATCCAGGGTGTAGGGCCGCTGGGGATGGCGCGCCACCTGGGAAATCTGCCAGGCGCCGAGCTTGGCGTAGATGTCCTTGGTCAGCGCGGCGCTCTTTTTCCGGAGCCGGGTGATTTCCGGCGTCAGGTCGACGGCGGTCGCTTCACCCTCGCCCTCCTTCTCTTCCGAAACTTCCAGCAGACTTTCGATCTTGGCTTCAAGTTCGGCGATGGGCTGTTCGAATTCCAGGAAAGTGGTCTTCATCGAGCTAAATCCACATTGACGAGGGGGCGCATTGTACTCCGCCCGCTCGATCAATGGTGATGATGATGGCCGTCCGGCCCGTGCACGTGGCCGTGGGCGATTTCTTCCGGAATCGCCGCCCGGACGCCTTCCACCCGGCACTGCACCCGCAGGGAATGACCCGCCAGGGTATGGTTGCCGTCCACCACCACCTTGCCGTCCGCCACGTCGGTGACGGTGTAGAGCAGATGGTGATGGCCGTCTTCGCTGACGCCCTCGAATTGCATGCCGATTTCCACGCCGGGCGGGAACTGGTCGAGATCCTCGACCCGCACCAGTTCGGCATCGTAGTCACCGAAAGCGTCGTCCGGCTCCAGCACGACATCGGCTTCGGCGCCGGCCTCCTTGCCCTCCAGCGCAGCTTCCAGCTTCGGGAAAATGCCGTCGTAGCCACCATGCAGATAGGCGGCCGGTTGCTCGGCCGTCGCCTCCTCCAGCAATTCACCCTGCAAAGTGGTGAGCCGGTAGGAAATCGTGACCACGGTATCCTTGGCAATAAGCATTCAAAGCCCCTTGATAAGTTGCAGAATTTCAGCCGCGTGGCCTTTGGCGGTAACGCCGTAACGCGCATCGCGGATCACACCCTTGCGGTCGATGACGAAGGTGGAACGCTGCACGGTATCGCGCATGACGCCATCCACCTCTTTACGAGCCGTCACGCCGTAGGCCTTGCAGGCCTCCATATCCTTGTCGGCCAGCAGGCGGACACTGATGCCGTGCTTGTCGCGGAATACGCCATGACTGATGCAGTCGTCGCGCGACACGCCCAATACGGTCCACCCCAGTTTGGCGAACTCCGCTTCCAGATCGCTGAACTCGATGGCTTCGGCGGTGCAGCCGGGCGTATTATCCCGGACATAGAAGTACAGCACCACGTTTTGTTCATTCCTGTAATCCGAAAGCCGAACAATCTCCATGTCAGCATCCGGCAACTCGAAATCCGGCGCATGATCGCCCGGTTTCAGCATATCGACCTCATACCATTGAGTGGGACACCAGCAAATTATACGAGCCGAGTCATGACAAAAAGCAATCGCCGCGCAAAGACATTTTCCGTACCCGAATTGAAGACCTTGCTGGGCGGCATCACACCGCGCCGGTTCTTCGCGGAATACTGGCAGAAGAAACCTTTGCTGGTACGTCAGGCCGTGCCGAACCTGGACCGGGTGCTGGACGGCCCGGGCCTGATCGAACTCGCCTGCCAGGACGACGCGGAAAGCCGCCTGGTCCGCCCGGTGCGCGGCAACTGGCAACGGGAAATCGGCCCGTTCGAGCCGGAGCGTCTGGCGCGCCTGCCGAAACGCAACTGGAGCCTGCTGGTCTCCGGCGTGAACATGCTGGTCCCGGAAGGCGACGCCCTGCTCAATGCCTTCAACTTCGCCCCCTACGCCCGGCTCGACGACCTCATGGTCAGCCTGGCGCCCACTGGCGGCGGAGTCGGCCCCCATTTCGACTCCTATGACGTGTTCCTGATCCAGGGTTCGGGCCGGCGCCGCTGGGAAATCAGCGGCCAGGACGACCTGGAACTGGTCGAGGACTGCGCCTTGCGCATTCTCAAGCGATTCCGGGTCGACCAGTCCTGGGAACTGGAAGCCGGCGACATGCTCTACCTGCCACCCAAGTACGCCCACAACGGTGTGGCCTTGAGCGACGACTGCATGACCTGGTCGATCGGTTTCCGCGCACCGAGCGCACAGGAAATGGCGACCGAATTCCTGGTCTACCTGCAGGACAACATCTGCATGGACGGCTTCTACGCCGACCCCGACCTGGGCCACTCGGCCCACCCCGGCCGGATCCCCACTATCATGGCCAACCGCCTGAAGGAGATGATCCGGAGCATCCGCTGGACCGACCGCGATATGGAGGATTTCATCGGCCGCTACCTGAGCGACCCCAAACCCAACATATTCTTCGATCCGCCTGTCCGCCCGATCGGTTACGCCCGTTTCCACAAACTGGCCTGCGAGCGCGGGGTGGCACTCGATGCCCGCTCGCGCATGCTTTACCTGGGCCGGGCCTTTTTCATGAACGGGGAAAGACTGGAGGTCGAGCGAGCCATTCAGGTCCTGCTACAGCATTTGGCCGATCGCCGTTACTTGCCGGCCACCGATCTCGATGAGGTATTCACCAGCCTGTTGTATGAATGGTACAGAGCCGGCTATCTCTGGCCAAAAAAATAACACAATGATTTTTATGAAAAAACCATATCGAACAAGCATCTGGAAATACAAAAATGGCAATATGCGGCTCAATAAACAGGAAAAAACTGTCGGCCACTAGCATTAGCCGGGCTTTTTGCTAAAATTTTGCTCGCGTTGGTTCTTAGGAAGGCACTGCCTCCTGGCAACTGCGTAAGAACTTCGTTGATCAACTTACGTTTAAGGAAACTTCAAATGAAATATTCCGTCCTGCTCGCCGCCCTCCTGGCCCTGGGTCTGTCCGCTTGTGGCAAGAAAGAAGAAGCTGCTGCCCCCGCTCCGGCTCCCGAAGCCGCTGCTCCCGCCCCCGCCGCTCCTGAAGCTGCTCCGGCTCCCGCTCCCGCCGCTCCTGACGCTGCCGCTCCGGCTGCTCCCGCTGGCGACGCCGCTGCTCCGGCCCCGGCTGCTCCCGACGCTGCTGCCCCCGCCAAGCAATAATTCATTGCTCGCGCAAAAAAGCCAGCCTTCGGGCTGGCTTTTTTATTGCCCGAGGAAACGGGCGATCCGCGTCACCGCCTCCTCTATCCTGGCTTCATCGGTCGTATAGGCGAACCGCACGTAGCGGCCGGCTGCCGAGTGGCCGAAATCCGTGCCCGGCGTAATGGCAACCCCAGCCTGCTGCAACAGGTCTGCCGCAAGAACCTCCGAATCCACCGCCAAACCGCCGATGTCGGCATAGACATAAAAAGCCCCTTGCGGCCTGACCGGCACGGCAATACCGAGGCTCTCCAAGGCCGGCACCAGCACATCGCGCCGACGACGCAATTCAGCCTTGCAGCGCTCCAAGACCAGGCGCGTTTCCCCCGAGAATGCAGCAAGTGCGGCATGCTGGGCCGGCGTCGAAGCCGCCAGGAAGACGTTCTGGGCCAAGCGGTCGATGGCGGGCATCAACGCTTCCGGCACGACCAGCCAGCCCAGGCGCCAGCCGGTCATCAGCCAGTATTTGGAGAAACTGTTTAGTACGACGACGTCTTCGCCCAGGCTCGCGGCGGTCGGCGGCGAGGCTTCATACACCAATTCGTGGTAGATCTCGTCGACGATCAGCCAGCCGCCCCGCTCGCGCACGAAAGCGTGAATGGCCTTCAACTCGCCATGGGCGATCAAGGTACCGGTGGGATTGGCCGGGTTGGCGATCAATACGCCTTTGGTGCGTTCCGTCCAATGCCGGCGCACGATCTCGGCCGTCAACTGGAACCCCGTTTCGGGACCGACCGGAATGCCGATGCCTGTGGCCTCCACCAACCGGGCGAAATGACGGTTGCATGGATAGCCGGGGTCCGCCAGCAGGACTTCGTCGCCCGGGTCGAACAAGGCGGCCATCACCAACAGCAGGGCACCCGAGGCGCCTGGAGTGACGGCTACCCGAGCAGATGGCAGGGCCACGCCGTGGCGATCGGCGTAATAGCCGGCAATCGCCTCGCGCAACGCCGGCAGACCGAGCGATGGGGTATAGCGGGTCTGGCCGTCGCGCAACGCCCGGACCCCGGCCTCGATGATGGTCGGCGGTGTGGGGAAGTCGGGCTCGCCGACCTCCAGATGAATGACGTCCCGGCCGGCGGCCTGCATGGCCTGGGCCTGGGCCAGGATATCCATGACCCGGAACGGTTCGATATCGGCGAGGCGGAGCGCGGTGGGCATCCTGTGGTCAGGCTTCGGTGGCATGTCGATCGATCCTCACAAACCGGCCAGGCAACCGGACCGGTTCCATGCGGGCGCCACATCCGAAGCGCCCTCATCAGCGCATGCGGGAACAGCGTGGCTGGAAACGACGTCCCGGCAACGCATTGCCGGGCCGGCCGGATCAGGCCGGCAGGTGCTTGTCGATGAATTCGCGGATGAAATGTTCGGGCTTGGCGCCATGGAAGCGGTCCACCATCTCGCCGCCGACGAACAGCAGCACGGTCGGGAAGCCGCGTGCGCCGTAGCGGCCGGCGATCTTCATGTTGTCCTCCTCGTCCACCTCCACCTTGGCCAGCACCACCTTGCCGGCGTATTCCGGGATCACCTTGGCCAGCACCGGCGAGAGGAAATGGCAGGGACCGCACCAGTCTGCCCATAGATCGACCAGGACGATCCGGCTATGCGAAGCCTCGACCACGTCGATTTCGAAGTGGTGAAGATCGGTATCGAAGATCGCCTCTTTCGCCACGTTGGCGTCGTGGGCCGGGTCATGCAACTGGAAAGTCATTGATTCGCTCCAATCTTGCCAATGGGTCCTGTTTGTAGAAACGCATCAGCAGTTCATACACCGCCGGATACTCGTCGTGCAAGACATCCGGCATCTCGAAGAAGGCCTCCGACAGCACCGCGAAGAACTCGGCTGGGCTTTCCGAGGCGTACGGGTCGATGACCGTCTCCTCGCCGCGGTCGACGCGCCTGCAGAAATGGTCGTAGGCCCGCTCGAACACCCTGCCCCACTCGTCGGCCTTGAGGCCGGAATGCAGGGCCGGCAGGCCGTCCACCGCACCGTTCTTCATGTCCAGCTTGTGGGCGAACTCGTGGATCACCACGTTGTAGCCCTCGCCGCCGCCCGAATGCAGCACGTCGTCCCAGGACAGCACCAGCGGACCGCCTTCCCAGGCCTCGCCGCTCAAGGGCTGGCGCACCCGATGGACGACGCCGAAGTCGTCGACGACCTCGCGTTCCGGCACGAACTCGGCCGGATAGACCACGACCTCGTTCCAGCCCCGATACCACGAATAGCCGATGTTCAGCACCGGCAGGACCGCGAACGCGGCGATGCGGGTCGCCATCGCCGCATCGACGGCATGGCCGGCGGCGCCCGAGAAATGCTTGTCGGCGATCAGCTCGCCCGCCAGTTCCCGAAGCCGCTCAGCCTCGTCCGCGGCCAGGCCGTCGAACACCGGCAGCGACAGCGCTTCGGTCCAGGCGGCCGGATCGAGTTCCAATGGCGCCTTGCGGCCGAACAGGGATTTCAGGAAGCCGGCCATCCCTGTCCTCGACCTTGCGGGAGAATTCCGCCTCAGCCCTCGCGCGTTGCCCGCCGACGATCGTGCTCTTTCAGGTGGCGCTTGCGGATGCGGATGGTCTTGGGCGTGATCTCGACCAGTTCGTCGTCGTCGATGAATTCGACTGCGGACTCCAGCGTCAGCTTGATCGGCGGGGTCAGGCGCACCGCCTCGTCGGTGCCGGAGGCACGGACGTTGGTCAGCTGCTTACCCTTGATCGGGTTGACCACCAGGTCGTTGTCGCGACTGTGGATGCCGATGATCATGCCCTCGTACAGCTTGTCGCCGGGCGCGACGAACATGCGGCCGCGGTCTTCCAGCTTCCACAGCGCGTAGGCCACCGCCTCGCCGTCTTCCTGCGAGATCAGCACGCCGTTGTGGCGGCCGGGCAGGTCGGCCTTGACCGGGCCGTAGTCGTCGAACACGTGGCTGATCAGGCCGGTGCCGCGGGTCATGGTCATGAAGTCGGACTGGAAGCCGATCAGGCCCCGGGCCGGGATGTGGTACTCGATGCGGGTGCGGCCATTGGGGTCGGCTTCCATGTTGGTCAGCTCGCCGCGCCGGCGGCCGATCTCTTCCATCACCGCGCCCTGGTGCTCGTTCTCCAGGTCGATGCTGAGGTTCTCGTACGGCTCGCACTTCTCGCCATTGATCTCCTTGTAGACCACGCGCGGCTTGCCGACGGCCAGCTCGAAGCCCTCGCGGCGCATGTTCTCGAGCAGGATGGTGAGGTGCAGCTCACCGCGGCCGGAGACCCGGAACACGTCGGCATCGCCGGTGTCCTCGACGCGCAGGGCGACGTTGGTCAGCAACTCCTTGTTCAGGCGGTCGCGAATCTGGCGGCTGGTGATGAACTTGCCCTCGGTGCCGGCCAGCGGCGACGAGTTGACCATGAAGTCCATGGTCAGGGTCGGCTCGTCCACCGACAGCATGGGCAGGCCGACCGGCGCGTCCCGGTCGCAGATGGTGACGCCGATGCCGATGTCGTCCAGGCCGGAGATGATGATGATGTCGCCGGCCTCGGCCTCGTCCACCGGCACGCGCTCCAGACCCTTGAAGCCGAGTACCTGGTTGATGCGGCCGGAAGCCACCTGTTCCTCGTGGTTCATCACCACCACGTTCTCGCCCGGCTTGATGCGGCCGTTCAGCACGCGGCCGACGCCGAGACGGCCGGTGTAGGTCGAGTAGTCGAGCGCGGCGATCTGCAGTTGCAGCGGCGCATCGGGATCGCCCGGCGGGGTCGGCACATGCTTAAGCACGGTCTCGAACAGCGGCTTCATGTCAGATGCCGAACCGCCCGAGGACGGCGCGTCCTTCAGTTCGAGACAGGCCCAGCCGTTCAGGCCGGAGGCGTAGATGATCGGGAAATCGAGTTGTTCGTCGGTGGCGTGCAGCTTGTCGAACAGATCGAAGGTCTGGTCCACCACCCAGTCCGGACGGGCGCCGGGGCGGTCGACCTTGTTCACCACCACGATGGGATGCAGGCCGAGGGCCAGCGCCTTCTTGGTCACGAAACGGGTCTGCGGCATCGGGCCTTCCACCGCATCGACCAGCAGCAGCACGCCATCCACCATGCCCAGCACGCGCTCCACCTCGCCGCCGAAGTCGGCGTGGCCGGGGGTGTCGACGATGTTGATGCGGGTGCCGTCGTAGTCGATGGCCGTGTTCTTGGCCAGGATGGTGATGCCCCGCTCCTTCTCCAGGTCGTTGGAGTCCATCATCCGCTCGGAGAGCTGCTGGTGGGCGGCGAAGGTGCCGGACTGTTGCAGGAGCTTGTCCACCAGGGTGGTCTTGCCATGGTCGACGTGAGCGATGATGGCGATGTTACGGAGGGCGCGGGCCATAAATACCTGATATTGCTTGAAAGAAAGGCGCGCATTCTAGCACGCCGGGGTGACGAAACATGACGACCCCTCGCCCGAAAATAAGGTAGGGTGCGATAAGCAAAGCGCATTGCACCATTCTCAGAGAGCGGATAAATAACGGCGATGAATTATCCGGCGCCATAACCGAAGGGCATTGCGCCGGATCTTCTGTAGTTGATTTTTCGGATGGGCGTAGGCCGGAGGCGCCCGGCATACGCCTCACGTCCGTCGAAACCCCGAGGTTTCCAAACTTGCCCGGGCGGCGAAAGAACTTGCTTCGCTCAAACAGCTATCACCAGCCTTCGGTTCCCCCCGGCCAAGCTCGGAACCCTTGGCTCCGGCCGAGGGGCTTGGAAAAACCGGTGGCTGTGTAACCGGCAGGCAAGGAAAGAGATGGGCTGGTTTGCTGTGGGTTTGCTTTCTCTCCCCTTCTGAGCCGCCAATTTTCCCGGCGCCGTTCGGGGAAAGTCGGCGAGCACTGTCTGAGGCCGAAGGCCGAGTTGCGCAGCCGCCCGAAGGGTGGCGGGAAAATTGGGAACCCGAAGGGTGGCGAAGCAGGGTGTGCTTTCTTTGGTTACCTTTCTTTGCACAAGCAAAAAAAGTAACTGGCTGCCCGGCCACCCCCGGCCAAGGTCGCTAACAAGAAACAAACAGCCAGCGTAATGGCCCTTCGTTAATTGAACCCTTGCTGCCACATTTGCATAGAGGCAGCACACCAACGGAACGCAGACCTCAAATGACAGGCCGGACCTTGCCCGCCGCTTCCTTGGCCCGGCTGCGGGCCTCGTCGATATCCTTGCCCTCCGCCAAGGCCACGCCCATGCGCCGACGCTCGAACGAGAGCGGCTTGCCGAACAGGCGGATATCGGTGCCCGGAATGGCCAGGGCCTCGTCGACGCCTTCGAAGCGCACGCCCTTGCCTTCGACGCCGCCGTAGATGACGGCCGAGGCGCCCGGATTGCGCAGCGCGGTGTCGACCGGCAGGCCGAGGATGGCGCGGGCGTGCAGTTCGAATTCGGACTGGCGCTGGCTGATCATGGTCACCATGCCGGTGTCGTGCGGGCGCGGACTGACTTCCGAGAACCAGACCATGTCGCCCTTGACGAAGCATTCGACGCCGAACAGGCCGAGGCCGCCCAAGTCGCCGGTGACCGCCTTGGCGATGGCCTGGGCCTTTTCCAGGGCGGTCTTGCTCATCGGCTGGGGCTGCCAGCTCTCGACGTAGTCGCCCTTGACCTGGATGTGGCCGATGGGCGCGCAGAAGTGGGTTTCGACCTGGCCGTTCCTGCCCTTGGCGCGGACCGTCAGCAGGGTGATCTCGTAGTCGAAGTCGATGAAGCCCTCGGCGATCACCCGACCCATGTCGACCCGGCCGGCCGATTTGGCGTAGTCCCAGGCGGCGCGCAGTTCGTCGGCGCTGTCGACCTTGGTCTGGCCCTTGCCGGACGAGGACATCACGGGCTTGATCACGCAGGGATAGCCGATGCCCTTCGCGCCGTCCACCGCCTGCTGCAACTGATCGAAGGAGTCGGCGAAGGCATAGGGCGAAGTGGGCAGTCCAAGCGTTTCGGCCGCCAGGCGGCGGATGCCTTCGCGGTTCATGGTCAGATTGGCGGCGCGGGCCGTGGGGATCACCTGGCAGATGCCCTCCTTCTCCAACTGCATCAGGGTCTCGGTGGCGATGGCCTCGATCTCGGGCACCACGATGTGCGGCTTTTCAGAGTCGATCAGGCGCGACAGCACGTTGCCGTCGGCCATGTTGATGCACTGGCTGTGATGGGCCACCTGGTGCCCCGGCGCATCGTCGTAGCGGTCCACCGCGACCACCTCCACGCCCAACCTTTGCAAGGCGATGATGACCTCCTTGCCCAATTCCCCGGAGCCCAGCAGCATGACCCGGGTGGCGGACGGCGACAGCGGCGTACCAATATGCATTTACTGCTCCTCTATAGAAATCGAGCCACTACAATTCACTGTACGAATCGCCAAGGATATCGGAAGGCTGCGGCCTCCCGCTATACCCGACAAGGAGTGCATATGCGGTTTCTGCTCGTATTTCTCCTCTTGGCCGTGGCCCAAGCCGCTTGGTCGGAAGACTGGCTGTATCTCACCTACCCCGGCGACACGCCGCTCCAGATCGGCATCAAGTACCTGAAAAACCCGGCCGACTGGCGCGAGGTGCTGAAGATCAACCACGTCGCCACCGACCGCGTGCTGCCGTCCAATACCCGTATCCGCATCCCGGTCGAACTGCTCAAGGTCACGCCGGCCCCGGTCCTGGTCACCCACGTCACCGGCAACGTCCGGGTCAAGCCGGATGGCGGCGTGTTCCGCCGGCTGGCGGCCGGCGACCGGCTGAACGGCGGCGAGACCGTGCTGACAGGACCCAACAGCTTCGCCGGCTTCAAGCTGGCCGACGGCACGCAGTTGACCGAGCAGCCGATGTCCAAGCTCAAGTTCGGCCGGCTGGCCGCCTGGGGCAAGACCGGCATGGTCGCCACCGAGCTCGACCTCGACAGCGGCCGCATGGAAGTCGGCGCCGCCAAGCAGGTCGGCCCGGCCGGCGGCTTCAAGGTGAACACGCCGGTCGCGGTGGCCGGTCTGCGCGGCACCGTGTTCCGCCTCAACGTCAGCGAGGACGGCTCGATCCTGCGCAACGAGGTGCTGCAGGGCGTGGTCGGCATTTCGGCCCAGGGCAAGGAAGTGCAGGTGGCCAAGGCCGAGGGCACCGTGGCCCGGCGCGGCCAGCCGCCCGAGGCGCCCCGCCCGCTGCTGCCGGCGCCGAACCTGGACGGCCTGCCCGGCCGGGTGGTCGACCTGCCGCTTCATTTCGCCTGGCCGCAGATGGACCACGCGGTCGGCTGGCGCGCCCAGGTTGCCGCCGATCCCGGTTTCCAGAACATCCTGCTCGACACCTCCGGCGACAAGCCCGAGGCAAGCTGGCAGACCAACCTGCCCGACGGCCGATACTTCCTGCGCGTCCGCGCCATCGACTCCGCCGGCCTGGAAGGCCTCAACGGCGACCATCCGTTCGAACTGGACGCCCGACCGCTGCCGCCCGAGCTGTCCGAGCCGGCCGCCGACGGCCGGGCCTACCAGGAAGACGTGACCTTCGACTGGGCCGCCTCCCAGGACGCCCGCGGCTATCTGCTGCAGATCGCGCCCACGGCCGACTTTCCGGCCGCGACGACCATCGAACGCAAGCTGGGCAGCGTGGTGCTCGCTACGGTGCAATTGAAACCGGGCCGCTATTTCTGGCGCATGGCCAGCATCGACGAACACGGCCCGCATGGCTGGAGCCCGGCCCGCGCCCTGCGGGTCCAGCCGCTGCCGGTCGCGCCCCAAGGGTCGGCCAAGGCCGACGGCGACAGCGGCCAGGCCGGCTTCACCTGGCAGACGGTGGACGGAGCGACGCAATACGATTTCGAACTGGCCCAAACGGCCAACTTCACCAACATCGAGGCCAAGCAGCGTCTGAGCGCGACCCGGACCAGCGTCCCGGTCAAGCCGGGCAAGCACTTCTGGCGCATCCGCGGCGTGGAGGAAGATGGCCAGACGGGCGCCTGGAGCCGGACCAACCCGCTGTTCATGCCGCTGCAGACGCCGCACGGCATCCGGGTCGACCTCACCGAAAACCACACGGTCATCAGTTGGCAGGGCAACGCCGCCGCCTACCGGCTCGAGTTCGCCCGCGACGCCGAGTTCAAGTCGCCTCTGTTCAACCACCGGCAGAAGGGCAACGTCACCGAACTGCCGCGGCTGGAGCCGGGTGAATACTGGCTGCGGATCATCGCCCTGGACAGCGACGGCGCCCTGGGCGGCGCGAGCAAGCCGACCAAGTTCGTGGTCTTCGGCTGGTGACTGCGGGGAGCGGGCGGAATCAGTTGAGCTGGATGCGGATGCCGAACGGCACCGGCGCCTTGCCTTTCACCAACCAGACCACCGGATAGGCCGGTTCCGTCTCCGGGAAGCGGCCTTCGGCGTCGGTGAAATAGACCAGCAGGTCGGGGGCGACCCGGTCCTCCTCCAGCCAGCCGAACACCGGCCGGAAATCGGTGCCGCCGCCGCCCAGAATGCCATCCGGCAGTTCCAGCGGTTCCCACATCGCGAAGCGCCACGGCCCGCCCTCGGCCAGCTTGTCGTCGCAGGCGTGCAGGGTCACTTCGGCCCGGACCTGGGCCTTGAGCGCATCCACCTCGGCCAGGAATTCGCGCAGTTCGTCGTCGGAGACCGAACCGCTGGTATCCAATGCCACCGCCACTTTCACGCTCTGGCTGTAGAGGCGCGGCATCATCGCCTCGCCCTCGCGCCGGGAGGTGCGCTGGAAGCTGTAGTCGTCGCGCGCCGCGTTCATCATGTAGCGGGCCAGCATGGCGCGCCAGGGCAGTTTCGGCGCCAGCAGCTGGTCCACCAGGCGCATCATCGACTGCGACATCTTGCCGGCCTGGCGCGCGGCCTGGGCGGCCGCGGCCAAACGGTTCTGCCATTGCTCGGCCAGGTTCTCGAGGTCCATCGGCGACGGGGGCGGCGTGTCCTGGTGCTCGTCCTGGTCACTGCCCTGCCCTTCCTGGCTCGGGCTTTCCTGGCCTTCGCCGCCCTCGCTCTGGCCGCCTTCGCTGTCCTCGTTCTCGGCTTCGCTGCCGGAGCTGCCGCTGTCCTGCTCCTCCGGCTCGCCCTCGTTGCCGTCGGGCGAATCGGACGAATCGAACAGGTGCTTGTCCAGCGTCTCCTCGGGCGGGTCTTCATGCAGCAGGGGGTAGATCTCCTCCGCGGACAGGCCACGGTAGGCGGCGTTCATCAGCGCCTCGTCCGGCGGCGGCAGGCGCTCGCCGTCCAGGATCATGTTGACCGCGTAGTCGCAGGCCACGTCCCAGCGGTGGCGCTGGCGATGGTTGCGGCGGGCGAAGTGCGACAGGGCGCAGTGCATGGCCTCGTGGGCCAGGATGAACTGGGTCTGCTCCAGGGTCAGGCGGGCGATGTAGGCCGGGTTGTAGTAGAAGAACCGGGCATCGGTGGCCGTGGTCTCGCACCACTTGGGATCGGCCGCCTTGAGCGGCAGGTGCATGACCAGCGAGCCGAGGAAGGGCTTGTCCAGGATCAGCCGGGTGCGCGCGGCGGCGAGCTTGGTCTCGAGCGCAGCGAGGTCGTGGGCCACGGCTCGGCTCCGGTCAGGCGGTGGGCTTGAAGTCGTACAGCATCAGCTCGGCCACGCTGTTGGCCCAGGCGACGAACTCGGGCACACGGAACAGCGGCTGGCCGACGGCGCGGTGCAGGTCGGTGACCAGCATGACGCCCATCTCGCGCTGCGGGAAGTTCCTGGCGTACTTGAGCACGTTGCCCAGCTTTTCCTGGTCGCCGGCCGACTCGCGGGCACGGCGCACCAGCGCGGCGGCGACGCCGTACTGCAGGTCGATGCTCTTCGGCACGCCGACCTCCTGGCCGGCCAGGATGGCGTCGATGTCGGGCAGGTTCTCCAGATTGTCGATGTAGGCCTTCAGCTCGACGCCGCAGGCCTGGCCGACGCAGGCCTGGAGCGCGTCGCTCAGCAGGTCGGGCCGGTCGGCGAACTTGAACAGGGCGCGGTGGGCGTATTCCCAGGAACGCGGGCTGGGGAAGGCGACCGGGTTGTGCGCCGCGTCGTAGTTGAACAGCATATCCGGCCGGAAGCGCAGGAAGCCGAGGATGCGCTCGTCGATGTCGTGCTTGAGCGCCCAGTCGATCCAGTCGTCGAGATAGGCCTCGACGTCGAAATGGGTGAAGCGGTTGGCCAGCGGCGCCGGCATGGCGTAGGTCACGCCGCGGTCGCCCTGGCGGTTGCCGGCGGCGAAGATGGCCCAGCCGTCGGGGATGGTGTACTCGCCCAGCTTGCGGTCGAGGATCAGCTGGTAGGCAGCGGCCGACACGGTGGGCGGCGCGGCGTTGATCTCGTCGAGGAACAGGATGCCCTGATTGCCGTGGCGTGCGGCATCCGGCAGCATGGCCGGCACCGACCATTCGACATTCTCGTCCTTGCGGAAGGGGATGCCGCGCAGGTCGGTCGGCTCCATCTGCGACAGGCGGATGTCGATCAGCGGCACGCCGTGCTTCTTAGCGATGCCGGCGATGATCTGCGACTTGCCGACGCCGGGCGGGCCCCAGAGCATCACGGGGGTGTGCTGGCCGGCGGCGCAGCTCAGGAATTCCCGGTCGAGGATGGTTTCGATATGGGATGGACGCATGGTTCTCTCTTAAAACAAGTCGTTGTTCGTATTGCCGTGGGCCTGTTCCAGGCGGGCCGCCACCAGGGCCGCCTGCAGGGCCTGCTGGTCCAATATCCTGGGCAGCAGGCGATAGACCTGGGTCAGCCAGGCCGGCCTGGCGCAGGCCGCCTGTTCGAGCCGGGCACGCACCGCATCGTCCAGGTGCGGCCAGCACAGCAGCAAGGGCGACAGCCATGCATGATAATCCCAAATAACCGACCGTTCCAGTCGGCTATTCCCGTTCTCGTCCACCAGCAGGGCGGGGAAAGCCTCCCGCGCCAAGCTCCGGCCCTCCCAACCGGATTCCAGGCGGTAGCCGCTGAGCCCCTCGCCGCCGCCATCCGGATTGCGCCGGAACCACTGGGCGGCGGCATACGGCCGGGCGCGCAGGTTGACCATGCGCTCGACGTAATCGCGATGGCGCGGGGCATTGGGCAGGCCGACGTCATGCTCCGCCAAGGCGGGGGAACGGAAGCCGCGGTAGGTCAGGGCGAACGGAATCCATTCCAACTCGGGCGGGGCATGGCGATGGACGCAGGGCCGGTTGGCCGCGAGCAGGGCCAGGGGCAGGCCGCTGGCCTTGTCCAGCAGCCAAAGCTCGACGCTGTCGGCCATGGCGAACGGCAGGGCCGGCTTGGCCGCCAAAGCCGCCAGCAGCGCTGGATAACGCTCGCCGACGCCGGCCTTGAGGCCTTCGCCCTCGACCCAGATGCCGACCGGCCGCACCCAGCCCTGGCCGTCGTCGGCCCGCAGATGCCAGGTCACGCCGTCCTGGCTGCGTGCCTCGGCATCGCCGATATCGACGATCTGGACCACGCCGCGGAATGGATTGAGGCGGCGCAGCGCGTAATAGAGGGCATCGGGCACGGCAAACGTCAATTCATCAGGTTGCGCAACAGTCCCTTGACCGTGGCCGGGTTGAACGGCTTGTCGCAGACGCCGACCACGCCCATGCCCTGCACCGCCGCCAGACGGCCCTCGTCGCTCTCGCTGGTGACCATGATGACCGGCACCGAGTTCTGCCAGCTCTTGGTGCGGATGTATTCGACCAATGCCCGGCCGTCCATTTCCGGCATGTTGTAGTCGGTCACCACCAGGTCGACCATCTCCGCATCCATGACCATCGCGGCCTGGGCGCCGTTCTCGGCCTCGACGATGTTTTCGAAGCCGAGGTTCTCCAACACCCGGCGGGTGAATTTGCGGGCCATGCCGCTGTCGTCCACGATCAGCACGCGCCGGCCGTCCAGCTCGATGTCGCTGTCCAGCGTATCGTCCGGATTGAGCCAGTCCAGGGTCGCCTGCAGCGAGGCGGCCAGTTGGCCTTCGGTAAACGGTTTGGGCAGGATGCCGCAGACCCCGGACTGGCGGACCGGCTCCAGCAGATGCGGCCGGGTCTCGCTCGAGATGAGGATGAACGGCAGCGCGGCCAAGGCGCCGTCCCCCCGCATGGCCAGGACCAGATCGGTCCCGGTCATGTCCTCCAGATACATGGCGCTCATCACCAGATCGGGGAGCTGCTCGCGCATGCGGGCCAGGGCCGCCTGTCCGAACGGAACGATGTCGACCTGGGCCACGCCCAGTTTCTGTAGTTGACCGGCGATCGCCTTGCCCTGCATGGCGGACGGTTCGACCAGCATCAAGTGCAATTCCCCCAACGATTTGCTATCCCGGGACATGAAAGACTTCCTCTCGTTTTCGACGCATCCTATGCTAACGCCAGACCTTCCAAAATCGAACGAATTTGCTCATGGACACCGACTGCCGCCCGATCCTGCGAGATGAAATCACCGCCTGGCTGCCGCGCCGGGCCACCGACTGCCACAAGGGCGATTTCGGCAGCGTCGGCATCCTGGGCGGCGCCCCGGGCATGGTCGGCGCCGTCCTGCTGGCCGGCCGTGCGGCCTTGTTGCTGGGTGCCGGACGGGTCTATTGCGGTCTGCTGGACGAGCGGATCGCGGTCGATTTCGCCAATCCGGAATTGATGCTGGCCGCCCCCGACCGGCTACCGGCCCTGGCACCGCCCGGCTGCCTGGTGGCCGGCCCCGGCCTGGGCCAAAGCGCCGCCGCACGCGGCTGGCTGGAGGCGGCGCTGGCCACGACCCTGCCGTTGCTGCTGGACGCCGACGCCCTGAACCTGATCACGACCGACCGCACATTGGCCGACACCTTGCGCGCGCGCCCCGCCCCCAGCCTGCTCACGCCCCATCCGGGCGAAGCCGGGCGGCTGCTCGGCCTTGACGCAGCGGCGATACAGGCCGACCGGCCGGCGGCCGTACGCGGACTGGCGGAGAGCTATCGCTGCGGTGTGGTACTGAAAGGCGCCGGCAGTCTGGTCCATTCCCCGGACGGTCCGGTCTGGCGCAACGACACCGGCCACCCGGGCATGGCGGCGCCGGGCATGGGCGACGTCCTGTCCGGCATGATCGCCGCATTGATCGCCCAGGGCATGGCGCCGGAGCGGGCCGCCGTGTTCGGCGTCCATCTGCACGGCGCGGCCGGCGACCGGGCGACCCGTGACGGCATCGGCCCGCTCGGCCTGACGGCCGGCGAGGTCGCCCTGGCCGGCCGCCGACTGCTCAACGAATGGCTTTACGGCTTGTCCAGTGAGGCGGCCTTGCAGGGCCCGCAGAAACGGCCCTTGATGTAGGCGGTGAATTCCTCCGCCACTTCCGGGTGCTTCATGGCGTATTCCACCGTGGCCTGCAGATAGCCTTCCTTGGAGCCGCAGTCGTAGCGGACGCCGTCGAAGTTGTAGGCCAGCACCTGCTGCTCCTTGAGCAGGCCGGCGATGGCGTCGGTCAGCTGCAGTTCGTTGCCGGCGCCGCGCTCGATCTGGCGCAGCTGGTTGAAGATGCGCGGGGTCAGCACGTAGCGGCCAACCACGGCCAGATTGGAGGGTGCATCGGCCGGCTTCGGCTTTTCGACGATCTTGGTCACCCGGCTCAGGCGATCCGACATCGGTTCGCTGGCGACGATGCCGTAGGAACCGGTGTCCTGCGGATCGACGTTCTGCACCCCGACGATGGAACACTGGTAGTAGTCGTACTGGTCGCACATCTGCTTGGTGACGCCCGGCTCGGCGTCGATCAGGTCGTCGGCCAGGATGACGACGAAGGGTTCGTCGTTCACCGCCGGCTCGGCGCAGAGCACGGCGTGGCCCAGGCCCAGCGCCTCGGCCTGGCGGATGTAGATGCAGTTGACGTAGCTGGGCAGCATGGCGCGCAGTTCCTTCAGCGCCGCCAGCTTGCCCCGGTTCTCCAGTTCCACCTCCAGCTCGTAGGCCTTGTCGAAGTGGTCGGAGATGGCCCGCTTGGTGCGGCCGATGATGAAGATCAGGTCGGTGATGCCGGCCGACACTGCCTCTTCGACCGCATACTGGATCAGCGGCTTGTCGACGATCGGCAGCATTTCCTTGGGCGTCGCCTTGGTGGCGGGCAGAAAACGGGTACCCATCCCGGCGGCCGGGAACACGGCCTTGGTCACGCGCTTCATCGAGATTCCTCCTGGATTGCGCCGGCAACGCAGCGAACGCCGCCGGCCAGTTTCTTGTTTGCAAGTTTCAAATCAATCACTCCCCGGTTTCAATAAAGTCAACAGACCGTCCTGATCGAGAACGGTAATGCCCAACTCTTGCGCTTTCGTGAATTTTGACCCGGGATCGGCCCCGGCGACAACATAA
The DNA here is from genome assembly GCA_036391875.1 of Parasulfuritortus sp. Lineage (GTDB taxonomy): Bacteria > Pseudomonadota > Gammaproteobacteria > Burkholderiales > Thiobacillaceae > Parasulfuritortus. Next base: position 261,720 of record DASVZA010000016.1, read on the forward strand.
TCGGTTTTCTTCGAGACGCTGCCGGCCACCTTGCCGCCGGCCGCCTCGATCATTGCCTTGGCCTGGTCGCGCGCCAGATCAGGCAAGGCCCCGGTCAGGACGAAGGTCTTGCCGGACAGGTGGCCCAAGCCGGCCGGCCGCGCTTCACCGTCGCGCCAGGCGCCCGCCTCGCGTAATCGTTCGATGACCGCGCGGTTGTGAGGTTCCCGGAAGAAGGCCAGGATCGACTCGGCCACGATGGGGCCGACGTCGTTGACCGCCAGCAGCGCCTCCTCGTCGGCCGCCATCAGGGCGTCCAGGCTGCCGAAGTGACGGGCCAGGTCCTTGGCCGTCTGCTCGCCGACGTTGCGGATGCCGAGGGCGTGGATGAAACGGGCCAGTTCCCGGCCCCGGCTGGCCTCGATGGCGGCCAGCAGGTTGGCCGCCGACTTCTCGGCCATGCGCTCCAGGCCGGCGACCGGCGCCAGGGTCAAGCCGTAGATGTCGGCCGGGGTCTGCACCAGGCCCTTGTCGACCAGCTGATCGACCAGCTTGTCGCCCAGGCCCTCGATGTCCATGGCCCGGCGGCTGGCGAAGTGCAGGATCGCCTGCTTGCGCTGGGCCGGGCAGGACAAGCCGTTGCTGCAGCGGGCGACCGCCTCGCCTTCGATGCGCACCACCGGGGCGCCGCATTCCGGGCAGGCTTTCGGCATCTCGAACACATCGTGCAGCGGCGTGACCAGGTCGCGCATCGGCCGCCGCTCCAGGACCACCGACACCACTTCCGGGATCACGTCGCCCGCCCGGCGCACGATCACGGTGTCGCCGATCCGCACGTCCTTGCGCCGCACCTCGTCCTCGTTGTGCAGGGTGGCGTTGGTCACCGTGACGCCGCCGACGAAGACCGGCGCCAGGCGCGCCACCGGGGTGATGGCGCCGGTCCGGCCGACCTGGACCTCGATCGCCTCGACCGTGGTCAACTCCTCCTGGGCCGGATATTTGTGGGCCACCGCCCAGCGCGGCTCGCGGGCGACGAAGCCCAGGCTCTGCTGCAGATCCAGGCGGTTGACCTTGTAGACCACGCCGTCGATGTCGAACGGCAGGCGGTCGCGCTTGGCAGCGACGGCGCGGTGGAATTCGACCAGGGTGGCGCTGCCCGGGCCGACCGCGCGTTCCTCGCTGACCGGCAGGCCGAGCACACTGAGCGCGTCGAGCAGCGCGCCGTGGCTGGCCGGCATATCCCAGCCGATCGTCTCGCCGATGCCGTAGCAATAGAAGGACAGCGGCCGCTGGGCGGCGACGGCCGGGTCGAGCTGGCGGATGCTGCCGGCCGCGCCGTTGCGCGGATTGACCAAGGTCGGCTTGTTGTGGGCCCGCTGCTTCTCGTTGTAGCGCTCGAAGTCGTCGCGCCGCATGAACACCTCGCCGCGCACTTCGAGCACGGCCGGTGGTCGTTCGGTCTTCAGGCGCAGCGGGATGGCGTGCACGGTGCGCACGTTCTGGGTCACGTCCTCGCCGGTCTCGCCGTCGCCCCGGGTCGCGGCCTGGACCAGGACGCCGTCCTCGTAGCGGAGCGACATGGCGAGGCCGTCGAACTTCAGTTCGGCGGCATATTCGACCGGGGGATCGAGTTCGGTCAGGCCGAGCTCCTTGCGCACCCGGGCGTCGAAGGCCGTCGCCCCGGCCGGCGTGGTGTCGGTCTCGGTCCGGATCGACAGCATGGGCACCCGGTGCCGGACCGGTGGGAAGGCCGACAGCGGCTTGCCGCCGACCCGCTGGGTGGGCGAATCCGGTGTCTTCAGTTCGGGATGAGCCGCCTCCAGATCCTGCAGCTCGCGGAACAATCGGTCGTACTCGGCATCGGGGATGACCGGGTGGTCGAGGACGTAGTAGTTGTAATTGTGGGTTTCAACCTCGGCCCGGAGCTGCTTCAGCCGGGCGGCCGCCTCTTCCCGATTCATGCGAACAGGCGCAAGGCCCGCTCGCCGCCGGCCGGGATGCCGAGTTGCGCCATGCGGGCGTAGATCATCTCCAGGCGCTGGCGGTCCTTGGCCAGGCTGTCCCGGCTGACCGGCCGGCCGCCGTCGTCGACCAGTTGGCCGCCCAGGCGCGCGGCCAACTCGAAACCGAGACCGGCCATACGGTCGAACGCGGCTAGGCCGTCGGCCACCCGGGGCACGTCGAACAGCAGGGACAGGCCCTGGACGCTCTGGATCGATTCATCCCCGGCGGCCAGCATCTCATTGTGGGTGGCCAGGGTGAACAGCTGCCGGCCCTGACCATCGCGCAAGCCGTAGGTGCCGTCGCCGCCCTGGGTCAGGCCGGAGGCCGTAGCTAGGTCGTGGATGTCCTGACTGGGAAAGTCGAGGCCGGAAGAGGACACCACGTTGAGCCCGATCAGCATGTCGACCTCGGCGCAGAAACTGTCGAGCACCCTGGCCTGCTCCAGGGCGACGGCCTTGTCCTGGCAGGACACGGCGCCGCCGTGTTCGGTGGCGAACTCGTACAGCCGGCGGCAGAAGGTGTCGATCTGCACCTCGCTGAGCGGGCCGGAGCGGTCGGCCAGCAGCAGCGACAGTTCGACCGTGTCGTAGGGCCGGGCGGCATGGGCCAGCACCGGCTCCCAGGTCCCGTCCTCGCGCCGGCCGAACAGGCGGATCGGCTTGCTGATCCGGCGCATATTGTCCAACAGGGTGGCGAACACCAGGGCGGTCGGCTGGGCATAGCGCAGGCGGGCGACATACTCGATCGCGCCATCGAGCGGGCCTTCCGGCTCGACGCCGGTGCGCGACGGCGGGCTCGTGCGGGACGGCGCGGCAACCGGCGGTTCCGGTTCGACGGGCGGAGGCGCGACGAAACGGGGTTCCGGCTCGGCCGGCGGCATTTCCACTGTGGCAGCCGGCAACGGCCAGTCGTCGGGCTCCAAGCCCTCGTCCTCGTCGGTCAGGTGGATGCGGGGTTCGATGCGCGAGTCGGACAGATGCTCGGGCGGCGACACGTCGCGCAGGGATACCTCTTCCTGGGACACCGAGTCGTCCTGCAGTATCGGGTCCTTCTGGCGGAGACCGAATATCCTTTCCGCCTGCTTGCGCGAGCGGCGTTCCTGCCACAGGTTGTACAGGAACATGGCTGCGACCAGGCCGACACCCAGCGCGATCAATGAGTATTGCAGAGACGTCACGGGGCGGACTCCTGAGTGGTCGCCGGCTCGGCGGCCGGCTCCATGACTTGGAAGAAGGTTTCGTCCGGACGGATCATGCCCAGTTGGTAGCGCGCACGCGACTCGATGGCGCCGTAGCCGGTCTTCAGATCGGTCACTTCAGCCGCCAACTGGGCATTGCGGGCGGTCAGGCCATCGTTGGCCGCCCGCTGCTCGGCCACCTGCCGCTTCAGGTCCCATACCTTCAGCCAGCTGCCCTTCCCCAGCCACAGCGGGTATTGCAGCATGAGTATCAGAATCGCCAGCACCCAGGTCAGGGCCTTCATCTCACCTCAGTTGGTAAAAGGCGCCCATGCCCGGGAAGTCGGCCATGTCGCCCAGCTCCTCCTCGATGCGGAGCAGCTGGTTGTACTTGGCGATCCGGTCGGAACGGGACAGGGAGCCGGTCTTGATCTGCATCACGTTGCTGCCCACCGCCAGGTCGGCGATGAAGGCGTCCTCGGTCTCGCCGGAGCGGTGCGAGATCACCGAGGTCCAGCCGGCGCGCTTGGCCATCTCGATGGCCTGGAAGGTCTCGGACAGGGTGCCGATCTGGTTGACCTTGATCAGGATCGAGTTGGCCACGCCCTTCTCGATGCCTTCCTTCAGGATCCGGGTGTTGGTGACGAAGATGTCGTCGCCGACCAGCTGGATCCGCTTGCCCAGCTTGGCGTTGAGCAGCGCCCAGCCTTCCCAGTCCTGCTCAGCCATGCCGTCCTCGATGCTGACGATGGGGTACTTGTCGACCCAGGCGGCCAGGTAGTCGACGAATTCGGCGGAGGTCAGCTTCAGGCCTTCGGCGCTGATGTGGTACTTGCCGTCCTTGTAGAACTCGGAGCTGGCGCAGTCCATGCCGATCACCACGTCCTTGCCGGCGACGTAGCCGGCTTCCTCGATGGCCTTGACGATGTACTGCAGCGCTTCCTCGTTCGACTTGAGGTTGGGCGCGAAGCCGCCCTCGTCGCCCACGCTGGTGGCGTGGCCGGCCTTGTGCAGCAGCTTCTTCAGGGTGTGGAACACCTCGGCGCCGGCGCGCAGGGCCTCGCGGAAGCTGGGCAGGCCGGCTGGGATGATCATGAATTCCTGCATGTCGACGCTGTTGTCGGCATGGGCGCCGCCGTTGATGATGTTCATCATCGGCACCGGCAGGCTCATCGGCGCGGCACCGCCCAGGTAGCGGTACAGCGGCAGGCCGGCCTCTTCCGCGGCGGCGCGGGCGCAGGCCAGGGAGACGGCCAGCATGGCGTTGGCGCCCAGGCGGGACTTGTTCTCGGTGCCGTCCAGCTCGATCATGGTGCGGTCGATGAAGGCCTGCTCTTCGACGTCGAGGCCCATGATGGCCTCGGCGATTTCGGTGTTCACGTGTTCGACGGCGTTGAGCACGCCCTTGCCCTGGTAGCGGCCCTTGTCGCCATCGCGCAGTTCGATGGCCTCGCGGCTGCCGGTGGAGGCGCCGGACGGCACGGCGGCACGGCCGAGGACGCCGGATTCGAGCAGGACATCGGCTTCCACGGTGGGGTTGCCGCGGGAATCCAGGATTTCGCGGGCGATCACGTCTACGATTGCACTCATCTCTTCTTCTCTTTCCTTGCGTGTCGTGCGCCCTTGTGAGGCGCGGTTTCTTACGGCCTGACGCTGTCTTCGACGAAGCCGCGTTGTTTTACCAATAGATCGATTTCCTTCAGCGTCTCGAGCAGTTCCCGCATGGCGTCGAGCGGCCAGGCGTTGGGTCCGTCCGACAGGGCCCGGGCCGGGTCCGGATGGGTCTCGGCGAACAGGCCTGAGACGCCGGCCGCGACCGCCGCCCGGGCCAGCACCGGCACGAATTCGCGCTGGCCGCCGGAACTGGTGCCCTGCCCGCCCGGCTGCTGCACCGAATGGGTGGCGTCGAACACCACCGGGCAGCCGGTCTCGCGCATCACGGCCAGGCCGCGCATGTCTGATACCAATGTGTTATAGCCGAACGAGACGCCGCGCTCGCAGACCATGATGGTGTCGGCGCCGCCGTTCGCGGCCTTGGCCTTGTCGACCACGTTCTTCATGTCCCAGGGCGCCAGGAACTGGCCCTTCTTGATGTTCACCGGCTTGCCCGTGGCGGCGCAGGCCTGGATGAAGTCGGTCTGCCGACAGAGGAAGGCCGGGGTCTGCAGCACGTCGACCACCTCGGCCACCGCCTGGATCTCGGCCTCGGTGTGGACGTCGGTCAGCACCGGCACGCCGATCTGCTTCTTCACCTCGGCCAGGATCGCCAGGCCGCCCTCCATGCCCAGGCCGCGGAACGAGGCGCCGGAAGAACGGTTGGCCTTGTCGTAGGACGACTTGTAGATGAACGGGATGTTGAGTTCCGCGCACAGCTCCTTCAATCGGCCGGCGGTATCCATGGCCAGCTGCTGCGATTCAATGACGCAGGGGCCGGCGATCAGGAATAGCGGCTGGTCGAGGCCAGCTTCGAATCCGCACAGCTTCATTTGATCATCTCCACGCCGTCCCCACACGCGCCTGCGCTGGTCGATCCCCGCAAGCGGGGCCCCTCGCCCGACGCTCCGGCGCGCCCGGCGATCAGGAACAGCGGCTGGTCGAGACCGGCTTCGAATCCGCACAGTTTCACTTGGTTTCCTTGTGCTTGATGGCCGCTTCGACGAAGGCCTTGAACAGCGGGTGGCCGTCGCGCGGATTGGAAGTGAATTCGGGGTGGAACTGGCAGCCGACGAACCAGGGATGCTGATCCTGCGGCAATTCCACCATCTCGCACAGATCGGTGCCGGGCGCCCGGCCGGACACCTTGAGGCCCTTGGCTTCGAGATCGGCCAGCAGCGTGTTGTTGACTTCATAGCGGTGGCGGTGGCGCTCGACGATCTCGGGCTTGCCGTAGACCGCCCGGGCCAGCGAGCCTTCCGCCAGTTTGCACAACTGGCCGCCCAGGCGCATGGTGCCGCCCAGATCGGATTGCTCGTCGCGCTTCTCGACCTTGCCCGAGGCATCCAGCCATTCTGTGATCAGGCCGATGACCGGATAGGGCGTGGCCGGATCGAATTCCGTGCTGTGCGCCTTGTCCATGCCGGCCACGTCGCGGGCGAACTCGACCACGGCGAGTTGCATGCCCAGGCAGATGCCCAGGTAAGGCACCTTGTTTTCACGGGCATAGCGGACCGCGGCGATCTTGCCCTCGGTGCCCCGCTTGCCGAAGCCGCCCGGCACCAGGATCGCGTCCATGCCCTTGAGCGCGGACAGGTCGCCGCCCTCGAGGTCTTCCGAATCCAGGTACTGGATCTTGACCTTGCTGCGGGTGTGCATGCCGGCGTGGATCATCGCCTCGGCCAGCGATTTGTAGGATTCGGTCAGGTCGACGTACTTGCCGACGAAGGCGATGTTGACCTCGTGCTCCGGATTTTCCAGCGCATCGACCAGGCGCTTCCAGACCGACAGGTCGGCCGCCTTGGCCAGGATGTTGAGCTTGTGGCAGACGATCTCGTCCAGCATCTGCTCGTGCAGCAGGGCCGGGATCTGGTAGATCGACTTGGCGTCCAGGGCCTCGATCACGGCCTCGGGCTGGACGTTGGTGAACAGGGCGATCTTGCGCCGTTCCTCGGGCGGGATCGAGCGATCGGCGCGGCAGAGCAGGATGTCCGGCTGGATGCCGATCTCGCGCAGCTCCTTGACCGAGTGCTGGGTCGGCTTGGTCTTCAGTTCGCCGGCGGTCGGGATGTAGGGCAGCAGGGTCAGGTGGATGAAGCAGGTCCGCTCCCGGCCTTCCTCGATGCCCATCTGGCGGATCGCCTCAAGGAAGGGCAGCGACTCGATGTCGCCCACCGTGCCGCCGATCTCGACCAGGGCGACCTCGGCGTCGCCGGCGCCCTGGCGGATATGCAGCTTGATCTCGTCGGTGATGTGCGGGATGACCTGGACGGTCTTGCCCAGATACTCGCCGCGCCGCTCCTTCTTGATCACCGTCTCATAGATCTGGCCGGTGGTGAAGTTGTTGCGCTTGCCCATCTTGGCATGGGTGAAGCGTTCATAGTGGCCCAAGTCGAGGTCGGTCTCGGCGCCGTCCTCGGTGACGAACACCTCGCCGTGCTGGAAGGGCGACATGGTGCCGGGGTCGACGTTGATGTAGGGGTCCAGCTTGAGCAGGGTAACCTTGATGCCGCGCGATTCAAGAATGGCGGCCAGAGAGGCGGCGGCGATGCCCTTCCCGAGGGAAGAGACCACACCACCGGTAACAAAGACGAATCGGGTCATCTGAAATTTTCGTGCGGGTGACGATGAATTTTACCGGAAGCGGGCTTCGCCTGAAAACAGGCCGCCCCTTTTCCGATCAAAAATATTGGCGATTCCGACAAAACCCGCCGGAAAATCAACGAAAGCGCCTTAATCGGGGAGCCCTGCCCCCCCCTGAAGCCGCCAGCCAGCATCGAGCTGGGCCATCGCCGCCTGCCGAACCCGACCGGACAGCAATGGAACGCAGGGAAATCGCAGCAGGTTCATGGCACGGCCCGGGTCCGCCGCGCCGGCCTCCGCCCCTTCAGACCCGAATCAGCCCACCCACTTCCGGGCGTTGCGGAACAGGCGCAGCCAGGGGCCGTCGTCCTTCCACTCGTCCGGCCGCCAGGAGTTCTGGACGGCACGGAACACCCGTTCCGGGTGCGGCATCATGATGGTGAAGCGGCCGTCCGCCGTGGTCAGGCCGGTGATGCCCTTGGCCGAACCGTTCGGGTTGAACGGATAGTCCTCGGTCTTGCGGCCGCGGTTGTCGACGTAGCGCAGGCAGACCTCGGCCCGCTTGCGCTGGGCCTTGGAGCCGAACAGTGCACGGCCCTCGCCGTGCGAGACGACCACCGGCATGCGTGAACCGGCCATGCCGTCGAACAGGATGGACGGCGTCTTGGGCACCTCGACCATGACGAAGCGGGCCTCGAACTGCTCGGACAGGTTGCGCTCGAAGCTCGGCCAGTCCTCGGCGCCGGGGATGATCGGGGCCAGACGGCTCATCATCTGGCAGCCGTTGCAGACACCGAGGGCGAAGCTGTCGTCGCGCTTGAAGAAGGCCTCGAATTCGTCGCGGGCCCGGGCGTTGTGCAGGATCGAAGCCGCCCAGCCGCCGCCGGCACCGAGCACGTCGCCGTAGCTGAAACCGCCGCAGGCCGCCAAGCCTTTGAACGCCTTGAGGCTGACCCGGCCGGACAGCACGTCGCTCATGTGCACGTCGACCGCATCGAAGCCGGCTTTGTGGAAGGCGGCGCCCATCTCGACCTCGCCGTTGACGCCCTGCTCGCGCAGGATGGCGACCTTGGGCCGAGCCTTGCGGCTCTTGACGTAGGGCGTGGCGACATCATCGCTCGGGTCGAAGCTCAGTTCGGCGCGCAGGCCCGGGTTCTTCGCCTTGGTCAGGCCCTCGAATTCCTGGCGGGCGCAATCGGGGTTGTCGCGCAGCGACTGCATCCGATAGCTGGTCTCGGACCAGGCTGCCAGGAGGTCGGCGCGCGGCTCGTCGAATACCCGGCGCCCCTCGCGCAGGACGCGGATGCGGTCCTTCTTGTTGAGGCGGCCGACGATGTAGAACTCGTCGCGCAGACCGGCCTTGAAGAAGGCCTGCATGACCGACTGGGTATCAGCGCGGCGTACCTGCAGCACGGCACCCAGCTCCTCGTTGAACAGGATGCCGAACAACCGGCTGGTGTAAGGCTCGTTCGGCTCCGGCATGCCTTCGACGTCGAGGATCAGCTCGTCGCGCAAGCGGTGGTAGCGCAGCTCGTCGACGTCGAGGTCGAGACCGGTGCGGCCGGCGAAGGCCATCTCGCACAGGGTCGCGAACAGGCCGCCGTCGGAACGGTCGTGGTAGGCCAGCAGCTTGCCGTCCCGGTTCAGTTTCTGGATGGTGGCGAAGAAGGCCTTGAGCCGCTGCGGCACGTCGACGTCCGGGCAGAGGTCGCCCAGCTCGCCGTAGCAGCTGGCCAGCACCGAGCCGCCCAGGCGGTTGTTGCCCTCGCCCAAGTCGATCAGGATCAGGTCGGTCTCGCCGCAGTCGGTGCGCAGTTGCGGGGTCAGGGTGCGGCGGGCGTCGACGACCGGCGCGAAGGCGGAGACGATCAGCGACAGCGGCGACACCACGGCCTTCTGCTCGGCGCCTTCCTGCCAGGTGGTGCGCATGGACATGGAGTCCTTGCCAACCGGGATGCTGATGCCCAGCTCGGGGCACAGTTCCTTGGCCACGGCCTTGACCGTGTCGAACAGGGCGGCATCCTCGCCGGGATGGCCGGCCGCCGCCATCCAGTTGGCCGACAGGCGGATGTCGGAGATGTCCTTCACCGCCGCCGCGGCCAGGTTCATCACCGATTCGGCCACCGCCATGCGGCCCGAGGCGGCCGGATCGATCAGGGCCAGCGGCGTGCGCTCGCCCATTGCCATCACCTCGCCGAGGTAGGTGTCGTAGCCCAGCGTGGTCACGGCGCAGTCGGCCACCGGCATCTGCCACGGGCCGACGAACTGGTCGCGGGCGGTGAAGCCGCCCACGGTGCGGTCGCCGATGGTGATCAGGAATGATTTGCTGGCCACGGTCGGATGGCGCAGGACGCGGTAGGCAGCGTCCTTCAGGTCCAGCCCCTCTGCGGTGAACGGCTTGAGGGTGGGCGCGACATGCTTGACGTCGCGGGTCATCTTGGGCGGCTTGCCGAGCAGAACGTCCATCGGCATGTCGACCGGCGTGTTCTTGAAGTAACGGTCGGTGACGGTCAGCTGGCCTTCCTTGGTGGCCTGGCCGACCACGGCGAACGGGCAGCGCTCTCGCTCGCACAGGGCCTTGAACAGGTCCAGGCTGTCGGGGGCGATGGCCAGGACGTAGCGTTCCTGGGCCTCGTTCGACCAGATCTCGCGCGGCGACATGCCCGGCTCCTCGCTCGGCACGTCGCGCAGCTCGAACCTGGCGCCCAGGCCGGCGCCGTGGGCCAGTTCCGGCATGGCGTTGGAAATGCCACCGGCGCCGACATCATGGATCGACAGGATCGGATTGGCCTCACCCATCTGCCAGCAGCGGTCGATCACTTCCTGCGCCCGGCGCTGGATCTCGGGGTTGCCGCGCTGCACCGAATCGAAATCCAGGGCCTCGGCGTTGGCGCCGGCGCCCAGGCTGGAGGCGGCGCCGCCGCCCAGGCCGATCAGCATGCCCGGGCCGCCCAACTGGATCAGCAGCGTGCCCGGCTTGAAGTCCTGCTTGAATACGTGGTCCTCGCGGATGTTGCCGACCCCGCCGGCCAGCATGATCGGCTTGTGGTAACCGCGCACCTGGCCGTCCGGCGCGGCCAGCTCGAAGGCGCGGAAGTAGCCGGCCAGGTTGGGCCGGCCGAACTCGTTGTTGAAGGCGGCGGCGCCGATCGGGCCCTCGATCATGATGTCGAGCGCCGAGACGATGCGGCCCGGCTTGCCGTAGTCCGCTTCCCAGGGCTGCTCGAAACCCGGGATGCGCAGGTTGGAGACGGAGAAGCCGCACAGGCCGGCCTTGGGCTTGGAGCCGGTGCCGGTGGCGCCTTCGTCGCGGATCTCGCCGCCCGAGCCGGTGGCGGCGCCGGGGAACGGCGCGATGGCGGTCGGGTGGTTGTGGGTTTCTACCTTCATCAGGATGTGGGTCGGCTCCTTGTGGAAGCCGTAGCTGCCCTTGCCGTCCGGGTAGAAGCGGCCGATGGTGGCGCCCTCGATCACCGAGGCGTTGTCGGAATAGGCCGACAGCGTGCCCTGCGGGCGCACCTTGTGGGTGTGGCGGATCATGCCGAACAGCGATTCCTTCTGCTTCTTGCCGTCGACGATCCAGTCGGCGTTGAATATCTTGTGCCGGCAGTGCTCCGAATTGGCCTGGGCGAACATCATCAGCTCGACGTCGGTCGGGTTGCGCTTGGCCTGCTTGAAATGGGTCAGCAGGTAGTCGATCTCGTCCGGCGACAGGGCCAGACCCCATTCGGCGTTGGCCTGCTCCAGGGCCTTGCGGCCGCCCTTGAGGATATTGACGCTGGCCAGCGGCTGCGGCTCGACGTGGTGGAACAGACGTTCGGCCTCGCGTTCGTCGAACAACACGCTCTCGGTCATCCGATCGTGCAGGGCTGCCAGAATCTCGTCGCCGGTCGCAGAGCGACCGCGCTTGACCGCGATGTCGTAGGCGATGCCGCGTTCGATCCGCCGCACCGCGCCCAGGCCGCAGTTGCGGGCGATGTCGGTGGCCTTGGATGACCAGGGCGACACCGTGCCCAGACGGGGCACCACCAGCACGGCCTTGGCCGCCGGCTTGCACGGTTCGGCCTTGAGCAGGCTGCCGAGGAAGGCCAGGTCGCTCTTGCTCAGCGGCGCCTCCAACTCGACGAAATAGCGATACGAGGTCTCGATGCCGGTCACGCCGTGCGGCTGCGCCTTGTCCAGCAGTTTCGCGATGCGGAAATCGGAGAGGGCGGCGGTACCGCGGAGGAAGAGCGTCTGGGTCATGGTCGCGTCGGCTAGAAACAATTGGGGCGGATTTTACACTTGGCGCAGCGCTTTTAGCCGATTGAACGAAGGCCTTTGACGCCCGTCTGAGCTTTTTGCTACTGTCAGATCGCCTCACCAACAGGATCGCCATGAAATATTGCAGCCATTGTGGAGCCCCAGTCAGCCACCGGATACCGGACGGCGACAATCGTCACCGCTACATCTGCGACGCCTGCGGCACCATCCACTACCAGAACCCGCGCATGGTGGTGGGCTGCCTGCCAACCTGGGAGAACAAGGTTCTGCTCTGCCGCCGGGCCATCGAACCGCGCTATGGCCTGTGGACCCTGCCCGCCGGCTTCATGGAGAACGGCGAGACCACGACCGAGGGCGCGATCCGCGAGACCCTGGAGGAAGCCGGCGCCCGGGTCGAACTGGAAGGCCTGTACAGTCTGGTCAACATCCCGGACATCGACCAGGTCTACATGCTGTTCCGCGCCCGCCTGTTGGACCTCGACTTCGCCGCCGGCGAGGAGAGCCTGGAGGTCGCCTTGTTCGGCGAGGACGAAATCCCCTGGGACGAGATGGCCTTCCGCACCGTGCACCGGACGCTGAAACACTATTTCGACGACCGCCGCAGCGGACATTTCCCGCTCCATTTCAGCGACCTTGACCGGCGCCCCCGCTGAGCATCCCATCATGGCCGGCACCACTCCCGAGAGACAGATCGTCGATTTCGACAGCATCCGGCTGAAGGTGGGCGACACCCTGCAGATGCAGCCGGCCGGCACCGCCGAGGCTGCCCATTACGCCGTCCGCTACATGGGCGCGCTGCAGGACGCCAGCCTGCTGACCACCCTGCCCATCGTCGACAACGAAGGCCTGTGGATGCGCTTCAACGGCGAATACATCTTCCGGATCCTGTCCGGCAGCCACATCTATGCCTTCGTCTCGCGCCTGATCAAGGCACGGGCCCACCCCTATCCCTACGCCCATTTCAGCTACCCGGACAAGGTAGAGGCCCGGCGCGTGCGCCGTTCGCCCCGGATCAAGCTGCACCTGTCCACCCAGGCCGAGAAGGCGGACGGCAGCCGCCTGCCGATCACCCTGCTCGACCTCAGCCTGCACGGCGCCCTGTTGGAGGCAGACGGCACGCTGGGCGCGGCCGGCGATACCGTGCGCATCACCCTGCCCGCCTTTCTGTCCGAGGTAAACCGCAAGCTCACCATCAGTGCCGACATCCGCAACGTGACCGACGGCACGCCTCCCAAATACGGCCTCGAGTTCCACCGCCTGGCCGACGACGACGTCCTGCTGCTGCACTTCTTCATCGACCATCAGATCGCCGAGGGCAACAGCACGTCGGGCTGACCCGCCCGCGAGCGACCTTGCCAACTGCCCTGCCCGGGCGTCCGCATCACAGATTGCCCCAGGCAACGCACGCGCAATAACCCTACCTTCACAGCTGGCTTTAACTAATTTAGGTATGATTATTTAAATTTTTAAAGCTTAAGGCCGTTAAAGGCTGGATTACCCGTCCCATCACAGAAAACGTCGTGCAGCTCTAGGGAGAAGCTATGAATTTACGCGGCAAATTATTGATCGGTTACGCCGGCAGTCTGGCTCTGGTATTGGTAGGCGCCTTTTGGATGTACCTCACACTGAAGCAAATCGTGGAGGTCTATCAAGACGAAGTAATCCCTATGCAAATCGCCGCGATGCGAATCGCCAACCTGGAAGCCACATTCAAAATTCAGGTCCAGGAATGGAAAGACACGCTGCTCCGCGGCGACAATCCGGCCAATCTGGACAAGCACTGGGGCGCCTTCGAAAAGCGGGAGGCCGAAGTCCAGGCACAGGGCACCGAGTTGCTGAAGATACTGCCTGACGGCGAGGGCAAGACCCTGACCCAGCAATTCCTGGAGGCCCATCGCCAACTAGGAGCCGGTTACCGAAAAGGGCTGGATGCATTCAAGTCCGCCGGCTTCCAGGCCAAGGCCGGCGATGCCGCGGTTGCCGGCATCGACCGGCAACCGACCACCCTGCTCCTGCAAGCACGAAAAAGCATCGAGAAGATGGCCGAAGATCGCGCCAGCCAAACAATCGCCAAGGCCGATCGAGACGTCCTCATGGTCGCTGTATTCTTCCTCGTGATGGTGGGCCTGGGCACCGCTGTCTACAACAATCTCGTCCAAAGGCTGATCCTGCGCCCGGTCGCCACACTGGTCTCCCATCTCAACAACCTCGCCGACGGCGAGTTCCAGCACGCCATTCAATCCAGTTCGAATGACGAGATCGGCAAGCTGGCGCAAAGTGGAGAACAAGTACGCTCAAGTCTGTGCAAACTGATCGGCCAGGCGCAGGATTCCAGCCAGGCGGTGGCCCGGGCGACGGCCGAACTGACCAGCGAGGCGGCGGGCATCCTGCAGCGAACACAATCCAGCACCGAATCGGCCGCGTCGCTCGCCTCCGCCATGGAAGAAATGTCGACCAGCATCCACGGCGTCGCCGAAGAGACCGACCGCATCCGCAACAAGGCGGGCGACACCCTGGCCCGAACCCGCGAAGGCAACGACCGCATCCTGGAACTGGCCGGCCGGCACCAGGAGCTGGATGCCACCATGAACGAGATCGCCGAGGCGGTCGCCAATTTCGTCACCAGCACCCGCAGCATCACCAACATGACCCAGCAGGTCCGGGAAATCGCCGAACAGACCAACCTGCTTGCGCTCAACGCCGCCATCGAAGCCGCCCGGGCCGGCGAGGCGGGCCGGGGCTTTGCCGTGGTCGCCGACGAGGTCCGCAAACTGGCCGAAAAATCGGCCACCTCGGCCGGCGAGATCGACGCCGTCACCCAGCAACTGGAGCAGCGCTCCAAGATCGTCGAGTCGGTGGTCACCCGCGGCCAGTCGACGCTGGCCGGCAGCCTGGAATCGAGCCAGTCGGCGGTCGAGGCCTTGGCCGTGGCCATGCAGTCGGTGACCGATACGACCACGGAGGTCCAAGCCATCGCCGGCGCGGTACGCGAGGAAACCAGCGCGGTCGAGCAGATATCCCAGACCGCCGAACAGGTCGCCGCCAGCGCCGAGGAAAACGGCGCCAGCGCCCGGCAGATCGACGGCACCGTGGTTCAGATCAGGAACCACGTCAATGATCTGCAAACGGCCATGGCCGCCTTCAAGGTCTGATCATTCCGGCATAACACAGGTGATTTCACGCAAAAAGGCCGCCGGATTGCCGGCGGCCTTTTTGAATCGGGACAGGCTACGACCGAGGACCGTAGCCTGGAAGATCAGGCGCCCAGCAGTGCGTTCATCCGTTTGACGAAACCAGCCGGGTCGTTCAACTGGCCGCCGTCGAGCAGCACGGCCTGATCAAGCACCAGCTTGGCCAACTCGCCGAAGCGCTCGCCCTCCTCGCTCTCCAGCCGCTTGACCAGGCCGTGGCCGACGTTGATCTCCAGGATCGGCTTCGACTCGGGCGCGCTCTGGCCCATGGCCTTGAGCATGCGGGCCAGATGGCCGCTCATGTCGTGCTCGCCGGCCACCAGGCAGGCCGGGGAATCGACCAGACGGGTGCTGACGCGGACTTCCTTGACATCGTCCTTCAAGGCCTCCTGCATCCGTTCGACCAGGGCCTTGGCCTCCTCGGCCTTGGGCGCTTCCTCTTCGGCCTTGTCGCCCTCTTCCGACTTCACGGCCGACAGGTCGAGGTCGCCGCGGGCGACGCTGGCCAGTTGCTTGCCATCGAATTCGAGCAGGTGCGAGACCAGCCATTCGTCGACCCGGTCGGTCAGCAGCAGCACCTCGATGCCCTTCTTGCGGAAGATCTCCAGGTGCGGGCTAGACTTGGCGGCCGGCAGGCTGTCGGCGGTGATGTAGAAAATCTTGTCCTGGCCTTCCTTCATGCGGCCGATGTAGTCGGCCAGGGAAACGGTCGGCTCGTCGCTGCCGGTGCTGCGGAAGCGCAGCAGCCTGGCGATGCGTTCCTTGTTGGCGAAATCCTCGCCGACGCCTTCCTTCATGACCTCGCCGAAGTTGTCCCACAGCTTGGCGTAGTCCTCCTTGCGGTTCTCGGCCAGGTCGTCGAGCAGGTCGAGCGCCTTCTTCACGCAACCGGCGCGGATCATCTCCATATCCTTGGTCTGCTGCAGGATCTCGCGCGAGACGTTGAGCGGCAGGTCGGCGGCGTCGATCACGCCGCGCATGAAGCGCAGGTAGGCCGGCATCAGCTTGCGGGCGTCCTCCATGATGAAGACGCGCTTCACATACAGCTTGACGCCGGTCTTGGCCTCGCGGTCCCACAGGTCGAACGGCGCATGGGACGGCACGTAGAGCAGCAAGGTGTAGTCCTGGCGGCCCTCGACCCGGGCGTGGGTCCAGGCCATCGGGTCCTCGTAGTCGTGGCCGACGTGCTGGTAGAAGGCCTTGTACTCTTCCTCGGTGATGTCGTTCTTGGACCTCGCCCACAGGGCGTTGGCCTTGTTGACGGTCTCTTCCTCGCCCTTTTCGTCGATGAAGACGATGGGAATGGCGATGTGGTCGGAATACTGGCGGATGATGGTCTTGATGCGCCATTCCTCCAGGAACTCGGCCTCGTCCTCCTTCATGTGCAGGACGATCTCGGTGCCGCGGCCTTCCTTCTCGACCGTCTCCAGGGTGAACTCGCCGGTGCCCTCGGACTCCCAGCGCACGCCGTGTTCCTTGGTCAGGCCGGCGCGGCGGGTGGTCAGCGTCACCTTGTCGGCGACGATGAAGCTGGAATAGAAGCCGACGCCGAACTGGCCGATCAGCTGGGCGTCCTTCTTCTGGTCGCCGGTCAGCTTGCCGAAGAATTCCTTGGTGCCGGATTTCGCAATCGTGCCGATGTGCTCGATCACCTCCTGGCGGCTCATGCCGATGCCGTTGTCGCGGATGGTCAGGGTCCTGGCCTCCTTGTCGGCCTTGATCCAGATCTTCAGCTCGGGCTCGTTCTCGTACAGCGCGCCGTCGTTGAGCGCCTCGAAGCGCAGCTTGTCGGCCGCGTCGGCCGCGTTGGAGCAGAGTTCGCGGACGAATATCTCCTTGTGCGAATACAAGGAGTGGATCATCAGTTGCAGCAGTTGCTTGACCTCGGCCTGGAAGCCCAGGGTTTCTTTGACGTTTTCGCTCATGGTTAGGCAATCGTAAAAAATGAAACCGGGCCGTATCTGGGGCCGGTCCGCGATTCTTCAAGATGGCCCCTCGAACACAATGGCAATAGAATGGCCGGCGGCGGCGTCCCGACCGGACGTTGCAGGGAGAACAAATAATCGACAAGGGGAATCACGCATGACTGCACTCGAATCGAGCAATCCGGGCCAGGCATCCTTCGGCTTCAGCGGCAAGGGCAGCGAATATTTCCGCATCTGGATCGTCAACGTGGCGCTGACCATCGTGACGCTCGGCATCTACTCGGCCTGGGCCAAGGTCCGCCGGCTGAAATACTTCTACCAGAACACCAGCCTGCTCGGCAGCCACTTCGACTACCACGGCGATCCGAAGAAGATCCTCAAGGGCCGGCTCATCGCGCTGGGTCTGTTCCTCGCCTACAAGCTGTCGCTCGAAACCTCGCCCAGGCTCGCCCTGGTCGCCATCGCCCTGCTCGCCGCCGTCCTGCCCTGGCTGATCGTCCGCTCGTTCTGCTTCAAGCTGCACAACAGTAGCTACCGCGGCCTGCGCTTCTCGTTCCGCGGCAGCACCGGCGAAGGCTATTTCAGCTTCCTGCTGATGCCGGTCCTGACCATGGTCTCGCTCTATCTGCTGGCGCCGCTCACCCACCAGAACATCAAGAAATACCAGCACCGCAATAGCTGGTTCGGCAACAGCCGGTTCGGCTTCGATGCCGGCCCGGGCAAGTTCTACGCCATGTACCTCAGGCTGCTCGGCCTGATCATGCTCGGCCTGGTCGTGCCGGTCGCGCTCGCGTTCACCTTCAAGGCCCAGTTGACGTCGCTCGTCGCCCTAGGCCACGTGCCGGCCGACCAACAGAAGAACTTCTTCATCGGCCTGTTCGCGATCGCCTTCATCCTCTTCTACCTGCTGCTGCTCGCCCTGGTCGGCCCCTGGTTCGCCGCCCGCAGCCAGAACCTGGTCTGGAACCACACCCGGCTGGGCGAACACCAGTTCGTCAGCCGCGTCCGGGCGCGCAGGCTGCTCTGGATCTTCCTCACCAACCTGCTCGGCACCATCTTCAGCCTCGGCCTGTTCAAGCCCTTCGCCGACATCCGGATGGCGCGCTACCGGATCGAGAGCATGGGCGTCGTCCCGCATGGCGACATCGAACAGGTGCTCGCCGTGCCGGAGGAAGAAGTCACCGCGACCGGCGAAGGCGCGGCCGACCTGTTCGACATCGACATTTCGTTCTGAGATGAGCGCTGAAACCGACCGGGTCGCGGCGGTCTACTTCGACGGCAAGAGCGCCCGCGCCCAGCCGGTCGACCTCCGCCTGGACGATCAGGTGCTGGTCGTGGCCGGCGACGAGGTCGACATCCGCGCCCACCTGTCCAACCTGAAGATATCCGAGCCGCTCGGCTCCGCGCCCCGACTAATCACCTTCCCCGACGGCTCGCACTGCGAGGTGCACGAGCGCGCCGCGTTCGCCCGCATGCTGCATGCCGGCCGCCACCGCGACGGCCTCACCGTCCACCTGCAGTCGCGCTGGCGCTGGGTCGTCGTCTCGTTGCTGATCGCCTTCGCGGCCGTCGGCGCCGGCTACCGCTGGGGGCTGCCGGCCGTCTCGGAATGGCTGGCCTACCAACTGCCGCCCAACATCCTGGCCGGCATCGGCGAAACCACGCTCAACTTCCTCGACAAGCATGCCCTGACCCCGAGCAAGCTGCCGCGCGACCGGCAAGTCGCCATCGAGCAGGAATTCGACCATCTCAAGCTGCCGGCCGGCGCACCGCCCCACCGCATCGTGTTCCGCGACGGCGGCCCCGTCGGCGCCAACGCCTTCGCCCTGCCGAACGGCACCATCGTCGTGACCGACCAGCTCGTCAAAGTCGCAACCGACGACCGGGAAATCATGGGAGTACTGAGCCACGAACTCGGCCACCTCGCCCGCCGCCACAGCATGCGCATGCTGATCCAGAACTCCATCGTCGGCGCCGTGGTCGCCTGGTACCTGGGCGACTTCAGCAACCTCGCCACCGGCATGTCCGCCGCCATGCTGCAGGCAAAATACTCGAGGGGTTTCGAAAGCGAGGCCGACGACTACGCCGTCAAGGTGATGAAGCTGAACGGCATCCCACCCGCCGAACTGGCCGACATGCTGCAACGCCTGCAAGCCATGGCGGACAAGAAACATCCGGGGAAGAATGGCGATCTGTTCAACGGCTATCTGGACAGTCATCCGGCGACGCCTGAGCGGAATCGGAGGATTGAAGCGGGCGAGTGACGATGTGCATAGCGGCCATCAGGGGTTCCAAGTTTGATGGCCAAAGCGGAAGAGCGTGGAGCGTAGATACTGTTATCGACGTCAAGCCACGCCGCCATGCAATTTCGGGTCGAATGGCTTACCGGACTTCAACACGC